>DATMRU010000001.1:0-14697 GCA_035565935.1 Roseomonas sp.
TTCGTGGACGAGATCCATCGCTTCAACCGTGCCCAGCAGGACGGCTTCCTGCCGGTCGTGGAGGACGGAACCGTGGTGCTGGTCGGAGCCACCACCGAGAATCCGTCCTTCGCGCTGAACGGCGCCCTGCTCTCCCGCTGCCAGGTCATGGTGCTGAAGCGGCTGGACGATGCGGCGCTCGAAAAGCTGCTGGCCCGCGCGGAGCAGGAAGCGGACCGCGACCTGCCGGTGGATGGCGCCGCCCGGGCCGTGTTGCGCGCCATGGCCGATGGCGACGGGCGCTACCTGCTGAACATGGCCGAGCAACTCCTGGCGCTGCCGCCGGATACCGGCACGCTCGATCCGGCCGGCCTTTCCGCCCTGCTGGCGAAGCGGGCGGCGCTCTACGACAAGGATCGGGAGGAGCACTACAACCTCATCTCGGCCCTGCATAAGTCGCTGCGTGGCAGCGACCCAGACGCCGCCCTCTACTGGTTCGCGCGCATGCTGGAAGGCGGCGAGGACCCGCGCTACATCGCCCGCCGCCTGACCCGCTTCGCGGCCGAGGATGTCGGCCTCGCCGACCCGACCGCCCTTCCCGCGGCGATCGCCGCCTGGGAAACCTATGAGCGGCTGGGCAGCCCGGAGGGTGAACTTGCCCTGGCGCAACTGGTGCTGCACCTCGGCACGGCGCCGAAGTCCAACGCCGTCTACGTCGCCTACAACGAAGCTCGCCGCGCCGCGAAGGAGACGGGCAGCCTGATGCCACCCGCCCATATCCTGAACGCGCCGACCAAGCTGATGAAGCAACTCGGTTACGGCGCCGGCTACGCCTACGACCACCAGGAGGAAGAGGCCTTCAGCGGCCAGAACTACTTTCCCGACGGCATGCCGCGGCAGCAGTTCTATCGCCCTGCCGGCCGAGGCGCCGAGGCGCGCGTCCTGGAGCGGCTGGAGCGCTGGGCCGAATTGCGCCAGCAGCGCGGCCCGCACGGGCGCCCGAAGTCGCCGAAAGCCTGAAGAGCGCGCCGGCTGCACAGCTCTCTGCTTCGCGTCGGTAAAGACATCATTCAGGGGTCGAGCAGGGTGATCCGCCCTGCTAGAAGCCCATTTGCACGAGTTTCGAGACTGCCATGCCCATCGAGCACCGCATCGTCCAAGCGGCGGACGCCGACTCCCGGCTGGACCGCTGGTTCCGGCGCCATTTTCCGCAAGTGACCCAGGGCGCGCTGCAGAAGCTGCTGCGCACAGGGCAGGTGCGGGTGGATGGCAAGCGGGTGGAAACCAGCACCCGGCTCGCCCGTGGCCAGGAAGTTCGCATCCCACCTCTGCCGGAGGGGCCCGCCCCTGAGACCGCGCCGAAGGAGCGGCCGGTCACGGAGGAGGATGCGCGCGCGCTGGAGAGGATGATCCTCTACCGCGATGACAGTGTCATCGCGCTGAACAAGCCGCATGGCCTGCCCGTTCAGGGCGGCCCGAACATCCGCAAGCATCTGGACGGCATGCTGGATGCGCTGCGCTTCGGCCATCCGGAGCGGCCGCGGCTGGTGCATCGGCTCGACCGGGATACCTCCGGCGTGCTCCTCCTCGCGCGCGACTCCTATGCCGCCAACCGCCTCGCCGCCGCCTTCCGTGGCCGCGATGCGGAGAAGATCTACTGGGCCATCGTCGTCGGGCAGCCGCAGTATCAGGGCGGCCGCATCGACATGCCGCTGGCCAAGATCGGCGGGCCACAGGGTGAGCGCACCGCGCCGTCCGAGGGCAAGGAGGGCGTCCACGCGATCACCGAGTTCAACACCATCGACGTGGCCCGCCGCCACGCCACCTGGCTGGAGCTGAAACCGCTGACCGGGCGCACCCATCAGCTGCGCGTCCATTGCGCCGCCGCGCTCGGCTGCCCGATCCTGGGTGACGGCAAGTACGGCGGCCAGGCGGCGCATCTGGAAGGGCTGCCGCACGCGCTGCATCTGCACGCGCGCAGCATCACCGTGCCGCATCCCGAGGGCGGCACGCTGGAGGTTTCCGCGCCGCTGCCGCCGCACATGGTGGAGAGCTTCGGTTTCCTGGGCTTCGAGAAGCCGCGCACACCGCAGCCGAAGCGGCGGAGTTGACCGATGGCCGCGCCTCACCGTCGCGGTCGGCTCCTCCTGGGCGCGGGTGCCGTGGTCGTGGGCGTGCCGGCGCTCGCCTGGGGCGGACTGCATCTCGTGCTGCGCGATTCCGTGCTCAGGCCGCGGCTCATTGCCGCCGTCGAGCAGGTCACCGGGCGGCAGATGACCCTGGGCGGGCCGGTGGGCATCAAGCTCTCCCTGGTCCCGACTATCACGCTCGAACAGCTTGCCCTGGCCAATCCCGCCGGAGCCAGCCGCGCGGAGATGCTCACCATTCGCCGCGCCGAGGTGCAACTCGCGCTGCTTCCGCTGCTCTCCGGCCATCTTGCCTTCCGGCACGTCACACTGCTGCAGCCCGATCTCCTGCTGGAGCAGGACAGCACGGGCAACGGAAACTGGCGTTTCACACGCGCAAAGCCGGAGGCGCCTGCCCAGCCACAGCCCGCTCAGCCCGCCCAGCACGATGGTTCGCTCTCGCTGTCGATCGCCGCTATCGATGTCGAGGACGGTCGGCTCGGTTGGCGGAATGCGTCCAGCCAGCAGATCGAAACGCTCGGCATCAGCCATCTCGCGATGCGGGCTGCGGCACCCGACGCGCCTCTGGGCCTGGAAGGGCGGATCAATCTGCGCGGCGTCGAGCTGGCCGCCCGAGGAAGTGCTGGCCCTCTGCCCCGGCTGCTGGAGGCGAAGGCGGCCGAGTCATGGCCTTTCCAGCTATCGCTGGCGGGCACGGGGATCCAGGCCGCGCTGCAGGGCAGCCTCACACCGGCGGACGCCGCGGCCGTCTGGCAGGCGGGGCTTGAGCTTTCCGCGGATCAGACCGAACGGCTGGCGCCTTTCCTTCCCACCGCCTCTCTCCCTCCGCTCAGCGGCCTTCATCTGGCCGCCGAGCTGACCAGCGCCCCGAACCAGGCTCAGCCAATGGTGCGGCATCTGCGCATCGACCTGGCAGGGGGCGATCTCGGCCGCTGGCTGCCCGGCCTTACCCTGGGGAAGGCGGTACTGGAGAGCACGGCGGAGGGCGCGCCCCTTACAGCCGCGGCCGCCCTGAACCTGCGTGGCTTGCCCCTGCAGGCGGAGGGAAGCCTGCCTCCCTTCGCCGCGTTGCTGGATGGGGCGAACGGGCCCCTGCGCCTGACCCTCAGCGGCGCGGAGATGCGCGCCCAGTTCGAGGGCCAGCTTGCGGCGCGTGGGACGGGCGGCGTCGACGGCACGCTTTCCGCCCAGGTCGGCGACACGGCGTCCCTCCTGGCAGCCTTCTCGCTGCCCGCGCCCCGCCTGACACAGGCACAACTCAACGCCAACCTGGCCGCGCCGGGGGATCACATCACCCTCACGGCGCTGCATTTGCAGGCGCGCGAGGCCGTGCTGGAGGGGGAAGCCAGCCTCCAGTCCGGCACGCCTCGCCCTGTCCTCTCCGGCCGGATCAACGCACAGCGCCTCGATGTCGACGCCATGCTGTCACCTCCGCCAGCGACGCCTCCCGGTGCCAGCCCGACACAGGCGCCCACCGGCGCCACACCGGCAGTTCCGCCACGACCGCCGCTTCCGGCACCCTCGGCCGGTGCTGGCCGGGTGATTCCGCCCCTCCCCCTGCCTTTGTCGCCGCTGCGCGCCTTGGACGCCGATTTCCAACTCCAGGTCGCGGAGCTGCGGGCGGGGGGCGTCGGCTATCGTGATCTTACCACCCATGCGCTCCTGAAGGCCGGCAAGCTCGACCTGGATCCGCTCGGGGTGAGCTTGCCTGGCGGGCGGATCTCCGGCCGCCTGAGCGCGGAGGCGGCCGAGCCACCCCGGCTGTCGCTGGTACTGCGGCAGGAAGGTGCCGGCCTGGACCTGCGCTCCCTGCTGCAGGCCTATGGCTTGCCGCCCCAAGCAAGCGGGTCGGTCGAGATCGACACCACCCTTCAGGGGGCGGGCGGAGACCTCCGGGTGCTTGCTGGCAGTCTTAACGGCTATTTCGGCCTGGCCCTGGCCAATGGACAGGTCGACAACCGGCTGCTGGAGCGCCTCGGCGGCAGCCTGCGCCAGATGCTGGTGCCCAACGCTCCCTTGGAGGGCAGCACTTCCCTGCGCTGCGTGGCGCTGCGGCTGAACCTCAAGGATGGTGTGGCACACCCCCAGGCCCTGCTGATCGAAACCGGTCTGGCGGATGTGGTCGGCAGCGGGGAGATCAACCTCGGGCAGGAGAGCCTTTCGCTCCGGCTCTTGCCACAGGTGCGGCTTGGCGGCGTCGGACTGACCGCGCCGGTCCTGGTGGGCGGCAGCTTCGCCGCGCCAACCTACCGCCTCGATTCCGCCGGCGCGGCGGATGCTGCCGCCGGCATCGTGGGTGACCTGATCAACCGCCAGACGGAAAGCCAAAGCGGGGTGCTCGGCCAGTTGGCGCGGCAGCTGGCCGGCCGCGGCGCGGGGCGCCTGCCGGATTGTGCGCAGCAGCTCGCGGTGGCGCGCAGCGGGCGCCAAGGCCCCGTGCCGCCGGAGCGGCAACAGCCGAGGGGCAACGCACAGCCCAGCAATCCGCTGGACCTGCTCCGCGGCCTGCTGGGGCGCTGAAACGCGAAGAGGAGAGGAAGCGCATGCTCCCCCTCCTCTCCCCCAGCCTCTTTCCGCTTCCGGAGCTTACTCCGCCGCAGCCTCGTCGCTTTCCGCCTCGGGCCCGGCCATCATGCTGTTTGTCACGATGCCAGCCTGTTCGCGGATCCGCTTCTCGATGCTCTCCGCCATGGCGGGATTGTCGCGCAGGAACTGCTTCGCGTTCTCTCGCCCCTGGCCGATGCGCTGGCTGTCGCAGCTGAACCAGGCACCGGACTTCTCGACGACACCGGCCTTCACGCCGAGGTCAATCAGCTCACCAACCTTCGAGACGCCCTCGCCATACATGATGTCGAACTCGACCTGCCGGAACGGCGGGGCCATCTTGTTCTTCACCACCTTGACGCGGGTCTGGTTGCCCGTGACCTCGTCGCGCTCCTTGATCTGGCCGATGCGCCGGATCTCCAGCCGCACCGAGGCGTAGAACTTCAGCGCGTTGCCGCCGGTCGTCGTCTCCGGGTTGCCGAACATGACGCCGATCTTGAGCCGGATCTGGTTCAGGAAGATCAGCAGCGTGTTGGAGCGGGAGACGGAGCCCGTCAGCTTGCGCAGCGCCTGGGACATCAGGCGGGCGTGCAAACCGACATGGCTGTCGCCCATCTCGCCTTCCAGCTCGGCGCGCGGCACCAGGGCGGCGACGGAGTCGACCACCAGCACGTCCACCGCGCCGGAGCGCACCAGCGTATCGGCGATCTCCAACGCCTGCTCGCCGGCATCAGGCTGGCTGATCAGCAGGTTGTCCACATCCACGCCCAGCTTGCGGGCATAGCCGGGATCAAGCGCGTGCTCGGCATCGATAAAGGCACAGGTGCCGCCCCGCTTTTGTGCCTCGGCGATGGCATGCAGCGCCAGCGTCGTCTTGCCCGAGCTTTCCGGCCCATAGACCTCGACGATGCGGCCCTTCGGCAGGCCGCCGATACCGAGCGCCAGGTCCAGGCCCAGCGAGCCGGTGGGAATAACCTCCACCTCGTCCGACTGCTGCTTGGCGCCCATGCGCATAATCGAGCCCTTGCCGAAGGCCCGTTCGATCTGACTAAGCGCGGCGTCGAGCGCCTTGTTCTTATCCATTCTGGAATCCCTTCGCCGACTGGCGGTGTCTCTCGTCTGCGGCGTCCGCCGACGCCTGGCGTCACTACCCCGGAATTGCCGGACGCCAGGCCCTCCAGACCATTCTCTCCAGCCTCGCGCGCAGAATGCGGCACTTCCGATGGCGGACCAAGGGAGAGGATGCGCAGGCCACGTCGCGAGTTTCTTGTTCGCTATATGTTCACATTCCGTCCGTTCCGCAAGAGGCAATCAGCATGCGCCCAGCGACTTCACCGCATCGACCAACTCGGCCGGCCGATAGGGTTTCGCGAGGTAGCGGAAGCCCGATTCATCGAGGCCTTTCTCGACCACAGAGGGCGCGTAGCCGCTGACCAGCAACACCGGCAGGATCGGAAAGCGCTGCCGCAGCTGCTCCGCCAGGGCGACCCCGCTCATGCCGGGCATGATAACGTCGGTGACCACCGCACCGGGCCGGACTCCACTCTCTTCGAGCAGGGCCAAAGCCTCCTCGCCATCCTCCGCCACCACGACCTCCCATCCGGCACGGCGCAGCGCCCGTTCGGCAAGGCGACGGAGTGGTGCTTCATCCTCAACAAGGAGCACCGGCCCCCGCGCTACCGGGACAAGCTCTGGCGCAGGCCGGGCAAGTGCGGCGACTTCCGGTGGCGCTGGCTCCGTCCCTTCCACGCGCGGCAGCAGGATGCGGATGCGTGTCCCCTCTCCGGGTGCGCTCTCCACCACCAGATAGCCACCGGACTGGCGCACGATGCCATGCACCGTCGCCAGACCAAGTCCTGTCCCGCCCTCCTGGGCGCGGCTGGTGAAGAACGGCTCGAAAATGCGGGGGAGAATGTCGGGCGGGATGCCCCGGCCGGTATCGGCAACCTCCAGCACCGTCCAGCGACCGGGCGGCACCTCCTCCGGCCCGCCGGAAAGCGGCTCCAGGAGCAGCACGCGGCCCGTCGAGAGGGTCAGGCGACCGCCGTCCGGCATGGCCTGACGCGCATTCATGGCCAAATTCATCAGCACGCGGTCGAGCTGTGACGGGTCGATGCGCACCATGCGCCCGGAGGCGTCCAGAACCACCTCCAGGCTGATATGCCGCCCAAGCAAGGGGCGAAGCAGCTGGGCCATTCCTTCCACGGCAGTGTTCAGAGAGACCAGCTTCGGCGCGAGAACCTGCTGCCGCGCGTAGGCCAGGAGCTGACGGACCAAGGCCGCGCCCCGCTGTGCCGCCTGACGGATCTGCTCCAGCTCCTCCGTCACAGCCGGATCGGTCGAGGGGTCAAGCCCCTGCGCGGCATCCTCCGCCGCACCGAGGATCACGGCGAGCAGATTGTTGAAGTCATGCGCGATGCCACCGGCCAGCCGGCCGAGGGCCTGCAGCCGGTCGCCTTCCGCCATCTGTGCCGCCAGCGCATGCCGCTGCGTCACATCGTGCAGGACCAGCACCGCACGCCGGTCGGGCAGTTCGATCCGCTGCGGCGCCACAGGCCGGCCGGCCCGCCCTTCCGGCGCCACCAGTCGAAGTTCCGCCGGAGCCGGCCCGCCTTGCAACCAGGCGCTCAGTGCCGGACGCGAGGCCAAGGCGAAAAGCCGTTCCGCAGGCATGCCCGGCCGCACCGGCTGGGTCGGCCCGAGAGCAACGAGCAAAGCGCGATTCGCAGCGCATACCTGGTGCACCGAATCCAGCAACAGGGCGGCATCAGGCAACTGCTCGAACAGGGTTCCGCCATCCGGCTGGGCTGCCATGCCCCGCCGGTCGCTCCACCGCTTCCAGACCTCCTGCGCCGCTCTCATTGAGGGGGATGATATCACGCTTTCGTGACGTCAGGAATTCTCTTGCTCAAGACAGCTCAAGGTTTGTGCCAGGACCTCCTGGCTGGTCCGCAACACCGCGCAGTTGGCGCCATCATTCCCGCCGCAGGCTCGATTGGATGGCAAGTCGGCCGGTGCGGAACAGGAATCGGCTGCCTGCGCGGCCGCGGCTGCCCAGGCCAAAAGCCGGTCCGGCTTCGCCTGCAGGCGTCGCAGGCAGAATTCCAGAGCCTCATGCATTTCCATGTGCCGTTCCTTCTCTCACGGCACCGGAAACTGCGCACGCCCAGCCAAGAAAGCGTAAAGGCGCAGCGACCATACCAATTGGTAACCTGCGTCTCCTAGGGTCGCGCCATGAACGCTCCCGCCCCACCTGCCCTGCTGCCTGCCCTTGAGCGGCTGGACGCCATGCTGGCGCTGGCGCTCGCCTTTTCCCAGTCCGGCCGACGGCTCGACCTCGACGGGCTCGACGCCGAGGTCACCGCGCTTTGCGCGGCGATTCTCACGCTGCCGGTGCCACACCGGCGCACCTTTGGCATGGCGCTCCAGGGCCTGCAGGCGCGGATCCTCGCCCTGCAGGGAAGCCTGGCACCGATGGAACCAGAGCCTGAGGAGCGGCCCTGCCGGCTCAGCCCTGCTTCGGCAGGTGCTTGCTGATGTAGGGCGGCAGATTGAAGGCGCCCGTGTGGATCTCTGGCGTCCAGTACTCGGTCGTGCCCAGGATTCCCGCTGCCTCCGCACGGCTGCGGACGGTCGCCGTATCGACCTGCCGCAGGCTGGCGTCCTTCGCTGCCCAGCCGAGCGTCATGAAGCCGCCGACATAGGTCGGCACTGCGGCCACATAAGCCCAGATATCCGCGAAGGCTTTGCCGCGCCGCAGGCTGGTCTCGGCAAGCTCCTCCGCCTGCATGGCGGGCACGCCGCACTGGTTGACGATCAGCCCTCGCTCCGAGAGCAGCCGCGCCGCATTGACGTAGAACTCGTCGGTGAAGAGCACTTCGCCGACGCCGATCGGATCGGTGCTGTCCACGATGACGACATCGAAGCTGCCCGCCTCGGCCTTGCGCACATAGTCGATCCCGTCGGCCACCAGCACCTCGGCGCGCGGATCGTTCCAGGCCTCCCCCGCGATGCCGGGCAGGAACTCCTTGGCCAGCCGGATCACCTCGCCATCGATCTCGACCATGACAGCCTTCTCGACGTTCCGGTGCTGCAGCACGCGGCGGAGCACGCCGCCATCACCGGCGCCGATGATCAGCACGCGCTTGGCGTCGCCATGCGCCAGCAGCGGCACATGCGTCAGCATCTCCTGGTAGACGAACTCATCCTTCTCGGTGATCTGCACCACGCCATCGAGGAGCATGACGCGGCCATGCGTGTAACTCTCGAAAATCATGATGTCCTGGAAGTCGCTCTGCACGCGGGCAAGCTCCCGCTTCACCAGAAAGCGCTGGCCCCATTCGGGATAAAGGGTTTCGTTCACCCAAGAGTCGGTCGGCATGGCAATGGTTCCCGGAACACGCAAAGAGGGCGGGATCCTGCGATCCCGCCCCCGTTTCGTCACGTGAAAGGCTGGCGTCAGCCGATCAGGCCGCGCTTGTGCTCGGCGAGCTGCACGCGCTCGGGCAGGAAGCCCTTCTTCAGAACCGGCACGGCATTGTACGGGTTGCAGTCGCCGCAAACGAAGATGTCCAGCGCGGCATAGGCCCGCTCCGGCCAAGTGTGGATCGAGACGTGGCTCTCGGCCAGCACCAGCACACCGCTCACGCCACCATTGGGCGAGAAGTGGTGGAAATGCCCGTGCAGGATCGTCGCGCCGGTCGCGATCGCGGCCTCGCGCAGCACGGCATCGATATGCGCGGGATCATCGAGATTCGTGGCATCCCACAGATCCACGATCAGATGCGTGCCGGCAAAGCGCACGCCGTCGCGCTCGACGAAATAGTCCTTCGCCTCGCCGTTCGGGCTGTCAACAAACTGGGCTTCGCTCGGGCTGCAATCCGAGACCATCCCCAGCGGAGAAACGAGAGCGTCCATGGTGCGGGGGCTCCTTCCCACCAGAAGATGACCAGGGTGATCGTGAATCGATCAGGTCAACGGGAGCGGCATATGGGGCAAGCCCCACCGCATCGCAAGGAAAATCGGGATTTTTGAGCCGAAAAAATCGCGGGTCCTTCCTGCACCGAGCGCGTATCTCGTCGCGCCGCCTCCCTTTGTGCCCGCAAATGCCCCCTGTTTGGCGCCCGCTCCCTCGGAAAAACTACAGTCTCTGACGCAGTGCGGCATCGGAAGCGTGGAAAAGCTCTTGCCGCCATGGCGGAGGCTGCTATACCCCGCCGCCTGCGCTGGATGGGTGGCCGAGCGGTCGAAGGCGCACGCCTGGAAAGTGTGTATACCTCAAAAGGGTATCGTGGGTTCGAATCCCACCCCATCCGCCATTCCTATCTCCTTGAAATTGCATTCCTTCTCAGCGCTGAGCTTTGGCCCGCACTCACTCTTAAGTCGTGATGCGAGGGCTGCCCGGCCGGGATGTCGTTCCGGGCCGCCTTCCCCTCGGCCGCTTCGCCATTTTTCGTGCTGTCCCGATCGTCCCGCTCAACATTTGCTTAACGATCCTGCCGCATCATGCAGAGCGGATATCAGGAGCCGTACCTGTGAGCGATGTGACTTTCCGCGCCCTTCCCTTTGCTGCAGGCGAAGCGCACACCCGACCCTCCTTCGCCAGGGGCCTGATCTGGGGCAGCGCGCTGGCCCTGCTGCTCTGGAGCGGGCTGGGCTATCTGGCGGCCGGCCTGCTGTAAGGGCGCCATCCGGCACGGACCGCCCCGCAAAAAGAAGCCCGGCACGAGGCCGGGCCAAGTTTGGAATGTCTCTGCGCCACGGGGAGGATTGTGCGGCGCAGCGCCTAAACGGCGTAAGGCGAAGATGGTTTCGCCCTTGCACCCCCCGGATCTTCCCCTCGCCGCGAGCCGCCCTCCATAGGCGCAGCCGAATCCGGCTCGCCTCCGCGGATTCAGGATGGCTCCACCACCCGCCGCGCCTGCCGGCGGCGGGAGGCCTGTCCGCCCAGCAGCGCCATTGCCACCGTGATCACCATGAAAAGAACCGAAGCACCGAAGACCCAGCGCGGTTCCCCATGGTCGAGAATCCAGCCGAACAAGATCGGTCCGGCCACACCGCCGATGTTGAAGCCGGTGGACACAATACCGAAGGCGCGTCCTGCCATGCCTGGTGGTGCGGCCGCTCGCACCATCATGTCCCGGGATGGCGTGATCGCCCCGGATAGGAAGCCGGCAACGCCCATGGTGGCAATGAGCGCCGGATTCGGCATGTCGAGGACCGCGACCAACAGCACCAGAAAGGCCGTCAAGGCGAAGGCAAGGCCCGTCACCTCACCATGGCGCTGTGTCCGGTCAGCGATAAAGCCGCCGGCCAGAACGCCGAAGGCGCTGGCAAGCAGGAAAGCGGTCAGCGCCGCATTGGCGGTGGAAAGCGCTGTTCCATAGCCGCTCACGAAAGCGGCGACCGCGAAGTTCTGGATGCCGCCGTTGGAGAGGCTCAGCAGCACGTAGAAGACGGTCAGTGACAGGATGGCCGGAGTGAAGATGGAGAGCGCACCGACGGTCTGGCCGGCTGCGGCAGGCTTGCCGGAACGGGCCGCCGGAATGATGTCGCCTTCGCTCGCCTCCTCCTCCGGCTGCAGGAAGAAGGGAAGCGCCGCCAGCGGCCCCAGGAGGCCGGCCAGGACCAGCGCGGGCGCCAGTCCGGCCGTCGCCGCTATGGCCAGCATGATCGCGGGCGCGACGGCGCCGCCCATGAAGCCGGCAAAGGTATGGATCGAGAAGGCCCGGCCGATCCGTGAACTGTCGATGCCGGCGGACAGCAGGGCATAATCGGCGGGGTGGTAGACGCTGTTGGCCAGACCGGCCAGGGCGGCGGCCGCTAGCAGCCAGGCATAGGTCCCGACGAGGCTGAGCGAGACAAAGGCCAGACCGCCCAGGCAGAGGCCCGCCGTCAGGACGCGCCGATGCCCGATCCGATCCGCGAGGAAGCCCATCGGGGCCTGTGTCACGGCGGAGACGATGTTGAAGACGGTCAGGGCGAGGCCCAGTTCCACGAAGCCCACGCCCATCCGCTCCCGCAAGAGGGGGAACAAAGGCGGCAGAACGAGGATATGGAAGTGGCTGACGAAGTGGGCGGCCGAAACCTGGATCAGCAGGCGGATCTCCTGCGCTGTCCAGCCTTGCCGCCGGGGCGCGCGCTCGGCGGGGGCCGCTGTTGAAAGTCCCTGACCGGCCTGCAATGCAGAACCGCCCCCTTGCCGGACCGACATTTTTGTTTCCTCCACAATTGCACCCATGCTTGCGGGAGGTTGCATTGCATGTCGAGCCATTGGCTTTGCAAGCCAGCCTTGCCGTCACGCTTGGAATAATCTTCCTTTCCCAATGAAGCAGGGGGCCGCATTTCCCCGAAGGCCTCGCCGCAAGCCCCTAACGTGCCGTCTCCGCCCGCCCGGGCTCCGCTGCCTTGGCCGGATCATGGATCTGGTAGAGCTGGGCGAATCCCTCGTCGGCCACCAGTACCAGCTCCGCCGGCATGGTCGTCGGTCCTTCGTCGTCGGGCTGGTCCGCATTGAGGACGAGGACGTAATCGAACCGCGTGCGCCATGTCCGGACATACTCCGTGTTCTCCGGCAAGGGGGCATGGTCGGCATCGGCGAGGCGGTGGACCGAGACCGCAGTGGTATTGTCGGGTCCCGCGATCTCGTCCCAGGGCGGCAGGACCCGCAGCGGCTGCTTTCCGCGGGAGGCAAAGAGGATCGGGACGAAGGCGCGCCGCCAAGGCACCGCCAGCGCCGGCAGATGCTCGTACAGCATGGGGCCGCCGCCGCCATAGTAGCGGCCACGCGGGGCGGAGCGGCGCGCGGGGACTGTCATGGCGTGCGTGACCTGGAGAACCGCCCTGCCCGGCGCGACATGCGACAGCGCCCGGCGCAGCGAGGCGATGTCCGCCTGCCGCTCATGCCAGATGCTGGCGACCCAGGCGGCCCGGGTCCCGGCCAGGGCCAGGAATGCACAGGCCAGCAGGGCTTCGGAGGTCCGGCGTCTTGCCCCGGCCGGCGCGGCAAGCTCCGGGCGCAGCGCCGCAGCCGCGGTCAGCACCGCCATCACCGGAAAGCGCGCATCCACGAAATAGGTGCCGGCGACTTTGGGCGGCACAGCGAAGGTCAGGATCAGAAAGCCGATCGCGCCAAGCGCAAGGCCAGCGTGGACGCGGAGGCGGCGCCTGATCAGCGCCCAGAGCGCCGGCAGGGCCAGCAGCGCCACGAACAGCAGATCGTAGGGGGATTTGTAGACCGCGATCCCGGAGAACAGCGTCACCACCTTGGCGCGGAGACTGAAGCCTCCCTGCCAGGAGGTCTGGGTCGCCGGGTCTTCCTGCGCCCCCGGCAGGGCGGGTGCGGAAAGCCAGGCCAGGACCATCAGCAACACGATGGGCAGGACCGCCAGCACCGCCCGCCGGACCCCCTCCCCTAGCCCTCGCCAGGAGAGAAGCTTCGTCCAGGCACGCCCAAGCGCCAGAGCACCCAGCAGCCCTGCATAGAACAGCGCGGCGAAGACATGCGTCAGCAACAGCAACGCGGCCAGGGCGGCGCGTATCACGAAGGTGCCCGATGGGCCTGCCCGCCGCATCAGCGCTGGGTCGGCTGCGGCGGCAAGCAGCGCGATGCCGAGGCCGATCTGGAAGTTGAGGAAGCCTGCGATGAGAGTCCAGTTCCATGCCAGCAGCGGCAGGCCGACCTGCCACCAATGGCTGCTGCGGAAGGCCGCGCCGTTGAGCAGCGCGGCCCCCAGCGGGGGCAGCACCACCGCGGCCAGCACTAGCCAGCGGCCAAAGCTTTCGATGGACACAGCCGGACCCAGCCCGGCCGCTAGCAGGTCAATGCCGATATTCGTGCGCACACTGCCTAGCTCGATGGCGTAGATGCTGTCGAAGGGCGGTTCCTTCGCGCCCCCGGCTTCCAGCCAAAGCCGCGCCAGGTGGTTCGGATAATCGAGCAGAGGCGGTATCGGCGTGGAAAGCACGACCGTCGCCAGCGCGCCGATGGCAAGCGCCAGCAACAGCGCCGGAAGCCAACTGGGGGAGTGGCAGGCGCTGGCATGAGTGCGTGCCGAACCGCCAGCGACGAGAGCCTGAGGTTTGGCCACTCTGATCTGCTCCCCCCGCCGGCAGGCTGGCAGGAATGTCCCGCTCGCTGGTGCCGTGCCGCAATCGGGAACCCGGACGCACGAGTTCCCCCGGGAGGGTAGAAGGCTTGATTCCGCCAGGTAAACGGTAAAGCGGCCCTCTCTCCTTTTGGATAGGGGACCGTTGGATCCGGGACTTGAGCAAGGCCACGCTGCTCCGGCGGACTTGGGACCCCTGCTGCGCCGAAGCAGTGCGCCTGGAGCGGAGAGGCTGTCCTCGCCCCTTCGCGCGTCCCGGGCAGTTACTCCATGAGGCCCAGAAGGTCGGCCAGCGTCAGCGCTGCCTCGATCTCGGCGAAGATCGCACTGGCGTGTTCCATGACGGCCTGCTTGTCGGTCTGGCCGGCTGTGGCATGTGTCTGCATCAGCTGGTCGAGGCGCTGATAGGCCGAAGCAACGACATGATCGATGGCGCTGGCGCAGGAGTTCATCCTCGGGGATCCATTGACTGTCATGATCATGATTCCTGCACCGGCGCTTATGACGGGGTCATGGCAGCCTCTGCCGCCTTCTTGCCCGGCTTTGCCATGATTGGGTGGAACTCGACGTCATGCGGCCTGCCTCGCAGCAGACCGCATGCCGTCATTGTGCTTGGGCCTTCCGGACGCCCGTCAGCCGAAGATGTAGTCGCCGGCGACGAGGCTGGTCACACCCTGCAGCGTCACATGGTCGATCGCGCCGTCGGCGGCGTGGATGGCGAAGAGGTTGCCCTCCTCGTGGGTGATGGTGGCGCCGGCGCCGAAGCCCGTCAGCTTCAAGATATCGCCGCCGGCCTTGCCGGCGCCCTGGAAGTCGGTGATGAAGTCGTGGCCCATGCCCTTGGCGATGACGAAGGTGTCGTTGCCGCCGCCGCCGGTCAGGACGTCGTTGCCACCCCGGCCGTCGATCGTGTTCTGCGC
>DATMRU010000002.1:0-47266 GCA_035565935.1 Roseomonas sp.
CCTCGCGCCCGGCCTGCAGCGCCGCCGCGCCGGGGCTCAGCACGATGGTGCCGACGCCGCCGTCCAGCACCGCCTCGTCGCCGCGCCGCGCCGCCTCGGTCAGCCCGGGGCAGCCCAGCACGCTCGGGATGCCGAGGGCGCGCAACATGATGGCGGTATGGCCGTCGGCGCCCCCCTCCTCGGTGGCGACGCCGGCGATCCTGGTGGGGTCGATCAGCGCAGCATCGGCGGGCGTTAGTTCCTCGGCCACCAGTATGGCGCCGGCCGGCACGTCCTTGAGGCTGCGGAAAGGGGTGGCGGTCAGGTTGCGGGTGAGCCGCCGGGCGATCTCGCGCACCTCGCCGGCGCGGCGCCGCAGGCCGGACTTGTCGTCGTCCTTGGCCGCCAGGATGGCCTCGGCGATCGCCTCCGCCTCGTCATGCACCGCCGTCTCGGCGGCCAGCAGCTCTTCGGCGATGCGGCGGCGTGCGCCGCGCAGCAGGCGGCTGTCGCTCAGCATCATGGCATAGGCGTCGAGCAGCGGCTCCAGCTCGGCCTGCGCCTCCTCCGGCAGCACGGCGAGGCGCCCCTTGAGCTTGCTGACCTGCTTGCGGCTGGCGGCGACCGCTGCGGCGAGCCGGGTCTTCTCGGCTTCCACCCGCGCCGCCGCAATGCTGCGGCGCGGCGCCTCGGTCGGCACGTCGCTGGTATCGTAGACGGCGCCGATGGCGACGCCGGGGGTGATGGCGATGCCGCGGATGGCGACCTCGCGCGTCTTTCGTGCGCCGCGGCGGGGCGGCGGCTCGGCGGTCTTCGTGGCCTCGTGCTTCTCGCTCTTCTCAGTCTTCATGGAATCCGGCCTCAATCAGGCCGGCCACAGCATCGAGCGCTTCCCTGGCATCCCACCCTTCGGCTTCCACCACGACCTCGCTGCCCTTTCCGGCACCCAGCATCATCAGCCCCATGATGGAGCAGGCAGGTACCTTCTGACCATCGTGGGAGACGGTCACACAGGCGGAAAAGCGCTCGGTGCAGGAAACCAGCTTGGCCGCGGCGCGGGCATGCAGGCCGCGGCTGTTGATGATGGGGACCACTCGCCGCAGCAGCAGCGGGTTGCCGGCCTCGGCCTCGGCCGGGACCTGGGCACGGAACATGTCGGAGGGGGCGCACAAGGCGCGTGGGCGCCAGAAGAGCAGGGTCATGATTGTCCTCCGATGATGGCGCGAGACGCTTCAGGCGGTCTTGCCCTCGACGGCTCCGGCGGGGGGAGCACAGCGTATATGGGTCGGGCAGGCGATATATTTGCGCCCCGCCTGCAGCGCGTGCTCCACGGCCGGCCCCAGCGTCTCGGCGCTGCGAATGCGTGCCAGCTTGACCAGCAACGGCAGGTTCAGCCCGGCGATCACCTCGACGGCACGCTCGGGCGCGGAGCCCTGCGCCACGGCGGTGGCCAGGTTGGAAGGGGTGCCGCCCATCATGTCGGTCAGGATCACCACGCCATCGCCACGGTCCACAGCGGCGATCCGGCCGAGGATGTCGCGCTTGCGCTCGTCCAGATCGTCTTCCGGGCCGATGCAGACCGTCTCGACCTGGAGCTGCGGCCCGACGACATGTTCCATCGCCAGGCGGAACTCTTCGGCGAGCTGGCCATGACTGACCAGAACCATACCGATCATGAGGGGTATGCCATCACAATATGCAAGAAGAGGGGGCCTCCCGGCCCGTTGATGTCAGCGGCATTCCGGCGCGCTGTCCGCCGCTTTCCGCGGCGGCCGCCTCTGCCGGGCCGGCCCCGGTAGCAGGCAGTTCACGGTGTGTGAGATCGACGCGCCAGCCCTGCTTGGCAAGGTGCGCCGAAAGCATTTCGGCCAGGAGCACAGAGCGATGCTTCCCCCCGGTGCAGCCCAGGGCCACCGTCAGGTACTTCTTGCCCTCGGCGGCGTAGCGAGGCAACAGCGGGTCCAGCAGCGCCGTCATGCGCCCCCAGAATGGGGTGAAGTCCGGATCCTCCTGGATGAAGGCGGCGACGGCCGGGTCCCGCCCGGTTTGTGGCCGCAGCCGCGGGTCGTAATGCGGGTTGCGGAGGAAACGGAGGTCGAAGACCAGATCCGCCTCCCGCGGCAGGCCGCGCGGGAAGGCGAAGGACATCACCGCCACGGCCATCCTGTGCGTCCCGCCGGAATCCGGGCGGAAGCGGCGCTCGACCAGCCGGCGCAGCTCCGGCAGGGGGCGTTCGGTGGTGTCGATCACCCAGTCCGCCGCGTCGCGCAGGGGGGCCAGCAAGGCCTGTTCGCGCGCAATACCGTCGGCGACCGACCCGCCGAGCGAGCCGCCCGGGGCCAGCGGGTGCCGCCGCCGCGTCTCCGAGAAGCGGCGCAGCAGCACCGCATCCTCGGCCGTCACGTAGAGAAGCTGGGGGGCGGTGCCGGGCACGGCCTGCAGCCGGCGCATCAGCGCCAGCAGCCCCTCCGTGTCGAAGCCGCGGGTGCGGGCATCCGCGCCGATGGCCAGTGGAACGCTGCCGCCTTCCCGCACCACCTCCTCCAGCACGGAAAGGGGCGGGTTGTCGATACTCTCGAACCCGAGATCCTCCAGCATGCGCAGGATGGTGGCCTTGCCGGCACCGGAGAGACCCGTCACCACCACCACGGGGCGCTTGTCCTCGGGCGCGCTCATACCGCGAAGGCGCCCGCGCGCTGGCTCAGCCGCATTTCCGCCGCGGCGAGGGCCAGGGTGAGCTTGGCCGAGGCGGAAGCATCGAAGGCATGCAAGGCGAGGCGCGGCAGGACGGCCCCCGGCGCCTCGAAGCGCTGCGGCTCGGGCAGGCGCGGGATGGCGGCGCGAGGGGCGAGATCCACCACCAGCCGCAAGGGGGCCGGGTCATGCGGAAGGCCCTGGAAAATGCCGACGCCGCGCACCTCCAGCAGCCCGGCCAGAGGCGCCGGCGCCTCGGCCACCGGGCCCTCGGGCGCCGCGCGCAGCAGCACCTGGTCATCCGCGACCAGATGCCAGCCCTGCTGCATCAACCGCAGCACCAGATCGGATTTGCCGGATCCCGGAGGACCCAGGAACAGTACGCCAGCCCCCTTTGAGGCGGCGCAGCTCCCATGCAGCAACATATCGGCTCCTGGCCTCCCCCTCGGGGTCGCTCTGAAATCTGTTGAAATATGGCATTCTGGTGGCGGGTGTAAAAGAACCCCTGGCCTGCGTCGCCCGGTTGCGGAGTTGCGCCGGCGGTGCCACCGTTCGCCGCCATGATCCAAGCTGCCCTATCCGCACGCTCCCCGGCTCCCCCGGATGCGGCGGCCATCCGTACCGCCGCCGGCCGAATCGCTCCCCGAATCCGCCGCACGCCGCTGCTCCGCCTGGCCGCCGCCGAACTCGGCGCTCCCTGCGATGTGACGCTGAAGCTCGAACTCCTGCAGGCCAGCGGCTCCTTCAAGCCGCGCGGGGCCTTTAACCGGATGCTCGCCGGCCCGCTCCCCGAGGCGGGAGTGATCGCCGCTTCCGGCGGCAATCACGGCGCCGCCGTCGCCTATGCCGCGCGAGCGCTTGGGGCGAAGGCCGAGATCTTCGTTCCCGAGATCACCGGCCCGGCGAAGGTCGCCCGCATCCACAGCTATGGTGCGACGCTGGTGCAGGGCGGTGCCACCTATGACGAGGCGCGCCGGGCTAGCGAGGCGCGGGCCGCTGAGACCGGTGCGCTGATCGTGCATGCCTATGATCAGTTCGAGGTGCTGGCGGGCCAGGGCACGCTGGCGCTGGAGCTGGAGGAGCAGGCGCCGGAGCTGACGCATGTGCTGGTCGCCACCGGCGGCGGCGGGCTGATCGGCGGCATGGCCGCCTGGTATGGCGAGCGCGCGGAGGTGGTGAGCGTGGAGCCGGAGGGCTGCCCCACGCTCTACACCGCGCTGCGCGAAGGCCATCCTACCCCCGCGCCGGTCGGCGGGCTGGCGGCCGACAGTCTGGGCGCGCGGCAGGTCGGCGCGCTGATGTTCGAGGTGGCGCGCCGGCACATCGCCACCGCCGTGCTGGTGCCGGACGAGGCGATCCGCGCCGCGCAACAGGCGCTGTGGAATACCTGCCGGATCATCGCCGAACCGGGTGGCGCCACCGCCCTGGCGGCACTGCTCTGTGGCGCCTTCGTGCCGCCCGAGGGCGCGCGAGTGGGCGTCGTGGTCTGTGGCGGGAATACCGATCCGGGGTCGCTCTCCGTCTGAGCGAGAGAGTCCTGCCCTCGAATGGGTTGGGGGAGAAGGCTGGGGGAGTGAACTCCCCCAAACCCCCTCCTTTTTCTGCGAGTTTCCGGTCACGCCAGTGGCGGTGCCTGTCCTCCGCCGCCCGGCCGGCCGCCGCAATCGCCGGGGCTGCTTCAGCCCCGGCGCGGGCGCTTCCCGCCCGCGCAGCAAAACTGGCAGAAAAGAAGAAGAGGGGGTCCGGGGGAGAATTTCTTCTCCCCCGGTTCCGCCCCCTCCGGATTTGAGGACAGGCTCTCATTCTCCCGGCCTCCTAATCTTCCTTCTTCGAGTTTGCGTGCTCGTTATCGTGATCCTCTCCTGGGACACCCGTTCGTGCCTGCGCGGTTGGAGTTGCGGGATTCCGCAGCGGAAGGATCACGCGCAGATGGTCAAAGCGAGCGATATCAAGGAACACATGGAAGTGGTCGGTGCCGATGGCGGGCATGTCGGCACCGTGGACAAGATCGAGGGCGAGCGCATCAAGCTGACCAAGGATGACCGCGGCGCGGGCGGCCAGCACCACTACATTCCCCTCTCGCTGGTCGAGGAGATCGACCCGAACGCCGTCCGCCTTTCCTTTCGGGCGGAACTGGCGCCGCAATTCTGGGAAAGCTGATCCTGAGCATGGGAGGAAGGTCCAGGAAACTCAGTTTCCTGGCGGGAGAGTGCGAGGGGGCGGCGCCCTCTCGCAGGCAGCGCTATCCCAGCGGCAGCCGGACCACGAAGCGTGCCCCGATCACCTTGCCGGCTTCGTCGCGCCGGTTCTCCGCGCTAATGCGCCCGCCGAGCCCTTCGACGATCTGCCGGCTTATCGAGAGCCCCAGCCCCGAATGCTGGCCGAACTGCTCGCCCTGGGGCCGCTCGCTGTAGAAGCGGGCGAAGATGCCCTCCAGCTTGGCCTCCGGGATACCGGGGCCTTCATCCTCCACCATGAACTCCAGGATGGCGCCGGTCGGGCGTGCCCGCATCCAGACCTTGCCGTGGGGCGGGGAGAAGGAGATGGCGTTGCCGAGCAGGTTCCGGAACACCTGCACCAGGCGCCCTTCCACGCCGCGCACCACGAGCGGCCCGGACGGCATGTCGAGTTCCACCACCGGTGCGTCCGGCTTGCGGGTGGCGTTGTGCAGCTCGGCAAGGGCGGGGAGGATCGGCGCGATGTCCACCGGCTCCGAGGCGGTGCGGGACAGCTCGGCATCCACCCGCGAGGAATCGGCGATGTCGCTGATCAGCCGGTCCATCCGCACGGCGTCGTCGGCGATGATGCCGAGCAGGCGCTTCTGGTGCTCCGGGTTCTCGATGCGGCGCAGCGTCTCGATGGCGCTACGCACGCTGGTCAGCGGGTTGCGTAGCTCATGCGCCACGTCGGCGGCGAAGCGCTCGTTCTGGTCGATGCGGGCCCAGAGGGCGGTGGCGGAGGATTGCAGGTCGCGCGCCAGCACCCCGATCTCGTCCTCCCGCTCCAGCAGGGAAGGGGGCACCGAGCCGGCGCGCCCCTTGCCCTGGCGCATCGCGGCGGCCGCGCCGGCAAGGGCCAGGATCGGCGCCGCGATGGTGCGGGAAAGGAAGAGCGAGGCCGCCACCGTCAGCACCAGCGCGAGCAGGAAGAGGGCCAGCACGGAGGAGCGGATCTCCAGCAGCCGCTCGTCCACCTGCCGGGCCTCGCGCGTCAGCAGGATGATGCCGACATTCTGGTTGCCGCGCCGGGCGGGCTCGGCCACCGAGACCAGCAGCCGCCCCTCCTGGGTACGGCGGATATAGGGCCGCACGCCGCCCTCGAGGGCCACGCGCAGCTCCTCGCGCCGGTCGGGGCCGAGGGCGGGCTGCCAGTCGAAGGAGCCGGCATTGGGGCCGACATCGACGAACATCTCGTCGTCCTTGCTGCGCGGGCCGAAGACGCTACGCGGCAGCAGGGCCAGGATGCGGTCGTAGAAGCTGCCGATGGTGCCGGCGAGCAGGCTGCGGTGCTCCGGCGGCGGCAAGGGCTCGGTGACGATGGCGCCCCCCTGGCCCTCGCGCACCCGGCTGTCGGCGACCAGCAGGCCGGCGGTGTCGAACAACTTGGCCTGCGTGTTCGGGCTGGGCTCCACGAGGCGGCGCAGGAGGGGGCGGGCGATGTCGGGCACCAGCACGGCGCGGTCGTCCTGGATGCGCACCGCCGCCTCGGCGATGCCGCCGGCATAGATGCGCGCCTGGGTGCGTAGCGCCTCGACCTCGGCGGCGATCAGGCCGTTCTGGTACTGGTCGAGATAAAGCAAGGCGGCGGCCAGCAGGGCCGGCGCCAGGACGTTGAGCAGCAGGATGCGGCGCAGCAGCGGCGAGACCCGCTTGCGCGGGTGCCACTCCCTGGGGGCCGGGGCGCGGGCCTCGGCGGCGGGGCCGCTGGCGTCGGGCATCAGGCTTCCTTGTAGCGGTAGCCGATTCCGTAGAGCGTCTCGATCATCGAGAAGTCGTCGTCCACCGCGCGGAACTTCTTGCGGACCCGCTTCACGTGGCTGTCGATGGTGCGGTCGTCCACATAGAGGTTCTCGCCATAGGCGGCGTCGATCAGCTGGTCGCGGTTCTTCACCATGCCCGGGCGCTGGGCCAGCGCCTTCACCAGCAGGAACTCGGTGACGGTGAGCTGCACCGGCTGGCCCTTCCAGGTGCAGGTGTGCTTGGTCTCGTCCAGCACCAGGTCGCCGCGGGTGATGACGCCGGTGGGCGGCGCGCCGGAGCCTTCGGCCCGGCTGGCTTCGTTGCGCCGCAGCAGGGCGCGGATGCGCTCCAGCAGCAGGCGCTGGGAGAAGGGCTTGGTGATGTAGTCGTCGGCGCCGAGACGCAGGCCCATGAGCTGGTCCAGCTCGTCATCCTTGCTGGTGAGGAAGATGACGGGGACGGAGGAGCGCTGGCGCAGGCGCTGCAGCAGCTCCATGCCGTCCATGCGGGGCATCTTGATGTCCAGCACCGCGAGATCCACCGGGCGGGAGAGCATGCCCTGCAGCGCGCTCTCGCCATCGGTATAGGTGCGCACCTGGAAACCCTCCGCCTCCAGCGTCATGGAGACGGAGGTCAGGATGTTGCGGTCGTCATCGACCAGCGCGATCGTGGCAGGCATGGGCGCAGGGCTCCTGAGGCGTCCTCTGGGTAGTCGTCCTGGGGCGCGGTTCCGGGGGCGAGGTCGGCGCCCCAGCCGCAGGCCGGTTGTGCCCGCCGATTGTGGCGCAAGCCGGGCCGCCGGATGCGCATTAGGGGGTAGAGGGGATGATGGACAAGGCCGAACCGCTCCGTCAGGCGCGCGCATTGCTGCGCGGGGCGCGCAGCGCCACCCTTGCCACCCAGCAGGAGGGTCAGCCCTTCGCCAGCCTGGTGACGCCCGCGGTGGCGCCGGACCTCTCCCTGCTGCTCTGGCTTTCCAGCCTGTCCGAGCACACGCGGCAGTTGTCCCGCTCGCCGCGTTGCGCGCTTCTGGTCCAGGGAAGCGCCCCGGAGGAGAACCCGCAGACCGCGCCTCGCGTGACCGTGACCGGCGTGGCGGAGCGGGTGGAGGGCGATCAAAAGGCCGCGCTCAAGGCACGCTGGCTGGCCCTGCACCCCTATGCAGCGCTCTATGCCGGATTCGCGGACTTCGACCTGTGGCGCGTGCGGCCGGTGGCGGCGCTGCTGGTAGGGGGCTTCGCGGCAGCTACGCGGCTGCGCGCCGAGGACCTGTTGCCCGAGCCGGAGGCGGTGGCCGTGATTGCCGCCGCCGAGGCGGGGATCTGCGCGCACATGAATGCCGACCACGCGGACGCCATTGAAATTATTGCTTCCAAATTGCTCGGCCAGACAGCCGCTGGCTGGCGCATGGTGGCGGTGGATGTGGATGGCTGCGACCTGGTGGCCGGCGAGCGGCGCTGCCGGCTCGACTTTCCGCAGCCGGTGCGGAGCCTGGGGGAGGTGCGGCAGGTGCTGGTCGAGGCGACGCGGCGGGCGCGCGACGTGTCGAAATTGTGATCCGTCGCGGCGTCAGAGAAGGGGCACTTGTCTGACAATATGACGAGAAGGCGAACATTGACCGGTTCGCCTGCGCTGACCTAGGGTTTGCGCGCCTGCACCGGATGGATGCCCATGCGGTACGTTGTTGTGCGAGATGCGGATCCCGGCGCGGGCGATTCAATGGCTACTACCCCGGCGGAATCGCTCCGCCGGAGGCACAGCGCCTTGATTGGAGAACAGTATCAGATGACCGCGCCGAATGCCGTGTCCACCGGACCGCTTGCCGGGACCGGCGTGACTTCTACCGCCGATGTCCATGCCAACCTGACTGCCGCCGGACTCTATGCGCATGCGCTGCGGCGCGGCGAGGGCCGGCTTTCGGCGGACGGCGCCTTCATCGCCGTCACCGGCCAGCACACCGGCCGCTCCGTGCAGGACAAGTTCGTGGCCGAGGACCCCGAGGTCTCCCAGGAGATCTGGTGGGGCAAGGTCAACCAGAAGCTCGACCCCGCCAAGTTCGACGCCTTCGCCGCCCGCGTGCGCGGTTGGCTGGGCCAGCAGCCCGAGCTCTTCACCGAGGATCTTTATGCCGGTGCCGATCCGGAGCATCGCATCAAGGTGCGCCTGGTGACGACCCATGCCTGGCACGCCCTCTTCGCCCGCAACATGTTCATCCGCCCCTCCGTCGAGGAGCTGAAGAGCTTCGAGCCGGACTATGTGATCCTGCACGCGCCGGGCATGGACGCGGATTCCGAGATCGACGGCGGCCGCCCGGGCTCGCCGACCATGATCGCGCTCTCCTTCGCCCGGAAGGTGGTCGCCATCGCCGGCACCAGCTATGCCGGCGAGATCAAGAAGAGCATCTTCAGCGTCATGAACTGGCTGCTGCCGGCCAAGGGCGTGCTGCCGATGCATTGCTCGGCCAATGTCGGCAAGGCCGGTGACACGGCGCTGTTCTTCGGCCTCTCCGGCACCGGCAAGACCACCCTCTCCTCCGACCCCGAGCGCGCGCTGATCGGCGATGACGAGCATGGCTGGTCGGACAAGGGCGTCTTCAACTTCGAGGGCGGCTGCTACGCCAAGGTCATCAAGCTCTCCAAGGAAGCCGAGCCGCAGATCTGGGAGGCCTCCCACCGCTTCGGCACCGTGCTGGAGAACGTGATCGCCGATGCGCGCGGCAATCTCGACCTCGACAATGGCTCGCTGACCGAGAACACCCGCTCCTGCTACCCGATCGAGTTCATCCCGAACACGGTCGAGGGCGGCATGGCCGGCCTGCCGAAGAACGTGGTGATGCTGACGGCCGACGCCTTCGGCGTGCTGCCACCGATCGCCAAGCTGACGCCGGCCCAGGCGATGTACCACTTCCTCTCCGGCTACACCGCCAAGGTGGCGGGCACCGAGAAGGGGCTGGGCAAGGAACCGCAGGCGACCTTCTCCACCTGCTTCGGCGCCCCCTTCCTGCCGCGCCACCCGGAAGTCTACGGCAAGATGCTGGCTGAGCTGATCGCCAGGCACGGCGCCCAGGTATGGCTGGTGAACACCGGCTGGACCGGCGGCGCCTACGGCACGGGTCAGCGCATGTCCATCAAGCACACCCGCGCCCTGCTGCGCGCCGCGCTGGATGGCTCGCTGAACAACGCGACCTTCGCGACCGATCCGTTCTTCGGCCTTGCCGTGCCGCAGGACGTGCCGGGCATCCCGGCCAACGTGCTGAACCCGCGCGACGCCTGGGCCGACAAGGCCGCCTACGACAAGACCGCCAAGCACCTCGTCTCGCTGTTCGAAAAGAACTTCGAGACCTTCGCCGGAGCGGTTAGCGACGACGTCAAGGCCGCGGCCCTGCGCGCCGCCGCCTGACCGGCATCATCCTTCGCGACTGAAAGGGGCGGGGCCGAACACGGCTCCGCCCTTTTTCTTTGGGCGCGCCCTGGGGAAGGCGCCGCCTTCCCCAGACCCCATCTGCCGGGGTGGCAGTGCCACCCCGGACCCCGCCTCGAACGGCTTTGGCAAAGGCAGCGCTGTAAGGCGCATAGTGAGCCCTTCATCGCCCGTGCGTGAGATAGCCGCCCTCTGATGTCGGGGTCCGGGGTGGTTCAACCACCCCGGCGGGGGTGTCCAGAGGGGGCGGCGCCCCCTCTGGCCTTGGCTCGGTCATCAGGGCACCCTCAAAAAACTCGTGGCATCCTGGCGCGCTGCGGTCCATAAGGCGCACCGGGCGACCTGTAAGCCGGGCGCCCGGACCCGCGAGCGTGCGGGATGTCAGCGTCTGCACCGGGCGCCTCCCGAGATTGTCCTGGGGTGATTTTCCCTGGGGCCGGGGCGGCGGGGCGGCGTTTCCGGCCACATGGTGCGACCCGCGGTGTCCCCGCGGCCAGCCATGCAGCCCGAGACGCCGGTGGGCCTCCCTCACGGGGCCTTTACATCCGGTCTGGGCCTGGACGTCCCGTGCCGCTCTTTCGGCACCCGGCCAAAGCCGGGGAGAGCAGGGCCCGCCACAGCGATGGCGCGGGCCGCGATGCTAAGGACGATCCATGTTCGACAACTACTTCCGCAAGGACATCGCCTGGGGTGGCAAGACCCTGACGCTGGAGACGGGCAAGGTGGCCCGCCAGGCGGATGGCGCGGTCATGGCGCGGCTCGGCGACACCATCGTGCTCTGCACGGTGGTCGGCGCCCGCTCGGTGAAGCCGGGGCAGGATTTCTTCCCGCTCACCGTGAACTACCAGGAGAAGGCCTTTGCCGCCGGCAAGATCCCGGGCGGCTTCTTCAAGCGTGAGGGGCGGCCTTCCGAGGCGGAGACGCTGATCTCCCGCCTGATCGACCGCCCCATCCGCCCGCTCTTTCCTGAGGGTTTCCGCAACGAGGTGCAGGTCATCGCGACGGTGCTGTCGCATGACATGGAGAACAGCCCGGACATCGTCGCGCTGGTCGGCTGCTCGGCCGCGCTGACGCTGTCGGGCATTCCCTTCTTCGGCCCGGTGGGCGCAGCGCGGGTTGGCCTGATCGAGGGCGCCTATGTGCTGAACCCGACGCTGGAGCAGATGAAGTCCAGCAAGCTCGACCTGGTCGTCGCCGGCACCGCCGAGGGCGTGCTGATGGTCGAGTCCGAGGCGCATGAGCTGTCCGAGGACGACATGCTCGGCGCCGTGACCTTCGGCCACCAGGGCTTCCAGCCGGTGATCGAGGGCATCATCGCGCTGGCCGAGCGCGCGGCGAAGGAGCCGTGGGATCTGCCGGAGCCCTCCGAGGAGGAGGCGGCGCTGAAGGCCAAGCTGGCCGATCTGGGCAGCGCCTCGATCGCCGAGGCCTATAAGGAGACCCAGAAGCTGCTCCGCCAGACCAAGGTGAGCGAGGCCAAGAAGGCGATCCTGGCGCAGCTGACACCCGAGGAGGCCGAGAAGGCCAAGGGCCTGCTGAAGGATCTGGAGGCGGATGTCGTCCGCAACGCCATCCTGGACACCGGCATCCGCATCGACGGCCGCGACACCAAGACCGTGCGGCCGATCCTGGCCGAGGTCGGCGTGCTGCCGCGCGCGCACGGTTCGGCGCTGTTCACCCGCGGCGAGACGCAGGCCTTCTGCGTCGCCACGCTGGGCACCGGGCAGGATGAGCAGATCATCGACCAGCTCGCGGGCGAGTACCGCGAGAACTTCATGCTGCACTACAACTTCCCGCCCTACTCGGTGAACGAGACGGGCCGGATGGGCAGCCCCGGCCGGCGCGAGATCGGCCACGGCAAGCTGGCCTGGCGGGCCCTGCACCCGCTGCTGCCGGAGAAGTCCACCTTCCCCTACACGCTGCGCGTGGTCTCCGAGATCACGGAGTCGAACGGCTCCTCCTCCATGGCGACCGTCTGTGGCACCTCGCTGTCGCTCATGGACGCCGGCGTGCCGCTGAAGCGCCCCTGCGCCGGCATCGCCATGGGCCTGATCAAGGAGGAGAAGGGCTTCGCCGTGCTGTCCGACATCCTCGGCGATGAGGACCACCTCGGCGACATGGACTTCAAGGTGGCCGGCACCGAACAGGGCATCACCGCCCTGCAGATGGACATCAAGATCACGTCCATCACGCCGGAGATCATGAAGATCGCCCTGGAACAGGCCAAGGGCGGCCGCCTGCACATCCTGGGCGAGATGGCCAAGGGCCTGACCGGCGCCCGCAGCGACGTGGCCGCCAACGCTCCCAAGATCACCGTGATCAACGTCCCCAAGGATAAGATCCGCGAGGTGATCGGCACGGGCGGCAAGGTGATCCGCGACATCGTCGAGACCACCGGCACCAAGATCGACATCGAGGACGACGGGACGATCAAGATCGCCTCGACCAGCCCCGAGGCGACCCAGGCGGCGATCGACCGCATCCGCGGCATCACCGCCGAGCCCGAGATCGGCGCCATCTACAATGGCACTGTGGTGAAGACCGCCGATTTCGGCGCCTTCGTGAATTTCCTCGGCGCCCGGGACGGCCTCGTGCACATCAGCGAACTGGCCAATGAGCGCGTCGCCAAGACCACGGATGTGGTCAAGCAGGGCGACAAGGTGAAGGTGAAGGTGCTGGGCTTCGACGACCGTGGCAAGGTGAAGCTCTCCATGCGGGTTGTCGATCAGGCCACCGGCACCGATATCAGCGACCAGGTCGGTGCCCGTCGCCCGCGCGAGCAGGGCGAGGGTGGCGAAGGCGAGGAGCGGCGCGAGCGTCGTCCGCGCCGGGACCGCGGCCACGCGGCCGACTGAGGCCGAAAATGGGGCGCGGCGGGCAACCGTCGCGGCCTCACGGCGTATTTCCAGAAATTTCAGGCTTGGCCCTGCAGAAGCTGGTATGGGCTGGCCTAAATGACGATACTGTGAAACTCGGTTTCTGAGGGCGGTGGACTGCGGTGAAGTCAATCAACGCGATCCGGATGGGCGGTGTGGACGTGCTTCCGCTGGTGGAAGGCGGCAAGGGCGTGGCCGTCTCGACAGGAGCGTCCTGCGGGGAATGGGCCAGCGCGGGAGGCATCGGCACCTTCTCCGGCGTCAATGCCGACAGCTACGATGCCGAGGGCAATCTGGTTAACCAGGTCTATCACGGCCGCACCCGGCGCGACCGGCACGAGGAACTGGTGGCCTATGGCATCGCCGGCGGCATCGCCCAGGCCCGGGAGGCGCATGAGCGCTCAGGCGGCCACGGCCGCGTCCACATGAACGTGCTGTGGGAGATGGGCGGCGCCGAGCGCGTGCTGCGCGGCGTGCTGGAAGGCGCGCGGGGGCTGATCAACGGCGTCACCTGCGGCGCCGGCATGCCCTATCGCCTGGCCGAGATCGCCCGCGAGTTCAACGTCTTCTACTATCCGATCGTCTCCTCGGGCCGCGCCTTCACGGCGCTGTGGAAGCGGTCCTACAGCAAGGTCTCTGAGCTGCTGGGCGGCGTCGTCTATGAGGACCCCTGGCTGGCTGGCGGCCATAACGGCCTCTCCAACTCCGAGGACCCAAACAAGCCTGAGGCGCCCTATGCGCGCGTGCTGAAGCTGCGCGAGCAGATGCGCCAGTTCGGCCTGGGCGAGGTGCCGATCATCATGGCCGGCGGCGTCTGGTGGCTGGAGGAGTGGGAGGACTGGATCGACAACCCGGAACTCGGGCCGATCGCCTTCCAGTTCGGCACCCGCCCCCTGGTCACCAAGGAAAGCCCGATCAGCGAGGCCTGGAAGCAGAAGCTGCTCTCGCTCAAGCCGGGCGACGTGCTGCTGCAGCCCTTCTCCCCCACCGGCTTCTATTCCTCGGCCGTGCGCAACACCTTCCTGCGGGACCTCGAGGCGCGCAATGAGCGGCAGGTGGCGGTCAGCCCCGAGCCGGTCGGCGAGCACACGGCGGAATATGGCGTCGGGCCGCGCAAGCGGCTGGTCTGGCTGGCGCCGGGCGATCTGGAGCGGGTGCACCAGTGGGAGGCGCAGGGCTTCACCGAGGCGCTGCGCACCCCGGACAGCACGCTGGTCTTCGTCACGCCCGAGAGCGCGCGGCAGATCCTGAAGGACCAGACGGACTGCATGGGCTGCCTCTCCCACTGCCGCTTCAGCAATTGGACACAGCACGGGCCGGACTACACCAACGGCAAGAAGGCCGACCCGCGCTCCTTCTGCATCCAGAAGACGCTGCGGGACATCGCGCATGACGGCGACATCGAGAACAACCTGATGTTCGCCGGCCACAACGCCTACCGCTTCGGTTCCGACCCCTTCTACTCGAACGGCTTCATCCCCACGGTGAAGCAGCTGGTCGAGCGGATCATGTCCGGCCGCTGAGGCGAGCGCGGTTCCGTTCCGGAATCAGCACAAGGTTGGGATCGCGCGCCCCGTCCAGAGGCGCGCGATTTTCTCATTTGGCGAAACGGGTTATGCATGCCACGGCGCATGGCGCGCCGGGGGAAAGAACATGGCCCGTGCGATCGAGACCTTTCTGTGTCAACCGGTCGTTGAAGTTCTCGCCCGTGTCTTACTGACCTTCCCCTTCTGGGGCAGCGGCCTGGCGAAGCTCATCGACTTTCAGGGCGGCGTGGCCGAGATGGCCATGTTCGGGCTGAACCCGCCCGCGCTGTTCAACATCGCCGTCATCATCACCCAGCTCGGCGGCTCGGCGCTGATCATCCTGAACCGCTACACCTGGCTCGGCGCCGGGGCGCTCGGCGTGTTCACCGCGCTCACCATTCCCCTGGTGCACCACTTCTGGAGCCTGGACGGCGAGCATGCCATCGTCGCCTTCCATACGGCGACGGAGCATGTTGGCATGATCGGGGCGCTGGTGGTGGTCTCGATCCTGGCGGCGCGGCGCAACCGCAGCCGCAGCGGGACGCGGATGATCGGCGTTCCGGCCGAGTAACCGCTGGAAGATCGGGGGGAAGGAATTCCCCCCCGCCCCCCCATCTTCTTTTTGTCAGTCTGGCGCTGCGCGTGTCGCCAGTGCGGGGGGACTTGAGGAAAGAAGGTGGGCAGCCCGGGCATGCGCGCGCCTTCAGCGCTGGAGGGCTGACAGAAAAAAGAAGAGGGGGTTTGGGGGAGAATTCATTCTCCCCCGGTTCCCGACTTCAGGTGCCCGGCGCCTTGTGGATCGGGTCTACCCAGGGAACGTCCTCCGGCTTCTCCACGGGCTCGATATCGAGATTGACGACGACGGCCTCGTTGTCGCTGCGCACCAGCACGCATTCCAGCGTCTCGTCGGTGGAGGCGTTGATCTCCTGGTGCGGCACATAGGGCGGCACGTAGATGAAGTCGCCCGGCCCGGCCTCGGCGGTGAACTCCAGCTTCTCGCCCCAGCGCATCCGGGCGCGGCCCTTCACTACATAAATCACGCTCTCCAGCGGCCCGTGGTGGTGCGCGCCGGTCTTGGCATTGGCGTGGATATGGACGGTGCCGGCCCAGATCTTCTGCGCGCCGACGCGGGCCAGGTTGATCGCTGCCTGGCGGTTCATGCCCGGCGTCTGCGCGGTGTTCGGGTCGAGCTTGTCGCCCGGGATCACCCGGACGCCGCTGTGCTTCCAGCCATCCTCCGGGATGCCGGACGGCAGGTCGGTATGGTCGTGGCCATCATGCGGCATGGGCGGTTCTCCCCTTCTCGCGCGTGCAATCGGGGATCATGTCGCGCCGTGCCGCGGTTTCGTCAAGCGGCGGCCGGGGCGGCGCGTTGTCATGGCCCTGCCACCCAACCGTCATCCCTCTGTCGCCACTGCGGCTTAAGCGGTCGCGCCATCGAGACCGGAAGACGGAATGCCCATGGCGCGGCGGAAGAACGTATTGCTTATCGTGGTGGACCAGTGGCGGGCGGATTTCGTGCCGGCCCTGGGCGCGGATTTCCTGCGCACGCCGAACCTGGACCGGCTCTGCCGGGAGGGCGTGACCTTCCGCAATCACGTCACCACCACCGTGCCCTGCGGCCCGGCGCGGGCCAGCCTGCTGACCGGCCTCTATCTGATGAACCACCGCGCCGTGCAGAACACGGTGCCGCTCGATGCCCGGCACATGAACCTGGGCAAGGCGCTGCGGCAGATCGGCTATGACCCCGCGCTGATCGGCTACACCACCACCACGCCGGACCCGCGCACGACCGGCACGCGCGACCCGCGCTTCACCACGCTGGGCGACCTGATGGAGGGCTTCCGCGCCGTCGGCGCCTTCGAGCCGAGCATGGACGGCTATTTCGGCTGGCTGGCCCAGAAGGGCTACCCGCTTCCGGAGAAGCGCGAGAACATCTGGCTGCCGGAGGGCGAGGATGCCGTGCCCGGCGCCACCGACCGCCCCAGCCGTATTCCGTCCGAGCTGTCCGATACCGCCTATTTCACCGAGCGGGCGCTCACCTACCTGAAGGGGAAGGGCGAGAAGCCCTGGTTTCTTCATCTCGGCTATTGGCGGCCGCACCCGCCCTTCATCGCCCCCGCGCCCTACAACAAAATGTACAGCCCGGCCGAGATGCCGGCGCTGCACCGGCGCGAGACCTGGCAGCAGGAGGCGGCGCAGCACCCGCTACTCGACTTCTACCTGAAGGGTATCAGCCAGGGCTCCTTCTTCCACGGCGCGGGCGGCGCCGCCTCGGAACTCGACGAGAGCGAGATCCGGCAGATGCGCGCCACCTATGCCGGGCTGATCACCGAGGTGGACGAGGCGCTCGGTCAGGTCTTCGCCTATCTCGACGAGACCGGGCAGTGGGACGACACGCTGGTCATCTTCACCTCCGACCATGGCGAGCAACTCGGCGACCATTACCTGCTCGGCAAGATCGGCTACCACGACGAGAGCTTCCGCATCCCGCTGGTGGTGAAGGACCCGGAGAGCAAGCTTGGCGGCGGCCGCATCGAGGACAGCTTCACCGAAAGCGTGGACGTGCTGCCGACCATCCTGGACTGGCTGGGCGGCCAGCCACCGCGCGCCTGCGACGGCCATTCCCTGGTGCCGCTGGTGCAAGGCCAGAAGCCGGCCGACTGGCGGGACCACCTTTTCTACGAATACGACTTCCGCGACGTGCACTACTCGCAGCCCGAGGCGGCGCTCGGACTCGGCATGGACGAGAGCTCGCTCTGCGTCGTGCAGGACGCGCGCTGGAAATACGTCCACTTCGCCGCGCTGCCGCCGCTGCTCTTCGACCTTGAGCGCGATCCCGACCAGTACACCAACCTCGCCGAGGACCCGGCCTATGCCGCCGTCGTGGCCGAGTACGCGCAGAAGGCGCTCTCCCACCGCATGCGCCACGCCGAACGCACCCTGACGCATTTCCGCGCCACGCCGCGCGGCCTCGAGGAGCGCAATCCATGATTCTCGCCCCCCGCCGTTCCCTGCTGCTCGGTGCCGGCGCCGCGCTGGGTGCCGGTGCGCTGCCCCGCTTCGCCATCGCCCAGGCGGACCAGCGGCCGAGCGTCACCATCGCCGTGCAGAAGATCACCAACAGCAACACGCTCGAAGTGCTGCGCGAGCAGTCCAATGTCGGCGAGCGCGCCTTCTCGATGATCTGGGAAGGGCTGATCGGCCGCGACCTGCTCGGCGGGCTGAAGCCGATCCCGCGCCTCGCCACCGCCTGGCGCCGCGTCAGCGACAGCGTCGTCGAGCTGGACCTGCGCCGGGGTGTGAAGTTCCACAACGGCGACGAGATGACGGCCGAGGACGTCGTCTTCTCCTTCGGCCCGGAGCGCATGTTCGGCGACACCAGGCCGACCGCCATGGGCCGGACCATCGAGATCAGCGGCGACCGCATCCCGACCCGCGCCGGGCGCGACCTGCCGCCGGAGGTGCCCGCCGTCGCCCGCCGCTCCTGGCCGGCGCTGGAGCGCATCGAGATCGTCGACAAGTACAAGCTGCGCTTCCACAACGCGACGCCGGACGTCACGCTGGAGGGCCGCCTCTCGCGCTATGGCAGCGAGATCATCAGCAAGCGCGCCTTCATCGAGGCCGAGACCTGGTTCGACTGGGCGCGCAAGCCGGTGCTGACCGGACCCTACAAGGTGGTGGAGTTCACCGCCGACCAGTCTCTCGTGCTGGCCGCGCATGACGAGTACTGGGGCGAGCGCCCGCCACTGAAGCAGATCCGCCTGATCGAGATCCCCGAGGTCTCCTCGCGCATCAACATGCTGCGCTCGGGCGAGGTGCAGTTCGCCTGCGACATCCCGCCGGACCAGATCGGCACCGTCGAGAGCGACAAGCGGCTCCAGGTGCAGGGCGGCACCATCCTGAACCACCGCCTGACCTGCTTCGACAAGACACATCCGCAGCTCGTGGATGCGCGCGTGCGTCGCGCCTTCACCCATGCGATCGACCGCCAGGCGATTGTGGACAGCCTCTGGGCCGGCCGCACCGAGGTGCCGAAGGGCCTGCAGTGGCCCTATTACGATGACATGTTCATCAGCGACTGGTCGGTGCCGAAGTATGACCCGGCCGAGGCGCAGCGCCTGCTGAAGGAAGCCGGCTACAAGGGCGACCCGATCCCCTATCGCCTGCTGAACAACTACTACACCAGCCAGGTGCCGACGGCGCAGATCCTGGTCGAGATGTGGAAGGCCGTCGGCCTCAACGTGCAGATCGAGATGAAGGAGAACTGGTCGCAGATCCTCTCGCGCGAGCCGGGCCGGGCGGTGCGCGACTGGTCGAACAGCGCGCCCTTCAACGATCCTGTCTCCTCCATCGTCAACCAGCACGGGCCGAACGGGCAGCAGCAGCAGGTCGGCGAGTGGACCAACGAGGAGATGAACCGCCTCTCGGTGGAGCTGGAGACCAGCACGGACCGGGCGCGCCGCAAGCAGATCTTCCGCCGCATGCTGGAGATCTGCGAGCGCGAGGACCCCGCCTACACGGTGCTGCACCAGAACGCGGTCTTCACCGCGCTGCGCCGCGACACGCCCTGGAAGGCGGCGCCCGCCTTCGCCATGGAGTTCCGCGCCCACAACTGGAAGGCCTGAGGCCATGCACCGGATCGCCCGTCGCGGCCTCCTGGCCCTGCCTGCCGCCGCCGCGCTGCCGCGCTTCGCCCTCGCCCAGGGGGATGCGCGGCCGGCGATCCGGGTGGCCGTGCAGAAGATCAGCAATTCCAACACGCTGGAGCCGTTGCGCGAGACCTCGAATGTGGGGCAGCGTTTCGTGCCCAGCTTCGCCGAGACGCTGATCCAGGTGGACTGGATGGGCGACCTTTCGCTGCGCCCGGGCCTGGCGCGCGCCTGGCGCCGCGTCGATGACCGCAGCCTGGAGCTGGAACTGCGCCCGGAGGCGCGCTTCCATGACGGCACGCCGGTGGATGCCGAGGCGGTGGCCTGGAATTTCGGCTCCGAGCGGATGTGGGGCCGCGGCGAGAGCGCCACGCCCTCGAGCGGCATGTTCACGCAGAACACGGCCGGGGCCGGCGGCAAGCAGCCGCCGGCCGAGGTACCGGCCGCCGCGCGCCGCAGCTTTCCGGGCTTCGAGCGCATCGAAGTGCTGGGCCGGCACCGGCTGCGCTTCGTCGAGACGGGCGCCGACCCGGCGCTGGAGGCGCGGCTGACGCGGCATGGCGCCTCGATCCATTCGCCCGCCGCCTTCGCCCAGGCGGAGAGCTGGCTGGACTGGGCGCGCAAGCCGGTCGGCAGCGGCCCTTACCGCATCGAGGAATTCCGGCCCGACCGGTCGCTGCGGCTGGTGGCCAATGACGAGCACTGGGCCGGCCGGCCACCGCTGCGCGCGATCACCTTCGTGGAGGTGCCCGAGGTCGCGTCGCGCATCAACATGCTGCTGAGCGGGGAGGCGGATTTCGCCTGCGACATCCCGCCCGACCAGATCGCGGCGATCGAGGGCGATGCCGATTTCGAGGTGCTGGGCGGGCTGGTCGCCAACCATCGCGTCATCGCCTTCGACAAGACCCATGCCCAGCTGCGCGATCCGCGCGTGCGGCTGGCCATGGCCCATGCGGTGGACCGCCAGGCCATCGTGGAAGGGCTTTGGGGCGGGCGCAGCCGCGTGCCGCCGGGCATGCAATGGGACTTCTTCGGCCCGATGCTGCTGCGGGACTACCGCACGCCGCAGCACGACCCGGAGGCGGCTCGCCGCCTGCTGCGCGAGGCCGGCTACCAGGGCGCGCCGATCCCCTTCCGCGTGCTGAACAACTACTACACCAACCAGGTGGCCAATGCGCAGGTGCTGCTCGAGATGTGGAAGGCCGTCGGCCTGAACGTCCAGATCGAGATGAAGGAGAACTGGTCGCAGATCCTGGAGAAGAACGCGGGGCGCGCGGTGCGCGACAATTCCAACACCGCCTTCTTCCCCGACCCGATCGGCGGCATGGAGGCCTTCGGCCCCGGCGGCCAGCAATGGAGCAGCGGCGAGTGGACGAATCCGGAGGCCGCCGAGGCGCTCCGCGCCCTCTCCGGCACGCTGGATCTGGAGCAGCGCCGCGCCGCCTTCCGCCGCATGCTGGAGATCTGCGAGCGCGAGGACCCCGCCTATATTGTGCTGCACCAGACCGCCAACTTCACGGCCAAGCGGCGCGCGTTGCCCTGGCGGGCCGCACCCGCCTTCATGATGGACTTTACCGCCGCCAACTGGGCTGGCTGAGCGGAGGACCGCATGAGCAGGACAGCATCCAACACCCTCGTCGAGATCCGTGACCTGACCGTCAACTTCGATGGCGTGCCGGCGCTGCGCGGCGTCGATCTCGCCGTGGGGCGCGGCGAGGCGGTGGCGCTGGTCGGTGAATCCGGCTGCGGCAAGTCGGTCACCTGGCTGGCCGCGCTGGGCCTGCTGCCCTCAAAAGCGAAGGTGTCCGGCAGCGTCCGGCTGGAAGGCGCCGAACTGCTCGGCGCCCCGGCCGCCAGCCTCGACAAGCTGCGCGGCGGCCGCGTCGCCATGATCTTCCAGGACCCGGCGAGCAGTCTGAACCCGGTGCATCGCATCGGCCGGCAGATCGTCGAGGCGCTGCAACTGCATCGCGGGATGTCTGGTGGCGCGGCGCGCGAGGAGGCGCGGCGCCTGCTCGACCAGGTCGGCATGCCGGATGCCCGGCGCCGGCTGGAGGCCTATCCGCACGAGCTCTCCGGCGGGCAGAACCAGCGTGTGATGATCGCCATGGCGTTGGCCGGCCGGCCCGAGCTGCTGGTGGCGGACGAGCCGACGACGGCGCTCGACGTCACCATCCAGGCGCAGATCCTCGAACTGCTGCAGGAGATCCGGCGCGACACCGGCATGGCGCTGGTGCTGGTCAGCCACGACCTCGGCGTGGTGGCGGAGACCTGCGAGCGGGTCTGCGTCATGTATGCAGGGCGCATCGTCGAGGAAACCACCGCGGGCCGGCTGTTCAACGGCCCGGCGCATCCTTACGCGCAGGGCCTGCTCGCCGCCCTGCCGCCGATGCACGGGCCGCGCCGGCCGCTGGCGGCCATCCCCGGCGGCGTACCGGAACCCTGGGCGATGCCGCCCGGCTGCGCCTTCGCGCCGCGCTGCCCGAAAGCCTGCGCCGCCTGCGAAGCCGGGGTGCCGGCGCTGGGCGCCGTCTCGCCCGGCCATCGCGCCGCCTGCATCCGCCCCTTCGCGCCGGCCGTGCCGCCGGTGCGCGCGCCTGAACTGCAGCCGGCATGAGCGCGCCGCTGCTTGAGGCCGAGGGGCTGGTCCGCCGCTACGCCATGCGGCGCGGCTGGCTCGGCCGACCGGTGGAGGTGCGGGCGCTGGATGGCGTCTCGCTCACCCTGGAGCGCGGGCGAACCCTCGGGCTGGTCGGCGAATCCGGCTGCGGCAAGTCAACCACGGGGCGGCTGGTGCTGGGGCTGGAACGGCCCGATGCCGGCGGTGTGCGCTTCGAGGGCGCGCCGCTGCCGCCGCCCGGCACCGCCGACTGGCGGGCGCTCCGGGCGCGGATGCAGATGGTCTATCAGGACCCGCTCGGCGCGCTGGATCGACGCCTGACCATCGGCGCGCAGGTCGCCGAGCCGCTGGAGATCCATCGCCTCGGCACGAGTGACGACAAGGTGGCGGCGCTGCTGCGCGCGGTCGGGCTGCGGCCGGACCATGCGGCGCGCTACCCGCATGAGCTGTCCGGCGGCCAGCGGCAACGCGCCGTGCTGGCCCGGGCGCTGGCCACCGATCCCGCGCTGCTGGTCTGCGACGAGCCGATCAGCGCGCTCGACGTCTCCATCCAGGCGCAGGTGATGAACCTGCTGGCCGAGGTGCAGGCGGCGCGCGGCGTCTCGCTGCTCTTCATCAGCCACGACCTGCGCGCGGTGCGCCAGGTCAGCCACCGCGTGGCGGTGATGTATCTCGGCCGCATCGTCGAGGAGGGGGAGCCGGACGCGGTGCTGCACGACCCGGCCCACCCCTATGCCCAGGCGCTGGTCTCCGCCATCCCGCATCCCGGCCGGCGCGGGCGGCGCATCGTGCTGCAGGGCGACCCGCCCAATCCCGCCGCGCGTCCGACGGGCTGCGCCTTCCACCCGCGCTGCCCGGTGGCCAGCGCCCGCTGCGCCGCCGAGAGCCCCGCGCTGAAGCCCCGCCCCGGCGATGGCCGCCTGGTCGCCTGCCATGTGGCGCAGGGGGAGATCCCCGCCGGCCGGGGCCTTGCCACGCCCGCCATCCGGGAAGCCGCCTGAATGCTGCGTTTCCTCACCTTCCGCCTCGCCCGCGCGTTGCTGACGCTGGTGCTGGTGGTGACCTTCGCCTTCGTCGTGCTGCGGCTCTCGGGCGATCCGGCGCAGATCATCATGTCGCCCGATGCGCCGCCCGAGGCGGTGGCAGCCTTCCGCCGCGCCTGGGGTCTCGATGATCCACTCTGGATGCAGTATTTCCGCTACTTCACCGCCATCCTGCACGGCGATCTCGGCAACTCCATGCGCGACGGGCGCAGCGCCATCGCCCTGGTCGCCGAGCGCATCCCGGCCACCCTGGCGCTGACCCTGCCGGCCCTGGCCCTGAAGCTCGGCCTTGGCATCCCCGCCGGGATCTACGCCGCCCTGCACCGCAACTCCTTCGCCGACCGCGCGGTGATGCTGCTGGCCGTCGCCGGCTTCACCGTGCCCTCCTTCGTGCTGGGGCTGCTGCTGGTGCTGGTCTTCGCCGTGCAACTGGGCTGGCTGCCCTCGGGCGGGCAGGACACGTGGATGCACGCCATCCTGCCGGTGGTCACGCTGGGGCTCGGCGGCGCGGCGGTGCTGGCGCGCTTCACCCGCTCGGCCATGCTGGAGGTGCTGGGCCAGCCCTATATGCGCACGGCCCTGGCCAAGGGCGTGCCCTGGCACCGGGCGGTGCGCGGCCACGCGCTGCCCAATGCCGCCATTCCCACCGTCACCATCATCGGCTTCATGGTCGGCTCGCTGCTGGCGGGCGCGGTGGTGGTGGAGAGCGTCTTCTCCTGGCCTGGCGTCGGGCGGCTGCTGGTGGTGGCCGTCGCCAACCGCGACCTGGCCGTCGTGCAGTGCATCCTGCTGCTGGTCGCCGCCACCATGATCACCGCCAACCTGGTGGTGGACCTGCTCTATGGCGTGCTCGATCCGCGGCTGCGGCTCGGCGCGCGAGAGGCCGCGTGATGTCCGACACCACCGCCACCACCCCGCCGCCGGCCACCCTCGCCGCGCCGCTGGCCCGGAAGGGCGGGCGCCTGCCGCCGATGGTGCTCTTCGCGCTGTTCTGGATCGTGCTGATGCTCGGCACCGCCTTCCTGGCGGACTGGATCAGCCCCTTCTCCCATACCGCGCTCGACCTGCGCGCCCGCCTCGCGCCACCGGCCTTCATGGGCGGCTCCTGGCTGCACCCGCTGGGCAGCGACGAGCTGGGGCGGGACGTGCTGAGCCGGCTGATCGTCTCCATCCGCATGTCGCTGCTGATCGCCTTCGGGGCGGCCATCATCGGCGCCGTGCTGGGCGTCACACTGGGCTTCCTGGCGGCGCATTTCCGCGGGCTGGTCGAGCAGGCGGTGATGGCGCTGGTGGATTTCCAGGCCTCGATGCCCTTCCTGATCCTGGCGCTCTCAGTGCTGGCCTTCTTCGGCAACTCGCTGCCGCTCTTTATCTGCCTGCTCGGCCTGCATGGCTGGGAGCGCTATGCGCGCATCGCCCGTGGCCTGGCGATCAGCGCCGGCAGTCAGGGCTATGCCGCCGCCGTGCGCCAGCTCGGCGCCACGCCCTGGCGGATCTATGCCCGGCACGTGCTGCCCAACATCGCCTCCACCCTGATCGTCTCCATGACGCTGGCCTTCCCGGAGATCATCCTGCTGGAGAGCGGCCTCTCCTTCCTGGGCCTCGGCGTGCAGCCGCCGGACACCTCGCTCGGCAACATGGTGGGCTATGGGCGGGAATATCTGACGCGGGCGCCCTGGATCCTGCTCGCGCCCTCGCTGGTGATCGTGCTGACGACCCTCTCGGTCAGCCTGCTCGGCGACTGGCTGCGCGACCGGCTGGACCCCACGCTGCGCTGAGGCGGCGGGTCGCCCGGCCCGCCTCTCATCACATCATGAAACCGAGATCTGGCGTCGAGCGTAAAAGATCCATACCATATCTGGTGTGGCGCCGGCCGATTCGCCGGTCCGGTGCCGGCCCACCCAGCCTACCGGAGCCTTCATGGACGGATACAGTCACACTCTGCCTCGCCCTCGCGCGGAGGCCGACGCATCGCCGGGCGAAAGCTTCGGCGAGGCGCCGCTGCCGGCGCGGCCGCTGGATGCGGGCATGGGTCTGGCGGTGGGCCGGCGGACCGTCTTCCGGCCGGAAGACCGGGAGGATTTCGGTCGCGTGGCCGCTCGGGTGGCGGAGGGCAATATCGGGCTCCTCGCCGGCGGCGCCGGGCTGGCGACCGAGCGGGCGCGGCTGCGCAATGCCATCGCCACCGGGGCGCTGCTCACCTCGGGGCGCCACCTGCAGCATGGCGATGCCGGCCAGGCCGGGCGCAATCTGGAGGTCTTCACCAATTGCGCGACGGCGATCGCCTCCTTCGCCAAGTTCTACCTGCTGCTGAACGGTTCCGGCGTCGGCCGCGCCTATGACGATGCGCTGGCGATCGTGGACTGGGGCCGCGCGCCCACGCTGCGCCTGCATCTTTCCCCCGACCATCCCGACTACCCGAAGGACCGCGCCGCGCTGCGCCGCTTCGGGACGGAAATGGGCCTGCTGCCCTGGGGCAGCACCGAGGAGAGCTTCGACGCCTCGGCCGAGGCGGAGCTGCGCGCCTTCCTGGCCCGCGAGCTGGTGGCCGAGCTGGAGAATCTGCCTGCGAATGCCGTCCTCCACCGCGTGGCGGACAGCCGCGAGGGCTGGGCCAAGGCAGTCGAGCTCCTGGAGGCCATGGCTTTCCGCGGCGAGGCCGACCGGGTGCTGGTGCTGGACCTCTCCGAGATTCGCCCCGCCGGCAGCCCGATCCGTGGCATGCAGGGGCGGCCTTCCTCCGGCCCCATCTCGCTGCTGCGCGGGCTGCTCAACATCCGCCGCCACGTCATCGAGCCGGCCCGGGCACGCGATCCGCAGGACGAGGCGCTGCAGCCCTGGGAGCAGGCGCTGCTGGTGGATCATTACCTCTCGGTCGAGGTGCAGGTGGGCGGCGCCCGCCGTGCCGCGCGCATGGCCACCAAGTCCTGGCGCGACCCGGGCATCCGCCGCTTCATCCGCGCCAAGTCGGAGGGCGGGCTCTGGACGGCCAACCACTCCGTCATGGTGGACCGCACCTTCTGGGCGCTGGTGCGCGGCGAGGACAACGGCCCGCTCGCCCGGCACGCCCGCATGGTCTTCGAGGAGGTCACGGCCTGCGCCTATATCAATGGCGAGCCCGGCTTCATCAACGGTGACCTGCTGGAGGACCACCGCACCGGCAGCGCCTGGGACAAGCCCGTCCATGAGGATGGCCGCGACTTCCGCAGCGCCCGCTACCAGGTGGACGCCGCCGCCGGGCTGCTGGCCGAGGCCTCCCGCCGCGCCGCGCAGGCGCGCTTCCCGGTGACGACCAACCCCTGCGGCGAGATCACGCTGCACGTCACCGGCGGCTACTGCGTCATCGCCGATTTTGCGCCCTTGCTGGCCTGCCCCGCCGATTTCGACAGCTTCGCTCCCGGCGCGGCGCCCGAGGATGTCACCGATCTCTGGGATCGCCGGGTGGAGGATGCGGTGCGGCTCGGCGTGCGCTTCCTGATCCGCGCCAACCGGATGGATGCGCTCTACGGCGAGGAGGTCGCGCGCACCAACCGGATCGGCATCGGCCCGACCGGGCTGCATGAATGGGCCTGGATGCGCTTCGGCCTCGGCTTCCGCGACCTGCTGGACGAGACCCGTGCCGCGCCCTTCTGGGCGGCGCTGCGCCGCCTTTCCGCCGCCGCCAAGGACGAGGCCGACCGCTATGCCGACGAACTCGGCGTGGCGCGGCCGGTGACGGTGACCACGGTGAAGCCCGCCGGCACCACCAGCAAGCTCTTCGGCCTGACCGAGGGCGCGCACCTCCCGGCCCGCCGGCAGTATCTGCGCTGGGTGCAGTTCAAGGGCACGCGCGATCCCGGCACCGGCGAATGGCACCCGGGCTCCGACCCGTTGCTGGCCGATTACGCCGCGCGCGGCTATCCGCTGCGCGAGCTGCGCAGCTTTCCCGGCATGACCATCGTCGGCTTCCCCACGGTACCGCTGGTGCAGCGCCTGGGGATCGGCGAGCAACTGGTCACCGCGCCCGAGGCGACGCCGGAGGAGCAGTATCGCTGGCTGCGGCTGCTGGAGCGGCACTGGATCGGTGCCGAGCGGGGCAATCAGGTCAGCTACACGCTAAAGGTCTATACCGACCGGCACGACCTGGACGCCTTCCGCACCATCGTCGCCGCCCACCAGCCGGAGGTGCGCTGCTGCAGCGTGCTGCCGAGCCAGCCGGACGACAAGCTCGGCTACGAATACCTGCCGGAGGAGGAAGTCTCGCCCGGCCGCTTCGCCGCGCTGGTCGAAGGCATCACCGACGAGGCCAGCCGCGAGGCGGTGGATTGGGCGCATCTGCAATGCGCCAGCGGGGTCTGCCCGATCTGAAAAAAGTCTGGGGGAAGGAATTCCCCCAGACCCCCATCTTTTTTCTGTCAGTTTTTGTCGCGCCAGCGATGCCCGCTTGCGCCGGGGCCAAACAGCCCCGGCGACTGTGGCCGAAGGGATAGCCGCTGCCACAAGCGCCACCAGAAGCTGACAAAAGGAAGATGGGGGGTCGGGGGAATTCTTTCCCCCGACCTTTTTACCCTGTTGTTTCCAGAAACACCGGCCGGGCTGAAGGCTCCGCCCGCAGCCCGACCTCTTCCAGAGAGGCCATCAGCCTGTCGGCCGGAAGGCGCAGGTAGCGCTCCAGCAACTGCACGTAGAGGCCGGTGAAGATGGGCCCGTGCCCGTCGGAGGCCCCGTCATGCGTGCTGCTGAGCGCATGGGCCAGCTCGTGCAACAGCACCCAGGGCGGGAACTCGGCCGGCAGGCGCAGGCGCAGGCGATTGGCGTCCGCCATGCGGCGGGTGGCCTGGGCGGGGAGGGGCTCGACCCGGGGGGGATAGCGCAGTCCCAGTTCCGCCCAGATGGCATCCACCATGCCCTGGGCCGCGGTGAAGGGGAGGGGGGCGCCGCCATGCGGGGCCACCACCCGGTCCTCCCAGGCATAGAGCCGCTGGCGCTGGCTGTCGCGGGCGCGTCTCACTCGATCAGGCCAGGGGAGCGGCCGTGGACGGGGCGGTTCAGGTTGACCCGGTCCCCGGCGGCATAGCCCAGGCGATAGGAGCCATTCGCCTGGATGGCCTGACGCCGGCTGGACACCAGGCGGATGGCGCTCTCCCGGAAGGCCTGCTCTACCACCTGCTGCTTGGCGACGACGAGCGCCGTGCCGGTGCCCGGCCGCGCCGCCATCCCGGCCTGCCGCTCGCGGGTCATGGTTTCCAGGCGCTCGGCAATGCGGCCGGCCATGCCCTGCTGGAAACTGGTCGAGCCGCGGCGCAGGGCGAGCCCGCGCAGCGCCGGGTGGCCGGCGCGGAAAGTGTCCAACTCGGCCCGGATGCTGCGCTCCACCACGGAGAAGAGGTAGGAGGCGAGGCCCGCATCCGGTTCGAGGCCGAAGAAGACATAGCGCGCCCCCGCCGGATCGCGCGCCAGCCAGACCTTGCAGTCGCAGAAGCGGGCGATGGCGGGGACGCAGGCATCCACAGGGCGCCGGCGCTGCCCGGCCAGGGGGACTTCCAGTTGGACGCAGCGCGCCTCCCGCAGCTCCACCTCGTCCATGCTGAGGGCGTAGCGCTCCAGCAGCCGCCCCACCATCTCGGCCGCGGCGAGCGCCTCGGCCTCGGTGCAGCCATTGGAGACGGTCTTCTCGGTCAGGGCGCGGATCCGCGCCTTGACCCTGGCCAGTTCGGTCGCCTGATTCATCATGTCGGGTCTTCCACGGGCCCGTGCATAGCATGGGCGAGGCGCTGCGGAAGCCGGGGCGACCCATCGGCAAGGCGCGAAGGGGCAGGATCCTGCCGCTCACGCTTGCGTTGACGTGGAGGCTGCCCCTTGAAGATTTCATCCCTGTGACAGGCGGCGCAGGTATAGACGGGTATTACCGATCGCCACCCCGGAGCCGGACGAGACATGTCGAGCAGCCTCGCGCTCAAGCTGGATGATGAGACGCGCCGGCGGCTGCAGGCACTCGGGCAGGTCCGCGATCGTACGCCGCACTGGCTGATGAAGAAGGCGGTGCTGGAGTTCCTGGAGCGCGAGGAAGGCTACGAGCAGCAGCGGCGCGAGGATCTGGCGCGCTGGGAACGTTACCGGCTGAGCGAGGCGGCCTTGCCGCAGGAAACGGTCGAGGAATGGCTCGACAGCTTCGGCATGGAAGGCGCGCGCCCCGTCCCGGGGCGCTGAGGCGGACGCACCTATGGGAATCCTGGTATGGCTGCCCGAGGCGGTGGCCGATCTCGACCGCACGCTCAATGCCCTGCGCGCCCGCAGCCCGGCCGCTGCGCTGCGCCTCGCGCAGGCGGTGGCGCGCGCGGCGCGGCGCCTCGCTGAGGATACCGGGCTGGGCCGCCCGCTGGCCGATGGCACCGGGCGGCGCGAGCTGATGGTGCCCCTGGCGGGCACCGGCCTGCCGCTGCGCTACGGCCTGGATGCGGGGAAGGTGGTCATGATCGGCATCGGCCCCGAGCGGGAAGACCGTGGGCGGGAGGAACGTGGATGACGGTGCGGCTGCGCTTCTTTCCGTCCGGCCCCTCGCGGCGGGGCGTCTCCGGCCATGTGGAGCTGCGATATGGCCTCTCGCCGTGAGGCGGTACTTCTCCGCCCCTGGAAAAGGGGCCAGGGGGTGTTTGGAGTGGCCTGCTCTCCCTAAATAACTGCGGCGGCCATCTGGTGGTGGCGCCAATCCCCTAGCCTGTCCCTCGTCCGCCCCGCGCCTGCCTGCGTGGCGCGGAATTCTGTGTCGGCAGCGGGCGAGGGCAGTGATCCGGGACCTGTGCGGTCCCCCAGAACGAAGTACAGGTGAATCGATGGACGGGATGTTTACCTACGGCGCTACGGATCAGGGCGAGTCGGAGAGCGCAACGCTCAAGGCGCGCGCGACCTTCGGCGACATCCTGACCCAGGACGGCCAGGAGGGCGGCGACCGGCTCGACCCGGGTGGGAACCCCGACCAGACCTGGCGCGCGCAGTTCCCGGAGGGCTTCGGTGCCCTGGAGGAGGATGACGCCCGCCCCGCCGCCGGAGAGGACGAGGCGGAGGAGGGCGAGCGCGCCGAGGCCTCCGACGAGGAGCGCGAGGAGTCCGAGGACGAGGCGGGTGAGGGCGGCAACGTCAACGGCGCCAGCCTGGTCCGCTCGGATGATCCCGTCCGGATGTTCCTGCGCGAGATGAGCGGCACGGAACTGCTCTCGCGCGAGCAGGAGATCGCGCTGGCCCAGCGTATCGAGGCCGGGCGCGACGCGATGCTGGCCGGGCTTTGCGAGAGCCCGATGAGCTTCGCCCATCTCGCCGCGTGGAAGGCCGCGCTGGAGCAGGGCCAGATGCCCCTGCGCGATGTGGTCGAGCTGGAGGCGATGGCCGCCGACGCGAGCTCCGAGCCGGAGGAGAGCGAGGAGAGCGAGGCCGCTCCGCATGCGACGCTCGACGAGAAGATGAAGCCGGAGGTGCTGGCCGCCTTCACCGCCGCGCTCGAGGCACATGGTCGGCTGCGCGCGCTGCCGCCCGGCAGTGAGGAAGCCTTGGCGCGGCGGGAGGAGATGGTCGGGCTTTTCGGCGCGCTGCGTTTGCGCCCGGCGCGGCTCGATCTGCTCGTCGCCCAGGTGCGGGACACCAACCGCCGCCTGCTGGCGCTCGACGGCCAAGTGCTGCGCCTGGCCACGGCCGCGCGGATGGAGCGTGAGGACGTGCTGCGCCTGTGGGACGGCAGCGAGGAAGGCGCCGATGCGCTGCTGATCGCGGCGCAGAAGGTGCGTACCTCCTCCGCTCGGCGCGAGGCGGCGCTGCGCGAACTCGCCGAGAAGCTGCCCGGCATCCGCGCCGCGATCGCCCGGCTGGAGGGGGAGAGCGGACTCTCCGCGCCGCAGCTGCGCCGCGTTTGCGCCGAGGTGGGGCGGGGCGAGCGCGACATGCGCAAGGCAAAGGAGGAGCTGACCCGCGCCAATCTGCGGCTGGTCGTGCACATCGCCAAGCGCTACCGCAACCGTGGCCTGATGTTCGGCGACCTCATTCAGGAGGGCAACATCGGCCTGATGCGCGCGGTGGACAAGTTCGACTGGCGCCGCGGCTTCAAGTTCGCCACCTACGCCACCTGGTGGGTGCGGCAGGCGATCACCCGCTCGCTGGCCGATCAGGCGCGCACCATCCGCGTCCCCGTGCACATGACGGAGACGGTGGGCAAGGTGGCGCGCATGAGCCGCCGCTTCGCGCAGAAGGCCGGCCGCGAGCCGACGCCGGACGAGCTGGCGGCGGAGCTGGGCATGTCGGTGGACAAGGTGCGCGCGGTGCAGCGCCTGGCGCGCGAGCCGGTCAGCCTGGAGAACCCGGTCGGCGACGATGATGATGGCCGCCTGGGCGACTTCATCGAGGACGAGAACGCGGTGATGCCCTTCGACGCCGCGGCGCGCTCCTCGATGCGCGAGGCGACCATGCGCATCCTCTCCGATCTGACGCCGCGCGAGGAGCGGATCCTGCGCATGCGCTTCGGCATCGGCGGCGAGAACGACCACACGCTGGAGGAGGTCGGCAAGACCTTCAACGTGACCCGCGAGCGCATCCGCCAGATCGAGGCGAAGGCGCTGAAGAAGCTGCAGAGCTCGAAGCGGGGCCGGTCGCTGCGCAGCTTCCTGGCCTGAGGGAAAAAGTTCGGGGGAAGGAATTCCACCCGAACCCCCCATCTTCTTTTTGTCAGTTTCGCGCCGTGCTTTCCGCCGGTCGCCGGCGCCGGAAACTCGAAGAAAAAAGAAGGGGGTCCGGGGGAATTCATTCCCCCGGCCTTTTACTGGATTTCGGTTTCCACCACTCCCACGCCCTGGAATTCCGCCCGCACCTTGGTGCCGGCTGACACCAGGATATTTCCCGTGCAGCTCCCCGTGGTGATGACCATTCCCGCCTTCAGCCCGCCGTAGCGGCGCGCGCCGGTATTGGCGAGCCATTGCACCAGCCGGATCGGCTCGCCGGCGGAATTGCCGCCGACATGCTCCACCGCCACCGTGCCGTTGAAGCTCAGCCGCACCGGCACGCCCGGCGGGGCGATGCGCTGCCAATAGGCGAGCGCCGGCCCGACCACCAGCGCGCCATGGCTGGTCTGGTCGGCGGAGTGGCTGAGCGGGTCGAGGCCGAGTCGGACGAAGCGCGTGTCCACGATCTCGATGGTGGGGTGCATGGTGGCGATGGCCGCCATCACCTCCTCGCGCGAATAGGGGGCATCACGCGGCGGCAGGTCGGCGCCCAGGCGATAGCCGATCTCGGCCTCGATGCCGGTGATGTTGAACTCGGCGGCGCGGAAGGGCGTGGCGTCGAAGCGCAGATTCTGCGCGTGCAGCGGCGCGCAGCCGGGTTCCGCCGTGGGGCTGGCGGCGCCGACCTTCCAGCCGGCGATGGGCCCCAGCTCCGCCGCCACCAGCGCCTGGATGGCATAGACATCCTCCATGTCGGCCGGGCGGGCGCCCTCGGGCAGGGCTTCGAGCCATCTGCGGCTGCGGCGGGCCTCGAGCAGGGCGGCGGCGGCTGCGGCGGCGTCGATGGCCATGGGGCGGGTCCTCTTGGAAGCTCCGCGCCATCCTGGCCGCGCCGGGCGCCGCCGTCGAGGGGTGGGCGAGTGGCTGGCGGCCCTGGCGGGGCGATGATACCAAGGCGTCGCCCAGGATGCCGTGCCAGTGACCGTCGCCTCCGCCTCCACTGACTCCTATGTGCTGCTGCGGCTCGGCAGCCGCCGTTGCGCCCTGCCCTGCGGGGTGGTGCGGGAGGTGCTGCCGCTGCCCCGCCTGTATCGCCCGCCTGGCCTGCCGCGCCCGCTGGCCGGCTTCATGAATCTGGGCGGCGCGGCGGTGCCGGTGCTGGACCTGATGCGGCTGTTCGGGCTGGCGGCGGAGGGCGCCGAGGGCGAGGCGGCGCTCTACCGGCATGTGGTGCTGACCGCCGGGGCGGGGGGAGGCGGGCCGCTGGGCCTGTTGGTGGACCGCGTGCTGGACCTGCAGCGCATCCCGCCGGAGCGGCTGCGGCCGGTCACCGAAGGGGCCACGCTCAATGGCTGCGCCGTGGCCGAGATCGAGACGCCAGACGGCTTCATCCATCTGCTGGCGGCGGAGCGCATCCTGCTGGTACAGGAACAGGCGGCGCTGACCGGCCTGCGCGAGGCGGCGCAGGCCCGGCTGGCCGAATGGGCCGGCACCGGGTGATGCTCGCCCCCCGCGGCGCGTTCACCCCGGCCTTCATCCCGGACGCGGATTTCCTGCGCCTGAAGTCCCTGGTGATCGCCCGCACCGGGCACTTCTACTACCAGGACAAGGACGCCCTGCTCTGGGAGCGGCTGCGGCGCCGCCTGCGCGAGACCGGTCTGCCCGGCACGGCCGCCTATCTGGAGCGGCTGAAGGATCCGGTGGCGGGCGAGGCGGAATGGGCGGCGCTGGTGGCGGAGATCACCATCGGCGAGACCTTCTTCTTCCGCTACGCCGAGCAGTTCGCCGCGCTGGAACGCACCATCCTGCCGGGGATCATCGCCCGCAACCGGAAAGAGCGGCGGCTGCGGGTCTGGAGCGCCGGCTGCGCCAGCGGCGCCGAGCCCTATTCCGTCGCCATCCTGGTGCGTCGCCTGCTGGGGGAGGCCCTGCCGCAGTGGCGGGTCAGCCTGCTCGGCACCGACCTCAATGAGGCGGTGCTGCGGACGGCACGGCGCGGCCTCTACAGCCGCTGGGCGCTGCGCAGTCTCTCGGCCGAGGAGCTGGAGCGCGACTTCACGCCGGATGCCGGCGGTCGTCACTGGGCGCTGCGGCCGCAGCACCGGTCGCTGGTGCGCTTCGAACAGCACAACCTGCTGAGCCTGCTGGACGGCACCTCGCCCCTGCAGATCAACGAGTTCGACCTGATCCTGTGCCGCAACGTGCTGATCTATTTCCACCCCGAGGTGGTGGAGCGGCTGGTGCGCGCCCTGGCGGAACGGCTGAACCCCGGTGGCTGGTTGCTGCTTGGCCATGCCGAGCCGAACCCGGCCTTTGCGCGCTTCCTCGACGTGGTGAACCTGCCCGGCACCGTCGCCTACCGCCGGAGCGGGGCACCCCTGCCGGCACCACCGCCCGCCGCGCCGGCGTTTACCGCGCCCATGGCCGAGCCAGGGGCCTGGGCGCCGCTTCCGCCGCCTTCCTCTCCGCCAGCTCGGCCGCCGGCGGCGCCGGTGCCCCGGTCAGCCATCCCCCCGCCGGAGGGCGCGGCGCCGGGCGGCGCGGCCGGCGCGGATGCATTGCTGGAGGAAGCCCGCGCCCTGGCCAATCGCGGCGACCTCGTGGCGGCCCAGGCCGCTTGCCGGGACGGGCTGGCGGCGGAGCCGGCACATCCGGCGCTGCATTATTACGACGGGCTGGTGGCCCGCGCCCTGGGCCAGCCGGAGGCGGCGGAACGGGCCTTCCGCCGCGCGCTCTATCTGAGGCGGGACTTTGTCATGGCCCATTATCAGCTTGGCCTGTTGTTGCTAGACGAAGGCCACCGCACCGCCGGGTGCCGGGCCCTGACGGTGGCGACGCGCATCGCCATGGGCCTGCCGGGCGACGCCGCGCTGGAGGAAGGAGACGGGATGACGGCGCAGGACCTGCGCATCGCCGCGCGGCTTCAACTCGAGGCTCCCGGCCCGGCCAAGGCCCGCTGATGCCGAATCGCGCCGCCACAGTCCCGCCACCGCGGGCCGAACGCATCCTGGAACAACGCACGCGCCTGCTGGCGGCGCGCGGTGCCGAAGCCGAGCCGGCCGAGGCCCGGACCATGGTGCTGGCCTGCCAGCTCGGCGAGGAATTCTACGGTCTGCCGCTCGATGCCGTCGCGCAGGTTCTGCCGTTGCCGGCCTGGGCGCCACTGCCCGGTGCGCCGCCGGCGGTGCTCGGCCTGTTCGGGCGCGCCGGGCAGGTCTTCTGCCTGCTCGACCTGGCGCTGGCGCTCGGTCGCGCCGCGCCGGGCGGAGGCGGGCATGTGCTGCTGCTGCGCGCCGGCGGGCCGCGCCGCTTTGCGCTGCGGGTGGGACGCGTCGCGGGCGCCGTCGCCGTCACCCCGCTCGACGCGGCGGAGCAGCCGGCCACCGAGCGCGCCGTGTCCAGCCACGCCCTGACCCCGCCCGAGCTGACCGGCGGGCGCCGCGCCCTGCTCGGACTGCTGGACCCCGAGCGGCTGTTGCAACCCTTCATGGCCCCCGCCGTGCCTTCCGGAGCGTGACGAATTGAGCATCGCCAACCGAATCCTCGCCGGCTTCATGGCCATCACGCTGCTGCTGGTCGGCCTCGGCCTCTACAGCCTGAACCAGATCAACGTCGTCACCCTGGCCACCGAGACCATCGTCACGCGTGACCTAGCCATGCTGCGGCAGCTGGCGCAGCTGCGCGGCCTCGAGAGCGGCATGCAGGACCTGCGCAGCCGCAACCTGACCCGCTTCCTGCAGCGTGGCCTGGGGAGCACGGTGCCCTCCGACGACCTGTTGCAGTCCTGGTCGCGCTCGGCGGCGGAGGGCGAGGCGCTCCTGCAGCAGATGCAGGCCACCGCCAGCCGCAATGCCGCGCAGGCGCTCTCCGGCGACCGAGCAGACGGCTGGCAGCAGGTCAGCCGTCTGCTCAGTCAGGCAACCACCACCCTGCGGCAGATCCGCGATCAGTCGCAGGCGCAGTTCCAGGCCATTCGCACCAATGACCTCGCCGCGGCGGAGGCGGCCGCGGAGGCCACCGCCGCCAGCCGCGCCGAATTCGACCGGCTGGGCAACAGCCTCGACGAGGCGCTGAACGCCCTGATCGCCAGTGGTCAGGCGCGCGGCCAGGAGATCTACCAGGAGAGCCGCCTCTCGGTGATCCTGGTGCTGATCGGCGCGGTGGTTCTGGGCATCGCCATCACGCTGCTGATCCGCCGCTCGATCACCCAGCCGCTGGCCGCCTTCATGGACTTCGTCGAGCGCATCGGGCGCGGCGACCTGTCCGGCGAGGCGGCGGTGTCCGGGCCGGACGAGCTGGGCCGGCTCGGCACGACACTGAACGCCATGGTCGAGGGGCTGCGCCAGCTGGCCCGGCAAAGCCGCGAGGCGACCGAGAACCTGAACGCCGCCGCCGCCGAGATCCGCGCCAGCACGCAGGAGCAGGCCGCCAGCGTCGAGGAGCAGCTCGCCGCCGTGCAGGAGACCGCCGCGACGGTGGACGAGATCACCCATTCCGGCGTGCAGATCGGCAAGCGCGCGCAGGAGGTGATCGCCTCCGCCCAGGCCACCGCGCAGACTTCCACCGCCGGGCTGAAGGCGGTGGACGGGACGGTGCGCGCGATGGACGCCATCCGCGAGCAGGCCGAGGCGGTGGCCAGCAACATCGTCGCGCTCTCGGAGAAGACCCAGGCGATCGGCGAGATCATCGCCACCGTCAATGATATCTCCGAGCGCAGCCATCTGCTGGCGCTGAACGCCGCGATCGAGGCCGCCGCCGCCGGCGAACAGGGCCGCAGCTTCGCCGTCGTCGCCGCCGAGATGAAGACCCTGGCCGACCAGGCCAAGGAGGCCACCGGGCAGGTGCGCTCGATTCTCGGCGACATCCAGCGCGGCATCAATTCCTCCGTGATGCTGACCGAGGAGGCGGTGAAGCGCGTGACGGCGGGGCGGCAGCGCACCGACACCACCCACACCACCATCACCGAGATTACCGGGCGCATCCAGGAGAGCGTGCAGACCTTCCAGCAGATCGTCGCCAGCACCAACCAGCAGCAGCTCGGCATCGAGCAGGTGATGAGCGCGTTGCAGAACATCCGCCAGGCCAGCCAGCAGACGGCGGCCGGCACGCGGCAGCTCGACACCGCGGCGGCGAATCTCTCGCAGCTCTCGCAGCGGCTGGTCACGCTGGCCGACCGCTACCGCTTCTGAGACGCCGCATGCGCCGCTCCCCTGTCTTCGTCACGCCGGAGCCGGGCCGGTGAGCGGCGACCTGCGCCAGGAACTGCTCGCCGCCTTCGGCATCGAGCATCAGGACCACCTGCAGGCCATCCGCGCCGCGCTGGCGGCGGTGGAGCAGGGCCAGCCCTTCGACCTGCGGGACGTGTTTCGCCGCGCGCACAGCCTGAAGGGCGCGGCGCGGGCGGTGGACCTGCCGGTGGTGGAGGAGATGGCGCACCGGCTGGAGACGGTGTTCAGCCGCGTCGGCGACGGCAGCCTGCCACTGGGACCGGAAACCCGCGCCGCCGTGCAACTCGGGCTGGATGGCATCGAGGGCTATGTGGCGGCGCTGCGGGGCGATGCGCTGGCCGAGCCGCCGGCCGCCGCGCAGCAGGCGCTCGATCGCCTGCTCGGCCATGCCGCGCCGCCCTCTCCGGCCACGGCGAAGGGCACGCCTGCGGCACCGCCTCCGGCCGAGCCGCCGGTGGCCGCGTCCGCCGCCGCCGAGCCGGTCGGCGGGGCGGTGGAATACCTGCGGGTGAATGCCGGGCAGGTGGAGGGCCTGGGCGGGGCGGTGCAGGCCCTGGCCGACGCGCTGGCCGGCCAGGCAGCCCTGGGCGCCGGGCTGCGCGCGCTGGAGGCGGAGGTGCGCGCCTTGCGGCGGGACTGGGAGACGCGCCCCCGGGAAGGCCGCGCGGGAACCGCCGCCCGCAACTTCGACCGGGCTCTGGGGCAGCTGTTCCGCCACGTCACCCGGCTCGCGCGGGAGCAGCGCGGCGCCGCCTGGAGCGTGGACACGGCGTTCGCCGCCCTGCGGCAGCAGGTGGAGCGCATCACCCTGGTCCCGGCCGAGGCCGTCCTCGGCTCGCTCGGCCGGATGGCGCGCGATCTGGTGCGCGAAAGCGGACAGGAGGTCGCGGTGCGGCTGGAGGGGCTGGATCTGCAGGCCGACCGCCGCGTGCTGCAGGCGCTGAAGGATCCCGCCACCCACCTGCTGCGCAATGCCGTCAGCCACGGGGTGGAAAGCCCCGCCGAGCGCACCGCCAAGGGCAAGCCGGCCGAGGCCGAGATCGGCCTCCGTCTCACCACGCGGGGCGGCCTCCTGGTGCTGACGGTCTTCGACGATGGCCGCGGCCCGGATCTCGCGCGGATCGAGGCGGTGGCGGTGCAGCGCGGGCTGCTGCCGCCGCGTAGCACCGACCAGCCTCCCCCGCCGCCCGACCGGGTGCTGTCCCTGGTCTTCGAGCCGGGCTTCTCCACCAGTGCGGCGGTGGACCGGCTTTCCGGGCGCGGCATTGGCCTCTCGGTGGTGGCCGAGACGGCCCGCCGGCTGCGCGGCCATGCCGCGCTGCGCCCGCGCCGCCCCTGGGGCGCCGAGGTGGAGGTCGCCGTGCCGATGACGGCCGCCCGCGAGCCGGTGCTGCTCTTCGGCGTGGGCGGCCAGATCTATGGCCTGCCGAGCCGCGGCGTGGAGCGACTGATGCGCCTGCGCATCACCGAGGTTGAAACCGTCGAGGGCCAGCCGGTCGTGCGCATCGAAGCCGGCGGTCGCGACGTTATCGCGCCGATGATCGCCTTGCCCACCCTTCTCGGCCAGCCTGCCGGACCGCTCCCGGTCGAGGCCGGGCACGTCATCGCCGTGCTGTTGCGCAGCGGTGAGCGGCGCTGCGCCCTGACGGTGGAGGCGCTGCACGACGTGCGCACCGTGATGGTGGAGGCGGTGGAGGCGCCCGGCCTGGAGGCGGGGCTGGTGGTTGGCGCCGTGCCGATGGGAGCGGGCTCGGCCCCGGCCCTGGTGCTGAGCCCGGAAGGGTTGGTCGGCCGCTGGCTGCGCGACGAGGGCCGGCTCGCTGCCGCCGGGCTCGGCCTGTTGCCGGCGCAGGAGGCGGGCGACACGGCCACCATCCTGGTGGTGGACGATTCGATCACCACCCGCACGCTGGAGAAGAGCATCCTGGAGGCGCAGGGCTTCCGCGTGCTGCTCAGCGTGGACGGGCTCGACGCGCTGAACCGCCTGCGCGGCGGCGAGGTGCCGGTGGACCTGATCATCGCCGATGTCGAGATGCCGCGCATGGACGGCTTCAGCCTGCTGCAGGCGCTGAAGAACGACCCGCGCCTGGCGCCGATCCCCGTCATCCTGATGACCTCGCGCGCCAGTTCCGAGGACATGCGGCGCGGCCTCGAGCTGGGGGCTGGCGCCTATATCACCAAGCAGAAATTCGACCAGCGCGAGTTGCTGGCAACTATTGGCCAGATGCTGTGAAGCTCTCGACTGACCCGGTCCGCGTCATGATCGTTGAGGATTCGCTGGTGGTGCGGCGACTGCTCGCGCATATCGTCTCCCGCGATTCGCGGCTCACCCTGGTGGCCGCCGTGGCCTCGGCCGAGGAGGCACTGCGCGAGCTGCCGCGCGTCCGCCCCAACGTCATCTCCATGGATATCCGCCTGCCCGGCATGGACGGGCTGGAGGCCACGCGGCGCATCATGGCCGAGCAGCCGACGCCGATCGTCGTCATCGCCGACAGCGTCGAGGATACCTCGCTGCACATCTCGATGAACGCGCTGCGGGCCGGCGCGCTCTCGGTGGTGGAGAAGCCGGTCGGCATGGAGACCGGCGGGTACGAGCGGATCGCCGAGACCATCTGCACCCAGCTCTACATCATGAGCCAGGTGCCGGTGATCCGCCGCCGCAACATGGGCGCGGCGCGGCCGGCGCGGCCGGTGCGCCTCGAGCCGGTGGCGGCCGCGCAGCGGCCCACGCTGCTGGCCATCGCCGCCTCGACCGGGGGTCCGCCGGCGCTGGCCCAGGTGCTGGGCGCCCTGCCGGCTGACTTCCCGCTGCCGGTGCTGCTGGTGCAGCATATGGGGGGTGCCTTCATGGAGGGCTTCGCCGCCTGGCTCGACGGGCTGGTGCCGCTCGCCGTCGGCGTCGCGCAGGATGGGGAGACGCCGCGCCCGGGCCGGGTCTATGTGGCACCGGGCGACCGCCACCTGCTGCTGGCCCCGAGGGGCGTGCTGCGGGTCAGCGGCGAGCGACCGCTGGCCAGCCAGCGCCCTTCCGCCACGCTGCTGTTCCGCTCGGTGGCCGAGGCGCTGGGGCCGCAGGGCCTGGGCGTGCTGCTGACCGGCATGGGCGAGGATGGGGCGGTCGGCCTGACGGAGCTGCGGCAGGCCGGGGGGCTGACCATCACCGAGCATGAGAGCACCGCGGTGGTCTATGGCATGCCAGCCGCGGCCGTGCGCATGGGCGGCTCCAGCCTCAGCCTGCCGCTGCCGCTGATCGGGCCGCGCCTCCTGCAGCTCGTGGGTCGCCCGGCATGAGCGGGTCGCCCGTCCTGCTGGTGGAGGATTCCGAGACCCAGGCGCTGCAGATGCAGCGCTTCCTGGAGCGGCATGGCTTCGCCGCGGTGCGCACCGCCACGGCAGAACTGGCGCTGGAGGCGCTGAACGAGACGGTCCCGGCCCTGGTGATCGCCGATTACCACCTGCCAGGCATGAACGGGGACGAGCTGGTGCGGCAGATCCGCCTCAACAGCCGCACCCGCGCCATCCCCGTGCTGATGCTGACCGAGGCGCAGGAAGGCGACCTGGAGCGGCAGGGGCTGGAAAGCGGCGCGGATGCCTATGTGCCGAAATCGGCTGGCCACGAGCTGCTGCTGCTGCGCATCCGGGCGCTGCTGCGCAGCCGGGCCGCCGCCGCCCCGGCCGAGCAGGCGCCGGGCATGCTCGCCTTCCGCCGCGCGCGGGTGCTGGTGGTGGATGACAGCCTCACCTATCGCACCTACCTCGCCGGCCTGCTGGGCCGCGACGGCTACAAGGTGGAGATGGCGGGGAGCGCGGAGGCGGCGCTGGAGGCGGCGGCGGCAGCGCCGCTCTCCTGGGACTGCATCGTACTGAACGCCTTCAGCGCCGGCTATGACGGCGCCGCGCTCTGCGCCCAGCTGAACGCGCTGCGCGGCGCGGCGGCCAGCCCTGGCACCGAAACGGCAAGTTTCCAGATCGTCGCGCTCGGCACCGACAGCCTGGTCGGCCGCGAGATCCTGGCCAGCGTCTTCGAGGCTGGCGCCGACGACCTGATTCCCGCCACGGCGGAGCCGAAGGTGCTGAGCGTGCGAATCCGCGCCGCGCTGCGCCGCAAGCTGCTGCAGGACGAGGACCGCCGGGTCGCCGCCGAGCTGCGCGAGCGCGAGCTCTCCGTGCAGCGCGCCCAGGCCGAGGCCGCCGCGGCGCAGGCCAAGGCGGCGCTCGCCGAGGCGCTGGCGCGCGCGAACGCGGAATTGGAGGAGACCAACCACCAGCTGCGCGAGGCGCAGACCAAGCTGGTGCAGGCCGCCAAGATGGCCTCGCTCGGCGAGCTGGTGGCGGGCATCGCGCATGAGATCAACAATCCGCTCGCCTTCATCCTGGCGCACCAGGGCACGGTGGAGCGGCTGCTCGGGCAGGTGCAGGGCATGCTCGGGGAGCATGAGGCGGCGCGGCCGCTGGTGGCGAAGTGCCGCGACCGCTCGGGCTCGATGGCGCTCGGCCTGCAACGCATCCAGGACCTTGTGCTGAAGCTGCGCAAGTTCTCGCGGCAGGACGATGCCTTCCAGCGCGTCAACGTGCCGGACGCGCTCGACACGGTGCTGGCGCTGCTGGCCCACAAGCTCGGTGACCGCATCACGGTGGAGCGGCATTACCGGGCGGTGCCGGAGCTGCGCTGCTCCCCCGCACTGCTCAATCAGGTGGTGATGAACATCGTCAGCAACGCAGCAGATGCCATTCCCGACCAGGGCACCATCACCATCGAGACCGACAGCGATGCCTCCGGCTACCGGATCACCATCAGCGATACCGGGCCGGGCGTGCCGCCGGGCTTGCGCGACCGCATTTTTGAGCCTTTCTTCACCACCAAGCCGGTCGGCTCCGGCACTGGGTTGGGGCTGGCCATCGCCTATAACGTCATCAAGGCGCATGACGGCACGATCTCGGTTGGCAGCGGGGCCGCGGGCGGCGCCTCCTTCATGATCAGTGTGCCGGTGGATGCGAAACGCTGAACGACATGGACAGACAGCCCGACCCCGCACCGGCGACCTTGCTGCTGGTCGATGACGAGCCGGAGATCCTGGTCGCCCTGGACGACCTCTTCGAGGCGGAGTTCCGTATTCTCACCGCCACCTCCGGGGCCGCTGCCTTGGAGTTGCTGGCGCACGAGCCGCAGGTGGACGTGATCGTCTCCGACCAGCGCATGCCGGGCATGACAGGCGATGCCTTCCTTGCCCGTGCGCGCGAGGTCTGCGACGCGGAGGCGCTGCTGCTCAGCGGTTATGCCGACCTGGAGGCGGTGATCAACGCCGTCAACAACGGCCGCATCGCCGGCTATGCGCCGAAGCCCTGGGAGCCGGCGGCGCTGCTCAGCATGGTGCGCAATGCCGCCGCCCGCCGCCGCCTGAGCCGTGCGCTCGACACCGAGCGCGCCCTGTTGCGCGGCCTGCTCGATTCCTCAACCGATGCCTTGAGCTTCAAGGACGCGACCGGCCGTTTCGTGCGGCTGAATGCGGCGAAGGCAGCGGCGCTCGGACGCAGCGTGGAGGAATGCCTCGGCCGCGGTGAGGCGGACCTGTTGCCGCCCGCGGCGCGTGCGCCGATGCTGGAGGCCGACCGCGCGGTGATTGCCAGTGCCCGGCCGGCCGAGCTCACGGAACAGCGGCATTCTGATGCGGCGCCGCCGCGCTGGGTGCGGATCCACCGCATCCCGATCTGCGATGCCGGCGGGCGCGTCACCCATCTTGCCACCATCGAGCATGACATCACTGAGCAGCGCGCGCTGGAGGAGCGCCTGCACCAGGCGGAGAAGATGCAGGCGCTCGGCACCATGGCCGGCGGCGTCGCACATGACTTCAACAACCTGCTGACCGCCATTCTCGGCAGCCTCGACCTGTTGGCCCACACCACGCTGGGCGACCCGCGGCAGCAGAAGCTGGTGCGCAACGCCATCACCGCGGCGGAGCGCGGCTCCACCCTGACGCAGCGTCTCCTCAGCTTCAGCCGCAAGCGCGAACTGCAGTTGCGCGCCAGCGACATCAACCAGCTCGTGCGCGAGATGGACGACCTGCTGCTGCGCAGCCTGGGGCCGGGCATCGAGCTGCGGCACCGGCTCGACGCGCAGCTCTGGCCGGCGATGGTGGACCCGGAGCAGCTCGGCCTCGCCCTGCTCAACCTCTGCATCAACAGCCGCGACGCCATGCCGGAGGGCGGCACCATCACCCTCACCACCCGCAATGTCGTGGTGGGCGAGGAGGCGATGGCCGACCTCGCCGCCGGCGACTATGTCGCGGTGGCGGTGGCCGATACCGGCAGCGGCATGCCGCCGGCCGTGCTGGCGCAGGCCTTCGAGCCATTCTTCACCACCAAGGAGGTGGGGCGCGGCACCGGCCTTGGCCTGTCCATGGTCTATGGGCTGACGCGGCAATCCGGCGGCACCACCACCCTCGCCAGCGTCATGGGCGAGGGCACCACGGTCGAGCTGTTCCTGCCGCGCGCCAGCGCCCACGCGCAGGCGGAAAGCGGGGCGGAACAGAGCGGCGCGCCGCCACCCTCGACAGCGGCGGCGCGGGTGCTGGTGGTGGACGACGATCCGGGCGTGCGCGGCGTCACTGCCACTTTCCTGGCCAATCTCGGCCACCGCCCGCTGGAGGTGGAGGATGGCGAGGCGGCGCTGCGGGTGCTGGAGCAGGCCGACGACATCCATGCGATGGTGACGGACCTGATGATGCCGCGCATGTCGGGGCGGGAATTGGCCGACCGGGCCTGTGCGCTGCGCCCGGGGCTGCCGATCCTGCTGCTGACCGGCTACGCCGATCCTGAGACGGTACCGGAAGGCTATCCGGTGCTGCGCAAGCCCTTCCGGCAGGCGGATCTGGCGCGCAGCATGGCGCTGCTGCTGAAGCCGCACACCGCCTGAGCGCGGGCGAGCCTCGCCGGAGAAGGCTGCGCCGCCCCCGCCCGGCGCCGGGCGGGGGGCGGCGCGCCGGCCTCAGGCCTTGGCGGCCTTGCGCTTGCTCTTCTTGAGCGCCGCGAAGGCGGCTTCGCGCAGCGCCGGGGAGGGCTTGAAGCGCACGGTGGCGCCGGCCTTCACCGCGACCTTCTCGCCGGTGCGCGGGTTCATCGCCGTGCGCTTCGGCGTTTCGCGTACCAGGAAGGCGCCGAATTCGGGGATGGTGAAGCGGCCGGTGCGCACGATCTCGGCCTTCATCGCCTCGATGATGTCGCCAGCCAGCGCATTGGCGCCGACGCCGGTGATCTCGATGGAGTTCTGAATCGTGTCGGCGAGGAACTTCTTTGACATGGTCTTGCCTTTCGAGCGATGCGGATAGCCAAAGCACAGCCGGCGCCCGGCGTGAAGTCCCCCGTATTGCCCTTCCTGGAAGAAGCTGCCTCGGTCCGTGCGGAAAATGAGTCCGTGTTGCCGCCAGGCCGCGCTGGGCCCGGCCACACGGATATGCAGCCGGGCACAGGCTTTTTTCCGCCCGGCCTAGACCAACCCTTTCCGCCGGGCCGCCGTTACTGCGACGGTGGCGAACCGCCGTGGCTGGCCAGGCCGGCCCGATCGACACCCCGAGGAGTACGACGCCGTGTCCATCGCCCTTCGCATTCCTGGCAGGAAGTTCTGGCTGCCGCTGCTGGCCTTGCTGCTGCTCGCCGCCGAATCCAGCCTCGCCCGTGCGGCCGAAAAGGAACCGGCGGCGCCCGAGGCGCCATCACCCGCACCGGCGGCACCTGCGCCCGCAGCACCCGACAGGGCATCCCCCGCGCCGGCAACGCCTGCACCGGCGGCACCTGCACCCGCGTCGCCCGAGGCGGCCTCCCCTGCGCCGGCGGCGCCTGAGGCGGCAGCTCCTGAGGCGGCAGCTCCTGAGGCCGCTCCTGAGGCAGCCCCTGTGGGCCAGGAACCATTGCCGAAGGATTCAGCCCTGCTGTTGTTGGGTTCGGATGTGAAGAACTCCTCCGATACCGTGGTCGGCCAAGTGGTGAATGTGCTGGTGGACGGGGAAGGCAGGCCCCTCGCCGTGGTGCTGGACTATGGCGGCTTCCTGGGCGTCGGGAAGCGGCGCATCGCTGTCGCCTGGCCGATGTTCCGCTTCGGCCCCAAGGGTGCCGTGCTCTCGCTGACGCGCGATCAGCTCAAGGCCTTTCCGGAATACCGCAAGGGCGAGGATTCCGTCATGGCCACCGCAGCGGAGGCGCATTAGAGCCACATGACGGTCGACAGGCGGAGCCAACGCGGCCTCGATTGGCTGAACTTCTTCGTCGCGGACGTGCAGACGGGCTTCGGCCCCTTCGTTGCGGTCTACCTGACCACGCAGGCCTGGACGGAGGTGCAGATCGGCTTCGCGCTCAGCCTGGGTACACTGACGGCCATGCTGAGCCAGCTGCCGGCCGGCGCCCTGGTCGATGCCACGCAGCATAAGCGGCGCGCGGCGATGGCGGCGCTGGTCGGAATTGCGCTCTCCGCCGTGCTGCTGGCCGCCTGGCCGGCCACCTTGCCTGTGCTGCTCGCGGAAATCCTGCACGGCTTCGCCAGCTGCGTGATGAACCCTTCGATCGCGGCCATCAGCCTCGCCCTGGTCGGGCGCGCGGCGCTGGGTGAGCGGCTGGGGCGGAATGCCCGCTTCGCCTCGCTCGGCGGCGCCATCGCCGCAGGGGTGATGGGCCTGATCGGCACCTATCTCTCGCCGGCCGCGGTGTTCTGGCTGACAGCTGCCCTGGCGGTGCCAAGCATGATCGCCCTGCTCAGCATCCGTCAGAGCGCGCTGCGGCAGAATGTCGCCGCCACCCAGGCTCAGGCCAAGCGGGCGCGATTGAAGGACCTGCTGATGAACCGGGGCGTCCTGGTCTTCGCCGGCTGCGCCCTGCTGTTCACCCTGTCCAATGCGGCGATGCTGCCGTTGGCGGGAACGGCGGTGACGCAGGCGGCCGGCGACGAGGCGAACCTCATTATCGCCGGCTGTCTTGTCGTACCGCAGCTTGTGGTCGCCGGCCTCTCCCCCTGGGTGGGGCGCCTGGCGGAGGAGCGTGGGCGCCGCATCGCCCTGCTGCTCGGCTTCAGCATGCTGCCGCTGCGCGGCATGCTGCTGGCGGTGGTGCACGACCCCTACATGCTGCTGCTGGTGCAGGCGCTCGACGGCGTCAGCGCCGCCACCCTGAACGTCATGCTGCCGCTCACCGCTGCCGACCTGACGCGCGGCACCAACCGCTTCAACCTGTGCATGGGCTTCTTCGGCCTCTCCGTCGGCATCGGCGGCACCGTCAGCACCGGGCTGGCGGGGGCGGTGGCGAGCTGGGTGAGCCCTTCGGCCGCCTTCGCCATGCTGGGCGGCATCGGCCTGCTCTGCGTGCTGCTGACGCTGCTGGCGATGCCGGAAACGCGGGAGGAGATCCCGGCCGAGGCGGTCGCTGCGAAATAGCGCGCCCCCGGACGCCTCAGCGCTCCTCGCGCTGATTCTTGAGCAGGTTGCCGAGGTCGCCCGCGCCCGTGGTCTTGTCGCCGGGCCGGGTGGTTTCGGCGTCGCGCGTCGAATGGCCGGTCAGCATTCCCGTCACCTCGCCCAGCTTCGGGGCATCCTGCGGCATGCGCTCCTTGTCGCGGCGTTGCTTGGCGTCATCGGCCATGGAGGGACTCCTTCTCGAATGGTGATGCCCGGGGAACGGCCCGCCGCGGGCGGGGTTGCGGGCTGGTACAGCGCCGGAAAAGGCTGCGGGAATGAATTCCCCCAGGCCCCCTTCTTTTTTCTTCGAGTTTGCCGCACTCACGGTCAGCGCGGCGCCAAACTGACAAAAAGAAGATGAGGGTTCGGGGGAATTCCTTCCCCCGACCTTCATTCGGCGGTCTGGAAAGGCTCGTCCCAGGTGAAGGGCTCATGGATCGCCGCCGCCAGGTGCTCGATCAGCGTGCGGACCTTGAGCGGCATGGCAGGCGTCGGTGGATAGACGAGCTGGATGGTGTCGGGCACCGGCTCCCATCCGGGGATGCGCACGGGCAGCAGGGCGCCGGCGCGCACGGCATCGGCCACCAGGAAGGTCGGCAGCACCACCAGCCCGATGCCGGCGCGGGCGGCGTCCAGCAGGGCCTCGCCGCTGTTCGCGGTCAGCCGACCGCGCAGCACCAGGGAGCGCGGCTCGCCTGGCGCGCCGCCGCTCGGGGCGAAGCGCCAGAGATGGCCGGCGGTCGTGTTCGCATAACCCAGGCAGGAATGTGTCGCGAGCGCCTCCAGACTCCTGGGCAGGCCGTGCCGGGCGGCATAGTCGGGGCTGCAGCAGAGCGCGCGCCGGCTGGTGCCGAGCCGGCGCGTGCGCAACTCGGAATCGCCGAGGCGGCCGCTGCGCAGCGCGAGATCATAGCCGCCGCTGAACAGGTCCACATGCCGGTCGTCGAGGTCCAGCACCACCTCGATGCCCTCATAGCGCCGCATGAAATCGGCGATCAGCGGGCCGAGATAGCGGATGCCGAAGCTGAGCGGGGCGGCGAGGCGGATCAGCCCCTGCAGCGCGCCGGAGCGGGCCATCACCTCGTCCGCCACGGTATCGAGCTGGGCCAGCAGCGCGCGGGCGCGCTCGTAGAGCAGCGCGCCGGTCTCGG
>DATMRU010000003.1:0-29559 GCA_035565935.1 Roseomonas sp.
GCGCAGAACACGATCGACGGCCGGGGTGGCAACGACGTCCTGACCGGCGGCGGCGGCAACGACACCTTCGTCATCGCCAAGGGCATGGGCCACGACTTCATCACCGACTTCCAGGGCGCCGGCAAGGCCGGCGGCGATATCCTGAAGCTGACGGGCTTCGGCGCCGGCGCCACCATCACCCACGAGGAGGGCAACCTCTTCGCCATCCACGCCGCCGACGGCGCGATCGACCATGTGACGCTGCAGGGTGTGACCAGCCTCGTCGCCGGCGACTACGTCTTCGGCTGAGGCCTGCCCGGGGGGGGCAGGGAAGGGGCGGAGGGCCATCCTCCGCCCCTTCGAATCTTCGTGGTTTGGCCTCGAGGTCTCTCGTCCGGCGTCTCGCCCGCCGGCGGCAGTTTGCAGGCGCGCTCAGACGAAAACGATGTCGCCCGCCTGAAGGTGATGAACGCCCATGAGCTTGATCTCGCCGGTCTCGTAGATGGCGTTGAAGGTGAGCAGGAGGCCATCCGCCGTGGCGGCCATCTGCACGCCATCCGCATTCACCGCATAGCCGCTCAGATCGATGCGGTCGACGCCCGGACGGAAATCGAGAATGGTGTCGCGCCCCTCGTTGGCATCGCCGCCCGCCTCGGACAGGTAGCCATAGCCGAAGGCGAAGATGTCCCGGCCGGCGCCGCCGCTCATGGTATCGGCACCGCGGCCACTCTGGATCACGTCGTTGCCGGCACCCCCGGAGAGGGTATCGTTTCCGCTACCGCCATAAAGCCAGTCGTTACCGTCGCCGCCGAAAATGATGTCGTCGCCGCCGCCGCCCTGGATCACGTCCCGCCCGGCGCCGCCATGGAGGCGATCGGCGCCATCCTGCGAAGCCAGCACATCTGCATTGCCGGACGACGCGCCGCCGACGCCATAGCCCATGATCAGGTCATCGCCCGCGCCGCCAAATACGGTATCCCGACCATAGCCGGCATAGATGGTGTCCCCGCCGGAGCCTGCCTCGATGTGGTTGTTACCCGGCGTGCCGAGATGATCCTCTAGCCCGTCGCCATAAATCGCGTCGGCAGCCGTGTGGGACGAGAACCGGAACAGGTCATTATTTGCAGTGCCGTAGAAGGTCGCCATAACTGTCACTTTCTGCGCCGGAGGAGAGCAGGGCGAGTATCTTTCGGGCGCCCCGTGTGGGTTGTAGATAGAAGAAACGTACAACTGACTGAAATGAAGATAATTTGCGGCGCAGAATGATGTTCTATTAAGGAAGTATTAATATCTGCTCCGAACTTGTGCGGACCGGAAGCGAAAATCTTACATCTTCAGCGCGGCCATTTGCCAGACCCGAAAGAGGGCGGCGGCTATGGAGCGGCGACAGCAGCATCAGGATCCAAGTATGCTGCCGGAACCATGTGCGATGCGCCTTGATGATGGAGAGGGTACGCCCGGCTGTCTGGCCGGGCAGTTGAAGAAGGTCCGGATGGCATCGAGGGGGACGGCGATGCTCTCAGGCAGCTCGCAGTGGATGAACTCGCGGCGGCACTGCCGCCACTGTGGGCCGACGTGGAATATCCCTGCGGCGGCTTGACTTCGTTCCTCCTCTGGAGAGGAAGAGGAGGGGGGGATATTGATGAACGAGGCTGGAGTGATCCGGGCTTCCGTACCTGACGAGGCGCCGGCAGGAGCGGATGCGGACGCCGGCAGCGCTCATCCGCTGCAAAGCCGCTGAGGACCGCCTCAGTTCCGTGTGCCACACAGAAGAGCCGGCACCGGCGCCATGCCGCCGTGAGCGTAACGCTGAACGCCGAGAAATCCGGCCATGCTCGCATTGGATGTTCTTCGTGGAGCTCACGCAATTTGGAGTTGCGGAATGGGATGAATTGCCCCTCTTCTGACAAGGCAAATGTGGACGGGAAGCCTGCTATGACACAGGACCAGAACGTCGCAGCTCCGCTCCCGGTCGCCGATGATGAGGATTTCCGGGCGGCACAAAAGATCATCCAGGATGCTGAAGAGACGCTCCGTAGCATTGCCGCGGAGAGTCTTACCCTGCCCGAATCGTCAGAGACCGTCTCGGGACTGGGCGATCGGTTCGAATGGACGCGACTGGCTAAGTTGGCAGCGCCATCTACGCCGCCCTGAACCGCCGCGGCGAATTCGCTCCCGGTGCCCGCAGAGACAAGCCGAGCGGAGGCAGTTCAGGCGGGCGTAAGGGTCGGCAGTCTGGTAAACACGGTATTGTCAGAGAAGTTTATAAACTAAAGGTTGATAGACTTATTTCTCGGCGGAATCTTGGCGGCGAACCAAATAATTTATTCCGCTTCTGAGGACCGTTGCTTTCCGATGCCGATCCGGTTCTTCGATCTCAAGCCCCAGGTGGGCAAGCTTGGCAACCCTGCTTGGCGGAATAGCACGCATCGGGAGATCTGCAGGATCGCCGCCCACTCAGCGGGCCGCGCACGAATCTGGGCCGCCGGCGCATTCACCCTGGCGCTCACCCGCATGGGAAATCAGGCTGGACCTTCCGCATGGCTTTCACCCGATCTGGTAACTGCTCACGAGACGGACTTTCTGCTGGAGACGGGGCCTCTCCCGGAGGGCGTGGTGTTGGTGCCGGACACGGACCGGCCGGGGGAGTGGCGGGCGCTGAACGCGCCGATACCGGCCGGGCGGATCCGATGGCTTGGCGGCTCTAGACAGGGCTGCGATAACCCTGCGGCGTTTTGGTCGTTGGCCTGAGATGCGGATGCTGAGCGATGGCGAGTGGGCGCGGCCGAAGGCGGCGCTGGAGACGGGGAGGTCCGGCGTGGGACGGCCTTTTCCGGACCAGCGGCGGATGGTTGAGGCGGTGATCCGGCGCCAGGGCAACGGCGCCGAATGGCGCGCGGGGCCGCCGCACCCCGCGGTACTCGTCGCGCACTATGGCCTAGTCGAGTCGTTCAACAGCCGGGTCGGCAGTAAGGTGCTCGGTATTACCATCTGGTGCCACCAGGACTTCGAGGCACTGCTCCGGGGCTTCGACGCCGTCGACAGCCCCCGCCGCCAGCGCGTCCTTGGCGGCAAAACGCCCTAGCAGGTCGTCGCCCCGCGCCTCAAAGCACGGCGCAAGTTCGCCCGCGGCACGCCCGGGGGGCGTGCCGGGCCTGAACACATCGCCACAGCTCGCCTCCGCTGAAGCCGCCAAGTTGATGTCTCACAACTGGACAGTTAGGTGATGGCCCAGAACAACCCGCTGCCCGACTTCTTCTACCACCTCGCCGAAGCCCATGCGGCCTTGCAGGCCGTGAACGATTTCGACATCGATTCCTTCGATCAGGCCAGTCAGGTGGAGTGGGAGAAGCTGCGGGAGGAGCAGTCCGCAATGGCGGCGGCCCTGATCCGCTATGTACAGAGGCACGGCGACACCCTCCTGAAGGCGCTTGCTGATCTTGAGAGCAACAGGAAGAGCATGCAGTCCGGGCGCACACTTCGGACTGACGCCGCGGCGCGACTAGGGGGGCGAGACGGGCCGGAGGAGCCAGATCAGCAAGCAGGGTGATGGTTTCGCCTGCCAAGTCCTCTATGAAGCAACCAATATCCTGCTCACCCGGACAGACCGCTGGTCCTCGCTCAAGGTCCGAGGCATGGGGGATGGCACAGCGCTCGGGTATGCGCCGTGCCAAGGTGTCCATTGCCCGCCCGCTCGCTGTCATGTTGCGGGGCACATGGCGCCACGGCACAGAGTTCCGCTGGAGTAAGAAGGCGGCCATGGCGTAGCCGCGTACCCCTCGGCCTCAGCATCCGACGTCCCTTCGCGGGGACGCAGCAGGTGAGATCGCAACAGCGCCGATGCCGGTATCCGCCGAGCCTGCAGGCCGGACTGGGCCACCCTGCCTGTCTGGTCTTAGCTTGTGGTGGCTCCGCGCCGACCACGAGCAGATCATCTTGAAGCTTCCCGGATCAGCTTGCGTTCTGGTTTGCTGAGGGTTCAGCTACTATTTCCCGAGGCCGGCTGGGGGAAACCACTCGACCTGATTGAAGGGCATTAGAAGCCGAAGGATGCACCAATGTCCAAATCGAGGCGAGGAAATCTGCATCTGCTTTCGCTGAGGGGCTCCGTCCAGGCCATCTGGCGTAAACTCCAGGCTCTTGCGAAGTGCATCAACGACACGAGCCACGGCACTTTGGAGCGCTCCAGATCTGAGCGGCTCGAGGTGGTTCTAGCGGGCATGACCGACGGCGTGATGATGCTGGACGCCGATCTGCGCCTCGTCGCGTGGAACTCACATTTCGCGGAATTCACGGGTGTCCCGGAAGGGATGTTGCGGGTTGGATTGCCCATGGCAGACATTCTGCGCGCTCAGGCCGCTGCCGGGGAGTTCGGCGATGTTGAGGTGGAGAAGGAGGTCGCTCGGCGCCTGGCGCTCCTGCGGGCCGGGGGCAGTTCCGGAATGGTTGAGCGCACGAGGCCGAATGGGCGCGTCATGGAACTGCGCCGCAATCCTCTCCCGGATGGTGGGTTCGTTACGCTCTATACTGACGTGACTGCGCGCAGGCAGGCCGAGGAGCAACTCCGGCAGGCGCAGAAGATGGAGGCTGTCGGGCATCTCACGGGCGGGGTGGCCCATGATTTCAACAATCTCCTCATGATCATCCTAGGGAACCTTGATAAGGCAGAGCGGGCGCTCGATGGCCCCGACCTGCAAAAGGCCCGCCGCGGAATTGAGGTGGCGCGAGGTGGTGCGCGGCGCGCCGCCTTCCTCACACAACGCCTTCTGGCATTCTCGCGCCGTCAGCCCCGCGAGCCCCAGCCTGTCGACGTGAATGCGCTCATCCCGGAGCTTTCCGCTCTCATCCGTCAATCGGCCGCGAGCAATGTCGCGATTGAATTTGTGCTCATGGATGGCCCCTGCACGACCTTGGTTGATCCAAACCAGCTCGAGATCGCTCTGCTGAATCTGGTGATCAACGCACGGGACGCGATGCCGAAAGGGGGAGCGGTAACCATCGAGACCGCGAAAGTCACGCGCACCACTGCGGCCGGACCGGTATCGATCCCGGTCCCGGGCAACGAGTTCGTACAAATCACTGTAAAGGATACGGGCTTTGGTATGCCCCGCGAAGTGGCCGCGCGTGCCTGCGAACCCTTCTTCACGACAAAGGGAGCCGGAAAGGGTACGGGGCTGGGGCTGTATCAGGTCGTTGACTTCGCTACCCAGGCCGGCGGCCATGTGAAGATCGACACTGAGCCGGGGATCGGGACGGCGGTGACCATCTATCTCCCCCACCTAGCGCTCGAGGGCGCGGCCGAGACCTCCCCCTCCCAGTCGATGGATGCCAGCTGCTTTGCAGGAAGGGGCGAGAAAATCCTCGTGGTGGAGAATGAGCCGGACATCCTGGCCTACACAACCGAGGGGCTCGAGGCACTGGGTTACCACGTCCTCGCCGCGCAGGATGCCTCATCCGCCTTGACGATCCTGGAAGCCACGCCGGACATCGCCATTCTGTTCACAGACCTTGGGCTGCCTGGCATAGACGGGCGTCAGCTCGCCCGGGAGGCGACACGGCGGTGGCCCCAGCTGTCGATCCTCTACACCTCCGGCGGCCCGGAGAGTGCATCTTCAGGCGATTGTGGGCCCAGCTCGGAGAATGACTGCATCACCAAACCCTATGAACTCGTCAGACTGGCGCGAGCGGTTCGCGCGGTACTCGAGGCGCGCCTGACCGCACGAGCGTCCGACCCGGGCTAGAGGCATTGGCAAGTTGTTGGTGAGATGATTGTGCGAGATCGAGCCGCACGACGGCTGGAAGGTTTATGCCGCCGATTGGACACACGGACGCTTCGAAATACCTCGCAGTTGAGGCGCTGAGCTGATTCACCGGCCCCGGTGAGTGGAGGCAGTGGCGATGCCGGGCAGCCGGCTTCTTCGACGTCGGCGAGCGGTATGCTGCCTTGTCGGGGGCGGACGATCCGCTGGAGCGGCTTGCGGCCGTCGTGGACTTCGAGATCTTCGCGATGCCGGATGCGGCGCTGGCTAGATCGGACCGCAGTTGCGGCGGGCACCCGCCCTACGATGCGGTGCTGATGTTCTGCATCCTGGTGCTGCAGGCCTGCAGACCCCCTATAGCCTGTCCGGCAAACAGGCGGAGTTCCAGTTGCGGGACCGGCTGTCCTCCATGCGCTTTGCGGGCCTTGGCCTGCACCAGGTGGTGCCCGATGCCAAGACGATCTGGCTCTGTCGCGAGCAGCTCAAGCAGGCCGGTGCCATCGACGGACTGTTCCGCCGTTTTGACGAGGTGCTGGCCAGTCAGAGCTATCTGGCCATGGGCAGACAGATCATCAACGCCAGCCTGATCGCTGCGCCACGCCAGAAGCTCACCTTGGAGAAGGCTACCCTCCACGAGGATGGCGCGATCACCCTCGACAGCGACGCGGTGGACGAGGTCGAGGTCCAGTGTTTCGAGGTGGATGCATCCGGACGCGTTGTGCTGATGGCGCAGGTGCAGTCGCGCGCCGCCGCATGGCCCGCAGACTGCGGTTGGAGGTCCAGGCAGAAGGGGACGGAACCTCGGCGCTGCTCGGGGCCATGAGCGCGGCGCCGGGCGAGATGGCCGATGCTCTGGCGGAGATGCTACGCGCGGCCGTGCCCAAGCGGGTGACGCGCGGCTTCTCGAGCGCGGCAACTGCCATCCGCGAGCTAGGAGGATGGGCTGTCGCGGCTTCGGATGCGCCGCAGCCGTAACGACATGCGAGCCAGTCGAAGGTAAGTTGCCGCGGTCGATCCACGCCATGGCCGCCGTTGCGCCGAATGCTCCGACGTGCTCCTGAGACATCGCTTTATACTACGGTGAAGACCTACCTGGAGAGGCTTGGCTATGTGGCCAAGGGGAAGGTGTGCGGCTGCGACGTCGTGGCGGTGCGACCGGGAAAGCCTCCTCTCCTCGTCGTCACCGAGCTCAAGATGGGCTTCACGCTGGAGTTCCTCCCGCACGGCATTCCGCCAGCGTGGCCCAGCCACCTCATTCCGGCCAGAGCCGGAGAACGTGACAATGTCCGATGCGCGTGCCGGGCGCCAGCACCGCTGAAAAAAGGGCGGCGCGAAACTCAGGATCACCGCGGCGAAGCAGGACGGCAGGCGGGGCGGCATCTCTTGGTGGGGACGCAACCATCCTACCCGGTCAGTCCGCTCCGCCGCCTCACGCTCAAGCCAAGCCCAGATCCTTGAGGACACCCTCCGTGTCTGACTGGTCCTTGGCGATAAAGCGCTCCAGTTCCGGGCCGGTCAGGAAGGCGTCATCCCAGCCCCGCGTCTTCATGGTCTCCTTCCAAGCCGGTGTCTCATGCAGAGCCGTAGCAAAATCCACCAGCGCGCGGCGCGCCCGCTCCGGTGCATCCGGTGCTGCGAATACCCCACGCCAGTTGGTGGCCGTAACGTCGTAGCCGCTCTCCTGCAAGGTCGGCACATCGGGATGCAGCCGGCGGGTCCCGCTGGTGGCGAGGGCACGCACGCGACCCGTGGCCACTTGTTCCGAGAACTCGCCCCAGCCCGCGATCGCCGCCTTCACCTGTGCGCCGATCACCGCGGCCTGCGTCGCACCACCGCCGGGAAAAGATACGAACTGCGCCTCGAGTGGCTTGCGGCCCAGCGCCTTGAACAACAGGCACAGGATGATGTGGTCCACCGTGCCGCCGCCTGCTCCGGCGATGGGAATGCCACGGGGCTCCTTCCGTAATGCCTCGGCGAGTTGGCGGATGTCCTTGAACTCGCTCTCGGCGGGCACAACGAGGACGCCGGCCTCCTCGGTAAGCCGTGCGACGGGCACAACATCTTTCAGGCTGACCGGTGACTTGGAGGCGATGGCGGCGCCGACGACATTGGCGCCGGAGACCATCAGGCTATCGCCCTTGCCGCGCCGGGTGGCGACAAAGCGCGCCAGCCCGACCGTGCCGGCACCCCCCGGCATGTTCTCGAACTGAAACCGCCCGACCAGGCCAGCCTGCACGGCGACATGCTCAACGGCGCGCCCCAGCCCGTCCCACCCGCCGCCCGGAGCGGCAGGGATCATGACGTTGAGGCTGGGCAGGGCTTCGGCGGCCAGGGCTTGCCGCCAGCCCGGCAGGAAGGGTAGGGCGGTGGCCGCGGCGAGCAGGCGACGACGTTGCATGGACATGTTCCTCGGTTTGTGGCCCCTGGCCGGTCTTGCGCCGGCCTGTCCGGGGGCTGGGAAAAGGCGTCAGGCGGGGTAGAGCACCCTCCCTTCCATCAGACGACGGGCGGTGCGGTAGACCACGGCCTCCTCGGCCACGAGCGTGTCGCCTTCCAGGCGGGTTCGCGCCGTGACAGGCAGGATGCCGGAGGGGTGGGCGACACGGAGATCCGCCTCCGCGCCGCGCGGGCGCGACAGGCGCTGCACCAGGCTGCCTGGAATGCGAGCGGCGACGGCCAGGCACATGGCGCCGGTCAGTGGCGTCGCCTTATGCGGCTGCCCGGCCGAGATCATGCGCACCAGCACATCCATCTCCTGTGCCGGCAGGATGCTGCCATCGGCGGCTTCAGTATCCGTGGGCGGTGCGAGCAGCGCCACCTGAGGCAGGTTCCTCAGCGTATTGCGCGCTTCCTCGCGATCGCGGACCAAGCCCATGGCCAGAGCGGCGGCAATGCGCACATCCTCGAACCGCGCCAGCAGCTCCGGACGACTCAGAGCCGACGGGCTCTCCGTGCCGGAGAGGCCCACCGCTGCCGCCGCAAGGAAGACGACAGGATTGGCCGCATCCACCAGGGAAGCCTCGACGACCCCCAGTCCCGACACCTCCAGCCGGTCCAGCGCCTGGCCGCTGGGCAGCAGCCTGCCAGTGGCGGCGCCGCCAGGGGCGAGGAAGGCCAGGCGGATTGGTGCGGCGGTGCCGGCAACGCCTTGCAGCGCGAAGTCGCCGTGCGTCGCCAGCCGCCCTTCCTCCAGCGGAAACTGCGCGACGATGATCTTGCCGGTGTTGGTGTTGTGAATGCGCACCGTGGCGGTGTCGCCACTGGTCGCGACCAACCCTTCCTCCGCCGCGAAGGGCCCGACGGCAGAGGAGATATTGCCGCAATTGCCGCGATAGCCCACCACCGGTGCATCCACCTGCACCTGAGCAAAGGTGTAGTCCACATCGGCATCATTCCGCGTCGGGGGGCCGATCACGGCGATCTTGGACAGAGAGGAAATGCCGCCGCCCATGCCATCGAGCTGCCGCCCGTTCGGATCGGGGCTGCCGAGGGCGGCGAGGAAGATGGGGTCCCACTCCGCCCGCGCCTCCGGCAGGTCGCGCTGGTGGAAGAACAGCGCACGGCTGGTGCCGCCGCGCATATAGACGGCGGGGAGGGAGCGCAGGCTCATGCGGCGTGCTCCCGCGCCGAAAGGGCGCGCAGCATGAAGGGTAGGATGCCGCCGCCGCGCCAGACGCGCGCGTCGTAGGCGCTGTCCAGCCGACAGAGCAGCGGCAGGATCTCCACCCGCCCATCCGCCCGGCGCAGCGTGGCGCGCAGCACGGCGGACGGCCTAGCCTGACGGTCCAGATCCTCGATGTCGAACAATTCCGAACCGTCCAGCCCCAGGTTCAGCCGCGTGGTGCCGCCGGTGAATTCCAGTGGCAGCACGCCCATGGAGACGAGGTTGGACCGGTGGATGCGCTCGAAGCTTTCCGCGATCACGGCTCGCACGCCGAGCAAGGCCGGCCCCTTCGCGGCCCAGTCGCGGGAAGAGCCCGTGCCATACTCGCGCCCGGCGACCACCACCAGCGGCACCCCTTCGTCGCGGTAGCGCATGGCGGCATCGAAGACCGTCATCTGCGTGCCGTCCGGCATGTGGCGGGTGATGCCGCCTTCCGTGCCCGGCACCATCTCGTTGCGCAGGCGGATATTGGCGAAGGCGCCGCGCATCATCACCTCGTGATTGGCCCGGCGGGCGCCATAGGCGTTGAACTCCGCCTGGGTCACCTGATGCGCCGAAAGATAGCCTCCCGCCGGGGAATGCGCCGGAATGGCGGAGACCGGGGAAATGTGGTCGGTGGTGATGCTGTCCCCCAGAATGAGCAGCGGCCGCGCCCCGGAGAGAGTGGGCGGGGGCGGCTCGGCCAGGGAAATGCCGTCGAAATAGGGGGGGCGGCGGATATAGGTGCTGCCGGGCGCCCAGGCGAAGCGCGTGTCGCCCACGGCGGGCAGGGCGCGCCAGTCGTCATCCGCTTGGAACAGCGGCGCATATTCCCGCCGGTAGACATCGGCCGAGACGGTGTCGCGCAGCACCGCCGCGATCTCCTCGCCCGTGGGCCACAAATCGCACAGGAAGGCATCGCGCCCATCCTGGTCCTGGCCCAGCGGCTCCCTGGTCAGATCCTTCATGCGGCCAGCCAGCGCATGCGCCACGACGAGCGGCGGCGACATCAGATAGCCCGCGCGCACCTGGGGATGGATGCGCCCTTCGAAATTGCGGTTGCCCGACAGCGCCGCACAGGCGACCAGATCGCGCTCCCTGATGCGTGCGGCCACCTCCTCGGCCAGCGCGCCGGAGTTCCCGCCGCAGGTGCCGCAACCGAAGCCGGCGAGATGGAAGCCCAGCGCATCCAGGCTGCGCTGTAGGCCGCTGGTTTCCAGATAGCGGGCGACAACCCGCGACCCCGGCGTCAGCGAAGCCTTGACCCAGGGTGGCACCCTCATGCCGCGCTGGACGGCTTTCTGCGCCAGCAGGCCGGCACCGATCATCAGCGCCGGGTTGGAGGTGTTGGTGCAGGAGGTGATGGCGGCGATGACCACGGCCCCATCGCCGAAGCCATCTTCCCAGCCATGCCCGGCACCGCGTTTCGTGAAGGCCGTGAGGCTGCCGGGCATCTGCGCAAGCGGAACGCGATCCTGGGGGCGGCGCGGCCCCGCGACGGAGGGCTCGACCTGGGCGAGATCGAATTCCACCAGGGTGGTGAAGCGCGGCTCCGGCATGTCGGCCTCGCGCCACAGTCCCTGTGCGCGGCAATAGGCCTCGACCAGCGAAACCTGTTCCGCCGAGCGGCCGGTGGCACGGAGGTAGGCGATCACCGCCTGGTCCACCGGAAAGAAGCCGCAGGTGGAGCCGTATTCCGGCGCCATATTGGCGATGGTGGCGCGGTCCGCCAGGGTCAGCGCGCCATCCAGGGCGGGGCCGGTGAACTCGACGAACTTCTCGACCACGCCCAGGGCGCGCAGGCGCTGGGTCAGGGCAAGAACCAGATCGGTCGCGGTGGCGCCGGCGGGCAGCGCGCCCGACAGGCGCACACCCACCACCTCCGGCAGCCGGAACACCAGGGGCTGGCCGAGCATGGCCGCCTCCGCCTCGATCCCGCCTACGCCCCAGCCCAGCACGCCCAGCGCGTTGATCATGGTGGTGTGGCTGTCCGTCCCGACCAGCGTGTCGGGGTAGGCGATCGTCCTTCCACCTTCCTCCCGCGTCCACACCACCTGGGCGACATGCTCCAGATTGACCTGATGCAGGATGCCGCCGCCGGGCGGCGCCACGCGGAAATTGCTGAACGCATCCTGTGCCCAGCGCAGGAAGGCGTAGCGCTCGGTGTTGCGGCGATACTCATTGGCCACATTGCGCGCCATGGCGTCCGGGGTGCCGGCATGGTCGACGATCAAGGAGTGATCGACGATCAGGTCCACGGGAATGACCGGATTGATCTTGCGCGCATCACCGCCGCGCGCGGCGAAGGCATCTCGCATGGCCGCGAGGTCGACCATACCCGGCACGCCCGTGAAATCCTGCATCAGCACACGCGCCGGGCGGAAGGCGACGTCGCCTGGCAGCACCTCGCCGCGGGCGGTGGCCAGCAGGGCGTCGATGTCACCTTGGCTGACGGTATCATCGTCACGGTGTCGCAGCAGATTTTCCAGCAGCACGCGGAGGCTGAAAGGGAGCGCGCGCAGTGTGGCCTCGCCCACCGTGCCCGGCAGATCGACGCAATGATAGGTGCGGCCACCCACGGACAGGGCGCGATGGCGTGTCATTCCTGGTGACCCTCGGAGAGAATCGTCTCGGGCGCGCCATCCAGAAGCGGTGCAAGCGCGGTATAGGAAGCAGAGATGTGGCGCCGCATTTGCCACTCGGCCATGTCAGGATCACGGTCGGCGATGGCATCGAGAATGCGGCGATGCTCGATGACCGATCGCCGTCCGCGGCCGGCCACCCTGCGCAGCTGGGAGCGATAGAGGCGCAACTGCTGATAGAGGTCACCGCAGAGCAGCCGGTCCAGCAATGCGTTCTGGGCACCGTGCGCGATAGCGACGTGGAAATCCCGGTCAGCGCCGCCGAGCGCGTTGGGCGCATCGTCGCCCATGCTGGCGATGTGTGCCTCCTGCCGTGCGAGGATCTCCCGCAGCCGGGCGAGGTCCTCGTCCCGCATCGCCAGTGCGGCGCCGCGGGCGGCCATGCCTTCCAGCGCCTCCCGCACCCCATAGACCTGTCGGAAGGTATCGGCCGAGAGCGTCACCACCCGCGCACCCAGGCGCGGCGTGCGTTCCACCAGCCCGCGCTCGACCAGACGGTTCAGCGCTTCCCGCAGCGGGGCGCGGCTGACGCCGTATTGCCGCGATAAAACGGGCTCGCTGAGCTTGGCGCCCAAGGGGATTTCCCCCTGGATAATGGCTTCGCTCAGCCGTCGGAAGAGCGACTGGGTCAGGTCGCCTTCTGTCAGAGCCGCATTCTCAGCGGCTATGTTGTCGACAATTTTTTCCATCCAGCCAGGATCAGAAGCACGGAATTCCCGTTAAGTCCACCGTCTTCTTCTGGCGGTGTCGACAAACTCTCGGAGAGGTCTGATACTGGTCTAGGTAACTAGCCTTGGAGGCGAAGAGCCAGCGGCGCATCGGCCGCCCTTTCGCCGGGAAACCCCTGCGGATTCGCCGCATGCCAGGGCGGCCGAGGCCGGAACGAATGAGTCGCCGCGATGCCCGCGCGAGGGCGCCCCATGGTTCCGCCCGCGCCCGTGCGCGATGTAGCATTCCAGCTGGAAAGCCGCCGGAAAGGCGGCATCGGCCAGAAGCAGAGGGAGAGAATGCCGTGATCACTCCGAATCGTCGTGGTTTGCTCTTGGGTGCCGCTATGCTGGCCACTCCAGGCATCCTGCGCGCGCGGGCCGCTTGGCCGGATGGGCCGATCCGTATCGTTGCGCCGTTTCCGCCGGGCGGCAGTGCCGACCTCATCTGCCGGCTGGTACAAACGCCGCTACAGCAATCGCTTGGCGTGCCGGTTGTTATCGAGAACCGGCCAGGGGGTAGCGGCGCTGTCGGCACCGCCGCCGTTGCGCGCGACCGGGCGGATGGACAGAGCTTTGTGTTGGTCTTCGACAGCCATGTGATCAACCCTCTGCTGAACCCGACGCTGGGCTTCGATCCCGAGAAAGACCTGCGTGCAGTGATGCTGGTTGCAACCGCTCCCATGCTCATCACCACGCCTGACGCAAAGCCTTACAAGACGCTCGCGGATGTGATCGCGGTCGCGCGGCAGGGGACCGACCGGATCAGCTTTGGCACGGTCGGCGTGGGCAGCCTCGCACATCTCACCATGGAGCGGCTGCAGCAGGTGACGGGCACACAGATGGTGCACGTGCCTTACCGTGGCGGCGGCCCGATGAGCACCGCCGCCATGGCAGGTGAGATCGATCTGGCGGTCGCGAGCGTGGTTGGGCTGGGCAGGCAGGTGGGTACCTCGCTGCGGCCTCTGGCGCAATCGGGGGCAAGCCGCTCGCCGAGGCGGCCGGATATTCCGACAATCGGCGAAGCGGGTGTGGCGGGCGTCGCTTCGGAGGCCTTCTGGGGCTTCTGCACCCAATCCGGCGTGTCGGACGCGATCGTCACGCGCTTCAATGCGGCGCTCGTCGATGCCCTTGCCACTCCGGCCGTGCGTCACCCCCTGGAAAGCCAGGGTTGCACGGTCATGGCGTCTTCCCCTGATGAATTCGACCGCTTTCTGGGCGAACAGAGTGCGATCTGGAGCAAGGTGGTGCGCGAGCGGCATATCACGGCACAGTAGCCGGGGCGCCGAGCGGGACTTGGTCGCTGCGGTGCGACAATCGGCAGGATCAGGTCCGGCCCGGCCGCGCGATCGGGTGGAACGGCGCAGGCGGCTGGGTAATGCGCTCGCAGGCCCGGCAGGAGAACCGCTCGCGCACCGTCTGGATGACCTTCCCCTGCCGCGGGATCACCTCCAGGGTCTCGGTGACGTCCTCGCCGAGCTTGGACAGCTTGCCGCCGTAGCAGGGGTAGGCAGAGGGGGATGGAAGCACCACCCGCTTGCGCGGCAGGTGGGCGAACAGAGGACCACGGGAGGGCTTGCGCGGTGGTAGCGGCCTCCACCATGGCTCTTGGCCCGTACCGCGTCCTCGGCTGCCGTGGCGATGAGCTCACCGAGTTCCAGCTCCAGCTGGTCGAGCAGCTTGCGGCCCCGCTCGGACGAGGCGCCGAACTTGTCGTGCCGCAGTTCGGCGATGACTGACCGGATGGAGATCGGCGACACGGATCAGCCCAGCGCCTCGGTGGAAGGCGGGTCAAGCGGCAGCAGCTTCCCGATCACCACGACCGCTGCGGCGCTAGTGGAGATCGAATCCGGTGGCAGGCGTGAGATGCATTGGCACCCGCAAGCGGACGAGTGGCAGTACTGGATCGAAGGCCAGGGCCGCATGACTGTGTTCGCCTCCGGCTCCAGCGCCAGCACCTTTGACTACCAGGGGGCGACGTAGGCTTCGTCCCCTTCGCGATGGGCCACTATATCGAGAACACCGGCACGACGGTGCTGCGCTACCTGGGGCTGTTCCCGGCCGGCCGCTACAAGGGTGTGTCGCTCGCGCAGCGGATAGCCTGCACGCCGCATACGCTGGTGGAGGCGCATCTGGGGATCGACCGCGGTCTGCTGGATGCGCTGCGCCGGGGCAAGTCGCCCGTCGTGCCGGATTGAGGAGGGATGGAGATGACTGCAAGCAGCGGCGGCACCGGCCAGGCCGGGCAGAACCGCGGGCGGCTGGCCGGCAAGGTCGCCGTGGTCACGGGCGCGGCGCGGGGCATCGGCCGGGCGACGGCGCTCGCCTTCGCGCGGGAAGGGGCGGACGTGGTGGGCATCGACCTCGCCGCGCGCGCGAGTCCCATCACCACCTTCGAGCAGCCGACGCCGGAGGAGCTGGAAGAAACCGGCCGGCTGGTGCGGGAAGCCGGGCAGAGGTGGCTCGCGATCCGGCTCGACCAGCGAGACCTTGGTGCGCTCCGCGGGGCGGCGGAGCAGGTGAAATCCGAGTTCGGCGGGCTCGACATCCTGTTCGCCAATGCCGGCATCCAGGCGTTCAAGCCGCTGCTGGAGATGGAGGACCCGGATTGGCACGACCAGATCGACGTCAATCTCACCGGCACGGCCAACGCCGTGCGCGCCTTCGCGCCGCTGATCGTTGCCCGCGGGGGCGGCCGGATCATCATGACCTCCAGCACCCAGGGGCGGCACGGCACCAAGTACGGCGCCGCATACTCCGCGTCCAAGTGGGGCATCATCGGGCTGATGAAGTCGGCCGCCCTGGAACTGGGCGAGCACAAGATCACGGTGAACGCCGTCATCCCCGGCCTGATCGACACGGCGCTCACCCGGCACGAAGAGCGCTATGCCCAGGCAATCGAGGAGGCCGGCCAGAAGCCCACGGGCGACGAAGTGGCGGACGAGAAGTCCGCGGCTCAGGCGAAGCTCAAGAAGACCCCGCTCCAGGTGCCCTGGATCGCACCGGAGGACGTGGCGCCCGTCGTGGTGTTCCTTGCCTCCGACGAGGCCCGGATGGTCAGCGGCGCCGCCTACGACGTGACTGGCGGCGACAGCGCGCACAACGCCGCGTAGAACTGACGATCAAGGGTCCAGCCGGGGCGCTCGGTCGCGGTAGCGACGCGAGGGCGCATGGGACCCTGATGGCCCTGTGCATCAGGCCGGACCGAGCGACGCCAGCCGCATCAGCACGCGGCAGGCGGCGTCGAAGTCCTCCAGGTGCATCGCCTCTGCCGGATTGTGGCTGCCGTTCTGATTGCGGACGAACAGCATGGCGGCGGGGATGCCTGTCTTGGCGAGGGCCGAGGCGTCGTGCCCCCCCGCCGCTCGGCATCCCTCCGATGCGGGATGCCGAGGTCGCGTGCCGCTTCTTCGAGCGCGGCGATCAGGGCAGGGTCCACCGGGGTGGGGGTGCCGGCGCTCTCGGGGCCGCGGTCGAAGCGCACGCCGCGCGTGACCTCGATCTCCACCACCAGCCGGTGGAATGCCTCGAAACAGTAGATCCAGCGCCGCCTGGTCCACGCTGTGCACGTCCAGCTTGAAGTCCGCCGCGCCGGCAATCTTCGTCATCCCGACCTCCGGCGCGGTCGCCATGACGCACATCCTGGAGGGCCGCCTGCCCGGCTTCGAGCGGACGAAGATCCACTTCCACATCTCCCCCACCATGGGCGCCCCCCTGGCCCAGGCCTGCTGGTCATTGAGGAGGGCGGCGGCACCACTGGCCCGCGTGAGGATGGGCTGGAACACGTCTTACACGTGCTGGAGGGCGAGGCGGAGATCGGCGCCCACGATGAGACGCGCCGTCTGGAGCCGGGCGGCTTTGCCTGCGTGCCGGCCGGCGCGGTCTTCGGCATCCACGCCATCGGCGGTCCGGCGCGTGTCATCTGGATCAAGCGGCCCTATGCCGGCGCCCGGCATCGCCCCGCGCTGCGCCTTCTTCGGCGCCCGCGCGGAGGTACCGCGCTTGAACAAGCACACAAGCGGCCGGACCTGGCAGGTGCTGCTGGGAGAGGCCGACCATGTCCATGGACATGGAAGTGAACATCCTCTCCTTCGCGCCCGGCACCCACTTTCCCTTCGTCGAGACCCATATCATGGAGCATGGGCTCTACATGCTGGAGGGCCAGGGCCTCTACCTGCTGGGCCGCGAGTGGCACGAGTGCTGGAAGGGCGACTTCATCTGGATGGCCCCCTACGTGCCGCAGCAGCTCTACGCCACCGGCTGGGGCGAGACTGCCTACCTCCTCTACAAGGACGTCAACCGTGATGTGCGGTTCGGCTGAGCCGGCAGTCGGGTAGGCACCGCACCGGCAAATCATCTACTGAGCTTGAAGCTTAGCGGCTGCTCCTCGGACTGGGCGGCGACCGTGAGAGCGCCTCGCAGTATCGCCACTGACCAATTTCAGACCGGCTCCGTCGCGTCCAGCGTACAACGGCGCGATCCCCTCGGCATGCCGCACTCGGAGGTGTTCCTGGCTTTCGAGCTGCAGCTCGGCGGCGCAGACAGGCCCCTCCTCGAGATCATCGACCGCTCTGAAGCGTTGGAAGCGGCGGGCGACGTGGACGCCGCACGGCTCGGACGCTTTCTGCTCGCCGCCGAGATGAACCGATGCGCCCTGGCGAATGTGAACTTCCCGCCGACCGGCCAGTTCTCCAGCCTTGCCGTCGGGTGCAGCGAATTGCAGGGTGTGGTCGTCTCTGGCTTCCCCGTGCTCTGGAACATTCGGCGCGGTCGGGAGTAGCGTCGGACTGCTGCCGCCGCATCACCACCAAGGTTGAGGAGACCGCCCTTGCCCCGTCACATCGCCTGCCTTTCCTATGACTTTGATACCTGGTCGGGCTTCGCCGCGCGCGGCATGATGACGCCGACGCCTATCTCGCGCGGCGAGTTCGGCGTTGTCGGCGCGCAGCGCATCCTCGACCTGCTGGCGAGCCGGGGCATCAAGGCAAGCTGGTACATCCCCGGCGTGGTGATCGAGACCTATCCCGCCATCTGCGCGCGCGTGGTCGAGGCCGGCCACGAGATCGGCCACCACGGCTGGAGCCATGTGCCGCCCGCCGAGCTTTCCGCGGAGCAGGAGGCGGAGGAGTTCGCGCGCGCAGTGGAAGCGATCCGCCGCCTGACCGGCGTGAGGCCGGCGGGCTACCGCTCCCCGGCCTGGGACCTCAGCGACCACAGCATCGGGCTGATGCTCGAACATGGCTGCCGCTATGACAGCAGCATGATGGGGCATGATTGCGAGCCCTATTTCGCCCGCCGGGGCGACAAGGTGGCGGTGGACGCACCGCTCGCCTTCGGCGAGACAACGGATCTGGTAGAGATCCCGATCAGCTGGTCGCTCGACGACCATCCGCATTTCGAGTTCTTCCGCACCAAGGCGGGCGTGATGCCCGGGCTGGCGAATGCCAGCGGCGTGCTGGAGAACTGGCTGGCCGATTTCGAGTATATGCGCCGCACCACGGACTGGGGTGTGATGGTCTACACCTTCCATCCCTATGTCAGCGGCCGTGGCCATCGCATGCTGATGATGGAGAAGCTGATTGACGGCCTCGTCGGCATGGGCGCCGAGTTCCTCACCCTCGACCAGGTGCAGCAGGAATTCCGCGCGCGGCAGCCGCGCTGAGCCCGCCCGACCGCTTCCGCATAGGAACCTTATGATGACGCAGAAATCCCGCTTCTCCGGCCGCGCCGCCATTGTCACCGGTGCCGCCGGCGGCATCGGCGCCGCGACCGCGCGCCGCCTCGCGGAGGAGGGTGCGCAAGTTCTCGTCGCCGACCGCTCCGCCGATGTGGAGGCCGTGGCTCGGGAGATTAGCGGCCGAGCGCTGGTGCTCGACATCACGGCGAAGGAGGCCGGCGCGCGGCTGGCTGCCGCCGCGACCGAGACCTTTGGCCGGCTCGACATCCTGGTGAACAATGCCGGCATCGGCGGCAGCAAGGCGCTCGCGGAGTCTGACGACGACCTGATCGACCGCTTCGTGGACACCAACCTAAAGGCGGTGATGCGGGTGACGCGCGACTGCCTGCCACATCTCACGCGCCCCGGCGGCCGCATCGTCAATGTCTCCTCGATTTTCGGGCTGGTCGGTTATCCCGGCACGGCGGCTTATGCCGTGGCCAAGGCGGGGGTGGCGCAACTCACCCGGCAGCTCGCCTGCGACCTCGGGCCGGAGGGCATCTTGGTCAATGCCGTGGCGCCCGGCGTCATCGAGACGCCGATGACGGTCAATCACCTGAAGAACCCGCATTACCGCGACAACATGCTGGCGCCGACGCCGCTGCGCCGCTCCGGCAGGCCGCAGGAGATCGCCTCGGTCGTGGCCTTCCTGGCCTCGGAGGACGCCTCCTTCGTCACTGGGCAGGTGCTGGCCGTCGATGGCGGCTGGATGACCGCCCGCGCCACGCCCGCCGCATGATCCTTCCAGCGCCTGAAAGGCAGATCGCATGAAGCGCCGCACATTCCTGGCCACCAGCGTCGCCGCGCTGGCCGCGCCCTCCCTCGGCCGCGCGCAGCAGGACAAGGTGCTGCGCTTCATCCCGCAGACCGATCTCAGCATCCTCGACCCGATCTTCGGCCTGGCCTATGCGACGCGGAACCATGGCTACATGGTCTTCGACATGCTCTACGGCCAGGACAGCGACTTCCGCGCCTCGCCGCAGATGGTGGAGGGACATGTCACCGAGCAGGACGGCCGCCTCTGGCGCCTGACCCTGCGCGACGGGCTGAAATGGCATGACGGCGAGCGCGTGCTGGCGCGGGACTGCGTCGCCAGCATCCGCCGCTGGGGCAAGCGGGACCCCTTCGGCCAGGCGCTGCTGGCGGCCACCGACGCGCTGTCGGCGCCGGACGACAAGGTGATCCAGTTCCGCCTGAACCGCCCCTTCCCGCTGCTGCCGGATGCGCTGGGCAAGCTGCCGCCGCTGCTGCCGGTGATGATGCCCGAGCGGCTCGCCATGACCGACCCCTACACACAGGTGACGGAGATGGTCGGCTCCGGCCCCTTCCGCTTCCTGCCGGGCGAGCGTGTCTCCGGCGCGCGCGTCGCCTATGAGCGGTTCAGGGACTATGTGCCGCGCGCCTCCGGCACCCCGTCCGGCACGGCGGGGCCCAAGGTGGTGCATGTGGACCGCGTGGAATGGACCGTCATCCCCGATGCCTCCACCGCCGTCGCCGCGCTGCAGGCGGGCGAGCAGGACTGGCTGGAATTCGCCGCCAACGACATGCTGCCGCTGCTGAAGCGGGCGAGGAACGTCAAGGTCGCCGTGCAGGAGCAGGCCGGCATGATCTGCCTGATGCGCCTGAACCACCTGCACCCGCCCTTCGACAACCCGGCCATCCGCCGCGCCCTGCTCGGCGCCTTCGACCAGGCCGACTACATGATGGCCGTGGCCGGCGAGGACCGCGCGATGTGGAACGCGCCGATCGGCTTCTTCACGCCCGGCACGCCGATGGCGAACGATGCCGGCATGGAAGTCTTCAAGGGACCGCGCGACTTCGACAAGGTGAAGCGCGACCTCGCCGCCGCCGGCTACAAGGGCGAGAAGGTGGTGCTGCTGGGCGCGACCGACCCGACCTTCATCCACGGACTCAGCGAGGTGGCGGCAGACATGCTGCGCCGCTGCGGCATGAACGTGGACTACCAGCTTTCCGACTGGGGCACGCTGACCGCGCGGCGTTCCAGCAAGGAGCCCACGGAAAAGGGCGGCTGGAGCTGCTATATGACGGCGCTCACCGGTATCGACATGGCCAATCCCGCCCTCAGCGCGCCGCTGCGCGGCAACGGCGCCAATGCGATGGCGGGCTGGCCGGACCTACCGGCGGTGGAAGCGCTGATCGCCGAATGGTTCGCTGCCCCGGGGCCGGAGGCGCAGAGAGAGGTCGCACGACGTCTGCAGGGGCAGGCCTTCCAGGATGTTCCCTACATCCCGGCCGGCCAGTTCCTGCAGGCGGCCGCCTATCGCAGCAACCTCGAAGGGGTGCTGCGCGGCTTCCCGATGTTCTGGAACGTGCGGAAGGCCTGAAGGCAGGGCAGGGGCCTCGCGCCCCGCCTGTCACGGGGCTCGCCGCGCGGATCGGTGTGCCGGCGGCGGCGCTGGAGGCAAGTGTCGCCCGCTTCAACGGCTTCGCCGCCGGCGGGCAGGACGAGGATTTCGGGCGGCCAGCGCGGGCCGATGCCGCCTCGGCCGGGGACAAGCGGCGGCGGGCGGGCATCAAGCCCATCGCGGCGCGCGGACCAACGCGCAGGCCGAGGTGCTGCGACCGGATGGCAGCATCATCCCTGGCCTCTTCGCCGCCGGGTTGGCAATGGCCAACCCAATCGGCACGCGCAATGTTGGCACCGGCACGGCGATCGGCCCGAACATGACATGGGGGTATATCGCGGGGCGGCGCCTCGCCGGGCGCAACTAGCGGATTTGGCCCAAACAGGGCTCTCCCGGGTTCTGTCAGCGCTCGCGCCAACTCTGATAATCTGTGATGCAGGACGAGTCTCACCTATGGGACTCCCAGAATTGCGAACACCCTGCCCGTGATATGCCTGGACGCGCGGCATGGCCGGACTGCCACGGCCCTGCAGCGCCACAAGACGGATGCCCACGACGCCAAGACGCTGGCGCAACTGGTCCGGATCGGCGTACCGCGAGGCGCAGGTGAAGGAATGGGCTGCGCATCTGATCCGGCGCTTAGTCGGGGCACGGGCGCAGATGGTCGGCATCTCGATTGACCTCTCCGACCAGATCCGCAGCACGTTCAAGAGCTTCGGGCTGCGCGCGGGCGGCGGGGCCGGTGGCATGGACGAGACGCCTGTCCCGACCCGCCGCCATCATAGCGGTCCCATCCAACCACCCATCATTATTCTACCCATAGCGACTGGCCATAGCGACTGGCCTGCCATTCGCCACAGAACCTCCCGGATAGCTCGGGATAAAGGTGCAAATGCCTTGCACCTTTCCTGTCATGCCTTTAGATGTATCATCCGTACATCTTTTCTGGGCAGGATCCGATCAATGCCCGAACTGCTTTCCGCTTCCCCCATCACCGCCGTGAGGGTGGCCATGTTGGTGCCAGAGGCACAGGGGCCGACGGTCGCCCGTCGTCTGGACAAGCGTATGTCCCAGATCTCCTCTCCGAGAGCCGTTCAATCAGCCCTCCATCGCAAGATCGGCAGGCAGCGCACGGCACCGGCCGGCGCGGTGGCGGCCTGGCCATGAGCACGCAGATGGCAGCACAGCTCAGCGAGGACGACATTCGGCGGCTGGTCACCGCATTCTATGCTCGTGTACGCCAGGACGGTCTGCTCGGCCCGGTCTTCGTGGGAGCGATCGGCGAGAGTGACGCCGCATGGGAGCGCCATGTTGCGCGCCTATGTGATTTCTGGTCCTCCGTGATGCTGACGAGCGGGCGATATCGTGGTGATCCCTTCTCGGCGCATCTCAGGCTGTCTGCCATCAGCCCGGCGATGTTCGACCAGTGGCTGGCCCTGTTCGCCGAAACCTGTGCCGAGTTGTTCGCGCCGCCGATTGCCGAAACCTTCCAGCTACGGGCCGAGCGCATCGCGCGAAGCCTGCGCATGGGTCTGTTCGAGCGGTTGCCGGTGCCACGCCCTCGCACCTGCGAGGGTGGTGCGATGCCGAATACCCGGAGGCTTGCATGACCCGGCAAGAACAGGCGGGTGATTCACTGGGACAATTGGATCACTTGCAGCGCTGCATACGCCAGGATCAGCACACCTCGGACGGGATGCAGCGAGAGGAACGAAGACAATGGCGAGCAGTGTAGATGCCCAAACTGGGCGGCACACTGAGATCAAGCGAGGCTTCGTATCCCGGTGGTTCTGCTCGACGAACCACAAGGACATCGGGACACTCTATTTGATCTTCTCGGCCTGCGCCGCCTTCGTCGGCGTGGGGCTTTCCGTGATGATGCGCATGGAATTGCAGAATCCTGGCCTGCAATTCTTCTCCGGCGGGCAGATGTGGAACGTGCTGGTCACCGCGCATGGCCTGATCATGATTTTTTTCGTGCTCATGCCGGCGCTGATTGGCGGCTTCGGCAACTACTTCGTGCCGATCATGATCGGGGCACCCGACATGGCCTTCCCGCGCATGAACAACATCTCGTTCTGGCTGCTGGTGCCGTCCTACATGCTGCTGATCGGCAGCCTGTTCGTGAATGAGGGCACCGGCACTGGCTGGACGATCTACCCGCCGCTGTCCGATGCCACCTACCATCCGGGCGTCTCGGTGGACATGGCACTGTTCGCCCTGCACCTGGCTGGCGCGAGCTCGCTGTTGGGTGCGATCAATCTCATCGCGACGATCCTGAACATGCGCGCGCCCGGCATGACGCTGCACAAGATGCCGCTCTTCGTCTGGTCGGTCTTGGTCACCGCCTTCATGCTCCTGATAACCCTGCCGGTGCTGGCCGGCGCCATCACCATGCAGATCACCGACCGGATGTTCGGCTCGGCCTTCTTCCGGCCCGAGGGGGGTGGCGACCCAGTCCTATACCAGCATCTGTTCTGGTTCTTCGGCCACCCCGAAGTCTACATCATGATCCTGCCGGGCTTCGGCATCATCAGCCATGTCATCTCCACCTTCAGCCGCAAGCCGATCTTCGGCTATATGGGCATGGTTTACGCGCTGGTGGCGATCGGCTTTATCGGCGACGTTGTCTGGGCGCACCACATGTTCACCTCCGGCATCTCGGTGGACACGCGCGCCTACTTCATGGCCGCATCAATGATCATCGCCGTGCCGACGGGCATCAAGATCTTCTCCTGGATCGCCACGATGTGGGGCGGTTCGCTGACCTTCCCGACCCCGATGCTCTGGGCGATCGGCTTCATCTTTGTCTTTACTATGGGTGGCGTGACCGGCGTGAAGCTGGCCAATGCCGGCGTGGACGTGATCCTGCACAACACCTATTACGTGATCGCGCACTTCCATTATGTGCTGTCGCTGGGCTCCGTCTTCGCGATCTTCGCCGGCTTCTACTACTGGGTCGGCAAGATGAGCGGGAAGCGGTACCCGGAGTTCTGGGGTAAGGTTCACTTCTGGATGACCTTCGTCGGCGTGAACCTGACCTTCTTCCCCATGCACTTCCTCGGCGCCCAGGGCATGCCGCGGCGCTACCCGGACTACCCGGACGCCTTCTGGGGCTGGAACTTCGTGTCCTCTATCGGCGCCTATATCGGCGGGGCGTCCTTCCTGGTGTTCCTGTATGTCTGTTACCGCACCTTCACGAGCAAGGAGCAGGCTGCGGCAAACCCCTGGGGCGAGGGCGCCACGACGCTGGAATGGCAGCTGAGCAGCCCGCCACCCTTCCACAGCTTCGAGGAATTGCCGCGCATGCGCTAGGCGCGCACCTGACCAGCCCCGTCGGCTGAATACTTCGAAGAAGCTGCTGACAACTTTGATTAGGGAGCAATCCGGAGCGCGGGGTGATGGGTCGCCCCTGCTGACGAGGCTGAGTACTGCCCTGGTGCGGCCGGTGCTGGGCATGGCGGGTTCGCTTCGATCCGGAGGAGCTGACGGGCTGCGCTTCGGGCCTCTGGTTAGCGCCTCTTCTCGGCCCTGCGGCATGTTGCCGGCTGGCCTCAGCTGCGCCCACGACAAGTGCCGATAGGCTCGCATAGACGTGAGAGGGGCGGAGCGTCTGGCCTCTCTTGCCTTACCCCAGAGATCTCCACAGATCGCCCGTGGATCGGAGCCAGGTGTCTCGAGAGAGTCGGAGGTGAAACGGCCCGGGTCGTATCTGGCAGGCCGATCGGAGCCTCTGGCGGCATCAAGGTGACCATCCAGAAGGAGCCCGCGATGAAGGAAGCCCACCGCCCTGCGACAGCCACCCAAGTACGGGAGATTTTAGGTCCCGCGGATGAGGACCTCATTCTTCGTGTCCTCGAGACGGAAGCCAGCGCACCGGAAGTGGTTGAGGCCCTGAACTGGATCAATGCGGATGACCAACTGGGACAGGCTCTGCAGCGCCAGCCCTCTGGCCGCGTCGCGAAGCTCTGCGAGATCCTTACGGCCGATCAGGAGGATGAGCCCGAAGCCTGAGGGAGCCTGTGCCGGTCTTCAGTGGTGCTGCAGCAGGTAATGCACAACCTGTCGCAGTTGCGCCTGCATTCAGTGTATCCGCATCCACTCTTCCCTGGCGGCTTGGCGCACCTCGCGGCAGACCAGAAAGGCCTCCGGACCGCTCCTTCCCTGATCAATGAGGGTTGCCCACACGGCCTCAAGCCTCTGATCGAGCTGCTTCTGAAACTCGGTCTCGGAGCTTGCCTGTAGCCGCTCCGCAAGCCGGGACCCGATCTCCTGCGGCGCCTGGAGATAGGCCGCATCCGCAAAGCCACTCATCCTCTGTCCCTCCCAGCGCCCGCGGAACCGCCGGCGCGCAAATGCGACACACCAATATGCTGTTTGAGTGAGGATAACAGAGGCGGCCACCGGTGGTTCAATCCTGCCACGTAACGGATGCTCGATGGCTTGCCGCCACGAGACGCCACATCGCAGCCTCACGGATTGGGTTGGGGGACGTGGAGCGGGCACCTGGACCCGCTACGGCCGGTCGCGAATGCCTAGGAGCTTATCCACGGCGGCTTTGGCTTCCGCCAGAACCTGCTCGAGGGCAGCGGCATCGGTGGTCGCCACGACCTTCAGCTTCTCCGACTTGCCCTGCGAGAGAGGCTGATAGACATGGACCGCCCAGCCGCCGTCACCGTACTCCCGAACCTCCAGAAAATAAGACCGATAGTGGTGGACCTCCACAAAGGCCATACTGTCCGCCTCCCACAGATGAATCTCAAAGTTGTCTATTGGAGGCGTTTGACAGCCGTCTATCGCAGCGCGGCGGCTTTGCGCGGAAGCCAGGATTCGTGATCCATTTGCTTCCGCGGCTCGAAAAGTAAAAAGGGCCCGCCGAAGCGAGCCCTCTGGAAGCTGATAAGGAAGTCTTCTGCTTCCGCAGTGCTTCCGGCGCTAGAGCAAGGCTTTCGGGAAAAGCCTCTAAGCCCCTGAAATCTTTGGCGGACCCGATACGATTCGAACGTACGACCTTTGCCTTCGGAGGGCGGCGGTCTAGGCTTTTCCGGTGTTTTCCCGGACTGGCTGCGGTTTTCTAGATGGTTGATTCTACTCGGGATGTGGCCAACTCGGAAAAGCCGAGCAAACGCTAGCCATTGCCAGAAATTCCGATCTCGTGGTGACTCGTTGGTGACACCAAGACCCCAAGGCAAAGGTCCCATGCCCAAGCTGACGAAGAAGGTGGTGGATGCCGCCGAGCTGCGCGAGAAGCCCTACTTTCTCTGGTGCAGCGAGCTGCCGGGCTTTGGTGTCCGGGTCTTCTCCTCCGGCAAGCGGGTCTACTACGCCGACTACCGGCCCAAGGTCGGCAGCCGGAAGCGCATGTCCCTGGGCCAGCACGGCAAGCTGACCACGGAGGAAGCCCGGAAGCAGGCGATGATCGTCCTGGGCAGCGTCCTGCAGGGCGAGGATCCGGCCGGGGAGCGCGCCACCAGGCGGAAGACCCTGACGGTTCAGGAGCTCTGCGAGCGCTACCTGGAAGCGGCCGACAAGGGCCTGGTCCTGGGGAAGGGCGGGGTGCCGAAGAAGGCCAGCACCTTAGTGACCGACCGCAGCCGGATCAGCGCCCATATCCTGCCGCTCCTGGGCAGCCGGAAGGTCATGGACCTGACGCGCGCGGACGTCACCCGCTTCCTGCGGGACGTGGTGGCCGGCAAGGCGGCCCGGACCGCCAAGACGGAGAAGAAGCGGGGCAAATCGATCGTGGAGGGCGGGAAGGGGGCGGCCTCCCGGACCGTCGGCCTGCTGGGCGGCATCCTGTCCTTCGCCGTCTCCGAGGGGATCATCCCGGCCAACCCCGTGCATGGGGTAAAGCGGCCGGCGGATCAGCGGAAGCGGGCCCGCCTCACGCCGGAGACCTATCGCCAGCTCGGCCAGGCGCTGGAGAAGTGGGAGGCCGAAGGCGGCAGCGAAGCCGCCATCCTGGCTATCCGCCTGCTGGCCCTGACCGGCTGCCGGCGGGGCGAGATCGAGGCGCTGCGGTGGTCCGAGGTGGACATAGAGGGCCACGCGCTGCGGCTGGAGGACAGCAAGGAAGGGGCTTCGGTGCGCCCCCTCGGGCAGGCAGCGCTGGATCTGCTGAGCAGGGCAGGGCGGAAGGAAGGCGCGGTGTATGTCTGTCCCGGGCGCGACCCGCGGAAGCCCTATGGCGGCCTGGCCGGCGCTTGGCGGCGACTGACGAAGGAGGCGGGGCTGGAGGGCGTGACCATCCACACGCTGCGCCACAGCTTCGCCTCTACGGCCGCGGACCTAGGCTACAGCGAGCCGACCATCGGGGCGATGATCGGGCATTCCTCCGGCACGGTGACCGGGCGGTACGTCCATCCCCTCGATGCGGTGCTGGTGGGGGCGGTGGATCGGGTGGCGCAAGAGGTCAGGCGGCAGATGGCTGGGGAAGGCAGGGCCTCAGAGCCTCAGACCTGAAATCTCTCGCGCGACCCACTGATTTGACGTGGCACAGGTGGCACAGGTGGCGCAGCAACAGAAAATGTGAACAAAATCAGTGTCCTGCGGACTGTGCCACGCTGTGCCACCCGGGTGGCACGGAGGTGGCACAGGTGGCACGGCCGGTATATGAAATGAGCTCTGGTCACGGATTCGACCGACCGCTAGCCTGTCAGCAGCCATGAACACCCGCGCTGCAGACACTCCGGCTGTACCTATAGGGGTCGGTTTTTACACCGTGCCGGATGCCGCGCGTCTGCTGAATATCCCTGCTCGGAATATCAACCGTTGGCTGGGTGGATATCACTATGGCCGCGGTGACAAGCGCATAGAGCTCCCACCACTTTGGACACCCCAACTTCCGCGAGCCGAGAAGCATATTGAGCTTGGCTTCCGTGACCTGATCGAGCTGCGGTTCGTGGATGCCTTTTTGAAGGCCGGCTTGGCCCTACAAACTGTCCGGCGATGCATTGAGTATGCGCGCGAATGCGTCGCCGATGAACGGCCGTTTTCGACCAGTAAGTTCCGCACAGATGGCCGCACAATCTTCCTGGAGAGTGCAGCGGATGCCGAGGGCGAGAAGTTACTCGACCTTAAGGGCCGTCAATATGTCATTAAGCGGGTTATAGAGCGCACCTTTAAAGATTTGGACATCGAGGACGATACGGTGCGGCGGTGGAGGCCCTTTAAGAATAAGGCCAGCATCGTCATCGATCCCATGCGAGCCTTCGGCCAGCCGATCGCTGCTGGGTATGGTGTGCCAACCATTGTGCTGGCCGACGCTGTGCAGGCAGAGGGCTCAGTGGAAAGGGCCGCTGCTTTGTATGAAGTCCCGCCGGGCGTTGTGCGCGATGCGCTCGCCTATGAGCAGCTCTTGCAAACAGCGTGAAGGTCTTCTTCGACCACAACCTTTCGCCTGTCATCGCGCGCGCGCTGAACGAGTTGTTCAAGGGACAGCATGAGGTCGTGGCCCTGCGGGATAAGTTCCCCAGAACGATCAGTGACATAGACTGGATTACTGCTCTCGACATGGAAGGGCGATGGATCATCATCTCCGGTGATCGCCGAATCACGAGGAATAAGGCAGAGCAGGCGGCTTTTCGGGCCTCCAAGCACATCGGCATGTTTATGGCGCCCGGCCTTTTCAAGTCATCTGTAGTGAAGCAAGCTGAGCGCTTGCTGGCGCTTTGGCCGAGCATTGAGACCGCCGCTGGCATCGTGCAGGGCGGGGCTATGTTTGAGCTCTCGATGAGTAGCTTAAAGCTCAAGCAAATAAAGTAGCGTCACTTAACCCGCCCGGCCCTGCCGCGGCGGGTTTTGCTATGCTTGGCCCAGTAATTCTGCGCAGGAGCTGCGCAATGCCGGAGGAACCCTCCGATCCGCTCACCCGGCGAGTGCAAGCGATGATCGCCCTGGCGAAGCGGCGCGGCTACGTCACCTATGACGAGCTCAACGAGGCGATGCCGGCCGAGGACGTCTCCGTCTCGCAGGAGATGATCGACGACCTCCTGGTCACGCTGAACGAGCTGGGCATCCATGTGGTGGAGCGGCCCCCAGGGGAATAGGGGAAGCCGCTATCCGAGGCCCGCCCTGCCTTTGCGTATCGCTAGAGCACTCTCACAGCGGCCCAGCTGATTGCTGCCCACATCAGCGCGCTGATCGTACCGCCCCAGAGAAGGCCCTTCGTCAAAGGAACGCAGCCCCGCCTGGGCTGAGCATGACGACGGAATTCGGTCAACATCGCCATGTCGCTCATGGGACCGGTTCCTCCTGCAGGCTTTTGGCTGGAACGCAGGAGGCGAATATCCGTTTCGGAGGCACCGCTGGAGTGGCGCGTAGCGGCCTGCACCAAATCTACGGTCGTGGTGCTCTACAAAATTCTTCCGAAGGCCGGGCATTTCTGTGCGGTGCTGCACATTTCTCCCCGTGCAGGCGAAACACTTCGCCCCGGCCCCGCCGGGCTTTTTTTTACCCGTGCCCCTGCATCCTCCTCACGCCCGCCGTAGTTGCTGATCGGCAACGCCTAAGACATACATGCGATCAGCTCGCATTTGCGTGAGAGAGATGGGGCCTGCCTGAGCCTGGATCTCGCTACGCGAGGTCGGGAGCGGTTGAGCCCACGCCCGCAGGAGGACTGTCCGCATGGGGTTCTGGTTTTCAGTGGTTGCCGCCGTTGTCGCGTTTGCTGCGCTTCTTGCTTACCTCGGGCGCATCGCCACCGCGGCCGAGGATATCTCGAACCAGCTCCATCACGTCCGCGCCCT
>DATMRU010000004.1:0-25281 GCA_035565935.1 Roseomonas sp.
CAAGGCCATCGCCAATGGCCATCCGCTGGCCGCCATCACCGGGCGCGAGCGCTTCCGGCATGCGGCCACGGAGGTCTATACGACCGGCTCCTTCTGGTGCGGCGCCGTGCCGATGGCGGCCGCGGTCGCCACGCTGCGCGAGCTTCAGCGCATCGACGGGCCCGCGCGGATGCGAGCGATGGGCGAGCGGCTGCGCGCCGGGCTGGACCACCTGGCGCAGCGCCATGGCCTGGTGGTGCGCCAGACCGGGCCGGCGCAGATGCCGCTGATGACCTTCGCCCAGGACGCGGACTGGCGGAAGGGCGACACCTTCTGCACCGAGGCGCTGCGCCACGGCGCCTATTTCCACCCCCGGCACAACATGTTCCTCTCCTGCGCGCACCAGGAGGCCGATATCGACCGCGCGCTGGAGGCGGCCGATGCCGGGTTCCGCGCCGTGCGCCGGCTGGGCTGAGGCAGGGCGGCGCGCCGCCCTGCCTCAGGCGGCGTGCAGCAGCAGCCGGTCGAGCGCCTCCGCGACCTCTTCCGTGCCGGCGAAGGCCGCCCGCTCCAGCACCTTGGAGATGCTGGGCGAGGCCTCGCCGCCGGTGACGCGCTGCACCGGCTGGTCGAGCCAGTCGAAGAGGCGACGCTGGATCTCGTCGGCCAGCCAGGTGCCATAGGCGGTGCCCTGGGCGCCCTGTTCGACGATCAGCACATTGTTGGTCTTGCGTATGCTGGCCGAGATCGTCTCCCAGTCCAGGCTGGCCCGGTCGAGCCAGCGCAGGTCGATGACATCCACATCGGCGCCGCGCTGCTCCGCTGCTTCCAGCACCCGGTGCACCATCGAGAGATAGCTGATGACGGTGGCGCGCCGCCCCTCGCGCCGTAGCGCCGCGCGGCCGGGCGGGATGATGTAGTCGAGATCCTCCGCCGGCGCCGGCATGCTGCGCTGGTAGAGATCGACATGTTCGATCACCAGCACGGGGTCGTTGCAGGCGAGCGCGGCATTCATCAGACCGACATAGTCCACCGGGTTCGACGGCGCGACGATGCGCCAGCCCGGCGCGGTGGCGAAGATGCCCGCCGGGTCCATGGAATGCTGCGAGCCATAGCCGGTGCCCATCGCCACCTTCGTGCGCAGCACGAAGGGCATGTCGATGTCGCCGCCGAACATATGGCGCGCCTTGCCGATCTGGTTGAAGACCTGGTCTGCGGCGACCCACATGAAGTCCGGATACATGAACTCGACGACCGGGCGGAAACGCCCGTCCATGGCGATGCCGCCGCCCAGGCCGCAGAACGCCGCCTCGCTGATCGGCGTGCCCAGCACGCGGCCGGGGAAGCGGTCGGCGAGGCCGCGCGTGGCGCCGTTGGTGCCGCCCTTCAAGCGATGGATGTCCTCGCCCATCAGCACGATGCGCGGATCCTGCTCCATGCGGCGGCCCATCACATCGGCGACCACATCGACGAACTTCTTCTCCGTGACGCCGCCGCGCGGCATGTCATTCCCCAGCGCGCGCAGCCCGGCCAGTTCGGAGAGATCGCCGCGGATGCCGACATCGCGGAAATCCGGCGAGGGCCAGAGCGACGGGCGCACAGCACGGCGATTGCCCTGCATCTCCGTCAGTTCACCGGCGATGGCGGCCATGGTATCCACCGCGCGGCGGCGCAGCGCGGTCACCGCCTCGGCATCCATGAGGCCGCGCCGCTGCATTTCGGCGGCGACGCGGTCAAGCGGATCGCGCGCGCGCCATTCCGCCTCCTCCTGCTTGCTGCGATAGCCGAAGGCGCTGCCCGGCAAAGGGCCGTTCTGGTGGAAATAGCGGTACAGTTCCGCCTCGATGATGGCCGGCCCCTCGCCCGCGCGGGCGCGCGCCAGCGCCTGCTGCATGGCCAGCGAGACCGCCACCGGATCCATGCCGTCCACCCGCCAGGCAGGGATGCCGAAACCGAGCCCGCGCGCCGAAAGGCGCGGCTCCGCCGTCACTTCCTCGACCGAAGTGGCCACGGCATAGCGATTGTTCTCGATGAAGAAGACCAGCGGCAGCTTCCAGGCAGCGGCGAGATTCATCGTCTCCAGCACCGAGCCGATATTGGTGGCGCCGTCGCCGAAGAAGGTGACGGCGACATCGCCGGTGCCGGCATGCTTATGCGCCCAGGCCGCGCCGGCGGCCAGTGGCACGCCGCCGCCGACGATGGCATTGGTGCCGAGCACCCCCGCTTCGCGCCAGCGCAGGTGCATGGAGCCGCCGCGCCCGCGGCAGAAGCCCGGCGTCAGCCCCATGATCTCAGCCAGCGCGCCATGAAGCGTCCGGTGGATGCCGCCGTCGAAGGCGGCGTCGGGCGCCAGGGGTTGCGCCGCCCCCACATGCAGCAGCGCCTTGGCGAGAAAGTGGTGGTGGCCACGATGCGAGCCGTTCACCTGGTCGCTGCCGCGCAGGGGCAGGATGGCGCCCATCGCGCCACCCTCCTGGCCGATGGAGGAATGCGCGGGGCCATGCACCAGCCCTTCCCCGGCCAGTTGCAGCACTTCTTCCTCGAAGGCGCGGATCAGGTGCAGGCCCGTCAGCAGGCGATTGAGCTCGGCGGGCGGCACGGCGTCCCAGTCCGCTTCCGTGGCACGCAGCTCGACCCAGGGCTGGGCAGGGGCGAGGGTCCGCAGCTCAGGCATGACGGCCTCCCCGCACGGTGGCGTGAAGCGGCTGGCAGGGCGCATGGCGCTGCCGGGATGCGGCTGGAGGCATGGCGGACCTTTCCCTGGCCCGCCGGGAGAAAGGGCGGGCCTTCTGCTCTTGGCCGGCATTCTGGCGAGGATCGTATCCAATCGCAAGCGAGGCGCCGGAAAATGCCACTTAGTGCCGTGCATCTCGCGCCGAGATACGGCATGATTGGATCCAATCGGGCCATGCGGGAGGAGCGGTCATGGATGGCGGCGAGTCGCTGAGCAGCGGACGGGTGGCCGAGGCGCTGCGGCAGGCGATCCTCACGGGTACCCTCGCTCCCGGCAGCCGCATCCGCCAGGAGGATGTCGCGGCGCGCTTCGCCACCAGCCGCATCCCCGTGCGCGAGGCGCTGCGCCAACTCGAATCCGAGGGGCTGGTGACGCTGGTGCCGCATAGCGGCGCCTGGGTGGCACGGCTGGACCGCGCCGAATGCGTCGAGATCTACCGCATTCGCGAGCGGCTGGAGCCGATGGCGCTGGGCGAGAGCGTCGGCGCCCTGACCCCGGAGGACATCGCCGAGTTGGCGGAACTCGCCAGCGCGATCGAGGCCACACCGGATGTGGACGACTTCCTGCGGCTTGACCGCGAGTTCCATCTGCGCAGCTACCGGCGTGCCAACATGCCGCGGCTGATGGCGATGATCGAGCGCTTCTGGAACACCATGCAGCAGTATCGCCGTGCTTATACCGTGCTGATCGGCGCCGAGGGGCGCTGGGCCGTACATCACGAGCACCGGCTGCTGATGGAGGCGATCCAGCGGCGCGACCGGCACGGCGCGGAGGAGCTGCTGCGCCTGCATATCCGCCGCACCCGCCGCGAGCTGGCGACGCGGCCCGACATCTTCTGAACAACAAGAACGGAGGAAACCCATGCTCACCACCGACTTCAGCGGGCGCTGCCTGTTGCTCACCGGCGCCGGCGGCGGCATCGCGCGCGAGGCGGCGAAGCTGTTCCACACCGCCGGCGCCGCGCTGGTACTGGCCGATCTGCAGGAGGCGCCCCTTCAGACGCTGGCGGCGGAACTCGGCGGCGAGCGGGTCGCCACGCTGCGCTACGACGCCACCCGTCCCACCGATGCCGCCGCCGCCGTGGCCCTGGCACGGGAACGCTTCGGCGGGGTGGATTTCCTGGTGCCCGCCGCCGGCATCTATCCCGGGCAGCGCTTCGACGCGATGGACGAAGCCGCCTGGCGGCAGGTGATGTCGGTGAATCTGGATGGCGTGTTCCATCTTTGCCGCGCTGCGCTACCTGCGCTGCGGGAGAACAGCGCCATCGTGCTGCTCGCCTCGCTGGCGGCGCATCGTGGTAGCCACAGCCATGCGCACTACTCCGCCAGCAAGAGCGCGCTGCTGGGCCTGACGCGCAGCCTGGCGTTGGAGCTGGCGCCGCGCACGCGGGTCAATGCGGTTTCCCCCGGCATCATCGACACGCCGATGATCAACGAGCTGATGGCAGCGCGCGGCGAGGCGATCCTGGCGCAGACGCCGCTCGGCCGGCTCGGGCGCCCGGAGGAGATCGCCTCCGTCATCGCCTTCCTTTGCTCGGAGGCCGCCAGCTTCATCACCGGCGAGGTGATGCAGGTGAATGGCGGCCTCTACATGGCCGGCTGAGGGAGGCACGGATGGCTGTTCTGCAGGGCCGCACGGCGGTCGTCACCGGCGGCGGGGCCGGCATTGGCCGCGCTACCTGCCTGGCACTGGCGCGTGCGGGCGCGCGTGTCGCGGTCTGGGATGTGAAGGCCGAGGCCGCCGAGGAAACCGCCGCCTTATTGCGTGCCGAGGGCGCGCAGGCCATGACGGTGGCGGCCTCGGTGGCCGAGCCGGAGGCCGTGCGCGCCGCCTTCGCCACGCTGGACGCGCAGTTCGGTCGCCTGGACATTCTCGTGAACAATGCCGGCATCAGCGCCAACCGCCCTACCCTGGAGGTGACGGACGAGGATTGGCGCCGGAGCATGAGCATCAATCTCGACGGCGTCTTCTACTGCGCGCGCGAGGCGGGGCGGCGAATGCAGGCGCAGGGCGGTGGCTGCATTGTCAACATGGCCTCGATGTATGGTGTGGTCGCCGCGCCGAACCGCATCGCCTACACGGCCTCCAAGGCCGCCGTGGTGATGATGACGAAGTCGCTGGCGGTGGAATGGGCGGGCTTGGGCATCCGCGTCAATGCCGTGGCGCCGGGCTATATCCGCACCGCCCTGCTGGAGGATCTGGCCGCCGCCGGGCGGGTGGATCTCGCCGCGCTGACGCGACGCACGCCGCAGGGGCGGCTCGGCACCGCCGAGGAAATCGCCGACGCTGTTCTTTACCTCTGCGAGCCCCGCAGCGCCTTTATCACCGGGCATGTGCTGGGCGTGGATGGCGGCTGGACCGCTTACGGATACGTCTGAAGGAAGGTCGGGGGAAGGAATTCCCCCGAACCCTCATCTTCTTTCTGTCAGTTCGGTGCTGCGCGGCGAAGGAGCGCGGGAACTGACAGAAAAAAGAAGGGGGCCTGGGGGAGTTCATTCCCCCAGCCTTCATCGCGCGCCGGAGAGATAGACCGCCAACCGCTTCGCCGCCTGCACCAGATGCGTCTCCGCCGCCTTGCGTGCCGCCGCCGCATCGCCTGTTGCGATCGCCTCGAAAATGGCCTCGTGCTCGCGCTGCACCACCTGCGTCAGCCCGTGGCGCCGCGCCGTATTGGCGCGGGCGGCCCGGATGAAGGCGCGCACGCGACGGTCGAGGAATTCGGAGAGATCGCGGAAGAAGGGATTGCCACTGGCCTCGACGATGGCGCGATGAAAGGCGACATCCTCGTCCACGCCGGACTCACCGCGGTCGATGGCCGCCTGCATGGCATGCAGGCGAGCTTCGATCTCGGTCAGTTCGGCGGCGCTGCGGCGCGTCGCCGCATGACCGGTCGCGGCCGCTTCCACGGCCATCAGCAGTTCGATGATGTTGCGGATCTCGGTGGTGTTGCCGAAATCGGTGACATCCAGCCGGAAGGTCGCCACTGCCTGCCGCTCGGTAACGAAGGCGCCGGCGCCCTGACGTGTGGTGACCAGCCCGTCATGCTTGAGCAGGCCGATCGCCTCGCGCACGATGGGCCGACTGACGCCGTAGCGGGTCGCCATGGCCTGCTCGGTGGGCAACCGGTCGCCGATGGCGAAGCGCCCGGACAGGATCTCCTCCCGCAGGCGCTGCGCCAGGGTGACGGCCAGTGAGGGAGCGCGGCCGAGCAGGCCCGCAGCGTCCGCCGTGGCGGGCTCCCTGGCCGCGCGGGAGCGTTCCCGCGCCGCGCCGCCACGGGCATTGCTCAGGTCAGCAGCCATCCGCCCGCCACATCGCAGACCTGGCCGGTGACGAAGGCGCCGGCCGTGGAGGTGAGAAAGAGGCAGGCCGCCGCGACGTCCTCCGGCGTGCCGAGGCGGCGCAGCGGCGTGGCCAGGCGTGCCGCCTCGTTGGCCTCGGGTGCGGAGCCGCGCATCAGCGGCGTGTCGATGCGGCCAGGCGCGATGGCGTTGACGGAAATGCCATAGGGCCCCTGCTCGCCGGCGAGGTGCTTGGTCATGCCGATTAGCGCCGCCTTGGTGGCGGCATAGTGCACGGCGACGATGTCGCAATAGGTGCGGCCGGCGACCGAGGCCATGTTGACGATCTGGCCGCGCCCGAGCTTGCGCATGCCCGGCAGCACGGCGCGGGTGCAGAGGAAGGCGCCGGTCAGATTGACGTCGAGCACGCGGCGCCATTCCTCGAGCCCGATGGCATCGGCCTCGGCGCGGCGGCCATCGGCGCCGCTCTTGGGCGAGATGCCGGCATTGTTGACCAGCACGTCCACCGGCCCGAAGGCTGCCGCGACGGCGGCGAAGGCGCTGCCGACAGTGGTTTCATCGGCGACATCCACGGCATGGGCCATCGCGGCATGGCCGCGCTCGCGGGCGGCGGCGGCCGCGGCCTCCACGAGGCCGACCTGGGTGTCGAGATAAGCGACCGAGGCACCCGCCGCCGCCAGCGCATCGGCCACCGCACGGCCGATCCCGCGCCCGGCGCCGGTGACCACCGCGACCCGTCCGGCATGGCTGCTCATCGGGCGCCCTCCCGGCCGGGGAGGATTGATGAGGCGAGGCATTTGCGGCGGCGGTCCAGGAGCATGGGCGATTTCCTCATGGTGCCGCGCTGGGTGGCGGCCCTTGCCGGAATCGTAGCGAAGATGGACTTGTCAGGCAACTTGGTTGCCTGCATTCTTGCCGCAATGACGGCGCCTTCCGGGCGGCCGGCTCATGTCCTTGAAAGCACGCAAGCCCCGACAAGGGGGCGAGAGGAGGAAGTGATGACGGGCATTACCCGGCGCGGCGCGCTGGCCAGCGGCATCGCCCTGGCGGCAACCCCCTTTGGCATCTCCCGCAGCTTCGCGCAGTCCGGCCCGATCAAGATCGGCGCCCTCTATCCTTTTTCCGGCGGCCTCGCGCTGCTGGGCGATGAAAGCTTTCGTGGCCTGGAGATCGCCACCGAGGAGCGCAATGCCGCCGGCGGCGTGAAGGGCCGCAAGCTCCAGATCGTGCGCGGCGATGCCGTGGACCCGAACCAAGCGGTCGGCGAGGCGCGGCGGCTCACCTCCGTCGAGCGCGTGACCTGCGTCTTCGGCACCTATTCCTCATCGCTCTGCCTGGCGGCCTCGCAGGTGACGGAGCTGGCGCAGGTGCCCTATTTCGAGATGGGCGCGATTTCCGACCCGATCACCGAGCGCGGCTTCAAGTACATCTTCCGCACCAACCCGACGGCGGCGAGCTTCGCCCGCGCCATGGTCGATGCGGTACGCGATGCCGTGGCGCCGGCCTTCAAGGTGGAGCCGAAGAGCCTGAAGCTCGGCATCATCCACGAGGATTCGCTCTACGGGCAGACGGTCGCCGGCTACCAGAAGAAGCGCATCCAGGAGATCGGGCTGAACCTCGTCGAGACGCTGCCCTATTCGGCGAAGTCGGTGGACCTGACGCCCGTCGTGCTGCGCCTGAAGTCGGCCGGCGTGGATGTCGTGCTGCAGACCTCCTACCAGAACGACACCGTGCTGTTCTTCCGCCAGATGCGCGAGCAGGGCTACAAGCCGAAGGCGGCGATCGGCGCCGGCGGCGGCTATTCGCTGCGCGACACCATGCAGGCGATCGGCGCCGAGAACATGGAAGGCGCGCTGGACGTCGATTTCACCCAGTTCAACACGAACCCCGAGGCGGCGCCGGGGATGCCGGACTTCCTGAAGAAGTACCAGGCGAAGTATGGCTCCGCGCCGCGCTCCGGCCACAGCCTCTGCAACTACATGGGCGCCCATGTCTTCTTCGACGCCATGGAGGCGGCGAAGGATCTCAGCGCCGCCGCCCTGCGCACCGCGGTGCTGGCAGTGGACAAGCCGGTGGGCAGCACCGCCACCGGCTGGGGCGTCAAGTTTAACGAGGCCGGGCAGAACGAGCGGGCCGATCCCTTCCTGATGCAATGGCAGGGCGGCGAGCTGGTCACCGTCTTCCCGCAGAAGGCGGCGGTGAAGGAACTCAAGGCGGTACTCGGCGCCGCCTGAGCCGCGCCCGCGGGCGCCCGCCCTTTCGGGGGCCGGACGCCCGCCGCGGCCGGCCGTGCCGCCTCCCCGCCCTCCCGGCCCCCGACCGCCTGAAGGACCTCGCGCATGGACATCCTCGTCCAGCTCATCATCAATGGCATCCTGCTGGGCAGCATGTATGCCATCATCAGCGTCGGCCTGACGCTGATCTTCGGCATTGTCCGCGTCGTCAACTTCGCGCATGGCGAGCTGCTGATGGTGGGCATGTACGCCACCTATCTGCTCGGCGCCCATCTCGGGCTGCACCCCTATGTGGCAGCGGTGCCGGTCACCGTGCTGCTCTTCACCATCGGCGCGCTGATCCAGCGCTTCGTCATCCAGCCGCTGCTGGGGGCTGAGGAGCATATCCAGATCTTCGCCACCGTCGGGCTTTCCATCGCGCTGATCAACCTGGCGCTGATGGTCTTCGGCGCCGATCTCTACTCGCTGCAGGTGCCCTCCGTGCACACCTCGCTGCGCTTCGGCGGCTATTCCATGCTGGTCGGGCAGGCAGTGATGCTGGTCTGTGCCATCGCGCTGGTCGGCGGGCTGCACATCTTCATGCAGACGACGCCGCTCGGCCGCGCCGTGCGCGCCACGGCGCAGAACCGCAACGCGGCGCTGCTGATGGGCGTGCCCGTCGAGCGCATCTACGTCTTTGCCTTCGGCCTCGGCGCCGCCTGCGTGGGCCTGGCCAGCGCGCTGATCATGCCGCTGATTCCGGTAACGCCCAGCATCGGCAGCTATTTCGTGCTGACCGCCTTCGTTGTCGTGGTGCTGGGCGGCATGCGCAGCCTCTACGGCGCCTTCCTCGGCGCCATGATCATCGGCCTCGTGGACAGCCTCTCCGGCTACTACATCGCGCCGGACCTGAAGGAGGTGGTCTATTTCGCCATCTTCATCGCCATCCTGATCTTCAAGCCGACCGGCCTGTTCGGCCTCGGCCGTGGCACGGAGTGAGAGCATGGACGCCTCCGTCATCGCGACCGCCAGCCCCTCGCCGCGCAAGCCGGGCCTTGCCGCGCGCCTCGCGCATCCACGCTTCTACTGCGCCGTACTGGGGCTGGCGCTGCTGCTCGCCATCCCGCTGGCCATCAACTCGCCCTTCCTGACCCATGTGGCGGTGACGATCTGCGTCTTCGCCGCGCTGGCCTCCGCCTGGAACATCATGGGCGGCTATGCCGGGCAGCTCTCGCTGGGCCATGCGGTGTTCTATGGCATCGGCGGCTATGGCACGGCGCTGCTGATCCAGCATTTCGGTATCTCGCCCTGGATCGGCATGTGGCCGGCGGCAGCGCTGGCGGCCCTGGTCGGGGCCGCGATCGGCTATCCCTGCTTCCGCCTGCGCGGGCCCTTCTTCTCGCTTGCCACCATCGCCTTCCTGGAAGTGACGCGGCTGCTCGCCATCCACTTCGACTGGATCACCGGCGGCTCGGCGGGGCTGATCGTGCCGCTGAATCCGGGCTGGGCCTGGATGATCTTCTATGACAAGACGAACTACCTCTACATCGCCTTCGGCCTGCTGATCTTCGCCCTGCTGGTCTCCTGGTGGATCCGCGGCGCTCGCCTGGGCTACGCGCTGACGGCGGTGCGCGAGCGCGAGGATGCCGCGCTGGCGGCCGGCATCAACAACACCGGCGTCAAGCTGCGCGCGGTGATGATCTCGGCCGGGCTGACCGCCGTCATCGGCGGCTTCCACGCCATGTACCTGACCTTCCTCGAGCCGGCGACGATGTTCTCGCTGCCGACCTCGATCGAGATCGCCATGTACGCGCTGATCGGTGGGCTCGGCACCGTCGCCGGGCCGCTTTTCGGCGCATTGCTGGTGGTGCCGCTGGCCGAGGCGGCGCGCGTCTGGCTCGGCGCCAGCGCCAATGGCCTGCATGGCTTCGTCTATGGCACGGCGCTGGTGGTCATCACCCTGACCATGCCCGCCGGCCTCGTCGGCACCTTCGGCAAGCGTGTCTCCGGCTGGATCGACCGACTGCCGGGCGGCGGCAAGGTCGCGCCTGCCCTGGCGCCGCCACCGGTGCGCAAGCTGGAGGGCACCCCCGGCGAGACGATGCTGGAAGGGCGCGACCTGGTGCGCCGCTTCGGTGGCCTGGTCGCCACCAACAACGTTTCCATCACGCTGAAGCGCGGCGAGATCCTGGGCGTGATCGGCCCCAACGGCGCCGGCAAGACGACGCTGTTCAACCAGCTCTCCGGCTTCCTCGCCCCCTCCTCCGGCACGGTGAAGGTGCGCGGGCCGGACGGCCAGCTGGTCGAGCCGCGCGCGCCGGACGAGTTCGCCCGCCTCGGCGTCGGCCGCACCTTCCAGATCGTGCAGCCCTTCGGCAAGCTGACGGTGCTGGAGAACATCATGATCGGCGCCTTCATGCGCCACCATGACGTGGCCGAGGCGCGCGCCGTGGCGCTGCGCACGGCGAAGCTGGTCGGGCTGGAGGACGTGGTTGAGGTCGAGGCACGCAACCTTCCGATCGGCGGGCTGAAGCGGCTCGAAGTGGCGCGCACGCTCGCCACCGAGCCCTCCATCCTGCTGCTCGACGAGGTGATGGCCGGGCAGAGCCAGGCCGACACCCAGCGCATGGTGCAGCTGATCCGCACCATCCGCGACAGCGGTGTCAGCATCATCGCCATCGAGCACAACATGCACGCCATCATGAGTATCTCGGACCGCATCGTGGTGGTCGATTCCGGCCGCGTCATCGCCGAGGGCGAGCCGCGCAAGGTGGTGCAGGAGCGTGCCGTCATCGAGGCCTATCTCGGGGAGGATTTCGTCGATGCTCAGGGTGTCTGACGTCGCCGCGGGCTATGGCCGCACCACGATCCTGCAGAGCCTCTCGCTGCGCGTGGAGGCCGGCGAGATCGTCACCATCATCGGCGCCAATGGCGCGGGCAAGACGACGCTGCTGCGTGCCATCTCCGGCCTGATCCGCCCCACCGCGGGGCGGATCGAGCTGAATGGCGAGCGCATCGACGGCCTCAGCCCAGCCGAGATCGTCAGTCGCGGGCTGATCATGGTGCCGGAGGCGCGCCAGCTCTTCCCGGTGATGAGCGTGCGCGACAACGTGCTGATGGGCTGCTATCACCCCGCCGCGCGCGAGGGTGCCGCGCAGCGGATGGACGAGGTACTGGACCTCTTCCCTCGCGTGCGCGAGCGGCTCTCGCAGATGGCGGGCTCGCTCTCGGGCGGCGAGCAGCAGATGGTGGCGATCGCCCGCGGGCTGATGGCGAAGCCGAAGCTGCTGATGCTGGACGAGCCCTCGCTCGGCCTGGCGCCGATCATCGTGCAGCAGATGTTCGGCATCGTCGAGCGCATCGCGGCGATGGGCACCACGGTGCTGCTGGTCGAGCAGAAGGCCTTCCACGCGCTGAAGATCGCCGCCCGCGCCTATGTCATCGAGAACGGGCAGATCTCCATCGAGAATACCGGGCCGGGCCTGCTGGCCGACCCGCATGTGAAGACCGCCTATCTGGGCCTGTGAGGGAGCGCGCGTGAGCATGACCGAGATCACCGGCCGGACGCGGATCTGGGGCATCCTCGCCGACCCCATTCATCACGTGAAGACGCCGCAGGCGCTCAACGCCATCATGCGCGAGCGCGGCGTGGATGGCGTGATGGTGCCGATGCATGTCTCCCCGGCCGATCTGGCGGCTTTCGTCAGCGGCCTGCGGCGGATGCGCAACCTGCACGGGCTGATCGTCACCGTGCCCCACAAGACCGCCATCTTCGGGCTCTGCGACGAGACCAGCGCGGCGGCGCGGCAGAGCGAGGCGGCCAATGCGGTGCGGATCGTGGATGGCCGGCTCTCCGGCACCATGCTGGACGGCGCCGGCTTCGTCGGCGGGCTGCGCGCCGGCGGGATCGAGCCCCGGGGCATGCGCGCCTATCTGGCCGGGGCCGGGGGGGCCGCCAATGCCATCGCCTTCGCCCTGGCCGAGGCGGGGGTGGCGCGGCTGACGCTGGCCAACCGCACCCGCGCCAAGGCCGAGGCGCTGCGCGCGCGCGTGGCGGAGGCCTATCCCACCCTGCAGGTGGAGGTCGGCGGCGCCGATCCGGCAGGGCACGACCTGCTGGTGAACGCCACCTCGCTCGGCCTCGCCGAGGGCGATCCCCTGCCCTTCTCGGTCGAGGGCATCGGCCCCGGGCAGACCGTCGCCGAGGTCATCATGCAGCCCGCGGTGACGCCGCTGCTGGCCGAGGCCGCCGCACGCGGCTGCCGCACCCATCCCGGCCGGCCGATGCTGGATAGCCAGCTCACCCTGATGGCCGATTTCCTCGGCATGACCGCATCAGCATGACCACTTGGCCGCAAGGGTGATCGGACCCCGCCCATGGAAAGCTTCGACTATGTCATCATCGGCGGTGGCACCGCCGGCTGCGTGCTGGCGAACCGCCTCTCCGAGGACCCGCGCACCAGCGTTCTGCTGATGGAAGCGGGGGGCAAGGACAAGGGCTTCTGGATCCCGATCCCCGCCGGCTTCAGCAAGCTTCTGGTGAACGAGCGCTTCAACTGGCGCTTCGAGACGGAGCCGGAGCCGGGCACGCTCAACCGACGCATCGTCGTGCCGCGCGGCAAGGGGCTCGGCGGCTCGACGCTGATCAACGGCATGATCTTCGTGCGCGGGCAGGCGCTGGACTTCGACGGCTGGGCGCAGCTCGGCAACCGCGGCTGGAGCTATGCCGACGTCCTGCCCTATTTCCGCAAGCTGGAGCGCTTCGAGGACGGCGCCAACGAATGGCGCGGCGGCGACGGTCCGATGAACGTCGTCCGCGTCAGCGAGCGCAACCCGCTGGCGGAGGCCTTCATCGAGGCGGGCGAGCAGGCGGGCTTCCCGCGCAACCCGGACTATAACGGCGCCGAGCAGGAAGGCTTCGGCTATTATCAGGTCAACCAGAAGGGCGGCCGGCGCTGGAGCGCGGCCGAGGCCTATCTGCGCCCTGCCCTGTCGCGCCCGAACCTGACGGTCTGGACCGATGTCCATGTGACGCGGTTGGTGCTGGAGGGCAGCCGCGTCACCGGCGCCATCTACCGGCAGGGCGATGCGGAGAAGCAGGTCGCGGTGCGCGGCGAGGTGATCCTGGCGGCGGGGGCGGTGCAGTCGCCGCACCTGATGGAACTGTCGGGGATCGGCAATCCAGAGGTGCTGGCGGCGGCGGGGGTGCCGGTGCGCCATGCGCTGTCCGGCGTCGGGCGCAACTACCGCGACCACTACTGCACCCGCATGAACTGGCGCGTGACGCAGCCGATCACGCTGAACGAGCTGACGCGCGGCTGGCGCCTGGCCAAGGCCGTGGCGCAGTACTTCCTGACGCGCAAGGGCATCCTGACGCTGGGCACGGGGCTGGCGCATGGCTTCGTCCGCACCCGGCCGGAGCTGGCCACGCCGGACGTGCAGTATTTCTTCATGCACGCCAGCTACGCCAATGCCGCCGACCGTCGGCTCGATAAGCTGCCGGGCATGACCATCGGCGTGACGCAGCTGCGGCCGGAATCGCGCGGCACCATCCATCTGCGTTCGCCCGATCCGCGCCAGCCGCCGGCCATCCGGCCCAATTTCCTGGCCAGCCCACTCGACCAGGAGACGATGGTGCGCGGCATGCAGGTCGCCCGCCGCATCATGGGGCAGAAGGCCATTGCCCCCTATATCGCGCAGGAGCTGAGCCCCGGTCCCGAGGTGCAGACGGATGCGGAGTGGCTCGATTTCGCGCGCCGCAACGGCCAGACCATCTACCACCCCGTCGGCACCTGCAGTATGGGCCAGGGGCCGGAGGCGGTGGTGGACGATCAGCTCCGCGTGCACGGGCTGCGGGGGCTGCGGGTGGTGGACGCCTCGGTGATGCCGACGGAGGTCTCGGGCAATACCCAGGCGGCGGTGCTGATGATCGCCGAGAAGGGCGCCGATCTGATCCGCGGCCGCTGAGAAAGCTGTCCCCCTTCCTGGGCTGCCGGGAACCCCGCGCGGGTCCGGGCGGTTAGGGGAGTGTCACAACCGGGAGACGGGAGATGACGGCTTCCAAGCACGCCAAGGGCGGCATGGGCGATAAGGAGCGCGAGCAGGGGCTGATGCAGGACACGCCCCGCCCGCCCAGCGACCTGCAGCGCGATCCGGGGATCAATGCCTCCAAGGGCACCTTCGGCCGCGGCACCGATCCCCGCGTCCTGCGGGGCGACAACACGGACGAGGGCGACACCCTCAACGACACCACGCCGCAGGGCGGGGTCGATCCGGAGCAGCGCGGCCGCGGCAACAAGTAGGGCGGCTCAGGGCCTTTCCTCGAAGGCGGCGGTGAATTCCCGCCGAAGATCCGCCTCGCGCCCCAGGTAGCGGGCCGAGAAATGGAAGGGGCGGGCGTGCACGGCGCCCGCCCTCCGCGCTAGCGCGCCGGCCTGCGCGGCGGTGAGGTGGTGCTTATTGGCGGCCATCGCCGCATCCTCCGCCAGGAAGCCGGCCTCGATGAACAGCATGTCGGAGCCGCGGGCGAGCGCCACCAGCCGTTCGATATTCGGCGGTGTGTGGGCGAGGTCGGTGGCATAGCTGATGCGCTGGCCGGGCCCGGTCCGGAGGATTCCGGCCTCGGTCATTTGCCCGAGCGTCATGCTCCGGCCGGGGGCGACGGTGAGGGCGGCATCGGCCGGGTCGCCGCGCCGGATGGCCCGCTTGGCCTCGGTCAGCCAGGGGCCGACCGGCAGGCCGGCTGCCTCCAGCGCCGGCTTGTGGACATTGACGCGCAGGCTCTCCTGGAAGGCGAAGGCCAGGCAGGGGATGCCATGGTCCAGCACCGCTGCCTCAACGCGGAACTCCGCCTCCTCGAGCGGCACGCCGGCGCGACCGGCGCCCTTCGGAAGATCCTGCCGGCGGAAGGCCTCGCGCGCCGGGAAAAGGGCGCGACAGCCGGCGCCCTCGGCCGACCATTCCTCCGCAATCACGCGGAAATCCGCCGAGTGCGGCCCCAGCAGGTTCCAGGTATAGGCGGCGAACTTGGCGGCGACGGCCTCGCAGAGGCCGGGTGGCCCGATCAGGTGGACGCAGCGCGGCTGGTAGAGGTTGAGCCGCAGCAGCCGGTCGAAGCCGGCGAAATGATCCATGTGCATATGCGAGATGAAGACATGCGTGACGCGCAGGATCTCGCGCGCGGACAGCGCCGCGAGATCACCGAGGTCGAACAGCAGCGCGCGGCGCCCGAAGGAGAAATCGAGCAGCAGGCCAGGATCGGAATAGGGCTCGTTGACGAGCCGCGGCTGCACCAGCCAGGCCATGCGGCCTCCCTTGCGTTGAGTCTCGGCCAGCCCCGGGGCCGGGGGTGCCTCCCGCCTCACGCCGGGCAAGCTTTCGCGAGGCTCGCGCCGGCGGAAACGCGGGCGCCCGCGCGCAGTTCCGCCAGGAGTGCGAGAAAGGAGCCACCGATGATCGGCAAGACCGTATGGGCCATTCCCGAAGGCTATATCCCGAGCGGCCACACCGGCGAAGGGCGGGCGCTGGAAAGCCATGAGACGATCTGCGTCCTGAACCCGAACGACCGGGATGCCTCGCTGGAGCTGACGATCTTCTTCGCCGACCGCGAGCCCATCGGCCCCTATGCGCTGACCGTGCCGGCCCGGCGGACGCGCCACTTCCGCTTCAACGATCTCGCCGACCCGCAGCCGGTGCCGCGCGACACCGACTATGCGAGCCTGCTCCGCTCCGACATCCCGGTCATCGCGCAGCATACGCGCCTCGATTCCCGGCAACCCGCCCTGGCCCTGCTGAGCACCATGGCCTTTCCGGCGGAATAGAGCGGAAACGGGGCGGCGCCACGGGGTGTTCTGCCCAGGCAGGAGGCTCCGCAGGGCCGGGGCACGGCAAAGGAGGCGCGCATGAAGAGCAGGATGATCCACGAGGCGCATGGGCAACGGACCTTCGTGGTGGTGCTGGACACCGGCGACGAGGTCCGCGCCTGCCTGGAGGATTTCGCCGACAGGGAGAAGCTTTCCGCCGCCCAGGTGACGGCGATCGGTGCCTTCCGGCGGGCGACGGTCCGCTTCTTCGACTGGGAGAGCAAGAGCTATCAGCCGATCCCCATCGAGGAGCAGGTGGAGGTGGTGTCCCTGAATGGCGACATCGCCTCCGACACGAGCGGGAAGCCGAAGCTGCACATCCATGCGGTGCTGGCGCGGCGGGACGGCACGGCCATGGGCGGCGACCTGAAGGACGGCCATGTGCGGCCGACGCTGGAGGTGATCGTCACCGAATCGCCGGCGCATCTGCACCGCGTCATGGATGCGGAGACCGGGCTCGCCCTGATCCGCCTCGACCAATGAGGCACGGCCGGGGGAAGGAACCCTCCCCCGGCCCTTCCCCTCAGACCGTGTGGACCATCGCCTCCCGGTCCCAGAACCGGATGTTCCGGCAGATCTGCACGAAGCCCTTGGCGTCGTCCGCCGCCGCCAGGGGGATGCAGCCGCCGTCCATGCCCGGCACGCCGGCTTTGTCGAAGAGCGGCTTCGCTGCCTCGACATAGCCGATGAACTTGGCATGGGCGAAGGCATCGGCGACGAAGTCACGCGCCGTGGCCTCCCCGGACAGCAGCGCGGCGCCCTCGGCGGAGGGCAGCAGCGCCACGGCGTCATAGAGCACCGAGGGGCCGCCGTTGATCTTCTGCTTCGCCGGCATTTCCGTGCCGTCGCTCAGCGTCACGCCGCCGACGCGGGGCGCGACCAGCTCCAGCATCGCGCCTTCCGCCTTCACCGCCTTCTCCAGCGCGGCCAGCAGCTTTGCGTCGGTGCCGTCGGTGACGAGCGCGCCGATCTTGCGCCCGGCGAAATCCTTCGGCCCATTGAGGAGGATGCTGAGCGCAGGGGATGGCGGCAGATTCGCCAGCACCGGCCGCGCCGGCTCGGCGGCCTCCGGCATGGCCTTCAGGCCCAGCCCGTCGGCCACCGCTTTCGCCAGTTCCTCATCCACATTGCACAGGTGCGAGACCATGCGGGCACGGATGGCCGGCGTCTCGACCTTGCTCAGCTCGAAGATGAAGGCACGCTGGATGTGCGCCTGCTCCACCGGCGTCTGGCTGCGGTAGAACTGGCCCGCCTGGCTGTAGTGGTCGGCGAAGAGCTCGGCGCGGATGCGGCGCTTCGGCCCGCTCTCCACCGCCGGATAGCTGCGGAAGCCACGCTGCGGCGCCTCGCGCGGGCCACCCATCGCGCCGCCCCAGGAATTCGGCTCGTAGTTGACGCGGCCCTTCGGGTTGCGCATGGCCATATGGCCATCCTGCTGGAAGTTGCAGACCTCCGTCTTGGGCGCATTGACCGGGATATGCGTGAAGTTCGGGCTGCCGAGACGCTTCAGCTGCGTGTCGAGATAGGAGAAATTGCGGCCCTGCAGCAGCGGGTCGTTGGTGAAGTCGATGCCGGGCACGATGTTTTGGGTGCAGAAGGCGACCTGCTCCGTCTCGGCGAAGAAATTGTCCACCGTGCGGTCCAGCACCAGCCGCCCGACGCGGCGCACCGGGATCACCTCCTCCGGGATGATCTTGGTGGCGTCGAGCACGTCGAACTCGAAGCGATCGGCGAAGTCCTCGTCGAAAAGCTGCAGGCCGAGTTCCCATTCCGGGTAGTTGCCGCTCTGAATGGCGTCCCACAGGTCGCGGCGGTGGAAGTCGGGGTCGGCACCGTTGATCTTCAGCGCCTCGTTCCACACCACCGACTGCATGCCCAGCTTCGGCTTCCAGTGGAACTTGACGAAAGTGGCCTTGCCCTCCGCATTGACGAGGCGGAAGGTGTGCACGCCGAAACCCTCCATGAAGCGGAAGGAACGCGGGATCGCCCGGTCGGACATGATCCACAGCGCCATGTTGATGGATTCGGGCGAGAGCGAGATGAAATCCCAGAAGTTGTCATGCGCCGTCTGCGCCTGCGGGAAGCCGCGGTCGGGCTCCTGCTTGGCGGCATGGACCACGTCAGGGAACTTGATCGGATCCTGGATGAAGAAGACCGGGATGTTGTTGCCGACCAGGTCCCAGTTGCCTTCCCGGGTGTAGAGCTTCACGGCGAAGCCGCGCACGTCGCGCGCCAGGTCGAAGGAGCCTTTGTTGCCGGCCACCGTCGAGAAGCGGACGAAGGCAGGCGTGCGCTGGCGCCTGTGCTGGAAGAGATCGGCGCTGGTGATGTCCGACAGGGATTCATAGGTCTCGAAGAAGCCATGCGCGCCGAAGCCGCGCGCATGCACCACGCGCTCGGGGATGCGCTCGTGGTCGAAATGGAAGATCTTCTCGCGGAAGTGGAAATCCTCCAGCAGGGACGGTCCGCGCGGCCCGACCCGCAGCGTGTTCTGGTCATCGGCGACCGGGATACCCTGTTGCGTGGTCAGCACCGGCACGTCCCCGCCGGCGGTCTGGTGGGTTTCGCCACCCGGCCCACGCAGGATCTTCTCCTCGCCGATCCGGGCCTGCCGGAGGTCGTCGGGTTGCATCTTGTCAGCCATCAGGGGGAGTCTCCGTCCATGCCTGCACACCTCTGCCGGGCCAGCGGCGAGGCAGCCTTGGCGGGACAACGCGAGAAGGCCGGTTCCGTTGTGGGGGGCGGCTGGCCTGTCCTTCGCCTGGCGGCCTCCCCGCGCGGACCCGCCCCCCAAGCGTTCAGCCCCGGCACAGCAGGTCCAGCCGGTAGCGGTCGGTCCGCGCCTGCGTCACCATCCGCAACCCCGGCGTTGTGGCCGTGATGAAGCCTTCCACGGCGGCATCGCCCGAAAGCGGGTGGTCGGCGGTGCCGATCCAGTGCACCAGCAGCACCTCGCCGTCGGGGCGCAGCGATCGCAGCACCAGCGCGGCGACACGGGCGAGGTCCACCTCGTCCCAGTAGTAGAGGATCTCGGAGAGCAGGATCAGGTCATGCTGGCCACGCGGCCATTGCCGGGGCACCTCGCGCCGCAGCAGTTCCACCTGCGGCAGGTCGGCGCAATGGCGGCGGGCAGCGGCGATGGCGCGGGCCGAGCCGTCCAGAGCCACCAGGCGGTCGCAGCGCGGCGCCAGCATCCGCGTCAGTACACCGATGGAGCAGCCGATCTCCAGCGCACTGCCGTAACGCGGGCGCGGCAGGGCGGCCAGGGTGGCGGCGTACTTCTCCGCCTCATAGGGGCTGGTGCGGAACTTCCAGGGATCGGGATCGGCGGCGTAGAGCGCCTCGAAATAGGCGGCCGGGAGGGACTGCACGGCGCGACTCACGCGGTGCTCTCCAGGACCAGGGGGAAGGCGGAGACAAGACCGCCCCTCCGGGCGCGCAGGGACCGGATGTTCACGCCCTGGCAACACGAGGCCACGTCCAGGGTTGCAGAGGGCGCCTCATCGGCGGCGTGCCTGCCACCCGGCCGAACCCGGGTCGGATCCCCCGGTTAACATCCGAAGCCCGGCCCATGCCGCCGCCCCGGTGGCGCCCGCCTCGCCCGGGGCGCTGCCAGGGCGTGGGCGGCCGGGCGCACCAGCGAAGGGAAGCTCCTGATGCCCGACACCGAACGCAAGCGCGACCGGATGGTCGAATGGCAGGTCGTCCATCGCGGCATCCGCGATCCTGACATCCTTGCCGCCATGCGTGAGGTCCCCCGCGAAGCCTTCCTGCCTCCGCCCCTGCGGGAATTCGCCCATGAGGGCACCGCCCTGCCGGCCGAGGACGGGCAGACCCTGCCGCATCCCTATGTCGTGGCGCGCATGCTGCGGGAGGCGGCGATCCGGCCGGGCGACACAGTGCTGCAGGTCGGCATCGGCACGGGCTATCTCGCTGCTGTTGCCTCCCGTATCGCGGGCATGGTCCAGGTGGTCGAGCCCGAAGAGGCGGTGGCGGCCCGCGCCATGGAGCGGCTGGCCCAGGCGGGCTGCACCGGGGTCGTGCTGCGGCCCGGCGACACGATCCATGGCGCCGCGAATGCCGGCCCCTTCGACGTGATCCTGGTCCCCGCCAACCGGCCGGCCTTGCCACAGCCGCTGATGGAGCGGCTCGATATCGGCGGCCGCCTGGTCATGGCCGTCGAGGGGCCGCTCGGCGAGGCGCGCCTGGTGCGGGTGACGCGCTCCGGCGCGAACCGCTTCGAGGAGGAGGATCTGGGCGAGGCCGAGTTGGTGCCGCCTCTCGCCGTGCCGGATCCGGCCGGGGAAGCACCGCCCGGCCCCGCGCACCCTGGCAGCACCTCGCCTCCCATCCCGGAGATGATCCGCGCGGCGGCGGAACCCTTGCCCGAGCTCGATGACCCCGCCTTCGGCGCGCTGTTCGACCGCTTCGCCGAAGCGCGCGTGGTGCTGCTCGGCGAGGCCAGCCATGGCACCGCCGAGTTCTATCGCGCGCGCGCCGCCATCACCCGGCGGCTGATCGAGGCGCATGGCTTCACCATCGTCGCGGTGGAGGCAGACTGGCCGGATGCGGCGAGTATCGACCGCCATGTCCGCCATCGCCCACCGGCCCCTGGGATTGCCTCTGGGGCCGAGCCACCCTTCCGCCGCTTCCCGACCTGGATGTGGCGCAACACCGAGGTCAGCACCTTCGTGGAAGGGCTGCGGCGCTGGAACGAAGGGCGGCCGGCGGAGCGGCGGGCCAGCTTTTATGGCCTCGACCTGTACAATCTTTCGGCCTCCATCGAGGCGGTGCTGAACTATCTTGACCGCGTGGATCCCAAGGCCGCCGCGGTGGCGCGCCAGCGCTATGGCTGCCTGGCGCCCTGGGCCAGCGAGCCGCAGCGCTATGGCCGCATGGCGCTTTCCTCGGGTTATGCGCCTTGCGAGGAGGCGGTGGTCCGCACGCTGCGCGAGTTGCTCGACCGCAGGCTCGACTATGCGCGCGAGGATGGCGAAAGCTTCCTGAACGCCGCCGCCAATGCGCGGCTGGTGAAGAGCGCCGAGGCCTATTACCGGGCGATGTATTATGGCGGCGCGGAAAGCTGGAACCTGCGCGACACCCACATGTTCGAGACCCTCTGCGCCCTGCTGGAAGCGCGCGGGCCACAGAGCAAGGCCGTCGTCTGGGCGCACAATTCGCATATCGGCGATGCCTCCCGGACCGAGATGGGCTGGGCGCGGGACGAGCTGAACATCGGCCAGCTCTGCCGGGAGCGCTTCGGCGCGGCGGCGGCGCTGATCGGCTTCGGCACGCATACGGGCAGCGTCGCCTGCGCCGATGACTGGGATGAGCCGATGGTGGTGAAGGCTATCAATCCATCCCGCCCGGACAGCTACGAGCGGCTGGCGCATGACAGCGGCGTGGAGCGTTTCCTGCTCGACCTGCGCGCGGGGCGGCACGAGGCCTTGCGCGAGAAGCTGCTGGCGGAACGGCTGGAGCGCTTCATCGGCGTGATCTACCGGCCCGAGACGGAGCGCTGGAGCCATTACTCGGCCTGCCGCCTGCCGGAGCAGTTCGATGCCTATGTCTGGTTCGACCGGACCACGGCGGTGACGCCGCTGCCAACCCGGCAAAGGGGAGGAGCCGAGGAAACCTACCCCTTCGGCCTATAGGCGCACACGGCGGCGCGGGGAGAGGAAGCTCCCCGTGCCTTTCCCGGCCGGCTGGCGCCGCGCCGGAGGGTCATTCCCTCGCACCTCCTGCCGCGCCTTCGGCATGTCGCGCCACCGCGCGGTCGAGCAGCGCGATCACCTCGGCATCCCCGACCTGCCCGAAATCCTCGTAAAAGGCGCCGACCGCCCCGAAATCGGCCGGCGTCTCGACGAAAACCGCCTCGTCGCAGGCGGTGCGCAGAGCCGCCGCCGTGCTGTCCGGCGCCACCGGTGCGGCCAGCACGACACGCCGCCCCGCGCCGGGGCGGCGCAGGGCCAGCAACGCCGCGCGGACGGTGGAGCCGGTGGCGATGCCATCATCCACGAGGATGAGGGTGCGGTCCCGCCAGGGCAGCGGCGGGCGGCTCTGGCGGTAGAGGGCCTGCTGCCGCTCGATCTCGGCGCATTGCCGTATGGCCTCCGCATCCAGATAATCCTGCCCGATGCCGAGGGCGCGCACCGCCTCCTCGTTGCGCACCACCTCGGGCGGATGGCCTTCCACCACCGCTCCAGCGGCGAATTCAGGATAGCCGGGCGCGCCGAGCTTGCGGACGATGAGGATGTCGAGCGGCGCGTCGAGCGCCTCGGCGATCTCCGCCGCGACCGGCACGCCGCCGCGCGGCAGCGCCAGCACGAGCGGGTTGGCCTGGCGCAGATGCGCGAGGAGGGGCACCAGGGCGCGTCCGGCCTCGCGACGGTCACGGAACCTCATGGGCGCTCCTCCTTCGGCAGCCGGGTGTCGAACCAGTCGGCCGCCAGCCGGGCCACCGTCTCCAGCGTGCCGGGTTCCTCGAAGAGATGGCCCGCACCCTCGACCACAGCCACGCGATGCTCGCCGCGCAGCTCGGCCGCCGCCGCCCGGTTTAGCGCCAGCACTTCGTCATCCAGGCTGCCCACGATCAGCAGGACCGGGGCCGTGATGGTGCGCAGCGTCTCGGGCCGGGCGAGATCCGGCCGCCCGCCGCGCGAAACCACCGCCTGTACCGCGTCTGCCCGCGCCGCCGCCGCGACCAGGGCCGCGGCGCTGCCCGTGCTGGCGCCGAAATAGCCCACCGGCACTGCGCCCCCCAGCCCCGCCGGGGAAAAGAGCCAGTCGGTTGCCTCCACCAGTCGCTCCGACAGGAGCGCGATATCGAAGACCTTGGCGCGATCCTCCGCCTCCTCGGGCCGCAGGAGGTCGAACAGCAGGGTGCCGAGGCCGATCTGCCACAGCGCGGCGGCGACGGCCGTGTTGCGCGGGCTGAACCGGCTGCTGCCGCTGCCATGGGCGAAGATCACCACGCCACGGCCCGGCTCGGGCGGCATCAGGATGCCGGGCAGCTCGCGCGGCAGGATCGTCACGGTTTGGGAGGTCCGGTCCATTCTGGCCCTGTCTCCAAAGGTTTGGCTGTCGCCCCGCCTCGGCTCAGGGGCGCGGGCCGCCGGTCTGGGAATGCGCGCCGCCCGGCCGCGAGATGCCGGCGAGCGCGGCGCCGCCCGGCATCGGCGCCTCGCCCATGGCGATGTCACCGAGCGAGAGGATGCCGACCAGATGCTTCTCCCGGTTCATCACCGGCAGGCGGCGCACCTGCTGCTCGCCCATGTTGCGCGCCACGTGGTCGAGATCCTCATCCTCGAAGCAGTATTTCACCTCCGGCGTCATGACCTCGCGCACCTTGGTGTCGAGGCCCCTGCCCTCGGCCACGCCGCGCAGCGCGATGTCGCGGTCGGTCACCATGCCGAGCAGACGCTCGCCATCGGCCACCGGCAGGGCCCCGGTATCGCATTCAGCCATGCAGCGCGCCGCCTGCTGAATGGTGTCGTCCGGACTGGCGAGCCGGACGGTGCGTGTCATCTTGTCACTCACCTTCATCGTCTCTCTCCTTCCGTGTGTCGTCTCCGCTTTCCTCAGCCGGCCACCGCCGCGCTGTCGTGCCAGAGCGCGCGTACTTCCTCGGGGAGCGCCTCCACCACCTTCGCCACCTGCCCCGGATCGACATGGTGGGTCAGGGTGTAGAGCACCGCCCGCGTGGCCTCCCGCACATCCAGCGGCCGGGTGCCGTGCAGGCCGCTCTCGACCCGGGCGAGGAATTCCTGCAGCGTCCTTGTCCGCTCGGGCTGCGCAGCCGGGTGCCACTGGTCGTAGTAGGTGCCACGCACCAGCAGCGGCAGCTGCGCCCCCAGATGTGCCGCCAGCTCCACTGGGAGCCGGTCCCGCACGGCCCGCAGCACGGCACCCAGCGCATGCCAGGCTACCTGGCGGTCGGTGCCCAGGCGCTCCATCACCTCACCGAGCCAGGTGTTGGTCGTCTGCAGCGTCCTGTCGAAGACTTCGAGGCCTGTCGTGCTCATGATCCCTCCCTGTTTGCGTGGATCAGGAGTCCGGAAGCGGCCGGCGCGCCGGTCGCCCCGCGGAAGGATAACCGGCGGCCCTTGAGCGGGGTTCCCGTGGCGCGGAAAGGTCAGGGGAAAGAATTCCATCGGACGCAGTGCGTCCGATCCCCATCTTCTTTTTTTCCAGTCTGGAACTGTGCTTTCCGCAAGCGCGGAAAGCTCGAAGAAAGAAGATGGGGGTCTGGGGGAATTCCTTCCCCCAGCCATTTTCTAAGCCGTACCCGCCGCCGGCAACCGAGCCCCGATGTTTTCGGCGACAACACGCGCCACCTCCGCCGTGCCGGCACGGCCGCCGATATCGGGCGTGCGAAGGCCGGAGGCGAAGGCCATGCCCACCGCCGCCTCCAGCTCGGCCGCCGCCTCGCACCAGGCCTCGCCGGCGCCGCGCGTGCCGAGCCAGTCCAGCATCATCGCCGCCGAGAGCAGCATGGCGGTCGGGTTCGCCACGCCCTTGCCGGCGATGTCGGGCGCGGTGCCGTGACTCGGCTGGAACACGGCGTGACCGTCGCCGATGTCGGCGGAAGGCGCGAAGCCCATGCCACCGATCAGCCCGGCGCCGAGGTCGGAGAGAATGTCGCCGAACATGTTCTCGGTCGGCAGCACGTCGAACTCCCAGGGGCGACGCACCATGTCGAGCGCCATGGCGTCGATGTAGTGGTGCGCCGCCGTCACGTCGGGGTGCTGCGCCGCGACCTCATGGAAGACCTTCCGCATAAAGGCGAAGCCGGTGAAGACATTGGCCTTGTCCACCAGCGTGACGAGGCCGCGCCGACCGCGCCGCGCCGCGCGCCGCCGCGCCAGTTCGAAGGCGAAATGCGACAGCCGCTCGGTGGTGGCGCGGGTGATGACCATGGTGTCGCGCGCCTCGCGATCCTCGATCACCTCGCCGCGGCCGCGCGCGGCGAAAAGCCCCTCGGTGCTCTCGCGAAGGATGACCATGTCGATGCCGGCCGCGCGCGGATCGGCCAGGGCAACCGGCACACCGGGCAGGGCGCGGATCGGCCGCACGCCGGCATAGAGGCCCAGGCGGAAGCGCAGGTCGAGTTGCGGCGCGATCTCGGTGCCGTCGGGATAGCGGATGCCGGGCCAACCCATGGCGCCGAGCAGGATGGCGTCGGCGGCGCG
>DATMRU010000005.1:0-24445 GCA_035565935.1 Roseomonas sp.
CCGCCGCGTAGCGATGGCATCGAGCAGGCGCTGCCCGCGCTCACCCCAGTCGAAGGCGTGCTCGGCCGCGGTGAAGGCGCGGCGCTGCTGCGCATTGAGCGACGGCATGTCGTCGATCCGCTGCAGCACGCGCTCCAGCAGGCCATCCAGCTCCGGTTCCAGCAGCATCTCGGCGCGGACTGAATCTGGCAGACCACTGGCGCAGGTGGAAAGCGCCGCCACCGGCACGCGGTTGAACACGTATTCCAGCAACTTCATCTTGAAGCCGCCGCCGATCGGCTCGGCCAACACCGCCATGCGCGCCCCGGCCAGATAGGGCGCGGGGTCCTCCACAAAGCCGGTGAAGCGCGCCGCCTTGTAGCGGCCCTCCAGCGCGCGGCGAAGATCGTCCGGCATGTCGCCGACCACCTGGATCGCCACGCCGGCGCGGGCCAGCACCGGATCGGCCTTGTCGAGAAAGATGCGCAGATTGGCCTGCTTGGCCGACCAGCGATAAGAACCGAAGAGCACGACCGCACGCGGCGTCTCCGGCGTGATCTCACGCTGCGCCACCCGTACCCCGTCATAGCCGGGCACCAGCGGCAGCATGGTGACGCCCGGCGCATTGGCGCCGAACAACGCGGCATCCGACTGGGTGATGGTGGTGACGAGATCGCTCTGCCGGGCGATCCAGCGCTCGAACCAGCGTGTCTTCAGCCAGTTCTGCGCGAGGTAGAGCCGCTTGCCCGGCGAGGCGCTGCCGTCGCGCCACTGCATCTCGGTCACGCTCTCCTCATGGTCGTGCGTGACGAAGACGAAGACGGGTCGGCTGCCCTCGAAGAGATGACGGTGCCGCAGCACCCAGCCCATGCCGTACTGGTCCACCACCACGGCCTGCCAGGGGCCCTGCTTCGCCAGATCGGCAAGCGCGGCGCGATAGGTGGCGGTATCGTGCCGTGCGGCCACCAGCGGCATGGCGCTGGCCAGCGCGGGCAGGCGGGCGCGCGGGGCGCCGGGCACGATCTGCCAGGTGATGCCGGGCACCCGCTGCGCCGGGACTTCGGCGGCGAAACCGGCGAAGGTCACCTCCGCCCCCGCCCCGGCCAGGGCCGAGGCCAGCTTGGCGGTGTAGATGCGGTCCCCCGCCGTCCAGGGGAAGGGCAGAGTGCGGGCGAGCCAGAGACAGCGGATCATTGGGCGAGCTCCGCCAGGCGGCCGGGCGCGGCAGCGCCGTCCTCTGCCGCACGGGCCTTGAGGTGGTCGGCCAGACGCAGGGCCATGGCGACGATGGTCAGGGTCGGGTTGGCGTGGCTGCAGGTCGGGAACACGGCGGAACTGGCGATATAGAGGTTGGGCACGCCATGCACCGCGCAATCGGCATTCACCACGCCGTCACGCGGCGTCTCCGACATGCGCGCGGTGCCGATATGATGGCCGCCCACGGGAGTCGAGGCGCGCACCTCGTCCTCGATGGTGGCGTCATCGAAGTCGAGTTGCGCCACGCCGGAGCGGGCGAAGGCCGCGCGCGCCAGCTTCATGCTGCGCACGAGGCTGTCCACATCCGCCGGATGCAGCCGCCAGTCCACCCGCAGGCGCGGCAGGCCGAAGGCGTCCGTCTCGCGCCCCAGCGTGACGCGGCTCTCCGGATTCGGCACCTGCTCGGCATTGACGTCGAGCGGATAGCTGCCGTCACGCGAGCGCACCACCACGAAGGGCAGCTTGCGGCTGGCGAAGGTGCGCTTGCGCAGCCACTTCTGGCCGAAGTTCAGCACGCCCGGCGAATCGCGCAGTACATTTGCCATATGCGCGAGCCAGAAGCGGCTGTCCCGCTGCATCTTGCCGCGGTTGGCGATCTCGATGGTCGCCAGCTTGCGGCGGTACTCGGGCAGAATGGCGTCCTTCACCAGATACATGGCGGAGAGCACGCCGCTGCCATGCGCGGGATCGGCGATCAAGGGGTAATGCAGCCGGAAGATGGTGTTGAGCAGCCCTTCGCGCCGTTGCGCCGCATCGGAGAGGCCGAACTTGCGCCGCACATAGATGCCATCCGGCGTGACCTCGAAATCGAGGGCGATGGGCCGGTTCGCCGGCAGCAGGCGCAGGCGCCCCAGCGTGTTCTCGGCATGGCACATGTAGTAGCGGCCGAGCGCGCCGCCCTCATTGCCCAGCCCGCCGCGCCGCGAGGGGTCGGAGGCCATCAGCAGCCGCGGCACCTCGAGCCCGCCGGTCGCCAGCACATAGCGCCGTGCCCGCACGGTGAAGCCGCGCCCCGGGGCGCTGGCGCCTTCCAGCACCTCGACCGGGCCATTCTCCGCCACCAGCCGCACCGCATGGGCATTCAGCAGCACCCGCACCTGGGTCGAGGCGGCGAGCCGGGCGGAATTCGCCTTGCCGAAATCCGTCGGCCGGCTGAAGCGCTCGATGCGGGAGGCGGTGATGTCGGGGTCGTCGAAACCCTCGATGGTGGGCGGCGCACCCGGGCCCAGCGCCTCGGGGACGTCATAGGCATAGGCCCCCGCCTCGAAATACTGCTGCGCTGCCGGGTAATAGGCGCTGAGCGCCTCCCAGCCGATCGGCCAGCCGCTCTGCGGCACCCAGTCACGGCGCTCCAGGTCGATCGGATCGAAAGGCACGCAGCGGCCGCCCCAGATCGAGGTGGCCCCGCCCAGGACACGCCGGCGATACATGTGCGGCGGCGAATGGATGCTGCCTTCCGCGACCTCGCCGTTCAGCCCGCCCTGCGCGGCGGCATCGAACTTGCGGCCGCCCGCTTCCAGCAGCAGCACGGAAAGGCCGGAACCCTCCAGCGCGCAGGCCAGCGACAGCCCGGCGGCGCCACCGCCCACGATGCAGAGATCCGCCTCCAGGCTGGTTCCGGGGGCGAGGGAGAGGGCGTCAAGAATCACGTGTAGCTTCTACCCTTTTGGTGCCTTGTGCGAAGCTGAGCGCCTCGTCCAGATGGGCGGCCGAGGTGGTGCCGACCAGTGCAACGGCCTGCGGAAAGCCGAGCGCCGCCTGCAACGCCGCCGCGCGCGCCGCGGCGGTGCCCGGCTGCCCGGCAAAGATCTCGCGCAGCATCAGCCCGACCCCCTGCGCCGCCGCCGCGTCCAGCGCCGGACGCATGGACTGCGCCAGGGTGAGCGGCACCTGCAGCGCCGCCACGGCCGGCACGCGCAGAGCCGCTTCCACGCATTCGGCGTCATCGCAGGAAATGCCCCAGGCGCGCAACTTGCCCTGCTGCACCAGGCGCCCGAGCATCTCGAAGGCCTCGCCACGCGCGACCGCGGCCGCCGAAGGGCTGTGCAGCAGGAAGAGGTCGATGCGTTCGGTTTGCAGACGCCGCAGACTGTCTTCAATCGAGCGTTGCAAATGCTCCGAAGAATAATCGCGCGGAAGTGGTGCCGCGCGCCGGCTGGCGATGGCGTCCCGCAGCCCGGGCAGGCGACGCGCCATCTGCCGCAGGGGCGCCTTGGCGAGAGCCGCCATGCGCTGTGCCGTCGTGAAGCGCTGCCCCGCCTTGGTGACGATGATGGCCTCGTCACGCCGGCCACGCAGCGCCGCGCCGATCAGCCGCTCGCTTTCGCCCTGGCCGTAGATGTTGGCGGTGTCGAACAGGGTGATGCCGGACGCCAGGGCATGTTGCAGCAGGCGCTCCGCCGCGGTGCCGGTGCAGCCGCTCAGGGTGGAGCCGAGCCGGCTGCAGCCCAGCCCGACGGCCGAGGCCGTAAGGCCGCTGCGCTGGCCGAGAAAGGCCGCCGGCAGGCTCATGACACCGTCCGCAGGTGATTGAGGGGCGTGCTCCATTCGGGTTCCGGCCTGGTTTCCTCTGCCGGCAGCCGCTTTGGCAGCACACAGAAGACCAGGATCCAGATCTGCAATCGCGGATCGAGCAGCATGCCGCCGAAGGTGAGATAGCCGATCAATGCCGACCAGCTCACCCAGCGCGACACGCTGCCGCGGAACACCGAGATGAGGAAGAAGGGCCAGAACACGGCGGAACCGAGCAGGCCGTACTCGAAGATCATCTTCACCCAGGCTGGGTCATGCGCCTCATAGGGGACGAGCTTGACGTGTTGCGGATAGGAGCCGGGCCCCAGGCCGAAGATCACGTCGCGCGCCGAATCCAGCAGGAAGGTTCCGACCACCCAGGCGCCCGCGATAAAGCGCGCATGGGCGCTCGATCCCTCCGAGCCGAACTCGTTGACGCGACTCAGCAGCGCATCGAGGTTCCACAGGCTGCCGGTGGCGACGGCCAGCAGGACGAGGACCAGCCCTCCGACCACCGCGCCATAGGCGCGCCGGTACAACATCAGCCAGGGCAGGATGAAGAGCAGCAGCACCAGGCCGGTGCCGGAATAGGAGGTCGGTAGCGCCAGGCCGAAGATCAGCAGGCGCCAGCTCACCCCGAAGTAGAGAATCTCCAGGATGACAGCCAGCGCCAGGTACTGCGAGAAGGTCGAGGGCTCGACGAGGAAGAAGCCGTTGCTCTTGAAATAGGGTGAGTTCCAGCGCAGCGGGTTCTCGGTGTTGAATCCGGGCAGCAGCAGCCAGTCCGGCACCATCCCGCGGAAGCTGAAGGGAATCGAGTGGCCGATGGCGAACTGCGCCAGGAACTGCAGAATGCCCATCAGCGCGCAGATCAGCACCATCACCTGGAAGGCGCGCACACAGGCCTCGAAGACACCTTCGCTGTTGCGCAGCGACATCATGTAAGGCGCATAGATCAGCAGGAACAGCGCCAGGGACGGCACCGAGGCGACGCCGGCATTCAGCGCCGTGCTCAGCGAGGCCGCGCCCGCCAGCACGAAGAACAGCACGGTGCGCACCGGATCGAGCGTCACGGCGCCGCGCAGGGCCAGCACCAGCAGGGCGAAGACCGTAACCAGCAGGTTGATCGCGAGCCCGTCCTCACCAATCGGCAAGGCGAAGCGCTGCAGGAAAATGGAAGCGAAGAGCGCGATGATCAGCCACCGGCGCACCGCCGCGGCATCACGGTTCCCGGTCGAGACCTCTGGCTGGAGGGCGGCGCCGTCAAGCGCAAGATGCGGCATCATGCTTCAGAATTCTCCGCCGCACTAAAATTTGCGCAAGCTGCCATTGCCTCACTTGGCCGCAGCCTGCAAAAGTCCCGGGACAAACGTGCCCCGCCAAGCGCGTGGGAGACATATGCCCCGCGCAAAGGGAACGCAGCTGAAGCCAAGAACCAGAGCATTCCGTCCTCCAGGCATTCGGAGCACCAAGGCAACCACCGTTTTCCACGCCGAAGGGCAGCCTGGTTGCAGGGCGTGCAAGCAAGCGAAGAAAAAGCCGGTCCGTGATCCTCGAACGCGCCTCCGATTGTCTAACGAGGCAGTTTTTCGATCTCCAGCCACGTTCGTGTGAGCGGAGGATGATTATTTGGACAGGCCTGCGCCGTTCATGTTTATTGACGCGCAGCAGATCCCTGGCTGCGCTCGCGCCATGCTTGCATGGACCGCCGCGACGGCCCGGGTGACCAGCACCGAGATTGTCGAAGTCGCCCCATGAGGCAAACGATATGCGCCTGACTGATCTCCTGAGCTTACTGTGGCGGCGCAAGCTGGCGCTTGCCCTTGCCGTCGTGGTCGCCGGCCTGATCGGCTTCATCGCAACGAAGTCGCTGCCCGATCGCTACGCCAGCGAGGGTCTGCTGCTGGTGGAAAGCCGCGACCAGGCTATCCCCGAGCTGAACCAGGTCGCCTCGCTGAATGCGCCGGGGCCGCAAAGGGTCCGCACCGAGGCGGACATCCTGCGCTCCCGGCAGCTGGCCGAGGAAGTGGTCCGCAGTCTGGGCCTGGACCAGAAGCGCGAGGATGAATCGGCCGGCGCCCTCGCCGCGCTGATGGCGCCGGTGACCGCCTGGGTGCAGGAGGCGGTGGCCTCGCTGAACGCCTGGGGCCAGGACCTGCTCGGCAGCTCGGCGCCCGCGAATCGTACGGCTGAGGCGGAGCCGCCGACCGACCCCGTCGGCCTGGCGGTCGAGAAGCTTCAGAAGAATCTGGAGATCCGCACCGCCGAGAACAGCAACGTGGTCGGCGTGCGCTACCTGACCGATTCGCCCAAGGAAGCGGCCGACGTCGTCAACACGCTGATGGACCGCTACATCTCCCAGGAGGTGAACGCCAAGCGTGACACGACGCTGCAGGCCAATGTCTGGCTGACCGAGCGGCTGAACGCCCTGCGCGAGGAGGTCGAGAAGGCCGACCGCAAGGTGCAGGACTACCGCCGCGAGACCGGTCTGCTGGAAACCGCCCAGGGCGCGGTCAACACCGTGCAGGTGGGCGAGCAGCAGGGGCGGGTCGCCACCGCCCGGCAGGAGCTGTCCCGCGCCCAGGCCGCCCTCGACAGCGCCCTGCGCTCCGGCCAGCGCGGCAATGCCGCCAGCGAGACGCTGGGCTCCCCGGTCATCCAGAGCCTGCGCGACCGCGAGGCCGAGATCGGGTCGCGCGCCGCCAGCCTGGCGCAGCGCCTTGGCCCCAGGCACCCGGACCGCTTGGCCGCCGAAGCCGAGCTGCGGGATGTCCGCCGCCAGATCGGCAGCGAGATCAGCAAGATCGTCGCCTCGCTGCGGCGCGACGTGGATGCCGCGCGCGACCGCCTGGCCGATGCGCAGGCCTCGCTGGACAGCTCGGTCAAGACCGCCCGCACCGGTGCGGCCGCCGAGGTGACGCTGATGCAGCTGCAGCGCGAGGCGGATGCCAAGCGGCAGATCTATCAGGCCTTCCTGACCCGTGCGGAGCAGACCCGTCTGGCCTCCGCGCAGTTCCCGATGGCGCGGGTGATCTCCCCCGCCGTCGCGCCCTTCCGCCCGAGTGGCCCGCCGGCCTCGGTGGTCGCCGCCTTTACCGGCTTCGCCGGGCTGTTCCTGGTGGGGGGCTGGCTGGTGCTGCGCCGCCTGATGCACGGCACGATCAACTCGGTGCAGGATCTGGTGAGCATCACCGGCGTGCAGAACGTCGGCAGCCTGCCGGCCCTGGGCCGTGGCCGGAAGAACCGGATGCCGGCGCTGGTGCTCGACCAGGGCCAGTCCGGTATCGCCGAGACACTGCGCGCCCTTCGGCTCAGCATGCAGTCGGTAGCTGGCGGGGGGCCCGCCAATACTGTGCTGGTGACCTCCTCCGAGATCGGCGACGGCAAGAGCACCGTGGCCGCCTCGCTGGCGCGCCTCTCCGCCGCCGATGGCCTGCGCGTGCTGCTGATCGAGACGGACATGCGCCGCCCGCAGCTCTCGTCCCACTTCGGTGCCCCGGCGCCGGGCCGCAGCATCGAAGCGGTGCTGAGCGGGGAGACGCGCTTCGAGGATGCGGTGCAGGTGGATGAGCGCTCGGGGCTGCATGTGCTGCTGTCCGACCGTTCCTCCCCCAACCCGCAGGCACTGATCGAATCGCGCCAGTTCGCCGAACTGGTGAACCGGGCACGCCGCGAGTATCGCCTGGTGGTGCTCGACAGCCCGCCGATCATGCGCGTCGCCGATGCTGTGGTGCTGTCGCAGCACAGCGATGCGGTGCTCTTCGCGGTGGGTTGGGAGCGTGCCTCCCGCACCGTGGTCGTCGAGGCGATGCGTCGCCTGCCGCGCGCCATGCGGGCGCGGATGGCGACGGTGATGACCCGGGTACGCCCCGGTCGCCTGGATCCGCTGGGCTACTACGAGGGCTATGCCAAGAGCGGCTCGCCCGACCTTAAGCGCCTCCCGGCCCCGACGGCCTGACCATCACCCTGCCCTGCCGGCCCTGGCAGGGTGGGATCACTTCGAAGGGCGCGTGCCCGAAAACGGGAAAGGGAAACCCCCTTTCCCGTTTTTGTTTTGCTGGCTTGCCAGAGGGGGCGGCCGCGCGGTCCGCCATAAGCTTGGCGGCTTTCCCTTCGGCACATCCCCGAGCCCTGTTTACGCTGCGCGCGGTTCTGGAGCCGTGAGATGAGGGGCGAAGCCATCCTCGTGCTGTCGCGGGTGGCCCGTGCCACGCTGGTGTGGCTGATCAGGCGCCAGCTCTTGCCCCTGTCCGCCGATGAGGCGAAAGCGATCACGACAACCACATGGTCTGCTGTACCGAGGCCGGCCGGCTGCTTCTCCTGATCAAGGAGATTCCCGGGCCAACCGTCGGCTCATCGGGACTCTCGCGTGCTGGCCACCCTTCAGGGATGCGGGCGCGGTTGCGGGCTGCTCCGGTACACTAGGCATCCGGCTGCGGCTCTGAGATATGCCGAGGCCAGGCTTGCCCTTCCTGAGAATCTGCGCCTTGCGCAGCTTTGGTTTCCGCATGGACCGCGGGGAAGAGGGAAAGGCGGCGTGGCCGCTCCGTGGGTAAGCCGGGCGGTGGCGCTTTCCCCCTAAAGGCCGGGGCTGCGCTGGGCACCTCCCGAATGGCCCGCCGGCATTCTCGGCCGGGCTTTACGGCCCTTCCGCCAGGGCACAAAAAAACCGGGGGAATGGCTCCCCCGGTTCTTGTTTGTGGTGCGCCACCCTTTCGGGGGCGCGCCGCTCAGAAGCGGCGCTCAAACACCGTAACGACGTCACCCGGGCGCAGCAGCGAATCCCGCTCAGCGCGATATTCGTGGGCGATACCGCTCTCGTCGATGCGCGTGACGGCGACATAGTCCGTCACCGCCCGGTAGTTGAACCCGCCCATGGTAGCGACAGCGGAGAGCACCGTCATGCCGGGCTGGTAGGGCGTCTGCCCGCCGCGCTCAACCATGCCGAGCACGAAGACGGGACGATACTCGGTGACTTCCACGGCCACAGAGGGATCGTTGAACAGGTTGCGGCTGCGCAGGCTACGCTCGATGGCCTGCTCGGCCTCGGCGGTCGTGCGGCCGGCCACCGGAATGGCGCCCACCAGCGGCAGCGCGATCATGCCGGTATCGGTGACCCGGAAATCCCCCGTCAGCCGGGGATCATTGAAGACGGTGACACGCACCTGATCGCCGGAACCCAGCTTGTAGGTCGTGTGGGCGGTCGTCTCGGGCAGGGGCGGCAGGTCGGCGCCCGGCGTGGCGCAGGCGGCCACCAGGAGCGACATGCCGAGCACTACGCTGCGGAGCGCCGCGGGTGCGGCAGACGCTAGGGACCGGAAACGGAACATGGGCGAAACCCCCGGATGGAAAATCTTTGAGACAAGCCAACAGATTGTATCCGAGCGAAGCTTGGCCGTGAACGCGAAGGGTTCAGTTGGCCGGGTCAATTCGCCAAATCGTTACAGCGCGAAGCGCAGGCGAACCTGCACCTCGTTGATGCCGTACTCGCGGAAACCTTCCGGCGAATCGAGACGCTCGGTGTGCTGGTAATTGGCGGTGATCGCCATGTGACGGTTCAGCAGATACTGCGCCCCGATGAGCACGATACCGTCCGTCACGGTGCCGCGCTCCGGGTAGTCCCGGTGCTCGGCGCGCAGCTCCCCGGTGAGGATCACGTTGCGCAGCACCTCGTGGTCCACCGTGAGGCGGCCCAGGGTGCGCGTGTAGCTCACATTGTTCGCACGGATCGATTCCTCGATGGTGCGCGAGACGGCCAGCGTCGCGGTCGTCACCTGCGAGGGCATCCACATGATCTGGCCCTCGAAGGCCGGGCCGGTGAGCGACTTGCGGGCGGGGTCGTCGTAATCGCGCTGGCGGTAGCCCACCAGGACCCGGGCCGCCCAGATGCCGTCGAAGTCGTAGTCGAAGCCGCCCTGCACCTCCCAGGTGAAGGAGTCGCTGCCGCTCCGGCCAGCCTGCTGGTAGGAAATGTCCTGCAGCCGCACCAGGCCCACGAGCCGCCGGCCCTGCACCAGGCTGTACTCGGTGCGGAACTCGCCCATTAGGGAGTCGTAGTCGTCGTCCGAGTTGGTGTCCTGGACGCCGTCGACTGTCTCGTCGTCGTAGCGGATCGTGGTGTAGTTCACCGAAGTGGTGAAGGCGAGGCGATTGAAGGCGGCGGTGCCCCCGATCTGGAACACGTCGCTGTTGTAGGGGATCGGCCGGCTGCCTCCGCCCTCCTGCACGTCGAAATCATCTACATCCAGGTGGCTGCGGATGTGGTTGTAGCTGGCGTTCAGCGAGGAGGCGCGGCCGATGTCGTAGCGGCCGTTGATGCCCACCGAATAGTCGTTCCAGTTCTGCGAGTTGTACTTCAGGTACTGGCGGGTGTCCTGGCTGACGCTGAGGCCGATGCCGTGCCGGGTCCACTGGCTGTTCGCCGTCGCGGTCAGCCGCTCGGTGAAGAAGCCGTCGGCCTTCTTGTCCTCCTGCTGGGGCTGCAGGTTGTCGTCGAAGCCCATGCCGGCCTCGACCGCCGCGTCGAAACGGAAGGCGCCGAGGCGCACGCCGGCCGGGTCGTAGTCCGGCCGCGGGCGCGTCATGACCGTGACGCCGCGCGCCGTGGCCTCGGGCCCGATGGTCTGGGTCTGCGCCTCGGCCAGCGCCGGCAAAAGCAGGGCGGCGCCGGGAAGGGCGACTCGGCCGAGCCCGCGGCTGCAGAGCAGAGCGAAGGAGGGCGCGGCATGGCCGGCGCGTGACGGGCGGGCGGCAGGAGTGCGGGCGGCCTTGTCCATCTTTCTTCCAGCGGAACAGTTTCGCAGAAACATAATGGCGACCTTATCCGATCCTGCCCTGACCCGCACCGGAATGGACGCGGCGCCGGATTGTCTCATGAAAGAGGCTCGAATCAAGCCTTCGTGGCAGAGCCAAAGCCAGGAAGCCGCCGTTTGTGGGATTTCTGCAATGGTGATGCCGCACCCTCGCGGGAGCGAGGGTGCGGCACCGGACCGCCGGCCGGGCGGGGGGGTGGGGGAGGCCCGCCGGGGTCTGCGCGCCTGCCTGGCCGGCGGGCTTCCCGAAGCCCCGCACCCGCCACAGGTGGGGAAATCCGTGGCGGGGCGGGGCCTGCCGAGCCGCCCGGGGGAGGGCGGCTGGCCGTCAGGCGGGGAAGATCTCGTCCTGCTCGGCGCGCAGCCGGTCGATCAGCCGGCCGGCGGGGATTTCCACGTCGTCATAGGTCAGCACCGTGTCCTTCGGCACATCGCGCTTGAGCTTGCAGCCGACGGCGATGCCGATCGGCAGCAGGCGCTCGGCGCGTGAGGTGGCGTAGGTCTCGCACTGGCCATAGGTCTTGTAGCCGCCCAGCGCGTCGATCTCTTCGCCGGCCTTGAGGTCGACCTTCGCGGTGGCCACCACGTCCACGCGCGGGCCGGCCAGCGGCTGGATCACCGGGTCCTGGCACAGCACCACCCGCGCCACCGAGATCGGCACTTCGAAGTGGCAGAGGTGGTAGGGGATGTAGAAGCTGTAGAGCGGGCCGGTGCCGAGCTTGTACAGGTTCAGGTAGTGCTTCTGCTTCGGGTCGTCATGCGTGGCCAGCACATAGACGCCGGGGCCCGGCTTGGCGCCGACCACATAATCCACGATGCCGCCCTTCTCGCGCAGCATGTCGATGTCATAGGCCTGGGTCAGCTCGTCCACATGCCCGCGATGGTCGGCGCCGATCATGCCGCGCTTGGAGACCGTCATGCCGGTGGCATTGGCGACGATCGCCTGCTCGAAGCTGATCTTGGTACCGTCGGCGAAGCTGGTCACCATGTAGGGGTCCTGCCCCCACTGCCTAGCGAAGCCTTCCTGCGTCGTCGGGTTGCGGTAGGGGTCCTGCAGCCCCTTGATGTTGCCGCAGACCAGCGGCGTCAGCCCGATCGAGACGACGAAGCGGTAGAGGTTCATCTGCACGCCCGGCTGATCGCCGTCGCAGCCGGTGAAGATGACGCCCGCCTCATCCGCCTTGCGCTTCAGCAGCGGCCCGACCGTGCCGTCCAGCTCGGCGTTCATCGAGACCATCGGCTTGCGGTTCTTGATCGCCGCCAGGCTGATCATGGCGCCGTATTCGATCGCGCCGGTGGCGTCGATCAGGCAGTCCAGCCCCTCGGCCTCGCAGAGCAGCATCGGGTCCGAGGTGATGGCCGGGCGCCCGTCGCGGATGCAGGCCGCCAGCGCCGCCTTGCTTTCGACGACCTCGACCTCGCGCACCCCTGCCTGCTCATAGGCGGCGCGGGCACGCTCGACGTTGCGGTTGCAGATCACCGCCAGAACCATGCCGGGCACGGAATTGACGATCTGGTTGGTGATGCCGCGCGCCATGAAGCCGGCGCCGAGCATGCCGACGCGCACTGGCTTTCCTGCCGCAGCACGCTCGCGGAGCAGCCTGTCGTAGATCATGGGTCTTCTCTCGCGCCCTCAGCGCAGGCCGCGCAGGCGTTCAATGGCGTGGAACTCGGGGTCGAAGAGGGGCCAGTTCTGGTCCTTCTCCGAGATGACCTCCGGCGGGATCGGCCACTCGATGCCGAGATGCGGGTCGTCGTAGCGCAGGCCGCGCTCGCCGCCGGGCATATAGGCGTCGCTGACCATGTAGAAGGCCTCGGTATTGTCGCGCAGCGTGACGAAGCCATGCGCGAAGCCCCGCGGCACATAGAGCATGGTGCGGTTGTCCTCGCTCAGCTCGATGCCGAACCACTTGCCGTAGGTGCCCGAATCGGGGCGCATATCGACGATGACGTCATAGAGCGCACCGCGCAGACAGCGCACCAGCTTCACCTCCGCCGCCGGCGGCAGCTGGTAATGCATGCCGCGCAGCGTGCCCTTGTGCACGCTGAGCGAGTTGTTGACCTGCGCGTAATGGCTGACCAGCCCCGCCTCGCGGAACTCGTTCTCGCAATAAGCCCGGGCGAAGAAGCCACGCTCATCGCCGCGCGGCTCCATCTCGATCACATAGGCATCCTGCAGGGGCGCCTTGTGGAACTTCACGCGGCCTCTCCCTGCTGCTGCTCGTACCGGCTGTTCACCGGCTCCAGGTTGCCGTCCACCGTGCCGGACTCGATCAGCTTCTCCAGCGTCACCAGCCGGATGGCGGAGGACCTGCGGTAGTCGGGGTCGGCGAAGCCCTGCTCCGTCAGGCGATCGCGCAGCTCGGCAATGGCGCCCTCCAGCGTCTCCTTCGGCTGGTGGTTGGGCGCCAGCTTCGCATAGAGCGAGAAGTCCACCTTGTAGGAGCGCTTGTCCGGCGGGGCGGAGGTGGCGATGGAGACCTTGGCGCCCGGCATGGCGCGGCCGACCGCCTCGGCGAGGTCGCGCACCTGGTAGTTCCAGCGCTCGGTGCCGACATTGACGGTGAGGAAGGCGCCGCCATTCTCCGGCTTGCGCGTGATCGCCCACTCGATGGCGCGCGCCATGTCGCGCACATGGATCAGCGGGCGCCAGGGCGTCCCGTCGCTCAGCACGCTGACTTCCTTGTTGACCAGCGCGCCGGCCACGAAGTCGTTCAGCACGAGGTCGAGGCGCAGGCGGGGCGACATGCCGCAGGCCGTCGCGAAGCGCAGGCAGCTGATGACCATGCCGCTGTTGTCCAGCGCGCGCAGCGACTTCTCGGTGTCGATCTTGGAGCGCGCATAGGCGGTCAGCGGGTTCAGCGTGTCCTCCTCGACGCGGGCGCGGCCCTCGGAGGCGAAGCCATAGACGCTGCAGCTGGAGGCGAAGACGAAGTGCTTGACGCCCGCCTCGGCCGCGGCCTTGGCGACCTGAACGCTGGCCTGATGGTTGATCGCGTCCGTCACCGCCTCGAAACGCTGCCCCATCGGGTCGTTTGAGATGGCGGCCAGATGGACCACCGCATCAAAGCCGCGCAGGTCCTCGACGCCGATGTCGCGCACATCGCCGAAGCGCTGCTCGTCGAGCAGCGTCTCCGGCAGCGGATCGCGCGTCGTCAGGCAGTGGCCGAACCAGCCGCGGTCGAACCCTGCCAGATAGGCGCCCGGCATGGTCTGGCGCAGATGCGCCGCGACGACCGGGCCAACATAGCCCATATTGCCGGTGATCAGGATGCGCATGACCTTCAACCTTCCCAAACGCGCCACGGCGCCTTGCCGGAGGCCCAGAGCCCCTCGAGGTGGCTGCGGTCGCGGATTGTGTCCATCGGATGCCAGAACCCGCTGTGCTGATACACGCTCATCTGGTTGTCGGCGACAAGCCGCTCGATGGGCGTGTCCTCCCAGACGGTGCTGTCCCCCTCGATATAGTCTCCCACCTGCGGACTCAGCACGAAGAAGCCGCCATTGATCCAGCCGCCATCGCCATGGATCTTTTCCTTGAAGGCCTTGACCTGGTTGCCCTCGATGCGCAGAGCGCCGAAGCGGCCGGCCGGCTGCGTGGCCGTCATGGTGGCCAGGCGGCCTTCCTTCTTGTGTAGTGCAATGGTCGCCGTGATGTCGATATTGCCCACGCCATCCCCATAGGTCAGGCAGAAGGCCTCTTCGCCGCGCAGATAGGGCAGGACCCGCTTGATCCGCCCGCCGGTCATGCTGTCATCCCCGGTCTCGACCAGCGTCACCCGCCAGGGCTCGGCACGGGCGTTGTGGATTTCCATCCGGTTTTCACGGAGGTCGAAGGTGACATCGGACATATACAGGTAGTAGTTGCGGAAATAGTCCTTGATGACGCTCCCGCGATATCCGAGGCACACGATGAAGTCGTTGATGCCATGGGCGCTATAGATCTTCATAATGTGCCAAAGGATGGGCTTGCCGCCGATCTCGACCATCGGCTTCGGCCGCACGGCCGTCTCTTCCGATAGTCGGGTCCCCAGCCCGCCAGCCAAGATCACTGCCTTCATCCTGCAACCCCTCGCGGTGCGAAAAGATAATATGTGGGAAAGTGTCTTATTCCCGTGACAGTTTCTCAGTCTGGTTTGTAATTCGCGTTTTGTACAGGATGCGAGTTATCACTGATTGGTTACTCCTCGCGGGATTGTGAGAGCCGCGATCACAATAGGGTGGGCTCCCTGCTCAGGTTGAGCTAAACGCTTGCCGCGAGCATCGCGCAATGGGAGGAATCCCTGGGTTTGCAAGGGTCGTGAGCTAATCCCAAAAAGTTGTATTATTTTCTCGGGATTGACGCAATTTTTTATACACCTGCCGCTCAGCCTGTTGGATAACCAGAGCGCGCGAAATTTCACAACCCATCGCCCCACCGGGAATGCACAGCATGATGGATGAGCCTCTAGTCACGATTGGCATGCCGGTCCGCAACGGTGGCGAGCAGATCAGGACCGCGATCGATTCCCTGCTTTCGCAGACTCACCGGAATCTCCGCCTGATCATTTCCGACAACTGTTCGACGGACGACACTTTCGAGATCTGCAGCGCCTATGCGCAGGCCGACTCCCGCGTCACCGTGATCCGGCAGCCCGTGAACCTGGGCATCTGCGGCAACTTCCGCTTCGTGCTGATGAAGGCCGAGACACCCTATTTCATGTGGGCCTGCCACGATGACGTCTGGGCGCCGGACTTCATCCGCAAGAACCTCGAGAACCTGCGCGCCCATCCGACGGCCGTGGCCAGCACCTCCCGCGTCATCATGGCGACGGTGGATGGGCGCAAGGAGATGTCGAACGGTACCTTCGCCCTGCGCGGCGACCGCCGGCAGCGCCTGGCGCGCTTCTTCCGCGACCCGGGCGAGGTGTCCCGCTTCTACGGCGTCTTCCGTACCGAGGCGCTGAAGCGGAGCTTCCCCGAGAACATCGACGTCTTCGGCTATGACTGGATCGTCATGGCGCTGAACCTGCTGGAGGGCGAACATCTGGAGCTGCCCGAGGTGCTGCTGACGCGCGAGGATCATCACGAGGACCACTATCACCGCACCCTGGTCCGCTATCAGCCGAAGTCGCTCTATCGCTGGTTCCCGCACCTGCCGATGACGCAGGTGCTCCGCCGCCGCCTGCCGCCGGATGTCTGGCGCGTCTGCCGGGGCAGCATCCTGCGCCGGAACGCGATCCAGACGCTGATGTACGCGAAGTACCGCGTGCCGGCTGTGGCCCCGCTGGTCAAGGCGCTGGCGCAGATCGAGCGTGTCCGCGCGCGCCTGCGCAGCAGCAGCAGCGCGCACACCCTCTAAGCCCTCCGCGACGGCTGCCGCCCGCCTGTCACCGCTGCGGCGGTGTTGCGGGTTCTCGCCATTGGCGGCCCAGGCCGCCCTCCACTTCCCCATTCTCTTCGGTGTGGTCGAAAGGGGGCGAGCCGCCCAGGCGGCTCGCCCCTTCTCCTACGGCTGGCACGCGGGCTGATCTTTCCGGGCGGCGGAGCTCATGCGGCCTCCGCCGCTTGGACGAAGCGGGGGGGGGCCTCCGAAGCTTCAGGCCGGCCGCTCCTCCCGGCCCCGCCGCAGCACCGCCAGCACGCGCCGGGGCGCCTGCATCAGATGCGGGCGCAGATGGCTGCTGGCCAGCACCGCCACGCCCAGAGCCAGCCCCGAGGTGACTACGGCGATGGCGAGGCGCGCGGGCAGCGGCAGGTTCTCTTCGGTCAGCAGCCGCACGCCCGCATAGGTGAGGCCCACGGCCAGGATCTGCGGCAGGACACTGCTCGCCAGCCAGGGCACCGCGGCACCCTTCAGCCGTGCGCGGAAAGCCGTGGCGGTGAAGAGGGCGAGGGCCAGCCCATTGGCGCCGATCAGGCAGAGCGCCGGCAGGATCACGCCGAAGCGCGGCGTCAGCAGGATGATCGCCGGCAGGTACAGCACGCCGGTCACCAAGTTGATCTTCAGCGCCGTGGCCGGGTCGCCCTCGGCCATCTGCAGCGCATGCGAGGGGCGGCACAGGCCGCTCAGCGCATAGGCGATGGCCAGCGCCGCCAGCACCGGGGCGAAGGCCGCGCCCGCCGCGGCGTCGCCGCTCACCAGCTCCAGGAAGGCGTCACCGAAGAAGATCAGCGCGCCCGCCGCCGTCAGCATCAGCACGAAAGTGGCCTGCGAGGCGGTGAAGAACAGCGCCCGCAGCTCGGCCCCGCGCTCGGCGCGCACATAGGCGGCCATGCGCGGGAAGGCGGCGGTGATCAGGGGCGCGGTCAGCCGCACCATCGCCGAGCACATGGTCGAGACCAGCGAGTACTTGCCGAAGACCGCGAGCGGCAGCATGGCGCTGACCACCAGCGAATCGGCGATCTGCACCACCGTACCCGTCGCGGCGGCCGCCATGTTGACGCCGGCAAAGCGCAGCGTCTGCCAGATCAACCCGCCCTCAAGCCGCTGCGGCGCGAGGACGCCGGGAACCACGCGCGCGACGGCGCAGGCGAAGGCGCCCGTCTCACAAAGGCTCGCCAGGATCTGGCCCCAGAAGAAGGCTTCCGCCGTCGGCGCGACGAAGGCAAGCGCACCCAGCCCGAGGCCCAACCGCAACAGGCCGGTCACGGAGAGCAGCATGTTGCTCAGCACCTGCCGCTCCAGCCCTTCCAGCGTCGCCTGGAAAATGCCGCGCAGACGCTGGATGCCGATGGCGAAGCCCATCAGCACCAGGCAATCCCGGACCTCCGCGGTGCTGATGTGCTCCGGCTTCAGCCAGTACTCGGCCAACAGCGGTGACAGGACCCAGACGAGCAGAATCAGCGCGCCCGCCAGCCCGAGGTAGATCAGCGTGAAGTTGAACACGAGCGTGCCGGTCGCGGCGGGTGCCTCGACCTGGTTGCGCGCCACCGCGCGCGTGACGGTCTGCCCGAGGCCATTGTCGAAGATGGCGGCGGCGATCAGCAGCACGGTGAAGAAGCCGATCAGCCCGTATTGCTCGGCGCCGGCGAGGCGGTATCCGCCGAAGGCGAGCCCCGTCTGCACGCCGATGGAAACGGCCATGCCAACCAGATTGGCCAGGACATTGCGCGCGATCATCGTCTTTACGATTCCTTCACAGGCTTCTGCGACAATCTGCCCGTGCGATGGATGGGAAGGGCGCGGAAGCGGCACCTCTGCCTGTGGTGGTGGCGGACGGAGGGCCAGAAACGACGAACCCCGCCATGACGGCGGGGCACCTTTGTGAACATTCCCTGTGGCCTGCGGCGGCGGGGAGAAGGAAAGGGTTCAGTAGGCGCCGCGCCCCGCGAGGACGGCGGGAATGGTGCGCCAGAGGATGCGCAGGTCGGACCAGAAGGAGAATTCGCGGACATAGCGGCAATCGAGGGCCACCCGCTCGGCATAGGTGGTGTCGCTGCGGCCGCTGATCTGCCAGAGCCCGGTGATGCCGGGGCGCACGGAAAGGTAGCTGACCGCGGCCACGCCGTAATGCTCGGTCAGTTCCTCCTGCACGACGGGGCGCGGGCCAACGAGACTCATCTCCCCGCGCAGGACGTTGATCAGCTGCGGCAGCTCGTCGAGGCTGGTGGCGCGCAGGAAGCGGCCGATGGCCGTCACCCGCGGGTCGCGCGGCAGCTTCCGCGTGGTGGCCCAGAGATGTGCCGCTTCGGGGTCTTCCTTCAGCAGCTTCGCAAGAACTTCGCCGGCATTGGGGACCATGCTGCGGAACTTCAGGCAGCGGAAGCTGCGGCCGTTGCGCCCCACCCGCTCATGTCCGAAGACCGGCGATCCGCCATCCACCATGATGATGGCGGAGAGCAGCAGAAGCAGCGGTGCAAGAAAAAGCAACGCGGCACCCGCCGCCGTCACGTCCAGCATGCGCTTTCCGACGTGATGCCAAGCCGGGCTGGAGGATGTGGCCGATCCATACAGGCCCTGCTCCAGACTCGTCGCATTCTCCACCTGGATATTGTTCAACCAGTTCGTATGGGTCATGGATCAACTCCGGTCACAGGCGGCTTGGATGTCCGTGCGATGACGTCTCAAAATACACACAAAAAAAACGATGGGTAGAACGAATTTCGAAAACCTTAACTTTGTCTTATAAACTATCTGTGTGTCTGCGTCGGAGCGGGGGTAAGGGATGAGGGAAAATCAACCTTCTGGCTTCTTGCCCCGGTTGACTCCTCCCCACAGAAGGTGCAACTTCCAATTGTAGAACGCCCTCCGGCCGAACACCTTTCTGAAACGCCTGCCGGAAAAGCGCCGCGATAATCGCCGAGCTCTGGGCTGGTTGCCTCCATGGCGCAGGCGATGCTGCGCTGCAATACCTATTGTCCCGTTTTTAGGGCGAAGGTGGCAAGGTGGAGAGCGTTGTGCTCACAGGTAACTGACAGTCATTCCTGAAGCATGCTCGCCCCGCGCGAGACAGCGAAGTCTTGTGTGGCCAAAACGGCTTTTTTCGTCTCCCTCCGTGAGCGCCACGACGCAGCCAGAGCAAGGAGCCGCGGAACGATGCTTCGGCGTCTTGGAAAAAGACGTGTCCGGCACAGGATCCGCGCCTTGCCTTGCACGCCGCCCCGGTTTGGCCGGAGCAGCGCGCCGTCTTCCTTGCGGATCTCTATGTCCGGAATATGGCTGGCGCGCACCGGCCGATCCGGCCGCTGCTTCCGTCGCGCGCCAGCGGCTTGGCTTTCACCCTTCAGTATGGCGGCGCTGCGCACCGCTGTGCAGCAGTTCCGCCACTTCCGCGCGGCTCAGCTGCGTTATCACGTTTTCGTCGTCAACCGTGGCAATCTCGGAAAGCGGCAGGAAATGGTGCTGCCCGTCGTCGCTACGGGTCAGCTTGATGCGACCCGCATCGAGCTTGTCGACAGTGCCGATCCGCTCTCCGTTGCAATCCAGCACAGGCATGTGCTCACGGATTCGCGTGGTGTCGACCATGGCTGGCATCCTCCGATCTGTGGGCGCAGCGCCCGCGCGGGATTAACGGCCGCGCGGATGGCCGGATGCGGTCGCAGAGGATGATTCGGCCTGCGCATGGCCATTGCCATCCGGCCGGCCCGCCGCAGGGTCGGGGCCGGCCGGCGTTCCGCTCCGCATGCGCTGCGGCTCGGCCTTCTGTGCCCCGGCGAGGGTATAGGCGGCGTTGACCAGCGCCACATGCGAAAACGCCTGGGGGAAGTTGCCCAGCATCCGTCCGGCACCCGGGTCGTATTCCTCCGAGAGCAGGCCGACATCGTTGCGCAGCGCGAGCAGCCTCTCGAACAGCGCGATCGCCTCCTGGCGGCGTCCGGTCAGCGCATAGGCATCGACCAGCCAGAAGCTGCAGGCGAGGAAGGTGCCTTCTCCTCCCGACACGCCGTCCGAAACCGCCTCGGTGCGATAACGCCGCACCAGCCCGTCGGCGAGCAGCTCGCGCTCGACCGCGGCAATGGTGCCCAGGATGCGAGGATCCTTCGGCGGCAGGAAGCCGACCGTGGGCATCAGCAGCAGGCTGGCATCGACCTCGCGCGAGCCGTAGCTGCGCACGAAACTGCCCAGTCCGGGGTCGTAGCCCTTCTCGCAGATCTCGGCGTGCATGGTGCTGCGCAGCGCGCGCCAGCGGTCCAGCGGGCCATCCAGGCCGAAGGCCTCGATGCCACGCACGGCGCGGTCGATCGCCGCCCAGGCCATGACCTTGGAATGGGTGAAGCAGCGGCGCCGGTCGCGAGGTTCCCAAATGCCCTCGTCCGGCTCCTCCCAGATCGCCTCAAGATGGTTCAGCAGCGCGCATTGCAGGTCCCAGGCGGCGGGCGAGATCGGCAGGCCGCGCCGGTGCGCCTGGTGCAGCGCGTCCATCAGCTCGCCATAGATGTCGATCTGCAACTGCTCGTGCGCGCCATTGCCGATCCGGATGGGGCGGGAATCCTCGTAGCCCGGCAGCCAGTCCACCGCCCATTCCGAGAGCCGCCGCTCCCCGGCCAGCCCGTACATGATCTGCACCTGGGCGGGGCTGCCCATGGCGGCCCGCAGCAGCCAGTCACGCCAGGCACGCGCATCCTCCGTATGGCCAGTGCGCAGCAGGGCCAGCAGGGTGAAGGTGGCGTCCCGCAGCCAGCAGTAGCGGTAATCCCAGTTCCGGACGCCGCCCGGCCACTCGGGCAGCGAGGTGGTCGGCGCCGCGACGATGCCTCCGGTCGGCCGGTAGGTCAGCGCCTTCAGGGTGATCGCGGAGCGCCGGACAGTTTCGCTCCAGGGTCCGGCCGGCGTGATCCGCCCGGACCACCTCCGCCAGGCGGCCTCGGTATAGGCCAGCGCCTCCCCCGGCTCGGGCGGCCGCGGCATCGCCTGGTGGGAGGGCCCATAGGTCAGTACGAAGTGGAGCGACTGCCCTTCCGCCACCTGGAATGCGGCCTGGCTGTGCAGGTCCTTGCCGTGCACCGGCACGGGCGAGTGCAGCACCGCCATGTCCGGCCCGGCGATCGCGCAGATGCCGTGGCTGCCGTCTTCCAGCTGCGTCACCCAGGGAACATTGCGGCCGTAGTCGAAGCGCAGCGTCAGGTCCATCTGCATGGCGACCCGGCCACGCCGTCCGATGACGGTGCGGATCAGGCACGGCGTCTCACCGCGGACGGGCATGTGGTCCACCAGCGCCACCTCGCCCTCCGGCGTCTCGAAGCGGGTTTCGAGCACCAGCGTGCCGTCGTGGTAGAAGCGGCGCACACGGGGCGCGGGATGCGCGGGCGCAAGCTGCCAGCGGCCATGCTCCGGGGTGCCGAGCAGGGCCGCGAAGCAGGCGCCGCTGTCGAAGCGCGGCCAGCACAGCCAGTCCACCGAACCGTCCCGCCCGACCAGGGCGGCGGTCTCGGTATCGCCGATCAAGGCATAGTCCTCGATGCGCAGCGCCATGCTCGGCAGGTTCCTCCCAAGGGCGGAGCGCCGCGCCCGGCCTTTGTGGCTTCCGCATCTCCGTCTCGGCTTTTCAGAACACGGGCGCGGCGGCTTCGTTGCCTCCCCGCCGCCCACAGCAGACAGCAGGGATGGCGGGAGGCATCCGCGATGCTTCCTGCGGCCTGGCGTCTCCTGTCAGGCTGGAAGGTCGCGCGGCGGCTCCGGACGCGATGGCGCGGGCAGGGCCTCCGCCTCCTCCTCGATCTCAACCGCCTCGATCCGCGCGCCGGCGCGCAGGATCTTGTCGGTGCTGATGTCGATCTGCCGGATGTCGTCCTGCGCCTGGGTGAAATGTGCCTTCAGCTTGCCGACGCGCTCGTTCAGCCGGCCGATATCGGCCACCAGCTTACCCACCTCCTCCTGGATACGCCCGGCCTGGGCGCGCATCCGCACGTCCTGCATCAGCGCCCGCATGGCCGAGAGCATGGCCCAGAGCGTGGTGGGCGAGGCGACATAGACGCGCTTGCGCTGCGCCTCGTCCACCACGGCGGCGAAGCCGGTGTGCAGCTCGGCGAAGACCGCCTCGGAGGGCACGAAGAGGATGGCGCCCTCCGCCGTCTCGCCGGGGATCAGGTATTTCCGGGCGATGTCGTCGATATGCTTGCGCATGTCGGCGGTGAACTGCCGCGCGGCGACGGTGCGGGCGGGCGCGTCCTCGGCGTCGCGCAACGCCTGCCAGGCCTCCAGCGGGAACTTGCTGTCCACCGCCACCGGGCCGGGCGGGAAGGGCAAGCGGATCAGGCAGTCGCAGCGCACGCCCGTGGAGAGGGTGTGCTGCCAGGCGAAGCCGTCGGGCGGCAACCGGTCCTCGATCAGCTGGCGCAGCTGCATCTCGCCGAAGGCACCGCGCGACTGCTTGTTGCCGAGGATGCCGGCCAAGGTGCTCACCTGGCTGCCCAGTGCCTCCATGTTCTGCCGCGCCGCGTCGATCACCGCCAGCCGCTCATGGATCTGCCCCGCCGTCTCCTGCGCCCGCTGCGCCGAATCGGAGAGGCTGCGGGCCAGCCGCTCGTTCTGCGTGGCCAGCGCCACATCGAGCCGCTGGTTCTGCGCGAGGATGCTGCGGTTGAGCGCCTCGGTCGCGGCGGCGAGGCGCTCGGCCAGCAGCCGATCCTGCTGCGCCAGCCGGTCGGCGGTCATGCCCGCCAGTCGCTCCTGGGTGCCGGCAAGGGCCTCCAGCTTGCCGGCCAGCATGGCGAAGCCCTCCATGGCCATGCCGCCGGAGGAGGGGCGACGCAGCACGGCGACCCCCAGCAGCCCCAGCGTGATCAGCACGGCGAGGCAGGAGACGGGAAAAAGCCATTCTGGCATGCGGGACTCCGGGGCAGCGGCGTCCATTCTACAGGCGGCGGAAGGCTGCGGCACCCGGCGCTTGACAGGCATCTCACATCAGAGAAGTTTTCCCTGATGAGAGATGACCTTGCACCCGATCCGCTGGAGGCCCGCCTTGCGACCCGCATCGCCCGGCTCAGGGCGGAGCAGGGGTTCTCACTCGAGGCGCTGGCGGAGCGGACCGGCATCAGCCGCGCCACCCTCTCGCGCCTGGAACGCGGCGAGGCCAGTCCCACCGCCGCCATGCTGGGCCGGCTCTGCGCCGCCTATGGCCGCACTCTCTCCTGGCTGATGCGCGAGGTCGAGGACACCGCGCCGCCCTTCATCCCCGCCGCCGCCCAGCCCTGCTGGACGGACCCGGAGACCGGCTTCCGCCGCCGCACCGTCTCGCCTCCCAGCCCGGGCCTGCGCGGCGAGATGCTGGAAGGCACGCTGCCGCCTGGCGCCACCATCGCCTATGAGGATTCGCCGCAGCCGGGCCTGGAGCACCATCTCTGGCTGCTGGAGGGAGCGCTGGAACTGACCGTGGAGGGCGTGCTGCACCGCCTCTCTGCCGGGGACTGCCTGCGCTACCGCCTGTACGGCGCGACGCGCTTCCATTGCCCGCCGGGAGGCGCCGCCGCGCGCTACGTCCTGGCTCTCTGCCAGAGCTGAGGCTGCCGATGATCGAGGAACTCACCGCGGAGACCCTGCCGGCGGCGGTGCCGGAACTCGCCGCCCTGTTGCGCGCCTGCGTGGGCGATGGCGCCAGCATCGGCTTCCTGCTGCCGATGCGCGAGGGCGAGGCTGAGGCCTTCTGGCGAGACCAGGGGCCGGCACTGCGCGAGGGGTCGCGGCGCGTGCTGGTGGTGCGCCGGGGCGGCCGTATCCTCGGCACCGGCGCGCTGGCCCTGGCCGGGATGCCGAATGGCCGGCACCGGGCGGAGGTGGCGAAGGTGATGGTCCACCCCGAAGCCCGCCGCCAGGGCATCGGCCGGGCGATCATGCTGGCGCTGGAGGAACGCGCCCGGACCGCCGGCCGCTCCCTCCTGCTGCTGGATACCCGCAGCGGCGATGGGGGGGAGGCGCTGTACCGCTCGCTCGGCTGGGTGCCCTTCGGGCAGGTGTCGGGCTACGCGCTGGACAATGACGGCCGCGGCGTCAGCACGACTTTCATGTACCGCAAGCTGGGGGAATGAGAGCCTGCCCTCAAGTCCAGCGGGCGGCGGAACTGGGGGAGAATGAATTCTCCCCCAGGCCCCCTCTTCTTTCTTTTCGTCAGTTTTGGCGCGCGGGCGGCGCGCGCTCACGCCGGGGCTGAAGCAGCCCCGGCGACTGCCAGTCGGACCTACTGCATCCGACGAAAGCGCGGCACCAAACTGACAAAAAGAAGAAGGGGATCGGACGCATTGCGTCCGATGGGGAATTCATTCCCCCGACCTTCTTAGTGCCGGAAGTGCCGCATCCCCGTGAAGACCATGGCGAGCCCGGCCTCATCCGCCGCCGCGATCACGTCCTTGTCGCGGATCGAGCCGCCCGGCTGGATCACCGCGGTGGCGCCGGCCGCGGCCGCGGCCTGCAGCCCGTCCGCGAAGGGGAAGAAGGCGTCCGAGGCGACCACCGAGCCATGCGCCAGCGG
>DATMRU010000006.1:0-39978 GCA_035565935.1 Roseomonas sp.
TCTATGACGCGCGCCGTGTCGCCGAGGCGATTGTCGGGCTGGCGCGCCACCCGCGCGACTCGGTGGTCGTCGGTTCCGTGGTGCATCTCGTGCGGCTCGGGCATGCCCTGGCGCCCAGCTGGATGGCCCGTGCCATGGCGCGCTTCATGGAGGCCTACTTCCGTCGTGCTCCGGCCGCGCCGGTTACGGATGGCAATCTGTTCGCCCCGCCGGCGGTGGCGGGCGGCATCGATGGCGGGTTGCGGGCGCCGCGCCAGCGGGCGGCGGGGCGCTTCCTGGCCGGAGCGGCGCTGGTGGTGGGGGTAGCCGCTGCCGTTGCGCTGCTTGACCGGCGTGGCTCGGGAGGGCTGCGGCTGGGATAAGGGCGGGAGAACAGGGTTCCCCCGCACCCCCTTCCTTTTCTTCAGGTCCTCGGGCGCCGCTGGCGCCCTCCGTGGCGGCGGCGACCCCGTCGCTCCCGGACCGCGGCAGCCTTGCAGAAAAAAGAAGGGGGTTTGGGGGAATTCATTCCCCCAAACTTTCTTCCTATGCTGCGGCCGGCATGGTGTCCTGCTCATCGCGCAGGCGCCAGAGCAGGCTCTCCGCGGGTGCCTCCACCATGTCGCGGGTCAGCACTGTGCCGGCCGGCACGGCGCGCCGCAGCCGCCGCCCGACGGCCATGTAGTAGGGCAGCGGCGCGTCCGGACCGGGCGCGGCGGTCGGGCGCAGCAGCGGGTCGAGGCCCGGCACGGCGTGGCGGCTGCCCTCGATGCGCAGCTCGTGCCCGGCGGGCAGGTCCTGCGAGGCGCGGGCCAGCAGATCCACGCGCTGGGCATAGTCCGGCCCCAGGACGGAATGCTTTAGCCGCCCGCCGGCCAGGATGGAGATGGGCGCCTCGACGCCCAGCAGATGGGAGGGGTTGTAGATCAGGGCCCGCCGCCGGTCGGCGGAAACGGGGATGCCCTTGCCGGCGAAAAGCGCCCCGGTGCGCGTATCGGCCAGTTCCACCACGACGAAGACGCCGCCAGCGAAGCTGGCCTCGTCCGGCCGGCGGAGCACGTTGAACACATCCAGCTTGCCGGGGCCAGAGAGCAGGCCGCCGGCCTCGCGTGGGCCGTAAAGATCCGGCAGTTCGACGGTCCGGGCGAGGGGCGCGTGGAAATCCTCACGGTCGGGCAGGATGCCGGTGGCATTGGCGACCAGCGTCATCTCGCAGAAGTCCGGCACGGTGCGCAGCGGCAGGCTGGCGAGGCGTTCCGCCCGCGCCGCCACGGTGGCGGCCCGGTCGGCGCCGAGCTGCCAGTGGCGCATCATGCCGGATGCCGCCGCCCGGCGCTCCAGCCAGGAGACTTCCTCGGTCGCCGGGTCGATGATGAAGTCGTACTCGCTGCTCTTGCCGGCGGCGACGATCGGCAGGCCGAGCAGCCGGGCCCAGGAGACGAGGCCGATCAGCAGCGCCGGCTGGTCGCCATCCACCAGGGTATAGGGCACGCCGGCGGCGGCGGCGCGGCGCGCCAGCACGGGGCCAACCACGCATTCGGCCTCCTTGCTCACCATGGCGACGCCGATGCCGGCCTCAATGGCGGCCAGCGCATGGGCGGCGCCAGCCTCGGCATGGCCAGTGGCCTCCACCACCATGTCGAGCGGCAGGGCCAGCAGGTCGTCCATCCGCTCGCACAGGGCGAAGGCGCCGGCGGCATGGGCCGCCTCGGCCTCGGCGCGGCTGGCGCAGCGGCGGTGCGGCACGTCCATCTCGGTCAGTGCGGCGGAGACGCGCCCCAGATCAAGGTCGAAGGCGGCGATGATGTTGAGCCCGCGCATCCGCCGCGCCTGGGCGATCAGCGACAGGCCGAACTCGCCCGCCCCGAGCAGGGCGGCCGTGACGGGCCGCTCAAGGGCGGGCTGGAAGAGGGTCTGGAACTGCATGGCGTTTCTCCCCGGCGCCGTGGAGCCGGCGTCCCGTATTCTGCATACAGGATGCAGTATTGCCAGGGTGCCGGCCCGCGTCCAGCCGGGGCCGCGCTCATATCAACGGTCATTTTCGACGGCCGTTGATATGTCGTTTTGGGCCCTCAAGCGCCGGGCGGCCGCTGCGCGGCCTTGGCTTGTCGCATTGGCGGCGACGCCCATCCGGGCGCTCGGCCGGCTGCGCCGGCCGCAGGTCGTCGAACTTCGCCGCGCGTATCAGCGCGCGTATCAGTAAGCCTCGCGAATACGCACCAGGCCGAGGTCGTGGTGGCGGCCGATCACCTCGGCCAGCGCCTCTCCGTCGCGCCGCGCCAGGGCTGCCGCCATCTCCTCGTGCTCGGCCATGGCGGCGGCCCATTTTTCCGTCCCCTCGTGGCCGATAAAGCGGATGCGCTTCATCTGCGCCTGCAGGATCTCGTGCATCCGCAGCAGGGTGGGATTGTCGGCCAAGGTCACGATGGCCGTGTGGATGGCCTGGTTGATCTTGAAATAGGGCAGGCGGTCGCCCGCCGCGTAGCGCTCGCGCAGTTGCTCGTGCAGCGCCAGCACCTCGGCGATACCGGCATCGCTGGCGACGACGCAGGCGCGCCGGCCCGCGAGCTGCTCCAGCGCCTTCAGCACCTCCATGCTGTCGGCGATATCCTTCAGGCTGAAGCTGCGCACCACCGCGCCACGGGTCGGCACCAGCTCGACAAGACCCTCCCCGGCGAGGGTCTTCAGCGCCTCGCGCAGGGGCGTGCGAGAGACGCCGAGCGCCTGGCCGAGCGCCACCTCGTTGATGCGCTGCCCGGGCGCCAGATGACCTTCCGTCACCATGTCGCGCAGGCGCGTCACCACCTGCCCGTGCAGGCTCTGGCGGGGGATGGCGAAATCCTCCGGGACGGGGGCGCTGGCGATGGATGGGGTCGGGGCTATGCTGCTCATGGGGCTCAATCTTGTGATTATTGCAGTATATGCGCGTTGCGCGGCCGGGCTGCGATCCCTCTTGCGGATATTCTGCATACAGTGCACAAAACTCTCAACGCAGACCGGCCTCACAGGCCCGGCTACCTGGGAGAGACAGATGCCGGACGCTCCGCTTCCCACCCTTGCCTTGGCCATGGGCGATCCCGCCGGGATCAGCCCCGAACTCACCGCGCGCGTGCTGGCCGACCCCGCGGTACGGGCCGCGGCCGAGCTGATCGTCATCGGCGACCGCCGCGTGCTGGAAGAGGGTGCCCGGGTGGCCGGAGTTTCTCCTGCCCTCAACATCATCGCCCCCGACGCGCCGCTGCCGCAGCATTCCGCCGAGCCGGTCTTCGTGGACCTCGGCACGCTCGACCCCGCCAGCATCCAGCGCGGCAAGATCAGCGAGGCCGGCGGCCGCTTCGCCGCCGAGAACTTCCGCTACGCCCTGGCGCTGGCCCTGCGTGGCCATGTCGATGCGGTCACCTTCACGCCCTTCAACAAGGCGGCGATGCGGCTGCACGTGCCCGAGTATGACGACGAGATCTCCTTCACCGCCCGCTTCATCGGCTTCGATGGCGTGGCCAAGGAGTTCAACGTGCTGGAAGGGCTGTGGAACGCCCGCGTCACCTCGCATGTACCGCTCTCCGGCGTGGCGCCGCTGATCACCCGCGAGGCGATCCTGAACAACCTGCGCCTCACCGATGCCGCGCTGCGCGATTCCGGCGTGGCGCAGCCACGCATCGCCGTGGCCGGGCTGAACCCGCATGCGGGCGACGGCGGCAATTTCGGCCGCGAGGAAATCGACATCATCGGCCCGGCGGTCGAGGAAGCGAAGCGGCAGGGCATCGGCTGCGACGGCCCTTATCCGTCGGACACGGTCTTCGTCCGCGCCAAGCGCGGCGATTTCGACGCGGTGCTGACCATGTACCACGACCAGGGGCAGATCGCGATGAAGCTGATCGGCTTCGAGCAGGGCGTGACCCTGCTCGGCGGCTTCCCCTTCCCGATCTGCACACCGGCGCATGGCACCGCCTATGACATCGCCGGGAAGGGCATCGCCCATCCCGGTGCTGCCCGCAATGCCTTGCTGCTGGCCGCCCGGATGGGAGCGGCGCAGCGGCGCCGGCGGCCCGATGCCACCGGCTCGCTGCTGGAGGCAAGGGCTGCCATAGCGGCCTGATCCTTCGCGGGTGCCCGGTGCCCGCGCAAGGCCCCGCCAGAGGGCCGCCACAACGTTTCAAGGAGGAACAACGAGATATGCGGATGACTATCGCGGCGCTCGGCGCCGCCCTTGGCCTCGTCGCCACGCTGCCCGCCGCCATCGCGGCCGAATGGAAGCCGACCCGCCCGGTCGAGTTCGTCGTCACCTCCGGCGCCGGCGGCGGCACGGATGTCTTCGCCCGCGCGGTGCAGGCGGCGATTGCCAAGCACGATCTGGTGCCGACCTCGGTCGTCGTCACCAACAAGGGCGGCGGCTCGGGCGTGGAGGGCTACATCTACGGTGCCGCCGCCAAGGCCGACCCGCACAAGGTGATCTTTGGCACCAACAATGCCTGGACCCTGCCGATGGTGGTCAAGACCAGCTGGCAGACGGACAACTTCGTCCCGGTCTCCATCATGGCCTTCGACGAGTTCATGCTCTGGGTGAAGGATGATTCGCCCTTCAAGACCGCCGCCGATTTCGTCGCCGCCGCGAAGGAGAAGCCGGGCACGCTGCGCATGGGCGGCAGCCAGACGCATGATACCGATCAGACCCTGACCGTGCTGATCGAGAAGGCGGCCAATATCCAGCTGAAGTACATCCCCTACCAGGGTGGCGGCACGGTGGGCACGCAGCTGGCCGGCGGGCATATCGAAGCCAACACCAACAACCCCTCCGAAAGCATCGGTGGCTGGCGCGGCGGCCAGGTGCGCCCGCTCTGCGTGTTCCGCAAGACGCCGATGCCGGAAGGCGCCAAGGTGGCGGGGGACAAGGGCTGGGCCGACGTGCCCACCTGCGCCAGCCAGGGGCTGAATATCAGCGAATTCAACATGCCGCGCACCGTCTTCCTGCCGCCCGGCACGCCACCGGAGGCGCAGGCCTTCTGGGTCGATGTGTTCCGCCGTGTCAGCGAGACGCCGGAGTGGAAGGAATACGTCAGCCGCACCAGCCAGAACGGCGAGTTCATGAGCGGCGATGCCATGGTCAAGCGGATCAAGGCGGAGGAAGCCGAGACCCGCAAGATCTTCGAGGAAGCCGGCTGGCTGGTGAAGTAAGCAAGGGCAGGGAAGGCCGCGCCGCATGACACGCTACCACCTCGAACTGGTCTTCGCCGCCGTGGTGTTCCTGGTGGGCGCCATCGGGGTCTATGGCGCGACCGCGCTGGATACCGGCTGGGGCGCGGATGGGCCGCAGGCGGGGTTCTTCCCCTTCCGGGTCGGATTGATCCTGATGGCGGCCTCGGCGCTGGTGATGGCGCAGGCCGTCGCCAGCCGCGCGGCGCTGGGGCGCATCCCCGTCACCGACCACGAGGGGATGAAGCGCATCCTCGGCTTCGGCCTGCCGATCATCGTCATGGTGGCGCTGGCGCAGTGGCTCGGCCTCTACCTCGCCATGGCACTCTACCTGCTCTTCACCATCCGCTTCCGGGGCAAGCGCCCCTGGCATGTCGCGCTCGGCGTCGCGCTGGGCGTGGCCATCGCCACCTTCCTGATCTTCGAGATCTGGTTCCAGGTGCCCCTGCTCAAGGGTCCGCTCGAGATCATGCTGGGCCTGGGCTGAGGAGTCCCCGCCGATGCTCTCCAATATCGACTCGCTGATGCATGGCTTCGGCGTGGCGCTCTCGGGCTACCATATCCTGCTGATGATCGCCGGGGTGCTGCTCGGCATCCTGGTGGGCGTGCTGCCCGGCCTCGGCGCGCCCAATGGCGTGACGCTGCTGCTGCCGCTGACCTTCGGCATGGACCCTGTTTCCGCCATCATCCTGCTGACCAGCCTCTACTGGGGCGCCTTGTTCGGCGGCTCCACCACTTCGATCCTGTTCAACATCCCGGGCGAGCCATCCTCCGTCGCCACGACATTCGACGGCTACCCGATGGCACGGCAGGGCCGCGCCACCGAGGCGCTGACCTGCGCTTTCCTCTCCGCCGGCTTCGGCGCGCTGGTCGGGGTCGTCGTCATCACGCTGCTCTCCACCGCGGTCGCCAGTTTCGCGCTGCGCTTCGGCCCGCCGGAATATTTCGCCGTCTACCTCCTGGCCTTCGCCTCCTTCATCGCCTTCGGTGGCGGCGCGCCGCTGAAGACCATCATCTCGCTCTGTCTGGGCTTCGGCCTCGGCATGGTCGGCACCGACACGGTTTCGGGCAATATGCGCCTGACCTTCGATTTCGATCAGCTGATCCGCGGCATCTCCTTCCTGGTGGTGGTGATCGGGCTGTTCGGCCTGGGCGAGCTGCTGCTGACGATCGAGGAAGGGCCGGAATTCAAGGGCGCCAGCGGCCGCATCGACCCGCGCGAGATGTTCCGCGCCGCAGCGCGGATGCCGCGCTACTGGCTGGCCATGCTGCGCGGCAGCGCCGTCGGCGTCTGGATGGGCATCACCCCGGGTGGGCCCACCGCCGCCTCCTTCATGTCCTACGGTATCGCCCGCCGCGTCTCCCGCAACCGCAACAATTTCGGCAAGGGCGAACCGGAGGGCGTGATCGCGCCCGAGACCGCCGACCACTCCGCCGGCACGGCGGCGATGCTGCCGATGCTCTCGCTGGGCATTCCGGGCTCGGCCACGGCGGCGGTGATGCTGGGCGGCCTGATGATCTGGGGGCTGAACCCCGGGCCGATGCTGTTCATCGAGCAGCATGACTTCGTCTGGGGCATGATCGCCTCGATGTATCTCGGCAACGTCGTCGGCGTCGTGCTGGTGCTGGCCACCGTGCCGCTTTTCGCCGCCATGCTGTCGGTGTCCTTCTCCATCATCGGTCCGATCATCGTCACGGTCTGCATGGTCGGTGCCTATACCGTCGCCAGCTCGCCCTTCGATCTATGGATCGCGCTGGTCTTCGGTGCCGTCGGCTACGCGATGAAGAAGCTCGATTATCCGTTGGCGCCGCTGATCCTGGCCATGGTGATCGGCGACAAGGCGGAGGATGCGTTCCGCCAGTCCATGCTTTCCTCCAGCGGCTCGCTCGGCATCTTCTGGTCGAACTGGCTGGTGGGCGCGATCACCACCCTGGCCATCCTGTTCCTGCTCTGGCCACTGGTGACGCTGCTGCGCCGGCCGACGCAGACGACGGATCCTGATGCGGCGACACATGCGGGCTGATGGAAGGTCGGGGGAAAGAATTCCCCCGAACCCCCTTCTTTTCTCTGCCAATATCAGCACCCGCTGACAGGCTGCGCTTCAAACTTGAAGAAAAAAGATAGGGGTCTGGGGGAATTCATCCCCCAGGCTTTTTTTACTTCGCCGGTGCCAGCCGGATCATGCACCACGAAGCGGGTGGCAGTGACACCTGCAGGTGCCCCGGCCCGCAATCGATACCCCGCAGCGGGGCAGGCGCGACGCGGTCAGGCTGTTCCTTGGTGTTCACCGCCTTCAGGTCGTCATGCCGGAGCTGCGTCGCCTGTTCCACAGCCAGAGGGCCAAAGCTGCGCAGTTCCGCCTGCAATGAGAGCGGCTCCTGCAGGTGGCGGTTCAGTGCGAACAGGGTGAGGTGCCCGCCGCGCGGATCATGCACCGCCGAGAGCTTCAGATAGGGCACGGCGGGCAGGGGGAAATGCAGCTCCTGCGTCCCGCGCGGGTCGTAGTAGTCGGCGGCGTAGGTGGGGGAGTCCACAAGGCCGCGCAGCACCCGACCCCGGCCGAAATTGCTCATCTGCGCGAAGGGATGGAAGATCGTCTGCCGCCAGGCGGGGCCGCCATTCTCGGTCATGATCGGTGCGATGACATTGACGAGCTGGGCCAGGCAGGCGCTCTTCACGCGATCGGCGTGGTTCAGCAGCGAGATGCAGGCGCCGCCGAAGGCCAGCGCGTCCTCCATGTTGTAGATTTCTTCTAGGATCGGCGGCGCCACGGGCCAGCCCGGAATGGTCCGCCCCTCGCGCTTGCCGCGCGTGCGGTACCAGACGTTCCATTCGTCGAAGCTCAGCATCAGCCGCTTGGAGGAGCGCCGCTTGGCCGCGACGGCATCGGCGATGGCGACCACCTCCTCGATGAAGCTGTCCATCAGGTCGGCCGAGGCCAGGAAGGCGGCCGGATCGTCCTTGTAGTTGTTGAGGTAGGTGTGGAGCGAGATGAAATCCACATGGTCGAAGGTGTGCTCCAGCACCTCCTCCTCCCAGGCGCCGAAGGTCGGCATGTTGCGGGCAGAGGAGCCGCAGGCGGCAAGCGTCAGCGTCGGGTCCACCCAGCGCATCATCTTCGCCGCCTCGGTGGCGACGCGGCCATATTCCGTGGCTGTCTTGGTCTCCATCTGCCAGGGGCCGTCCATCTCGTTGCCCAGGCACCAGAACTTGACGCCGTGCGGCTGCTCCCAACCGTGCTGCTTGCGCAGATCGGAGAGGGTGGTGCCGCCGGGATGGTTGCAGTACTCGACGTAGCGCCGCGCCGCATCGGCGCCGCGCGTGCCGAGATTGACCGCCAGCATTGGCTCAATGCTGGTGTGCCGGCACCAGTCGATGAACTCGTTGGTGCCGAAGAGATTGGGCTCCGTAGTCATCCAGGCGAGGTCAAGCCGGCGCGGCCGCTGCTCGACGGGGCCGACACCGTCCTCCCAGTCATAGCCGGAGACGAAATTGCCGCCGGGATAGCGCATGATGGTCGGAGCAAGCTCCTTGACCAACTCCAGCACATCCTGGCGGAAGCCCTTCTCGTTCGCCGTGGGGTGCCCGGGCTCGTAGATGCCGCCATAGACGCAACGGCCGAGATGCTCGATGAAGGCGCCGAAGAGGCGCGGATCGGTCTCGCCGATCGCGAAGTCTCGGTCGAAGAGGGCTTTGGCTTTCAAGGGACGTCTCCGCTTCTTGCTGCCAGGCTTGCGCCGTCGGAAGGCCATGGCTGCGCAGGGGTGCCGGGCTCGGCGGCATCGGCCGCGGGAGGCTCGACGGAGAGCACGGAATCCCTGAGCAGGATGGAATAGGGGTGCTGCGGCGCCATCAGCACGCGGCGCGCATCACCTGCCTCCACCACCTCGCCGCGCTGCATGATGATGATGCGGTCGCTGATGTAATAGGCGGTGGCGAGGTCGTGCGTGATGTAGATGATCGAGACGCCGAGCTCGTCGCGCAAACGACGGAACAAATTCACCACCGTCATGCGCAGCGAGGCGTCGATCATCGAGACCGGCTCGTCGGCGACCAGCAGCGCCGGGCCGGGAATCAGCGCGCGGGCGATGGCCACGCGCTGCAGCTGGCCGCCGGACAGCTCGTGCGGGAAGCGGCCGCGGATCTCGGCGATGGAGAGGCCGACCTTGCGCAGCGCCTCATCCGCCCTGGCTTCCTGCGCCGCGCGGTCCGCCGCGCCGGTGAAGTGGCGTGCGGTGGCGTAGAGATAACGGTCCACCCGCTTCAGCGGGTTGAAGGCCTCGAAGGGGTTCTGAAAGACGGGCTGCACGGCCTGCATGAAGGCGCGGCGGTCGGTGCTGCTGCGGAGGCTGGAAAGATCCCGCCCGCGGAACAGGATGCTGCCTTCGCTGGGTGCGGTGGCATTCAGGATCATGCGCGCCAGCGTGGATTTGCCGCTGCCGGACTCGCCGATGATGGCGAAGACCTCGGGGCGCCCGGTCTCCAGCGTGAAGCTGACGTCGTGCACGGCGCGCGTGCTTTGCCGCAGCCAGCCGCCGCCATAGCGCTTGCTGACGCCGCGCAGCTCCAGAAGGGGAAGGCTCATGACGCCAGCTCCTGGCGCACGGCATGGCAGGCAACGCGATGGCCGGGCAGCAGCTCCTCCATCGGGGGTGCCTCCGTCCGGCAGATCTCCATGGCGAGCGGGCAGCGCGGGTGGAAGCGGCAGCCTGCCGGCGGATTGGCCAGGTTGGGCGGCGTGCCGCTAAGCCCCGCCTTGGGAGCGTCGTCGCCGATGCGCGGCAGGCTGGCGATCAGGTGCCGTGTGTAGGGATGCAGCGGCCGGCGCAGCAGGGTGCGGGTCGGCGCTTCCTCAACCAGACGGCCCGCATACATGATGCCGAGACGGTCGGTGAGGTTCGCGTGCACCGCCATGTCATGCGTGACGAAGAGCACCGAGGAGCCCATCTCCTGCTGGACGCCCCGGATCATCGCCAGCACGTTCTTCTGCACGACGACGTCGAGCGCAGTGGTCGGCTCGTCGGCGATGATGAAGTTCGGCCGGCAGACGGTGGCGAGCGCGATCGTCACCCGCTGCCGCATGCCGCCCGAAAGCTCGTGCGGATAGCTGTCGAGTACGCGCGGCTCCAGGTTCAGCCGCGCCAGATGCGCCTCCACCGCCTGCAGGAAGGCGGGCATGGGCAGGCCCATGTGGCTGAAGGCAAAGTCCACGAAGGAATGCCGGATGCGCCGCACCGGATTCAGCACGTTCATCGAGCCCTGCATGATGTAGGACAGGTTCCGCCAGCGGGTGGCGGCCAGGGCGCGCGGGTCGAGCCGGTAGATGTCGGTGGGGCCCTCGCCGAAATCGAAGCGGACGCTGCCCCCCACCACGTTCAGCGGCGGCCGGATGGCGCGGGCGATGGTCTTGATCAGGCTGCTCTTGCCCGAGCTGGACTCGCCGGCGATGCCGTAGATCTCGTTGCGGCCGATCTGCAGCGTGATGCCGTCCACCGCCCGCACCTCACGTGTCACGCCGAAGAAGCGCATCTGGTAATAGGCTCGCAGATTCTCCACCGAGAGGACCGGGGCGGGTACGGAGGCCGCGGGGCGCGGCGGCGCGAGCATCATGGTCTCCTCCATGATCCGGCGCCTCCGGTTCGTGCCAGGCGGCTGCGCGGATCGATGTACTCGTTCATGGACACGGCAAGCAGGAAGAGGCCGATGAAGAGGCAGACCACCAGCGCTACCGGGAAGGCGACCCACCACCAGATGCCGGAGACCAGCGCGGCGTGCTGGTTGGCCCAGTAGATCATGCCGCCGATGGTCGGCGTGTTGATGTCGGTGAAGCCGAGGACGGAGAGCGTCACCTCCAGGCCGATCGACCAGTTCATGTTATTCATGGTGGTGGAGAAGACGATCGGCAGCACATAGGGCAGGTGCTCGCGCAGCACGACCTCGGGCGCGCGCATGCCGGAGAAGACCGCCTGATGCGTGAACTCTCGCGTACGCAGGCTCATCGTCATCGAGCGGATCAGCCGTGCATCGTAGGACCAGCCGAGGCTGGCGGTGATCACGGCCAGCATCGTCCAGGACATGTTGTCGCGCATGACGAAGTAGAACAGAACCAGGATCGGGAAGAGCGGGATGATGATGAAGGTGTCGTTGATCGACATCAGCACCCGATCCATCGTGCCGCCGAAATAACCGGCGAGCAGGCCGACAGCGAGCGAGATGACGCGGCTGAGGATCGCGACGGTGATGCCGAAGAGCAGCGTGTTCCGGATGGCGGTGGTGAGCTGCCAGAACACGTCCTGCCCGCGCGAGGTGGTGCCGAGAATGAACTCCGCCGAGGGTGGCATGTCCGGCGGCACGACATAGACATCGAGCGGCGGATAGGGCGAGACGGCGGAGAGCGCGGCCATGACGGCTACCACCAGCAGCAGGACGCAGCCCAGGCCGAAGCCCCAGTTGTAGCGCAGCAGGTCCCGCAGGATTCGCAGCATGGCTCAGCGCTCCCGCACGCGAGGGTCGAGCAGTGGATAGGCGAGGTCCACCAGCAGTACGGCGGCCGAGACCGCGATGATGGAGACGGAGGTGACGCCGATCACCAGGCTGTAGTCACCGGCATGCACCGCCGAGATCAGCAGCGTGCCGAGGCCGGGATAACCGAAGACCTGCTCGGTGATGATAGCGCCGTTGAAGATGGCGCCAAGCGACATGGCCAGTCCCGTTACCTGCGGTGTGATGGCGTTGCGCATGACGTAGGAGCGCATGATGCGCGAGCGCTTCACGCCCGCCAGCTCGGCATAGACCGTGTAGTCCTCGGTGACGACGTTGGAAACCAGCGCGCGCATGCCCATGAACCAGCTGCCGATGCCGACCAGGATCAGCGACATCGCCGGCAGGATGGCGTGCTTCAGCACGCTCAGGATGAAGGGCAGGTTCAGGCTGCGCTCTACCCCCAGATCATGCGCGCCGGTGATCGGCAGGACCGGCCAGACGAAGCCGAAGACGATCAGCAGGACGAAGGCGACGATGTAGTAGGGGATCGGGTGCAGCCCCATGGCGACGACGCCCATGGCCTTCAGGACGCGGCTGTCCCGGTAATAGCCGGCCAGCCCGCCCAGCAGGTTGCCCAGCGCCCAGGCCAGCAGGGTGGCGATGGTGAGAAGCCCCGCGGTCCAGGGCACGGCGCGCGCGATCAACGTCGAGACGGGCGTCGGGAAGGCGGAGAGCGAGGGGCCGAAATCAGCCACCAGGATGCGCTTCCAGAAGACGAGATACTGGTCGAGCGCGTTGCCACCGACACCGTAGAGCTCGCGCAGCGATTCCCGCATGGTCTCGATCGCCGCCGGGCTGGTCTGGCCGAAGGAGGTGGCGGCCGAGATGGTCTGCTCCACCGGGTCGATCGGCGTGGCATGGGTGATGAAATAGGTGACGTTGATGCCAATGAAGACGACCAGCACGAACTGCGCCAGCCGCTTCAGCAGATAGGAGCCATAGGAGGTCATGCCGGGCGTCCCTGTCCGATCCGGGGAGGCGCACGGCGCGGGCGCGCCGTGCGGGCTTCGGGTGGTCGATCGCTCAGGCTGCGCGGGGCTTCAGCCGCACCATCATGTAGCGGGAGTTCGACCAGTTCGGCACCGGATTGGCGTAAGGATCCTCCGAGGTCGGGAAGCCGGTCCAGTAGGTCTCGTCCATCACGGTGAAGACGTTGTAGGCCATCAGCGGAATGGTCGGCATCTCGCGCACGGCGAGCTTTACGTATTCGCGCCCCAACTCGACGGTCTGCGGGTTCTCGAAGCCGACCTGGCGGATCTTCTCGATGATCGCGTCCAGCTCCTTGTTCGACCAGCGCTGATAGTTGCGCGGCGGCTGCGGCTTGCCAGGCGGCGAGACGTATTGCGAGTGCCAGCTGTCGAGGAAGTAGGAGAGGTCGGGATGCCCCCCATAGGTCTCGACGCTCCAGAATACCATGGCCTCGTAGTCACCGGCGTTGCGCCGGTCCACCAGGCTGCTCTGCGCGACCTCCGTGCGGGCGTCGATGCCGAACTGGCGCCAGTTCTGCACGATCATGGTGCCGGCGCGGGTCATCACCGGCCGCGCCTCGCCCTCCACCAGCAGGCGGATACTGAAGGGCTGGCCGTCCGGCGTGTGCCAGTTGTTGCCCTGCTTGCGGAAGCCGGCGCTCTCCAGCAGCTCCTGCGCCGCCTGCGGGTTGGCCTTCCACCAGCCCAGCCCGAAGGATTTCGCTACCTCCGCCGGATCGGTCGGCACGTCGTCGTTTGAGCGCCGGACCATGTCGGCGATCTGCTTGCCGAGTGTGGCGTCGTAGGGGCGGATCTTGCGCTTGCCGGTATCCAGCTCGAAGGCTGTAAGCCATTCCTGCAGCGGCTCGTGATAGTCCTTCGGATGTGTCCCGGTCGGCGGAACACCGATGGCCGAGATGGTCGCCGCGCCGCGATAGGAGGCCATAGCCACCGCGCGGATGTCGATCAGCAGCGCCAGCGCCCAGCGCACACGGCGGTCCTGGAACAGAGGGTTCTGATTGTTCAGCAACACCGCCGGCAGGGTCGGATCGGGGTGGGCATAGGGGAAGCGCGGGAACCAGGAATGCGAGGATTTCGACTGCCGTGCGATAGTGAACATCCCCTCCGGCGCGACGTCGTGGATGACGTCCAGCTCGTGGTTGAGCTGGGCGATGACGCGTTTGTCCGGCGGGCCGGGGTCGATGTAGCTGACATAGCGCGGCCCCGGCTGGCCGAAGCGGCCGAGGGTGGTGCGCTGCCAGTCCTCGCGCCGTTCCCAGGTAAAGCGGCGGCCGTCCGGGTCATAGCTGTGCAGCACATAGGCGCCGAGGCTGACCGGCTTGTTGAAGTCGAACCGCATGGGGTCCGGTTGCTTCTCGAAGACGTGCTTCGGCATCATCCAGATGCCGCTGAAGCGCACCGTGAACAGCGAGTGGAAGCGCGAGTTCGCCCGCTTCAGCTTGAAATGCGCGGTGTAGGGGTCGGGGGTCGTTACCTCCGCGACGTTCAGCGCCAGCAACGCGCCCCAGCGCATCGCCGTGTTCTTCATCTGGGTCTCGACGGTGTAGGCGAGGTCGGCGGAGGTGAACTCGACGCCGTCGCTCCAGTAGATGCCCCGCCGCAGCTTCACCGTCATCTCGTTGAAGCCCTCGTCGTAGATGGGCTTCTCGGCGGCGAGGGAATTGTCCCAGGGGCCGTCCAGCCCCTGCTCGGGGTCCATGAACCACAGCGTGTCCAGGGCGAGCTGGTGCAGGCCGGTGTACTGGCCCCCGGCATTGATGGTCCAGATGTTGAACCAGCCGGGATTACGGACCGTGCCTTCGGGATTCTCGAGGATCAGCGTCTCGCGCCGGGGCAGGCCGCCGGCCAGGCCCTGTGCCAGGGCGGGCGCCGCCGTGAGGGCGAACGGGGCCGCCAGCAGGGTTCTGCGTTTGATCTCCATCGGACGTCTCCTTCCGGCCCCTCTGCTGTGGGCTTTGGCAGGGACGCTAGAAGTCGTTGCGCGACAGGGTCAACGAAAAAGGCGATATGGACCCGAAATTCAGGTATGAAACGGCCTCACCGCCGCAGATGCATCCGCAGCAGGATATCCTGATCGTGGTTGCCGAAATGCCGGCCGAAGATGTTGACGCCCCCGGGGTGCCGCGCGCCCTCCTCGATGCCGATGCGCAGCCGGATGGAGTGGTGGCTCTGCAGGTCGAGCTGCGCCAGGTTGACGGAGGACAGCTTCAGCCCGTCGAGATAGGTCCCGCGCTCGGTGATGCGCCAGTGGGTGAGCTTGCCGTATTGCGAGCCCTCCAGCTTCCACCAGCGCGGCGTATAGGTGCCGCGCTTGTCGCCATAGTCGCCGGGCGAGGTCCAGGTGCCGATCTTCACGCCATTCACCCAGAGGCTGATGTCGGAGGGCCAGTTGGCATTGGTGCCCGGCACTTCCGAGGACATCTCCAGGCTGAACTCCAGCGCCTCGATGCTGGCCTTCATGAGCTTGGCATTGTTCGGGAACTTGTACTCGACATAGCCGCGCGAGAACCAGATCAGCATGGCCTGCATCCGCGCGGGATCGAGGAAGAAGTCGGGCACGTCGAGCAGCCCGATCACCCCTTCTTCCGAGCACAGCCCGCAGGGCGCGCTGACGCTGCAGCTCGTGTAGAGGCCGAGCGGCATGGCCACCTCGATCAGGTCCTGCCGGCGCTCCACCGGCGGCCGCGCCAGGCGGATGACGATCTCGTCGAAAGGCGTGCTGCAGATCTTCTGCTGCCCCTTGCTGGCCTTCACCGTCTCCGTGTGCAGCAGCCGACCCTTCTCCAGGATTTGCACATTGGTGGCCACGGTGGATTGCGGCAGGCCGAGCGCTTTGCCGATGTCGTTGACGTTCAGCGGCCCCCGCTCGCGCAGCAGCCGCAGGATATGCAGGCGCACCGGCGAGGCGAGGCTGCGCACGGCCTCCCCGTTCTCCTCGGCCACGACCATGACGAAGCTTCGATTCGAAAGGCTGCTCATCCGCCAGACTGTGTCAGGCGTAGCGGTCCATATCCAGATTTATGATAGTTTGGCTGCGGCCAGCGATTGTTCCGCAGGTGGCCCGGCCGGGGGCCGTCGCGCTGGCATCCCGCAGAACATCCACTCCGCTGGCCTTGTTTCCTGCGAGCGCCAAGCAAGCGCTCGATCCATCTGAGCCGCCTACGGGTTTTCCCAGTTATCCACCGGCTTTCCCACAGGCCTGTCCACGCGCCTTGGGGATAAGTCGGCTCCGTGCGGCCGGTTACTGGGCCAATGTCTGCCGCAGCGCAGTGATGGTGCCCCGCAGGGCCGCGACCTTGGCGGCCACTTCGGGGCGCAGCATGAAGACCTGCAGCCGGGCATGGGTCTCCTGGGCGGCCGCATCCCCGCCGCCCTCCACCAGATGCACCGCCTCGGCCAGGAAGCCCTGCATCGCCTCGGGCGAGGGCGTCGCGCCCTGCGCGCCGGCCTCGTCGATCCGCAGCATCAGGTTGCTGAAGCCACGCAGCCAGGCAAAGGCCGGGTCGTGCATCACCGCCTGCAGCAGGGCATAGGGATTGCTGGCCACCGGGCTGCCGGCCGCCTGCGCATTCAGCAGGATGCGGTGTAGCTCGGCCAGGGCGGCGCTGAGGCGACGGTGCGGCGGCGGGGCCGGGCGGGCGGAAGAGAGGACGGGCATCGGGAAACCTCGTGAGGGAGATGGATCGCCCGGATGCCTAGCGGCATCGGCCCGCGGATGCGAGCGGGCCGCGCGGGTGTCCTGCTTCCGAAGTCCTGCGGACTTCCTCATCTGGGCACTCGCCCTTGTTTCCAGTGGGCTGCTGATCCGCTTCGTCCGCTGCAGATGCAGCGAACTTCGCGGGCAGGACACGAGAGCAGATCCCGGTCAGGTGGAATCACCTGATCGGGTGAAGTTGCTCGTAAAAACAATCTTCTAGAGCCTTTGCCGTGAGCCGAGGCGAGCGGAAAAGGCTCTAGCCGGCCAGCGCGCAAAGCCGCTCCACCGCCTCGGCCCGGCCCAGGATCACCGGGCGCCGCCATTGCCCCGCATCGCCGTTCGGCGCCTCGGCGGCGAAGCTCTCGAAGGGCTTCCATCCCTCGGGTCCCAGCGTGCGGATCTCGCCCCCGGTGGCGCGCACCAGTGCGAAGCCGCCGGCCACGTCCCAGGCATTCGGCCGCTCGAACCGCGCCACCTCCAACAGCCCGGCGGCGATGAAGGCGCATTCGATCGCGGCCGAGCCCGTCCGCCGCGCCTCCCATTCCTCCGGCGAGCGCGGCCCCGCATCGACGAAGCCGGCCAGCCGCCGGCGGACTTCGGGATTGAAGATCGGCCGCACCGGCTCCTCCTCGAAGAAGAGCCCACCGCCGCGCACCGCGTGATAGGTGCCGGCCCGCAAGGCATGGCTGGCCGCGCACCAGACGGCTCCCGCGATCGGCACGCCGTCCAGCAGCACGCCGATCGAGCCGGCGAAGAGCGGGAAGCCGTTGATGTAGTTGGCTGTGCCATCCACCGGGTCCACCGCCCAGAGGAAGCGGCTGCCGCGCGCCGGCCGCTCGCCCGACTCCTCGCCGAGCACGTCATGATCGGGGAAGCGCTCGGCCAGCCGCGCGCGGATCATCGCCTCCACCGCCTGGTCCACCGCCGAGACGGGGTCCTTGAGGCTCTCGCCGCCATGGGCGCCGGGCTTGTAGTGGACCTCCGGCGCCCGCTGCAGGCCGGCGGCCATCTCCCGCCCCGCCATCCGCGCCAGTTCAAGCGCCTCCGCGCCGATCTGCGCCAGGGTTTCCCGTGAAACGGCTTCGCTCATGCCGGCTTCCTCTCCGTGGCGGTGTCGGCGGGCGGTACCAGGACCTGCACCGCCTGCGGCTCGATCCCCAGGGTGGCGCGGATCGGCAGGTCCTGTGGCAGCACGTCGTCATCGAGGCGGAGGGAGCCGCCCGGCCAGTCCACCTGCACCGTCCGGGCGCGCCAGGAATACGTCGGCGGCGGGCCCGCCTCGGGGTCCTCCAGCCAGGCCAGCATGGCCTCCCGGCGCTCCGGCGGCAGGCTGACCACGTCGAGCCAGCCGTCGCCCGGCTGCGCCCCGGGCGCCAGCGGCAGGTTGGGGCCGAACAGGGCGATGTTCATGACCTCTACGAACAGCGTCTCCACCTCGCGCCCCGCCCCGTCGAGCGTCAGGACGACGCGCGCCGGCTCGGCGCGGGCAAGAATGGCGCGGAAGGCGGCACGCCCGGCCTCCACCCCCTTCAGCCCCTTGTGGTCGGCCCGCTCGATGGCGCGGGCGAAAGCGCCGAAGCCCGCCGCCTCGACGAAGCGGCGCCGTCCCCATGGCCCTTCGGCATAGGCCAGATTCAGGCTGCGGCGCTGCGCCTGGCGCCAGCCGGCGGCGAAGGCTTCCGGCGTCTCCCAGGTCTGCAGCGCACGGCCGAGATTGTTGGCGGTGCCCAGCGGCAGAACCGCGAGGGGCACGGGGTGCTCCGTCAGGCGGACCGCGACCTTCGCCACCGTGCCGTCGCCCCCGGCCACCACCAGCAGCCCGGCCTGCGCGACACGCCCTGCGCGGGGCACCGGCTCCCGCGCCGGCAGGGGATGCACCGCCAGCCCGGCGCCGCGCAGCAGGTCGAGCAGCGCATCGAGGGAATGTTCCTCGTCGCCGGCGGAGGGATTGTGAAACAGCAACGCTTCCATGCCGGGATGAACATCCGGCTCGGCCTTGCGTTCCCGGAATGCCGCGGGCACGGGGAGTGACGTGCGCGTTTGTCCTCAAATGCCGCAGGGGAGGAACCGGGGGAGAAGGAATTCTCCCCCGGACCCCCTCTTCTTTTTTCTGTCAGTTCTTGTTGCGCGGGCGGGGAGCGCCCGCGCTGGAGTTGAAACAACTCCGGCGACTGCGACGGGCCGGCCAGCAGGTAAAGGGCAGCCCCTGCCACCTGTGTGATCGGAAACTTGCAGAAAAAGGAGAGGGTTTGGGGGAATTCACTCCCCCAATTCATTGGAGAACAGGTTTGCCGTTAAGAAATCCTTAACCGCTGGCCGGCAGCCTTCGGACCGCAATCCCCGGAAGCGGTCTCTCCCCGCCATGAAGCAAGACTCCTACCGCGAACCTTCCGCGGAGCTCAGCGCCGCGCTGGCCGCCTCTGCCGAGCGCAACAGCCCCGAGGCCATCGAGCGTGTCGCCTGTTGGATCGCCGATCACGCCCGGCTGGCCATGGAAGGCGAGGTAGTGGTGCTGCCCCAGGATCTCGCGCTGGCGGCCGGGGTCTTGCTGGCCATCACGCAGGAGATGCGCGTCCCGCGTACCGCCAAGCTGCGGCTGGTCGCTTCCCGGACAGTCTGACGCGCGTTTCCGGGCGGCCGGCCGGGGAGCAGGCCAGCGCAGGCCCCGGTCCGAAGGTCAGGCGCCGCCCCAGTTCATCATCAGCCCGCCATCCATCACCCAGGTCTGCCCGGTGACGTAGTCGCCGGCATCGGAAGCCAGGAACACTGCCAGGCGGGCGATCTCCTCCGGCTGGCCGGCACGGTGCCAGGGAATGGCGGCGAAGGAGGACTCGCGCTCCTTGGGGTCGTCGATGCGCGCCTGCGTCATCGGCGTCTGGATCATGCCGGGGGCGATATTGTTGACGTTGATCCGGTCCTCCGCCAGCTCGCGCGCCAGGCTGCGGGTCAGCGAGCCCACCGCGGCCTTGGCCATGCCGTAGGGCGCGCTCTCCGGCGTCGGCAGGTACTGCGCGACCGAGCTGATGTTGACGATGCGGCCCCTGCCGCCATGCTGGCGCCGCAGGCGGATAAAGGCGCGGCAGCAGAACAGCGGCCCTTTCATGTCGGTGCGCAGCACCTGCTCCAGCTTCTCGTCGTCCATCTCGGCGACCGGCATGCCCTGCATGCCCATACCGGCATTGTTGACCAGCAGATCCGCCACGCCGAGGGCCGCCGCCGCCTCGAACAGCGCCGCCACCGAGGCGGGATCGCCGACATCGCATTGCGCCACCACGGCGCGGCGGCCCGCCGCCTGCACCCGCCGCGCCGTTTCTTCGCCGCCCTCGCGGTCGCTGTGATAGCTGAGGCAGATATCCGCGCCTTCGTGCGCGAAGGCCTCGGCGATGGCGCGGCCGATACCGGAATCCGCGCCGGTGATGATGGCGATCCTGTCCTGAAGCTGCATACGGCCCTCCTGCCTTTCCGCGTCAACACATGGCGGTGGCAAGGGTCGCGTCGGCGCGGGTCACATCCGCTGGCGCCCTGGAAGGCAGCGCGCGAGGAATCTCAGCGGTATTCCCAGTCCTGTTCCTCGCTGTCGTCCGGCATGTCACCGACGACGTCCGACACCACCGCCGAAAGCAGCTGGTCCCGCGTGGTGCCGAGTTCACTCGCCCGCCGCTCGATGGCTTCGGCAAGTTCCTCCGGCAATTCGATCCTCACTTCCGTCATGACTCTCACCCCCACTGGATTTACACCATCGGTCACAACGCCGCCGGCGCGCGGTGGATGCGTGGAATCTCGCGCTGGCAGGGCCTTCCGGTGTCCTAGCCGGCACTCAGACGGGGGCGGTAGGCGGCCGCGCCGAGCAGGCCCGTATGCGGCCGCAGGAGCTGCACCACCGGAACGCCCTCCAGGAAGCCGGCGAAGCGCCCCTTGGCGTGGAAGGCCCGCAGCAGAGCTTCCCGGTCGAGCAGCGGCCCCATGTTCCGGCACAATCCGCCGGCGATGAAGACGCCGCCTTCGGCCAGCAGCGTCAGGGCCAGATTACCGGCTGTGGCGCCCAGCATGGCGGAAAAGACGTGCACCGCCTCGGCACAGGCCGGGCACCCTCCCGGCGCGGCGAGCCGGGTCACATCCGCCGGGCTGGCCGCCGGCGTCGGCGTGCCGCGGATCTCGCCCAGGATCTGGGCGATCTGCAGCAGGCCGGGGCCGGAAAGCAGCCGCTCGGCCGAGACATGCCCGCCGTGGAGCGGCCGCATCCGCCGTAGGATCTCCGCCTCCAGCTCATCCTCGGGCGCGAACGAGGCATGGCCCCCCTCGCTCGGCAGGATATGCGTCGCCCCGCCCTCGTGCAGCACGAAGGCGACGCCAAGGCCGGTGCCCGGCCCCAGGACCACCCGCGGCCGGCCCTCCTGCGGCGCTCCCGGCTTCAGCACCGACAGGTCCTCCGCATCGAGCAGGCTGATGGACGCGGCCTGGGCCACGAAGTCATTAATCACCGTCAGCCGCTCCAGGCCGAGCTGCCGCTTTGCTTCAAGGATCGAGAAGCGCCAGGGATTGTTGGTGAAGGCCACCGCGTCGCCGCGCACCGGGGTGGCGACCGCGAAGACCGCTTCCTCCACCGCGCGGCCCGCCAGATAGGCCTGCGCGGCCTCCACCACGCCGGAATAATCGGCCACCGCCAGCTTCCGCTCGGCCTGGGGCAAGCCGCCCCCCTCGCTCAGCGCGAAACGGGCATTGGTGCCGCCGATGTCGGCCAGCAGCCGCCGGGTCACGGCAGCGCTCCGGCCATCTGCGGGACGGTGGTGATGCGCGCCCGCAGCGCCGCCACCTCCTCGCGGGTGGGATGGGCCGTGCCGGCGTTGGAGACCGCCGCAGCGCCGGCGGCAACGCCCCAGGCGAAGGCATCGGTCGGCGCGTCGCCGCGCGCCAGGGCCAGGGTCATGGCGGCCAGGAAGCTGTCGCCGGCGCCGACCGCGCCACGCACCTTCACCGGCAGCGCCGGCAGGCGCAGCGTGCCCTCGGCTGTGGCCAGGAGGGCGCCATCGCCGCCCAGCGTCACCGCGACCATCCGCGTCCCGCCGGCGCGGACCAGCTCCATCGCCGCCGCCTCCTGCGCCGCGGGCTCGCGGAGCGGCCGGCCCATCAGCGCCTCGAACTCGCCCAGGCTCGGCTTCACCAGCTCCAGCCCGCCCTGGCGCACGGCCAGCCCCAGCGCCTCGCCGGAGGTGTCGAGCACGCAACGCAGGCCTTGCCGCGCCGCCTGGGCGGCCAGCCGCGCGTAGAAGTCGGCGGGCACACCGGGCGGCAGGCTGCCGCTGGCCACCAGCCAGCCTTGCCGCAGCTCCGCCACGGCGGCCAGGGCGGCCTGCCATTCCGGCTCGGTCACGGTGGGGCCTTCGGCGACGAAACGGTATTCCAGTCCTGTCTTGCGCTCCAGCACGGTGTGGCTGATGCGGGTGCGGCCGCCGATCGGGATGGAGTGGTGCGGAACCCCGCCCTCCTCCAGCAACTCCTCCAGGAAGCGCCCGGTCACGCCGCCGGCCAGGATGATGGCCTGCGTCTCGCCGCCGAGCTCCCGCACCACCCGTGCCACGTTGACGCCCCCGCCGCCGGGGTCCTGCCGCTCTCCGCTGGTGCGGATCTTGCGGACGGGATGGACCATCTCCGCCTCGCTGGCGAGGTCGATGGTGGGGTTCAAGGTCAGAGTCGTGACGAGAGAGGACATCGTGCCGGCGCTCCTTGCTGGTCCAGATATGGCGTGACAGGGGAAGGCTGTCAGGCCGGAAGCGGCACTGGCCGCGCTTGAGTTGATGCGCGGCGGTGCCATGTCATGTGGAACGGCCTGGCTGCTGTTCGGGTGGCGTGCCCCGCCGCGCCTCCCCGCCTGCGGCACCTGTCATCGGATGTTTACGAGTCCCGGGCGGCCCGGCGATATTGCCGGGCTCCGGACGAGATCGTGAGGAAGGCTTGTTGCGCATTCCCCTGTCCATGATGGTTCTGCGCCGCGCGATGGCCGGGTGGTGTGCGCCGTGAAACGCCAGCGGCGCTTTTCGGGCGTCCTGCAGCCCTGGACCGACATCTGGGTGCGCTCCGGCTGGCGCGTGCAGACGCATTGCGGGAGCGCGCTGGCGCGGGCGCTCGACCCTTTCGGCACCACCGCCCTGACCGGCACGGCCGAGGAGTGCGTGGCGCATGCCGCCCGCGCCGCGCGCCCTGCCGGCTGCCGTCGCGCCGTGGTGCTGCTGCACGGCCTCGGCCACCATCCCGGCGGGATGGCGCGGATGGCCGCAGCCCTGGCCGATACCGGCTGGGCGGTGGCGAATATCGGCTATGCCAGCCTGCGCCTGCCACTAGAGCAGCATGCGCGGGCCGCCAGCGGCGTCGCCGCCGCCTTGGCCGAGGACGGCGCGGCCGAGATCGCCTTTGTGGGGCACAGCCTGGGCGGGCTGGTGGCGCGGGCCGCCATGGCGCGCGCCGCGCAGGATGGCTGGCGCCCCGGCCGGCTCGTCCTCGTCGGGTCGCCGGCGCGCGGGGCGAGCCTGGCGCAGATCGCCGCGCGCATCGCCGCCTACCGGGCGCTGACCGGCAGCTGCGGCCAGACCGTGACGCCCGCCGGCGCGGCCCGCGTGCCCCTGCCCGAATGCCGCGGCGTGGCGGTGATCGCCGGCGGCACCGGTGGGCGTGGCTTCAACCCGCTGCTGCCGGGCGACAATGACGGCATCGTCACGGTGGAGGAAACCCGGCTTCCGGGCCGCGAGGACGCCTTCACCCGCGTGCGCGCCCTGCACACCCCGCTGGCCGCCAGCCCGAGCAGTATCGTCTCCACCATGAGCTTTCTGGAAAGCGGGCGGATGGCGGCCTGAAAGGGCAGAAAAGGCTGGGGGAAGGAATTCCCCCAGGCCCTCATCTTCTTTCTGCGAGTTTGTCGCGCACCCTGTGAAGCTGCGCCGGGACGGGCAGAAAGGAGAAAGGGGTTCGGTGGAAGCCGGACCTCCGGCGGCTGGGCCTTTCGCAAGCGGCCGTCTGCGGAACTGCCCGGTTGCGGGCCGCCGGATCATGCCCCTGCCGAGAAGGCGGCGGTCACGACGCCTGCCGCCGCCGTCAGGGCCACGACCAGCCACGCCGGAACCCTCCACCAGACCAGTGCGGCAAAGGCCAGCAGCGCCACCGCGAAGTCGGCCGGGGCGTGGACGGTGGAGGTCCAGATCGGGTCGAACAGCGCCGCGGCGAGCACGCCGACGACGGCGGCGTTGACGCCCTGCAACGCCGCGCGTGCCGCCGGCCGGTGCCGCAGCGCGTCCCAGAAGGGCAGCATGCCGTAGATCAGCAGGAGGCCCGGCAAGAACACCGCCAGCAGCGCGAGCACTGCCCCGGCGACGCCGTTCGGCGCGAGGTTCTGCACGGCGCCCACGAAGGCTGCGAAGGTAAAGAGCGGTCCCGGTACCGCCTGGGCCATGCCGTAGCCAGCCAGAAACTGGTCGGCGGTGATCCAGCCGGTCGGGACATAGGCCCGTTCCAGAAGCGGTAGCACCACATGGCCGCCGCCGAAGACGAGCGACCCGGCCCGATAGAACGCCTCGACCGTGGCAACCGCGTGTGAGCCGGTCGCCGCGACCAGCAGCGGCAGGCCAAGGAGCAGAAGCAGGAACAGGGCGAGCGCGGCGGTCGCGGCGCCCCGGGGAACGCGAAAGGGCAGCGTGGCGCCCGCCGGCCCCATCTCGCCGCTTCGATAGAGGAGCAGGCCCGCCGCGGCCCCGGCCAGGATCACGCCGACCTGGGTGACCGCGGAGGGCAGCAGCAGTATCGCGACAGTCACCAGGACGGCGACGGTCTGCCGTGGCCGGTCCGGGCAGAGCTTCGCTGCCATGCCCCACACGGCCTGGGCCACTACGGCGACGGCGACGAGCTTGAGGCCGTGCACAATACCCGCCCCGGTGCCGCCCGTCGTCCAATCCACGCCGTAGGCCGCCAGCAGCATCACCAAGGCCGAAGGCATGGTGAAGCCGAGCCAGGCCGCGGCCCCGCCCGGCAGACCGCCGCGCAGCACGCCCAGCGCGAAGCCCACCTGACTGCTGGCAGGGCCAGGAAGGAATTGGGCCAGCGCCACGAGGTCGGCATAGCCCCTCTCGTCCAGCCAGCGGCGGCGCACCACGAATTCGTCCCGGAAGTAGCCGAGGTGGGCGATTGGGCCGCCGAAGGAGGTCAGGCCGAGGCGGAGGAAGACCAGCAGGATCCCAAGGAAGGAACTCCGCGCGGGCAGTGCCTCGGTACTCTCGGGAAGGGTCGCAGGACGAGAGGGGGTATCCATGCGGATTGGTCCTCTGGCGGTTTCGGTAAAGGCCCAGCCGGTCAGGCCGCGCGCATCACTTCCTCGATCTTTTCTGGACGCTCTGCCCCGCCTCCGGCGAAGATTCCCCGATATCCACAGGAAAAGTGGATGAAGCTGTGGAAAAAAGGCGGGGGATCTGTGGATGGCGGCCCGGGCTTCAGGCCCCCACGAAGCTATCCTGTGCCGTGACGGGCCGGTAGCCAGCGCTCGCGGCCAGCAGGGCGCGGCTATAGGGATCGGTGGCTTCGCCTGCCCGTAGGGCCTGCACCGTCATTTCCTCCACAATCCGGCCGCCGTTCATGATGGCCAGCCGCTCGCAGAGATGCGCCACCACGGCGAGGTCGTGGCTGACCATCACATAGGTCAGGCCCCGCTCGGCGCGCAGCCGGTGCAGTAGGTTGAGAATTTCGGCCTGCACCGAGACGTCCAGCGCGCTGGTCGGCTCGTCCAGCAGCAGCACTTTCGGCTCCAGGATCAGGCAGCGAGCGATGGCGACGCGCTGCCGCTGTCCGCCGGAGAGCTGATGCGGGTAGCGGAAGCGGAAGCTGGGGCCGAGCCCCACCGCGCGCAGCACCTCGTCCACCCGCTGCTGCGGCCGGTCCAGCCCATGGATGACCAGCGGCTCCAGCAGCACCTGGTTGACCATCTTGCGCGGGTGCAGCGAGCCATAGGGATCCTGGAATACCATCTGCGTCTGCCGGAAGAAGGCCTTGTCGCGCAGATGCGGCAACTCATGGCCATGCAGCAGGATAGCGCCCTCGTATTCGGTGTTGAGCCCGGAGAGGGCGCGCAGCACGGTGGACTTGCCCGAGCCGGACTCGCCGATCAGCCCGAAGGCCTCGCCGGGAGCGACGTGGAAGGAGACGTCCTGCACGGCGTGATTGGTTTTGGCGCCACGGCCGAAGGTGATGTTGAGGTCGATGACCTCCAGCGCCGGTGGGGTAGGAAACGTCATGCCGCGGGAATCCTGGCAGAAAAGGCTGGGGGAAGGAATTCCCCCAGACCCCCATCTTCTTTCTTCGAATTGGCGCACCCCCAAACCGTCAAAAGGAAGATGGGGGTTCGGGGGAATTCCTTCCCCCGATCTTTTTCCCTCACGCCACATTCTCCAGTCGGTAGGTCGGCCCATCCCACCAGGACGGGTCGCGCGTCGGCACGGCCAGTTCCGCCACCGGCTGGTCGAGCCGCGGCAGGCTGCGCAGCAGCGCCTGGGTATAGGGATGGCGCGCCTTGTACAGGTCGGCCGCGCGCAGCTCCTCGACGATGCGCCCGGCATACATCACCAGCACGCGGTCGCAGAACTCGGCCACCAGGTTGAGATCGTGGCTGATGAAGATCAGCCCCACGCCGCGCCCCGTCACCAGCTCGTCGAGGATGCTCAGCACCTGGCGACGGATGGTGACGTCCAGCGCCGAGGTTGGCTCGTCGGCGATGATGAGATCGGGCTTGGTGACCAGCATCATGGCGATCATGATGCGCTGGCCCATGCCGCCCGAAACCTCGTGCGGATAGAGGTCGAAGACGCGCCTCGGCTCGCGGATATGCACCGCCTCCAGCATGGCCAGCGCCTTGGCATGGGCCTCGGCGCGGCCGACGCGCTGGTGCAGCCGGCAGGTCTCGGCGATCTGCCGGCCGACGCGCATCAGCGGGTTCAGCGAGTATTTCGGGTCCTGCAGGATCATGGAGATGCGGGCGCCGCGGATGGAGCGCATCCGCCGCTCCGAGGCCGCCATCAGGTCGATGCCGGCGAAGTCGAGCCGCTCCGCCGTGACGCGCGCCGCCCTGGGCGAGAGCTTGAGCAGGGCGCGCCCGGTCATCGACTTGCCCGAGCCGCTCTCGCCGACGATGCCGAGCTTCTCGCGCCCGACATCGAAGGAGACGCCGCGCACCGCCTCGATCGGGCCGGCGGGGGAAGGAAAGGTGACGCGCAGGCCGCGCACGCGGAGCAAGGGGGAGGTATTCGGGTCAGCCATGGCGCGGGTCCAGGATGTCGCGCAGCCCGTCGCCGAACAGGTTGAAGGCGAGGCTGGTGAGCAGGATGGCGCAGCCGGGGATGGCGGCGATCCACCAGCTCGTCATGACGAACTGCCGCCCTGTGGAGAGCATCGCCCCCCATTCCGGGCTGGGCGGCTGCGCGCCGAGGCCGAGGAAGCCGAGGCCGGCGGCGGTCAGGATGATGCCTGCCATGTTCAGCGTGATGCGCACCACGACCGAGGGCAGGCACATGGGCATGACGTGGTGCAGGATGATACGCAGGCGCGAGGCGCCCTGCAGCCGCACCGCGGCGATGTAGTCGGACTTGCGCACCGTCAGCGTCTCCGCCCGCGCCAGCCGCGCGATCGGCGGCCAGGCGGCGAGCGAGATGGCGATAATGGCGTTCTCGATGCCCGGCCCCAGCGCGGCGACGAAGGCCAGCGCCAGGATCAGGCTGGGGAAGGAGAGAAAGATGTCCACCAGCCGCATCAGGATGGTGTCAGTCCAGCCGCCGAGGTAGCCCGCGGTGGTGCCGATGACGAGGCCGAGCGGTGCCGCGATCAACGCCGCCAGGAAGGCGATGTAGAGGGTGATGCGCGAGCCGTAGACGAGCCGGCTGAAGATGTCGCGGCCGAGATCGTCGGTGCCGAGCCAGTGCGCCGCCGAGGGCGGCTGCAGCCGCGCGGTCAGGTCCTGCGCGTAGATGTCGTGCGTGGCGAGCAGCGGCGCGAAGGCGGCCACGGCGATCAGCAGCAGCAGGATCACCGCGCCCACCAGCGCCGGTGGATTGCTGCGCAGCCGGCGCCAGCCGAGCCAGAGCGCCTGCATGCGCGCCTGGAGGGGCGAGGCGGGAACCGGCGCCCGCAGCCAGGCGCCGAGCGAGGAGGAGGGGAGGGAGGCGTCGGACATCTCAGCGCGTCCGCGGGTCGAGCAGGCGGTAGAGCAGGTCGGCGATCAGGTTCAGCCCGACGAAGATGACGCCGACCAGCAGCGTGCAGGCCACGACGGCGTTCATGTCGCCGGCCAGCAGGGCATTGGTCAGGTAGCGGCCGAAGCCGGGCCAGGCGAAGACCGTCTCGGTCAGCACCGCGCCCTCCAGCAGGAAGGCATAGGCCAGCGCCACCACGGTGACGACCTGCACCACCACGTTACGAAAGGCATGCGCCCAGACGGTGCGCATCCAGGACAGCCCCTTCACCCGCGCGGCGATGACGTATTCCTGGGCGAGCTGCTCCAGCATGAAGGAGCGTGTCATGCGGCTGATATAGGCCAGCCCGCCAAAGCCCAGGATGCAGGCCGGCAGGATGATGTGGCTGAAGGCGTTCCAGAAGATCTCCCACTGCCCGGCCATGGCGGTGTCGATCAGCAGCAGGTCGGTCACCGGCTCGATGTCCCACTGATAGGCGGTGTCGATCCGCCCGGGGCCGCCGACCCAGCCGAGATTGGCGTAGAACAGCACTAGCCCCATCAGGCCGAGCCAGAAGGTCGGCGTGGAATAGCCGAGCAGGCCGAAGACGCGGACGAAATAGTCGATCGGCGTGTCGCGATAGGCGGCGGCGAAGACGCCGAGCGGAATGCCGAGCCCGGTGGCGATGATGATGGCCAGCGTGGCCAGCTCGATGGTCGCCGGAAAGACGCGCGCGATGTCCTCCAGCACCGGCTTGCCGGTGGTCAGCGCCGTGCCGAAGTCGAGCCGCAGGATGTCGCTGCAATAGCGGATGAACTGGATCCAGAGCGGCTGGTCGAGGCCGAGTTGCGCCCGCATCGCCTCATAGGCTTCCTGGGTGGCGTTGTCACCCAGGATGGCGGCGACGGGATCGAGCGGCAGCAGGCGGCCGATCAGGAAGGTGAGCGCCATCAGACCGAACAGCGTGACGGCGACGGAGACGATCAGCCGCGCCGCAGCGCCGGCCCAGGAGGGCAGGGCGGGGGCGGCGCCGCCCCCGTTCCGCCGGGCGGATCTCGCCGCCGCCTCTGCCATGCTGGGCTTACTCCTTCGAGGCGAGGTCGTAATAAGCGCTGAAGCCGTGCCAGGTCCAATTCTTCAGCGTGTTGCGCACGCCGGCGAGCATGATCGACTGGAACATGATGGCGGTCGGGCCACGCTGCATCATGTCGCGCTGCAGCTCGTGGTACATCTCGACGCGCTTGTCCTCGTCCTGCTCCAGCAGCGCGGCCATGACCATCTTGTTGGCCTTCTCATCCTGGAAGGCGTGGCGCCAGGACGGATACTGCGTCAGCTTTGCCTCCGGGCGGTTGTCCGGGTTGTAGATCTGGCGCGAGGCATTGCCGTGGGCATCGGGCACGCCGGTCTGCCAGGCCAGCATCGCGGTCTCGAATTCGCGGCCACGGTGGCGGGCGAAGAGCTGCGCATTGGCCATCTGTTCCAGCCGGATGCGCACGCCGATCTTGGCGGCGTTCTGCTGGATGTGCTGCGCGATCGGCGCCGCATAGGGCAGGGTGCCGAAGATCATCGTCGTCTCGAAGCCGTCCGGATAGCCGGCCTCGGTCAGCAGTTGCTTGGCCTTCTGCGGGTCGAGCTTGAAGGGCTGGCCTTCCTTCTCGTCCAGCGCGCCGAAGGCGCCGAGCTGGGCGAAGCTGGCGCGTGGCACGCCATTATACGCCATCACCGTCTTACCGAGCCCGTCATAGTCGATCAGGTAGCGCATCGCGAGGCGCACCTTCTCCTTGGCGAAGATCGGGTTGGCGTTGTTGAAACCCCAATAGACGATCTGCGGCTTCAGCGTGCGCGAGAGGGTGATGCCCGGCATTTTTTCGATGGCCTGCATATCCTCCGGCGTCAGGTCGCGCGCCACGTCCACATCACCCTTCTCCAGCAGCAGACGCTGCGTGCCGGCCTCGGCGACATGGCGGATGATGACGCGCTTCAGCTTTGGCGCCGGGCCCCAGTATTTGGGGTTGGTCTCCAGCACCACGCTCTCGCCGGCGTTCCACTGCCGCAGGTGGTAGGGCCCGACGCATTCGGTGTGCGTGGCGAGATACTTGTTGCCGAGATCGCCATTCACCTCGTTCTTCATCACCGTCTGGCGGTCGAGCAGCGTGGAAACGCGGTTGGCGCCGATCGCCTGCAGCACGAGGTTGACCGGATAGGGCTTGTCCAGCTTCATCACCAGCGTGCGCTCGTCCGGCGCGGTGATCCGCTGCTCCACGGTGTCCTTGGTGAAGCCATATTCGGTGAGCGTCGCCGCATTGCCGAAGCCGAGCTTCACCACCCGTGCCATCGACCAGGCGAGGTCCTGCGCCGTGGCCTTGGTGCCGGAGGGGAAGACCAGGTTGTCGCGCAGATGGAAGGTGATCTGCTGCTTGTCCGGCGAGACCTCCCACCGCTCGGCGAGGGCGGGGACGAGCTTCGACTCGTCCTTCGGGTCGAATCCGACCAGGGAATCGCAGGTGTTCTGCAGAAGCTCGCTGGTCACCACCTCGCCGATCTGCGCCGGGTCGAAGGTGCTGATGGCGTCGATGTTCCAGGCCATCACCAGGGCATTGCCCGGCGTCGCCGCCTGCACCCCCGCCGCCATGGCCGTCAGGCCGGTGCCGGCCAGCAGGCCGAGGGCGAGCCGATGCCAGGGCCGCCGGGGGGCGGCGCGGTGGGGGTGGTGTTTCGTCATCCTGAGTTTCCCTCGCATGGCATGAGCGCTTACGCTGCACCCTTCGGCCAGCAAACCATGTGCCAGACGTTTGCCGTCCGTGTGTCCCTGGCGCCATCCTTGCATCGGTCGGCGCCGCTGGAAATGGCCAAAAGGAACCAGAGCCTTGCGCACAGATCCCGGAACTGAGGATGTCGCGGAAGCCGATGCCGGCGCCTGGCCGCGCTGGGACAGCCCCGAGGATGCCGGCTGGTCCTCGGCCGGCCTGCGGGCGGCGCTGAAGGATGCCGCCACCATCGACACCGCCGCCCTGTTGGTGGTGGTGCGCGGGCGGGTGCTGCTCTCCGCCGGCCGGGTCGGCGCGCGGTTCAACACTCATTCCATCCGCAAGAGCCTGCTTTCGGCGCTGATCGGCATCCATGCCGAGGAAGGCCGGATCGACCTCGAAGCGACGCTGGAAAGCCTGGGTATCGATGATCAGCTCGGCCTGACCCCGCGCGAGAAGCTGGCCACGGTGCTCGACCTGCTCTGCGCCCGCTCCGGCGTCTATCACCCGAGCGGCTATGAATCGCCCTGGATGCTCTCCATCAAGCCGGCGCGGCACAGCGCCGGGCCGGGCACGGTCTGGTGCTACAACAACTGGGACTTCAACGCGCTGGGGAGCATCTTCCGGCAGTGCACCGGGGCCGACATCTTCCAGGACTTCGCGGCGCGCATCGGCAGGCCCTGCGGTATGGAGGATTTCCACCCGGAGCAGGACGGCAGCTATGTCCCGCTCCCCGAGTCGCGGCACCCGGCCTATCCCTTCCGCATGACGGCGCGGGACCTCGCCCGCTTCGGCCAGCTCTTCCTCGATGGCGGGCGCGCCGGCGGGCGCCAGGTGGTGCCCGCCGCCTGGGCGCGGCTCAGCGTGCTGCCGATCTCCGAGGCCGGCCATCGCGGCGCCTATGGCTATATGTGGTGGGTGGCGCGGCAGGGCGTGATGTTTCCCCATGCGATCGTGCCGGAAGGCAGCTTCGCCGCGCTCGGCACCCGGGGTCATGTGCTGCTGGTGCTCCCTGCGCTGCAGGCCGTGATCGTGCATCGGGTCGATACCGACCAGCCCGACACCTCCGTCTCCCATGCCCGCTTCGGCCGCCTGCTGGCGCGGCTGCTCGCCGCGGCGCCCTGAACCGGCTTTCATCGGAAACAAGCCTCCATGCCCGACAATCCCCGGATCGCCCTGCTCGGCTTCATGCTGGAGGCGAACGGCTTCGCGCCGGTCGCCGAGGAGGCGGAGTTCCGACAGAAGCTCTGGCTGGAAGGGCCGGCGCTGCTCGAGGATGCGCGCGCCGACCAGTCGCGCGATCCTGGCGGCATCAAGGGCTTCGTGGAGGTGCTGGACGCCGCCGGGCCCTGGCGGCCGGTGCCGCTCGCCATCACCTCTGCCGGCGCCAGCGGCCCCGCCGAGCAGGGCTTCTTCGACCGCTACCTTGCCCGGCTGGCCGAGGGGCTGAAGGCCGCGATGCCGCTCGATGGCGTCTATGTCGAGGCGCATGGCGCTGCCTCCGCCACTGGCGACCCGGACCCGGAGGGCACGCTCTATGCCATGATCCGCGGCATTGTCGGCCCGGATGTGCCCATCGTTTCGACACTGGACCTGCACGCCAATGTCAGCGCCGCGATGGTGCGGCACACCGACCTGCTGATCGCCTTCCTGACCAACCCGCATGTGGACATGCGCGAGCGCGGGCAGGAGGCGGGTCGGGCGATGCTGGAGCTGCTGGGTGGGCTGAAGACCGCCAAGGCCTTCATCAAGCTGCCGATCCTGCCGCCCTCCGTCGCGCTGCTGTCGGATCGCGGCCCCTATGGCGCGGCGATCGCGCGCGGGCAGGAACTATGCCGGGGCAACATTCTCAACGTCTCGGTGCTGGCCAATTTCAGCCTGGGCGACTCGCCGAAGAATGGCATGAGCGTGATCGTCACCGCGCGCGGCGACCAGGCGGCAGCCGATGCGGTGGCGCGCGAACTGGCGGAACTGCTCTGGTCGCGGCGGCAGGAACTGGTCGCCCGCCTGCTGCCGATCGAGGAGGCGGCGCGGCGCCTCAAGGCCGCCTGCGACGATCTCGCCCTGCCGGCCCTGCTCTTCGCCGATGTGGCGGACAATCCCGGTGGTGGCGCGCGCGGCAACACCACGGATGTGCTGCGCGCCTTCCTGGAGGCCGGCGTCACCGGGACCGCCTTCGCCATCCACTACGACCCGGAGCTGGCGGTGGAGGCGCATGCGCGGGGGCGGGGCGCCTGCTTCGGCGCCGTGCTGAACCGCTCGGAGACGCATCCTGAGAGCCGCCGCCTGGAGGCCGAGGCGGAGGTGATGGCGCTGAGCGACGGCCACATCATCGGCCGCCGCGGCACTATCGCCGGCCGGCCCTTCGCCCTCGGCCCCACGGCTTGGTTGCGGCTGGAGGGGAGGGTCGACGTGGTCTTCGTCTCCATCCGCCACCAGTGCCACGATCCGGCGATGCTGGAGCATCTCGGCATCGACCTGCGCCGCCTGCGCGGACTGGTGGTGAAGTCACGCGGGCATTTCCGCGCCGGCTTCGATGATCTCTTTGCCGACTCGCAGATCCTGGAGGTGGATGGGCCGGGACTGGTGACGCCGATGCTGACCCGCGTGCCCTTCCGGCATGTACCCCGCCCGATCTGGCCGCTGGACCCCGGAATGGCCTGGACCCTCCCGGCGCGGTCCGCCGTGGTGACGTCCCCCTCCTGAGCGGCGCACAGGCAGGCTGAGCGGGTGCGGCCGCCTTCCGCGGCGACCGCCTCGGCACTTCTCCCGGAAGCTGGGCGGTGCGCAGGAAGGGGCTGCGTATCGCTCCCTTCCGCGCGCTCTCAGCGGAGGCGCTCTTCTCCACTCCTCTCTGCATGCTGCCGTAGCGGATCATGATTCAGTGGGCGCAATCCCGGCGGATGATGCGTCGCTTCAGCAAGCGAGACGTGTTCGCGCCCTATGAGAATGTCTGGGCGGGCACAAGGCTCAGGTCGTGGTGCGGAAAGAGAGGGGGAATGGAAGCCTGGCAAGTCATTTCGCCTGACCGCATCCCGCGGCCGGTTCGCGCAGGTGGAGGACGACTCGTCTGACGGCCAGAGTGGCACCCCCAGAAAGCACTTCCATTTTCGGCACCTTCCGCCTGCAAAGCTCGCGCTTCAGCTCACAAGGAGATGCATACCTTTCGGAGCATGGCATTTTCCTTTGCGTATGCGTGATGTGATGGGACGAAGCGAAGAGAGGCGGCCCGAAGGGTGGTTTGTTTCTTTCAACTTATAGGCGATATCTCTTCTGTGTTACGTTGGAAGTCATTGATCTTTAGCGAGTTTGTCCAAAAACAGGGACTATGGCCCGCTTCCAGTATCATGGCCGCTTTGGCGCGCCATTTGTTTCAGAAAAAGCAACGGAAGTTTTGAAATAAGACGAATGATTGTGTCTCTCCACTATTCTTTCGCCTATGTGGAGAAAAGCTTGAAGGTCACGTCTGCGTGATGTTAGGTTCTTCTCGCTAACCCGTGAGGCTCTGACCCTCACTCCCAGCGAAAATCGCAAGGACGGGCCATGTACATTCTTCTCGCCAGCCTGTGCGGGAATAACTCTCGGTTGCGGGACAGCCTGCTCCAAAAGGGGCATGGATGCGATCTGGCCGCGCCGTTTAACGAGGTGGCGGCCATCGCGCAGCACAGCGGCCCCTATGATGTGGTGCTGCTCGAAACAGCGGAGATCGGGCCGCAGGTTCTGAGCGTCCTGCGGGACATGCGGTGCCGCGGCCTGCGGGTGCCGGTCATTCTCCTCGCCGCCGCGCTGACGCCCGAAAGGGAGCTGGAAGCCCTCGAACTTGGCGCAGACGACGTGCTGGCCAGCCCGGTGCACCTGCCGCTGCTGCAGGCGCGGATGCAGGCCATTCTGCGCCGCGGCCTCGGGCATGTCACCGCGGAGTTGCGCTGCGGCAATGTGGTGCTCAACCAGGCGCGCCGCACCGTCGCGGTGGATGGCCGTCCGGTGCGGGTCACCTGCCGTGAGTTCGACGTCCTCGAGATGCTGATGCTGCGGCCCGGCACCCTGCTCACCAAGGAGCATTTCATGGCCCGCTCCTACGGCGCGGAAGATGGGCCGGACCAGCGCATTCTCGACGTCTTCGTCTGCAAGCTGCGCCGCAAGCTGGCGGCCGCCGGCTCGGCGGAAATCGTGCGCACCATCTGGGGCCGCGGCTATGCGCTGGAGGAGCCGAGCGAGGAGGTGCTGGAGGAGGCGCGGGCCCGCCAACGCGCGCCCAGGCCGAGCGCCCGGCGCACCCATCTCGGCCTGGGGGCGGAAGGCGGCCTCGCCGCCGCCTTCTGAGGCACCCTACGGAACGCGCCAGCGGGCGGAACCCTTCTCGCCCGCTGCGCCATTGGGCTACGCCCGGAGGCCCGCCGGGCCATGGCGGCCTCACTGCCTTTTGCGGCCCTCGCGCCGCCCTCCCGCACTGTGCCGGTTGAGCGCGGACCCCCTCCTGCCCGAGGCTCCGACGCGGCCCAGGCCGCCACTGGTCGGCCTGGGGAGGGCGCTCTTGCCGCCTCCGGCGAAAGTCTGTCCTATGACGTCAGACAAGTGTGGCGGCGGACCAGTTGCGGCCGGCCGCCCAGCAGTGAGGAACGACCGCATGTCCCTGACCGGCGAAATGCTGATCGGCGCCACGCGCCTGCGGGGCACGGAACGCCCCGTCCGCGCCATCGACCCCTCCACCGGTGAGGCGCTCGATCCGCCCTATGGCGGCGGCACCGCCGCCGAGGTGGAGCGCGCCTGCGCCCTGGCCTGGGCCGCCTTCGACCCTTATCGGGCCACCAGCCTGGAGCAGCGCGCCGCCTTCCTCGACACCATCGCGCAGGAGCTGATGGATCTCGGCGATGCGCTGGTCGAGCGCGCCATGGCGGAGAGCGGCCTGCCGCGCGGCCGCATCGAAGGCGAGCGGGCCCGCACCGTGGGCCAGCTCCGCCTCTTCGCGCAAGTGGTGCGGGACGGGCTCTGGCTCGATGCCCGCATCGACCCGGCCATGCCCGACCGCAAGCCGTTGCCGCGCCCCGATCTGCGCCAGCGACATATCCCGCTCGGGCCGGTCGCGGTGTTCGGCGCCAGCAACTTCCCGCTGGCCTTCTCGGTGGCGGGCGGCGACACCGCCTCGGCCCTGGCCGCCGGCTGCCCGGTGGTGGTGAAGGCGCATTCGGCGCATCCCGGCACCTCGGAACTGGCCGGGCGCGCGGTGCAGGCGGCGGTGCGGAAATGCGGCCTGCCGGAGGGCGTCTTCTCCATGCTGTTCGGCGCCGGCAACGTCATCGGCCAGGGGCTGGTCTCCGATCCGCGCATCAAGGCAGTGGGCTTCACCGGCTCGCGCGCCGGCGGCACGGCACTGATGAAGACGGCGGCCGCGCGCAAGGAGCCGATCCCCGTCTATGCCGAGATGAGCAGCATCAATCCGGTCTTCCTCCTGCCCGCCGCCCTCAAGGCGCGGGCCGAGGCGATCGGCAAGAGCTTCATCGGCTCGCTCACCCTGGGCGCCGGCCAGTTCTGCACCAATCCTGGCCTGGTGCTGGCAGTGGAGGGGCCGGATCTCGACCGCTTCCTGTCCTCCGCCGCCGAGGCGCTGGGCGCCGCCCCCGCCGCCACCATGCTGACGCCGGGCATCCTGAAGGCCTATCAGGAAGGCGTGGCACGCCTCTCCAACACGCCGAAGGTGCAGAAGGTGGCCGAGGGCCTGCTGCATAACGGCCCGACCCAGGGGCAGGCAGCGCTGTTCATGACCGACGCCGCCAGCTTTGCCGCCGATCCGAGCCTGGAGGAGGAGGTCTTCGGCGCCGCCTCGCTGATCATCCGCTGCCCGGAAATGGGCACCATGCGGGAGCTGGCCGAGAAGCTGGAAGGCCAGCTCACCGCCACCCTGCAGATGGAGCGCGAGGATCTAGAGGCGGCGCGGGCGCTGCTGCCCGTGCTGGAGCGCCGCGTCGGCCGCATCCTGGTGAATGGCTATCCGACTGGCGTCGAGGTCAGCCACGCCATGGTGCATGGCGGCCCCTATCCCTCGACGGCGGATGGCCGCAGCACCTCGGTCGGCACGCTGGCCATCCGGCGCTTCCTGCGCCCGGTCTGCTACCAGGATTTCCCGGCGGAACTGCTGCCGGAGGAGCTGCGCGACGACAGCCCGCTGCACCTGCTGCGGCTGGAGGACGGCAAGCCGGTCCAGCACTGACACCAGCCCGCATCAGTCAGGACTTATGCGGGCCGATGTCACGCGCGCAGGGTTGGTGTAGCGGCTGCGCGCCAAAGAACAGCCATACCGGTCAGCATTCATGCTGGCCGGTATGAGGCTGGCCGGGTGGGGGCGGGCCGGTCTCTGTGCCGGCCCGCGCCCCCGGCCCGCAAATTGACCCGGCCTCGCAACGGTGGCGATACTTCCCTGGCCAACAGGGAGGAGCGCCAATGAAGCGCCGAGACATCATTGCGGCATCCGCGGGTCTGCTGCTGAGCCCCTTCGCCGCTCCGCCGCGCCCCGCTGCCGCCCAGTCGGCCGCATCCTGGCCGAACCAGCCCGTCCACATGATCGTGCCCTTCGCCGCTGGCGGCCCGACCGATGTGGCGGCCCGCCTGCTGGCGGACGAACTCAGCAAGATCATGCCGCAGCGGATCGTCGTGGAGAACCGCACCGGCGCCGGGGTGGTGGTTGGCAGCGAATTCGTCGCGAAGGCGCCGAAGGACGGCTACACGCTGCTCTACACGACCATCGCGCATTCAGTGCTACGCCCGCTCTTCCCGCAGCTCTCTTTCGACCCGGTCGCCGATTTCTCGCCCATCGCACTCGTCGGCCAGGTGCCGATGGTGCTCTACATCAATCCGCGCCTGCCGGCGAAAACGCTGCAGGAGCTGATCACCCTGTTCCGCGAGAATCCCGGCCGCTACCACTATGCCTCCTCCGGCATCGGCGGGGCGGTGCATCTCGCCTCCGAGCTGTTCCTGAGCATGGCGGGCGGGCTGAAGGTGCAGCACGTGCCCTATCGCGGCAGTTCCGCCGCCATGCCGGACCTGCTGAGCGGCAATGTGGACATGCTGCTCGATGTCGGCACCGGCGCGATGCCCTATGTCGAGCGCGGCGAATTGCGGGCGCTCGGTGTCGGCTCGCCGCAGCGCTCCCCGGCCGCGCCCGATCTCCCCACCATCAGCGAGGCCGGCGTGCCGGGCTATGAGGCCTATACCTGGCACATGCTGATGGCGCCCGCGGGCACGCCGGCGCCGGTCATCACCGCGATGAACGCCGCCGTGAACCGCATCACCGGGCAGGAGGCCTTCCGCCACCGCCTGCTGGACATGTCCATGCAGGTGCGGCCGAGCAGCAGTCCGGACGAGGCCGCGCGCTTCCTGGCTTCCGAGACGGCGAAGTGGGAGCCGGTCCTGCGGCGCGTCGGCATGGCGGGCTGATCCGGCCGGAGCGGTGCAGGCGGGCAGGGGCATCGTCGCCCCTGCCCGCCCCGCGCCCTCCGCGTCAGGGCGTGCTGCCGGAGGTCCTCAGCTGCGGGCTGGCGGCGGCCTTCCAGAGCGGCGGAGGCCGCACGCCGTTGAACAGGAACAACAGCAGCGGACTGCGTCGGATGACGCGGTGGAAGCCGTAGGACAGCGCCCCCGAAACCGCGACGATCACCAGGATCTCGACCTCCGGTGGCAGCGGGATCGCCAGGAAGGCGACAGCCAGCCAGAGGACGATGACGACATGGACGAGATACATCGTCATCGCCGCATCGACCATGGCGCGGGACAGCGGCGTGGAGCGGTCGAGCCAGCGGCGTGAGGCCGAGAGCAGCAGGTGCGCGAAGAGGATGCCGACGATCGGCATCAGGAAATAGCTGGCGGCACGGCTGGCTGCGCCCTCGGCATCCTGGCAGACGGCCATCGCCGTGGCGGCGAGCAGCGCCAGGAGCCAGACCGGCCAGCGGGGGCGCGTGAAGGCGTCGAGCCAGCTCGGCCGGAAGGCGAGCAGAGCGCCGACCAGGAAGACGAGCCCATTGGCGATGAATTCGGCGGGGACGAAGATGCCGCCGAGCAGGTAGCTGACGCCGGCCTGGCTGCTGACCGCCGCCACCGCGACGGTTCCGGTGCCGAGCACCACCAGCAGCAGCCATCCCACGAGCGGCTGCCGTTCCACGTGGTCCTGAAGGGCGGTGATGGCCACTTCCAGGCGCAGGCCGGCGCGGAGATGCCAGAGCCCGGCCAGGATGGTCACATAGAGCAGCAGGTAAATCAGGAACCACAGATGCACCGTCCAGTTGGCGCCGGGATTCTGCATCTCCCTGAGCAGGCCGGGCACGGCGTTCGGCAGGCCGCCCTGCGCGACGGCGCTCGCCAGCACCAGCAGCGGGCTGACGAGAAGGAGCGAGGTGAGGAGCGGGATGCCGAGGCGCCGCAGCCGCTCCCGCCACCAGACCCCGCTGCCGCGCCGGCGCAGGAGAAGCATGCCGAACAGCCCCGCCAGCAGGAAGAAGGTGGGCATGCGGAAGGTGTGGCTGAACTGGATGAACCAGGTGACAGGCGTGCTGTGGTCCGGCGAGTCCACGATCCATGCCGCGTGCGAGGCATAGACCAGGCCGGCGTGATAGGGGATGCCGGCCAGCATCAGGATGGCGCGCAACTGGTCGAGGTAGTCCCAGCGCTGGCTCCCGCCCTGCGGAAGCGCATTGCTGCCGGGAAAGCCGGGCTGTGCCAGGGCAGGTGCTGCGGAGGGCATGATCGTTCTCCCGCTGAGCCGCCTCTGTCGGGCCGCGCGGAGCCGCCACGCAGGAAGACAGGCGTTGAGGAGATTTGATCTTATTTTGGATTATGATCTCGTTTCTAGATTAACTGGCTGTTTGGATCTCAACCTTTGGTGAGGGTGCCGATTTCGCGCATTTCTCCGGAGGTTGAGGGTGGGATGGCCTTCCCGGCAGGCGTCCAGAAAGAGGGCGGCTCTTTATCGGATACGCCCTCTGGATGCGCATGCCTGCCCAGCATATCGAAAACACACACAGTCCAGCCATTGTTTCTCCTGAACCTGATGGCGAAGGGCTCCTACACGCGCCAAGGCTGCGATGGGCAAAGACGATTCTCACCACTGATTGATGATCATCCCCCAATGATTTTTGTCGCTTTAAGGAGACATTTGCCGAATCATCACTCTGCGACCCGCTAAATCCCGTGGAAGTTGAGGGGAAAATGTCCATGGCCGTGATCCAGGTCCCAAGCTCGTTGCGCCGCTACACGGAGCGCCAGGCCCGCGTCACCGCATCGGGCGAAACGGTTTCCGCCGCGCTCCAGGATCTCACGCGGGCCGCGCCCGAGATGCACAGCCACCTCTTCGTCGGGGGGCAACTCCGGCCCTTCGTCGTGGTGTCCAAGAACGGGACGGACATCCGCCTGCTGCAAGGGCTCGAGACGCCGGTGCGGGACGGCGACGAGATTCGCATTCTCGCCAGTATCGCAGGGGGCTGAGGCGATGCGCGAGATCGCCTGTTGTCCCGAGCTGAGCGATGCGGAGCTGCGCCGGTTCGGGCGGCACCTGATCCTGCCCGAGTTCGGCCTGGAGGGGCAGCGCCGGCTGAAGGCCGGCAGCGTCCTGCTGATCGGCGCCGGCGGCCTCGGCTGCCCGGCCGCCCTC
>DATMRU010000007.1:0-65683 GCA_035565935.1 Roseomonas sp.
TCGGCCCCAATGGCGCTGGCAAGACCACCCTGCTACGCGCCCTGCATGGGGAGCACCCCTTGGCCGCCGGCCGCATCGCCCTGGACGGCGAGGCGCTCAACCCCACCACCCGCCGCCGCTGGCAGGCGCGCATCGGCTACATGCCGCAGGAAAGCCGTGCCGCCGCCGGGCTGACAGTGCTGGAGGCGGTGTTGCTGGGCCGTGCCGGCACCCTGGCCTTCCGCCTGCCGGAGGCGGCGCTGCGGGAAGCCGCTGCGCTGCTGGAGGAGTTCGGGCTGCTGGATCTCGCCGGGCGGGACCTGACGACGCTTAGCGGCGGGCAGCGGCAGATGGTGTTCTTCGCGCAGTGCCTGGCGCGCCGGCCTGAGGTGCTGCTGCTCGATGAGCCCGTCAGCGCCCTGGACCTGCGCCACCAGCAGACGCTGATGCGCGCGCTGCGCCGGCTGACCGAGGCGCGCCGGCTGATCAGCGTGGTGGTGCTGCACGACCTCAACCTGGCCGCGCGCTACGCCGACCGGATCGGGGTGCTGGCCGAGGGCAGCCTGCGCGTGCTGGGGCCGCCGGCGGAGGCGCTGTCGGCGCCGCTGCTCTCGGCCATCTACGGCGTCGGCGTGCGCGTGCTGTGGGGCGAGGACGGACACCCGATGGTGCAGGCCCTGGTCTAGGGCGTTTTTTCCCCTTCGCATGAGCTCACGGGTAACGCTCTAGGCTATTGTTTCTGCGAGCATCTTACCCGGTCCGGCGATTCTGCCTGATCGGGATCTGCTCTAGCCGCCCCTCCCGCCAGCCTCAGGCTAGGCCGCCATTGATCGAGATGGTCTGCCCGGTGATGTAGCCGGCCCGGTCGGAGGCCAGGAAGCCGACCAGCTCCGCGACCTCCTCGGGCCGGCCGGCGCGCCGGGCCGGCACCAGCTTCGCGATCTGCTCGCGGCTCATCACCGCGGTGATGGCGGGGCTCTCGATAATGCCCGGGGCCACCACATTCGCTGTCACGCCGCGCGGCGCGCATTCCAGCGACAGGCTGCGCACCGCGCCCGTCAGGCCTGCCTTGGCGGCGGCGTAGTTCGCCTGCCCCCGGTTTCCCATGATGGCGGAGATGGAGGACATCGCGACGATCCGTCCCCAGCGCGTGCCGATCATCGGCAATAACAGCGGCTGCGCGACATGGAAGAAGCCGTTCAGCGAGACGTCGATCACCGAATGCCACTGTGTGGCCGACATGCCGGCCATCGGCGCGTCGTCATGCGTGCCGGCATTGTGCACCAGGATCTGGATCGGCCCGGCCGCCAGCAGCGCCTCGATCGCCGCGGTGCTGGCGGCCGCATCGGCAAGGTCGAAGGTGGCCGTCTCGGCGCTGCCGCCCGCCGCGACGATGGCAGCGGCCAGCGCAGCGGCGCGGGCGGCGCCGGAATGGGCATGGATGATGACATGCACGCCATCCTCCGCCAGCCGGCGCGCCACGGCGGCGCCGATTGGGCTGGCGCCGCCGGTGACCAGCGCCCGCCGCATCATGCCGTCCCCGGCAGGATCACCGCCGCTTGCCCCGAGAGCAGCACCTGTCCCGCCGCCGCGACCTCGAAAGCATAGATGAAGGAGCGGGCCTCGCGCGCCACCGCGGTGGCGGAGACGCGCAGATCCTCCGCCTGGTCGTCGAGCCGCGCCACGGCCAACGCCACGCCGCGCAGGCTGGCGAGATAGCCCGCGGGCTGCGAGCCCTCGCCATCCGTCAGCGCGCCGTGCAGCGCCATGGCCTGCAGCGCGTATTCCACGCCGGCGATGGCCGGAAGCTGCCCATCCCGCCGCAGCGGATTGGCGGGGTCGCGGTGCGAGACGGCATGGCAGAGGATGTCGTCATCATCCCATAGTTCGACGCGGTCGAGCAGGCACATGGCGCCGGCATGGGGCACCAGACCGGCGATGGCGGCATGGTCCAGCGGTGCGGTCAGCACGGCGCCAGCTCCGCCTCCAGGCGCAGGCCGTCGAGCAGGGGCCAGGCGAACCGCGCGGCCTGGCGGGCGGCCAGCGCCTCCAGCAACGGCAAGGCACGCGCCGCCGGATTGGCGTCCTCCAGCGCGGCGCGCAGCGAGCTGCGCGGCGCCGCCTCGGGCTCGCCTTGCCCTTCGGCGTGGCGCAGCGCCAGGGTGGCGCGGGCGCCCGGCTGCGGCGCCGGCAGCAGCAGCATGGCGGTGGCGAAGGGCAGGGTGGTGAGCCGGCAGGTGTCCAGCGGCGGGGTCAGCGGCGCGTCATAGGCGCAGAACAGCACCGGGCGCCCCCAAGCGGCTACCTCCGTCGCCGCCTGCAGCAGGCCGAGCGGGAAGGTATCGTCATGGCAGCCCAGGCTGACGGAGGCGCGCATCGAGCCGGCGCCGATCCCCCAGTAGCCGGCGGCGGCATTGTGCACGGAGTTGTGGAACAGCGTCGGCGAGACGTCGCCCCCCGGCGTCGCCAGCGCATCGAGGATGGCGCCGACCACCGCGCCATCGCCGTTGGAACTGGCGAAGACCGTCTCCAGCGCCTCCGGCGCGAAGCCCGACCCTTCCACCGCCTCGGAGGCGACGGCCAGCGCCAGGCGGACGGCGAGGCTGGCGCGGCGTCGCTCGGCGGCGCCGAGCAGGGCGGGGGGCGGCACCACCGGCGCGGCCTCCTGCCAGGGCGCCGTACCGGCCAGGACCGGCGCGCTGGCCGCCCAGCCGGCCAGCCCCGGGCCCAGCAGGCCGACCCCGCCGATCCAGCAGCGCAGCGCCGGCGCCTCGTGGGAAAGCTTCCCCGCCTCGCTCATGCGCGGCCGATGATCAGGCTGCAATTGCTGCCCCCGAAGCCGAAGGAATTGCTCAGCACCCGCCGCACCGGGGCGTGCCGGTTGGCGGTGGCGACATCGGCGCGGAACTCCGGGTCCGGCACTTCCACGCCGAGGCAGCCGGGCACCAGCCCGTCCTCCACGCAGATCGCCGCGATGACCGCCTCCAGTGCGCCCGAGGCGCCGAGCGTATGGCCCGACCAGCCCTTGGTGGAGGAGCAGGGCACCGCCACCCCAAACAGGTGCGACACCGCCCGGTCCTCCATCGTGTCATTGGCGCGGGTGCCGGTGCCGTGCAGGTTGATGTAGTCGATCCCTTCAGGCGTCAGCCCGGCGGAGGCCAGAGCGGCCTGCATCGCGGTGACGGCGCCCAGCCCCTCGGGGTGCGGCGAGGACATGTGGTGCCCGTCGCTGCTCGCCCCCGCGCCGAGTAGGGCCAGCGCGCCTGCCGGCGCATCCTCCGCCCGTTGCAGTAGTGCGAGACCCGCCGCCTCGCCGATCGAGATGCCGCCGCGGTCGGCCGCGCAGGGGCGGCAGGGGCCCTGCGCCAGCAGCGCGAGCGCGTTGAAGCCCTGCAGCGTCATTCGGCAGACGGTGTCCACCCCACCGACCACGACGGCGTCGCATTGCCCGGTGCGCAGCAGCGCCGCGCCTTCCAGGAAGCTGCGGGCGCCGGAGGTGCAGGCGGTGGAGAGCGTCAGCGCCGGGCCGCGCAGCCCGAGCCGCGCGCGGACATAGCGGGCAAGCGAGAAGAGGTCATGCGTGCCGGCGAAGTCGAAATCGGCGGGCAGCGCCGTCTCGGCGGGCTGGCGGCGGCGATAGGCCGCCTCCGTCTCGGCGATGCCCGAGGTGCTGGTGCCCAGCACCACGCCGATCCGCGCCGGGCCGTGGCGCTCCCGCGCCGCCAGCACCGCCTCCGCGAAGCCGTCGCTGCGCAGCGCCAGCTCGGCCAGGCGGTTGTTGCGGCAGGTGAAGCGGGACAGCGGCTCGGGCAGCGCGACCGCCTCCAGCCCGGCGACGCGGCCGATCCAGGTGCCGGGCAGCGCGTCCTCGGGGGCCGAAGGGCCAAGGCCGCCACGCCGCTCGTGCAGCGCCGCTCGCGTGGCGGCGAGGCCGGCACCCATGGCGCTGACGGCGGTGAAGGCAGAGAGAGTCAGGGGAGGAAAGGAGGTTTGCGTCGTCAAGGATGGGTCCGGGGGCGGGGTGCCAGGGCAAGGGCCAGGGTGAAGGCGGCGGCGACGCCGAGGGCCACGGTCAGGCCGATGCCGCGAAGGACCGGAGTGCTGCAGAAGGCCAGCAGCCCGAAGGTGAGCAGCGTCGTCACCGTGCAGTTCAGCACCGAGCCCAAGCTGCGCTCGGCCTCGGCCGCCGCATCGCCGGGAGCGGCCGGCACGGCGCTGCCGAGAAACAGGGCATAGTCCATCCCGACCCCCACCGACAACAGCAGCGCGACAAGATGGAAAGGCGTCAGCCGCTGCTCCGCGAGGGCCAGTAGCGCCAGTGTGATCAGCAGGGCCCCGGCGATCGGGGCGGCGGTGCGCAGGGCCGCGATCAGCCCGGCCCTGGCGCTGCCGCGCTGCTGTCCCAGTGCCAGGGTCAGCAGCACGAAGACCCCCAGCCCGCCCAGCATGGCCCAGCGCAGCGCCTGGGCGGTGGTGGCGGCCACCACGCCCTCGGTTTCCGCCTTCACCGCAACGAGCAGGATGTCCGGATCGCCCAGCCCGGCCACCGCGGCGCGCAGGGCCGGCAGGTCCTGCACGCCGCTCGGCACCACCAGACCCTGCCAGGCGCCGTCCCGTTCAGAGAGCAGTAGCGCCAGCCGCGCCGAAAGGGCGGGGGCCTCGCCGAGGCCGGCCGGCGTGAGCGGTGGCAGATCGCGGCTTTCCACCACCCCGGCGAGGAAGCCGTCGAAGGCCGGGGGGCGGAAGGGCAGGCCCGCGGTGGCCTCGGCCAGTCGCGCGCGCAGCGTCTCGGGGGCGGGCAGGGCCGCCTGGCGCGCGCGCTGCATGGCCATGCTGGGCAGGTAACGGGCCGGGCTGTCGAAGCCGCCAAGCGCGCCGCGCGCCACCAGTGGGTCAAGCGCCCGCCCGACCCGCTCGGCGGCCTGCAGTACCGTCTCCGCATCGGCGCCGCGCAGGGCGATCAGCATGCCGACATCAGGCGCGCCGAGCTGGCGGCGCAACTCGGCGTCGAGGTCGCGCTGCGCCTGCGGCACCGGGCTCAGGCGGTCGAGATCCTGGTTCCAGCGTGGGCCGCCCAGGGCCAGCAGGAGCAGGGCGGCGGCCGGCACCGCCAGGAAGGGCCAGCGGGCGCCGCGCAGGGCGGCCAGGCCGCGGGCCATCGGCCGGGGCAGCGGGCGCGGCCCGATCACCTGACCCGGCAGCAGCCAGGGCAGGCCCCAGCGGGTGACGGCCACCCCCACCAGCAGCCCGGTGGCGCCGAACAGGCCAAGCTGCGCCAGCAGGGGGAAGCCGGAGGCCAGCATGGCGGTGAGGCCCAGCGTGGCCGCCGCCGCCGCCAGCCGCAGCGTCGGCCAGAGGCGCCGCGCCGTCTCCTCCAGCCGCTCCTCCGGGCGGCGCTGGGTGACCAGCAGCACTGGATAATCGGCGATGATGCCGAGCATGGTCATGCCGAAGCCGAAGGCGGCGCCGTTCACCGCCCCGAAGGCCAGCGCCACCGCCAGCGTGCCGGCCAGGGTGCCGGCGGCGAGCGGCACCGCCACCGCCGCCAGCATCAGCAGGGAATGGTAGCGCCACCACAGGAAGGCGGCGATCAGCAGGCCGGAGAGCAGCGAGATCATCTGCACATCGGCCCGCACGGCGGCCGCGGCGGCGGTGCTGAACACGCCGGGGCCGCTGACCAGCAGTCGCGCCCCCTCAGCCGGCCCGGCGGCGGCGAAGGCCGTGTGGAAGACCGCCACCGCCGCTGCCTGGCCGTCGAGGTCGAGCCCGGAGGCCTTGCCGCGCGCGATGATCAGGGCGCGCGGCGCGGCGCTGTCCTCCGCGAACCAGACACCCTCGCGCAGCGCCACGTGGCTCTCGCCGAGCCAAGCGCCAAGCAGCGCGAAGAAGGCGCCGGCCGGATCGGCGAAGCCGTAGCGCGCCAGCAGCGGCGAGGCGGCGGAGCGCAGCCCGTCGAGCAGGGCCACCATCTTCTCCCGCAGCGCCGGCGCCTCGAACAGGGCGGGGCCGGTGGCGGGGGAAAGCAGGTAGCGGTAGCGGAACAGCAGGTCCCGCTCGGCCTCGCCCAGGTCCTGCGTGCCGTTGCCCACGAAGGCGAAGCGGCCGGAGGCGCGCAGCCCCTCCGCCACCCGGCGGCTGAGGCGGGCCAGCTCCGGCTCCGGTGCGCCCTCGATGCCGGCCAGCAGCAGGGTGGTGGCGGCGCCGCTGCGCAATTCGCGCAGCAGGAATTCCGCGCCCGGGGTGCTGCCGGGAGGCAGCAGGTCGCTCATCTCGGCGCGGAAGGTGACGCCCCGGAACAGCGCTGCCGCCAGCAACGCGAGGAGGAGCAGGGCACCCAGCAGGCGGGCGACGGGGCGCTGGCTCATGCCGGGAAAAGGTCGGGGGAAGGAATTCCCCCGAACCCCCATCTTTTTTCTGTCAGTTGAGGGCTGTGCGGGCCACCCGCGCGGGAACTCGAAGAAAAAAGAAGGGGGGCCTGGGGGGAATTCATTCCCCCCAGCCTTGCCTGCGCCGCCATCTCAGCGCGCGGCCGGCGGGGGCGTGATAACCAGCCGTGTCGTTCCCTCATTGCCCTGGGTGACCATCGAGGTCAGCTCGCCGCCAGTGCCGGTGATCTCCACCGATTGCAGCGCCGCGCGCACGCGGAGGGAGCGCGGCGTCAGCCACATGCGCCAGCCGGTCGTCTCGGGCTGGAAGTCGATCTCGAAATGGCGCTGCAACGTGGCGAGGTCGCCGGCCAGGGTGGCGCGGATCGATTCCACCAGCGGCCGGATCTCCGGCACATCGTCCAGCCCCATGCTGCGCTGTAGGTTCTGCGCCGGGCGCGTCAGCAGCAGCCGGTCGCCCTCCACCCGCAGGATCTCCTCGACCGGCGAAAGGGTGTGCTTCTCCAGCCGGTCCGGCGCGATCCAGGTAAGAGTGCCGGTGCTGCGCAGCGGCGTGTCCAGCTGCGGGATCTCCTTGCTCTCGGTGAAGCCGGCCTCGCCACTACGGCGGGCGGCGAGCGCCGCCATCACGCCTTCCAGCGTGATCGAGGTCTGGGCCAGGGCGGCGCCGGCCAAGGGGGCTCCAGACAGGGCGAGCGGGGCAACCAGCCGCAGGGCGGCGCGGCGGGAGCAGGACGGCAAGGGCATCAGGCCTCCATCTCCTGCCAAAAGTCATAGAAATTGAACCAGTTGTAGGGGAAGGCGCGGGCCACAACCTCGATGCGCGCGGCATAGTGGCCGACCGCCGCGGCGAGATCCTCGCGCCGCCGGGCGCGGTTCAGCAGGATGCGCTCGGCGAAGGGCTCGAAATGCACCTCGTAGCGGCGCGGCCCGGTCCAGACGCCATAGGCCAGCATCACCGGCGCGCCGAGCACGGCGGCCAGGATGTGCGGCCCCTCCGGGAAGGCGGCGGGCCGGCCGAGGAAGGGAGCATGCGCCACCTTGCCCTGGTGCGGCGTGCGGTCCGCCAGGATGCCGACCAAACCGCCGCGCTCCAGACATTCCTTGGCGCGCAGCATGGCATCCGGCCGGCCGAGCGGGATCACGGCGGTGCGCGTCCCCGCCGCCTGCCGCGCGAAGAAGGCGGCGCTGATGGCGGCGTGCTCGGCATGCATCAGCGCCACCACCTCGACGGGGCAGCCGCCATCGGCCACGGCCCGCATGGCGTCGAAGCTGCCGAGATGCGCGCCGAGCAGGATGCAGCCCTGGCCCTCGGCGATGCGGGCCTTCAGCAGATCCAGCCCGACAACGCGGATGTCGTAGCCCTCGTGCCGCCCGTCCAGCAGGAAGACGCGGTCGAGCAGGGTGGCGGAGAAGGTAAAGTACTGCCGGAACTGGTCCGCCAGACTGGGCTCGCGCCCCAGGGCACGGCGCAGGAAACACCGGGCCGCCGCGCGCTGCCGGGGCGAGGAGACGAAGAAATAGGCGGTGATCGGGTAGAGCAGCAGCCAGGCCGCGCGCCAGCCGAGCCGGGTGATGATCCAGCCCATCAGCCGCAGCGCGGCGGCATTCCCCCGCTCCCGCTGGGTGGTCCAGGTCATGCGGCCGGGGCCGGTTCCAGGGCGGCCTCGCCGCTCAGCGCCAGCGCGCCGCGGCAATGGCACTGGAAGGCGACCCGGCCCGGCGCGGCGCTGCGGAACTCGCACTCCACCACCTCCTCGGGCGCCACGGGGGTGGTGAACTTGGCGCGCAGCAGGCGCGTGACGGCGCCCTGCCCCGCCTCGGCGAGGGCGGCGAAGATGGCGTCCAGCAGCACCACGCCCGGCACCACCGGCCGGCCGGGGAAATGCCCGGGCAGGCAGGGATGCGTGGCCGGCACCGCGAAGCGCACCCGCCAGGGGATCGCGTCCGACATCTCAGACCGTGCCCGCCAGCTGGCGCCGCAGCGCCGCCAGGGCGTGCTGTGGCAGCTTGCCGACAGCATCCCGCGGCAGGGCCGGGACCAGCACCACGGCGCGCGGCAGGAAGACCGGGTCCACCTGCTCGCGCAGCGCGGCCAGGATGGCCTCCGCGCTGCGCCCCGGCGCCACGGCATAGACGGCGAGCCGAGCGGCGGGATTGCGGTCCAGGTCCTCCGGCACGACGAAAACGCCGTCCTGCACGCCCTCGATGCTGTTGAGCAGGGCGTTGAGGCGGGCCAGCGAGGCACGCTTGCCGCCCAGCTTCACGATGTCGGTGCGGCGGCCGAGCAGGCGGAAGCGCTCGCCCGGCTCCAGCTCCACCGCATCGGCCAGCGGCACGGGGTCCGGCAGGCCGGCGACCTCGGCGGCCACGGCATCCTCGCTCGTGCGGCGCAGGGCGACGCTGCGGTAAAGCGTCCAGAGCGGGCCATCGAGGGTGCGGCGACTAGCGATCGAGCCCATCTCGGTGGCGCCGTAGATCTCCAGCACCGGCACCTCCCAGGCCCGCTCCACCGCCTCGGCCAGCGAGGCTTCCAGCGGCGCGGTGGCGGAGATCACCGCCTGCAGCGGCGGCATGGCCTGGCCAGAGCCGAGCAGCGCGCGCATCTGCAGCGGTGTCGTTACCAGCACGCGGTGGCCGGGGGCGGCGTGCAGCGCCTCGGCCACCTCGACAGGGTAGAAATATGGCCCGGCATGGCTGGCGGTCGCGGCATGCAGCGGCAGCACCATGGTGGTCTCGAAGCCGTACATGTGCTGCGGTGGCACGGTGGCGACCACGGTGGTCTCCTGCCCGTCCGGATGGTTCAGGCCGAAGCGCTCGGCCGCGGCCTCGGCGGCGGCGACCAGGGCGCCCCAGGGCTTCGGATGCGCCGCCGGCGCGCCGGTGCTGCCCGAGGTGAAGCCGATCGCGGCGATCTGCGCCAGCGGGATGGAAGGATTGGGGCCGGTGGCGCCGGCCGGCGCGGTGGCGGAGACGCGCACCGCGTCCGGCGGCGCTTCCCAGCCCGGTTCATCCCCGGCATCGGCCAGGGTGTAGAGGTCGGGGTAGCTGGCGGCGATCTCGCGCTGGCGCCGGGCCGAGCGGTCGCTGGAGAGCAGCATCACCTGCCCCCGGCTCACCGCCGCGGCGAAGCCGACCAGCGCGTGGTAGCGGTCGGCGCAGAGGCTGAGCACATGGGGGCGGTCCGGCAGGCGGGCGGCGAGCGCCGCCACATCGGCCAGGAAGCGCCCGCAGGTGACTGGCTCCGCGCCACGGCGGAACATGACGGCCTCAGCCGGGCGGGCGATGAGCGGGGCGGTGGGCAGGGCGTCAGGCATGGCGGGACAGATGGGCCGAAAGGATGGCGCGCAAGGTGCGGGCCGGGGTGGCGATGCCGAATTGCGGGAAGCGCAGGCTGCGGACCACATGCTCCGCCAGGAAGAGGGCCAGGAGCGCCGCCGCCGTTCCCCCCATCACCACCGTGCCGTCCATCGGCGGCGTCAGCGGCGGCAGGCCGAGCAGCAACACGGCGTGCAGCGGCGCCAGGGCGGCGAAGACGGCCGCCCAGAGCAGGGTCAGCCCCCGGGTGTAGCCGGCGCATTCCGGCGGTAGCCGGCCGAAGTCATGCCGGGTGTAGCGGCTGATCAGCGGCTCGCGGCCCGGCCATAGCGTGGCGCCGAAATGCGCGCAGAGCAGCAGGTCGCCGAATGGCGGCAGCAGGGCGGCCAGCCGCTGCGGCGCCATCGGGCGGAGCAGCGGCCAGGACACGGCCAGGGCCGCAGCGGCGGTGCCCAGCAGCAGCCGCACCGGGCTGGGCAGGCGTCGCGCCACGGCCAGTGCCAGCGCCAGCAGCCCGAGCAGCACGGCGATGTCGGCACGGCCGGCCAGCCGCGCCAGCCCGATCAGGGCGCCGGCGAGCAGCATCGGGGCGAAGCGCCAGGCAGCCCTCAGCATCGGCTCAGCGCTGGCGATGCTTTTCGATATGCGCGGAGAGGTTGCGCAGCGAGGCGAAGATCTGCCCATTCCGCTCGTCATCCGACCGCAGCTGGAAGCCGTAGCGACGGGATACGGCGAGCGCGATCTCCAGCGCGTCGATGGAATCGAGGCCGAGACCCTCGCCGAACAGGGGCGCTTCGGGGTCGATCTGATCGGCGGGGGTTTCCAGGTGGAGGGCTTCGACAATCAAGGCGGCCACCTCCGATTCGATGGCCAACTGGCAACTCACGCAAACCTCCCTCAAGCCTGGGCCGGATATAAGCCCCTGAACATAGGGCGCGAAAACCGGTCCCGCACAAGGGAAATTCCTGTAAGCTCTCGGAATTTCCTGCCCTTGCAGAGGAAAAGGCTGGGGGGGAGGAATTCCCCCCAGCCCCCATCTTTTTCTTCGAATCCCCGCGTTGGCGGCACGCACAGCACCCAACTGACAAAAAGAAGATGGGGGTCCGGGGGAATTCCTTCCCCCGGCCTTTTCCCTCTCAGTCGAAAGGCGAGGCCGTGGACGCGACACGGCTCTCGGACTGGTAGAGCGACCAGGCGAAGCCGAGCGCGACGGAGGTGTTCCACTTGTCGCGGAACAGTGGGCTGTCGTCGTTGGTGGCGCCGTGGAAGGATTCGAGCCGCCCGCCCGCTACCATCGAAAGCCGCTCGGTCAGCGGCAGGCGGTAGGAGAATTGCAGGCGCGTGCCGAGATAGCCGGGATCGGCGTCATAGGCCGGGCGGCCAGGGCGCGCGTATTGCGGCTCGACGCGGTAGAAATAGTCCATCATCCGGCCGGTCGCGAAGATCGGCCCCAGGCCGATGCGGAAGCGCGCGCCGGTGGAGAACAGGTTGAGCCGCTCATAAGCCAGTTCCGGCGCGGCGATGAGCCCGCGATAGTGGACCGAGGACCAGTCGGTGGAGAAGACCGCCCGCACCGGCAGTTCCAGGTTCAGTCGCTGGCGCACGGCGCGGTCCTGCCACAGCGTCAGCCGCAGGGCGGGGCCGATCTCGCCCTGCCAGTCGAGGTCCGGCATGCCCTCGCGGGCATCGTTGTCGGAGGATGAGGCGGGAAAGGCACCGGAAAGGCTTAGCTCCAGGCCGATGCTCTCGCTGTTGTAGAAGCGCCCGCGCACACCCTGCGAATCGCTGCGCAGGATCTCGCCGCGATAGATCACATAGGGAAAGAACAACCCCTGGAGATGGTTCTGGTCGGCCGCCGGATAGTCCGGCAGCCAGCCGCCGCCGGCGGCGATCCCGGCCTCGAACTTCGGCTGCAGGCGGGCATCCGCCGCATCCTGCGCCCTGGCGATTCCCGGCGCGAGCAGCGCCAGACCGAGCAGGAATCCCCGGAGCAGCCGCCTCATCCATTCGTCCTTTCCGCAAGCATCAGCACATTGGGCAGGGGCGTCCCGGCCCAGCAGGGGCGCACCGTGACCTGGAAGCCAGCCGCCGTCAGCGGCGCCGCCAGCACGGCCAGGGGGAGCGGTTCGATGCTGGCCGTCCGGCGGGCGCCGCGCAACGCGCGATTGGCCCGCTCCATGCCCAGGCCGAAGCGGCTGCGCCAGCCCCGTGCCGGGTCGAAGGCACGGATCACGAGGCGGTGCCGCGCGGCGGCCGCGGCGCGGGCGAGCAGGTCCATCTGCGCCGCCTCGGGCAGTTGATAGAGGACATCGACCAGCAGCACGGTGTCGCAATCGGGCACCGGCGCGGTGTGGAGATCGGCCAGCTCGAAGCGGGCCGGCAGCCCGGCGGCGGCAAGCCGCGCCTCGGCCAGATGCGCGGCATGACCATCCAGGCCGGTGACGCGCTCCGCCGTGCCGCCGAGCAGCAGCGCCAGGGCGAGCTGCCCCCGGCCGCAGCCGAGATCCGCGACATGACCGAGGCCCGCGGCGGCGCCGAGGCCGAGGATGGCGGCGGTCGCCGGGTCGCGCCGCAGCTTGGCGCGGACATAGCCGCGCGTGAAGCGCGGGGCCGCCGCATAGCGGCCGGCCACCTCCGCGAGCAGGGCCGGCGCGGCAGGATGAAGGGACACGGGCGGGGGCGGGCTTTCTCCAGGCGGCCGCATCATGGCGGGGCTGACGATTCGGGCGCAAGATCGCATGCGCGCGGGTTGCATGGCCTTTCCGGCCTCAGCCGGGCCTGCGCGCGCTGTAGGCGCGGAAGATGCCCAGGGAGGTCTCGCAGCCCACCTCGGCGAAACCCGCCTGACCGAGGTGGCGCAGAATGGTCTCGGCGGGCACGCAGGCTTCGATCGTGTCCCAGTAGTAGCGCATCAGCGTGCCGGAGCGGCCACGCGGCGCGCCCAGGCGGCACAGCGCCGGCACCACCCGGCCGAGATAGGCGCGCGCGGCGGCATGCGCCCAGGCGCCATCCGGGCGGCCGATCTCCAGCAGCAGCACGCGGCCGCCGGGCCGCAGCACCCGCAGGAACTCCCCGAAGGTGGTGGCGAGGTCGGCGACATGGCGCAGCGCATAGCCCATGCTGACGAAATCCACGCTGCCGGTGGCCAGCGGCAGCGACTCGGCGCGGCCCTGCAGCAGCGGGATGGCCAGCTCGCGTCGGGCCTCCGCCAGCATGCCGGCGCTGGGGTCGAGCCCGAGCACGCTGCCCAAGGGGCCGGCGATGCGCGCCGCCTCGCGCGCCACCAGCCCCGTGCCGGTGGCGACGTCGAGCACCCGCATGCCGGGCGCGAGGCCCGCCTGCCGCAGCGCCCGGCGGCGATACCAGGCGCCGGTGCCGAGCGAGAAGAGGCGGTTGATCCGGTCGTAATACGGCGCGGTGTCATCGAAGAGGCTGCGGACGAAGCCGGCGCGCTGGGCGTCCTCCGGGTAATAGGCCGACAGGGTGGGGTGCGGGGCGGCCTGGTGCGGCGGCGATTCGGTCACGGACATCTCCCAAGGGCATCTCCCAGCGGGCCGCCCGCGCCGGCCGGCCGGCGATGCGGGCGCGACAACCGATAGACCGCCTCCGGCCCGCTCGGCTAGGGTCCGGGAAAATCGGGAGGCCGCCGCTGAACGACTCCGCCATCCATCCGTCCGCTCCGCCGAATGGGTCGGCCCACGGGGTGTGGGAACCGCTGCGGGGCGCCAGGGACACGGTGGTGTTCTACGGGCTGCTGCTGCTTTTCGCGGTGATGTGCCTGCTCTGGAGCCTGCCGGCGGCGCTGCTCTACCGCCTGCTGCCCGCCTCGGTCGGGCGGCCGCTCGGGCAATGGGGAATCTCGCGCGGCTTCTGGCTCTTCCTGGGCGCCATGCGGCTGACCGGCGCGCTGCGCTGCGACCTCTCGGCGCTGGACGCGCTGCGCGAGGAGCGCGGGCTGATCATCACGCCCAACCATCCATCGATGCTGGATGCGGTGCTGGTTGCCTCGCGCCTGCCGCGGGTGGTCTGCATCACCAAGGCTTCCCTCTGGGACAACCTGCTGCTCGGCGGCGGGGTCCGGCTGGCGGGCTATGTGCGCAACGACGCCACGCAGCGCATGATCCGCCAGGCGGCGGAGGCGCTGCGCGAGGGGCGGCAACTGCTGATCTTTCCCGAGGCGACGCGCAGCCCGGTGGGGGAGACGGCGGAGCCCATGGCGCCCACGCTCGGTCCGGTCAGCCGCTCCTTCGCGGTGATCGCGCAGCGCGCCGGCGCTCCGGTGCAGACGGTGCTGATCGAGAGCGAGACGCCCTATCTCCGCAAGGGCTGGCCGGCGCTGCGCCGCCCGCCCCTGCCGTTGCGCTGCCGGGTGCGGCTCGGGCCCCGCTTCCTGCCGGATGGCCGCCCGCAGGAGCTCAGCGGCGCGGTGGAGCACTACATGCGCCAGTCGCTTGCTTGCCCGACGCTCGCCTGCCAATCGCTCGCTGGCGCGGCACGGCCGGATGTGGCCTGAAGGCGCCATGACGCCCGCCTCCCGCACCCATCTGGTCCTGATCCCCTCCTACAACACCGGCCCGATCCTGACGGAGACGCTGCGCGCCGCCCGCGCCTGCTGGAACCCCGTCTGGGTGGTGGTGGACGGCAGCACCGACGGCAGCGACGCGCCGCTCGACGCCCTGGCGGCGGCCGATCCTGGGCTGCGCGTGCTGCGGCTGCCGCGCAATGGTGGCAAGGGGGCGGCGCTGCTGCACGGGCTGGAGGCCGCCGCCGCCGCCGGCTTCACCCATGCCCTGGCCATGGATGCCGATGGCCAGCACCCGGCGGAGCACATCCCCGTGCTGATGGCGGCCTCGGCGCGGGCGCCGGAGGCGCTGGTGCTCGGCCTGCCGGTCTTCGGGCCGGAGGCGCCGGCGCTGCGCGTGCGCGGGCGGCGGATCTCCAACTTCTGGGCCAATCTGGAGACGCTCTGGGCCGGGCTCGGCGACTCGCTCTTCGGCTTCCGCGTCTATCCCATCGCGCCGCTGGTGACGGTGATGCGGCGCACGCGCTGGATGCGGCGCTACGACTTCGACGCCGAGGCGGCGGTACGGCTGTGCTGGGCGGGCCTGCCGCTGGTGAACATCCCCGTGCCCGTCCGCTATCTCTCCGCGGCCGAAGGCGGCGTCTCGCATTTCCACTACGGGCGGGACAACCTGTTGCTCACGGGCATGCACGCGCGGCTGATGCTGGGCTTTCTCCTGCGGCTGCCACTGCTGCTGGCGCGGCGGGCCCGTCCACGGCCAGGGGCAGCGGCACCGGGCTGAGACCGGCGGCGCGGAACTGCGCCAGCAGGGCGGGCAGCACGGCCAGCACCACCGGCCGGCCCCCGGGACCGGGGCGGCTGTTGCCGTCATGCAGCAACAGGATCTCGCCGGCGGCGGGGCGCCGCAGCCGGTGCAGCACCCGCACCGGATCGCCGATGGCGCCATCCGCGCCGCGCCGGGTCCAGGAGGCATGGCGCAAACCAAGGCCGGCGAGCACCGGGGCGAGCAGCGGGCTGTGCAGCCCCATCGGCGGGCGGAAGAAGCGCGGCGCCCCACCTGCCTCGCGGATGGCGGCCTGGGCCTGCAGGATCTCGCGCCGCTGTCCGCCGAGGCCGAGGGCGGCGAAATGCGGCGGATGGCTGTGGGTGTGGTTCTCGACACTGTGGCCGCGCCGCAGGATCTCCCGCACCAGTGCCGGGTGTCGCGCGGCGCGCTGGCCGATCAGGAAGAAGGAGGCCCGCGCCTCATGGGCATCCAGCAGGTCGAGCACGCGGGGCGTGGTGTCGGGATCGGGGCCGTCGTCGAAGGTGAGGGCGACCTGGCTACGCCGCGCGCCATCCCTGGGCAGCCGGGTCAGGTTGGGCCCCAGCAGCCGCGAGCGCGGCAGCATGCCGCAAAACCCGAGCGCCAGATGGTTCGCCGCCAGCCCGCCCAGCACCCAGGGCCAGAGCGCGGGCGCCAGGGCGAGCGCGCCGGCACCCCCCGCATGCAGCAGGATCGAGGCGCGCACCAGCGGGCTTGGCCGCCAGGGCGGCGGGGCCGAGCAAATGCCGCATTCCCGGGCGATGGTGGCCCTCCTTCACCTTGTCCGGGGCGAAGTTAAGGGAGTGCGGCTCCCCTTCGGTCAAGGGGGCCGCGGCGTCCGGTCTCGCCTTGCGGGAAATCCCGCGGCGATCATTCCCGGCCGTCTCCGCCTGGCTGCGGCGGCGTTTCCCCCCGCTTCCGCCCCATCTCCTCCAGCTTGCGCTTCACCTTCAGGTCCTCGTCGCTGGGCGGTGGCGGAGATGTGGGCGCCACACCTTCGGGCACCGCGTCGCCGGGATCGTGGCGGGCATCATCACCGGGTCCGGCCATGGCTGTTCCTCTCCGCAAGGGTGCTTCCTGGCAAAGCGCCTGCGCGAAGGATCGGTTGCGCGGGCTACGGCGGCGCGCGGCCGCAAACTGCGTGCCGCTGCCGCGTTCTCCGCACGGGTCCGGCACGGGCCGTCAGGGAGGGCAGGGATGAAACGGCCGGCGAGGAATGACGCCAAGCGGCCCGATGCCGGCGCCAGCGGAGGCCGGGCGTGAGCGCCCCCATGGCCGGCGGGGCGAGCGCGGCACGGGGCCGCCTGCTGGCCCGGCCGGAGCCTGCGCCGGAGGTGCCGGCGCTGCCGCCCGGGCTGCACGGCCTCGGCCTCGACCAACGGCGGGACGGGTTCCTGCGCGTTCCGGAAGGGATGGGCGAGGCAGCCCTGCCGCTGGTGGTGATGCTGCACGGGGCCGGTGGCCACGCGGCCGGCGCGCTCCGGTTCATCGAGCATGCCGCATCCGGCGTGCTGCTGCTCGTGCCGGAAAGCCGCGGCGCGACATGGGATGTCATCCTGGGTGGCTATGGGCCCGACGTCACCTTCCTCGATGCCGCCCTATGCGCGGTCTTCCAGCGCCATCGCGTGGACCCGCGGCGGGTCGCCCTCGCCGGCTTCTCCGACGGCGCCTCTTATGCCCTCTCGCTGGCGCTGGGAAACGGCGACCTCTTCACCCATGCCCTCGCCTTCTCGCCGGGCTTCGTCGCGCCGCCGCCCGCGCTGGGCCGGCCCGCCATTTTCGTGTCGCACGGAGTGGAGGATGATGTCCTGCCGATCGGCGCCTGCAGCCGGCGGCTCGTGCCCCGTCTGCGCGAGGCGGGCTATGCCGTGCGATACCGCGAGTTCGCTGGCGGTCATTACGTTCCCGAGGATCTGGCCGCTGAGGCGGTGCGGATGGTGGAAGGGTGAAAGCAGGCGGAAAAGGCTGGGGGAATGAATTCCCCCCAGGCCCCCTTCTTTTTTCTGCCAGTTCCCGCGCTCGCTTAGAACGCAACGCCAAACTGACAAAAAGAAGATGGGGGTTCGGGGGAATTCCTTCCCCCGAACTTTCTTACGCCTCTGGCGGCATCTCGAATGCCTCCGACCCGGTCAGTCATGCCGCGAGAAGGCGCGGCGCAGCAGCCGGTCGGCCGGCAGGAACACCAGCACCGGCAGGGCGGCCACGAGCAGGCCGAGATACAGTCGCGGCGGCAAGACCTGTTGCGGCCGGCTGCCGGGCCCGAAGACCCAGTTGATGTTTTGCGCTGGCGGCGTTCCCGCGTAGCTCAGCAGCAGGGCCGACCAGGTCAGCAAGGTTTGCAGCGGAAGGGCGCGGCGGTCATAGCCGAGCCGGCGCAGCAGCCAGAGCAGCGTCGGCGGCAGGGCGAGGTGGAAGAGGGAAAGTGCCCGCAGCCCGCGCGACAGGCGAGGGTCGAACATGTAGTCCGCCAGGCCGAGCAGGCGGCCACCGGCCATGAAATCCGCCGACCAGGCCAGTTCCAGCGGCAGCACGCCCACCGCCGGCATGCTGGCGAGCAGCCGGTCCTCGCGGATCACCGCCAGGGTCGTGCTGGCTAACGCGAGATCGGAGAGCCAGAGGAAATTCGCCGGGCCATAGGTGCGCCAATAGACGGCGGCAATGGCCGGCGTCGCCACACCATAGCCCGCCTTCAACCAGACCGGCACGGCCGGCCGGGTGGCTGTGCGCCGGGGCTGTGCCCCGCGGGCCAGGATGAGGGCGGTAGCGGAAAGGGCGAGCGAACCCGCCAGGAAGGCCGCCACGCGGCTGCCGGATCGATGCATCGCCGGTTCCCCCTTCCGCGCTCCACGCCGGCGCCCCTTGCGCCGCCGGCACGATGGCGAACCTCCGTCTCGGTCGGCGGTTGCCTCAGGAGAGGCGCTGCACCGGGCGCTGGCGATCGGACCATACAGGAGCGCGACATGCAGCAGCAGACGAACCGGAAACGTGACGGCCGGCCGGGGAAGGTCCCGGGCGCCTATATCGACGTCGGGACACCACGCCGGCGCTCGGTCTACATCGGTGTGCTGGTGCTCCTCGTCCTGGCGATCCTGATGTTGTTCACCTACTGGTGACAAGGAGGATGCCGGCGGCGGCATGCCGGGGCATCCGCCGCCCCCGCATGCCCGTGCCCCGACGCGACCCGACGGGGCGAAATACTCGTGTCCTGCCCGCGAAGCTTGCTGCATTTGCCGCGGACGAAGCGGAGCGGCCGGCTACTGGCAACAGGGGCGAGTGGCCGGATGACGAAGTCCGCAGGACTCCGGAATCAGGACACTAGAGGCGGGTCACGCCCTTCGCGGTCAGGCCCTGGGCGACCCAGGCGCGGTCGAAGCGCCGCGCGTCGATGGCCTGCATCATCTCCTGTTCCTTGCGGGAATGCGCCTCCGCGGCGGCGATCACCCCGGCGGCATCCTCCCGCGGCACCACGACAACGCCATCCTCGTCGGCGGCGATCAGGTCCCCCGGCGCGACCACGAGCCCGCCGCAGGACACCGGATAGCCGATCTCGCCCGGTCCGTCCTTGTAAGGACCGGCCGGGGTCGCGCCACGCGCCCAGACGCCGAGCGGCAGTTTCGCGAGCCCATCGACGTCGCGGATGGCGCCATCGACGATGATGGCGGCGATGCCGAGGCTGGCGGCATAGCGCCCCATGATGTCGCCCATGATGGCGATCCCGAGATCCCCGCCGGCATCGCAGACGATCACGTCGCCTGGGCGCGCCAGATCCAGCGCCTCGTGCAGCATCAGGTTGTCGCCGGCCCGGGCGCGGACGGTGAGCGCCGGGCCGGCCACGACGCGACGCCCGCCATAGGCGCGGAACCCGCCGCGCATGCACTGCATGCGATTCACCACATCGCCGATATTCGCCGCCGGAATCGCCGCGGCGCGTTCGGCCAGCCCGGGATCGACCCGCGTGAAATCCGCCCTGATTCGGAAACCCACCGTCATCTGCTTGTCCTTTCGCGAGCTCAGTCCATGGTGATGCGCGCGTCGCGCACCACGCGTGTCCAGCGGTCGATCTCCGCCTTCAGAAAGGCGTCGAAATCCCGGCCATTGGCGTAGAAGACATCCGTTCCCAGCGCGGCATAGCGGGCCACGAGCCCGGGGTCCTGCAAGGCGGCGCGCGCCGCTGCATCGACGCGCTCCAGGATCGCCGCCGGCGTGCCGGCCGGCGCATAGAGGCCGTTCCAGGTGCCCATCTCGAAGCCGGGCAGCGTTTCCGCCACGGTCGGCAGATCGGGCTGCGACGCCATGCGCTTCGGCGCCGTCACCGCCAGCGCGCGCAGCCGCCCCTCGCGCACCAGCGGCAGGGAGGAGACGCTGGTGTCGAACATCACCTGGATCTCGCCCGCCGTCAGCGCCGTGGCAGCCGGCGCGGTGCTGCGGAAGGGCACGTGCAGCAGGTCCACACCGGCCATGGTCTTGAACATCTCGGCGGCCAGATGCGTCGAGGTGCCATTGCCGCCCGATCCGTAGGCGAGGCTGCCGGGCTTCGCCTTGGCCAGCGCGATCAACTCGCCGACACTGCGCGCCGGGACGCCGGGATGCACGACCAGCAGGTTGTATCCCGTGGAGGTGCGGGCGATCGGCGCGAAGTCCCGGACCGGATCGTAGCTGAGCTTCGCGCCGTAGAGCGGCACGTTCATCGCATGCGTGCTGATGGTCCCCTGCAGCAGCGTGTAGCCGTCCGGCGCGGCGCGGGCGGCCGCCTCGGTGCCGATGATACCGGCGGCGCCCGCCCGGTTCTCCACCACGACGGGCTGACCCAGCACCGCCTGGAGGCGCTCGGCCAGCAGGCGCGCCAGGACGTCCGTAGCACCGCCGGGAGCAAAGGCCACGATGAGGTGGACCGGTTTGGTCGGCCAGTCCGCCGGCTGCGCCATGGCGCGCTGCGAGAGGCCCGCGAGGCCGAGCCCGAGCGCCGCGAGCCCGCGGCGCGGGATCCGTATTCCGCTCATCGCCTCATTCCCGCCAGGGACGGCGCTGCCACAGGGCGCGCAGCTTCCTGTCGTCCTCGAGGAAGACGCGCTGCTGCTCCTCGCCGCTCATGATCCGCAGCGGAAGGGAAAGCCGTTCCGCCTCCTTGTGCCAGGCGGGATCGGCGAGCGCTTCGGCAAAGGCGGTGCGGAAGCGGTCCCGCAGCGCATCCGGCAGGCCGGGCGGTGCGATGACACCGCGGGTGGAGCCCGCGACCATGTCGATGCCCTGCTCGCGGAAGGTCGGGATGTCGCGCGCCATGTCGAGGCGCTGCGGCCCCGCCTGCCCGAGCAGGCGCAGGCTGCCCTGCTTCACGAGGGCGATGCCCTCGCTGACATTGAAGGAGCCGGCGGCGAGATCGCCGGCCAGCACGGCGGAGATGATGGGCGGCGTGCCGGAATAGGGCACATGCGAGTACTCGGTGCCCGTGGCCTCCTGCAGGGCCAGGATCAGCAGGTGATCGTCCGTGCCGATGCCGGCGCTGCCGATGGCCAGGCGCCCGGGCTGCTTGCGCGCCGCCTCGACCAGATCGCCGACGCTGCGGTAGGGCGAGTCGGTGCGGACGAAGAGCCCGCCGGGATCCTCGACGACATTGGCGATATAGGTCAGGTTCTGGACGCGGTAGCGGACCTGGCGCTCGATCGGCAGCGTGATCAGGTTCGGCGTCTGCGCCACGCCGATGGTGTAGCCATCCGGCTCCGCCAGGGCGACGCTCTCGAAGGCGAGCTGGCCGGAGGCGTTCGGCCGGTTGATGACCACCATCGAGGCGGCGCCGAGGCGTGGCGCCACGAAGGGGATGATGGCGCGAGCATAGGTGTCCATGCCGCCCCCCGCCGGCCCGGGGCAGACGATCTGGATGGGCCTTTCGGGCCAGGCCGCGCGGGCCAGGCGGGGCAGGGCTGCGCTGGCCGTCGCTCCCATTCCCAAGATGGCAAGGCTTCTGCGCCGGAGCATGTCTCGGCTCTCCTCCCTCAGATCCCCTGTTCCCGGGGCATAGGCAGGATCGTTCATTGGATTGATCCAAACGGCAAGGCAAAACTTCAGCCTCATTTTGCCGGGATAGGCGGATGAACCCTGGAAAAGGAATTGGAACAATCTGATAAGCTGCGCCCCTATGCCCCACCGGAAGACCATGGCCTCGGACCCGGCACCCGCCCGCATCACCCTGACCGACGTGGCCCGTCATGCCGGCGTCTCGCGGGCCACGGTGTCCCTCGTGCTGCGCGACAGTCCTCTGGTGGCGGCCGAGACACGGGCGCGGGTCCAGGCCTCGGCCAAGGCCGTCGGCTACCTGTACAACCGGGGCGCGGCGACCCTGCGGGGCAGCGGCACCAAGACCATCGGGCTGCTCGTCACGGAAATCGACAATCCCTTCTTCGCCGAGCTGACGGCCGGGGTCAGCGCGGCGCTGGATGCCTCCGACTACATCGCCTTCCTCGCCACCACCGAGGAATCCCTGGAACGCCAGGACCGCACCATCCAGCGGCTGCGCGAGCATGGCGTCGATGGCCTCATCCTCTGCCCCGCCGTGACAACGGGTGCGGAGCGGATCGCCCGCCTGGCCGAGCAGGGGCTTCCCGTCGTGCAGGTCATGCGCTGCGTGCCCGGCAGCGGCGGCGACTTCACCGGGCCCGCCAATGCGCTGGGCCTCGACCACCTCACCGAGCATCTCGTCCGCCTGGGTCACCGGCGCTTCGCCTTCGCCGGGGCGGCGGTGATGCATTCGGGCATCCGCGAGCGCCTGGCAGGGGTCAAGGCGGCCCTGCGGCGGCACGACCTGCCGCCACCGCTGATCCTGCGGACGCCGGCGGCGCGGCAGGGTGGGCTGGAGGCCGCGCGGCTGCTCGCCCGCGCGCAGCCGCGCCCGACGGCGCTGATCTGCTGCAATGACGTCGTCGCCTTCGGCGCCATGGCGGGGCTGGAGCGCGCGGGGCTGGTCGTCGGCCGGGATGTGGCCGTGACCGGCGTCGGGGATGTCCCGGAAGCCTCCTCCTGCCGGCCCCCGCTCACCACCCTGAGCACCGGCGCGCGCCAGATCGGTGGGGAGGCGGCCCGGCTGGTGCTGCGGCGGATCGCCGATCGCGGCGCGCCGTCGGAGCGCGTGATCATGCCGGCGCAACTGGTGATCCGCGCCTCCTGCGGCAGCGGGGCGGAGGGCGCTGCCCCCGCGGGCGCCGATCCGGAGCGCGTCGGGACGGACGGCGGATGAAGGCCGCCGACCGGGGGCGGCGCGCCCCCGGCCGGCGCGCGGTTCAGGGCCGCAGGGCCAGATTGCCTTCCCGCGCCCGGCGCAGCGCCCATTCGACGACCAGCGCGAGGCAGGTCACGCCGATGAGCAGGCTGCTGACGGCGGCGATGGTTGGCTCCACCTCCAGCAGCAGGCTGTTCCAGATTCGCACCGGCAGCGTCTCGGCGCGGATGCCGGCGAGGAAGAGCGAGATCACCAGCTCGTCGAAGGAGGTCAGGAAGGAGAACAGCATCGCCGAGATGAGGCCGGGCAGCGCCAGCGGCAGCACGACGCGGCGGAACACGCCCATGCGCGAGCAGCCGAAGATCATCGCCGCGCGCTCGAGGTTGGGATCCACCGTCTTCAGCGCCGACTGCAGGATGACCAGCACGACCGGCAGGGCGACGACGCTGTGCGCCACTGCGATCCAGGGCCGGAAGCCGATCAGCCCGAAGCGCGCGGAGAGGAAGTACATGGCGATGGCCGTCACCACATGCGGGACGATCAGCGGCATCAGCAGCAGCGCGGTGATGACCTTGCGGAAGCTGAAGGCGCCGCGCGCCATGGCATAGGCGGCGAGGAAGCCCAGCGCGGTCGAGAGCAGGCAGGTCATCGCCGCGACCAGGAAGGAGTTCCAGAGCGAGGCCAGCCAGCGCGGGTCGCCGAGGAAGCGGATGTACCAGCGCAGCGAGAGGCTGTCGGGCGGGAACTTCAGGTAGCCATCGCCGCTGAAGGAGGCGATGACCACGATGGCGATGGGCGCCAGCATGGCGGCGCAGAGCAGGACGACGAGCAGGCGGATGGCCGCCAGCCGGAGGGTGGAGCCGGTCATCGCGCGAAGCCCTCCTCGCCGCGGTCGGCGAAGCGCCCGTAGACGGCGTAGAGCGCCAGGGTGATCGCCAGGAGGACGATGGTCATCAGCGCCGCCACCGGCCAGTTCTGCGACAGCTCGATTTCGCGCTCGATGAGCATGGCCATCATGACGTCCCCCGGCCCCCCCATCAGCGCCGGCGTGATGAAGAAGCCGAGCGCCAGGATGAAGACGATCAGCGAGCCCGCCGTGACGCCGTGCAGGGTGAGCGGCAGAAAAACCTTGGCGAAGACCGTAAGGGGGCCGGCGCCCATCCCCTCGGCCGCCTGCAGCAGCCGCGGGTCCACCGCCTTCATCGCGGCGTAGAGGGTCAGCACCATGTAGGGCAGCAGCACGTAGGTCATGCCGATGATGACGCCCGTGCGGTTGTAGAGCAGATCCGCCGGCTCGGTGACGAGGCCAAGGCCGAGCAGCATCTGGTTGATCAGGCCGTTGCGGCCGAGGATCACCATCCAGGCATAGGTGCGGACGATGACGCTGGTGAAGTACGGGATGACGATGCAGATCAGCACCAGCGAGAAGGCGAGCCCGCGCGCGCGGGAGAGCGCGTAGGAGAGCGGATAGCCGATGACGAGGACCATCACCGTCACCGTCAGCGCGATGCCGTTGGTGTTGAGGATGGCGCCGAGGATGGCGGAGGAGCCCAGCACCGCCTTTGCCTCCAGCCAGACCTCGCCGGCGCTGCCGAGCTCGGCCAGGGATTCTCCGATGAACCAGCCGATCGGCGTGATGAAGAGCAGCAGCAGGAGCGCCAGGGCGGGCGCGATCAGCGCCCATTTCGCGGCGTCGCGGAGCGGCATCGGCTCACGCCTCCAGCAGCAGGGCGTCGGCGGCCCGCCAGCCGAGCCGGACCGCCTCGCCGGGCTGCCGCAGCACCGTCCCCGAGGCATTGGTCGCGTCGCAGAGGAGGGTCTCGCCATTCGCGAGCGCCACCTCGTAGCGCACCACATTGCCGAGGAAGGCGGTGTGCCGCACGGTGCCGGCGACCTGGTTGGCGGCCGGCGCGGCGGCCTCCGCCAGCAGGCTCACCTTCTCCGGCCGCACGAAGACCTGGCCTTCGGGCAGGTCCGGCCGGTCGGCGGCGACCTCGAAGCGCGCATCGCCGGCGCCGCGCAGGGCGCCATCCTGCCGCCGGGCACGGAGGAGGTTGGCCTCGCCCAGGAACTTCGCCACGAAGGCGTTGCCGGGGCGCTCATAGACCTCGCGCGGCGGCCCCATCTGCGCGATGCGGCCGCGGTCCATGATGGCGATGCGGTCGGACATGGTCAGCGCCTCCTCCTGGTCGTGGGTGACGTAGACCACGGTCATGCCGAGGCGGCGCGAGATCTCCTTGATCTCCACCTGCATGTGGTATCGCAGGTTCTTGTCCAGTGCGCCGAGCGGCTCGTCCATCAGCACCACCCGAGGCTGGCCGACGATGGCGCGCGCCAGCGCCACGCGTTGCTGCTGCCCGCCGGAGAGCTGCCGGGCGAAGCGCGTCTCGAAGCCGGTCAGCTTCACCATGGCCAGCGCCTCCGCCACCCGTCGCGTGATCTCGGGCTTCGGCAGCTTCCGCACGGTCAGCGGGAAGGCGACATTCCCGAACACGTCGAGATGCGGGAAGATGGCGTAGTTCTGGAACACCATGCCGAGGCCGCGGGCGCGCGGCGGCGCCCGCGTCGCGTCCTTGCCGTCGATATGGATGCTGCCCCGGCTCGGCAAGGTAAAGCCCGCGATCATGGACAGGGTGGTCGTCTTGCCGCTGCCCGAGGGGCCGAGCAGCGTGAAGAACTCGCCCTGCGGGATGGCCAGGGAAATGTCCCTGACCACCGTTTCCGGCCCGTAGACCTTGCTCACTCCCTCCAGGCGGACGCCCGTGAAGCCGTCCCCCTTCATCCGAGGATCCAGCGGGACCAGGTGCGGTTCACCTTGTCACGGTTCGATTCCCACCAGCCCACATCGCGCATGAAGCCGAGCTGCTTGGAGTTGGGGCCGCCGGGCATGCGCTCCACATGCGCGGCCGGAATGCTGTCGAAGGCCTTCTGGTTGGTCGGGCCGTATTGCAGGTCCTGCGAGTATTTGGCCTGCACCTCGGGCTGCATCATGAAGTCGATGAGCTTCTGCGCATTGGCAGCGTTCGGCGAGCCCTTGAACACGCTGAGCGCCTGCACCTGGATCATGTTCTCGGTCCAGTCGAGGCCAAGCGGCGCGCCCTTGTCGATCAGCGTCTGCAGGCGGCCATTCCAGATCGAGCCCAGCACCACCTCCTGGTCCGAGAGCATCTGCGCCGAAAGGGCGCCGGTATCCCAGAACTTGCGGATATGCGGGCGGATGCGGGAGAGCGACTTGAAGGCGCGGTCGATGTCGATCGGGTAGATCTTGTCGCGCGGCACTCCGTCGGCGATCAGGGCGAATTCCAGATCCGGCTGGCCGGAGGCCATGTCGGCCAGCATGCGCGGGCCGGGGAACTTCTCCGCGTCCCAGAACTCGGCCCAGCCTTTCGGGTACTTGCCGTCCGGGAAGGTCCCCTTGTTGTAGGAGAGCACGGTGGAATAGACGAAGTTCGCCACCCGCGTCTCGTGCCGGTACTCCGCGCCGACATCCTCGGGCTTGGTCCACTTCCAGCTGCCATAGTCGATCGGGGCGAGGGCGCCCATGCGCTCGAGCGTCACCAGCGGGCCGTCGCCGGTGTCGATCACGTCCAGCTCCACGTTGTTCGCCTTGAACATGGCAAGCAGCTTGGCGACGGTCGCGGCCACCGGGGTTACGGCAATCCCGGTTTCCTTGGTGAAGGGGTCATAGACGTGGCGACGCATGATGTCGTCATAGGCGCCGCCCGGCGTGCGCACGATCACCTGGCCGGCCGCCCGGGCCGGTCCGGTGATGACGAAGGGCGCGGCGAGGGCCGCGCCGCTCAGGGTCAGGAAACGGCGCCTCGATGGCACCAGCAGATGATTCTGATTTTGCATCTCGGGACTCCCTGTTGGTTGCTCATGGTTAGGGTCGCGCGCGGCGCCCGCTCCCGGTCTCGTGGATCAGAACCGGGTTGCGGAATAGGGGGCGGGGTCGATCGAAGGCGGCCGGCCGGCGGCGAGCTGCGCCACCAGCTTGCCACCCGGCGGCCCGCCGGTCATGCCGAAATGGCTGTGGCCGAAGCAGAGAAAGAGGCCCGGATGCCCCGGGGCGGGGCCGAGGACGGGCAGGCTGTCCGGCGTCGAGGGGCGATGGCCCATCCAGAGCACCGGCTCGCCGGTCTGCAGGTCCGGGAAGAGTCGCTTCGCGTGCTCATGCAGGATTTTGGCCCGCCGCTCGTCCGGCGCGGCGTCCAGCCCGGCGATCTCCACCGTGCCGGCCACGCGGATGCCGTGCTCCATCGGCGTCATGCCGAAGCTGCGGCTCTTCTGCAGGATGGGGAAGCGCAGCGCGACGGAGGGGGAGGGCAGCATGACGTGATAGCCGCGCTCGGTCTCCAGCGGCACCTTCACACCGAGCGGCTCCAGCAGCTGCCCGGACCAGGCACCGCCGGCCAGGATCACCTTGTCCGCGCGATGGTTACCGGCATTGGTGAACACCATCCAGCGCCCGCCGGCTTCCGGGATGAGCTTCAGGGCGCGCTCCGCCAGCACCGTGCCGCCCTCGGCGCGGAAGATGTCCGCCAGGGTGCGGATCAGGCGCGGCGGGCTGACCGTGTGCCCATTGCCGGGGATGAAGACGCCGCGCACCACGTCGCGCGCGATCCCCGGAAACATCTGGCGCAGGTCGTCCGCGCCGAGTTCCTCGCTGCGGATGCCATGCGCCTCACGCAGGCTCCGTTCGATCTTGCCGGTGGGGGTTTCCGTGGCGGAATCCCACATCTGCACCTGCCCGCCCTGGCGGATCAGGTCGCGGAAGGCGACCTCGCCCAGCAGATCCTTCCAGTCCTGGAAGGCATTGACGTGTAGGGCGCGCATGGCCTGCGCGATCTCCCGCACGCGGTCCATGCGGCCGGCGCGGACCCATTTCATCAGCCAGGGCGCGGCCTTCGGCATATAGGCCGGGCGGATGGAGAGCGGGCCGAGCGGGTCGTTCAGCCAGCGCGGCACCTGCCGCAGCATACCGGGCAGGGCGATCGGCACCACTGTATCGGCGGAGATCAGCCCCGCATTGCCGAAGGAGGCGCCGCCGGGCGAGGGGAGCGGGTCGATCAGCGTGACCGCATGGCCCATGCGCAGCAGGTTCAGCGCGGCGGAGAGCCCCGCCACGCCGCCGCCGATCACGATGCCCGTCGGGGTGCCGGTGGCGCCCGCCTCGCCCGCCACCTCAGGCGGCTCCCAGATGCGCGGTGGCGATCATCTCGATGCGCATGCCCGGCGCCAGCAGCTCCTTCACCACCACCGTCGCGCGGCAGGGAAAGGGCTCCTGGAACACCTCGCGCCAGACGGCGTTCATCGCCGGGGCGTCAGCGCCATCCACCAGGAAGACCTGCAGCATCATGACATCGGCCAGCGAGCCGCCGGCGCCTTCCATGGCGATGCGGAGGTTCTCCAGCGTGCGCCGCGTCTGCACGGTGATGTCGCCCTGGACGATCTCGCCTGTGACGGGGTCCTTCGGGATCTGCGCGGTGATCACCAGCGGCCCCTTGCGGACGACGCCGGAGATCGGTCCCTTGGAGGCGACCAGCCCGGTCTTGACGGCTTCGAACATGTTCAGCTCCCGATGTCGTTGATGATGATGCCGCGCGGGAAGCGGGTCAGCAGTTCCGGCCCGTCCTCGCGCACCAGGACGGTCTCGCTGATCGAGGCACCGCCGGCCGAGGCGTAGATGTGGAAGACCATGCCGGCCTCGACGGTCCAGTCGGCGCCGGGATGCAGGATGCGCGTGAAGTCGCTGGTCCGCGGCGTCTGCGGCGCGTAGAGGCCGAGCGTGTAGCCGGTGATGTTGTCGTAGCTCGGGCGCAGGCCGGAGCGGATGACGCCCTCGCGCAGGATGGCGTCCACGTCATGCGCGCGCGCGCCGGGCCGCAGCGCGGCGATCTGCTGGTCCTGCAGGGCGATCAGCGCCTCGGCGGCGGCGGCCAGCGCCGGGCTGGGCCTGCCGAGGCTGACGCAGCGCATGATCCGCGCGCTGTAGCCGGCGATGCGCGGCGTCAGCTCGATATGCACGATGTCGCCCGGAGAGAGGGGGGCGTCACTGAGATGGCCGTGCAGGAAATCCCAGCCGCTGCCGGCGCTGATCGGCCCCGCCGGGCTCGGATCGGCGCCGAGCTCGACATAGGTGGCGACGGCGATGCGCGCGGCGTCGCGCTGGCTGCCGCCGGGCACGCAGGCCGCCGCCGCCCGGCGCAGCGCCTCGTCGGCCACCGCGGCGCTGCGGCGCAGGATGGCGATCTCGGCGGGCGACTTGATGAGCCGCAACTCGTTCACCACCGGTCCCATATCGACCGGTTCGGCCTCGGGCAGCGCTTGGCGCAGCTGCTCGAAGCGACGCAGCGACATGGCGTAGGAGTTGAAGTCGAGCCCGATCCGCGCCCGCGTCAGGCCCCGGCTGGCGAGGGCGGAGGCCAGCACCGGCATCGGGTCCTCCCAGTCGCGATAGGTCGGGATGTCCCGGATCCAGGTGCGCTGGCGGCAGGGCGCGGCGTCGAGCGCGCGGATCAGGAAGAAGGGTTCGGCGTCCAGCGGCACCACGACGCAGCGCCAGCGGTTCAGCGAGCTGCCATAGCCGGAGATCCAGGTCATCGCCTCGATCTCGTCGAGCAGCGCCACCTCGACGCCGGCGGCCTCCATGCGGTGGCGCAGCGCGGCGAGGCGGTCGGCGTATTCCTTGGCCGAGAACTGGACGTCTTCCGTCATCGGGGGTCCTTCGCGGGTGCGGAGCGCCAGCCGTCCAGCCGGTCGCGGAGCTGGTAGGAGGCGCCCACCAGGGGCAGGAACCAGGGGCGGCCGTGGTATCCGGGCATGGTCGGGAAGGGCAGCCGCGCGAAGGCCGAGGGGCGGTTCGTGGTGCCCAGGATCTGCCTTGCGGCGCAGCGGCCGAGATGCGTCATGGTGACGACGCCGCTGCCGTTGCAGCCGAGCGCGTAATGGATGCCCTCCTGCCGGCCGACATGCGGCAGGTAGTCCAGCGCGAAGGCGACATTGCCCTTCCAGCCATGGGTGACGCGCACCCCCGCCAGATCCGGCAGCAGTCCGGTCAGGAAGCCGTGCAGGCGAGCGGCGGAGCGTGTCGCGTCGGCGTCGATGAAGCTGGCGCGGCCGCCGAAGAGGATGCGGGTGAAGTCCGGCGAGGGGCGAAAGTAGTAGAGGACTTTCTTGGTGTCGCCGTAGACGCGGAGCTTCGGCAGCAGTGCGCGCACGCGCGCCTCGCCCAGCGGCTCGGTGGCGATCATGTAGCTCGCGACGGGCACCAGGCGGCGCCGGTGCCAGGGCGTGGCGGCTCCCGTATAGCCGTTGGTGGCGACCATCACCTGCCGGGCCATGACATCGCCCTGGCTGGTCCGTACCCGGTAGCCGCCGCCCTCCTTCTCCAGCCCCGCCACGGTGACGCCGCCGCGCAGCGTGGCGCCGAGGCGCGCGGCGGCCTTCGCCAGCCCCTGGACATAGAGGCCGGGATGCAGCGAGCCGGCGCGCTCGATGAGCAGGCCGCCATGGTAGAGGTCGGTCGCCACCTCCTCGCGCACGCGCCCGCGCTCCAGGATGGTCGCGGTGTCGCGCCCAGTACGGTTCAGCATCTCCGCCCGGCGCTTCAGCGTGTCGAGCGCCTTCGGGGCATGCGCGCCGACGAAGCGGCCAGTCTTGCGGAAGAAGCACTCGACGCCTTCGCGACGGAGGAAAACCTCCATCTCGTCGAAAGAGCCCTCGGCCTCCTCGACCATCTCGTCGAGCAGCTTCGCGTCCAGTGCCTTGTGCAGGTCGGAGCGCGCGCGGCCGAGGCTGCCCGCGCCGGAAAGCGCGCCGCCATTGCGCGAGGAAGCGCCCCAGCCGATCGCCTCGCGATCCAGCACCAGCGCCCGGACGCCGCTGCGGCCGAGTTCGATGGCAGTGGAGAGGCCGGCGATGCCACCGCCGATGACGAGAACATCCGCCGCTTCCGGCAGCGGCTCGGGTGGGCCGGGCGGCGGTGGTGGAGCGAGCTCCCACCAATAGGGGCGCTCGACGAAGTCGGCGGTGAAGATGGTCCGGTGCTTGTCCACGCTGCAAGGCTGGCATGCCGCGGGCGCGGTCCGGCAGCCCAACTTTGGTTATGGCGCCAAGCGCTGGTTATGCCCGGTGGGACTATGCCCGGTGGGACTATGCCAGCCGGGTGACGCCCGCGGGTGGCGGCTCCGAGAGGATGGCCTCGGCGCACTCGCCGAGCAGCCGCAGGAACGCCGTCCGGTCGAAGTGGTTGCTCATGCCCTCCGACCAGATCGCGCGGTATTCGAAGGTCATCGCCGGCTCGAAGTCGCGCAGCGTCAGGCCGCGCGCGATGAAGGGCCGCGCCGCGAAGGCGTCGGTGAAGGTGATCCCGACGCCGACCAGGGCCATCCCCGCCGCCCCGGCGATCAGTGGGCATTCCGCCACCTCGATGGGCCGGACGCCCTCGTCCTCCAGCAGCCGGTCGATCAGCACCTGTTGGCCTTCGTGCCGCGAGATGCCGATATAGGCCTCGTCGTGCAGGTCGGCGGGGCGGATCGTGTCCCGGGCGGCGAGCGGGTGCCCGGGCGGCAGGGCGCAGAGCACCCGCGTGCGCGCCACCAGGAAGGAGCGCAGCCCGGGAAGCCGCGGCACCGCGGCCGCCAGCCCGAGCTCCGCCCGCCGCGAGGCCGCCATCGCCATGACGCCGCCGGCATCGCGCGTGGTGACGGCGAGCCGCTCGGCGCCGCCGAGATGCAGCCACCGCCCGGCGACGCTCGGCATCAGCTCCTGCGCGAGCACGGGGATGGAGGCGATCACGGCCCGGCGCGGCTGCTCCGCGCGCAGGCGATCCAGGAGATGGTCGATCTCCTCCATGCCCATGAAGAGCCGTTCGGTCTCCTCGAACAGGGCGATGCCGCGCTGCGTCGGGACCAGCCTGCCATGCAGGCGCTCGAAGAGGCAGAAGCCGCACAGCTCCTCGGCCTGCGCCAGGAGCTTGCTCACGCCGGGCTGGCTGATGCCGAGGATGCGGCTGGCGCCCGTGACGCTGCCGCTCCGGACCACTGCCCGGAAGACCTCGAGCTGCCGATGCTGCAGGCGTGGCTTGGTCATGACGTATTGGAGCAGCGCGGCCCGGCGCGGTAAAGGGCGCGGGAGGCCACGGCGCGCCTCCGCCCCTAGCGTGAACTCCGTCACGGCGAAAGCCCTGCCGGGGAAGGCCGGGATGGTGGAAAGCGATCCTCCAGGCAGGGCGCCGGACTGCCGCGGGACATGTCCCGCCCTGCCTGATAGAAGCCGCTTCATGGAGAAGACGGACGCGGCACAGGGCGTTCCACTGGCTGGCGGCGGCCGGACCTCGGTCCTGCGCCGAGGGGGCATCGTCGCGAGGGAGACCGGCCCCTGGGCCCCGTCGGTCCATGCCGTCCTGAAGCATCTTGAGGATTTCGGCTTCGAAGGGGCGCCGAGGGTCGTCGGGACGGGCTTCGACGAGCAGGGGCGCGAGCTCCTCACCTTCGTGGAGGGCGAGGTCATCAATCCGGCGCCCTGGACGGATGAGGCCATTGTCGCGCTCGGCGCGCTCATCCGGCGCATGCACGACGCGCTCGAATCCTTCCGGGCGCCGGAGGGCGCCGTCTGGCGCCCCTGGTTCGGCCGGGAGGTCGGCACCCCCGACATCATCGGCCATTGCGATGCGGCGCCCTGGAACCTGGTCTCCCGCGCGGGAAAGCCGGTCGCGCTGATCGACTGGGAGGCCGCCGGGCCCGTCAACCGGTTGACCGAGCTGGCCATGGTGGCCTGGAACAATGCCCAGCTCTACGACGACGATGTGGCCGCGATGAACGGGCTGCCGGATGCTCGCCGCCGCATCAGGCAGGTCCGCCTGCTCTCCGATGCCTACGGCCTTTCGGCGGCCGAACGGCACGGCCTCGCCTACAGGATCATCGAATTCGCCGCGCAGAGCACCGCGAACGAGGTGATGGAGCAGGGGATCGCGCCCGGCGTGGAGCAGGCCCCGCGCCTCTGGGGCATCGCATGGCAGGCGCGGAGCGTGGCCTGGCTGCTGCGGAACCGGCCGGCCCTGGAAGCGGCGCTCGCCTAGTTGTCCAGGCGTCAGGTCATGCCGGGCGGGAGTGGCGCCGGCTTCGGCTCACCGGTCGAGCTCGGCGGCGGCGAGTTCCGCGATCCGCAGATCGGTCACGGCCGGGTCGCCGTCGCCCAGATACCAGGCCGCCGAAAGCCCGGTCCAGGCCAGGATCCAGCGCAGCAGCCGTTCCCGCTCCAGCCCGGCGGCCTCCGTCACGATCTCCAGGCGCCGTGCGAAGCGGCCGGGCTGGGTCGCGACCGGCCGGCTCGGATCGGCCAGATCGGGATTGGTGAAGATGTTGGCGAAATCGAAGCCGCGCTCGCCCAACAGGAACTTCGGGTCGATGGCCAGCCAGCCCCGCGCCCCGAAATCAAGCACGTTGTCATGATGCAGGTCGCCATGCAGCGGGCCGATCTCACGCGGCTCGGCCAGTAGTGCCCGGGCCACCCCGGCGCAGCGGGCGAGAATGCCGCCATGCGTCGCGGCGGCCGGTTCCAGTTCGCGGAACCATTGCGTGAGGGGCATCAGATCCGGCAGCGGCTTCGCCGGGGGCGCGTGCAGCCGGGCGGCGGTGGCGCAGAGGATGCGGCAGGCCTCATCATCCCGCCCGGTCCGGGCCATTTCGGCCAGGGAGGCCGGCCCTGTCGCGCGCTCCAGCAGGAGGGCGGCCCCCTCCCGTGCCAGCACCCGCGCGGCGCCCTCGCCGTCCCACCATTCCATCAGCACGCCGCCGCGCTGCTCATCCTCCATGAGGGCCAGTTTGAGCATGGCTGGCTCGCCCCCCCGCAGCACCGGTAGCAGCCGGGCGGCGTGGGTGACGATCGGCGCGCCATCGGGAACGAGATCCCAGCGGTGCAGGTAGGGGTCGAACATCCGGCGGAGGATATCAGGCTTTCAGGGCTGCCCCGGGTCGTCGGCCCGGCCTAGGCGGCCCCGCGCTCCCGCCGTGGCGCCAACTCCGCCGCCTGCCGCAGCGCCTCGATCAGGCTGCCATCATCGGCGATGCCCTTGCCGGCGATGTCGAAGGCGGTGCCGTGATCGACCGAGGTGCGGATCACCGGCAGGCCGACGGTGATGTTCACCCCTGCCTCCAGCCCCATCACCTTCACCGGGGCATGGCCCTGGTCGTGATACATGGCGACGACGAGGTCGAAATCGCCGCGCGCGGCGCGGAAGAACAGCGTGTCGGCCGGCAGCGGGCCTTCCACCTTCCACCCTTCCGCCTGGCAGGCGCGCACGGCGGGAATGATCTTCTCCTCCTCCTCGCCATGGCCGAAGAGGCCGTTCTCGCCGGCATGCGGGTTGATGCCGCAGACGCCGATGCGCGGATCGGCGATGCCGGACTTCACCAGCGTCGCGCGGCCGCGCGCGATGACGCGTTGCACCAGCGCCGGCTCGATCTTCCGGATGGCGTCGATCAGCCCGATATGCGTGGTGACGTGGATGACGCGCAGCTTCGGCGCCACCAGCATCATCGAGACCTCCGGCGTGCCGGTCAGGTGTGCCAGCAATTCGGTATGGCCAGGGTATTTATGGCCGGCGGCGTGCAGCGCCTCCTTGGAGAGCGGCGCGGTGCAGATGGCATCCGCCTCGCCGGACTCCACTAGGCGCGTCGCGCGCTCGATGAAGCGGTAGGCACCCTCGCCGGACAGGGCGGAAAGCTGGCCGAAGGGATGGCCGGGCGGGATGAGGCCAAGGTCGATGCAGTCCACCGTACCGAGGCGGTAGCGCGCCCCGGCGGGGGTCTCGAGAGCCGCCACCTCTAGCGCCACGCCGATGATAGCGCCCGCCTCGCGCAGCCGGTTGGCATCCCCCACCACCAGCGGTCGGCAGAGGTCATAGACCTCCGGGCGGGCGAGCGCTTTCATGATGATCTCGGGGCCGATGCCGGAAGCGTCGCCCATGGTGATGGCCACGATGGGGCGCCTGTCCTGTGCGGTCATTCCGGTTCCTTCCCTTGCAGCAGCGCGCGCAGGCGATGCCGTGCGTGCGCGATCGTCTCCGCGCCGCCGAAGGCGCCCGCCTTGGTCACCACGGGAACGCCGATGCGGCCGCACGTGATGCCCAGTGGCACGCCGGGCTCGATCTCGTCCAGCAGCCGGATGCCGCCGACGTCGAGGCGCGTCAGCACGGCGCAGGCGGTCTCGCCGCCGGTGGCGAAGAGGCCGCCCATGTGCCGCCCGGCGGGATGCAGCAGCGCCGCCAGCGCCTCCGCCAGGGCGGGGCCCTGCGCCAGATCAGCTTCCGGCTCGGCGGCAATGGTCACCAGCGCATCCTCGCCACGGGCCAGCACGGCGGCGATCGCTTCCGCGCGCGCCTGCCATGCCGCGCCCGGACCTTCCCGCAGCAAGGCCGGAGTGAGGGCGAAGGAGTGCACCCCGTCCGCCTCGCGCAGCCGCGCGGCGGCGGCACGCGAGGCCTCGGCGAGGCTGCCCACCACCAGCAGCAGCCCGCCGGCGGAGGAGGTCGGTGGGGCGTGGAAAGGCACCGCCGCCTGCCCCGCCGGGGCGGCTGCGGCCAGTGCAGCGGCCAACCCGCCGGAGCCGACCCAGATCACCCGGCTGGCCAGCGGCAGGCTCGCGCGGGCGATGGCGGCGAGATCCCCGGCGGTCGCGGCATCGCAGACTAGGGCGGGCAGGGGGCCGGCCACCGCCTCCCGCAGGGCGGCGGCCAACGCCGCTTCGCCGGCTCGAACCCCGGCGAGCGGAAGATGCCCGGCGCCCAGCCCGGCTGTGGCCAGCACGGCGCGCAGTTCGGCGCTGGGATAGCTGTGCTCGCGCGCCCAGAGCGATGAGTCTTCCAGGGGAGCGCCATGGAGCCGGACACGGCCGCCCTCGGTGGTGCGGCCGGTGTCCGGGAAGGCCGGCGCGACGAGGGCGAGCGCCGGACGATCGGCCTCGCGCAGCACAGCGAGGGTTTCGGCCAGTTCCGCCGCCGGCTGGCCGCGCAGGGTGGAGTCGATCTTCTTGAACAGGGCCGTGCCGGGCTGGTGCCAGGTTGCCATCAGGGCGCGATGCCGTGCCGCGGCGTCGGCGGGTGCCATGCGGCGGCTGTTGGCGTCGATCGCCAGCACGCCCTCGGCCGGGTCTGCCTCCCCCCATGTGACGGTGGCGGTATGGCCATGGCGGGCAAAGGCCACCGCGCAGTCATTCGCGCCGGTCAGGTCGTCGGCCAGAATCAGCCAGCGCTGCATCAGCATCCGGAGAGCATAGCCGCATTCGACGGCACGGGCAGGTCGGGGGAAGGAATTCCCCCGAACCCCCTTCTTTTTTCCGTCAGTTTGGTACCTGTTCGCCGGGGCGCGCCCCAACTCGAAGAAAGAAGATGGGGGTCTGGGGGAATTCATTCCCCCAGCCTTTTTCCTTCACCCACCACGCCCACACTTCGAATCTTCATCCCGCGCTTCGCTCTCCCGGGCCCAGGATGGGCCCGGCTTCCGGTGGAGGCCTCCCTCCGGTGCTGTGGTGCAGAAAGGCCTTTTCGGAGCGGCGGCAGAAGGCCCGGGGAGGAACTTCCCCAAGCCCCCACCTTTTTCCGTTCGTTTGCGGCACGGAGACAGGGCGAGAGAATGGTAGAGGACGAGTTGCGGGTGCAGTCCGGGCAGGTGGTGGCGCTGCGGCTGTTCGACCTGGCCTATGAGATCGATCTGAGGCGGGCCGAGACGCTCTGGGCGCAGCGCGCGCAGGGCGGGAGCACGCGCAGCCGGCTGGCTGGCACGCCAGCCAAGGCGGTTTCCTTCGGGGTACCGCCGCTGGCGCTGGAACTCGGGCCGGTGGCGCTGGAGATCGGTGGCGAGATGCGGCAGGCCGCCGCCACCGTGCGCCTCTACGATTTCGGCATCGCCGCCCTGGCGCTGCGCCTGCCGGTGCGGGACCTGCCCTGGAGCGACTTCTCACGGCAGGCGAACCAGCTCGACGCGGCGGTCGGCCCGGCGGCGGAGGCGGCGCTCTGGGGGAGGCTGCTCGGGCAGTTGCGGGACCTGCTCGGCGAGGCGCTGGACCGCCCGACCGCCGCGCCGCTGCAGGAGGACTACCTGATGGCGGTGGTGGATCGCTTCGACACGCCGATGACGGCCGAGGCGCTGCAGGCGCGGGTGGACCTTGTGCCCCTGCTCTCGGGCGAGGCGCGGCCGCTGGCCGAGGGCGCGCGGGGTGACCTGCTGCGGCAGCGCTTCTCCTACCACCCGGACGACCTCGTGGTGATCACCTGGGACCGCGCCTTCATCTACGAGCCGCAGCGCGAGACCGATGTCGCCGACGTGCTGGAGATGGCGAATGCGCAGCTCCTGGAGATGCGCACCTATGACGAGATGCTGGACGACGAGCTGCCGCGCATGCGCGACCTGGTCGAGGCGGCGCGGCGGCGCACCAACCTGCTCGCTGCGCGCCGCTACGCCCGGCTGGCGCGGCGGCTGCACACGCTGGTGGCCGAGGTGACGGAGCTGGCCGAGCGGGTGGACAATGCCCTGCAGGTGACGGAGGACGTCTATCTCGCCCGCGTCTATGCCGCGGCGATGGACCTGTTCCGGGTGCCCGATGTCAGCGCCGCGGTGGACCGCAAGCTGGCCATCATCCGCGAGACCTACACGGCGCTGCACAGCGAGGCGGCGGGTGCGCGCGCCGAGCTGCTGGAGATCGCCATCCTTGCGCTGATCGCGCTGGAAATCATCCTCTCCCTGCTGCGGCACTGAACCGGGCCCTGGCGTTGCAGGCCGGACCGCTCTTTGGGGGGCGACAAGCTCGCCGCCTGGGCCTAGCGTTCCGTGCGCATCCGAACCGGGATGCGATGCAGGGAGGCATGAATGAGCCAGGCTGAGGTGGAGCGTGACGCGGAGTTCGATATGCTGCTGCGTCGGGCCGGAATCATCATTCCTGACGAGCGCTATGCGGGCGTGCTGAGCGGCTACCGCGAGTTGCAGGCCCTGCTTCCGAAGCTGCGTGGCCCCCGCAGCGCCGCCGCCGAGCCGGCCGGCACCTTCGTCATCGAGACCGTCACGCGGGAGGCCACCCCATGAGCGAGACCGCCCTGCATGCCCTCTCCATCGCCGAGGCGGGACGCCGCCTGCGCGATGGCCGCCTGACTTCCGTCGGCCTGACGCGCCATCTGCTGGACCGGATCGCGGCGCTGGACGGGACGCTGCACAGCTTCGTCCTGGTGACCGAGGAACGCGCGATGGCCGATGCCGCCCGCGCCGATGCCGAACTGGCCGACGGCACCGACCGCGGGCCGATGCACGGCATCCCCTATGCACTGAAGGACATCTACGACACCGCCGGCATCCGCACGACCTGCCATTCGAAGCTGCTGGCGGACAATGTGCCGCAGCGCGACAGCGTGGCGGCCCGCAAGCTGGCGGAGGCCGGCGGCGTGCTGCTCGGCAAGTTGGCGACGCATGAATTCGCGCTGGGCGGCCCGAGCTTCGACCTGCCCTTCCCGCCGGCGCGCAACCCGTGGAACCTGGAACACGTCACCGGCGGCTCCTCCTCCGGCTCCGGCGCCGCGGTCGCCGCCGGGCTGGTGCGCATGGCGATGGGTTCCGATACCGGCGGCTCGATCCGCGGCCCCGCCGCCTATTGCGGTATCGTCGGCCTGAAGCCGACCTACGGGCTGGTCAGCCGGCGCGGCGTCTTCCCGCTCTCCTACACGCTCGACCATTGCGGGCCGCTGGCCGCGAGCGTCGAGGATGCGGCGATCACCACGCAGGTCATCGCCGGCTATGATCCGGCCGACCCGGCCAGCGCCGACCGCCCGGTGCCTGATCTCCGCGCGCGGCTGGAAGAGGGCGTGGCCGGCCTGCGGATCGGCCTGCCGCGCAACCTCTATCGCAATGCGGAGGGGCTGATCCCGGCGACCACGGCCGCGCTGGAGCGGCTGGCCGAGGCGCTGGCCGCCCAGGGCGCCATCGTCGAGGAGGTGACGCTGCCGGACTACGACCTGTTCAACATCTGCGGCCGCGTCATCATGATCGCCGAGGCCTATGCGATCCATGAGGCCGACCTGCGCAGCCGCCCGCTGGACTACGGCGCTCTTTTCCTGGCGCGCGTGGCGCCGGGCGCGGCGCTCAGCGCCGCCGACTATATCCAGGCGCAGCGTCTGCGGCGCGAATTGTCGGAGGCGGTCAACCGCGTGGCGCTGAAGCGGCACGACCTGCTGCTGACCGCCATGGCGCTCGGCCCGGCACCGCGCTTCGACGAATACCCGGCGGACCGGGCGGGGCCGATGAACATCCAGTCCATCCCGTTCAACGTCACCGGCAATCCGGCGCTCTCCATGCCCGTCGGCCTCAGCGAGAGCGGCCTGCCGCTCTCGGCGCAACTTGTCGCGCGCCCCTTCGAAGAGGCCCTGCTGCTGCGTGCCGGCCGCGCGGTGGAGAAGATCACGGCGGAATGGGGCGTGAAGGCGGCGCCCCCGGCAATGGAAATGGCCTGAGTCGGAAAAGGCCGGGGGAATGAATTCCCCCGGACCCCCATCTTCTTTTTGTCAGTTGAGCGCGGCGCTGGCCGCAGGCCCTGAAACTCGAAGAAAAAAGAAGGGGGTCTGGGGGAATTCATTCCCCCAGACTTTGCAAACGGCCGCAGTCAGCTCGCCGAGGCCGGCACGGTGAAGCGGCGCTCGCCGCGGTGCCGCACCAGGCTGCGCAGGAAGCCGAGGCCCCAGGCCATGTGCATGGTCATGGCCGCCGGCCCGGCCGCCGCAAGCCAGGGATCACCCCCGCGGATGGCGAGCCAGACACCCCAGCCAAGACAGAGCGCGGCATAGAGCGCCGGGACCAGCAGCGCCGGCGCCCAGAAGGGCGCCACCAGCAGGGCGGCCAGATTGGCGAGCAGCGCAATTACGGGCGCCATCTGGCGCGGCTTCGGCCGCAGGCGGTGCTTCAGCAGGGTCCGCGCGCGCCCGGCCCCGTGCTTCATGTATTGCCGGGCCAGCGAGGCCAGGTCCTTGCGAGGGAAATAGGTCACGGGATGGTCGGCGCAGAGCCAGATCCGGCCTCCGGCCGCCTGGGCGCGCAGGTCCAGCTCGGCATCCTCGTTGTGGGTGAAGCGCTCGTCATAGCCGCCGATCGAGAGAAAGAAGGCGCGGTCGAAGGCAGCGTGATGGCCGTGATCCACCCACTCCGAGCGCCGGCCGAGCCGATGCGCCGAGCCGCCATTGCCCAGACGGCTGTTCTGCGCCGCCGCGATACCACGTTGCAGCCCCTCCTCGCCGACGGTGAGCATCGGCACCACTACCGAGGTGGCCTTCTGCGCGCGCAGGGCGGCGACCACGCCGGTGACGAAGCCGGGCGGGTACCAGGCATGGGCATCGGCCCGCAGCAGGATGCGCGACTCGCGCGCGGCGATCCGCGCGGCGAGGTTGACGGCCGCGGATTGCAGGCGGGCGGGGTTCTCCACCAGGCGGATCTCGGGATGGCGGGCCGCCATCGCCTGCACGATCGCGGCGGTCCGGTCCTGGCTGCCACCATCCAGCACCAGGATCTCGAGCCGGTGGGTGTCGCCCTGCGTCAGGAGAGACTCCAGGCAGGATGCGATATAGGCTTCCTCGTTCAGGACGGGAACGGCGAGCGTGATCAGCTCACGGTCGGATTGGGGTGTCGCGAGGGACATGGCCGGTCTGCCTCCTGTGAGAAGGCCTTAACGGACAAGCGGCTCGCAGCGCCAGTGCCGCTGCGGCGAAAAATCCTGCCGCTGTGTCACAAACGAGACAGCCGCGCCGCCTCAGAGAGCGAGCAGGAAGCCCAGGATGGCGGCCCAGAGCAGGAGCGACAGGAAAAGGCCGAACAGGATTCCGCGCGCGGGGGAAGGGCCGGCTCGGCGGATGCGCTGCAAAAGTCCGGCGAGGGAATGCGGCGCATGGTAACGCAGGAGCCGCGGCGACGCGCTGGAGAGGATCGACGGCCGCATGGCATGGCCCTCCTCAAGAGGAGAGGTTGCCTTCGGTCTTTCTGACGCAATGCTCATCACGCCAACCTTTCTGGAAGGAAACCGGTCTCACATCGAATTTACTCATTTTCGCCGATTTTACGGGCTCAGAAAATGGAAAGTTGCATGTCTCCCAGAAAAATTCGCCTAAGGCGCGCTGTGACGCGCTGGCGCAAGGCTTTCCTGGATCTCTGCCTGTGGGCTTCCTTGCAGGTTCCTGCGAAGGGCTGACGCGACTCGGCGCCGACGGCGGCAGCCCTCCTCCGGGAGGAGACAGGCCCTCAGGGCACCCGCCCGAAGCGCGCCGCGATGCGTCCTTCCTCCCGCCGGGAGGCTTCGTATTCGGCCGGGACGCCGCTGAAGAAAATGTCCTCCGGGCCGATCACGCCGTAGCGGATGTCCTGACCCGCCTCGATCATGTGCTGGTAGAGCGGCGCCACGAACAGCTCCCGCGCACTGGGTGCGCGCATCTCCTGCTCCAGCGCCGCACGGAAGCGCCCGGCCGAGCGGAAATGGTAGAGGCCGGTGCAGCAGAGCGAGGAGACTCGCAGCTTTTCCGTCACTTGCGCCGCGCGGTCGCCGCCCTCCGGCGCTGGGCGCACGAAGGACCAATGGTCGCCCTCGCCTTCGAAGCATTCGAGCCAGCCATCGCAATCGGTCAGGACCGGGGGCGGCCGGTAGCCCGGGCGCAGGGTGTCGATGTTGAAGATGGTGAGCGGCTCGCTCTCCGCCGCCCGCACGGCGTCGAGGCCGAGGGCCACGGTTTCCGCCTGACCCCGGGTCGGCACCGCCAGCGGCACCAACTCCGCCTGGCGCATGCCGAGCGTGGCGGCCCGCTGCCGCACGAATTCGGCGACGCCGGGCTGGTCGAGATGGATGATCAGGAAGGGCTCCGTCTCGAACAGCGCGGCAAAGCCGAGCAGCGACCAGTCCAGCAGCGGCCGCCCGGCCAGCGGAAGCTGCCATTTCGGCCGGTCGTAGCCTGCCCGGGCGAAGCGGCTGCTCAGCCCGGCCATGGGAAAGACGATCATTGGCGCGCCTCCATCTGGGCATAGAGGCGCAGCGCATTGGCCAGGAAGGCCCGCTGGCGGTCGGGCCGGTCGGCGTGCAGCGGCAGCATGGAGAGGAACAGGTGGATGGTCAGGGCGGTGATGCCGGGGTCGCTGATCCGCTGGCCCTGCAGCGTGAACTCGGCGGCGATGCCCGGCAGGAAGCCGGCGGCGCCGTCCCGCGGCAGGTGCAGCGCGACATCCCGCGCGCCGTGCCGCTCCAGCCGGTGGCGCCCGGCGAGGATCAGGTCGTAGCCCTCCACCGAATGCTTCAGCTTGGCGAGGTCATAGCGCAGGTCGCCCTGCACCGTGTGCTCCCCCTCGCGCAGGCCGCCGCGCGGATCGATCACCTTCACCAGCCGCTGCCGGAAGTCGAAGAAAGTGTTGGGGAAGCAGAAGTCGCCATGCATCACGCCCGGCAGCGGATCGCTCGCGGCGGCGACCCGAGCGGTCTCCTCGGCGATGCGGCGCAACGAGGGCAGCGGCAGGCCGTCATAGCGCCAGGGCTCGTCGAGATCCGGCCCGCCGCTCCGGGCCCAGCTCTCCAGCCGCGCCTGGGTCTTGTCGAGCGCCAGGGCGCGCAGGGCATCCGGCGCCGTTGCCAGAGGCGGCGCCGGGCGGAAGCGGGCGCAGGCGGCCAGGAAGTCGAAGCAGCCGGCCATGATCGGCCGCCAGGCCGCCGGCTCCAGCCGACCGAAGACGAAGAGCTCGTGCAGCGTCGGGCTGAACTCGTAGCCGATGCGGTAGCCTTCCCCCTCGCGGCCGAGAAAGGGCGGCGTGTGCAGTCGCAGCGGCGGCGGCAGCGCCTCGAACCAGGCGGCCTCGGCGGCGAGCTTGTCCGCCTTGTCGCCGGTCTTGAGCACGGTATGGCCGGAGACGGTCAGGGCATTGAAGGCACGGGTGGTGCTGACCTGGCTGCGGGCACGATAGAAGGTCTGCAGATGGCCGAAATCGAGCCAGCCGCGCATCTCCTGCAACTGCAGCGGATGCTCGGCGGCATAGAGGTCCAGCGCGGCGAGGAAGTCGCCCCGCGCCCGCGTCAGCGCCCGCACGAAGCCCGGCGCGTCGGCCAGCGAGAACCAGCCGGTCAGCACCTGCTCGCCCTGCTCCTCCGCCACGAGGCGGCGGTTGAAGGCGCGGCCGGCGCCCCGGCTGACCGCACCCCAGGCATAGGCGTCGCTGGTGGTGGCGACGCCGATGCCGTCCGCCGCCGTCCCGGGTGGTTCCAGAAACAGCGTATCGCCGTGCAGGATGCGCAGCGCGCCGCGCGCGTCGCAAAGCGTCAGGGCATAGAGCACGCTCTCGCCCAGGCTGAGGTCGTCTGGCACCGGCAGCAGTTCGACGCTCTTCTCCTCCAGCCAGCGCCGGTCCCAGTCGCTGGGGGTGAAGCTGGCCGGCAGGGTCAGCACCCGGCGGGCGCCGTCCGCTGGCAGGCCGGCGAGCTGCGCCGCATAGAGCCGGGCGTGGCCGAAGGGCAGGAAACAGGGCGGCAGATGGCCGAACTCGGCGGCGATCTCGGCGTTCACATAGGCGGCCGAGGTGATCAGCAGCAGGGGCGGCGCCGCGCTCACGTCGCGTTCCGGCCCAGCTTCAGCAGGGCGCGGACCTCCGCATAGGAGAGGCGGGCGAACTCGTCCGGCCGCAGCGCCTTATCATCGACATGGAAGCCGTCATGCCCGCACCAGGGCTTGCCGACATGCACCTCGTCATAAGGAACGTCGTGCCGGCGCAGCCATTCCAGGATGACCGGCAGGGTCTGCGCGTTGATGCGGCCAATATTGCCGTTGTGGGTGCGCATGTTGCGCGCCGTGGCGATGACGATCTCGAACCCCTCCGCCTTGTAGGCGCGGAGCTGCTCAATGACGGCGCGGTTCGGCGCCTTGTCGGGATAGGGCACGGCCGGATCGTCGATCGTCAGCGTGCCGTCGAGATCCATGACCAGGCGCTTCATCGGGCAACAGGGTAGGCGAGGAGAAGGGGAGCTGCAACCGTAGCGGAGGCAGCCGCACCGGCAATGCTCCGGGGGGTGGAGAGCGCCCGCGCCGCCTCAGGCGACCCCGGCGCGCAGCAGGTCGTGGATGTTGAGCACCCCCACCGGCCGGTTGTCCTCCACCACGAAGAGGGCGGTGATGGCGGAGCGGTTCAGCTCGGCCAGGATCTGCGGCGCCAGCACCTCCGGCCCGATGGTACGCGGGTTGCGGGTCATGATGCGGGTGATGGGCTGGTCCGTGAAGCCGCCGCTTTCGAAGGCGCGGCGCAGGTCGCCATCGGTGATGACACCCGCCAGCTTTCCCTCGGCATCCACCACCGCGGTGATGCCGAAGCGCTTGCCCGTCATCTCCACGATGGCCTGGGAGAGGGTGGCGCTCTCCGGCACCATGGGCACGCTGAGCCCGGTATGCATCAGGTCGCGCGCGCTGCGCAGCTGGGCGCCGAGCTTGCCGCCGGGATGGAACTGCCGAAAGTCCTGCGCCGAGAAGCCGCGCAGGGAGAGCAGGGCGACCGCCAGCGCATCGCCCATCGCCATCTGCATGGTGGTGGAGGTGGTGGGGGCCAGCCCGTTGGGGCAGGCCTCCGGCATGGTGGGCAGGATCAGCGGCACATCCGCCGCCTTGCCGAGCGCGCTGCCGCCGCGCGCGGTGATGGCGATCAGCGGCACCTTGAAGCGCCGGGTATAGGCGACGATGTCCGACAGCTCCGGCGCCTCGCCCGACCAGGAGAGGGCGATCACCACGTCCTGCTCCTGAATCATGCCCAGGTCGCCATGGCTGGCCTCGGCCGGGTGGACGAAATAGGCCGGCGTGCCGGTGGAGGCGAGGGTGGCCGCGATCTTGCGCCCGACATGGCCCGACTTGCCCATGCCGGTGACGATGACGCGCCCCGTGGCGGCCCGGAGCGCCGCGATGGCGCGGCCGAGATCCTCACCCAGCGCGCCATCCAGCGCCTTGCGCAGCGCGGCCAGCCCCTCGGCTTCCAGCTCCAGGGTCCGCCGCGCCGTGGCCAGGGCGACATCCCCCGACATCAAAGCTGCCTCCATCGCCGATCCCGTCCTTGCCGGTTCTCAGGCGCCGCGCGCCGCCGGGGAGCGCCCGCGCAGCAGGGCACGCGCCCGGTCCAGATCCTCCGGCGTGTCCACGCCGAGCGGCACCTCCGCCACCTGCATGGCGTCGATGCGCATGCCCGCTTCCAGCGCCCGGAGCTGCTCCAGCTTCTCGCGCCGCTCCAGCGGCGAGGGGGGCAGGGCGACGAAGCGCTCCAGCGCCGCCCGGCGCCAGGCATAGAGGCCGATATGGTGGTAGAGCGGCCCCTCGCCCCAGGGTGCGGTGGCGCGGGTGAAGTAGAGCGCGCGGAAGCGCCCGCCGCCCAGCGGCGAGCCCACCATCTTTACCACGGAGGGCTCGGTGCGCTCCGCCTCCCGCACGATCTCGGCGACCGCGGTGCCCAGGGCGACCTCGGCATCGGCCAGCGGCACCAGCGCGGCGCGCAGCGTGGCGGGCATGACGGTGGGCAGGTCGCCCTGCACGTTCAGCACCGTGTCGAAGCGCCCGTCCGGGTCGATGCGGCCGAGCGCCTCGAAGATGCGGTCGGAGCCGGAGGGGTGGTGCGCCCCGGTCAGGACCGCTTGGCCCCCGGCGGCCTGCACCGCTTCAGCGATGGCCGGGCTGTCGGTGGCGATCCAGACCGGCGCCGCATCGGCCTCCACGGCCCGGCGCCAGACATGGACGATCATCGGCTCGCCATGGATGTCGGCCAGCGGCTTGTCCGGCAGGCGGGTGGCGGCCAGCCGGGCCGGGATCAGGACGACGGGCTTCATGCCGCGAGCTGGGCCTTGGCCAGCCTGTCGAGCGCCACGAGGTCGCGCAGCAGCGGCTCGAACTGCGCCAGCGGCACCATGTTGGGGCCGTCGGAAGGCGCCTTGTCCGGGTCCTGGTGCGTCTCGATGAACAGGCCGGCGACGCCGACCGCGACGGCGGCGCGCGCCAGCACGGGGACGAATTCGCGCTGCCCGCCGGAACTGCCGCCCAGGCCGCCCGGCTGCTGCACCGAGTGGGTGGCGTCGAAGATCACCGGCGCGCCGGTGCGGGCCATGACCGGCAGCCCGCGGAAGTCGGAAACCAGGGTGTTGTAGCCGAAGCTGGTGCCGCGCTCGGTCAGCAGCACGCGCGGATTGCCGGCGCCGGTGAGCTTCTCCACCACATTGGCCATGTCCCACGGCGCCAGGAACTGGCCCTTCTTGACATTGACCACCCGGCCGGTGGCGGCGGCGGCCAGCAGCAGGTCGGTCTGGCGGCAGAGGAAGGCGGGGATCTGCAGGATGTCCACCGCCTCGGCCACCGGCGCGCACTGCTCGGGCAGGTGCACGTCGGTCAGCACCGGCAGGCCCAGGCTCTCGCGGATCTCGGCGAAGATCGGCAGCGAGGCCCCCAGGCCCAGCCCACGCGCGGCCTTGCCGCTGGTGCGGTTGGCCTTGTCGAAGCTGGTCTTGTAGACGAGCCCGAGGCCCAGCCGTGCCGCCATCTCCTTCAGCGCCGCGGCCATCTCCAGCGCGTGCTGGCGACTCTCCAGCTGGCAGGGGCCGGCGATCACCGAGAGGGGCAGGGCATTTCCGAAGCGGACGGTGCCGGCTTCGACAATCGGGTCAGGCTTCATCATTCCAGACGGATGCAGTGCCATTTGGGCGCAGCCTTTCGCATGCAGGATGCCGGGAGGCAACGCTGATCGACGGAAAAAGGCCGGGGGGAAGGAATTCCCCCCGGACCCCCCCCCATCTTCTTTTTGTCAGTTTGGCGCCCGCTGGGAGGCAGCGCTCAGGCTCGAAGAAAAAAGATGGGGGTCTGGGGGAATTCCTTCCCCCAGCCTTCTCCTACTCGGCCGCCGCCGCCGCCGGTGCCCGGCGATGCCGCCACCGGTCCAGCGCCAGGAAGATGACCGGCGTGGTGTAGAGCGTGAGCAGCTGCGACACGATCAGCCCGCCGATGATGGTGATGCCGAGGGGCTGCCGCATTTCCGCCCCCGTGCCGGTGCCGAGCGCCAGCGGCACGGCGCCGAGCAGCGCGGCGAGGGTGGTCATCAGGATCGGCCGGAAGCGGTCGCGGCAGGCGGCGAGGATGGCGGCGGTGCCGCCCAGCCCCTCGGTGCGCTCGTGCTCCAGGGCGAAGTCCACCAGCATGATGGCGTTCTTCTTCACGATGCCCATCAGCAGGATGACGCCGATCAGCGCCATTACCGAGAAGGGCGTACCAGTGGCGAGCAGCGCCAGCAACGCGCCCAGCCCGGCCGTGGGCAGGGTGGAGATGATGGTCAGCGGGTGGATGAAGCTCTCGTAGAGGATGCCGAGCACCAGGTAGATGGAGACCAGCGCCGCCAGGATCAGCAGCGGCTGGGAGCGGTTGAACTCGTTGAAGGCCGCGGCATTGCCGCCGTATTGCGAGCGGATGCTGGCCGGCAGCATCACCTCCCGCTCGGCCTGCTGCACCAGGGCGGTGGCGTCACCCAGCGCGATGCCTTCGCCGAGGTTGAAGCTGATGGTGGTGGCGGGGAACTGGCCGCGATGCGTCACCCGTAGGGGCGCCACGTCGCGCTCCACATGAGCCAGGGCGCCGAGCGGGATCTGGGTGCCGTCCGCGGCGGGGACGAAGATGCGGTTGAGCTGGGTGGGGGATTGCTGCAGCGCCGGGTCGATCTCCAGCACCACCTTGTACTGGTTGCGGCTGCCATAGATGGTCGAGACCTGGCGCTGCGAGAAGGCGTTGTTCAGCGCGCTGCTGACATCGTCGATGCCGACGCCGAGCCGGGCCGCCGCATCGCGGTCGATCACCACGCGGTTGACCAGCCCGGCGCGCTCCTGGTCGCTGGAGACGTCGGCCAGGCCGGGCACGGTGCGCAGCTTCTCGACCATGGTGTTGGTCCATTGGCGCAGCTCGTCCAGGTCGGTGCCGAGCAGGATGTAGGAATAGCTCGCATTGCCGGGGCGGCCGCCGATGTAGATGTCCTGCTGCGCGCGCAGGAAGACGCTGGTGCCGGGGATATGGCCGAGCGGCGCGCGCAACCGGTTGATAACATCATTGGCGGAGGCGCCCCGCTGGTCGCGCGGCTTGAGGGCGATGTAGAAGCTGGCGGAACTGGTCCCCGCGTTCCACGAGCTGCCGCCAACCGAGGCGCCGACGCTGGCCACGGCCGGGTCGCGCAGGATGATGCGCGTCACCTCCTTCGTCAGCCGCTCCATGGTGGCGAAGGAGGTATCCGGCGCCGCTTGGGCGCTGCCGACCAGCAGGCCGGTATCCTGCTCCGGGAAGAAGGCCTTGGGCACGACGATGTAGAGCCAGACGGTGAGCACCACGAAGCCGAGGCTGGCCAGCAGCATCAGCCCGCGGAAGCGCAGCACTACGCCAAGGGAGCGCATGTAGCCGCGCACCACCGCGTCCATCACCGCCTCGAAGGCACGGCCGAAGCGGCCGGGCGGCTTCTCCCGGCCGGGCGGGTCGAGATAGGCCGCGATCATCGGCGTCAGCGTCAGCGCCAGCACCGCCGAGATACCGACGGCGATGGCCAGGGTGGCGGAGAACTCGCGGAAGAAACGGCCGACGAGGCCGGGCATGGCCAGCAGCGGGATGAAGACCGCGATCAGCGAGACGGTGATCGAGACGATGGTGAAGCCGATCTGCCGCGCGCCCTCCAGCGCCGCCTGGAAGGCTGGCATGCCGCGCTCGCGCATGCGCGCCATGTTCTCGATCATGACGATGGCGTCGTCCACCACGAAGCCGACCGAGATGATCAGCGCCATCAGCGAGAAGTTGTTGAGCGAATAGCCCATCAGCCAGATGACGAAGAGCGTGCCGAGCAGCGAGAGCGGCACCGTCGCGCTGGCCGCCAGCGTTGGGCCGGGTCGGCGCAGGAACAGCGCCACCACGCTGATCACCAGCGCGATGGTGATCAGCAGCGTGAACTCCACCTCCTCGACACTGGCATGGATGGTGCCGGAACGGTCGCTCATGATGGCGAGATGCACGCCGCCCGGCACCCAGCGTTCCATCTGCGGCAGCAGCGCCTTCACCCCCGCCACCACGTCCAGCACATTGGCGTCGGCCTGCTTGAAGACCATCATCAGGATGGCCGGGCGCTCGTTGAACCAGGCGGCTTGGCGGCTGGAGCGCGTGCCGTCGCGCACATCGGCCACCTGCGAGAGGCGGGTGATGCTGCCATCAGCGCTCTTCACCACCAGGGTGCGGTACTGGTCGGCGCGGCTGATGCGGTCGTTCACCGAGAGCATCGTGGACTGCTCCGGCCCCTCGATGCTGCCGACGGGCTGGGTGACATTGGCGTTGGTGATGGTGGTGCGGATGTCGTCCAGCGACAGGCCGGCGGCGGCGGCCGCGTCGGGGTTCACCGCCACGCGGACGGCCGGCTGGTCGGCGCCGCCCACCTGCACCTGCGCCACCCCCGAGACCTGCGAGAGCCGCTGCGCCACGATGCTGTCGGCCACGTCATAGAGCGCGGTGGAGCGCAGCGTCTCCGAGGTCATGGCCAGGATCAGCACCGGCGCGTCGGCCGGGTTGATCTTGCGGATCTGCGGCGGGTTGGGCAGGCCGGAGGGCAGGTCCTGCCGCGCCGCGTTCACCGCCGCCTGCACGTCGCGCGCCGCATCCGCCTGGGTGCGGGAGATGTCGAACTGGATGATGATATTGCCACTGCCGGTCGAGGCATTGGCCGTCATCTCGGTGACGCCGGCCACCTCGCCGATGCGCCGCTCCAGCGGCGCCAGCACCGTCGCGGCCAGCGTCTCCGGATTGGCGCCCGGCTGGCTGACGCTGACGAAGAGCGTCGGGATATCGACGCGCGGCATGGAGGAGACCGGCAGCTCGCGCAGCGCCACCAGCCCGGCCAGCGCCAGGCCGATCGCCAGCAGCATGGTGCCGATCGGCCGCCGCAGGAAGGGCCCGGAGATGGAGAACATCGCCGCCGCCCTATTCCGCCGGTGCCGGTCGCGGGTCGCCGCCGTGCCACCAGCGCTGCGCCCGCGCCCGCACCGCCTCCAGCGCCAGATAGACCGCCGGCGTGGTGAAGAGCGTGACGAGCTGGCTGAGCAGCAGCCCGCCAACGATGGAGACGCCGAGCGGCAGCCGCAACTCCGAGCCCGTGCCGGAGCCCAGCATCAGTGGCAGGGCGCCGAGCAGCGCGGCGGCGGTCGTCATCATGATCGGCCGGAAGCGCAGCAGCGCCGCCTCGATGATCGCCTCGCGCGGCGCCATGCCGTGGTCGCGCTGCGCCTCCAGGGCGAAGTCGATCATCATGATGGCGTTCTTCTTCACGATGCCCATCAGCAGAATGATGCCGATCAGCCCGACCACCGAAAGGTCCAGCCCCCAGAGCTGCAGCGCGAGCAGCGCACCGATGCCGGCCGAGGGCAGGGTGGAGAGGATGGTGATGGGGTGGATGACGCTCTCGTAGAGCACGCCGAGCACGATGTAGATCACCACGACCGCCGCCAGGATCAGCCAGGGCTGCCCGGAGAGCGAGGCGTTGAACTCCGCCACATCGCCGGCGAAACGGCCGGCGACGCTCTCCGGCAGGCCGATCGCGCGCTCGGCGGCCTCGATCGCGTCCACCGCCTCGCCCAGCGACATGCCCTCGGCCAGGTTGAAGCTGATGGTCACGGCGGGGAACTGGTTCTCCCGCGTCACCAGCAGCGGGCCGCTGGTGCGGGTGAAGCGGGCGATCTCGGCCAGCGGCACCTGCGCATTGTCGGCGCCGGCGACGCGGAGCTGGCCGATCGCGGTCGGGTCCTCGCGTAGCCGGTCGGAGGCTTCCAGCACCACGCGATACTGGTTGCTCTGGCCGTAGATGGTGGAGATCTGCCGCTGCCCGAAGGCGTTGTAGAGCACATTGTCCACCGCCTGCATGGTCACGCCGAGGCGCGCCGCGCGGTCGCGGTCCACCTGGATGGCCAGCCGCACGCCGTCCTCGCGCTGGTCGGTGGCGACGTCGCGCAGGCCGGGGATCTCGCGCAGCCGCGCCAGCACGCGCGGCGCCCAGAGCGAGAGCGTCGCCGCATCGGCATCGGTCAGGGTATACTGGTACTGCGTGGTGCTGACGCGCGGGCTGATCTGGATATCCTGCACCGCGACCGGATAGGCCACGGCGCCGGGGATGGCATCGAGCTTCGGCTGCAGCCGGGCGATGATGCCCTGGGCGTCGAGCTCGCGCGCCTCGCGCGGGCGCAGCACGGCGGTGATGCGGCCGGTGTTCTGCGCCGGGTTCAGCGCGCCCGCCCCGGCCACGGCGGTGACGGCCTCCACCGCCGGGTCGGCCTGCACCACGGCAGCGACGCGCTGCTGGATCTCGGCCGAGCGCGCGTAGGAGGTGTCCTGCGGCGCCTCGGTCATGATCTGGATGAGGCCGGTGTCCTGCACCGGCAGGAAGCCCTTGGGCATCACGACATAGAGCCAGGCCGTCAGCGCCACGGTCGCCGTGGCCACCAGCAGGGTCAGCGCCTGGTGCCGCATGGTGACGCCGAGCGCGCGGCCATAGGCTAGGCGCAGCCGCTCGAAGCCGTGCTCGAAGCCGGCCGCGAGGCGGGAGGGCTTGTGCTCGGCGCGCAGCACCAGCGCGCACATCATCGGCGTCAGTGTCAGCGAGACGACCATGGAGACCAGCACGGCGGCCGTCAGCGTCTCGGCGAACTCGCGGAACAGCCGCCCGACCACGCCTTCCATGAACAGCAGCGGGATGAAGACGGCGATCAGCGAGAGGGTCAGCGAGACGATGGTGAAGGCGATCTGCCGCGAGCCGTCATAGGCTGCCTTCAGCGGCTTCTCGCCCTTCTCGATCAGCCGGACGATGTTCTCGATCATGACGATGGCGTCGTCCACGACGAAGCCCGTCGCGATGGTCAGCGCCATCAGCGAGAGGTTGTCGAGCGAGTAGCCCATGATGGCCATGATGCCGAAGGTGCCGATGATGGAGAGCGGCAGCGAAACCGCCGGCACCAGCGTCGCCCGCCCGCTGCCGAGAAAGAAGTAGATCACCCCCACCACCAGCGCGACCGAGAGCACCAGCGTGAACTGCACCTCGTGCACCGAGGCGCGGATCGTCTCCGTGCGGTCGGAGACGACAGTGAGCTTCGCGCCGGCGGGGATGGCGCTCTCCAGCTGCGGCAGCAGCGTGCGGATGCGCTCCACCGTCTGCACGATATTGGCGCCGGGCTGGCGCTGCACGTCGATCAGCACGGCGGGGTGGCCGTTGAACCAGGCGCCGTTGCGCTCGTTCTCCAGCGATTCCACGGCCTCGCCGACATCGCGCAGCCGCACCGGCGCGCCGTTCTGCCAGGTCAGGATGATGTCGCCGAACTCGGCGGGGGTGGTGATCTGGTCGTTCGCCAGGATGGAGGAAGCCTGGCGCGGCCCGTCCAGGGAGCCCTTCGGCGAGTTCTGGTTGGCGGTGGTGATCGCCGTCCGCACCGTCTCCAGCCCGATGCCATAGGCGGCGAGCCGCAGCGGATCGACGCGCAGCCGCACCGCCGGCCGCATGTTGCCCTGCACGGTGACGCGCCCGACGCCCGTCGCCTGGCTGAGCTTCTGCGCCAGCAGCGTGTCGGCGGTGTCGGAAAGCCGCATGAGCGGCAGGGTGTCGGAGGTCAGGGCGAGGGTGATCACCGGCGGGTCGGCCGGGTTCACCTTGGAATAGACAGGCGGGTAGGGCAGCGTGGAGGGCAGGGTGCCGCGCGCCGCGTCCAGCGCCGCCTGCACGTCCTGCGAGGCCTCGTCGATGCTCTTGTCGAGCCGGAACTGCAGGGTGATGCGGCTGACTCCCGGTCCGCTGACCGAGGACATCACCTGCAGCCCGGAGATCTGCGCGAACTGCCGCTCCAGCGGCGCGGTGATCAGCACGGCGGCGGTGTCCGGTGAGGCGCCGGGCAGTTGCGTCGTCACCTCGATGGTCGGGAAATCCACCTCCGGCAGCGAGGAGACCGGCAGGCGCAGATAGCCGAAGAGCCCCGCCAGCAGCACCGCGATGGCCAGCAGCGTGGTCGCGACGGGCCGGGCGATGAAAGGAGCGGCGATGTTCACGGCTGGCTCCTCTCGGAGGCTTCCGCCGCCTGGCGCGGCCGGCTGCGCGGCGGCTGCCCGCCCGGCCGGTCCGTGGGCGCCGTGGGGCTGCCCGTGGGGCTGCCAGGCGCCGCGCCCTCGGCGATGTCGATCCGGCTGCCTGGGTTGAGCCGCAGCGCGCCCGAGGTGACCACCCGCTCGCCCGGCTTCAGCCCTTCGTGGATGGCGGCCTCCGTGCGGGTCACGGCGCCCAGCACCAGCGGGCGCTGCTCCACCGTATTGTCCGCCTTGGCGACGAAGGCGAAGGCACCGTTCGGCCCCTGCTGTACCGCAACCAGCGGCACCACCGTGGCGTCCGGCACCGTCTCGATCTGCAGCCGCAGACTGACGAAGGCGCCGGGCCAGAGGCGGGTGTCCTCGTTGGGGAAGACGGCCTTCACCTTCACCGTGCCGGTGGCGGAATCCACCTGGTTGTCCACCGTCATCACCGTGCCGCGCGTCGGCGCCTCGGGCTGGCTGACCGGCTGGCTGGCGGTGCCGCCGGTGCCGGGAATGGTCTCGACGATGACCGGGCCGGCGGCCATGGCCCGCCGCAGGCGCGGCAGCTCGGCCTGCGGGATGGTGAAGCTCACCCCGATCGGCCGCATTTGCGTGATGCTGACGATCCCCGTGGTGTCGCCGGTGCTGATCAGGTTGCCGGGATCGACCTGCCGAAGCCCGACCCGCCCCTCGATCGGCGCGCGGATGGTGGTGTAGTCGAGCTGCGTCTTCGCCGTGTCGATGGCGGCCTGGTCCTGCGCCACCTGGGCCTCGTACATCGCCACCTGGGCGCGCTGCGTGTCCACCTGCTGGCGCGTCACGCCATTGGCGGCGAGCAGCCCCTGGTAGCGCCTCAGGTCGGTGCGGGCATTCTCCAGCTGCGCCTGGTCATAGGCCTTCTTGGCCTGCGCCTGGGCCAGGGCGGCGACATAGGTGCGGTCGTCGATGCGGGCCAGCACGTCGCCGGTCTTCACCTCCTGCCCCTCGCGGAACAGCACCTCGGTGAGCTGGCCGGTGACCTGCGAGCGCACCGTCACGCTGTTCAACGCCTGCACCGTGCCCAGCGCGTCCAGGGTGAGCGGTAGGTCCTTCTGCGCCGCGGCGGCCACCGTGACGGGCACGGCGATGCCGCCGCGGCCACGGCCGCCGGGCTGGCCGGGCGTGGTCTGCGCGGCGTTGCGCTCGGCGGGGGCGGCCTCCTGGCGCTGCTGCTGCCAGACATAGGCCCCCGCCCCGGCGCCGAGCGCCAGGACGATGAGGGTGACGGGCAGGATGCGGGAGCGGGCCATTATGCGATCCGGGTCAGAGAGGCCGTGGCTGCCAGCCGCCGCCGAGCGCGCGGAACAGCGCGACGGCGGCCTGCAGCCGGGCGAGCCGCGCCTGCACCAGGCTGACGCGGGCGGAGAACAAGGTCTGCTGCGTGTTCAACAGGGTGATCAGCGTGATCGTGCCGGCCCGGAGCTGGGATTCGGCGATGTCGGAGGCCCGCTGGGCGCGGGCGGCGGCCTCGGTGCGCAGCCTCTCCTGCGCGGTGGTCTCGCGGAGCGCCACCAGCGCGTCCTCCACATCCTGCAGGGCGGTGACGATGGCGCGGCGATACTCCACCAGAAGCTCCTCCGCCTGGGCCCGGCTGAGCGCCACCTGCCCGCGCAGCGCGCCACCATCGAAGATGGTTTGCGCCAGCCCCGCCACCAGGGTGAAGAACTGCGATTCCGGCAGCAGCAGCGTGCCCAGCGCCGCCGACTGCACCCCGCCCGAGGCATTCAGCGTCAGGGTCGGCAGCAGCGCGGCGCGGGCGGCCGCCACATCGGCATTGGCGGCAGCGAGATTGGCCTCGGCGGTCCAGACATCCGGCCGACGCGCCAGCAACTCGCCCGGTTGGCCCGGCGCCGCCGTGGGCACGCGCAGCCGGTCGAAGGCATCAGGCGACAGGTCGAAGGCACTGGGCGGCTGCCCGGTCAGCAAGGCCAGGGCATTCACCCCTTGCGCCGCGGTCTGCCGCAGGCTGGGGATCTCGGCCTCCTGCTGCGCCACCAGCGTCTCCTGCTGCGCCAGGTCGAGGCCGGTGGCGGTGCCGAACTGCACCTGCTGGCGGACCACCTCCAGGATGCGCCGCGCCGCCGCCAGGTTCTGCTCCTGCACGCGCAGCTGCTCGCGGGCGGCCAGCACCTCGAAATAGGTGTTGGCGATCGAGGCCTCGGTGGTCAGCAGCACCGTGCCGACATCGAAGCGGCTGGCCCGCGCATTCTGCTCCGCCGCCTCGGTCAGCGAGCGGATGCGGCCCCAGAAATCCACCTCGTAGCTGGCGGAGAGGGTGGCGTCATAGGCGGTGGAGTTGCGCTTGCGCCCGACGAAGCCGCTGCTGCTGGCCACCGAGCGCGCCTGGGTGACGCCGGCATCGAGCCCCACCGTGGGAAAGAGCGAGGCGCCGGCGATCCGCAATTGCGCATCCGCCTGCCGCACCCGTGCCTCGGCGGCGGCGAGGTCGAAATTGCCGGCCATGGCGGCGGCCATCAGCCGGTTCAGCTCCGGCGCGTTGAAGCCGGTCCACCAGTCCGGGTCCGGCCATCGCACGGGGGCGGCGGAGTCGGCGTTGCGGAAGCCGGCCGGCGTGTCGAGCCCGGAGAGCACCGGCTCGGGCCGTGGCCCGCATGCCGCCAGCGCGCCGAGCAGCAGCAGCGCCCATCCGGCCCACGCGCGCGGCGCCGCATCCTTCATCAAGGAAGCCATCATGCTAGTCCTGCCTGCCCCGATGGCGCTGCTCCGCCCGTGTCATGTCCTCGGCGATCAGCCGCCGCCCCTCCGGCGAGATGGCCGAAAGCCCCGCCGACAGGCTGTCCTCGAACAGCCGCCCGAACTCCTGCCAGCGCTCGCGGGAGGCCGCCATGGCGGCGCGCAGCGCGGCGGGGTCGAAGGGTTGGCGCGTCAGGGCGGCGCGCACCGCCGCATGGCTCTCGCGCAGCGCGGCCTGGGCCGGCTCGTAGCGCGGCCGCCCGGCCTCCATGGCGCGCTGGAAGGCACTGCGGTCCGGCTCGGGCAGGATCCGCTCGATATGCGCCTGCATCCGGCTGACCGGCGGCAGGTCGGGCGTGGAGCGCCACCAGAGCACACCGCCCAGCACCAAGTTCAGCGCCAGGGAGGCGCCCAGAAGTCCCTTCAGCAGTACGGGCAGGCCAGCACTTCGAATCATTCGTGGGTATCCATCATGGCCAGCACGCGCGGCGCGCCGAGCGTGTCGTCCGGCGCGGGCTGGGGCGCACTGCTGAGCCAGAACCCGCAGGCCGCGAGCGTGATCAGCGCGCCGCAGCCGGCCGGCAGCCAGGGCCGCAGCCAGTGCAGCACTCCGCCCCCCGCCGTGGCCGCGGGAAGCGGCGCGCGGGCAACCGCCTGCGCCACCCCCGCCCGCATCCGCGCCAGCGCCTCCGGGCTCGGCCCCGGCAGGCTGTCGCGCAGGGCCTCGTCCAGGATGCGCGCCCGCTCCAGCAGCGCCCGCGCCGGGGCCGAAGCCTCCAGCAGCGCCCGCGCCGCCGGCACCGTCTCGGGCGGCCAGCGGGCCGGGTCGGCGCCGTGGGTGTCCAGCAGCCGGGCGAAGTCATCCATCCGCATCGGCATCATTCCTCCTCCCCGCGCAGCCGAGCGGAGAGGAAGTGCCGCGCGCGGCGCAGCAGCCCCTCCAGGGCGCGGGTAGAAATGGAGAGCGCCGCCGCCGCCTCGGCGCCGCTCAGCCCCTGGTCATAGGAGAGGGCGAGGGCGGCCCGCTGGCGTGGCGGCAGTTCCTGCAGCGCCGCCGCCAGCAGGGCGCGGCGCTGCCGGGCATCGAGTACCGCCTCCGGGCCGGGCGCCGGATCGGGCGCCGCCTCGGCCTCGGCCAGCGGCTGGAAGCGGGTCCGGCGGGTGCGGTCGATCGCCAGGTTGGCGGTGATCCGGTAGAGCCAGCTGCCGAGCTGTGCCCGCGTGGGGTCGAATTTCGCGGCATTCTGCCACAGCCGCAGCATGGCCTCCTGCGCCACCTCCTCCGCCTCCGCCGGTCGGCCGGTGATGCGCAGCGCCACGCGGTAAAGCAGCGGCAGGTGCCGCACGGCGAGCTGGTCGAAAGCTCGGCGGTCGCCCGCCGCGGCCCAGCCGAGCAGCGTCGCATCCTCCGCCCCCGCCAGGTCGCGCGCCAGCGGGGCTTCCGTGCCCGGGGCAGGCGTGGACCGTTCGGCGATGGGGGCCTCCCAGGCGGAAAGGGGGCGGGTGGAAAGGGTCAGGGCGTTCAGCATGGGGCTCGCTTCTGCCCCTGATACGGCGATGAACGCCGAAACCCACGCGCGGGCAACCGGATTTTTTCACCAGCCGGTGGAAAAAGGTCGGGGGGAAGGAATTCCCCCCGAACCCCCCATCTTCTTTCTGTCAGCTTGGCGCTGCGCGGGCCGCCAGTGCGGGAAACTCGAAGAGAAAAGAAGGGGGTTCGGGGGAATTCATTCCCCCGACCTTCAGGCGCCCTCCGGCACCCCGTCCGGCACTTTCTCCTCCGCTTCCCGGAACAGTCGGCGCAGCAGCAGGAGGTAGGAGAAGGCCTCGCAGCCATAGAGGAAGACATAGCCGGCGATGAAGCGCTCGATCGACCAGCCCTGCAGCGCCGTGATGACGGAGAAGACCAGCATGGCCGCCAGGGTGAGCGCGGCGCGGCGCGCCAGGGCCGCCAGCCAGCCGATGCCGGCCAGCACCATGCCGCTCGCCACCTGCACCAGCATCAGCGCCAGCATGACGCAGATGGCCGCCCGCATGCCCGGCGAGACGACCCCGGGATGGCCGAGCAGGATGCCGAAGAAGCGGTCGCCGAACAGGCCGACCACCAGGCCGCCCGCCAGCGCCGGCACCGCGCCGATGGCGAAGGCCAGCCGCGTCCAGCGCCGCAGCGCCGCCGCGTCCCCGGCATGCCAGGCGCGGGTCTGGTGCGGCAGCATGGTCTCCGTCACGGTGAAATAGGCCGTCGTGGCGAAGCGGGTCACCTTGTAGAACATGTCGAAGGCGACCAGCGCGAGCGCCTCCCCGTGCATCAGCGGAATGGCGTAGTAGGGGAAAATCAGGATCAGGAATTCCGAGAAGGACAGCGCGGCCGAGGCGGCGATGCCGTGCAGGTCGGCGCGCAGCGCCCGGAAGCCCCGCCCGATCCGGGCGCCGGAGAGGAAGCCGAGCCGCCGCCGCGCCACCACGAAGAGCGCCACCAGCCCCGCCAGCCAGAGCACCACGAAGCTGGAGGCATAGAGCATCAGCGGCAGGCCGAGCACCAGGGCGCCGGTCAGCGCCAGCAGCAGGGTGCGACGCACGCAGTCGATCGCCTCGGTCAGCACATAGGCGTCGAAGGCATTGGCGGCGAGGCGCAGCACCATCCAGGGCAGCGGCAGCACCGAGCCGGCGAAGAGCAGCAGATAGATCGGCCGGTAGGCGGGGACGCCCAGCTCGGCCACCCAGAGCAGCGCGCCGAAGACGACGGTGGCCAGCACCGCCACCGCGCCATAGGACCAGAGCGCCGCCGCCACCGCGCTGCCGAGATCGGCGCGCGAGCCGTTCTCGGGATGCAGGTAGTTCTCCCGCAGCTGGCCGAAGAGGCGGATGGAGATGCCGAGATCGGCCTGCAGGATCAGCGAGGCAAAGGCGATGACGGTGGCGAAGAAGGCATAGCTCTCCAGCCCCACGATGCGCACCAGGCTATAGGCCAGCAGGAAGCTCCAGAGCGTGGCGAGCCCGGTATTGGCGGCCTTCAGCATGAAGAAGGTGAGCGACTTCCGCGCCGCCTTGTTGCCCAGCATCAGCGGCGCTCCAGCCAGCGCTCGGCCCGGTCCCGCAGCCGGTGGCGGCCTGCCTGGACCGCGAACTTGCCGTCCCGCAGCCATTGGACCACCTGCGCCGGCAGCCGCGGCGAGCGCAGCTTGGCCACCACCGAGGTGGCGGTCGCCTCGGGCGCAAGATCGATCAGGAAGCCCGCGGTCAGGGCGCGGGTGCACCACTCAAGGTCCTCCACCTCGTCCCAGGCCACGTCCTCGTTGAGCGGACAGCGCTCGTGCACGTCCTTGCGCACCATGAACACGCCGCCATCCACATAGGGCGCGCCCTGGGCATAGAGGTCGAGATAGTGCTCCGCCGGGACCCGGCGCAGGCTGGAAGGGGTGAGCCGCGGCACCTGGCCCGGGATGCTCGGATCGTGCACGCCGAGGGAGAGATAATCCTCCGGCCCCGTCGGCCCCTCGGCGAAGACGCGCGGGGTGATGATCTCGAACTCCTCCGGCACATGGCGCAGCGTGTCGGGGGCGAGCAGGACCCGCGTGTGCAGCACCAGGATACGCGGCCCCTTGAGGGCGCGGATCAGCGCGTTCTTCTTGCCGCAGATCATCACCCGCGGCCCCGGCGGCATCTCGTAGGGCAGGTAGCGGGCCTGCGGATAGCCGGCGAGGCAGTCGCTCGCCTCGGCCGGGCCGCAGACCAGGATCTCGCCCCCGCGCTCCGCGGCCAGTTCCGGCTGCTGGCGCAGGGCGTCGAGGCATTGCCGCAGCCGCGGCAGCTCGGAGTCCTGCCCGGAGAAGACCACGCCCGCCCCCCAGCCCGGCGGCGTCGGCAGGCGGGTGCGGCGCAGCTCGATCTCGCCGGCGGGGATGTCAAGCCGCACCAGCTCGGCCTCGCCCGCCAGCAGCTTGAAGATCCATTGCCGGACCATCTTGAAGGAGACGAAGCGCGGCCAGAGGTCGAAGACATTGGGCGAGCCGTCGCAGATCAGCAGCGTGCCGCCTGGGGCGAGCGCCCAGGCAGCATATTTCAGCGCATGCGGCAGCAGGTTGCGATAGGTCAGGCGCCGCGTGTGGATGACCACGCGCGTCAGGTTGCGCATCGCCTTCAGCCGGTACAGGTCATCACGCCCGGTGACGACGAACTCCCTCATGGGTTTCTGCTCCGCGCTGGAAGGGGCAATCGCCGGCATGGCGTTCATGCCTGCCCGATAACGTCGCGGGCCCAGTCCCGGAAGTCGGTGAAGGCGTGAAAAGTGCCGTCGATGCCTTCATGCAGGCGATGGCTGCCGCTGCCGTCGTGCACCTTCTGGAAAGTGGCGGCGTTGAGCACCTGCTTGCTCGCTACGACGTCGCATTCCGCGTCGCCAATGAACCAGACGCGATCCGTCTTCTCGATGCCGAGCTTGCTGGCCGCGATCTCGAAGGGCCGCAACCCCACCTTGTCCACGCCCGCCTCCTCGGAGGTGACCACCACGTCGAAATAGCGGTCGATGCCGAAATAGATCAGCTTGCGGAACTGGATCTGCGCGGTGAGGTCGGTGACCAGCGCCAGGGGCAGGCCCGCGGCGCGCAGCTCGATCAGCGTGTCCTCGGCGCCGGGGTTGAGCCGCGCGCTGGTCAGCAGCGTGCGCCAGTAGGTCTGCTCCAGGTCGAGCGCCATGGCCGGCTGACTGCTCAGGCCGAGCAGCTCGATCATCCGCTGGAAATAGAGCAGACGGCTGTGCGCGCTGGCGGTCTCGCCGAGCATCGCCTTCACCGCCCGGCGCGCCTGGGCGAAAGCCTCCTCGAACTGCGCCGCCGTGACCCTGAGCGAGCGCTCCACCTTGCCGCGCACCGCTGCCATGGCGCGGGCATGGGGCTGGCGGTAGTCGTAGAGCGTGTCGTCCAGGTCGAACAGAATGGCCCGGGGCCTTTCTTGGACGGCATTGGCGTTCAGGATCCGCATCCTCGCTCCTCAGCGGCGTTTCGGCGTCAGCTCGGCCAGCTGAAGCAAGACAATGAGCTGCATGATGCCGGTCATCCCCGCCTGCCAGGCGGGGTTGCGCGCCAGCAGTTCCTCCAGCTCCGGCACAAGCTGGCGGGCGGTCAGGTCGATATCCTCCGGCTGCACGTCGCTGCCGTCGATGACCAGCTCGGCCATACCCCGATGGCCGGCCTGCGTCACGTCCACCTGGGCGCCGCAAAGCGCGATCAGGTAGCGCGCCAGCCGGTCGAGATTGATGGCGCTGCGCAGCCGCACCCGCAGCCGCAGCGGCACCGGCCCGAGATAGCCCGGGTCCTGGATCGCCTCGGGATTGGCCGGCAGCAGCGAGAAGACGACATCCGCATGCTCCTGCTGCGGCTGCACGAAGGCCCGGAAGTCGGGAATGCGCCGCTCGATCGAGGCCATCACCTTCTCCAGGCTGTGGCCGCGCTGCAGCACATCCCGCCGCAGCTTGAAGAAGCGGCGCAGCGATTCGTCCATGTCGAGATAGATGGCGACGTCCAGCCGTTCGCGCAGCGCCGGCGGGTAGAGCGCGTGCAGCCCCGTCACCATCACCAGATCGCTCGCCTGGATGCGCCGTGGCGGCGTGAACAGGCCGGTGGCGTGGTCGTAGTGGCGGCAGAGGATCGGCCGCCAGGCGATCAGCGACAGCGCGTCGCGCGTAAATCCCTCAAGGTCATTCGCGCGTGGATCGAGATGGGTGAAGGCCTGCCACAGCTTCCCGCGCCGCTCGAACAGATGATAGTCGTCGCCGGAGATGCCGGTGACCGCTCCCTCGCCGAAGAGGCCGGCGAGCGACAGGGCCAGCGTGTCCTTGCCGGTGCCGCTGTCGCCGGCGATGCCGATGGCGAGCGGGCGCTGCGACAGGCCGAAGAAGTCGTTCTCCTCCAGCCCGCGCCGCAGCATGTTCAGCGCCAGCACGATGCCGAGCCCGGTGAGCACCGAGAAGGCGAAGGAGGCGAGGCGCAGCGCCGAGGTGTGGTCGGCCGGGATGAAGGGCAGCAGCCCCGGTGCCAGCCCCAGCAGCGGGATGCCCGGCAGCGAGGTGACGATCAGCTTGTGCAGGATGAAGGCGGCGGCGAAGGCCATGACCAGCAGCGCGCCGCGCCGCCCGGCGCGCATCCGGTAGGCGACCAGGAAGGGGATCAGCCACATGTACCAGCCGACCGCCGCGGGCGTGAGCAGCAGGACGACGAGATAGACGACGCCGAGGACGGTGTAGAGCAGGTTGAAGTTCATCCGCCCGACCTGCCAGGCGCCGTAGAGGCCGAGCAGATAGAAGATGGGCATGATGTAGAGCTTGTGCCCGGCGCCCACCATGACATCCACGTCGAGGATGGAGACCATGCCGGGATTGGCGACCAGCAGCCGCGGGTTCACCAGCAGCATCTGCTGGACGGCGGGCGAGAGCAGCAGCGGCAGCCCCACCAGCGCCAGCGAGGTGCCGCCGCAGGCCAGCAGGAAACGCGGCAGGGCGTCGCGGTGCCGCCGATGGCTCCAGAGGAACACCACCAGGAAGGGCAGGATGGCCAGGATGCTGACCTTCGCGCCGATGCCCAGCCCCAGCATCAGGCCCGCCCAGCCGGGCCGGTTCTCGCGCAGCAGGACCAGCGAGAGGACCATCAGCACGGTCGGCACCACATCGGTGTCGCCGTGCCAATAGGTGATGAACAGCACCAGCGGCGACAGCCAGTAGGCCAGGAGGAGCCGGTCCTCCGCGCCCGCCTGCATCCGGCGCAGGGCGAGCAGCAGGCCGTAATCGGCCAGCAGCAGACTGCCGGCGAGGCCGATCTGCGCCACCGCTGTGCCGCTGCCGGCCAGCCAGTCGACCAGCATGCCCAGCCCCACGAAGGGGGCATGGAACACGTACATCACCGGCCCGGCGAAGAAGGAGGGAAGCTCCCCCGTCCGCTCGAGATAGCAGGTCCAGGGATCCAGGGTCGGCGCGGAGAGGCTGCGCGCCATGAACGGCGTGTACCAGTCCGCCTGCAGCTCGGGAACGAGCAGCAGCACGGCCGCGACGCGCAGCGCCAGGCCGAGATGGAACCAGGGATTTCCGCGAAGGTCGGCTGGGATCAACGCCACTGCTCGGGACGCTTGGTGCAGACGGCCTCCGCCGTGATGCCCTCGCGGGCCAGCAGGGCGCGCAGGGCCGGGATTTCGGACTCGTCGGTGCGGCCCTGCAACTCGGGCGAGACGAGGCAGAGCTTCAGCCCGGCCTCGCGCAGCCGTTCCGCGTCGCGGCGGTCGAGCGGGAAGCGGGTGAAGCAATCCACCCAGACCCAGTCGATCTTGCCGGCGAGGCTGAGCGCCGTGTCGATCGACTCGAACTCGGAGACGCGCACGGCGCAGCGTCGCTCGCCGCGCCGGGCGGTGCGGACCAGGAAGGGAAAGGACTGGTCGAGGAAGAAGAAGTCCTCGATGCCGCGCTCGGCCATCAGCGCCAGCAGCCGGTCCTCCAGCCCCTCCTCCTTGACGTTCAGGATCAGTGTGCCGTGCCGGTAGGCGGCCAGCCATTCCTCGAAGTCGAGCGCATCCGCCACGAAGGGGTCGTGGTGGATGATCAGCCTCGGCCCCTGGCTGCGGATATCCACCTCGACGCCGTATTCGGTCGGGGTTTCGGCGAGCTGCTCCAGCGTGTTGCGGCGATGCGCGATCAGGATCATCAGTCGTGCTCCGGCTGCGGCATGGTCGTCAGGGGGATCGCCAGGCCGGCGCACGGGGCGGGCGCGGCGGGACGGGCGCGGCATAGCGCGCCTCCAGCGCCGCGACGGCCGGCGCCGGCACGCGGCGGTCGTGTTCCAGCCGGTAGGGGTGCTGCGGCCATTTGTGGAAGCAGGACTGCCAATACTCGAAGGTGCGCAGTTCATCCGGCGTGCCCCAGCCGAGATAATGCGCCACCTCGAAAAGGCGGCAATCCAGGCCGAGCGCCACCGCGTCATTGATGCAGGTGTCGATGTAGAACTCGCCGTTCACCCGCGCCGCGCGCCCGATCATCCGCTCCGCAGCCGCCACGAAGTCGCGCGCGCGGCGGAAGGTGAAGGCGCCGATCACGATCGGGTCGGTGGCGGGATCGGCGAGCGGCTCCTTCACCGCGACGCGGCGGATGCGCCCCGTCTCGTCGGCGTCGATCCAGCCATAGGCGGTCGGGCGTCGCTTGGCGGCGGGATGGCCACGCACGCCCCAGACCAGCACGTCCGGCCCGCCCTCGACCATTAGCCCGGCGAAGCCGTCGGCGTCGAACAGCACGCCGTTGTCGCAGGCCCCGATGGTCAGTGGCTGATCGAGATCCAGTCCCTCCATCCCCTCCAGGCAGGTGCGCGCCTGGCCATCGGTCAGCCGGTCGAGCAGCACCGTCTCGCAGCCCGGCACGCCGGCCGCCAGGGCGGCGGTGATGGCGTCGAGGAAAGGCAGGTCGCGCCGTAGGATGAAGCGCGTGCGCGGCGCGAAGGGCAGGTCGGCAGCGGCCTGCACCGCCATCGGCCGCCCGGAGACGGCGATCAGCGGCTTCGGCTCGGCATAGCCGGCGTCACGGAAACGCTGCCCGGCGCCGGCCATCGGCACCAGCACGGCGCCTTCCTGCGCGGGCGGCATCGGCGCCTCCACGAGATCGGCGAAGGCGCGCGACCAGCGCTGGTACTCCTCCAGATCGGCTGGCGTGCCCCACTGCATGAAGTGCTGCAACGGATAGACCGCGACTGGCAGCCCGTCGGCGAAGATCGGCTTGTAGACGAGGCTGGCGTAATATTCGCCATTCACCTGGATCTGCTGCCGCAGCGTCTCCTCGCAATATGCCCGCATCAGCGCGGCGGAGGCGAAGTAGTAGGTGCCGCTGGAGGCATATTCGTCCATCGGCCGGTCGGTGAAGGGCTGCTTCTCCTGGATATCCTTCGCCCAGCCGTTCTCCTCGCGCAGATAGGCGTAGAAGGTGGAGCCCAGCGAATGCGGGTGGAAGCCGCGATAGGCGGGGATGGCGCCGGCGCAATTCGTCTCCTGCACGAAGGACTTGAAGTCCTGCCAGTCCCAGAAGCAGGTGAAGTCGCAATAGTTCACCACCACCGGCCGCGCGGGATCGAGCCCATCCACCGCCTGCAGCACCGCATGCACCGGGCCGAGCTTGTGCGGCGCGATGCCGAGGATGCGCCCGGTCGGGCAGAGTTCCCGCAGGATGGCTTCCATCCGGTAGGAGGGCTCGGCCAGATGATCGGCGTTGCAGACGAAGGTGACGTCCGTCTCGCCGGGGAAGAGATCCAGCACATGAGCGATGATCGGCTTGCCATCCACCTCGATCAGCGGCTTCGGCACGGCATAGCCGGCGCGCCGGAAGCGCTCGCCGAAGCCGGACATGGGGATGACGATCTGCATGGGGGAAGTTCCGTCACTGTTCGGCCGTGTTGAGGGACTGCCGGTACTTCTCGGCATCCCAGTCCAGCAGCTCGGCCTCCTGGTCGGGCCCCAGGAAGACCAACGGAGCGTCCGGGTCAAGGCGTGGCAGAACCAGTCCGAGGCAGGCGGCCATCTCTTCCGCGCCAGCACCCAGATCGGCGCGCAATAGGGCCCCCACGCCTTCAACCAGGAGGAGTGCCGGCATGTCGCCGCCGGCATGCGCGGCCTTGAGCCAGGGCTCCGCCTGCTGCACCGCCAGCACCGGCACCGGCGAAGGGCCGAGAAAGACCACATGATCGGGATAGAGGGCGCCCCGCCCCGCGATGGTCGCGTGGGCGGGATCGGTGGCGGCGGCATGCGCCTCGCCCAGGCGGGCGGGGCGGTAGCGGCCGGCCGAGAGCGCCGCCAGCCGATCGAGCGCGGGCAGGTCGGGCGCCGGCACGGAGCGGGCGGGCACCGCCAGGCGGCTCTCCACCTCGGCCAGCAGCGCCGCGGCGGCCTCGGTGTCCGGTGCGCCGATCACCAGGCCATGATTGCCCAGCACCAGCACGTCGGGCGCGCGGTGCATCTCGGCCTGCACCGCGCGGGTGAGCGGCAGGCCCGGCTTGGCATAGGGAATCCAGGCCCAGCGCAACCCGTCGAGCCGCTCGGCCACCCGCGCCGGCCCGTCGGCCCGCACGGCATAGGCGATGGTGTTCACCGAATGCACATGCACCACCACCGCATGCGGCAGCAGCGCGTGCAGCGTCGTCTCGATGGAGGGGCGCAGCGCTCCGGCCGGGTCCAGCCGCGCGGGCAGGGCCGGCTCCGCCTCATCGGCCGCCAGACGCCGCCGCACCTCGGCGAGATCCAACCCGACAAAGATCGGCTGCCGCTCCGCCGCCGCCAGCCAGGTGCCGGAGGCCTTCACCCACAGCTCCCTCTCGCCGCGCTTGAGCGAGGTATTGCCGCCGGCGCCCTGGATCAGGTTGCGGTCCGCGCCCAGCCGCGCCGAGAGCGCGGCGAGCGGCGCCAGCGCCGCCGCCAGGGCAGGGTCGATGGGGGCCGGATCGGGGGAAAGCGCGCCGCTCATGGCCGCGCGCCCGGCACGGGGCACGCCATGCCGGCCGCCCCGGAGGAAGGGCGCATGGCGCACGCGGCCGGCTTGGGCCTCGATTCCGTCATTGCGGTCTTGTCCTGTCGAAAGCGGGTTCAGGCTTGCGGATTC
>DATMRU010000008.1:0-11907 GCA_035565935.1 Roseomonas sp.
GGCCAGCCCGATTGCCCGTAGCCGAGCAGCGTCGCGAGCAGATGGGCCATGAACCAGGCCTGAGCGAGGCCACAGGCAATGGAGGCAAGGCCGAGCAGGATGGGGCGCAGCAGCCGCGCACGACCTTCTCGGGCCGTGGCGGACAGCAAGGCACGCGCCCGGGCCGCCTCGGCCGGCGGGGGCTTGGACATGGGCACCTTCTAGCCGGTTTGCCGCCGCACGAAAACCACAGAGCAGTTCTGGCATATGGCTCGCTTGCGTGAGGACGAAACGAGGGAGAGGGTTCCGCCATGCTGCCCAGCCACGGCCGCTACGACTATCATCCCTGGCCCGAGCGCCCCTGCTATGCTTGGCCCGGCGGCGCCAAGCTGGCGGTCTATCTGGCCATCAATCTGGAGCATTTCACCCCGGGCAGTGGCCTGGGCACCGAACCGGGGCCGGGCGGGCCGCAGCCCGAGATGCTGAACCATGCCTGGCGCGACTATGGCAACCGGGTGGGGGCCTGGCGGCTGATCGAGCTGCTGGAGCCGCTGCGCCTGCCTGCCACGGTGCTGCTGAACAGCGCCCTCTACGACCATGCTCCCAGCCTGGTGGCCGCGCACCGGGCGCGTGGCGACGAGATCGCCGCGCACGGCCGCACCAACAGCGAGCGGCAGAGCGGCATGGATGAGGCCACCGAGCGGGCGATGATCGCCGAGGTGACCGCCGCCATCACCAATGCCGAGGGGGTGCGGCCGGCCGGCTGGCTTTCGCCCTGGGCCGCCGAAAGCCCCAACACGCCGGACCTGCTGGCCGAGGCGGGCTACAGCTACACCCTGAACTGGTGCGCCGACGACCAGCCGATCTGGCTGCGAACCCGCACCGGGCGGCTGCTGGCCGTGCCTTATCCGCAGGAGGTGAACGATGTCCCCGCCATCGCCATCCGCCGGGACGGGGCTGAGCAATTCGCCGCGATGATCGTCGCGGATTTCGAGGAGCGCCTGCGGCAGATCCAGGACGGCACGCCGCAGGTGATGGGCATCGCCCTGCACCCCTATCTGGTGGGCCAGCCCTACCGGCTGCGGGCGCTGCGCGGCGCGCTGGAACACATCGTCGCGCGGCAGGATCTGGTCTGGTTCACCACCGCCGGGCAGATCGCCGCGCATGTGGCGAACATGCCGGACGGGATGGTCTGCTGAGGCCCACGGGGCCGAAGATCAGAAGTCGAGGTCGGGATAGTGCGGCGGCGGGTTCACGCCGCTGACCCGGTCGGCCAGCAAGGGCCGGAAGGCCGGGCGAGATTTCACGCGGGCATACCAGTCCTTGGCGGCGTCGTTCAGAGCCCAGTCGATGTCACCGATGTAATCCAGCGCCGAAAGATGCGCTGCTGCCGCGAGGTCGGCCAGGGAGAGCGAATTGCCCGCGAGCCAGATGCGCGTCTCGGCCAGCCAGCCGAGATAGTCGAGATGCGGCTTGAGATTGGCATAGCCGGCGCGCAGCGCCCCGGCATCCGGATTGCCGCGCCCCATCAGCCGCTTCATCTGCTTCTCGTAGAGCAGGTTGTCCGTCACCTCGCGGGCGAACTTGCCGTCGAACCAGGCGACGAGACGGCGTACCTCGGCCCGCTCACCCAGGGTGCGGCCGAGCAGCGGCACATCCGGATAGGCTTCATCGAGATACTCGCAGATGGCGTAGCTGTCGGCGAGGACCAGCCCGTTCTCCTCGACCAGCACCGGCACCGTGCATGCCGCGTTCAGTTCCAGGAACTCGTCCCGCCGCTCCCACACGCGCTCGATCCGCAGTTCGAAGGGGATGCGCTTCTCGCCCAGCACCAGGCGCACCTTACGGGCGTAGGGGGACAGCGGCAGATGGTAGAGGATTCGCATGCGCAAGGAGCCAGGCCGTGATAAAGGCGGCGCTTATGGCACGGGGGCCATAGGCCGGGAAAGGCGACCGCATCAGGAACTCACAGATTCATGAGAGCTGCGGCCCACCCATCATGGACGGGCCGCAACCAGCTAGCAAGATCACTCCGCCGCCACGGCCATCGCCTCCATCGGCTGCGGCAGGTATTTCGCGAACTCCTTCGGCACCACGTGCCAGAAGTGCTCCCGTTCCGAGGCCCAGTCGTTCAGCAGGCGGGCGGCAAGCCGCGAGCCGGTCTCCGCGACATGGCGGGCGATCAGCTTCTGCAGGAAGTCTTCCCAATGCGCCGAGCCGAGGCGGCGCCAGAGCAGCGTGTCCGGGTTGATCCGCTGCTCGAAGGTGCCGTCCGCGTCGTAGACGAAAGCCTGGCCGCCGGTGAAGCCGGCGCCGAAATTGTCGCCGACGGGGCCGAGGATCGCCACCGCGCCGCCGGTCATGTACTCGCAGCCATTGGCGCCGCAGCCCTCGACCACCGCGGTAGCGCCGGAATTACGCACCGCGAAGCGCTCGCCGGCCTGGCCGGCGGCGAAGAGCTCGCCCGCCGTCGCACCGTAGAGCACGGTGTTGCCGATGATGGCATTCTCGTTCCACACCAGCGCGGAGGACGGCGCCGGGCGCAGCACGATGGTGCCGCCGGAGAGGCCCTTGCCGACATAGTCGTTAGCGTCGCCCAGCACCTCCAGCTTCAGCCCGCGCACCGCGAAGGCGCCGAGCGACTGCCCGGCCGAGCCGCGCAGCCGCACCGTCAGATGGCCGGGCTGCAGCCCGCTCATGCCGAACTTGCGGGTGATCTTGCTGCTGATCTTGGTGCCGATGGCGCGGTGCGTGTTGCGGATGTTGTAGGCGAGCTGCATCTTCTCGCCCCGCTCGAACAGCGCGCTAGCATCGCGGATCATGTCGGCGTCCAGCGTCTCCGGCACCTCGTTCCGCCCTTCGAGCGTCGAGAAGCGCGGATAGGGCCCGGCATCGGCCTGCACCAGCAGCGGGTTGAGGTCGAGGTCGTCGAGGTCCTCCGCGCCGCGGCTGACCTGCTTCAGAAGGTCGGTGCGGCCGATCACCTCCTCGATGCGGCGGAAGCCGAGGCTGGCGAGGATCTCGCGCACCTCCTCCGCCACGAAGGAGAAGAGGTTGATCACCTTCTCCGGCGTGCCTTCGAACTTCTTGCGAAGTTCCTCGTCCTGCGTGCAGACGCCGACCGGGCAGGTGTTGCTGTGGCACTGCCGCACCATGATGCAGCCCATCGCCACCAGCGAGGCCGTGCCGATGCCGAATTCCTCGGCGCCGAGCATGGCGGCGATCACCACGTCGCGTCCGGTCTTGAGGCCGCCATCGGTGCGCAGCTTGATGCGGTGGCGCAACCGATTGAGCATCAGCACCTGATGCGTCTCGGAGAGGCCCATCTCCCAGGGCAGGCCGGCATACTTGATCGAGGAGACCGGCGAGGCGCCAGTGCCGCCCGAGTGGCCGGAGACCAGGATGGCATCCGCCTTCGCCTTGGCCACGCCGGCGGCGATGGTGCCGATGCCCGAGCGCGAGACCAGCTTCACGCAGACCGTGGCATCTGGGTTGATCTGCTTCAGGTCGTAGATGAGCTGCGCCAGATCCTCGATCGAGTAGATGTCGTGGTGCGGCGGCGGCGAGATCAGCGTCACGCCCGGCGTGGCATGGCGCAGCTTGGCGATGATGCCGCTGACCTTGAAGCCCGGAAGCTGGCCGCCCTCGCCGGGCTTCGCGCCCTGCGCCACCTTGATCTCGATCTCCTTGCAGTTGTTCAGGTACTCGGCGGTGACACCGAAGCGGCCCGAGGCGATCTGCTTGATGGCCGAGTTCGGGTTGTCGCCATTGGCGCGCGGCTTGGCGCGCTCCGGGTCCTCGCCCCCCTCGCCGCTGTCGGAACGGGCGCCGATGCGGTTCATGGCGATGGAGAGCGTCTCATGCGCCTCGGGCGAGAGCGCGCCGAGCGAGATACCGGGCGCCACGAGGCGCTTGCGGATCTCGGTGATGCTCTCGACCTCCTCGATGGGGACCGAGGTGCGGCCTTCGAGGCGGAAATCCAGCAGGTCGCGTAGCGCCACCGGCGGCAGCTTGCGCACCGCGTCCGAATAGCGCTTGAAGGTCTGGTAGCTGTCGCTCTCCACTGCATTCTGCAGCAGGTGGATCAAGCTACCGTCGAAGGCATGCGCCTCGCCACGGCGGCGCAGCTTGTAGAGGCCGCCCACTGGCAGCACTGCCGCCTGCCCCGCCGCCGTCCAGGCCTTGCGATGCAACGCCAGCACCCGGCGCGCGATGCCGGAAAGGCCGATGCCTGAGATGCGCGAAGGCGTACCGGGGAAGAACTCCGCCACCAGCGCGCGCGAGAGACCAATGGCCTCGAAGTTCATGCCGCCGCGATAGGAGGAGAGCACCGAGATGCCCATCTTGGACATGATCTTCAGCAGGCCCTTGTCCACCGCCTTGCGGTAGCGCGCCACGCATTCGCGCAGCGTCAGGTTGCCGAACAGCCCGCGCCGATGGCGATCGGCGATGCTGTCCTGCGCCAGATAGGCGTTCACCGTGGTGGCGCCGGCGCCGATCAGCACGGCGAAGTAATGCACATCCACGCATTCCGCCGCCCGCACGTTCAGGCTGGTAAAGGTGCGCAAGCTGTGGCGGACGAGATGCGTATGCACCGCGCCCACCGCCAGGATCATCGGAATGGCGGCGCGCTCGGGCCCCTGGTCCTCGTCGGTGAGAATGACATGGGCGCAGCCGGAGCGGACGCCCTCCTCCGCCTCGCGCCGGATGCGCTCCAGCGCGCGACGCAGCCCGGCCTCGCCTTCGGCCACGGGGAAGGTGCAGTCCACCACGGCGACGGTGTCGCCCATATACTCCCGCATCGCCGTGAACTCGGCGTTGGAGAGCACGGGGCTGTCCAGCATCAACATGTCACACTGGGTCGGGTCCTCGTCGAGGATGTTCCCGAGATTGCCCAGACGCGTCTTGATCGTCATCACCCGCGTCTCGCGCAGGCTGTCGATCGGCGGATTGGTGACCTGGCTGAAGGTCTGCCGGAAATAGTGGTGCAGCCCGCGATACCCGTTCGACAGCACGGCGAGCGGCGTGTCGTCACCCATGCTGCCGATGGCTTCGGCGGCCTCCTCGGCCATCGGGTGCAGGATGGTCTCCAGATCCTCCATGGTGAAGCCCATGGCGAGCTGGCGGCGGCGCAGCGCGTCACCCGCCAGGGTCGGCGTCTCATCCACCTCCTGGCGCAGGATGCCGTCGATCCGCGTGGTACGGTTCACCCAGTCGCCGAAGGGGTGGCGCGCGGCCAGCATGTCCTTCAGCTCGGCATCACTGTAGAAGCGCTGCGCGTCGAGATCCACGGCGATGCACTGGCCGGGACCGACGCGGCCCTTGGCGACGATATCGCTCTCCGACAACTTCACCATGCCGGTCTCGGAGCCGACGATCAGCAGCTTGCCGGTGGTGATGGTGTAGCGGATCGGGCGCAGGCCGTTGCGGTCGAGGCCGGCGATCGCCCATCGGCCATCGGTGGCGCAGAGGGCGGCCGGGCCGTCCCAGGGCTCCATCACCGCGTTGCAGTACATGAACAGGTCACGGTGCGCCTGCGGCATGGTGGCGTTGCTGCCGATGCTCTCGGGGATCAGCATCGCCTTCGCCATCGGCGCGTCGCGCCCGCCGCGCACCAGCAGCTCGAAGACATTGTCCAGCGTCGCGGTATCGGAGCCGCCGGCCTGGATGACGGGCTTGATGTCCTCCATAAACGGGTCGAGCAGGTCATGGGCGAGCCGCGTCTCGTGGCTCTTCATCCAGTTGATGTTGCCGTTGACGGTGTTGATCTCACCGTTGTGGGCGAGCATCCGGAAAGGCTGCGCCAGACGCCAGGTCGGGAAGGTGTTGGTCGAGTAGCGCTGGTGATAGATGGCGAAGCGGCTGACGAAGCGGCTGTCCAGCAGGTCCGGATAGAAATCCGTCAGGTTCTCCGCCAGGAACATGCCCTTGTAGATGATCGAGCGGCTGGAGAGGCTGCACAGGTACAGCTCCGGCACCTGCGCGGCGATGGCCTGCTTCTCGATGCGGCGGCGGATGACGTAGAGGTCGCGCTCGACCATGGCAGTCTCGCGCAGCTCCGGGTCCCAGATCAGGATCTGCTCGATCTCGGGCCGGGTGGCATTCGCCTTCTCGCCGATGCAGGAGACGTCGATCGGCACCTGCCGCCAGCCATAGATATTGTAGCCGGCGTTCAGGATCTCGGTCTCGACGATCTGCCGGCAGCGCTCCTGCGCGGAGAGATCGGACTTCGGCAGGAAGACCTGCCCGACCGCGATGCGGCCCGGGCGCAGCCGGTCGCCGCCGCGCTCCAGCACCTCAGCGAAGAAGTCCTGCGGGATCTCGATATGGATGCCAGCGCCGTCGCCGGTCTTGCCATCGGCGTCCACCGCGCCGCGGTGCCAGACCGCCTTAAGCGCGTCGATGCCGGCCTGCACCACCTCCCGGCGCGGCTTGCCGTCCAGCGCGGCGACGAGGCCGACACCGCAGGCATCATGCTCCGTCAGGTCGAGATGCGCTGCTTCGCGCAGGAGGGACGTGTTAGCCTCATGCTGGGCGACGTAATCGTTCATCCTATCGTCTCCCGACCGATCAGAGCTTGAATCCACGGGCACGCAAGGTCGCGCCGTGCTTGGCAAGAGCGTCCTCAGCGATCCGCTTTCCCCACACCTTGCCCAGAGTCGTGCTCTGCGCCGTCATCACCGGCTGCAGAGCCAGCACCCGCCGGCCGAGAGGGGAACGGTTGAACTCGGTGAGGGCGCGAAGATCCTCAACCGAGAAGTGGCTTGCCCAGAGGTCTGCCACTGTGTCGGTCAGCTCCGGCAGCCGCGTCACCATTTCCGGAAGGATCAGCTCATCAATGACACGCAGCGTGGCCGCGAGGTCGCGCCCATTGCTGCGGGCGAGGGCTTCGGCCATGTTGTGGCTCGCGATCGTCGCCATCTGCTGGATTTGCCCGGCGATCCCGGCCGCCTCCATCAGTTCGCGGGCAGCCGCCCTCTGCTCGGCGCTGATGCCAGGACGGCTTTCCGGCGCGGGGGACTGTGCCGCAACCGGCGCGGAAAGGCCGGATAACAGCAGGAGGCCGAAACCGCAAAGCGCAAGCTTCCGCACTGCGTTCACTCCGCGGCGAGGGCCGGCGAGGAAGCCTTCGCCAGCACGTAGGATTCGATCTGGTCGGCCACGTCGCGGCCGTCGCGGATGCCCCAGACGACCAGGGAGGCGCCGCGCACGATGTCGCCAGCGGCGAAGACACCCTCCAGCTTGGTCATCATGCTGCGGCGGTCGATGCTGAGCGTACCCCAGCGGCTCACCGTCAGGCCCGGCTCGCTGAACATGGTCGGCAGGTCCTCGGGGTCGAAGCCGAGCGCCTTGATCACGAGATCGGCCGGCTCGCTGAAGGCGCTGCCGGGGATCGGCTCGACCTGTTGCCGCCCGGTGGCGTCCGGCAGGCCGAGATGCATCTTCACCGCGCGCACCGCCGTCACCTTGCCACCCTCGCCCTCGAAGCCCTCCGGCGCCGAGAGCCAGGCGAAGCGCACGCCCTCCTCCTCGGCATTGGCGACCTCGCGCATCGAGCCCGGCATATTCGCCTTGTCGCGGCGGTAGAGGCAGGTGACGCTCCGCGCGCCCTGGCGGATGGCGGTGCGGACGCAGTCCATTGCCGTGTCGCCGCCGCCGATCACCACCACCGTCTTACCGGCGGCGTTCAACGTGCCGCTCTCGAAGGTGGGCACCACGTCGCCGAGGTTCTGGCGGTTGGAGGCGGTCAGGTATTCCAGCGCGGGCACGATGCCGGCGAGATCGGCGCCGGGGCCGCCGATGTCGCGCGCCTTGTAGACGCCCGTCGCGATTAGCACGGCGTCATGCTTCGCGCGCAGCGCCTCCAGGGAGATGTCGCGGCCCACCTGGCAATTCAGCACGAACTCGATGCCGCCGGCGGCGAACTGCTCGGCGCGGCGGAGCACCACCTCCTTCTCCAGCTTGAAGTTGGGAATGCCGTAGATCATCAGCCCGCCGACGCGGTCGTAGCGGTCATAGACCGTGACCTTCCAGCCGCGCCCCCGCAACCGCTCCGCCGCTGCCAGCCCCGCCGGCCCGGCGCCGATGATGCCGACCGAATACGGCACCTCCCGCACGGGCGCAGGCGGCTTCACCCAGCCGTTCTCCCAGGCGGTGTCGGTGATGTACTTCTCGACGGCGCCGATGGTGACGCTCTCGAAGCCCTTCTCGATGACGCAGTTGCCTTCGCAGAGCCGGTCCTGCGGGCAGACGCGGCCGCAGATCTCGGGGAAGGTGTTGGTGGCGGAGGAAATCTCATAGGCTTCCTCCAGCCGCCCCTCCGCCGCGAGCTTCAACCAGTCCGGGATGTTGTTGTTGAGCGGGCAGTGGATCGAGCAGAAGGGCACGCCGCACTGCGAACAGCGGCTGGATTGCTCGGAAGCTCGCTCGGCGCTGAAGCGCTGATAGATCTCGCCGAAATCGGTTCGGCGTGTCGCCGCCGCGCGTTTGTCCGGCTGTTGTTGCGACAGGCGCACGAACTGCAGCATGCGATCGGCCATAGGCGAAGGTCCTTCGGGCAGGGAAGGTCGGCCGGGAAGCCCGAGAGACGCCAGGCAAACGCACAGGGCGGCACGCGTGGAGGCCTCTTTCTCCCCGGTGCGCGGAGGATTGCCACAACTTCGAGAGTGACGCGAGCCCAAATCGCCCTAATATGTCAGCATATTTGACGTATTAGGGCGATTAATTCGAAGCCGTCCAGAGGATCGCTGAACCTGCCCCGGAATAATAGTCCGATATGGACCTTTAGGCGAATGCCCGGCGCCGCCGCCCTCCCCCTTTACGAAAGCGCGTCAGGTATCCCGGCACCACCAGCTCCATGGCAGTGGGCTGCACGCCCAGCGCAGCGAGGCCCTCCGCCTCTGGTGCCACGACATTGTCCTTCCGTAGCTGCGCAAGCTGGTCACGGGTCAGCGGCGGATTGGGCAGGTACTCACCCAGGCGAGCCTGCAGGCGCACAAGGCCGTCCGGCAACGAGACCAGCCGCTTATGCCGTCCGGTCACCTCCAGCACATAGCCCATCAGCTCTCGGAAGGTGGCGACGCGCGGGCCGCCCAGCTCGTAGGTGCGGCCAGGAGCATCGTTCCGCTGCGCTGCGGCGACGATCGCCTCCGCCACATCCCCGACATAGACCGGCTGGAAGCGCGTGGCGCCGCAGACCACCGGCATCACGGGCAGCCACTGCGCCAGGGCGGCGAAACGGTTGAAGAACCGGTCACCCGGCCCGAAGATGATCGAAGGGCGCAGGATGGTCGCCGCCGGGAAGGCCTCGCGCAGCGCCTTCTCCCCGGCCGCCTTGCTGCGCGCATAGGCGCTCGGGCTCGAGGGATCCGCGCCGATGGCCGAGATATGTACCACCCGCTCCACGCCGCCCGCGGCGGCGGCGCGGCCGATGCGACCGGGCAAGTCGCCCTGCAGCCGCTGGAAATCGCCGGAACGCTTCTCGGCCAGGATGCCGATCAGGTTGACCACCAGGCAGGCATCGGCCACCGCCGCGGCCACGTCGGCATCCACGCCGAGCCGCGCGGACCAGGGCTCGACCTGCCCGACCCGCCCCTGCATGGCCAGCGGCCGCACTGCATCCGGATTGCGGGTGACCACCCGGATCTCATAGTCGAGCCGCGCCAGCCGCGGAATCAGGTGTTGCCCGACGAAGCCGGTGCCGCCGAAAACCGTTGCGAGACGCCGTATGGCCATGTTCCAACCTCTGCTGAATCGCCTTTCCGACGATATGGGGCGCCCCGGGCCTCGCCAAGCATTCAGCGCGGCCCTGCCGGTCGGGCTTTGACCCTCCCCCTGCCCCTCTCTATATGCAGAGCATCCGGGGCGGTTCGAGCGATCCGCCCGACCCGACTGGTAAGGTTTCCCATGCCACTGCCGCTGATGCCGAAGGCCACCGCCGTGTGGCTCATCGAGAAGACGTCCCTGAGTTTTGAGCAGATCGCCGATTTCGTCGGTATGCACCCGCTCGAGGTCCAGGCGATCGCCGATGGCGAGGTCGCGCAAGGCATCGTCGGCTACGACCCCGTGCAGAACGGCCAGCTGACGCGCGAGGAAATCGCCCGCTGCGAGGCGAGCCCGGATGCCCGCCTGCGGCTGCTGGAAAGCGCCACCCCGGTGCCGAAGAGCCGTGGCCGCGGCGCCCGCTACACCCCCATCTCGAAGCGCAACGACCGGCCCGATGCCATCGCCTTCCTGTTGCGCAACTACCCGCAGCTCTCGGAGGTGCAGATCAGCAAGCTGCTCGGCACCACCAAGGACACCATCGCCAAGGTGCGCGACCGCACGCACTGGAACAGCGCCAACATCAAGCCGCGCGACCCGGTCATCCTGGGCCTTTGCAGCCAGTCGGACCTGAATGCGGCGGTGACTGCCGCCGGCGGCAACCCCGCCGCCCCTGCCGGCCTCACCGAGGACGAGGACCAGGACGCGCTCTGACGGCACGGCGGCCGGGCTCCTCTTGCCCGCCCGCCAAAACAGGAAGCGGCCAGGCATCCGGCCGCCTACACGGGCCGGAGCGGGGGAGCCGCGGCCCTCCCCGCTCCCGCGTCCTACATGCGGCGGCGGCCTGGCGCCGCAGCGCCAGCCTTGGGCGCCGGCGGAAGATCCTCATCGAGAATGGTGAGGTGCACGGCGTAGGAAACCTCACCCTCCTCCGCATCGCGGTGCACCGTGCCGATCACCTCGTCCTCTACCGCCAGCTCGACCGAGAGGCCGGGCCGCGCGGGACGGATCAGGCTGATCCGGTCGGTTCCGAAGAGGCGGCGCAGATAGGTCTGCACGCGCGAGATATCCGAGGCATCCATACGGCGCCAATGCTCCTTGTTGATCCTGGGAGGGCCATCCCGGCCCGGCTCCGCCGTGCGGAGCGCCCCTGGCCTTCTGCGCGCTCCGGCGCGGCCACGCAAACCCTTTTCACGCGCGCGTGACTGAAAGCCGGACGGAAAGGCCCCCACGGCGCATGGCCGTGGGGGCTTAAGAGTGGCGCGGCGTTGTTCAGCGGCCGAGGCGCAGCCTCTGCATTTCATCCTTCAGCCGCAACTTGGCTCTTTTAAGGCGGCTGAGTGCGCCGGGATCTGGTTGCGGGCGGGTGCCCTCGGCGGCGATCTGCCGCTCCAGCGTGGCATGGCGTTCCTGTAGGCTGCGCAGGCGGGTCTGTTGCATCATCGACGCGCTATCCTCCAGTAGGTTGAACTCCCGCGGGGATGGAGCGCCCTCTTTTAAGGCAACCTCCTCCCGCAGGGCGGGCCAGGCATGCCGAGCCCTTCAGGCACCTTCCCCGGATACAACCGGAGCGGGCCGGAAGATCAGAGCATGCTGTGCGGCCACGCCACGACATGATATGGCGCTTCCACCCTCAGATGCGACTCAAACCGATCAACCAATGAGGCCCATCCTGGCCGACCGAGACAGCCTGCTCCGCCGCCTGCACGAGCTTCGCAGTGAACATCGCGATCTGGATACCGTGATCGCGCACATGGAAGGCTCCCTGCTGGACCAGCTTCAGCTGCAACGGCTGAAGAAGCGCAAACTGAAGCTGAAGGACGAGATCGCCTGGCTGGAGAGCCGACTGTTGCCTGATATCATCGCCTGAGAAAGACGTGAGCCAGCCTGCCCGCACGCGCGTCGCGGAACGGCAGCGAAACGCAAAAGGGGCGCCTTTCGGCGCCCCTTCGCATTTTCCCGTCGGGAAGGCGTGCGGCTTAGCGCAGCACGATCTCGACGCGGCGGTTCTGCGGCTCGCGCACACCGTCGGCGGTCGGCACCAGCGGACGGCTCTCGCCGAAGGCCTGCACCGTGATCGCCGAGCGGGCGACGCCCAGACGGACCAGCTCGGCCGCAACCGCGTCGGCGCGACGCTGCGACAGGCGCTGGTTGTACTGCGGCGTG
>DATMRU010000009.1:0-178294 GCA_035565935.1 Roseomonas sp.
CCGTGCCAGTCCGGCATGCGCCGCAACGGCACAGAAAAGCAGACGGCCGGCGGATTGACCCGCCGGCCGGCCTGAATGACTGGAAAGACCTCACGGTCGGTCTGGAAACCCGTCAGGGCGCGTCGCGCCAGTCGCACGCCGCCCCGACGAATTTCAGACGGCGGTCAGTTCTTGGCCTTGTCCACCAGCTTGTTCTTGGAAATCCACGGCATCATGCCGCGCAGCTTCTCGCCGACCTGCTCGATCGGATGCTCGTCGTTGAGGCGGCGGGTGGCCTTGAAGCGGGCCGCGCCCGAACGGTATTCCTGCATCCATTCGGAAGTGAACCTGCCGGTCTGGATGTCCTTCAGCACGCGCTTCATCTCGGCCTTGGTCTCGGCGGTGATGATGCGCGGGCCGGACACGTATTCGCCCCACTCGGCGGTGTTGGAGATCGAGTAGTTCATGTTGGCGATGCCGCCCTCATAGATCAGGTCGACGATCAGCTTCACCTCGTGCAGGCACTCGAAATAGGCCATCTCGGGGGCGTAGCCGGCCTCGACCAGCGTCTCGTAGCCGGCCTTGATCAGCTCGACGAGGCCGCCGCAGAGCACCACCTGCTCGCCGAACAGGTCGGTCTCGCACTCTTCCTTGAAGGTGGTCTCGATGATGCCCGAGCGGCCGCCGCCGACGGCGCAGGCATAGGAGAGCGCGATCTCCAGCGCATTGCCGGAGGGGTTCTGATGCACGGCCACGAGGCAGGGCACGCCGCCGCCCTTCTGGTACTCGCCGCGCACGGTGTGGCCGGGGCCCTTCGGTGCGATCATGAAGACGTCGATGTCGGCGCGCGGCTCGATCAGGTTGAAATGCACGTTCAGCCCGTGCGCGAAGGCCAGCGCGGCGCCCTCGCGCATGTTCTCGTGCAGCTGCTCGCGATAGAGGTCGCCCTGGCCTTCGTCCGGGGTCAGCACCATCACCACATCGGCCCACTTGGCGGCCTCGGCGGGCGACATCACCTTGAAGCCGGCGGCCTCGGCCTTCTTCGCGGAAGCTCCGGGGCGCAGGCCGATCACCACCTCGGCGACGCCGGAATCACGCATGTTCATGGCATGCGCATGGCCCTGGCTGCCGAAGCCGATGACAGCAACCTTCTTGCCCTTGATCAGGCCCACATCAGCATCACGGTCGTAGTAAACGCGCATCTCTGGCGCACTCCCCCGATTGAAGAACCAAACTCTGCGAGAGGGCTCCGCCCTCTCGCGCTCTCCCGCCAGGAACCTGAGGTTCCTGGACCTCCCATTAGATGGCGGGGTCCGGGGTGACACTGTCACCCCGGCGGGGGTCCAGGGGGCGGCGCCCCCTGGCCGCGTTCAGACCGAAAGACTGGCCGTGCCGCGCGCGATGGCCACCGCGCCGGTGCGCGAGACCTCCACGAGGCCGATCGGCCGCATCAGGTTGATGAAGGCATCGAGCTTCTCGCTGCTGCCCGTCATCTCGAAGACGAAGCTCTCGATGGTGGCATCGACGACCCGCGCGCGGAAGGCATCGGCCAGCCGCAGCGCCTCTTGCCGCGCCGAGCCGGTGCCGACCACCTTGATCAGCGCCAGCTCGCGGTTGAGGTGCGGGCCCTCCAGTGTCAGGTCCGCCACCTTGTGCACCGGCACCAGCCGGTCGAGCTGCGCCTTAATCTGCTCGATCACCATCTCGGTGCCCGAGGTGACGATGGTGATGCGCGAGAGGCGGCCCTCCGCATCCACCGGCGCCACGGTGAGGCTGTCGATGTTGTAGCCACGGCCGGAGAACAGGCCGATGACGCGGGCCAGCACGCCGGCCTCGTTCTCCACCAGCACCGCGATGGTCGCGGCGCGCTGGGACATGTCGTTGGGGTCGGGCATTCTTCTGTCCGTTCGATCGCGGGGTTGGGTTGGCGCCGGCTCAGACCAGCGCCGTCCCCTCATCCGTCACGCCCGCGCCGCCGGAAATCTGCCCGGAAGCCAGCAGCATCTCGTTATGCGCCGCGCCCGAGGGGATCATCGGGAAGACATTCTCCTTCGGGTCCACGGCCACATCGACGATCACCGGCCGGTCGATGGTGATCATCTCGCGGATGACGCGATCCAGGTCGTCGGTGCTTTCCGCCCGCATGCCGACGCCGTGGAAGCTCTCGGCGAGCTTCACGAAATCGGGCAGCGCGGCGCTGTAGCTCTCGGAGTAGCGGCCGCCATGCAATAGCTCCTGCCACTGCCGCACCATGCCCATGTACTGGTTGTTCAGGATGAACACCTTCACCGGCAAGCGATACTGCGCCAGCGTCGCCATCTCCTGGATGTTCATCAGGATCGAGGCCTCGCCGGCGATGTCGATCACCAACGCGTCCGGATGCGCGACCTGCACGCCCATCGCCGCCGGCAGGCCGTAGCCCATGGTGCCGAGGCCGCCCGAGGTCATCCAGCGGTTCGGCTTCTCGAAGCCGAAATACTGGGCCGCCCACATCTGGTGCTGGCCGACCTCGGTGGTGATGAAGGTGTCGCGACCGGTTTCGCGGGTCAGCTCATAGAGCCGCTTCACCGCGTGCTGCGGCTTGATCAGCGTGCCTTCCTGCACATAGCGCAGGCAGTTCGTGCCGCGCCACTCGTCGATCTGGCGCCACCAGGCGGCCAGCGCCTCGCGGTCCTGCCGGGCATCGTCCTCGTCCCAGGCGGCGATCAGCGCGCGCAGCACCGAGGCGGCGTCGCCCACGACCGGCACCTCGACCTTGACGTTCTTGTTGATCGAGGAGGGATCGATATCGGCGTGGATCTTGATCGAGTCCGGCGCGAACGCGTTGAGCCGCCCGGTCACGCGGTCGTCGAAGCGGGCGCCGATGTTGAACATCACGTCGCACCCGTGCATGGCGAGGTTCGCCTCGTAGGTGCCGTGCATGCCCAGCATGCCCAGGAACTGCGGGTCGCTCGCCGGGAAGGCGCCGAGGCCCATCAGCGTGTTGGTGCAGGGCAGGCCCGCCATGCGGACGAATTTCGTCAGCAGCTCGGAGGCTTCCGGCCCGGCATTGATGACGCCGCCGCCGGAATAGACCACCGGCCGCTTCGCCTCCTTCAGCAGCCGCACCGCCTTGCGGATCTGCGCCATGTCGGGCTCGGTCTGCGGGCGGTAGGAGCGGTGCTCCTGCGTCGGCGGCGGGGTGTACTGGCCCTTGCCGATCAGGATGTCCTTCGGCAGGTCGATCACCACCGGGCCCGGGCGGCCGGAGCGCGCCACATAGAAGGCGTCATGCACCGTCTGCGCCAGGTCGCCCATCCGCTTCACCAGGTAATTGTGCTTGGTGGCGGGGCGGGTGATGCCGGTGGTGTCGGCCTCCTGAAAGGCGTCGTTGCCGATCAGATGCGTCGGCACCTGCCCGGTCAGGCAGACGATGGGGATGCTGTCCATCAGCGCGTCCACCAGCCCGGTCACGGCATTGGTGGCGCCGGGGCCAGAGGTGACGAGCACGCAGCCCACCTTGCCGGTGGAGCGGGCATAGCCCTCGGCGGCGTGCACCGCCGCCTGCTCATGCCGCACCAGGATGTGGCGGATGGCGTTCTGCTGGAAGATGGCGTCGTAGATCGGCAATACCGCGCCGCCCGGATAGCCGAAGATGACCTCTACGCCCTGCTCCTTCAGCGCGCGCAGGACGATCTCGGCACCCGTCATGGACTGGGTGTCGGATGCGGCGGGAAGGTTGGCGGAAGACATGATGGCTTCTGGCTTTCCTGCAATGTGGTGTTGCCGGGCATTCCTGTCCGGGGCCCCGATCTACGCCCCCTGCCCGGTCGCGTCAACGCGCGAACAAACAAACGAGAAAATTTCCCCCGCCTCTCTTTCTGAAAATTGCTCCATGCCCGCCATTCGCGCATGGATCGTATGCGTTTCTCGGGGGGCGGCCAGCGGCTGGTGGCGGAACCAAGTGGCCTGGCGCTTGGTGTACTGGCCGATGACCAGGCAGGCCCGCTCCCCCGCCTCCTTCGGCGTGAGCCGGCCGACGAGCATAGCGGAAAGCTCCGGCACACCATGCGCGCGCATCGCCGGCAGCGCCGGGTCGAGGCGGCGCGCCAGCAGCGTCTTCACCTCCTCCACCGCCCCGGCCCGCAGCATCCCTTCCCAGCGGCGGCGGATAGCCTGCCGCAGGATCTCGCGGGGCGGGTCCAGCAGGATTGCCGCGAAACGCCAGGGTTGGCCCTCCAGCCGCGCCGGCCCGGTGCCCTCCTCGCGCTGCCACGCGGCGAGGCCGCGCCCGGTGCCACGCCACACCTCGAAGGCGCGGGCGATGCGCTGGCTGTCGCTCGGCCGCAGCCGCGCCGCCGTTTCCGGGTCGGCGGCAGTCAGGCGGGCATGCAGCGCCGCCGGGCCCTCGGCGGCCAGCAGGGCGCGCGCCTCCTCCCGCGCGGCTGGCGGGATCTCCGGCACCGGGGCGATGCCTTCGGTGAGTGCCCGGAAATACAGGCCGGTGCCGCCGCACAGGATCGGCAGCCGCCCGGCCGCCCGCACCGCTGCCAGCTCCGCCAGCGCCCGCTCGCGCCACCAAGCCACGCTGGCGAGCTCGGCGGGATCACGCACGCCATAGAGGCGGTGCGGCGCCCGCGCCCGCTCCTCCGCCGAGGGCTGCGCCGTCAGCACCTCCAGCCCGGCATAGATCTGCATGCTGTCGGCGTTGATCACCGCCCCGCCGAACCGCTCCGCCAATCCGAGCGCCAGGGCCGACTTGCCGCTGGCCGTCGGCCCCGCCACCAGCAGCGCGAATGGTTGCCTGCTCATGCGTGCGCGGGCATGGTCCGCCCCCCATGCAGCATGTTCTCACCCTGATCGCGCCCGCAGGCCAATTGCCGGCGCCCCTCGTCGCGCGGGTCCGCTCCGCGCTCACCGCCCTCGGGGCCAATGCCGGCAGCCCGGACTGGCTGTCGGAGGAAGAGGCCGCGGACCTGCCCTTCGAAGGCCTGGCCCTCGAACAGGCCCAGGCGGCCGCGGCCGGTGCCCTGGAGGAGGCGTCGGTGGACAGCATCGCCCAGGCGGCGGAAGGTCGGCGCAAGCGGCTGCTGATCGCCGACATGGACAGCACCATCGTCACCTGCGAGACGCTGGACGAGCTGGCCGCCTATGCCGGGCTGAAGGAGCGCGTGGCCGAGATCACCCGGCGCAGCATGAACGGCGAGATCGACTTCTCCGCCGCGCTGCGCGAGCGGGTGGCCATGCTGAAGGGCCTCGCCCTCTCGGCGCTGGAGGCCACCTGGGCGGAGACCCGCATCATGCCGGGCGCCACCGAGCTGGTCCGCACCATGGTGGCGAACGGCGCCCATTGCGCCCTGGCCTCGGGCGGATTCACTTTCTTCACCAGCCGAGTGGCGGAAAAGCTCGGCTTCACCAGCCACCACGCCAATATCCTGGAAGATGACGGCAGCGCCCTGGCCGGCACCGTGGCCGAGCCGATCTTCGACCGGAGCGCCAAGCTGGCCACGCTGAAGCGCCTCGCCGCCGAGCTTCATCTGCCGCTGGCGGACACCCTGGCGGTGGGCGACGGCGCGAACGACCTGGAGATGATCGCGGCCGCCGGCCTTGGCGTGGCCTATCATGCCAAGCCGGTGGTCGCTGCCGCGGCGCGCGTGCGGGTGGATCATGCCGATTTGCGGGCCCTGCTGTTCGCGCAAGGATATCGCGCCACCGAGTTCGTGACGTAAGGCGGCAAAAAAAGTCCGGGGGAAGGAATTCCCCCGGACCCCCATCTTTTTTCTTTGAGTCAGGGGGGGCCGATGGCCCCTCCGATGCGGCGTCAGCCGGGGCTGCCGTTCTTGCCTTCCGGCGTCAGCCGCAACGGCACGAAGCGCTGGCCCTGGGCGCTCTCGATCAGCAGCAGCGCCGTCGGGCGGTTCTGCCGGCGCAGGCGGTCAAGCTGCTCCTGCACCTCCTGCGGGGTGGTGACGCGGTTCTGCTGCACCTCGACGATCAGATCGCCGGCGCTCAGGCCCCGCTCGGCCGCGCTGCTGCCCGGCTCCACCTCGGTGACGACGACACCGCGCGCATCCTCCTTGAGGCTGAAGCGGTCCCGCGTCTCGGGTGAGAGCGGAGCCACCTTTAGGCCGAGGCCGGAGAGCTCCATCGCCGCCCCAGGCCGCGTCTGCTGCGGCGCCGCGCCGGTCGAGGCCTGCTGCTGCTCGGCCGGCAGCTCCGCCACCGTCACCTGCAGCGTTTCCTGCTTGCCATTGCGCCAGACCACCACCGGCACGGTGCTGCCGACCTTGGTCTCAGCCACGATGCGCGGCAGGTTGCGCATCTCCTGCACCTCGTGGCCATCGAAGTTCAGGATCACGTCCCCACTCTGGATGCCGGCCTTGGCGGCCGGGCCATCCTCCTGCGCCCGCGCCACCAGCGCGCCACGGGCATGGCCCTGAAGGCCGAGGCTCTGGGCGATCTCATCCGTCACCTGCTGGATGTTCACGCCCAGCCAGCCGCGCCGCACCCGGCCGCCGTCGCGCAACTGCGCCACGATGTTCTTGGCGAGGTTGGCCGGAATGGCGAAGCCAATGCCGATCGAGCCGCCGGAGGGCGAGACGATGGCGGTGTTGATGCCGATCACCTCGCCCTTGGTGTTGAACAGCGGGCCGCCGGAATTGCCGCGATTGATGGCGGCGTCGGTCTGAATGAAGTCGTCATAGGGGCCGGCATTGATGTTGCGCCCCCGCGCCGAGACGATGCCCGAGGTCACGCTGCCGCCGAAGCCCAGCGGATTGCCGATGGCGAGCACCCAGTCCCCCACTTCCGCCGTGGCAGAGTCGCCGAACTGCACCACCGGCAGGGGCTTGTCGGTCTTGACCCGCAACACAGCGATGTCGGTGCGCTGGTCCACGCCGACCAGCTCGGCCTTCAGCGTAGAGTTGTCGTGCAGCACCACGTTGATCTCGTCGGCGCCGTCGATGACGTGGTTGTTGGTGACGATGATGCCGGAAGCATCGACGATGAAGCCCGAGCCCTGACTCTGCTGGCGGCGGGGCGGCTGGCCAGGCCGGCCGCCGGGCGGGCGCATCCGCTCCATGAAGTCGCGGAACAGCTCCTCGAAGGGGCTGCCCGGCGGGAATTGCGGCATCTCCGGCGCATCCGGGCGGGTGCCGCCTGTCTGCAGGGTCTGGCTGGTCTGGATATTGACCACCGAGGGCAACAGGCGGCGCGCCAGCGGTGCGAAGCTTTCGGGCAACCGCTCCGTCAGCGCCTGCGGCACCTGCGCCGGCTGGGCCAGGGAGGGCAGCGGCACGGCAAGCGGCGCCGCGGCGACCGTGGCACTCAGGATCAGGGTGGCGACACGCATCGGCAAACCTCGTTGGGAGACGAACCGGGCAACCGGCCCGGGAGAGCTGAAGATGGGGCAGTCGGGGCGGGAGCGGAAGGGCGGCATGCTCCCGCCCGGCGGAAAAGCGGGCGGGAGAGGGCGGCGTGGCCCGGTCAGGCGCGCACCAGCAGGGTGGCCAGCGCCACCCCGGCCGCCGCCATGACCAGGCCGGCCAGCCGGAGGCGCTCCGGCGGCAGGCCGGTGATGCCGGAGAGGGCACGCTGCATGGCCGCCGGAAAGGCGGCGTAGAGCAGCCCCTCCAGCGCCAGCACCACGGCCCCTCCGGCAATCAGTTGCAGGATGGTCACGGCCCGCGCCTCAGTCGGCGGTGGCAGGCGCGCCCTGCGGCTGGGCTGCCGCCGGCGGCGCGGATTGCCGTTGCGCCGGTGTACTCTGCCCTGCGGTCTCCAGGCCGCTCTCCCGGAAGTAGCGGAAGAACTCCGAATCCGGCGTCAACACCAGGCGGGTATCCCCCTCGGAGAAGGCCTCGCGATAGGCCTGCATGGAGCGGTAGAAGCTCCAGAAGGCCGGGTCCCGCTGGGCCGCATCGGCAAAGGTCCGGATCGCCTCCTCGTCGCCCTGACCGCGCAGCGTGTCGGCCTGGGCCTGACTCTCCGCCAGCAGCACGGTGCGCTCGCGGTCGGCCTGGGCGCGGACGCGGGCCGCCACCTCGGCGCCCTCGGCCCGCGCCTCGCGCGCCACGCGCTCGCGCTCGGACTGCATGCGGTTCAGGATCGCCTGGGTATTCTCGTCCGGCAGGTCGGTGCGACGGATGCGCACGTCCTCGACGGCCACGCCGAAGCTCCTGGCCTCCCCGTTCACCTGCTGCTGGATCTGGTTCATGATCCGCGCCCGCTCGTTGGACAGCACCGCCATCAGCGTCTCGCTGCCGAGCACCCGGCGCATCGAGGAGGCGACGATGGAGGACAGCCGGCCACGGATGCCGCTCTCCTGCGTGCCCACGGTCTGGAAGTAGAGCAGCGGATCGACGATGCGGAAGCGGGTGAAGGTGTCCACGATCAGCCGGCGCTGGTCGCCGAGGATCACCTCCTCGCCCGGCGTATCGTAGTCCAGCAGGCGGCTATCGAAGCTGCTCACCGCCTGGATGAAGGGTATCTTCACATGCAGGCCGGGCTCCTTGATCACCCGGATCGGCTGCCCGAACTGCGTCACCAGAACCTGCTCGGTCTCGCGCACGGTGAACAGCGCGGAAAGCGCTGTCACCAGCACCACGAGGGCCACGCCCCCCAGCAGCAGCGTGCGGTTCATCGGCTGCCTCCCTGTGGGGCGCGGGGTTGGGCCGGCGCGTTCTCCAGCATTGCCGGTGGCGCCGGCGGGCGCTGCTGCTGGCCGGCGCCGCCAGCGGGCGAACGCGTCGCGCCATCCAGCGGCAGATAGGGCACCACGCCCTGCAGGCGGTCGTCCACCAGCAGCTTCGGGTTGCGGCGCAGAATGTCCTCCATCGTCTCCATGTAGAGGCGGCGGACCGTCACGTCCTTGGCGGTCTGATAGGCCGTCAGGATGCTGATGAACCGCGCGGCCTCACCGCGGGCGCGGGCAATCTGGCTTTCCTTGTAGCCTTCCGCCTCCTGGATCATCCGCTGCCCCTCGCCGCGGGCGCGGGGGATGATGTCGTTGCGGTAGGTCTCGGCCTCGTTGCGCAGCCGCTCGCGGTCGGCATTGGCGCGCTGCACGTCGCGGAAGGTGTCAATCACCTCGGCTGGCGGGTCCACCTTCAGCAGCTGCACCTGGGTGATCTCGACGCCGGATTTGTACTGGTCGAGGATGAACTGCACGCCGGTGCGGACGCGCTGCTCGATCTCGGCGCGCGCCTCGGTCAGCGCCGGCTGGATCGGCGTCTGGCCGACCACCTCGCGCATCACGCTCTCCGCCCCGGACTTCACCGTCTGGTCGGGATTGCGGGTGTTGAACAGGTACTCGCCGGCATCGCGGATGCGCCAGAACACCGCGAAATCGATGTCGATGATGTTCTCGTCGCCGGTCAGCATCAGGCTCTCCTCCGTCACGTCCCGGGCGGAGACGGGGCGGGTGAGCGGCGCGTCATTGGGCGCGCGGAAGCCGATGTCGATGCGGTTGATGCGCGTCACACGCGGCGTGGTGACGCTCTCAACGGGCCAGGGAATGTGGTAATTCAGGCCGGGCGGCGTGGTGCGGTCGAAGGCGCCGAAGCGCATCACCACGCCCTGCTCGTCCGGCTGCACGCGGTAGATGCCGCTGGCCGCCCAGAGGCCGAGAACCACCACGGCGCCGATGCCGATCCACTTGCCCATGCCGCCGCCACCGCCGGGCAGGATGCGCCGCAGCGCCTCCTGCGCCTGGCGGATCGCCTCGTCCAGGTCAGGCCCGCCGCCCGGGCCGCGCCCGCCGCCGCCGCCCTGAGGCGGCTGCCCCCAGGGTCCGCCGGGGCGCGGATTGCCCCATGGGCTGCCTCCCGGGCCGGATCCGCCTTGATTGTTCCAGGGCATAGGCTGGCTGGTCTCCCCTCAATCCACTCGTTCCCGGCCACGGACGCTTGCGCGAAGGCGGTGCATGCGCGACAGGGTCGAACCATATGTCGCCCTGTCCGGGCCGGACGCAATGCGCGACACAATTTCGGCGCATCGCGCTCCGACGGGGGCTTGGCCGATATTGTCCGCGAGCGAGAGGTTTTCAAGCGATGTCGGAGACACTGACCGAGGCGGTGCGCACCGCATTGCGCGCGGTGCGGGACCCGCAGACGGGGCAGGATGTGGTGGCCGCCGGCATGCTGCAGGGCCTCTCCGTGCGGGACGGGCTGGTGCAGTTCGCGCTTGCCGTCCCGCGCGAGCAGGCGCGCGCCATGGAACCGCTGCGCGCCGCTGCCGAGCGTGCCGCGGCCGCGGTGCCCGGGGTGATCTCCGCCACCTGCGTGCTGACGGCGCATCGCGATATCCAGACCGGCCCCGCCCAGGGTCAGGGCCAAAGCCAGGGCCATCGCCCTGCCGCCGGGCCGGGCGCCCCGCCGCCGGGCACCGCCCGTGCCAGCCGCCCCGCCCCGGGCCAGGGGCCGATGCTGCTGCCGGAGGTCGGGGCCATCATCGCCGTCGCCTCGGGCAAGGGCGGCGTCGGTAAGTCCACCACGGCGGTGAACCTAGCGGTCGCCCTGGCCGCCGAAGGGCTGCAGGTCGGGCTGCTGGATGCCGATATCTACGGCCCTTCCCTGCCCCAGATGCTCGGCACGCGGGAGCGGCCGCGCGCCACCGGCGGCCGCATCATTCCCCTCTCCCGCTGGGGGCTGAAAGCCATGTCCATCGGCTTCCTGGTGGAGGAGGAGACGCCGATGATCTGGCGCGGCCCGATGGTGATGGGCGCGCTGGAGCAGATGCTCGGCCAGGTGGAATGGGGCGCGCTCGACGTGATGGTGGTGGACATGCCGCCGGGCACCGGCGACGCGCAGCTCACCATGAGCCAGCGCGTCCCGCTGGCCGGCGCCGTCATCGTCTCCACGCCGCAGGACGTGGCGCTGATCGACGCCCGGCGCGGGGTGCGGATGTTCCAGAAGGTGAACGTCCCCGTCCTCGGGCTGATCGAGAACATGTCCTATTATTGCTGCCCGAACTGCGGCCACACCGCCCACCTCTTTGGCCATGGCGGGGCCCGTGCGGAGGCGGAGCGGATGGGCGTCGAGTTCCTCGGTGAGCTGCCGCTGAAGCTGGAGATTCGCGAGCTGGCCGATGCCGGGACGCCGATCGTCATGGCCCGGCCGGAGAGCGAGGAGGCTGGCCGCTACCGGGGCATCGCCCGACGGCTGCGCGAGAAGCTGGCGGCCCGCCCGGCCGCGCCACGCATCGTGGTGGAGTGAGGACCGGGAAGAGGATATCCCCTTTCCCTCAGATCCGGCACTCTGATGACTATCGGCCCTGCTCTCGACTGACGGAAAAAAGAAGGGGTTCGGGGAATTCATTCCCCCAACCTTCTTCCCCCGCTCAGCGCAGGCGCAGCGCCTCGTCCTCCTGCTGCCGCTTCCGGCCGTAGCGGTAGCCCACGTAAAGCGCGCCCACCACCAGCAGCGCCAAAGCCGCATCGTGCAGCACGAAGGTGACGATCGCCCAGACCAGCCCGAGCACCAGCCAAGCCAGCCAGAGGCCGAAGGAAAGCGAGGCGATCACCAGCATCGCCGGCAGGCCGAACAGCAGCAGCACCAAGAGCAGCAGCCACCCCATCACGATCCCCTTTCTCCTCTCAGCCCTGCCGTGCCCGGCCCTTGCGGGGCGCCGGCCCGGCCATCGGCCGCGGTGCGGTGGCGCGGCCGAGGGCGAAGCCGCCAAGCCCGGTCAGCAGCAGCAGGGCACCCAGGTCGCCCAGCATCGCATGCGCCAGCGGCACGCCAATCAGCAACACCGCCACACAGATGATGACGGCCAGCCAGCGGCGCCAGGGGAAATCCTTCAGCCGACGCCGCAGGCCACCGCTGCCAGCGCCCCGCATGGCCGCGCCGCCACGGCGGGTCGGGGCGGCACCGCCGCGGGCAGAGCGGGCGGGCGCGGGCATGGCGGGCGGCTCAGGCCGGGCGGCCGAGCTGGTCCATCAGCTCCCGCCATTCACGCTTGGAGAGCCCGCTCTCCGGCTGCGTGACCGCCTCCCCGGCCAGCAGGCGGCGCACCACTTCCAGCATCTGAGCCGAAAGCGTGACGGCGCCGAGGCGATAGTCGCGGAAGGCCTCGGCCACCGCCGGGACCCAGGCCTCCAGCGAGGCGAGCATCGCCTCCGCATAGGCGCGGATCTCGTACTGCGCATGGGCGTCGGCGCGCAGGCTGAGAAAGTGCAGCAGGTTGTGCAGGTCGGTTTTCCAATACCACTGCGTATAGGTATTCAGTGTCAGGTTCATGCGCGCCAGCTCGCGCGCCAAGCCCTGGCGGGAGGGATCGAGCACCTTGCCCTCCTCGTCCGCGTTCAGCATTGCCTGATAGTGGTCGTAGTTGCGCAGCGAATCCTCGCGCAGGAGTTGCAGCACCTGCGCCGCCGCCTCCCCCTGCAGCACCTCGCCGCGGCCCTGCCGGTTGCTGGCCGACTGCGCGGCCAGATGCTCGGGCGCCGGCAGGTAGAATTCGCGATCCATGATCGAATAGCGCGCGGAGTATTCGTTCACATTCGCCGTGCGGTGGCGAATCCACTGCCGCGCCACGAAGATCGGCAGCTTCACGTGATATTTGATCTCGCACATCTCGAAGGGGGTCGAGTGGCGGTGCCGCATCAGGTAGCGGATCAGCCCCCGGTCCTCCGAGACGGCCTTGGTACCGCGCCCATAGGAGACGCGCGCCGCTTGCACCACCGCGGTATCGTCGCCCATGTAGTCCACGACACGGACGAAGCCATGGTCAAGCACCGGCACCGGCTCGAACAGCATGGCCTCCAGCGCCGGCACGGTGGGGCGGCGGGTTTCCGCCCGCGCCGCCTTCGCCTCGGCCAGCTCCTGAAGCTGCGCTGCCGTGAGTGCCATGCCGAAACCATCCCCTGCGCCTGGAGTCCATGGCGGAGCGTGCCGCCCTCGCCGATCCGGGGTGTAGCCGGGGCCAGTGGGCGTCAACAAGGTGGGCCGCAACAAGGGTGCGGCGTGGACCGCCGCGGCCAGGCTGTAAAAAGCCGCGCCAGCCCTCTCGCATTCGGCGGCCGGCCAGCCTATATCCGCTCTGCTCGCCTTCGGGCGGCTATGGCGATAAACGGCGTGTGGAATAAGCGTTGCGGACCCGGGGGCAGTGCCCGGCGTCTCCACCAGTTCCGGCGCAGGTGTCCTGATCAGTTTCAGGGCCTGCTGCCACCATGGGGACGAAACAGGCTCGACGCGCGCGGTAAAGACACGTCCTTTGCCCGGCATTGTACCGCCGTTATCGGGCTAAATCACAAGTGCCAACGATAACAGCCGCGAGGCTGTGGCGCTCGCTGCCTAACAGGTAAGCGCGGTCCGGGGGGAACCGGGCAACAGAATCCCCCCACTCGTTTTCTGGCTGCGCCTACTTTCCGCTGATTGCTGGCACCGCTATGGGGTTCCATAGTTCTGGGTGCTGCTGGGGTGGAGTGCATGACCGAAGACAGCAAGCAAGTGGAAAGCCTGCTACCCTACGACCGCTGGACCGAAGAGGCGATGCGGGAAGTGGCGCTGAAGGCTCTTGAGCATGTCGGTGCCAACGGCCTGCCCGGGGAGCATCATTTTTACCTGACTTTCCGGACCGACTATCCCGGCGTGATGATGCCGAACCACCTGAAGGCGCGCTACCCCGAGGAGATGACCATCGTCCTCCAGCACCAGTTCTGGGACCTGAAGGTGGACCGGGAGAAGGGTCAGGTCAGCGCCGGTCTTTCCTTCGGTGGCATGCCCGCCACCCTGGTCATCCCCATCGCCGCCCTCACCGCCTTCTGGGACCCGTATGTCCGTGTCGGGCTCCGCTTCCCCTCAGCCGAGAGCGGCTCCGGCACCACCCCGGCGGTCGCCGAGACGGTGCTGGCCGAGCCGCCGGAGAGCGCGGAGGCAGCCAGCCCGGCGGAGGAAGAAGGCCCGGCGCAGGTGGTCAGCCTGGACGCCTTCCGGCGCCGGCCCGGGCGCGACGGCGCCTAGCCGAACGACACGCGGCGGCCGACTTCTCTGCCGGGCCGCCTCTCCTCAGCGCTTCATGATCGAACCCAGGATGCCGCGCACCAGCGCGCGGCCGATCTGCCCTCCGACCTGGCTTCCCACGCTGCGCGCCAGGGACTTCGCCAGCGCACCCGCCGCGCTCTCGCGGCGCCCGCCGCCCCCCGTCAGGAGATCCGAAAGCAGGCCACCCTCCTGCGGCGGGGGCGGCGTGGCGGCCCGCCTGCTCCGGCGGCGCGGCGGCGCAGCTTCCGGGGCATCCTCGGCCGTGCGGCCCCAGGCCCCCGGCGACCAGCCGCCGCCAGTGCCCCAGGCACCTCCGCTCCGCACGGGTGCCGGGGCGCCGTCCCAGGGCGACTGGGCCTCGGGCTCCGCGGGCACCGTCCCGGCACGCTCCTGCAACAGCTCATAAGCCGACTGCCGGTCCATCGTCTGGTCGTACTTGCCGCGCAGCGGGCTGGCGGCCAGGGCCGCGGCCCGCTCCTCCGGCGTCACCACGCCCATGCGGGACTGCGGCGGCCGAATCCGCGTGCGCTGCACCGGACCCGGCACCCCGCCGGGCTGCAGGGTGGAGACCAGGGCCTCCCCCACCCCCAGTTCAGTGATGGCCTGCTCCGTGTCGAAGCCGGGATTGGCGCGGAAGGTCTGGGCGGCGGCGCGCACCGCCTTCTGATCGGCCGGGGTGAAGGCCCGCAGCGCGTGCTGCACCCGGTTGCCCAGCTGCCCCAGCACACCCTGCGGCACGTCCAGCGGGTTCTGCGTGATGAAATAGACGCCGACCCCCTTGGAGCGGATCAGCCGCACCACCTGCTCCACCTTCTCCAGCAGGGGCTTCGGCGCGTCCCTGAACAGCAGATGCGCCTCGTCGAAGAAGAAGACCAGCTTCGGCTTCTCGAGATCGCCCACCTCCGGCAACTCCTCGAAAAGCTCGGACAGCAGCCAGAGAAGGAAGGTGGCGTAGAGGCGCGGGCGCTGCACCAACTGGTCGGCCGCCAGCACGTTCACCGCGCCGCGCCCGTCCGGTGTCAGCAGCATCAGGTCGGTCAGCTCCAGGGCGGGCTCGCCGAAGAAATGCTCGCCGCCCTGCTGTTCCAGCACCAGCAGCCGGCGCTGGATAGCACCGATGCTGGCCTTGCTCACATTGCCGTAATCGGCCGAAAGCTCCCCGGCGCGCTCCGCCACATGGGCGAGGATGGCGCGCAGGTCCTTGAAATCCAGCAGTAGCAGCCCGTCGTCATCGGCCAGGGCGAAGGCGATGTTCAGGACGCCTTCCTGGGTGTCGTTCAGCTCCAGCAGCCGGGCCAGGAGCAGCGGTCCCATCTCCGCCACCGTCGCGCGGATCGGGTGGCCCTGCTGGCCGAAGACGTCCCAGAAGACCGCCGGCGCCGCCTCGTAGGCGAAATCCTGCACGCCGGTCGCGGCGGCGCGCTGCTCCAGCTTGGGATTGGGCGCGCCGGCCTGGCCAATGCCGGAGAGATCACCCTTGATGTCGGCGCAGAAGACCGGCACCCCGGCGCGGGAGAAGGCCTCCGCCATCACCTGCAGCGTGATGGTCTTGCCGGTGCCGGTGGCGCCTGCCACCAGGCCGTGACGATTGGCCAGCGCCAGATGCAGCCATTGCGGCGTCTCGCTGGCGCCCAAGAGAATGGCATCCGCGCTCGTGGCCATGCAGGTCTCCCTGGTGGGCGGCGGCGGAGCGTTCCGCCGCCTCCGGCTGAGCCGCTATGCAGCCACGAGCGGCCGGACCTGTCCAGCATCGTGCCCCTTCCCGGTTGGCTTGCCCGCCCGACTGCGCTACCTCCACGGCCTGTGTGACGCCGCCCCTCAGGTGGCGCCGGAACCCCGCTGCCCGACCGACTCCCTGCCCTCCTGCCGGAGCGCCCGCATGACCCCTGCCGATTCCGCTTCCGCCGCCCCCCTGGCGGATACCCCGATTAAGGACACCGATGCCGGCACGCCGGTCTCGCAGCGCCCGGAGAATTTCCGCTACAGCCCGATGCTGCCGCTGGGCGAGGACAAGACGTCCTACCGCAAGCTGCCGATCGAGGGTGTCCGCACCATCGAGGTCGAGGGCAAGACCGTCCTGAAGGTTTCGCCCAAGGCGCTGGAGGAACTGGCCTTCGCAGCCTGCAAGGAGGTGTCCCACTTCCTGCGCCCGGGCCATCTGCAGCAGCTCGCCAACATCCTGAAGGACCCCGAGGCGAGCGCGAACGACCGCTTCGTGGCGCTGGACCTGCTGAAGAACGCCTCCATCGCGGCCGGCGGCGTGCTGCCCATGTGCCAGGACACCGGCACGGCCATCGTCTTCGGCAAGAAGGGCCAGCGCGTCTGGGTCGAGGGCGATGAGGAGGAGGCGCTCTCCTACGGCGTCCACCGCACCTATACCGAGACCAACCTGCGCTACTCGCAGATGGCGCCGCTCTCCACCTTCGAGGAGGTGAACACCGGCAATAACCTGCCGGTGCAGTTCGACATCTATGCCAGCCCCGGCGACCACCATGCGGACGAGTTCCACATGATGTTCGTCCTCAAGGGCGGCGGCTCGGCCAATAAGACCTTCCTCTACCAGCAGACGCGCGCCGTGCTGAACAAGCCGAAGCTGCTCGCCTTCCTGGAGGAGAAGATCAAGACCCTGGGCACCAGCGCCTGCCCGCCCTACCACCTGGCCATCGTCATCGGCGGCACCAGCGCCGAGACGACGCTGAAGACGGTGAAGCTGGCCTCCACCCGCTACCTCGACGAGCTGCCCACCACCGGCGACAAGTCCGGCCATGGCCTGCGCGACCCGGAGCTGGAGCAGGAAGTCCATAAGCTGACGCAGAACCTCGGCATCGGTGCGCAGTTCGGCGGCAAGTATTTCTGCCACGATGTCCGCGTGATCCGTCTGCCCCGGCATGGCGCCTCACTGCCGATCGGCATCGGCGTCTCCTGCTCGGCGGACCGGCAGATCAAGGCCAAGATCACCAAGGACGGCGTCTTCATCGAGGCCCTGGAGCACGACCCCGCCCGCTTCCTGCCCGAGACGACGGACGAGATCCTCGGCGGCGAGGTGGTGAAGATCGACCTCAACCGCCCGATGGACCAGATCCGCGCCGAGCTGTCGAAGCATCCGGTGAAGACCCGCGTCTCCCTGACCGGCACCATCGTGGTGGCCCGCGACATCGCCCATGCCAAGCTGCAGGAGCGGCTGGACCGCGGCGAGGGCCTGCCGCAGTACATCAAGGACCACCCGGTGTATTACGCCGGCCCGGCCAAGACGCCGGAAGGCCTGCCGACCGGCTCCTTCGGCCCCACCACCGCCGGACGCATGGACAGCTACGTCACCGCCTTCCAGGCGGCCGGCGGCTCGCTGGTCATGCTGGCCAAGGGCAACCGCTCCAAGGCCGTGCGGGACGCCTGCAAGGCCTATGGCGGCTTCTACCTGGGCTCGGTCGGCGGCCCCGCCGCCCGGCTGGCGCAGGACTGCATCCGGAAGGTCGAGGTGCTGGAATACCCCGAGCTCGGCATGGAGGCGGTCTGGCGCATCGAGGTAGAGGACTTCCCCGCCTTCATCGTCGTGGACGACAAGGGCAACGACTTCTACGACGGGCTCGAGTAAGGTCCTCAGCCATGCGGGCCCTGCGTGCTTCCAACCTCGTGCTGGTTGCGCTCACGCTGGGCCTGCTCTTCGCCCATGTCCTGGAATGGCCCGGCAAGCTTCGGCTGGACGGGCCGACCTGGCTGGCGGTGCAGCAGAATCTCTATATCGGCTTCGGCACCGTCGGCGCCGTCATCGAGTTGCTGGCGATCGCCTCCTCCTGGCTGCTGGCCCTGCTGCTGCGGGGTCGCCCAGGTGGCCGGGCAGCCCTCTTCGCCGCCCTCGCCACCAGTGCGGGTCTCGCCGTCTGGGCCACCTTCACCGCGCCGGCCAATGCGACGCTGTCCGGCTGGACGGCGGCCACCTTGCCCACCGACTGGGCAAGCCTGCGCACCCGCTGGGAAGTCAGCCACGCCGTGCACGCGGCCAGCTTCGCCGCCGCCTTCCTCGCCCTGGTTCTCTCTAACCTGCCCGCCCGGGAGCCCTCGCGATGACCCGCCGCCATATTTCTTCCGGCAGCCCCTTCGAGGAACAGATCGGCTATTCCCGCGCCGTCGTGGACGGCGACTGGGTGCATGTCTCCGGTACCACCGGCTATGACTATGCCCGCATGACCATCGCCGAGGGGGTGGTGGAACAGTGCGATCAGGCCTTCCGCAACATCGCCGCCGCCCTGGCCGAGGCGGGCGCCAGCATGGACGACGTGGTGCGCATCACCTTCATCGTCCCCCGACGCGAGGACTGGGAGCCCTGCTGGCCGGTGACGCGCCGCTGGCTCGGTCAGGCCCGGCCGGCAGCCACGCTGCTGCATGCCGGGTTGCAGACCGAGGCGATGCGGATCGAAATCGAGGTCACGGCGCGAATCGGCGCCAGGAAGGGATAAGGCATGCGCTTCGCGGTAGACCGGCTCGACCACCTCGTGATCACCTGCGCCGATGTCGAGGTCAGTGCCTCCTGGTACCAGCGCGTACTGGGCATGGAGCGCGAGGCCTTCGGCGAGCAGCGCCGCAACGCGCTGCGCTTCGGCGGCCAGAAGATCAACCTGCGCCCCGTGACGGCCACGCAGGAGGACTGGTTCACCGGCATTGCCGCCGCGCCGGGCACGCAGGACCTCTGCTTCATCGTCGCGGTCACCGCCGAGGATGTCATCGCCCATCTCCATGAATGCGGCGTGACCATCGAGAAGGGGCCGGTGCCCAAGGCCGGGGCGCTCGGCCCGATCACCTCGGTCTATTGCCGCGACCCCGACCAGAACCTGATCGAGATCGCCACCTATGGGCCGGCCGCCTGAGGAGAATGGTCATGGAGGAATGATCATGGCGGCCGCCATGATCATTCCTCCACTTCGCCATATTCTCGCGCCGATCGGTGTTAGAATGGCAAGGTCAAGCCCGGAGGGCGTTACGATGAAACCGATCCGCTCCCTGTTCCTTGCCGGCGCTGCCGCCGCCACGCTGGCGCTGGCCAGCCCGGCCGCCCAGGCCGGCGGCTGGCGCCATCACCACGGCAATGGCGGCGCGGTGGCCGCCGGCGTCATCGGTGGCCTCGCGGTCGGCGCGCTGCTCGGTGGTGTCGCGGCCCAGGCCGCCCCGCCGCCCGTCGCCTACTACGCGCCGCCGCCGCCACCGCCGCCTCCCGTCGCCTATTACGCACCGCCGCCGGTGGCCTATTACGCGCCGCCTCCGCCGCCCGTCGTCTATTACGCGCCGCGGCCCCGCGCCTATTACGGCTGGTGAGTGAATTGGCCTGCCCGCGCGGCAGGCCAGCACAACCGACGCAACCTGTTCCCGGGGTATCCGACTTCCCACCTGAACGACAACGCAGGCAGGAGTCCGGATATGCCCGATACCCGCACCGAAACCGACAGCCTCGGCACGATCGAGATCGAGGCCGGGCGCTACTGGGGTCCACAGACCGAGCGCGCGCGGCGCCTCTTCCGCATCGGCTCGGAGCATTTCCCGCGCGGCCTGATCCGCGCCGTCGGGTTGCAGAAGCAGGCCGCCGCCGAGGCCAACAAGCAGCTCGGTGAGCTTCCCGCCGAGCTGGCGGACCCGGTCATCGCCGCCGCCGCCGAGATCGCCGATGGCAAGCGTGACGCCGACTTCCCCCTGCCCGTCTGGCAGACCGGCAGCGGCACCCAGACCAACATGAACGCCAACGAGGTCATCTCGAACCGCGCCAACGAGATGCTCGGCCAGCCGCTCGGCAGTCGGAAGCCGGTGCACCCGAACGACCACGTCAATCGCGGCCAGTCCTCGAACGACAGCTTTCCCACCATGATGCACATCGCCGCCGCCGAGGCGGTGGTGCAGCGCCTGATCCCCGCCCTCGGCGTGCTGCGGGAGTCGCTGGAGCGGCGGGCGAAGGAATGGGGCGACATCGTCAAGGTCGGCCGCACCCACCTGATGGATGCGGTGCCCGTCACTCTCGGACAGGAGTTCGCCGCCTGGGCCGCGCAGGTGGCGCATGGCCAGGACCGGCTGCGGAGCGCCCTGCCCCGCCTCCTGCTGCTGCCCCAGGGCGGCACCGCCGTCGGCACCGGCCTGAACCGGCACAAGGATTTCGACACCGCCTTCTGCGAGCGAATCCGGGCGCTGACCGGACTCGAGTTCCAGCCCAACCCAAACAAGTTCGAGGGCATGGGCGCGGAAGACGCCTTCGTTGAACTCTCCGGCGTAATGAACACGCTGGCTGTTTCGCTCAACAAGATCGCCAACGACATTCGGCTGCTCGGCAGCGGCCCGCGAAGCGGCTTCTCGGAATTGTTCATTCCCGCGGACGGGCTTTCCTCCTCCATCATGCCGGGAAAGACCAACCCAACGCAGTCGGAGGCCATGACCATGGTGGCGGCGCAGGTGATGGGGAACCACACCACGATCACCGTTGCCGGCGCCCAGGGGCACCTGGAGCTGAACGTCTTCAAGCCCGTGATCATCAACGCCACCCTGCAATCGGTGACGCTGTTGGCCGACGTGGCGGAAAGCTTTGCCCACAACATGGTGGACAAGCTCGAACCGAACCGGCCGCGCATCGCCGAGAACCTGGCCAAGTCGCTGATGCTGGTGACGGTGCTGAACCCGCGCATCGGCTACGACAAGGCGGTGCAGATCGGCAAGAAGGCGCTGGCCGAGAACCTGACCCTGCGGGAGGCCGCCGACCAGCTCGGCTATGTGAAGCCCGAGGATTTCGACGCCTGGGTCAAGCCGGAGGAGATGGTCACCCCCGGCGCAACGCTGGCAGGCGCGGGATGACCGGCCCCCACCTGCTGAAGCGCTCCTTCACCCTCGCAGGGCACCGCACCAGCGTCGCCCTGGAGGCGGAGTTCTGGGCAGCGCTGGAGGCGCTGGCCGCGGCGCGGGGCGTGACGCTCTCCGCGCTGGTGCAGCAGGTGGACGCGGCTCGCGCCGAACCCGACCTGCCCCTCGCCAGCGCCTTACGGGTGCATGCGCTGGTCTCCTCGCGCGAGGAAAAGCCGCGGGAATGATTCCCGTCCGGGCGGCAGGCCCGGCGAGAGGACGCCGATGATCCGGGGGAGGCCCAGCCTCCCCCCTTCCCTACGGTGCCGCGCTCACCCGCCACACGCGGCCTCCCACGTCATCCGCCACCAGCAGCCCGCCGCGTCCATCGGTGGCGACACCCACCGGCCGCCCCTGGGCATGGCCCTCCTCATCGAGGAAGCCGGTCAGCACATCCACCGGCGGTCCGCTGGGCTTGCCGGCCTCGAAGGGCACGTAGATCACCTTGTAGCCGCTGGGTGGCCGGCGGTTCCACGAGCCGTGCTGACCGATGAAGGCCCCATGCGCGAAGGGCCGCGGCATGGCGCCCTCCCCGGGCCCGGACCAGGCCAGGCCGAGCGAGGCGGTGTGCGGCCCCAGCGCGTAATCCGGCACGATGGCGCGCGAGACCAGCTCCGGCCGCTGCGGCTCGACGCGCGGATCGAGGTGCCGGCCATAGTAGCTGTAGGGCCAGCCGTAGAAGCCGCCATCCCGCACGCTGGTCATGTAGTCCGGCACCAGATCGCTGCCGAGCGCGTCGCGCTCGTTCACTGCAGTCCACAATGCGCCCGTCTCGGGCACCCACATCATGCCGTTCGGGTTGCGCAGGCCGGTGGCGAAAAGGCGCTTCGCGCCGCTGGCGCGGTCGATCTCCCAGATCGCCGCGCGGCCTTCCTCGGCCTCCATGCCGTTCTCGGCGGCATTGCTGTTCGAGCCGACCGTGGCATAGAGCCGCGCCCCGTCCGGGCTGGCGATCAGGCTCTTGGTCCAATGGTGGTTGATGGGCCCAGCCGGCAGGTCGGTGACCTTGCTGCCTTGGACGGTGATGCGCGTCTGCCCGGGCTGATAGGGGAAGCGCAGCACCGCATCCGTGTCGGCGACATAGAAATCGCCCCTCACCAGGGCCATGCCAAAGGGCGAGTTCAGCCCCTCCAGGAAGATGCTGCGCTGATCGGCCGTGCCGTCGCCATCGGTGTCGCGCAGCAGGGTGATGCGGTTGGCGCTGGGGGTGTTGGAGCCGGCCCGGCGCATCAGCAGGCCCATGATCCAGCCCTTGATGCCCTTGCCATCCTCCGGCTTGGGCGGCGCGTCGGTCTCGGCCACGAGCACATCGCCATTGGGCAGCACATGCAGCCAGCGCGGGTGCTGCAGCCCGGCAGCGAATTCCTGCACCCGCAGCCCCTGCGCCGCCACCGGCATGGCGCCCTCCGGCCAGCCCTGGGCAGGCGCGACATTGACGGTGGGAAACCAGCTCTGCCGCGGCGGCGGCAGCTTCGGGTCCGGGCCGATGCCGGCGGCGACCGGCAGGCTCGCCATCTCACCGCAGGCACCGAGCCCGAGCAGGGCCAGAAGGAGCAGGGGATGGACAAGGCGCATCGGCGGGGTCCCGCTCTGGCGTGACCCTGAACTAACGCCGCAGCCGCGCTAGCGTTCCGCCCGCCAGCGCAACCAGTCGGCAATCTCGGGCACCAGCCGCGGTTTCGCCATCGCCCCCGTCATGCGCAGCCCGAAGGCCGGCGCCTCTCCCTCGCGCGCGGTCAGCCGCAGGTCCATGCCGCCACGCGCCAGATCGAACTCGCCAGACAGCCGGGCCTCCGGCGCCTCGGCCAGGGCGAGCCGCCCTTCCTCCAGCACAGCATGGCCGGCCTGCAGGTGGAGGCCGAATTGCAGGGCCTCAAAGGCGGTGGCGCCGCCGAGCAGCGCCTCACGCAGCCGGGCTTCCGCCTCGGCCAGGGGCGCCTGATCCGAAACCGCGAGGGCAGCGCGTAGATCGGTCCCGTCCAGCACGCCGTTCCGCACCGTGACCTGCGACTGGCCGCCGAGTGTCGCCAGCATCGCCGCCGGGCTGTGCCCCGCCGCCTGCAGGCTGGCCTCCGCATCCACCTGCCCTGCCTTCAAATCCAACGGCAGCCCCAGCAAGGGCTCGTCGATGGCGGCGCCGGTCAGGCGGCCCTGCAGCTCGGCCACCGGCGGCGTCGCGCCGGCCTGCAGCCGCAGGCTGGCCTCCAGCCGGCCGGCGGCGAAAAGGCCGCGAAGGTTCTCCAGTGCCAGCACCCCGTCCTTCAGCCGCAGCGCCGCCGTCGCATTCTCCAGCGGCGGCAGCCCGAGCGGCTCCACCCGCTGGGCCGCCAGCGCCAGTTCCGCGTCAATTCCGGTCAGGGGCGCGACGGGCAAGGGGTCGGGCGAAGCCCAGTCGGGCACCGGTAGCGGCAGCCGCTCTGCGGTGAGGCGCCCCGAGAGGCGCGGCCGCGGCCCGCCGCGCGAAAGGCTGAGCTGCCCCCCGAGCCGCAGCTCGGCCGCCACGAGGTCGAAATTCTCGGCGCGCCATTCCTGGGGGCCCAGCACCAGGTTGGCGACCATGGAGAAGGACCCTTCCCCTAGCCAGGGGGGCGCAGTGAGATTGAAGGCCTCGCTCAGCAGGCGCGGCGCGCCCGGATGACGCAGTGTCAGCCCGCCGGTGTAGCGCGGCGCCAGCAGGTCCAGCGCGCCGCTGGCCTCGGCGCGCAGGTCGCCGAGTTCGAGGCTGCCGCGCAGCGCCAGGGCATCCAACGGCCCGCCGCCGGAAAGCCGCAGCGCCAGCGCCCCGGCGCCGATCGCCATCCGGTCCGGCCATTCCCCCGGCAACAGCGCCAGCAGCGGGGCAGCGCCGGGCGCATTGGCCTCCAGCGCCAGGTCGGAAAGGCGCAGGGTGGGGCCAAGCTGCGCTACACCGGACAGCACCACATCCGCCCCGGCCAGATGGCCCGCGAGCCGGCGCACGGTCAGCCGGCCATTCTCCAGCAAGGCATCCGCTGAAAGGCCCTCGATCCCTTGGTCATGCCACTGCGCCCGCTCGGCGGAGAGGCGGAGATTGGCATCGACACCCACGAGGCGGTCCCGCAGCGCCGCCCAGTCCTGCCCTGGCGCCAGCCAGCCGTCCAGCGGCAGTCGCTCGAAGGTCAGGCCGACACCCAGTGCCGGGCGGGCGCCGAAGCGCAGCACGCCGGCGCCGGAGACCCGGCTGCCATCGAGGGTGGCGGTGAACTCGGGCACCGCAGCCTGGCTGTCGTCCAGCACCAGCCGGAACCGGCCCTCGCCGTCCCGCAGTCGGCGCAGATCGGTGCCTTCCAGGGGCAGGCCGAGCGCCAGCAGCGTGTTGCGCAGGCTCGTGCCCTGGAAGCGCACGGTTGCCTCCAGACGCTCGCCACCCGCCTGGGGCGCGCCCTGGACGCCGGTCTGGGCGCTGGTCTGGGCGCCGCTGGCAGGCGGCGCACGGCGGGCGGTGGTGGTGCCGGCCAGTTCCACCTCGGTGCCGCCGGGTAGCACGGCGCCGACATCGGTTAGCGTCAGCCGATCGCCTTGCAGCAGGACGGCGCCGCGCAGCCGGCGCAGCGTCAGGCCACGGAAGCCCGCGGCTTCGGCCGAAAGATCCAGCCCGAACGGCAGCGGCAGCGGTCCGGCGCGGCGCAGCGCGACCACCCAGGGGTCGAGTTCCACCCGGCCGGTGGCCAGGGCCAGATCGAGCCGCGGAGCCGGGGCGACGCGCAAGGTCGCGGCGCCCCGCGCGGGCATGCCGCCGAGGTCGAGGGAAAGTTCGTCGGCCGTCAGCAGCTCGGCGGTGACACTAAGGCGGCCACGCAGGCGGAAGCTGACAGCGGGCGCCGGCACCAGGGCGGAGAGATCGCTGCCGCCGCCCTGCACACTGCCCTCGAAGCCGCCCTCTGGCAGCAGGATGCCGCCGGCGGAAACCGAAGCCTTGCCGCCCGAGAGCGTCAGGTTGAGCGGCGCGACGCCGTCCGGTCCCGGGCGACCGAGGGTGGTCTCGAAATCCACATCGGTCTGCCGCCAGCGGAAGCGGCCGCTGATCTGCAGCGCATCCGTCGCGGCGCCGGCGGCGAGGGTCGCGTTCACCCGCTCCAGCACGAGCTGCCCGAGGATGACGCGGGAATCCTGGATGCGACCCTGCAGCCCGGTCAACCAGGGCGGCGGACGAAAGGGCTGGCCGGGGACGGGCGGCCAGGGCAGGCGCACATCGGCGCCGACCAGCGTCACCTCGCGCGGCTCCAGCCGCAGCCGCAGCAGCGCCAGCCAGTCCAGCCGCAACCGCAGAGCCTTCGCCTCCACGGAGATCGCCGAATCCGGCCCGCCGATGCTGACGCCCCCTGCCTCCAGCATGGGTTGCGGCAGCAGCACCAGCTTGACCGGCCCGGCCAGCGTCACCGGCTGGCCGAGACGGCCGGCGGCCAGGATGGCCAGCCGGTCCCGGTGCTCGTTCCAGTCGGTGAGGCGCGGCACGAACCACAGCGCCGCCCCCAGCAACACCGGCAGCAGTACCAGCGCGGCGAGTGCGAACCGTCGGCCGGAGGAGCGGGTGGCAGGCTGTGGCATCAGCCGGCCGCGCGGCCCCAGCCGCCGCCGCCGGGAGTCTCCAGGCCGAGCACCTCGCCCGCCGCCAGCTCGGTACGGTCGCGGCCGCCGAGGGGCTGCACCGTGCCGTCCAGCCGCTCCACCCATTGCCGCCCGGGCGCGCCATCGGCACCGCCATGCAGCCCGTGTGGCGGCACATTGCGGCGCGAGGCGACGATGATCGCCTGCATTGGCCGCAGAAAGCGGATGCGCCGCCTTGCGCCGTCGCCACCATGCCACTGCCCGGCGCCGCCGGAGCCGCGCCGGATGGAGAACTCCTCCAGCCGCACGGGGTAGCGCAGTTCCAGGATTTCCGGATCGGTCATCCGGGTATTGGTCATGTGGGTCTGCACGGCGGAGGCGCCGTCGAAGCCCGGCCCCGCTCCCACGCCACCGCAGACCGTCTCGTAGTACTGGTAGCGGTCATCGCCGAAGAGCAGGTTGTTCATCGTTGCCTGGGCGCCGGCGCAGGCATCGAGCGCGGCCAGCAGGGCGTTCGCAGTGGCCTGGGAGACCTCGGTATTACCCGCCACCACCGCCGCTCCCGGGCGCGGGGAAAGGAAGGAGCCCTCCGGCACCACGATGTCGAGCGGCACCAGGCAGCCATCGTTGAGCGGGATGTCCTCCCCCACCAGGCAGCGGAAGCAGTAGAGCACCACGGCCCGCGTCACCGCCTCGGGCGCGTTGAAGTTGCCCGGGCGCTGCGGCCCCGTGCCGGTGAAGTCGATGGTGGCGCGGCGTGCGGCGCGGTCCACCCGGACGGCGACATGCAGCGGCGCGCCGTCGTCCATCGTGTAGGCGAAGGCGCCATCCTTCAGGCGGTCGAGCACGGCGCGCACCGCCGCCTCGGCATTATCCATCACGTGCCGCATATAGGCGCGCACGGTGGGTAGGCCGAACTGCGCCACGGCGCGGCGCAGCTCCTGCACCCCCGTCTCGTTGGCGGCGACCTGCGCCTTGATGTCGGCGACATTCACGTCCGGGCTGCGCGCCGGGTATTTCGCGCCGTTCAGCAAGGCGCGGAGCTCCGCCTCGCGGAAGCGTCCGCCCTCCACCAGCAGGAAGTCGTCGATCACCACGCCCTCCTCCTCCAGCGTGGCGGAGTCCGGCGGAGTGGAGCCGGGGGTCAGGCCGCCGATATCGGCATGGTGCCCACGGCTGCCGACGAAGAACAGGATTTCCTCGCCCGCCTCGTCGAAGACCGGCGTGATGACGGTGATATCCGGCAGATGCGTGCCGCCATTGTAGGGGTTGTTCAGCGCCACCACGTCGCCCGGCCGCAGCGAGGTGCCGCGGCTGGCGATGACGGTCCGCACGCTCTGCCCCATGGCGCCGAGATGCACGGGGACATGCGGCGCATTGGCCACCAGACGCCCCTCGGCGTCGAAGATGGCACAGGAGAAGTCCAGCCGCTCCTTGATGTTCACGCTGAGCGAGGTGTTCTGCAGCACCGTGCCGGTCTGCTCGGCGATGCTCATGAACAGGCTGTTGAACAGCTCCAGCAGCACGGGGTCGGGCCGCTCGGCCGCGCCCTCCTCCACCCTGGACGCGGCGCGCGGCGCGGTGCGGCGCAGGATCATGTGGTTGAGCGGGGTCACCTCGGCGGTCCAGCCCGGCTCGACAACCGTGGTGGCGTTGCTCTCGCGGACCAGGGCGGGGCCAGGGATGCGGTCGCCGGCCCGCAGCGCCTCGCGGTCGAAGACCGGCGCGGCGTGCTCGGCACCCTCGGTGAAGAGCGGCACGGTGGCCAGGGGGGCCAGCGCCTCGCCGCCGGCGCGCGGCGGGAGCTGTGGCTCCTCCACCGCCTCACCCGGAGCGATGCATTCGACCACGCAGGCCTCGACCAGCACCGGGCGCTCCGGCGTGGCGAAGCCGAAGCGGCGGCGATGCGCCTCGGTGAAGCCGGCCAGCACCGCCTCATAGGTGCCGAAGGGCACGGGCAGGAAGGTGTCGGTGCCGGCATAGCGCAGGTGCAGGCGCGGCTCGGCGCGCAGGCGGGCCGGATCGGCGCCCTGTCCTTGCAGCGCGGCGCGGCCCTCGGCCTCCAGCGCGGCGACACGGGAGGCGAGCTCTGCCATCCCCTCCGGCGCCAGCGGCGCCTCGACCGCCGCTTCGCGGATCACGCTCTGGTCCGCGAGGCCCATGCCATAGGCGGAGAGCACGCCGGCGAAGGGGTGGATGAAGACCGTGTCCATGCCCAGTGCATCGGCCACCAGGCAGGCATGCTGCCCGCCGGCGCCGCCGAAGCATTGCAGGGCATAGCGGGCCGGATCATGCCCCTTCTGGATGGAGATCTGCTTGATCGCCTGGGCCATGTTGGCCACCGCGATGCGCAGGAAGCCCTCGGCCACGGCGCGCGGGTCCTGCTCCGGCTGGCCGGTGGCGGCGGCGATCTCTCGCGCCAGGGCGGTGAACTTCTCCCGCACCACCTCCGCATCGAGCGGCTGGTCGGCCTCGGGGCCGAAGATCGGCGGGAAATGCGCCGGCTGGATCTTGCCGGCCATCACATTGGCGTCGGTAACCGTCAGCGGGCCGCCGCGCCGGTAGCAGGCCGGCCCCGGCACCGCCCCGGCGCTCTCCGGCCCGACGCGGAAGCGCGCGCCGTCGAAGGTCAGGATGGAGCCACCCCCGGCCGCCACGGTGTTGATCGCCATCATCGGGGCGCGCATCCGCACCCCGGCCACCGCCGTCTCGAAGGCGCGCTCGAACTGCCCGGCATAGAGCGCGACATCGGTGCTGGTGCCGCCCATGTCGAAGCCGATGATGCGGTCGAACCCCGCCATTCCGGCGGTGCGGGCGGCACCGACAATGCCGCCGGCGGGGCCGGAGAGGATGGCATCCTTGCCCTGGAACTGCTCGGCCAGGGTCAGCCCGCCGGAGGATTGCATATAATAGAGTGTAACGCCTTTCAGTTGAGAACCGACCCGCTCCACATACTGACGCAACACTGGGGAGAGATAAGCGTCAACCACAGCGGTGTCTCCGCGCGGGATGATGCGCGGAAGGGGCGAGGCTTCATGGCTCAGGCTGACCTGCGTATAGCCGATCTCGCGGGCCAGGGCGCCGAGGCGCTGCTCGTGCCCGGGCGCCACCCAGGCGTGCATCAGCACAATCGCCACCGCCCGGAAACCGTCCTCGAAGCCTTTCTGGAGGGCGGCACGCGCGGCTTCCTCGTCGAGCGGCTCGATCTCCGTGCCGTCGGCGGCGAGGCGGCCGCCGATCTCGGCCACGCGCTCGTGCAGCAGCTCGGGCAGGCGGATGTCGAGGTCGAAGAGGCGCGGCCGGGCCTGATTGCCGATACGCAGCGCATCGGCGAAGCCGCGATTGACCAGCAGCAGCACCCGCTCGCCCTTGCGCTCCAGCAGCGCATTGGTGGCCACGGTGGTGCCCATCTTCACCGCGGCGATGGTGCCGGGCAGGATCGGCGCCTCGGCATCGAGGCCGAGGCAGGCACGGATGCCTGCCACCGCCGCGTCCCGGTAGCGGCCGGGATTCTCGGACAGCAGCTTGCGCGTGGAGAGCCGCCCTTCCGGATCGCGTGCAACGATGTCGGTGAAGGTGCCGCCCCGATCGATCCAGAATTGCCAGCCTGCCGTGCTCATCCCCGCCTCCGAGACTCCGGCTCTCCGTGTGGCGCCCGTCTGCGCGGGGCGCAAGAGGCGCGAAAGGAGAGACGGCACCGACGCCATGGCAGCGCGCCGCCCGGCATGGTAGGGGTGCCGGTGGGCAGGCGCGCAGCGGGAGGCGGTCCGATCTTGAGTTTCTGGGGCAAGATCCTCGGCGGTGTCACCGGCTTCGCCATGGGCGGGCCCTTCGGCGCCGTGGTGGGCGCTGCGCTCGGCCATGCCGCCGACGAAGGGACAACCCGCGCGCCGGAGCTGGACGGCCGGCCAGAGGCCCTCGCGCGCATCACCAACCGGGACCAGCTTTTCTCGATTAGCGTCATCGTGCTCTCGGCCAAGCTGGCCAAGACGGACGGGGCGGTGAAGCGGGAGGAGATCAACGCCTTCAAGCGCGCCTTCCGCATCCCCACCGAGAACCAGCGCGAGGTCGGGCTGCTGTTCGACAAGGCGCGCGAGAACGCCTCCGGCTACGAGCCTTACGCCAATCGGCTCGGCGAGGTCTTCGCCGACAACCGCGCGATGCTGGAGGAGGTCATGACGGCGCTGCACCACATCGCCCGCGCCGATGGGCCGCTGACCCGCAGCGAGGCGGTGTTCCTGGCCAAGGTGCGCCGGAGCTTCCGGCTGGACGTTGGCGAGGGAGCGCAGGCGCGCATGCCGCCGCCGCTGAGCATGGCCCGCGAGCCCGACCCCTATACGGTGCTCGGCGTGCCGCACAACGCCACGGACGAGGCGGTGCGGCTGGCCTGGCGGCGGCTGATCCGCGAGCACCACCCGGACAGCATGGCGGCGCGCGGCGGCTCGCCGGAGCAGCTGCGGCGCGCCTCGGCCCGTATGGCGGAGATCAATGCTGCCTGGGACCGCGTCAAGCGGGAGCGGAACCTCTGATGGGGGGTGGAGGCCGCCTGGACATTCGGGACCGGCCCAGCCCCAACCAGGACGACCGGCCCGAGGCGACGCCAATCGACACCCTGGTGCTGCACTACACCGGCATGCCGACCGCCAGGGCGGCGCTGGAGCGCCTATGCGATCCTACCCCACCGGCGCCGCTGCCGCGCGTCTCCTGCCACTATCTGGTGGAGGAGGACGGGCTGGTCTGGCGGCTGGTGCCCGAGTCGCGCCGCGCCTGGCATGCGGGGCAATCCTTCTGGCGCGGTCATTCCCTCCTGAACGGCCGCAGCATCGGCATCGAGGTGGTGAACCCGGGCCATGAATGGGGCTATCGCCCCTTCCCCGCGCTGCAGATGGCGGCGGTCGCCGAGCTATGCCTGGAGATCCTGGAGCGACATCCGATTCCGCCCCGCAACGTCGTGGCGCATAGCGACATCGCGCCCGACCGCAAGCAGGACCCCGGCGAGTTGTTCGACTGGGCGGGGCTGGCCGCGAACGGTATCGGGCTGTGGCCAGAAGGTGTCGCGAGCGACGACGCCGCGCAACCGCCGGATAGCCTTGCCCGCGCCGCGGCACTTCTGGCGCGGATCGGCTATCCGGTGGATGCCGCCCAGCCCGGGCCCGCGCTGGTCGCCTTCCAGCGCCACTGGCGGCCGGAGCGGGTGGATGGCCAGGCCGATGCCGGAACGCTGGCGCGACTCGAGGCTGTAGCCCGGCTCGCCGAATCGTCCAATGGTTGAGTCGGAGCCGCAAAGGACCAATTGACTCGGGGCCCGGCGGGGGGCAGTTGTACGACCGCGTCAGGTGGCCGGGCGGCCGCTGGTGCTGGGCAGGTTCCAGCGCTGGAGGAAAGTCCGGGCTCCACGGGAATACGGTGCCGGTCAACTGCCGGCGGGGGCAACCCTAGGGAAAGTGCCACAGAAATCAGACCGCTGGGCCGGTTCGCCGCCCCAGTAAGGGTGAAACGGTGCGGTAAGAGCGCACCGCGCCCCCGGCGACGGGGGCGGCACGGTAAACCCCACCGGGAGCAAGGCCGAATAGGGGTGGCCAGCGGAAGTTTCGCAAGAGACTCGACCGCAGGGGCGTTCCCGCCCCGCCATCCGGGTTGGCCGCGTGAGGCACGCCGCGAGGCGTGTCCCAGAGGAATGGTCGCCCCATGTGGCCGGTTCGCCGGACACATGGACAGAACCCGGCTTACAGGCCACCTGACGCCTTTCAGCCACACTGCCTCACAATTCCTACAGTCATTGCGACGGAAGTGCGACTGCGCTTCCTAACGCGATGTTTTTTCTGCTTTTCAGATGGCCTTTAACTGGGGTTTTACCCTTGCTGCCCTGACTCTACCCATGTTATCCCATGTTATCCCATGAACGGTCCGGAGCTCGGGGGGGCGAGGGATCGAAAATTCAGGGGATGGTCGGGTGTGCCGGCGAGGTCGGGGGGCCTCGCCGGCCGCTTCCAGGCCCTTCGACAGCATCCCGCCGCAAGGGGACAAAGCGGCATCGATGGCCCGGTTCATGGGGACCCATACCAATCGGCTGGACCGCAAGGGACGGGTTTCCGTCCCTGCGCTCTTCCGTGCGGAGCTGGCCCGGCTGGGGTCCGACGAGATCGTCCTGCGCCCTTCGCACCAGTACGCCTGCATCGAGGCTTGGCCGATGCCGGAATTCGACGCAATGGCCAGCAAGCTGGATCGACTCGATGTGTTCTCCGCCGATCAGGAAGACCTGGCCACCAGCCTCTTCGCCGATGCCTACCCGCTGCGCCCGGATGGCGAGGGCCGCATCATGCTGCCCGAGGATCTGATCGCCCATGCCGGGCTGACCGACACGGTCGCCTTCGTTGGCATGGCCACCAAATTCGCGCTCTGGGAGCCGGCGGCGGCGAAGCGCCGTGTGCTGGAAGCCCGCAACGGCGCGCGCGAGCGCGGCCTCACCTTGCCGGGCGGAAGCCCGGCGGCGCGGACGCCGACGGGGGGTGCGGCATGAGCGGCCATGTCCCCGTGATGCTGCAGGAAGTGCTCGGCACCCTCGCCCCGCGCGAGGGCGCCAGCTACCTCGACGGCACCTTCGGCGGCGGTGGCTATGCGCGCGCCATCCTCTCCGCCGCGCGCTGCACCCTCTACGCCATCGACCGCGACCCGGACGCCATCGCCCGCGGCGCCACCCTGGCCGCCGAGTTTCCCGGGCGGCTGGTGCTGGTCGAGGGCCGCTTCGGCAGCATGCTGGAGCTGCTGGCCGCGCGGGGCGTGGCGCGGCTCGACGGTGTGGTGCTCGACCTCGGCGTCTCCTCCTTCCAGCTCGACCAAGCCGGGCGCGGCTTCTCCTTCCGCGCCGATGGGCCGCTCGACATGCGGATGGAGAAGCAGGGTCCCTCCGCCGCCGAGCTGGTGAACCGCCTGCCTGAGGCCGAGCTGGCCCGCATCCTGTGGGAGCTGGGCGAGGAGCGGCATTCCCGCCGCATCGCCCGCGCCATTGTCGCCGCCCGCCAGGAGGCGCCGATCGAGACCACCGGGCGGCTGGTGCAGGTGATCCATTCCGTGATGCCGCGCGACCCCTCCGGCATCGACAGCGCCACCCGCTCCTTCCAGGCGCTGCGTCTGGCGGTGAACGACGAGCTCGGCGAGGTGGAACGCGGCCTCGCCGCGGCGGCCCGGCTGCTGGCGCCCGGCGGGCGGCTGGTGGTGGTCGCCTTCCATTCGCTGGAGGACCGCATCGTGAAGCGCTTCATGCAGCAGGCGGCGGGCCGCGCGCCCGGCGCCTCGCGCCATGCGCCGGCGGCCATCCTGGCGCCGCGCGCCCCGGCGGAATTCCGCTTGATCACCCCGAATGCCCTGCGCCCGACGGAAGCCGAGACGGCCGCGAACCCGCGCGCCCGATCAGCCCGCCTGCGAGCGCTTGAAAAACTGGAGACGGCCTGATGTTCCGCCCCCTGACCGTGGTTGCCATCACTGCCTTCAGCCTGGTCGGCTGGCACGTCTATCGGGCCGAGGAGGCGGCCACCCAGCTCGACCGCGAGCTGCGTGACCTCAGCAGGCGCATCGAGGCGGCACGCGAGCGCACGCTGGTGCTGCGCGCCGAATGGGCCATGCTGAACGAGCCGGAGCGGCTACGGCAGGTGGCGCAGAAGCACCTGCCGCTGGAGACCATGGCGCCGAACCAGTTCCTGCGCATGACGGACCTGGAGCGGCGCCTTCCCGCGCCGCTCGCCTTCGCCGGGCCGGTGGACTTGTTCAGCCCGGCCCCCGAGACCGCGATCGCCGCGGCCACCCCGGCAGAGCCTGAGCCGGCCAAGGCCGCGACGACGGTGGCCGCTGCGGCGCCCGCTCCCGCCGCGCCGCCGCCGGTGCGCCATGTCGCCACGGCCGAACCCGCCCCGCGCGCCCCGGCGCCGCACGCCGCCGAACCGGCACCCCGCCCTGTCACCCTGGCCGCCGCGCGCGCGCCAGAGCCGGCCCCGCATGCCGCTCCGGCGGCCACGCCGGCGGCGCGGCGGGAGCGCGAGCCGGCGCCGCACCGCCCGGTTCCCCCGATGCGTGAGTCGACCCCCGTCTCCGCTCCCTCGCGTCTCGGCGCCCCGCTGGTGGCCGACGCCCGCCCGGCGCCGCACCCCGAGCCGAGCCTGATGCGGGCTTCCGCACGCCTGCCGATGGGCCGTGCCATGGCCGCGCCGATGCCAGGCGGTTCCGTGCTCGGCGGCTTTAACGCCCCCGGCAGCCTGCCGCCTCCGGTACCGATGGCCGCCCCTGTTCCCGTTGCGCCCGGTGGCTGGAGCCGCTGACGACCATGACGCAGATCCGCCCGCCCTCTCCCGATTCACCGCCGCTGCGCCACCCTGTCGCGTTGCGCGCGGAGGATGACGCCTCGGCGCCGCCGCCGGCCCCGGGCGTGGTGGTGCGCGTCACCCAACCGGACCTGCAGCATCGGGTGCAGCTCGAGCGCAGCCGGGGGCGGCTGGTGCTGACGGCGCTCGGCTTTGGCGCGCTGTTTATCGCAGTGGCGATGAAGGCCACCTGGTCCACTGTCATCGCCCCCGCCGAGCCGAAGCGCCTGAATGCCGCGGTGCGGGCGATGCAGCCGCCGGCCGAGCAGGTTGCCAGCCGCGCCACCATCACCGACCGCAATGGCGAGATCCTCGCCATCACCCTGCCGGTCACGGCGCTGGTGGCCAATCCGCGTGTCATCCAGAACCCGGTCGAGGTGGCGGACAAGGTGCGCACGGTGCTGCCGCAGCTCGACCGCGAGAAGCTGATCGAGCGCCTCTCGGGCGACCGTGGCTTCGCCTATATCGTTCGCGCCCTCACCCCGCGCGAGCAGCAGGGCATCATCAATCTCGGCATCGCCGGGCTCGACTTCGAGGAGGCGGAGCGCCGCTACCACCCGCAGGGTCGTGCCGCCGTGCATGTGCTCGGCAATGTAGACGTGGACGGCAAGGGCGTCTCCGGCGTAGAGCGCTTCTTCGACAACCGGCTGCGTGACAATCCCGCCACGCCGCTGAAGCTCTCCGTGGATGTGCGCGTGCAGCTGGCGCTGCGCGACGCCGTCAGCCAGGCGATCAGCGACTTCAACGGCATCGGCGGCGCCGGCATCGTGCTCGACATCAACACCGCCGAAGTGCTGGGCATGGTCAGCCTGCCGGACTACGACGCCGGCGATATCAGCGACGCGACGCCCGACCAGCGGTTCAACCGCGCCACCGTGGGCGTCTACGAGCCGGGCTCGACCTTCAAGCTGCTGACCGCCGCCGCGGCGCTCGAATACGGCACCGCCAACGTCAATACCTCGATGTTCGACGCCTCGCGCCCGATCCGCTATGGACGCTTCACCATCACCGACTACAAGGGCAAGAACCGCTGGATCACCTTCCCCGAGGTGCTGGCCTATTCGTCCAACCTGGGCGCCGCGCACATGGCCGAGACCTTCGGCCCGCAGCGCCAGCGCGAGTTCCTGAAGAGCGCCGGCATGCTGGCGCGCAAGAAGGTCGAGCTGCCGGAGACGGCCGCGCCGCTGGTGCCGCCCGCCGCGCACTGGCGCGACATCAACATGTTCACCATCGCTTTCGGGCATGGCATCAGCGTCACGCCGCTGCATGTGGTGACCGGCATCTCGGCGCTGGCCAATGGCGGCATCCTGCGGGACCCGACGCTGGTGGCGCAGCCGCCCGGAAGCGCGCGCCCCGGCACCCGCATCATCAGCGAGCAGACCAGCGGGATCATCCGCAAGCTGATGCGGCTGGTCGTCACCGACGGCTCGGGCAAGAACGCGGACGTGCCGGGCTATTTCGTCGGCGGCAAGACCGGTACGGCGCAGAAGACCGGGCCGCATGGCGGCTACCTGATGAACAAGCGCATCGCCGCCTTCGTCGGAGCTTTCCCCATCCAGGCGCCGCGCTACGCCCTCTACGTGATGATCGACGAGCCCTCGCCCAACGCCAAGAGCCATGGCTACGCCACCGCCGGCTGGGTGGCGGCGCCGGCCGCCTATACCGTGATCTCGCGCATCGCACCGGTGCTGGGCCTGGTGCCTGAGGACCCGAACGACCCGGCGATCATCGCCGCCACCTCGATCCCGCTGCAGCCCTCGCGCGCTGCGCGCCCCTCGCAGCCGGCCACCGCGGCCAACCGCCCTGCCACAGCGCCGGCGCGGCCGACGGTGCAGCCGGTGTTGCGGCCACCGCCGCAGCCCGCCCCGACCACGCGCGCCGTGCCGATGCCGAACCTGCCGGCGCGGCCGGGCAGCCTGCCGCCTCCGACGCCGTTGCGGATGACGATGCGCGAAGCCGAAGCCGGCCAGCAGGGGAACCGCCTTGCGCCTTGAGGACCTCCTTGGCCGGGTTCCCGGCCTCCGCTGCGTGCCGGGCGCCCCGCCCGCTACGGTGGAGGTCGTGGGCCTGACGGCGGACAGCCGGGCAGTGCGGCCCGGCTTCCTGTTTGCGGCCCTGCCGGGCGCACGACTGGACGGGCGCGCCTTCATCGCTCAGGCGGTGGAGAACGGCGCCGTGGCCGTCCTGGCCCCCGAGGGCACAGAATGGCCTGCCGCCACGCCCCTGCGCCCGCTGCTGGCCGCCGCCGACCCGCGCCGCGCCCTGGCGCTGCTGGCCGCCGCCTTCCATGGCGAGCAGCCGGCTACGGTGGTCGCCGTCACCGGTACTAACGGCAAGACCAGCACGGTGGACTTCCTGCGTCAGCTCTGGACGCTGGCCGGCCGGCGCGCTGCCTCGCTCGGCACGCTGGGCCTGCGCGCCGAGGGCTTCCCGCCGACGCCATCGCTGACCACCCCCGATCCGGTGGCGCTGCACGAGACGCTGGCCTCGCTGGCGCTCAGTGGCATCCGCCACGCGGCGCTGGAGGCCTCCTCGCATGGGCTGGAACAGCGGCGGCTGGACGGGCTGCGCCTTGCCGCCGCCGGCTTTTCCAATCTGACGCGCGACCATCTGGACTACCACGGCAGCATGGACGCCTATGCGGCCGCCAAGCTGCGCCTCTTCGACACGTTGCTGCCGGCCGGTGCGGCGGCGGTGGCCAATGCGGACATGGCGCCGGAGGTGCTGGCCGCGCTGCGCGATATCGCCGCGCGGCGCGGGCTCAGGCTGCACACGGTGGGAATGGCCGGTGAGGCGATCCGGCTGCTGCGCCACACCCCGCGGCCCGATGGGCAGGTGCTTGAGGTGGAAGCCTTAGGGCAGCGGGCGGAAGTCGCCCTCGCTCTGCCCGGCCGCTTCCAGGCGGATAATGTGCTGCTGGCCGCCGGCCTCGCCATCGCCACCGGCCTGCCCGCCGCCTCGGTGCTGCGGGACCTGCCGCGCCTCACCGGCGTGCGCGGGCGGATGGAACTGGCAGTCCGGCTGCCGAACGGTGCTGCCGTCTATGTGGACTATGCCCATACGCCCGATGCACTGGAGCGGCTGCTCTCCGCGCTGCGACCGCACACCGAAGGGCGGTTGCATGTGGTGTTCGGCGCAGGCGGTGACCGCGATCCCGGCAAGCGGCCGCTGATGGGGGCCGTTGCCGCGCGCCTGGCCGACCATGCGATCCTGACCGACGACAATCCACGCACCGAGGATCCCGCCGCCATCCGCGCCGCTGTCCGTGCCGGCATGGCTGCGGGCGCGAGCGGCGAGGAGATCGGCGATCGCGCCGCTGCAATTGCGGCGGGGCTGGCGGCGCTCGGCCCCGGCGACGTGCTGGCGGTGGCCGGCAAGGGCCACGAACCCGGCCAGACCATCGGCACGGTGACGCATCCCTTCGACGATGCCGAGACGGTGCGCCGCCTGGCGGGAGCCCTGGCATGACCGCGCCGCTCTGGACCGCCGCCGAACTGCACGACGCCACCGGCGGCACCTGCCCCGAGGACGTCGCTGTCACCGGCGTCGGCATCGACAGCCGGTCGGTGGCGCCGGGCGAGCTCTTCGTCGCCCTGCGCGACATCCGGGACGGGCATGACTTCGTCGCCGATGCCCTGGCGCGCGGCGCCGCATGCGCCATGGTGGACCATGATCCACCCGGCCTCGCACCAAATGCGCCGCTGCTGCGGGTGGGACATACCCTCTCCGGCCTCGCCGCGCTCGGCGCCGCCGGGCGGGCGCGCAGCGACGCGCGCATCGCCGCCATCACCGGCAGCGTCGGCAAGACGACGACCAAGGAGATGCTGCGCCAGGGGCTGGGTGCGCTCGGCCCGACCCATGCCGCCGTCGCCAGCTACAACAACCATTGGGGCCTGCCGCTGACGCTCGCCCGCATGCCGCGCGACATGGCCTATGCCGTGCTCGAGATTGGCATGAACCATCGCGGCGAGATCGCGCCCCTCGCGCGCCTCGCCCGGCCGCATGTCGCCGCCATTACCTCGGTGGAGGCGGCGCATATCGGCCATCTCGGCTCGATCGAGGAGATCGCCCAGGAGAAGGCCGACATCATAGTCGGGCTGGAGCCGGGCAGCACCGTTGTCCTGCCGCGCGACAACGCCATGTTCCCGCGCCTCAGCGCGCGCGCGGTGGCGGCCGGGATGCGCGTGCTGGGCTTCGGCGCCGATGCTTCGGCCGAGGCGCGGCTGCTCGCCTATGTCGGTGGCGCCGAGGAAGGGCGCGCGGAGATCGGCTTCGCGGGGCAGCGCTATGTGCTGCATCTCGCCGCACCCGGCCGTCACCTCGCGATGAACGCCACGGCCGCGCTGGCCGTCGCCGCCTCGCTGGGAGCCGACCCGGCTGCCTTCGTCGCGGGGCTGGACGGATTCCGCCCCGGTGCAGGCCGCGGCGGGCGCATCACGCTCAAACTGCCCGGCGGGACCGCGCTGCTGATCGATGACAGCTACAACGGCCAGCCACCGGCGATGCGTGCCGGCCTCGGCGTGCTGGCCGTACAGCAGGGTACGCGGCGAATCGCCGTGCTCGGCGACATGCGCGAGCTTGGCTCCTATGGCCCTGCTCTGCATGCAGGTCTGCTCCCCGATGTGCTGGCATCGGCCGATCTCGTCTTCTGCTGCGGTCCGCTGATGCGTGCCCTATACGACGCCCTCCCGGAGAAACGGCGTGGCGCGCATCGGGAGAGCAGCGAGGAACTGGCCCCGCTGGTGCGCGAGGCCGTGCGTCCGGGCGATGTCATTCTGGTAAAGGGTTCGCTCGGCAGCCGCATGGCGGCGGTGGTCCGCGCCCTGACCGCGCGTGAAGGGGCGCCGTCATGATCTTCAACTTTCTCGCCCCCTATGCGGACGAGTTCATCCTGTTCAACCTGTTCCGCTACGTCACCTTCCGGGCCGGCGCCGCCTGCATGACGGCGCTGTTCATCAGCCTGTTCTTCGGCCCCGCGGTGATCAACTGGCTGAAGAGCTTCCAGAACGGCGGTCAGCCCATCCGCACCGACGGGCCGCAGAACCACCTGCTGACCAAGAAGGGCACGCCCACCATGGGCGGCGTGCTGATCCTGCTCGGCCTGCTCTCCTCCACCCTGCTCTGGGCCGACCTGCGCAACGGCCTCATTTGGGCGGTGCTGCTGGTGACGGTCGGCTACGGCCTGCTCGGCTTCTGGGACGACTGGCTGAAGGTGACCAAACGCAACACCAAGGGCGTCTCCGGCAAGGCCAAGCTGGTGGCACAGGCCGGCTTCGGGCTGCTCTCGGCGATCTGGCTGACCGCTCTGATGCCCGACGCGATCGCCCACAAGCTCGCCTTTCCCTTCTTCAAGGAGGCCATGATCAATTTCGGCCTGCTGTTCCCGCTGGTCGGCATGCTGGTGATGATGGGCGCCTCCAACGCCGTGAACCTGACCGACGGGCTGGACGGCCTGGCCACGGTGCCGGTGCTGCTGGCGGCGGCGGTCTTCGCGCTGATCTCCTACCTCGTCGGCAACCGCGTTTTCGCCGATTATCTGCAGCTCAACGGTATCCCCGGCACCTCGGAACTGGCGGTGTTCCTCTCGGCGCTGATCGGCGCCGGCCTCGGCTTCCTCTGGTACAACGCGCCGCCCGCCAAGGTCTTCATGGGCGACACCGGCAGCCTCTCGCTCGGCGGTGCGCTGGGCGCGGTGGCCGTCGCGACCAAGCATGAGATCGTGCTGGCCATCGTCGGCGGCCTCTTCGTGGTCGAAACGGTGAGCGTCATGATCCAGGTCTTCTGGTACAAGCGCACCGGGCGCCGCGTCTTCCTGATGGCGCCGCTGCACCATCATTTCGAGAAGAAGGGCTGGGCCGAGCCGACCATCGTGATCCGCTTCTGGATCATCGCGATGATCCTGGCGCTGGTCGGCCTCTCCACGCTGAAGATCCGCTGATGCGCACCGCCCCCGCCCCATCCCCTGAGACGGACTTCGCGCCCTTCGCCGGGCAGCGCATCGCCGTGGTCGGGCTCGGGCGGGCCGGGCTGCCGGCGGCGCGACGCCTGTGCAACTGGGGCGCCGAGATCCTCTGCTGGGATGATCAACCGGAGAGCCGCGCGGCGGCCGAGGCAGCGGGGTTGCCGGTCGACGATCCCTGCGCCGCGCCGGGCTTCCCCTTCGACGCGCTGCTGCTCTCGCCGGGCATTCCGCACATCCTGCCGAAGGCGCATCCCGCCGCTGCTCGTGCGCGCGAGGCCGGCGTTCCGGTGCTCTGCGATGCAGAGCTGCTGTTCCGCGCCCTGCGCGCCGCCGGCAGCCGGGCGCGCTTCATCGGCATCACCGGCACCAACGGCAAGTCCACCACCACGGCGCTGGCGCACCATCTGCTGCGCAGCGCCGGGCGCGCCTCGGAGGTCGGTGGCAATCTCGGCCCGGCCGCGCTGGGCCTGCCGCTGCTCGGCGACGACGGCATCTATGTGCTGGAGATGTCGAGCTATATGCTCGAGCGAATCGACCGGCTGCATTTCGACGTGGCGGCGGTGCTGAACCTCTCGCCCGATCATCTCGACCGCCATGGCGACATGGCCGGCTACGCCGCCGCCAAGGCGCGCATCTTCGCCAACCAGACGGCGGCGGATGTCGCGGTGGTCGGCATGGACGATGCCAGCGGCGCGCAATTCGCGGCCGGGTGCGCCGCGCGGGTGGTGCCGGTCTCGGGCAGCACGCCGCAGCCTGGTGGCATCTGGGCCGAAGAGCGGCTGCTGCGCGATGCGCAGGGGATCATCGCCGACCTGAATGACGCCCCGGCCCTGCCCGGCAGCCATAACGCGCAGAACGCCGCCGCCGCCGCCGCGATCGGCTTCGCGCTGGGCCTGACGCGCGGGGAGATCGCCGCCGGCCTGCGCAACTTCCCCGGCCTGCCGCACCGGCAGGAGCGCGTCGGCACGCGCGAGGGCATCACCTTCGTCAATGACAGCAAGGCGACAAATGCCGACAGCGCGGCGCGCGCCCTGGCGAGCTACGACCGCGTGGTCTGGATCGCCGGCGGCGTGCCGAAGGCGGGCGGCATCGACAGTCTCGCGCCGCTGTTCGGCCGCATCGCGCATGCCGTGCTGATCGGCCAGTGCGCCGGTGATTTTGCGGCAACATTGTCGGCGCATCAGGTGGCGAACGAAGTCGCGGTGACGCTGGATGCTGCGCTGCCTGCCGCATGGGCCGCCGCACGGCGCCTGGGCGTCCCGGTGGTGCTGCTCTCCCCGGCCTGTGCCAGCTTCGATCAGTTCACCGGCTTCGATGCGCGCGGCGATGCCTTCCGCGCCCTCGTGGCCGAGCTCCCGGAGACCGTCTGATGGCTCTCTCCCGCGCCGATACCTCCGTCCTGGGCCGCTGGTGGTGGACGGTCGATCGCTGGACGCTCGCCGCGCTGCTGGCGCTGGTCGGCTTCGGCTATGTCATGCTGCTGGCCGCCAGCCCCGGCGTGGCGGAGCGCATCGGCGCCAGCTCGCGCGATATCTTCATCCTGAAGCAGGTCTTCTTCCTCGCCATCGCCACCGGGGTGATGGTGGCGATCTCGCTGCTGCCGGTGAAGCAGGTGCGCCGCCTGGCGCTGCTCGGCTTCTTCGCCTCGCTGCTGATGACGGCGGCGACCCTCTCGATGGGCATCGAGATCAAGGGGGCACGGCGCTGGCTCCACCTCGCCGGCGTGACCATCCAGCCCTCGGAGTTCCTCAAGCCCTGCTTCGCCGTGGTCGCGGCCTGGCTGCTCGCGGAGGCACGGACGCTCGGCTGGCGCGCCACCGCCACGGCGTGCTTCCTGTTCCTACTGGTGGTGGGCGCGCTGGTGAAGCAGCCGGACATGGGCATGCTGATCGTCATCGCCGCGGTCTTCTGCGCCCAGCTCTTCGTCGCTGGCATCAGCATCGTGCTGGTGGCGGGCTGCGGCGTCGCCGGCATCCTCGGCGGCATTGGCGCCTATTTCGCCCTGCCGCACTTCCAGTCGCGCATCGACCGCTTCTTCGACCCGTCTTCGGGCGACCACTACCAGGTGACCATCGCCATGGAGGCCTTCGGCCATGGCGGGATGCTCGGCGTCGGCCCGGGCGAGGGGCGGCTGAAGGGTCTGCTGCCCGATGCGCATGCCGACTTCGTCTATGCCGTCGCCGGCGAGGAATTCGGCCTGGCGCTCTGCCTGCTGATCCTGACGGTCTTCGGCTTCATCGTGCTGCGCGGGCTGCTGCGCCTGCTCGGCGAGAAGGACATGTTCATCATCCTCGGCGCCACCGGCCTGCTGACGCAGTTCGGCCTGCAGGCCTTCATCAATATGGGCTCGGCGCTGCACCTGATCCCGACCAAGGGCATGACGCTGCCCTTCATCTCCTATGGCGGCTCCTCGGTGGTGGCAGTGGCGCTCGGCATGGGCATGCTGCTGGCCCTGACCCGGCGCCGGCTGGCGCGGATGGGCGAGACATGACGGCGCCGATCATCATCGCCGCCGGCGGCACTGGCGGGCACTTCTTCCCGGCCGAGGCGCTCGCCGCCGAGCTGGCGCGGCGCGGCGAGCGCATCGCGCTGATGACGGATGCGCGCAGCGCCGACTACAGCAGCCCCGCCTTCGCCCAAGCCGAGCGCTTCGTGCTGAAGGGCGCCGGCCTCGCCGGGCGCGGGCTGAAGCGGGCCGCCGCGGGCACGATGGCGCTGGCCGCCGGAACGATGCAGGCCCGCAGGCTGCTGCAGCGGCTGCGGCCGAAGGCGGTGGTGGGCTTCGGCGGCTATCCCTCGGTGCCGCCGCTGCTGGCGGCGCGCAGCCTGGCGCATCGGCCCGCGCTGGTGCTGCACGAGCAGAATGCGGTGCTCGGCCGCGCCAACCGGTTGCTGGCGCGCGGCGCCGACGTGCTGGCCCTCTCCTTCGCCGCCACGCAGCGCGTACCCGCCGGTACGGAGAGCGCCGTCGTCGGCAATCCGGTGCGCCCGGCCCTTGCGGCGCTGGCCGGCCACGGATTCGTTCCGCCGCAGGGGCCGATGCGGCTCCTGGTTCTCGGCGGCAGCCTCGGTGCGCGGATCTTCTCCGAGGTGGTGCCGGCCGCGATTGCGCTGCTGCCGACACCGCTGCGCAGCCGCCTGTCCATCGTGCAGCAGTGCCGCGCCGAGGACCTCCCCCGCGTGCGCGCCACCTATGAGGAGCTGGGCATTCCCGCCGAGCTGGCACCCTTCTTCGGCGACGTGGCGGGCCTCTATGGTACGGCGCATCTCGTGGTCTCGCGCGCCGGCGCCTCCACCATCGCGGAACTCGGCTGTGCCGGGCGTGGCGCCATCCTGGTGCCGCTGCCGCACGCCATCGACGACCACCAGACCGCCAATGCCCAGGCCTTGGCCAGGGTTGGTGCTGCGGTGGTGATGCCGCAGCCGCAATTCACGCCGCAGGCGCTCGCCGCCGAGTTGCAGCGCCTGCTCGAATCGCCGGAGGCGCTGGCCCGGGCCGCCGCCGCCGCGGCCTCGCTCGCCGCGCCGGATGCCGCCGCACGCCTCGCCGACCTCGTTCTCTCCCGCGCGGAAGCGCGCCGCCTTCAGGAAGCCTCGTAATGCGCGCCCTGCCGCTCAGCATCGGACCCATCCACTTCATCGGCATCGGCGGCATCGGCATGTCCGGCATCGCCGAGGTGCTGCACAACCTGGGCTACCAAGTTCAGGGCAGCGATATCGCCGAGGGCTATAATGTCGAGCGGCTGCGCGCCGCCGGCATTCCCGTCACCGTCGGGCATGACGCCGCCAATCTCGGCGCCGCCCAGGTGGTGGTCACCTCCACTGCGGTGAAGCGCGACAACCCCGAGGTGGTCGCCGCCCGCGCGCGGCTGATCCCGGTGGTGCGCCGCGCCGAGATGCTGGCCGAGCTGATGCGCCTCAAGTGGGGCATCGCCATCGGCGGCACGCATGGCAAGACCACCACCACCTCGCTGGTCGCGACGGTGCTGGAGGCGGCCAAGCTCGACCCCACGGTGATCAACGGCGGCATCATCAACGCCTATGGCACCAATACCCGCCTGGGCGAGGGCGACTGGATGGTGGTGGAGGCCGACGAGAGCGACGGCTCTTTCCTGCGCCTGCCCGCCGTCGCCGCCATCGTCACCAACATGGACCCGGAGCACCTGGACCACTGGGGCACCGAGGAGGCGATGAAGCAGGGCTATGCCCAGTTCGTCTCCAACATCCCCTTCTACGGCTTCGCGGTGCTCTGCGCCGACCACCCCAATGTGCAGGCGATGATCCCGAACATCGACCGCCGCCTGATCACCTACGGTTTCTCGCCACAGGCCGATGTGCGCGCCGAGCGGCTGATCACCGACCGCATGGGTGCCACCTTCGAGGTGACGGTGCAGGACCGTGTGACCGGCCGCAGCCGCAGCCTGAAGCCGATGCGGCTGCCGATGCTGGGCCAGCACAATGTCCTGAACGCCCTGGCCGCCATCGCCGTCGGCATCGAGATGGACATCGACGAGGGGACGATCCGTTCTGCCCTGGCCGGCTTCAAGGGCGTGAAGCGCCGCTTCACCCGGGTGGGCGAAACGAACGGCATCCAGATCATCGACGATTACGGACACCATCCCGTGGAGATCGCCGCCGTGCTGAAGGCAGCGCGGCAGGCCGGGGCGCGCGACGTCATCGCCGTGGTGCAGCCGCACCGCTATTCCCGGCTGAAGTCGCTCTTCGAGGAATTCTGCCAGTGCATGAATGACGCGGGCACGGTGATCGTGGCCGATGTCTATGCGGCGGGCGAGCAGCCGATCCCCGGCGCCGACCGCGATTCGCTGGTCGACGGGCTGCGCGCGCATGGCCACCGCAGCGTCGTCCCCCTGCCCGGCCCCGACAGCCTGCCGGAGATGATCAATGCCATCGCCAAGCCGGGCGACTACGTCGTCTGCCTCGGCGCCGGCAATATCACGGGCTGGGCGCATGAGCTGCCGGAGAAGCTGGCGGCGCTGCAGCCGCGCGGACCGCGCCTGGTCGGGGGGTCCCGGTGAGCCGCACCATGCCCGAGAGTGCCGCCCCCACCCTACCCCCGCTGCGCGGGCGCGTGCAGGCCGGGGCGCCGCTGGCCCCCTTCACCTGGTTCCGCACCGGCGGCGCGGCCGAGTGGCTGGTGCGCCCCGCCGACGCGGAGGATCTCCTCGTGCTGCTGCGCGACCGGCCGGCGGGCCTGCCGCTCACCGTGGTTGGCGCGGCCTCGAACCTGCTGGTGCGGGATGGCGGCGTGCGCGGCGTGGTGGTGAAGCTGGCGCGCGGCTTCTCCGAAGTCACGGTCGAGGCGGATGGCGTCATCGCCGGCGCGGCGGCGCTGGACGCGACGGTGGCCGAGCATGCGGCCGCCGCCGGACTGGCCGGGCTGGAGTTCCTCTCCGGCATTCCCGGCAGCATCGGCGGTGCGGTGGCGATGAATGCCGGGGCCTACGGCAGCGAGGTGAAGGACGTGCTGGACTGGGCCGAGATCGCCACGGCCTCCGGCCTGCTGCGGTTGGATGCAGCGGAACTGGGCTTTGCCTATCGCCGCGCCGCGCTGCCGGAGGGCGGCATCATCACCCGCGCGCGCTTCCGCGCCGCGCCGGGCGATACGGAGGCGATCGCCGCGCGGATGCGCGAGATCCGTGCCTCGCGCGAGGCGACGCAGCCGGTGCGCGCCCGCACCGGCGGCTCGACCTTCAAGAACCCCCCGGGCGAGAAAGCCTGGGCGCTGATCGACGCCGCCGGCTGCCGCGGGCTGCGAATCGGCGAGGCGCAGGTGTCGGAGAAGCATTGCAATTTCCTCCTCAACCTCGGCGGCGCCAGCGCGGCCGAGCTGGAGGGGCTGGGCGAGACGGTGCGCGCGCGTGTCGCAGCGCGCTCCGGCATCGCGCTGGAGTGGGAAATCCGGCGCATCGGGGAGAAGCACGCATGACGCATGTGGCGGTCCTGTTCGGCGGCTTCTCGGCGGAGCGCGAGGTCTCGCTCTCCACCGGGCGGCAGGTGGTGGTGGCGCTGCGCGAGGCCGGCTTCACCGTCACGCCGATCGAGGTGACGCAGGATCTTCCGGCGCTCATCGCGGCGCTGCAGGCGGCGAAGCCGGACGCGGTCTTCAACGCCCTGCACGGCCGCTTCGGCGAGGACGGCTGTGTGCAGGGCATCCTGGACTGGCTCGGCATTCCCTACACGCATTCGGGCGTGCGCGCCTCAGCGGTGGCAATGGACAAGGCGGCCGCCAAGGCCGTCTTCGCCGCGCACGGCCTGCCGCTGGCGCAGCATCGCGTGGTGACGCCCGAGGAGCTGGAGCAGGCCGACCCCATGCCCCGCCCCTATGTGGTGAAGCCGGTCAACGAGGGCTCTTCGGTGGGCGTCGAGATCCTGCGCGAAGGCGACAACCGCCGCGCGGAGATCGCCCGGCGCTGGCGCTTCGGGCCGCAGATCATGACGGAGGAATACATCCCCGGCCGCGAACTCACCGTCGCGGTGATGGGAAACCGGCCGCTGGCGGTGACCGAGATCGGCACCGGACACGCTTTCTATGACTACGACGCCAAGTATGCGGCCGGCGGCAGCCAGCACAGCATCCCCGCCGCGGTGCCCGAACCGGTCGCGCAGGCGGCGATGGACGCGGCGCTCCGCGCGCATGAGGCGCTGGGCTGCCGCGGCGTCAGCCGTTCCGACTTCCGCTATGACGATGCGACCGGCCGCCTCGTGCTGCTCGAGGTGAACACGCAGCCCGGCATGACGCCGACCAGCCTGGTGCCCGAGCAGGCGGCGTATCGTGGCATCGACTTCCCTGCGCTCTGCGCCTGGATGGTGCAGGAGGCCCGCCATGGCGCGTAGCTCCGCGCAAATTCGCCCGGAGGACCGCACCCGGCTGGCCAGCGACGGCAGCCGCCCGCCCCGCGCCGCGCCGCAGCGGCCGAGCAGCCTGCGCCTCTGGCTCCGCCGCAGAAGGCCATTGCTGCGGCCGATGCTGTTCGGGGCCGCCGGCCTCGCCGCGGTCGGCGCCATCGCCGTGGGCGTCTCGGCGATGCAGCCGGCCGGCCGCTTCGCCTGGCTGTCCGAGGCTTTCGCCGAACAGGCGGCCACGGCCGGCTTCACGGTGGGCGACATCGTGGTGCGCGGACAGCAGAACACGCCGAAGGAGCTGATCCGCGCGGCGATCGGGGTCAGCCGTGGCGATCCGCTGCTGGCCTTCTCGCCCACGCAGGTGAAGGAACGGCTGGAAAGCATCGCCTGGATCGAGCGCGCCGAGGTGCAGCGGCACCTTTCCGGCAATATCCTGATCGAGATCCATGAGCGGAAGCCCTTCGCCATCTGGCAGCACGGGGGCGAGTTCGCGGTGGTGGATCGCGACGGCCGCGTCGTCACGGCCGATACGCTGGACGCTTTCGGCCCGTTGCCGCTGCTGGTCGGCGAGGGCGCGGACAGGCTAGGCCCCCGGCTCTACGATTCGCTGAAGCTGGAGCCCGAGGTGCAGCAGCGCGTGCAGGCCCTGGTGCTGATCAGCCAGCGGCGCTGGAACCTGCGCCTGTACAACGGCGCCGATGTGCTGCTGCCCGAGGGGCACGAGGAAGCCGCCATCCACCGCCTGGCCGAATTGCAGAAGTCGAGCGCGCTGCTCGACCGCCCCGTGCTGGCGATCGACATGCGCCTGCCTGACCGGCTGGTCGTCCGGCAGCAGCCGGGCGCCGAGCCGGCGCCGGAGCCGAGCCGCGGCCGCCGCGGGAGCAGCCGCGGATGAGCCGCATGCCGCGCATCGCGCCGCCCGCCGAATCCGCCGCGCCGCCGCGCCGGCGGCGCGCCCGCAACGGCGCCTTCGGCGTGCTCGACATCGGCAGCAGCAAGGTGGTTTGCCTGATCGCCCGCATCGAGGGCGATGGCCAGCCGCGCATCCTCGGCTGCGGCTGGCAGCGCTCGCGCGGTGTCAAGGGCGGCAATATCGTCGATCTGCAGGAAGCCGAGCAGTGCATCCGCGCCGCGGTCGCGCAGGCCGAGGACGCCTCCGAGATCAAGCTCTCCGGCGCGATCGTCAATCTTTCCTGCGGGCAGCCGGCCTCGCGCCTGATGAACATCCAGTGGCCGATCGGTGGCCGCGCGGTGACGGAGGCCGACCTGCGCGCCGTGCTGACGGAAGGTCGCCGCCGCGCCATCGAGGAAGGGCGCGAGACGGTGCACGCCACGACCCTTGGCTTCACCATCGACGCGACGCCGGGGGTCGAGGATCCGCGCAACATGATGTGCGAGACGCTGGCGGCGCATCTCCACCTGGTGGATGCCACCTCGGCCTCGCTGCGCAACCTTGGTATCTGCCTGAGCGGCTGCGACCTCGAGGTGGAGGATCTGGTCTCCGCCCCTTATGCCTCGGCGCTCTCGGTGCTGGTGGAGGACGAGCGGCAGCTCGGCGCCACGGTGGTGGACATGGGCGGCGGCACGACCAGCATCGCCGTCTACGGCGAGGGCCACCTGCTGCACACCTCGCAGCTCCCCGTCGGCGGCTGGCAGGTCACCAACGATCTGGCGCGTGGGCTGGCGACGCCGATCGCCCATGCCGAGCGCATCAAGATCCTCGACGGCAGTGCGCTGAACGGCGGCGATGACACCAAGACCATGGTGATGGTGCCGCAGGTCGGCGAGGACGAGGACCACCTCGTCAGCATTCCGCGGGCGACGGTGGTCAACATCATCCGCCCGCGAATCGAGGAGACGCTGGAGCTGGTGCGCGACCGCCTGGACGCCGCCGCTCTGGGACGTGATGCCGGCGCACGCGTCGTGCTCACCGGTGGCGCCAGCCAGCTTGTCGGATTGCGCGAGCTGGCGGCTCAGATTCTGGACAGGCCGGTCCGTCTGGGCCGTCCTGGATTTGTGCGCGGTCTCCCGGAGGCCGCACAAGGACCGGATTTCGCGACAACGCTGGGATTGGTGGCATGGGGCGCGGGCGAAGGTCGCCCGCTACTCGACATTGATCCGGGTCCAGATCGCGGAAACGGTGTGTTTTCTCGTTTCGTCAACTGGCTTCGCGAACGAGTCTGATGCATTCTGCCCCCGCATTGCCCCGCACCACGTCCGCACGCCGAGGAGATTCGCTGCAATGACGCTGAACCTGACAATCCCGCGCCAGCAGCACACCGATTTCAGTCCACGCATCACCGTCGTTGGAGTCGGCGGTGCGGGCTGCAACGCGGTCAACAACATGATCGCGATGGGGCTCGACGGCGTCGAATTCCTGGTGGCGAACACCGACGCGCAGGCGCTGGTGAACAGCCGCGCGGAGCGCCGCGTGCAGCTCGGCCCGCATCTGACGCAGGGTCTTGGCGCGGGCGCGAAGCCCGAGATCGGGCGCGCCGCCGCGGAGGAGGCGACCGAGGATCTGGCGCGCCACCTCGAAGGCATGCACATGGTGTTCATCACCGCGGGCATGGGCGGCGGCACGGGCACCGGCGCGGCGCCGGTGATCGCGCGCATGGCGCGGGAGCGCGGCATCCTGACGGTGGGCGTGGTCACCCGTCCCTTCGACTTCGAGGGACCGAAGCGCCGGCGCGCGGCGGAAGCGGGGTTGGAGGATCTGCAGTCCTATGTGGACACGCTGATCGTCATCCCGAACCAGAATCTCTTCCGCAAGGCGAACGAGCGCACGACCTTCGCCGAAGCCTTCAAGATGGCCGACGACGTGCTCTACATGGGCGTGCGCGGCGTCACTGACCTGATGGTCAACCCGGGTCTGGTGAACCTGGACTTCGCCGACATCCGCACCGTCATGGCCGAGATGGGCAAGGCGATGATGGGCACCGGCGAGGCCGAGGGCGAGGACCGCGCGGTGAAGGCGGCCGAGGCGGCGATCAACAACCCGCTGCTCGAGGACACCTCGATGCTCGGCGCCAAGGGTGTGCTGATCAACATCACCGGCGGCTATGACATGACGCTGTTCGAGGTGGACGAGGCCGCGAACCGCATCCGCCGTGAGGTGGACGAGGAAGCCAACATCATCTTCGGCTCCTCCATCGACGAGGACATGAACGGCCGTCTGCGCGTCTCGGTGGTCGCCACCGGCATCGACGCGGTGGTCGAGCAGGCTGCGGCCGAGCGCCCGAAGCTGGTCGCGGTGGGTGGCACGGCGCCGGTGCAGGCGGTCTCCAACACCGCCGTTCCGCCGGCCATGCCGCGCGGCGTTCCCGGTGCCCCGGTGACCTCGCGCCCGGTGATGCCGCAGCCCGCCGCCCCGGTCCGCGTGGGCGGGCCGAGCGCCGGCGCGCCACGCCGCCCGGCCGGCATGGCTGCGGCCCCGGCCCAGGCGGCGCCGGTCGCCTACGAGCCCACGCCGAGCGGCCCCGCGCCCGAGGCCCCCTCGCCCGAGGATATGCCGGCGCCGGTGATGCAGCCGGAAGGCGGGCTCCGTGCCCCCGCCGCCGCGCCGCGCCCGATGGCGCCGCCGCCGGTTTCCGCCCCGCCTGCCGGGGGTGGCGGCTTCAACCTGTTCCGCAAGGCGACGGGCCTGATGCGCCGCAATCTCGGCACCGAGCCGGAGATGGCTCCGGCGCCGCGCCCGGTGGCGCAGCAGCAGCAGCCGGCCGCCCCGCGCCCGGCGCCGAGCCCGGTACAGGCCCCGGCTCCTGCGGCGCAGCCGAACGACGAAATGGGGCTTGACATTCCGACCTTCCTGCGCCGCCAGAACAACTGACCGGCCTTTCCGGCCTAGTGACAGGACCAGCCCCGCGCCGCCCGGCGCGGGGTTTTTTTGCGTCGCGGAATCCACGCAATTTCAAGCTCTTATCTCTTGAAGCTAGAGTGAAATAATCAGAAATAAGGCTTGACTCGCACTAGCTTCGCTGCAGTGCCATCTAGAGCCTCGGCGGCGCGGGCCTCTTCCCTCCGCGCAGCAGTGAATGACCAGAGGCAGTAATGGACGGTTTCCTCGCAGCAGGCACAGAGCGACGCAGGACGCTGAAGGCGCCGATCGGCTGTGTCGGCATCGGCCTGCATTCGGGCCGGCGCGTGAGCCTGACCCTCCGTCCAGCCGCCGCCGGTGAAGGCATCGTCTTCCGCCGCACCGATCTTGGCCTCGACCTGCCGGCCCGCTTCGATCTCGTCTCCGATACCCGGCTCTGCACCGCCCTCTCCCTGCCCGGCCAGCCACATGTCCGGCTCGGTACCATCGAGCACATCATGGCGGCGCTCGCCGCCTGCGGCATCGATGACGTGCTGGTCGAGGTGGACGGCCCGGAGGTGCCCATCCTGGACGGTTCCGCAGCGCCTTTCCTCTTCCTCATCGACTGCGCGGGTATCGCCACCACCGCCATGCCGCGCAGCACCATCGAGGTGCTGAAGCCTCTCCGCGTGCAGGAAGGCAATGCGCCCGATGCCCCCTGGGTCGCGCTCTACCCGACCGAGACGCCGGGCTTCGAGGCTTCGCTCGAGATCGACTTCCCCTCGCCCGCCATCGGCCGTCAGAGCCTGTCTCTGCGGGTGACGGAGAGTTCCTTCCGTGCCGGTCTGGCCAAGGCCCGCACCTTCACCATGGCCGAGGATGTGGCGCGGCTGCGCGCCGCCGGCCTGGCCCTGGGCGGCAGCCTGGACAATGCCGTGGTGGTGGACGGGCCGCTGGTGCTCAATCCGGGAGGGCTGCGTTCCCCGGACGAGTGCGTGCGGCACAAGCTGCTCGACGTGGTGGGCGACCTCGCCCTGGCCGGCGCGCCGCTCTCGGCGCGCTTCGCCGGCAGCCGCTCCGGCCATGCGCTGAACAATCGCCTGCTGCGCGCCCTCTTCGCCGACCCGAGCGCCTGGCGCTGGCGCGATGCCGGCTTCGCCGTTACCCCGGCAGGCCAGTCTCTGTCGCAGGGCGCGCTGGAACCGGTGGCGGCCTGAACCCTTCCCAGGCCGGTGGCAAGCGCCGCCGGTCGCCCCCCCTTCGTCTCAGGCGGGGGGCGTGGTATAGAGCGGCCGCCATGCGCACCCCCCGTCTGACCCGGACCTTCCGCCTCTCCCTGCTTCTGGCCCTGCCGCTCATGGCGGGCGCCTGCGCACAATGGAACGGCAAGGAAAGCTCGCTCCGCCCGCAGGCCCCGATGGCCGAGCGGTCTCCGGACGCCCTTTACGCCGCCGGCATCGATGCCCTGCGGCAAGAAGAATACCAAGAGGCCACCGAACTCTTCGATGGCGTGGAACGGGAGCATCCCTATTCCACCTGGGCGACCAGTGCGCGGCTGATGTCGGCCTATTCCGACTATATGCGCAACCGCTACACCGAAGCGATCGGCGCGCTGGACCGCTTCATCCAGTTGCACCCGGCGCATCGCGACATCGCCTATGCCTATTACCTGCGCGCGCTCTGCTACTATGAGCAGATCGTGGACGCGGAGCGCGACCAGCGCGGCACCGAGATCGCCCTCGCGCAGTTGCAGGAAGTGGTGAACCGCTTCCCCGACAGCGCCTATGCCCGTGACGCCCGCCTGAAGATGGACCTGGCACGCGACCACCTCGCCGGCCAGGAAATGAACATTGGCCGCTTCTATGAGCGCCGTGGCCTCTATTCGGCGGCGATTGGGCGCTTCAAGCGGGTGGTGCAGGACTACCAGACCACCAACCATGTCCCCGAGGCGCTGCACCGCCTGACCGAGATCTACCTCGCCCTCGGCCTGGTGGATGAGGCCCGCAAGACGGCCAGCGTGCTCGGCCACAACTATCCGGGCAGCCCCTGGTACCAGGACTCCTACGCCCTGCTGGTGGATGGCGCGAAGCCGGCGGGTGGCAGCAGGCCGGGCCTGCTCAGCCGCGCCTGGAACTCGATCTTCTGAGCCAGGCCTCGCTGGCGCCGCCGCCATGCTGACCTCCCTCGCCATCCGCGACATCGTGCTGATCGAGCGGCTGGATCTGTCTCTCGGTGCCGGGCTGACCGTGCTGACCGGCGAGACGGGCGCAGGCAAGTCCATCCTGCTCGACAGCCTCGGCCTCGCCCTGGGACAGCGGGCCGAGGCGGGCATGGTCCGCACCGGCCAGCCACAGGGCTCCGTCGCCGCCTGCTTCCATCTGCCGCCGGAGCATCCCGCCCAGGCCGTGCTGATCGAGCAGGGCATTGAGGCTGAGGAGGATCTGGTGCTGCGCCGCGTGGTGCAGGCCGATGGCCGCTCGCGCGCTTTCGTCAATGACCAGCCGGTGGGGGTGACGCTGCTGCGCCGCCTCGGCGCGCTGCTGGTCGAGGTGCAAGGACAGCACGATCAGGTCGGCTTGGCCGATCCGGCGACGCATGGCGGGCTGCTCGACGCCTTCGGCAGTCTGGAGGCCATGCGCAACAGCGTGGCTGAGGCCTTCCGTGACTGGCGCGGCGCCGAGCGCGCGCTGAAGGCGGCGCAGGAGGCCATCGCCCAGACACAGCGCGACGAGGAATGGCTGCGCCACGCCGTCGAGGAGCTTTCCGCCCTGGCTCCTGTCGAGGGCGAGGAGGAGGCGCTGGCCGAGGAGCGTCAAGCCATGCAGCAGGGCGAGCGGCGCGCCGAGGCCGTGGCCGCCGCCCTCGCCGAGCTGCAGCCGCGCGACCGACGCGGCAGCACCGCCCCTGCTGCTGCGCTGCGTAATGCCGCCCGCGCGCTGGAGCGCCTGCCCGCCCCCAATGAGGAGGCGACGCCGATCCTCGCCGCGCTAGGTCAGGCGCAGGATGCGCTGGCCGAGGCCGAGACCATGCTGGAGCGGCTGGGCGCCGATCTCGGCCCCGATCCGCGCCGGCTGGAGCAGGTGGAGGAACGGCTCTTCGCCCTGCGCGCCGCCGCCCGCAAGCATGCCGTCGCGGTGGTCGAGCTGCCCGCGCTGCTGCAATCCCTCGCCAGCCGCCTCGCCGCACTGGATGCTGGCGCCGAGCGCGCCGCCGCGCTGGAGCAGGCCGCCAATGCCGCCCGCGCCGCCTATGTCCGTGCGGCCGAGGCGCTCACCGCTGCCCGCACCGAGGCCGCGCGCCGGCTGGAGAAGGCGGTGGCGCAGGAACTGGCGCCGCTAAAGCTGGAGCGCGCCCGGCTGCATATCGAGCTCGCTCCGCGCGAGGAGCGTGCCTGGGCCGCCGATGGGCGGGACCGCGTCACCTTTCTGGTAACGACCAATCCCGGCCAGAAGCCGGGCGCGCTGGACAAGATCGCCTCGGGTGGCGAGCTGTCGCGCCTGATGCTGGCGCTCAAGGTGGTGCTGGCGCGCGGCTCGCCGGTGCCCACGCTGGTATTCGACGAGGTTGACAGCGGCATCGGCGGCGCCACCGCCGCGGCGGTGGGGGATCGGCTCGCCCGGGTGGCCGAACGGCTGCAAGTTCTGGTCGTCACCCACAGCCCGCAGGTGGCGGCGCGCGGCAGCCAGCACTGGCGCGTGGCCAAGGGCCTGCGCGGCGACCGCGCCGAGACGCGGGTGGAGCCGCTCGATGCCCAGGCGCGGCGGGAGGAGTTGGCGCGCATGCTGGCCGGTGAGACCGTCACCGAGGCCGCCCGCGCCGCCGCCGACAGCCTGTTGCGCTAACGAACCAGGGAATGTGGGGGTCTCGGGGCCTTCGATACCTGCCGCGGAAGAAGGCAGCGCCCGCTCAGGTCAGCCGGATCGTCGCACCCTGGCCTGAGGAATGCCCGGGCGGCCCGAGCGCATTCACCAGCGTCTCGTTCTTGGCGGTGAGGCGTTGCAGCACGACACGCCCAGGCTGAAATAGTCGCGGGCCCGTGGCTTCCGCCGCATTAAGAAGCCTCAATCTGGCTGCTGCCCTCCGGCTGGGCCATTGATTGACAGGGCAGACAAACCTCCGAAGGATCGCGGATGGTTCATAGCGCGCCACCTCGCCGTGGCGCGCTATCATTGCTGGCCCTCTGGCTACGGCATGCAGGGACTGGTGCAGGAGGAAGAACGACTATGCTCTCACGGAGAGGCCTGATGCTGGCGACCGCCGGCGCTGGATGGGCATTGCATGGGCTGCGCTCCGCCCAGGCAGCCGAATTCATTAACATTCTGACAGGCGGCACCTCCGGTGTCTACTATCCGCTCGGCGTCGCGATCTCCAAGATTTTCGCCGACAAGATCGAGGGTGTTCGCCCCTCAGTGCAGGCGACCAAGGCCTCCGTCGAGAACCTGAATCTGCTGCAGCGCGGCCGTGGCGAGCTGGCCTTCAGCCTCGGCGACGCCATGGGCTTCGCCTGGGAAGGCAATGCCGAGGCTGGCTTCCCGCAGAAGCTCGACAAGCTGCGCAGCGTCGGCGCCATCTATTCGAACTACGTGCAGATCGTCGCCCTTCGTGATTCCGGCGTGAAGACCCTGGCCGACCTGAAGGGCAAGCGCCTTTCGGTGGGAGCGCCCGCCTCCGGCACGGAGCTGAACGCACGCGCCATCCTCGGCGCGGCCGGGCTCAGCTATAAGGATCTCGGCAAGGTCGAGTACCTGCCCTTCGGTGAATCCGTCGATCTGATGAAGAACCGCCAGCTCGACGCCACGCTGCAGTCGGCCGGCCTCGGCGTCGCCTCGATCCTCGACCTCTCCACCTCGGTGCCGATCAACGTCGTCGAGGTGCCGAAGGAGGTCGTGGCCAAGGTCGGCACACCCTACAAGTCGGCGCCCATCCCGGCCGGCACCTATACGGGCCAGGACACGGCGGTGAACACGGCCGCGGTGCCAAACTATCTCGTCACCCGCGCGGGTCTGTCGGACGACCTCGTCTATGCCATGACCAAGGCGGTCTACGAGAACATCCCGGCGCTGGTCGCGGCGCAGGCGGCGGCGAAGGGTATCGAGGTCGAGGGCGCCGACGAAAACCCGCCGATCCCACTGCATCCGGGCGCCGAGCGCTACTTCAAGGAACGCAAGAAGGCATGAATCCACTGACCAGGGACGGCTGCGGCACCCCCGCGCAGGCGGGGCCGTCGCGATGAGCTCCGAGGTCATCGGGCATCCCACCGCCGTCGAGGAGTCGGCGGCGGTGGAGCATGGCGGAATGGGCTGGGGCGAGCCCGGCGGCCGGCTGCTGCTGAAAGTCATCGCCTTCATCTTCTCCGCCTTCCAGATCTACACCGCGGCCTATGCCTCGCTACCCAGCTCGGTGGTGCGCTCACTGCATGTCGGCTTCCTGCTGCTGCTGCTTTTCGGCCTGACGGCGAACCGGCGACGCGGCGACAGGACCGCCATCCTCTGGGCGGCACTGGCGGTCATCTCCTTCGTCGCCGGGCTCTATCATTGGGTTTTCTACGCTGACCTGATCCAGCGGGCCGGCCTGCCGACCACGCTCGACCTCGCCGTTGGCGCGCTCGTGGTGGCGCTGGTCTTCCTCGCGGGCTTCCGCCTCATGGGGCCGTCGCTGCCGCTGATCTGCCTGGTCTTCCTGCTCTACGGCCTCTACGGCGAATACCTGCCGGCACCGCTGGACCACCGGCCCTTCGACTACGACCAGCTGATCGACACGCTCTATCTCGGCACCGAGGGCATCTACGGCACGCCGACCTACGTCTCCTCCACCTACATCTTCCTGTTCATCCTGTTCGGCGCCTTCCTGGAGCGCGCCGGGATGATCTCGCTGTTCACCGATGTGGCGCTCGGCACGGTCGGGCACACGCGCGGCGGGCCGGCGAAGGTGGCGGTGGTGGCCTCGGCCTTCATGGGCACGATCAGCGGCTCGGGCGTGGCGAATGTGGTGGCCGTCGGGCAGTTCACCATCCCGCTGATGAAGCGCTTCGGCTTCCGCGCGGCCTTCGCCGGCGGCGTCGAGGCCACCGCCTCGATGGGCGGGCAGATCATGCCGCCGGTAATGGGCGCGGTCGCCTTCATCATGGCCGAGAGCCTCGGCATCCCTTACCTGCAGGTGGTCGAGGCGGCGATCGTTCCCGCCATCCTCTACTTCATGACCGCCTTCTGGATGGTGCATCTGGAAGCCGGCCGGCTCGGCCTGCTCGGCGTACCGAAGGAGCAGTGCCCGAACGCGCTGGCAGCGCTGCGCAAGGGCTGGTTCCTGCTGCTGCCGCTGGCGATCCTCGTCTATCTGCTGCTCGCCGGCTACACGCCGCTCTATGCCGGCACCATTGGCCTCGGCCTGACCGCGATGATCGTGCTCGGCGCGCCGATCGCGCTCGGCATGGGGCAGGCGGCGCTGCGCGTGGCCTTCTGGATCGCGCTCGGGCTGATGTCGGCAGCCTTCCTGGCCTATGGCATCGGCGTGGTGATCGCCGTCGTCGCGCTGCTGGTGCTGGCCAACGCGGTACGGCGCGGCGGGCGCGAGACGCTGCTGCTCTGCGCCGAGGCGCTGGCCGACGGCGCGCGCCAGGCGCTGCCGGTGGGCGTGGCCTGCGCGCTAGTCGGCGTTATCATCGGCGTGCTGTCGCTGACCGGCTCGGCCACCACCTTTGCCGCCGCCGTGGTGGCGGTGGGCGAGAACAGCCTCTTCGCCTCGTTACTGCTGACCATGCTGATCTGCCTGATCCTCGGCATGGGCATCCCGACCATCCCCAACTACATCATCACCTCCTCCATTGCGGGGCCGGCACTGCTGCAACTGGGCGTGCCCCTGCTCGTCAGCCACATGTTCGTCTTCTACTTCGGCATCATGGCGGACCTGACGCCGCCGGTGGCGCTGGCCGCCTTCGCCGCCGCGCCGATCGCGCGCGAGAGCGGGATGAAGATCGGGCTGCAGGCGATGCGCGTGGCGATCGCGGGTTTCGCGGTGCCTTTCATGGCGGTCTATGCACCGGTGCTGATGCTGCAGGATGGCGGGCCGCTGGCCGAGAGCATGGGCTATGTGCCGGCGGTGCTCTACGTGGTGTTCAAGGCAGTGGTGGCGATCGGGCTCTGGGGCGCGACGGCGGTCGGCTTCCTGCTCAGACCGCTCCGCATCTGGGAACGAGTCTGGACCTTCCTGGCAGCGGCGCTTCTGGTGGCGGCCGTGCCGCTGACGGACAGCATCGGCTTCATTGCCGCCGCTGCCTTCATCGCCTGGCATCTCTGGTCCCACCGCAATGCGAAGGGAGCGGCCAGGACCGGCAGGCAGGGCGCTTGAGCGCCCTGTGCATCGCTGGCGGCGGCAGCGTGGTGAAGCTGGCCGTCGCCGGCTTCATGCTCGCTTGGTCGCACACCGTCGAGCACACGCGCTGGGAAGAGGACTGGCAGGTCCGGCCCGGCGTGCTGCATCTGGAATCGGCACGCGTCGAAGGCTCCGGCGCGGGGATGGACCCCGCGCCCGCCGCTAAGAAAGTGGGCGAGATGTGGGAATGGCATCCGCGCCTCGATCTGCCGGAGGTCCTTCTCCGCCGGAGCGATGCGGCGGGAGTGGGCAGCTGGCAACTCTGCGCCGATGGCCGTTGCGGGCCGCTCGGCGCCGGCCTGCCGCCGGATGCCGATCCGGTGCGGCTCTATCCCTGCGACTGAAGCCGCCGGCGCGCCTGCTGCGCCGGGACGGAGTTCAGGCAGTCCCGTAGCGCACCGGCAGGACCCTCTGAGTGCCATGCGGCGCGAGGCCCGCCAGCGCTTTGGCATGGCGGACAGCGAAGCCTTGCAAGCAGCCTGACCTGCCCCCATTTACCATCCCACTGGATGGTAGAGGGATGGCGTCATGACGAGCAATGTCCGGGAGCTGCGGCCCAGGGCGGGTAGTGATACCGAGAAGATCACCATCAACCTGGGTTATGTGGATCTCGGCCACATCGACCTGCTGGTGCAGGACGGATTCTACGCGAACCGCACCGACTTCATCCGTACCGCGATCCGCAACCAGATCGAACGCCATGCCGAGGCGGCACGGCAATCCGTTACCCGCAAGAGCCTGGAACTTGGCCTGCGCCACTATACCCGCGCGGAGCTCGAAGCCGCGCAGGCCGCCGGACAGATGCTCGAGATCCGGGTGCTGGGGCTTGCCAGCATCGCTGCCGACGTTCCACCCGAACTCGCCCGCGCCACGATCGCCTCCGTCTCCGTGCTTGGGGCGCTGCAGGCGAGCGCCGCTGTGAAGGCCGCCCTGGCCGAACGCATCCATTGACCATGCGGTGGCCCTGACCGGGCCGCGCATTCCAACCCCACCAACCGGAACGCAGCGCCACCCGCCCAGCGCGGAAGGCTGGCGCGCGTCCCTGGCCTGAAGGCACTACTCATGACTGCCACGCTGCCGCCCCACATGCTTGAAGCTGCCCGCCTGACCCGGCTGGGCCGCCTGAGCGAAGCCACCGCACTCCTGCAGCGCAGGCTGCGGGGCGAGGACGGTACCCCCGACAGCGCCGCGCCGCAGGACAACCGGCGCCCGATCATCGACCTGACGCCTGAGCCCGACGAAGGCGTCGGGCCCTCTTCGCACATGCCCTTCCCCGGGATGCATGGCAGCGGCCGGGGCGCGGCCCTGAACGGGATCATCCCACCGCAGGCGCCGCTCCCGTGGCACGGGCTGGCGGCTGGCCGGGGCGGCTCCACGCAACCCTCCGCGCGGCGGATGCACGCGCCGCCAATGCCCGAAGGAGCCCGGTTCATCGATGGCGCCTTCACCGGCTCGGCCGGCAGCCGCCCCTACAAGCTCTACATCCCCAGCACCTACCGCGGCGAGCCGGTGCCCCTGGTCGTCATGCTGCATGGCTGCACGCAGTCGCCCGACGACTTCGCTGCCGGCACGCGCATGAACACCCTGGCCGAGGAGCATGCCTTCCTCGTCGCCTATCCCGGCCAGACACCTTCCGCCAATGCCCAGAAGTGCTGGAACTGGTTCAGCCCCGGCGACCAGCAGCGCGACCAAGGCGAGCCTTCGCTGATTGCGGGCATCACCCGCCAAGTGATGCGGGACCATGTCGTGGACCCGAATCGGGTCTATGTGGCCGGGCTTTCCGCCGGCGGAGCGGCCGCCGCCATCATGGGTACCGCCTATCCGGACCTCTATGCCGCCGTGGGCGTGCATTCCGGCCTGGCTTGCGGCGCCGCGCGCGACATTCCCTCCGCCTTCGCAGCGATGCGGCAGGGCGGCGCCGGTACGGCACGGAGCGGGAGCAGCATCGTGCCGGCCATCGTGTTCCATGCGGACCAGGATGGCACCGTGCATCCCCGCAACGGCGATCAGATTATCGCCCAGTGCGGCGCCGCGCATGGCCTGCGGCAGGAGGCGCAGCGCGGGCAGGTTGCCGGCGGGCACGCCTACAGCCGCACCCGCCACATCGCGGAAAGCGGGGCGGTGATGCTGGAGCAATGGGTTGTGCATGGCGGCGGCCATGCCTGGTCAGGCGGCAGCCCCGCCGGCTCCTACACCGATCCGAAGGGCCCCGACGCCTCGCGTGAGATGCTCCGCTTCTTTCTAAGCCATACACGCGGCAGCGCCGGCGAAGCGCCGCGCGACTGAACCCTGCGCCCGCGGAGCGGTTTCTCTCCAAGCCCTAAATGGAAGGTGCGGCAGCATGGCCTTGTTAGTGAAAGACCTCTACCACAGTGCGAACGGCGACCGCTGGCAGTTGATGCGGGAGGCCGGCTCGGAGCGGGTTTTCGTGCGGCATCAGGCGAACCTGTCCTCGGGCGGGCATGTGACGGAGTTCACGGTGGAAGACTTCCTCCGCCCGGGCAACGCCGGCCCGGAACACGCCGCACTGCGTCACCTCCTGGAGAGGGAGGCCGGGGAAGGCTGACCCGTATCGGTGCGGGTCAGCCTCCGCGACGGTCCGCACTGCCGGCCTCCTCCGGAAAGCGGGGCCGCGGGAGGACAGCCCTCCTGCATCGCGAGGTCCGCGGGAAAGCTCTTTCCTGGTTCCCTGGCCTTCAGGTCGGCGCGATCTCCCCTCGCTCGATGACATAGGTCTGATCCACCAGGGAACGCAGCAGCGCCGGGCTGCTCTCGGTGATCAGGATGGCGACATCCGGCAGGGCCGTGCGCAGCCGGGCCAGGGCCTCGGCGTAGCGCAGCGCCAAAGCCGGGGCGAGCCCCTGGAAAGGCTCGTCGAGCAGCACGGCACGGGTGCCGACCATCAGCGCCCGGCCCAGCGCCACCATCTTGCCCTGCCCGCCCGAAAGCCCGGCGGCGCGCCGCGGCGCCACGTCGCGCAACTCCGGCAGCAGTTCGAAGACCAGGCCCAGCCGGCGCTCCAGCTCCGGCCGCGGCAGGCGCAGAACCTGGGCCGGCAGCAGCAGATTCTCGCGCACGGTGAAGCTGCCGAACAGCCGCCGCTCCTCCGGTGCATAGCCAATGCCAAGCCGGGCACGGTGATGCGCCGGCACGCCATTCGCCTCCCGCCCGTCCAGCGCGATGCGCCCGCGCTGCAACGGCAGCAGCCCCATCAGCGCGCGCAACGTCGTCGTCTTGCCCGCGCCGTTGCGGCCGATCAGCGCCACACGCCCGCCCGCCGGCACGTGCAGCGCCACCGCGCGCAACACCGGCGCACCCTCGATCGCCACCGAGACACCCTCAAGTCGGAGCATGGCCCGTCGCCTCCTCGGGCATGATGCCGATGACGTCGCGCCGCACCTGCGGGTCCGCTAGGACGGCCTGCGGCGGGCCGAGCGCCATGATCCGCCCCTGCCCCCAGACCGCGACGCGATCCGCGAAGCGTCCCACCACCTCCATGTCGTGCTCCACGAAGACCGCCGTCACGCCGGATTGCCGCAGCACCCGCGCCAGGGTCTCGACCACCGCCATCTTGTCGGCGGCGGCGACGCCGCTGGTCGGCTCATCCATCAGCAGGAGACGTGGCTTCAGGGCGACGGCCATGGCGATGTCGGCCAGCTTGCGCGCGCCTTCGTTCAGCGCATCGCCGCGCCGGTCGGCCAGGGGCGACAGGCCGAAACTGTCGAGCAGGGCCATGGCCTCCTCGCGCCAGGCCGGCCGCAGCAGCGCCTTCAGGGGCGACCACGGCCCAGCGCGCGCGGCGATGGCCAGCGCCATGTTCTCCAGCACCGTGTGCTCGGTGAAAAGCTGCGGCAACTGGAAGGAACGGGCGATGCCGAGCCGCACTATGCGGCGCGGCGGCAGGCCCAGGATACGGCGGCCCCGGAAGGTGATCTCCCCCGCCTGCGGCCGCAGATAGCCCGTCGCCATGTTGATGAAGGTGGTCTTGCCGGCGCCGTTGGGGCCGATGATGGCGAGGAACTCGCCCTCCTCCACCGCGAGATCGATGCCGTCGGCGGCCTTGACCCCGCCGAAGGCGAGGCGCAGGCCGCGCGCTTCCAGGAGGGCGCTCATGCGGCCCGCCGCCGGGTGAACAGCGCCCTTCCCATCCCCCAGAGCCCGCCGGGCGCGAAGAGGATGACCAGCAGAAGCACGCCGCCCAGGATCATCTGCCAGGCATCGGCGACCAGCGCGGCAGCATAGACCCGCGTCAGCTCATAGGCGAGCGCACCCAGGAAGGGGCCGAGCACACTGCCGGCACCCCCGAGGATGGCGATGAAGACCAGTTCCCCCGAGGCGGTCCAATAGGCCAGGGCGGGCGTCACATGGCGCGTCGTCATGGCGATGAGGGCGCCGCCGCAGCCGGCCATACAGGCCGAGAGCACATAGGCCGAGAGCAGCACCCGCCGCGCGGGAACGCCCATGAACTCCAGCCGCGCCTCGCGCGTCTTGATGCCGGCCAGCGCCTGCCCCATCGGCGAGGCCAGATGCAGGCGCACCAGCGCGCCGAAGCCCAGCACCAGCACGAGCGCCAGCAGCAGCACCGCCCAGCCCTGCGCCGCGCCCTCCAGCGGCATGCCGGCGAAGCGGGTGGGCGCGAGACGAATGCCGTCCGTACCGTGGGTGATGGCGTAGAACTTCTCCAGCACGGAATAGAAGACCATGCTGAGCGCCAAGTTCAGCATGCCGAAGAAGATCTCGCGGTAACGCACGACGAAGAGGCCGATAAGGAGGCCCAGCAGCGCCGAGCCCGCCGCCGCAACCGGCAGCAGCAGCAGCGCCTCGGGCAGCAGCGGCGCCAGGAAGGCGACGATATAGGCGGCAAAGGCGACGAACAGCGCATGGCCGAAGCTGACCTGCCCAGCCCGCAGCAGCAGCAGGATGCCGAGTACGGCAAGGCCCTTCGCGAGCGCGATGGTCAGCACGAAGCGCAGCCAGGGCACCGCCCAGGCGACCGCCAGCACCGCGGCCACCCCGAGCAGGGCGAGGAGGAGTTCCGTGTGCCGCCTCATATCCGTCGTGTCTCCACCACGCCGAAGAGACCCTGCGGACGCACCAGCAGGACCACCACCATGATGAGATAGGGAATGACGACCTCCAGCTCCGGCTCGAAATAGACGGCGAAGGCGCGGCCGAGCCCGATCAGCAGCGCGGCGATGGCAGCGCCCTCGATCTGGCCCAGCCCGGCGGTGGCGACGACGGCGAAGGAGAGCACGATGGTCTGCGCCCCCACCCCCGGCACCAGCGACACGGTGGGCGAGGCCAACGCGCCACCCAGCGCCGCCAATGCCGCGCCGGCGGTGAAGGTGAGCAGCATGACGCGCCCGGCATCGATGCCCATTGCCCGCGCCGCCTCGGCATCGGCGGTGACGGCGACGATCATCCGCCCCGCGAGGGTGCGGCGCAGGAACCAGGCCAGCGCGACCAGCGTGACCAGCGCCACGCCCGGCAGCACGAAAAGCTGGTAGGTGGTGAAGGGGATGACATCGGCGCCGAAGGGCACGTCCACCGTGCCGAGCAGCCGCAGCGGCGCGTCGTTGACCACCGGCTGCACGCCCCAGACCAGCTTCTGCAGATCCTCCAGGATCATGAAGAGGGCGAAGGTGATCAGCAGTTGCAGCACCGGCTCATGCTGTCGCGTGCGGCGCAGCAGCAGCCGCTCGATCGGCGGGCCGAGCACGGCGCCGACCAGCAGCGCCGCCACCAGCAGCAGCGGATAGCAGAGCCATTCCGGCAGCCCGCTCGCGCTGAGCGCCAGTCCGAGGGAGGCCGCCGTATAGCCGCCAATGGCATAGAGGCTGCCATGCGCGACGTTCAGCACCCGCAACACGCCGAAGACGAGATTCAACCCCACCGCCACCATGAAGATCGCCGCCGCGTTGGACAGGCCGTCCAACGCGGCGAGGCCCAGCAACAACCCGTTCTGGGCAAACCAGTCCGCCATCGGCTCAGGGCTTGTAGGCGACCGGCTGCGGCATCGATTCCAGCATGGCGGGCGTCAGCGTCTTCAGCCAGTCGGCGCTCTTCTGGCCGACCGGCGTGGTGATGCTCTCGCCCTTGAACACCACCATGTCGGTCATCACGGGGAAGGGATAGGCATCGGTCACCATGGTGGTGCCGATGATCTGATCCTCCAGCCCCTGCCCGTCCTCGCGGATGCGCACCGTGCTGGTAAGCGAGGGGAATTCCAGGCCGCGGAAGGCCTCGGCCAGTTCGGCATCGGTCGGCCAGCCGCCGCCCTTGGCCTGCATCGCCTTCTCGTAGGCTGCCTTGGTGGCGAAGACCGCCTGCGCCATATGATGGCAGGAATAGATGGGATAGGCGCCGAACCGCTTGCGGAAATCCTCGGTGAAGCGGCGCAGCAGCGCCGGGTCCCGAGGATTCGGGTGCAGGAACCAATGGTCCCCGCGGGCGCCGATGATGTGCCCGGCGGGCAGCGCCTTACCGACGCGCTCCAGCGAGGATTCGGCCAGCGGCAGCACGAAGGTGCTGCGCTCGAACAGCTTCCGGTCGGCCGACTGGCGAATCAGCGCGTCGAGGTCGCCGCCCCAGGAGGTGGAGAGCACCACGTCGGGCCGCAGCGCCAGGAGGCGGGTGATCTCGGTGGAGAAATCCGTGGCGCCGAAGCGGGGGAACAGCTCCGCGGCGACGCGCGTGCCGGGCTTCAGGGTGTTCAGCGCGGTGCGGAAGATGTCCCAGGAATCCCGTCCCCAGGCATAATCCTGGTTGACCACCGCGAGGCTGCGGAAATCCGGCTTCACTTTCAGCAGGTAAAGCAGCGCCGCCAGCACCTCCGGCGTCGCGTTCGCCTGGGTACGGAAGGCGTAGTCGTAGCGCGCCTCCTCGAAGATGCGCTGCGTGCCGCAATCCCACAGGATGGTCAGGCGCTTCAGCTCATCGGCCAGCGGCGCGCAGGCGAGGCAATCCGCCGAGGAAATGGCGGAGAAGATGAGGTTCACGTCCTCGCTCTGCGCCAGGCGACGGAACTCGCCGACGACGTGATCGACGCCCGGCCCCTCATCCACGAAAATGGCGCGGAGCTTCACCCCACCGATGCCGCCCTCGGCGTTGATCTGGTCGAACAGCATCTCCGCCGCCTGCCGCCCCGGCACGCCAAAGACACTGGCGGGACCGGAGAGATAGGTGGCGATGCCGATCTTGATCTCCTGCGGGCGGCTCGGCTGCGCCTGCACCGTGCGGCCGGCCAGCAGCAGGCTGCCGGCCGCCAGCCCGGCCCGCAGCACGCCGCGCCGGCCAAGCGGCGGCAGGCTGGCGCCGGATACAGGGGGGGCGGCAGGATTCGGGTGCGACATGGGACGCGTCCTCCGGCTGGGCCTTTGTCTGGCTCTCGGTTGCAGAGTGGCATGGCGCCGGAGCCGCCTCCAAGGACTCAGGCCGTTGTGATAACGGAAGCGTTATCATTACCGATCGGAAATCCATGCGCTTTGCAAGCGGGAGTTGTGCTCCCCTGCGGCGGCGCTGGCTGGGCCTTTGCGAGGGTCCGCGCGCATGGATGGAAGAAGCAGCCGCCCGGACAGGGCGGCGGGAGGAAATGATGACCCAAGTGACCCGCCGGGGCCTGCTGGCCGGCGCCGCGGCGCTTGCCGCGCTGCCCTCCGGCCTCGCCCGCGCCGCCGCGCCGTTCCAGAACACGTTGCCGGCCGCCTGGCACCGCTTCCACTTCGGCGACTATGAAGCGACCGTCATCTCGGATGGGCGGCTGCCGCTGGGTAAGCCGGAGCCCGCCTTCCCCGCCTCGCCACCGCAGGAGATCATCGGCCTGTTGGAGGAGGGCTTCCTGCCGCCCGACGCCGCGACGCTGGAACAGAACATCCTGGTGCTGAACACCGGCCGCCAGCTCATCCTGTTCGACACCGGCATGGGCGAGAGCATGGGCGAGGCCAGCAAGATGTTCGGCCCCACCACCGGGAAGATGCTGGCCAACCTGCGTGCCGCCGGCATCCAGCCCGAGCAGATCGACCTCGTGGTGCTGACCCATGCCCATTGCGACCATTGCTGGGGCCTGGTGGACGCCCAGGGCGAGCGCGTCTTCCCCAACGCGCAGGTGGCGCTGAGCGAGGCCGACCTGAAATTCTGGACTGATGACGGCAACAAGCGCGGCCCCGCCTTCATGGTGCCCTTCATCGACGGCGCCAAGAAGAACCTCGCGGCCTATCGCGACCGCATGGTGATGGTGCGCGACGGGCAGGAGGTGGCGCCCGGCGTGGTGGCACTCTTCACGCCCGGCCACACGGTCGGCCACCATTGCTACGCGATCAGCAGCGGCAACCAGGTGATGGTGAACACCGGCGACCTGGCGCACCACCACATCCTGCTGCTGCGCAAGCCCCTGTGGGAATTCTCCTTCGACACCGACCCGAAGCTTTCGGCGCAGTCGCGCAGCAAGATGCTCGACCGGCTGGCCACCGACCGGCACCCGGTGCTCTCCTACCACTTCCCTTGGCCCGGCCTCGGGCATGTCGCCCGGCGCAGCGATGGCGGCTACGACTGGATCGCCGCGCCGATGGACCTTTCGACGCTCGGTTGAGGCGCTCGCGGGCGGCGGTGCCACGAACCGCCGCCCCTTCTTCCCGGACACGATCTCCGTGCGGGCCGGCAGCCGGGCGAAGCCTCCTCCGCCACCAGCGCGAGATGCGGCCGATACTTGGCAGATGGGCGCGCGTCGAAGCTGCTCCATGGATTGCCAGGACAGGCGACGCCCCGCGCACCGCGGAGCGAGACGGCTCAACCCGTGGCGAGCAGCCGCCGCAGTGCTGCAGTATAGCGCCCGGCTTCGGCGGTGAGGCGCCGCGCCTCCTCCGGCAATCCTTGGCAGGCCGCGGCGGCCATGCTGGCGGCGCCGAGCTGGAAGGCCAGGTAGCAGGGCCGGTAGCATTCCAGCAGCGCCGGGTCGGGCGCCGCGCCACCCTCCGCCGCCACCACCGCCAGCAGGGCCTCGGCGTCGAGGCCTAGTTCCATCTCGGCACCGACCAGATCCCAGGCGAGATCCTGGCACCCCACCAGATCATGCGCCGCATGATGGTCCAATGCGTCGGCCTTCAGCAGCCGCCCATCCGGTAGGGCGAGCCATTCCCAGGCCTGCAGGCGGTTGTCACCGGCGATGCGGCGCAGGCGCCCCTCCAGCCGGGCCAGATCGGGCTGGCGGCGCCGCAGGGCGCGAGCGGTCGGCTCGCCCAGCGCCTCGGCAGTGTTGTGGCAGGCCATGTCCCAGAGTGCCGCCAGATCCGCACCGGCCGCCTCTCCGTCGAAGTGCCGCTGCCGGAAGGTGAGATAGCGCGCCACCGGGCCCAGCAACGCGGCAGCCGGGCGCGGCGCCTGATCCAGCCCGCACGCCTCCCCCTGCCAGGCCGAGACCTGGAAGCCGTGCCGCCAGCCGGCCATCGGAGGCACCAGCCCGGCCTCCGACAGCGCCCGCGCCATGCCGGCCTTCCGCTCCCCCTCGGGGCCGAGGCCGCTGAAGCTCAGCAGCCAGTCGCGCCCCCCGGCGCGCAGCAGGAACTTGCGGCGCTCCTGCTGCGGGTTAGCGGGGGGCCAGCGGTCGGTCGCGCCGTAGCGCAGGGCGCGCCAGCCGCCGCCGGAGATGTCGCGGGGCGCCCCCTCCGCGGGGCCGGCCAGATCGGCGACCCAGTGCTCCAGCCGGTGCGCTGGCACGGTCGCGCCGAGCACGAGCCGATCGAAGTCGCAGAGGTGGCGCGGCGCCCGCGACCAACGGGCGCGATGCCGTTCGCTGGCCTGCGGCCCCGGCGCCCCGCCATGGCTGGGGAAGAAATGCAGCCGCGCGGGCGGTACCCCGCCATCCTCCAGGAAATCGGCGACCACGCCCATGGAACTGCCGGAAAGCCCCGGCCCCTCATCCACGATGGCATAAGCCCCCCTGCCCTGCCGGAGCCGGGCTTCCAGCGGCGCCGAGAGCGCCAGCCGCCGCTGGAAGGGATGGCCCACCGGACGCAGCGTGACCGGCGGCGCGGCGCCAAGCGCGGCGGCCACCAGCGCCGCCAGGGGCAGGCCGATGCTGCGCAGGCCGATGACCAGCGTATCCGCCCCGAGAGCCGCCTCCGCCGCCGCGCACAGGTAGGATTCGGGATAAAGCGCGTAGAAGCTGAAGCCTTCCGCCCGCTTGGGCAGGATCGCCTTCGGCAGGGGCGCCGTGAGCGTCGAATCCGGCAGGGGCGGCAGGTGGCGGAACCCGCTGGACCAGGAATCCTGCACCGCCAGCGCCAGGCGCAGCAGCAGGGCCATTCCCTCCTGCTGCGCGGCAGAGGGCGCATCCTCGCCACGAGCAGCGAATTCGGCATCCGCCAGGCCCTGCACCAGCTCACCGGCCTCGATGAAGCGCGCCACCAGCGCACCATGCCGGCGGATGCCGGGCGGCCGGGCCGCAACCGCGCACAGGCCTTCCGCGAGGCGGCGCAGCCTGTCGCGCGGGTCCGCCGGCCGGGCGGAGTCGCCATAGACGATCATGCCGGCCGGCGGCACGAAGGCATCAGCGCAGCGTCGCGCTGGCTCCGGCGCTGTTGCCGAGGCTGGCCGCGACGGGCTGGCGCATCAGCTCACTGAACCAGGCGATGGTCGCCTGCAGCCCGGCAGTCAGCGCCGTACGCGGCTGCCAGCCGAGCAGTTCCTTCGCGCGGGTGATGTCCGGCCGCCGCCGGCGCGGGTCATCCACCGGCAAGGGCTGGTGAATGACGCTGGAGCGGGTATCGACCATGCCCAACACGCGATCAACCAGTTCCGCCACCGTCAGCTCGATGGGATTGCCCAGGTTGACCGGACCGGGCTGCGGGCCGTCATAGGCCATCAGCCGCACCAGTCCCTCCACCAGATCCTGCACGAAACAGAAGGAACGGGTCTGGCTGCCATCGCCATAGATCGTGATGTCCGCGCCCTCCAGCGCCTGGGTGATGACGTTGGAGACGACGCGCCCGTCATCGGCACGCATGCGAGGGCCATAGGTGTTGAAGATGCGGGCGACACGGACCTCCGCGCGGTGGGCGCGGTCGAAGTCGAAGGCCAGCGCTTCCGCCGCGCGCTTCCCCTCGTCGTAGCAGGCGCGCGGTCCGGTGGAATTGACGTTGCCCCAGTAGCTCTCGATCTGCGGATGCACCTCGGGGTCGCCGTAGATCTCGCTCGTCGAGGCCAGCAGGAAGCGCGCGCCGTGCGATTCCGCCAGCCGCAGCAGGTTCCGCGTGCCCATGACGCTGGTCAGCATCGTGTGCTCCGGGTCCGCCTGGTACTGCACGGGCGAGGCAGCGCAGGCGAGATTGAAGACCCGGTCCAGGTGCCGCGGCAGGGCGCGGGCAGGCAGCCGGTCGATGACATCGGCCTCGATGAAGGTGAAGCGCGGCTCCTTCTCCAGATGGCGGAGATTCCGGAGATGGCCGGTCTGCAGATTGTCGACGCAGATGACATGCGCCTCCTGCGCCAGCAGCGCATCGCAGAGATGCGAGCCGAGAAAGCCCGCACCGCCGGCCACCAGGACGTGCTTCGCCTTGCCGTTCTTCATGGACGTCCACCTGTGGGAAAGGAGTGAGGCGCCGCACCGTGTAGCGCCGCCAGGACGGGCTCCGGTCGCGGCGTGGCCGCGCCGCGTTCCCGGATATGGGATTCGAGTTCCGCCGCGCGGTGCGCGGCGCTGTGGCCGGACAGGATGCGGCGGCGCGCCGCCTCCGCCTGCGCAAGACGCGCCGCCTCCGGCCGGTCGCGCAGGGTGCGCAGCACCTCCTCCGGTGCATCGGCCAGCACGATCTCGGCCTCCGGCTCGAAGAGCGTGTCAATCCCCGCCCACCGGTCGGAGATGATCGGCGTGCCGCAGGCGGCGGCCTCGAAAAGCCGGACGCTCGGGCTGTAGCCGGCGCGGATCATGTCAGCCCGCGTGACGTTCAACGTGTAGCGACTGGCGGCATAGAAGGCAGGATGCTCGGCGGGCGGAACATGGTCCAGCCGCTCGACATTGGCCGGCCAGTCGATCTCCACCGGGTATTGCGGCCCGGCGACGACGAAGCGCAGTTCCGGCGCGCGCCGCGCCGGCTCCAGCAGCAGTCCCTCCAGCGTCGGCTGCCGATCCGGGCTGTAGGTGCCAAGGTAGCTGAGGTCCCAGCGCGGCGGCACCGCCAGCGGGCGATAGGCCTCGGGATCCACCGAGCAGTAGAGCGCGCGCGCCGCGGGCGAACCGTAGCGCTGCATCAGCAGGTCAAGCGTCGGCCCGCCGGTGAAGGAGAGATAAAGATCATAGCCCGGGATCAGCGCGGGCGAGAGATACTCCTCGTCGCCGCGCGCCAGCTTGGCCAGGGTCACCGGCGTGTCGATGTCATAGAAGGCGGTGACGCCGCGCGCCACACGCTGCACCAGGGCGCCGACCGCGACGCCCTCCGGCACATAGGAGCCGACGACGACGGCATCGGCTCTGGCGATCGCCTCCTCCCAGACCGCGAGATCCGCTAGATCCTCATAGAATTCCAGGCGGCAGAAATCCGGCTCCGGCAGGTCGCGATGCGCGGCGTACCAGGGCATGTCCCGCTCCAGGAAGAGGATGCGGTGCCCGCGCGCGGCAAAGGCCCGCAGCAGCGCACGGTAGGTCGTGGCATGGCCGTTCCCCCAGGAGGAAGAGAGGCTCAGCCCCAGCACAACGACGTTGAGCGGTGCGGCGCTCATGCGGCACTCCGTGCCGCCCCGGCGACCTTGCGCGCCATCTCCTCGCGCAGCAGCGCATCCACCTCGGCACCGCGCAGGGTATAGGTATGCCCGGCCAGGATGCGCGCCCGCGCCGCCTCGCCGATGGCCCGCGCCCGCTCCGGCGTCAGCGCCGCGACATGCTCGGCTACGTCCTTGCCGTCGCGCGCGACCAGTACCTCCTCGCCCTCCTTCAGGAAGAGCTCCAGCCCGACCCAGGCATCGGTGATCAGGCAGGCCCCCGCGCCCGCCGCCTCGAAGACCCGAGTGGCCGGGGAGAAGCCGGTCTTCGCCATGCTGTCGCGGGCGATGTTCAGCACGGCGAGCGGCGAGGTGTTGAAGGCATTATGGTCGCGCGTCGGCACATGACCGATATGGCGGACATTCGGCGGCATCGCCTTGCTCTCCCAGCCATTGCCGCCGATCAGGAAGCTGCGCTCCGGCAGCGCGGCCGCGGGCTCCAGGAAGAACTGCTCCACCCGCGCCTCACGGTCCGGCAGGCGGTTGCCGAGGAAGGCGAGATCCACCGCGAAGCGCGGCTCGGGCGGCACGGGGTGATGCGTGTCCGCGTCCAGCGCGTTGTAGATCGGCACGCAGCGCCGCGCCCCAAAGCCCTCATAGGCCTCGACCACCGGCGGCCCGCCGCCATAGGTCAGCACTAGGTCGAGCGAGGGCAGCGCGCGGCGCAGCGGATGCTCGGGCGCGGCGCCGATCTCGGCGAGGGTGGCGGGCGCGTCCACGTCCCAGAAGATGCGGATGGCTCCGGGCCGGCTGGCGCGCATCACGCCTTCCAGCAGCAGGTCGTCGAAGACGCCGACGCCACTGGCCTTCACCACCACATCGGCCTGCGCCGCCTGGGCGATAACGTCCTGCGCCGCCGCCTCGGTCGCCGGATAGACCACCACCTCGGCCCAGTCCGGCGGCTCGATGTCGCGATGCTTCTGCCGGTCGAAGGCATCCGGCTCGTAGAAGGTGATCGCGTGGCCGCGCCGCGCCAGGTCGCGCAGCATGCCGCGATAATAGGTGGCTGCGCCGTTCCAGTAGGCGGACAGCAGGCTGGACCCGTAGAAAGCGATCTTCATGCGGCGGTCTCCGCGGTATGGCCGGTACGCAGGGTGGCCACGATCCCGAGCAGTTCCTCCGCCCGGTGCGCGCAACTGTGGCGGGCGCGAATGGTTTCGAGGCCGCTGGCGATCAGCGACTGGCGCAGCGCAGCATCCTCCTTCACGGCGCGCATATGGCGCAGCATCTCGGCCTCATCGCGCGCGAGGAGGTAGTCCTGGCCGGGACGGAACAGCCCTTCCGCATCCTCCCAGGGCGAGCAGAGCAGCGGAATGCCGCAGGCCAGCGCCTCGAAGACGCGGATGGTCGGAATGCCCGGCAGAAGCTGCACGTAGAAGCGGCGCGGCACATGCACGGTGGCGAGGTGGCGCGCGAAGACCTCGGGCGCCGCCGCATTGGGCAGCCAACCGTGATAGCGCGCGCCATAACGAGCCAGCGCCGCCAGCGCCGCCTCGGGATAGCGCACGCCATGGATGTCGAGCGGCAGCCCCGCGGCCTGCGCCGGCCGCAGGAGGAAGCTTTCCAGCTCCTCGCTGCGCTCGCCGTCACCCCAGTTGCCGATCCAGACCAGACCTTCGCGCGGCTCCGGCGATGGCAAGGGGCGGAAATGCCGCGTATCGGCCGCTTCGTGCCAGATCCAGACGCGGTCGCGCCAGCCCCAGTCACGATAGACCTCGGCCAGCGCCGCCCCGAAGGCCAGTACGCCGTCATAGCCGTCGAGCGGCAGACCGCGCATCGCCTCGGGGTCGCTGACCGCGCGGTGATGCGTGTCGTGGAACAGCAGCGTGAAGCGCGCGCCGCCCGCCCGGATCCGGCCGAGCGCGCCGACCAGTTCCGGCGCGTTCCACTCATGCACGATCACCAGATCCGCCGCGTCGAGCGCCGCTGTGCAATCTTCCAGCACGTCGAAGGGGCGCGCGGCAAGCTCCGGATAGGCGGCGCGATAGGCAGCAAGACCAGCCTCGCCGTGATCCTGCAACAGATTCTGCAGGCTCCAGCCGTTGCGTGGCTCAAAGGCCAGAACCTCGTGCCCGCGCGCCTGCAACTCCCGCAGCACGCCGCGCACGAAATGCGCATTGCCGTGGTTCCAGCAGGATTCCAGCGAATGGGTGAAATAGACGATCCTCACGCGGAGGCCTCCTGCGGCGAAGAAAGGAAGAGCGCCTCGTGGTAGAGTTCCAGCGTTGCCCGCGCCATGGCCTCCGGCGTGTAGCGTGCGGCCCGCGCAGCGGCGGCGGCGCCACGCTGCCGCCGCAGATCCGGGTCATGCGCCAGGCGTTCGATGGCGGCGGCGAAGCCGGGGCCGTCCGTGCAAAGCACGTATTCGGCGGCCTCGCCCCAGATCTCGCGGAAGCTGGCGATGTCGGACAGCACCAGCGGGCAACCGGCCTGCGCCGCCTCCAGCACCGCGAGGCCGAAGGGCTCGTAACGCGCCGGCGAGACAAAGACGGTGGCGGCTGCGAAGCAGGCGGCCATCTGGCTGCTGTCGAGCGGGCCGAGATTGTGCAGGTTGGGCAGAGCAATGGTGCCGCCCTGCGGCCCGGCCAATGCGCCCGCGGTGACCACCGGCAGCGGCAGCCGCCCGGCGATTTCGTCGAGCAGGGCAAGGTTCTTGCCCTCGTCCCAGAGCCGGCCCGCCGCGAAGGCGAAGCGTTCCGGCAAGCGGGCCGGCCGCTGCGCCGCCGATCGCGACGCACGGCCGTTGTGGACGACATGCGGCGGCTCGGCGAGTTCATAGAGCCGCGCGGTGGTCGCGGCGAAGGCGGCGCTGGGCGCCAGCAACCGTTCGGCGGCGCGGTAGCCTTCCGCCACCAGGGCGCTGCGCCAGGCGAGGTCCGGTGGCAAGGCGCCGCCATGCACCGCCTCCCACCAGCTCGCAACGCAGGAATGGCAGGCGGCAACCACTGGCTGGGTGAAGGCGCCGCTGGCCGCCAGGGCGGGGCTGTTCAGGTGCACGAGATCGGCCCCCTCCTCCCGCGCCAGGGTGGCGATGCCAATGCCGGCGGCCAGCACCGCGGCCGCGTCCTCGGCCGTCCAGTCCAGCGCCAGCCCGGTTTCCACGAGGCGCAAGCCGGGGACGGCCGCCGCTTCCGCGCGCTGACGCGCACCCGGTGCTGGGCCCAGTACCGCCAGGACCACCTCGACACCCTGGGCCCCGAGCCCCCGCGCCAGATCGAGGGCATAGGTCCAGACGCCACCCACCGCATCCGCCGTCATCAGCAGCCGCAGTGGCGGCGAAGCCGCTTGGCCTAGCGGTCGCAACACGCCATCTCCAGCCTGCGGGGAAGGCGGGGCGGATGCGTCATCGCGCTGCCTCCGCGACGCCGGCCCGCTGTGGCGCGTGAGCCTCGGTGAGCCAGCGCGCGAGACCGGCGAGGCCGCTGCGCCAGGGTGTCGGCGCGGCCAGTCCGAGCTCGCGCTGCGCGAGGCGCGTATCGGAGACGTAGTAGCGCTGGTCACCCGCGCGCCAGTCGTCGTAGCGGATATCGACACGATGCCCGACCAGCGCCTCGATGGCTGCGAGCACCTGCCGCAGGCTGACGGCATTCTGGGGGCCGCCACCCAGGTTGAAGGCCCGCCCGCGCACCGTGCCGATGCGTTGCCAGGCGGAAAGATAGGCGGCGACGGCGTCGTTCACCTGCAACACATCCCGCACCTGGCAGCCATCGCCGAAGATGGTGATCGGCTCGCCACGCAGCGCGCGGATCAGGAAATGCGCGACCCAGCCCTGGTCCTCGGTGCCCATCTGCCGCTGCCCGTAGATGCAGCTCATGCGCAGCACCGCCGTGGGGATGCCGAAGCTGCGGGCGAAGTCGAGCACGTACTGGTCGGCGGCGCCCTTGGAACAGCCATAGGGCGTGTGGAAGTCGAGCGGCCGCGCCTCGCTGATTCCGTAACTCCGCAACACCGGATCGACGGGGCGATAGACACCCTCCGCCCGCTCCAGCGCGACGTCGGAGAGCGAGCCATAGACCTTGTTGGTGCTGGCGAAGACCAGCGGCACCGGCCGCCCCTGGCGTCGCAGCGCATCGAGCAGGTTGAAGCTGCCGCGGAGATTGATGTCGAAATCCTCGCGCGGTTCGGCGAGGCTCGTGGTCACCGCCACCTGCCCGGCGAGATGGAACACCACCTTGGCATCGCGCGCCGCTTCCGCCACCGCCGCCTCATCGCGGATATCGGCGATGCGGGCCGTGACACGTTGCGGATGGCGCGCCTGCAGCCAGCGCAGGTTCGCCTCCACGCCGGGTCGCGCCAGCGCGTCGAAGACCAGCACGTCATGACCCTCGGTGGCGAGGCGGTCGGCCAGGTTGGAGCCGATGAAGCCTGCGCCGCCCGTCACCAGTACGACCTGCCGCGACAGGATGGCCGGTGCGCCGTGGGATGAGGACGCGTCGTTCACGCCACCAGACCCCGCGTCTCGAGTTCCCGGCGCGCCTGCTGCACGAGATCTTCCGCCTGCTGCGAGGCGACCCATTCGGCCAGCTCGCGCAGATCCTGCTCGAAGTCGCGCGCCACGCTGAACCCCAAGTCGCGCTGGATCTTGCCGATATCAGCGATGTTGTGCCGGATATCGCCGCTGCGCGCCTTGCCCATGATCTCGGGGGTCAGCTCCGGCCGGCCCATGGCATGGGCCAGTGCCAGCGCCACCTCCTCCACGGTGCGGTCCTGCCCGCTGGCGACGTTGTAGACCTGCCCTGCCGCGCGCGGGTGCTCGAGCGCCAGCACAAAGGCGCGGGCGACATCCTCGACATGCACGAAGTCGCGCCGCTGCTGCCCGTCCTCGAAGATCACCGGCCGCTGCCCGTTGCGCAGGCGCGAGGCGAAGATGGCGAGGACGCCGGTATAGGGATTGGAAAGCGCCTGACCCGGGCCATAGGCATTCCAGAGCCGCAACGCGACTCCCTCCATCCCATAGGCCGGCGCGAGGGTCAGCGTCAGACGCTCCTGCGTGAACTTGGTGATGGCATAGACCGAGGCGAGCGTCGGCCGCTTGCTCTCCGGCGTTGGCACCGGAACCAGCGGACGGCCCTGTGCATCGAGGGGATCCCAGGGTGCATCGGGGCCGCCGCGCGGCGTGCGCAGCACGTCCTCATGCAGCCGGCCCTCGGCGTCGCGATATAGCCCCTCGCCATAGATGCTCATCGAGGAGGCGACGACCACCCGCTTCACCGGGCGGTCGATCAACTGCTGGAACAGCGCCGCGGTTCCACAGTCATTGACCGACACATATCGCTCGACGGCGTACATGCTTTGCCCAACGCCGACCTCGGCGGCGAGATGCACCACGCGATCCACGTTGTCGAGGGCGCGGACCAGCGCCGCCTCGTCGCGCACATCGCCGATCATGAACTCCACGTCACGATCGAGCAGCATGGGCTCGGTGCGGTCGCCATGGACCTGCTTGAGCAGGCTGTCGAGAACCCGGACATGATAGCCGCGACGCAGCAGCGCCCGCGCGACATGGCATCCAATGAAGCCCGCCCCGCCGGTGATCAGGATGGTTTCTCTCACGCAGCCACTCCCGATAGGATTAGGTCGCTGCCTGAGGCGGTCAGCGACTCTCGTGATGCCAGTTCTGTCAGCTTCTTCTAAGTAGTGGAATCTGGGGCCGCACGACATCGCCCGATCACAGTTGCTTCACACCACCGTCGCATCCTGTCGGCGTTCCGCCCGCAATCGCGCTCCAGCATCATGCATACAACCTCCCCGATGAAGCGCGGCGTGTCCAATTCCACCGCGGACGTTTGACGGCGGCCCATAAAAGGCCGAGCCAGCGCCTTAACTCCGCCTCGTTGCACTCCGTTTCAACGCAGCGCCCCCACACTGGATTGTGACCGCAATGAGCGCGCGTAACGCGATTGTGGGACCGGCAGGAACAAAGATCCTTGCCATCACCTGCCCAGCGTCGTCACCTACGCGCAACTCGAGCGCGGCCAACGGCTTTGTTGATCCGCGCCGCGGGCGTTTGACGATCCAGCCGCGCTGGATCAGCCTGGGAAGCGCCATGACGGGAAATTGGAGGCCAGTTGGTGGGATCGGGACCGCTGCGAGTCGGGATCGTTGGCGTCGGAAACTGCGCCTCATCCTTCGTGCAAGGGCTGGCCTATTATCGTGAGGCGGGCACGAACGAACCGGTCCCGGGTCTGATGCATGCAGACCTCGGCGGCTACCATGTCAGCGATATTGAGATCGCCTGCGCCTTCGACGTCAATGCCGGCAAGGTGGGCCAGGACGTCGCCCAGGCAATCGCCGCGAAGCCAAACAACACGATCACCTTCGCGGAGGTGCCTGCCACCGGCGTGCGCGTCGAGCGCGGCCCGACACTGGACGGGCTCGGCCGTTACCTGAAGGACGAGATCGAGGAATCCGGGGCGCCGGTCGCCGATGTCGCCGCCATCCTGCGCGACAGCCGCACCGATGTGCTGGTTTCTTACCTGCCGGTCGGCTCGCAGCAGGCGACCGAATGGTATGTCGAGCGGGCGCTCGAGGCCGGCTGCGCCTTCGTCAACTGCGTGCCTGTCTTCATCGCCTCCGACCCGCGCTGGCAGGCCCGCTTCGAGGCTCGCGGCCTGCCCATCATCGGCGACGACATCAAGAGCCAGGTCGGCGCCACCATCGTGCACCGCGTCCTCGCCAATCTGTTCCGCGAGCGGGGCGTGCGGCTCGACCGCACCTACCAGCTCAACTTCGGCGGCAACACCGACTTCCAGAACATGCTGGAGCGCGAGCGGCTGGAGTCGAAGAAGATCTCCAAGACCCGCGCGGTGACGAGCCAGCTCGACGCCCCCCTCCCCGCCGGCGATGTGCATATCGGCCCGAGCGACTACGTGCCCTGGCTGACCGACCGCAAATGGGCGCATATCCGGCTGGAAGGGACCGCCTTCGGCGGCGTGCCGCTGAACCTGGAACTGAAGCTGGAGGTCTGGGACTCCCCCAATTCCGCCGGCATCGTGATCGACGCCGTCCGCTGCGCGAAGCTGGCGATGGATCGTGGCCTGGCCGGCGCCATCACCGCCCCCTCCAGTTATTTCATGAAGTCCCCGCCCCAGCAGTACACGGATGGTGAGGCGCGCGAGCGCACGCAGCGCTTCATCGACGGGCTGGAGTGAATCCGGGAGCCGTGACGGCGACGATCCACCTGCTGCGACACGCCGCGCATGACCGTGTCAGCCGCGTTCTCTGCGGCCGCATGGAGGGCGTGGCGCTCGGTGAGGCCGGGCGGGCGCAGGCGGGCCGGCTGGCCGCGCGGATGGCGCGGCTGCGGCTCGATGCGCTCTATACCAGCCCGATGCAGCGCTGCTGGGAAACCGCCGAGGCCATCGGCCGCGCCACCGGCCTGGCGCCCCAGGCGGAGGAGGCCTTCAACGAAATCGACTTCGGCGCCTGGACTGGCTTGAGTTTCGCGGCGCTGGAGCCCGACCCGCGCTGGCGGTTCTGGAACACGGAGCGCGACCGGGCGGAGGCCCCCGGCGGCGAGGCCATGCGCGCCGCGCAGGCGCGGGCCGTTGCCGGCATCGCCGCCTTGCTGCCACGGCACGAGGGGCAGGCCGTGGCGGTGGTCAGCCATGCCGACATCCTCAAGGCAATCCTTCTGCATTATCTCGCGGCGCCGCTGCAATCCTATGGCGGCCTCGAGATCAGCCCCGCCTCCCTCACCACCCTGGTCATCTGGCCGGGGGGCGGGACAATCCAGACGATGAATGACATGGCCCATGAAGCGGGCCGGAATGGCAGCGGAGACGGCACATGAGCACGAATCTCTCTCCGGAAGCCATCCGCAGCGGCGCGGCGGCGCTTGGCGAGTGGTTCCACAACATCAATCTCAATGGCGTCTGGACAGCCCCGAACCATTTCCTCGGGGACTATCCGGCGCAGGTCTGGCAGCATTTCGCCCATGTCGTGCCGCAGGACCTCACCGGCCGCAGCGTGCTCGACATCGGCTGCAACGGCGGCTTCTTCTCGATGGAGATGAAGCGGCGCGGCGCCAGCCGGGTCGTCGGCGTGGACAGCGACGAGCGCTATCTCGCCCAGGCCCGCTTCGCCGCCGAGACGCTTGGCCTCGACATCGAATACCGCCAGCTCTCGGTCTATGACGTCGCCTCCCTCGGCGAGCGCTTCGACCTCGTGCTCTTCATGGGCGTGCTTTACCACCTGCGCCACCCGCTGCTGGCGCTGGACCTGATCCATGAGCACGTCGTCGGCGACCTGCTGCTGTTCCAGAGCATGCAGCGCGGCTCCATGGAGGTGATGGAGGTCGCCGCCGACTATCCCTTCGAGGAGACGGCGCAGTTCGACGAGCCCTCCTATCCGAAGATGCACTTCATCGAGCATCGCTATGCCGGGGACGTGACCAACTGGTGGGTGCCGAACCGCGCCTGCGCCGAGGCCATGCTGCGCAATACCGGCTTCGAGATCCTCGAGCGGGCGGACCGCGAGGTCTATCTCTGCCGCCGCGTCCAGCCCCCCTATGGGGCTGGTGCCGTCTATCCCGCGAAGGTGCCCAGCCGATGATCGAAGCCGCGATGATCTGGAACGAGCCCAACAACAAGTCCCACTGGGACCGCGAGCTCGACCCTGACTGGGAAGTCTTCGCCGAGATGGCGCGCATCGCCGGCCAGGCGATCCGCGCGGAGAATTCGCGGCTTCCCCGCGTCCTCGGCGGCATCTCGCCGATCGACCCGACCTTCATCCGCAAGATGGGCGAGCGCGGCACGCTGGCCGAGGTGGATGCCGTCGCGGTGCACGGTTTCCCGCTCGACTGGAACCCCTGGCAGATCCACGAGTGGCCGGCCAAGATCGCCGAGATCCAGGCGGTCACGGACCTGCCGGTCTGGGTCTCGGAGGTCGGCGTGTCCAGCTTCGGCGCCGAGGAGGTGCAGGCCTGGGGTCTGCGCCGCACGGCGGAATTGCTGAAGGGCCAGGCGCCGCGCGTTCACTGGTACAGCCTCTACGACCTGCCCAGCACCTGGGAGGCCACCACCCGCCACCGCGAGGCCGAGGGCTCCTCCTACTACCGCCACTTCTATATGGGCCTGCTGCGCGAGGATGGCTCGCCGAAGCCGGCGCTGGAGGAGTTCGCCAATCATGGCGGCTTCATGGGCCTGTGCCAGTGGTTCCATTACCAGGACCACCGGCTGGATGACGCGGTCGCCTGGATGAAGCGCCTGGGGGTCCGCTACATGCGGACTGGCCTCTCTTGGGCCGACAGCTTCCGCCCCGATGCGCTGGCCTGGTTCGACCGGCAGATGGAGGCGTTGCGCGACTTCGACGTGACCGTCACCTTCTGCTTCACGCCGGAGCACCGCGGTATCGCCCCGCACCACACCAGCCCGCCGCAGGTGAACGAGGAATTCGCCGAGTTCTGCGCCAGCATGATCCGGCGCTACGCGAGCTGACGCCCCCACGCCCTGGCTGACCGAAGACCAGCCGGGGCGCGCAAGCCCTCATCCAGCCGGTCGCGACGATCCTCCGCAGGCAGGAGGTTCGGCCGGGGACGCGCCCGGCGCGGCCCTCAGAACTCCACTTCCAGGTCTTCGATGGCTTCCGGCTCACGCTCCGCCTCCACCATCCACTCAGCCATGTCGGGCCAGGCCAGGATATGGTCGCGATAGGCGGTGCAGGCCGGGGTGAGCGCCACGTCATAGGTCAGGAAGCGGCTGGCCGCCGGCGCGTACATCGCATCCGCGACGGAGGCACGGGCCCCGAAGAGCCAGGGCCCGCCCCAGCGGTCGAGGCAGTCCTGCCAGATCTGCTGGATCAGCGCCGCATCCGCCCGGGGTCCCGACCACAGGTTGAATCCCGGCCGTCTTGCGCGCATATTGAGAGGAAGCGAGGAGCGCAGGGCCGTGAAGCCCGAATGCATCTCCCCCGAAATCGAGCGGCAACGCGCCCGAGCCAGGGGCTGCTCCGGCAGCATTCGGGCCTCTGGGCGAGTCTCGTTGAGGTGCTCGGCGATAGCCAGTGTGTCCCACACCACGAGATCGCCCTGTACCAGGCTCGGCAGGCGGATAGTCGGGCTGCGCTGCAGCAGTTCCGCACGCACCGCGGGGTCTTCGGGCGAGGCGGCCTCCACCGTGAAGGGCAAACCGGAAAGGCGGCAGAGAAGAAAGCCGCGCAATGACCAGGAGGAGTAGTTACGACTACTGATCAGCAGTCTGGCTCCGCTCATGGTGACGACCCTCCGAGCCTTGAGGCTGCAACCCTAGGCGTGCCACAAGCTTGACGGAATGGTCATAGAAGATCGAGGACCATGCCCCGGCACGGTAAAATGGACGGCGTTCGGCAACGGCCTGCCAAGGCGGCAAAAGTGCTCGCACCAGGTCTGACTCGGCATGCGCGCAGGAGAGGCGCCGGCGAATGATGTACCAGATGTATCAGGCCCAGCAGGACCTGATGGCCCCGATCCGCCTGTTCGCGAAGGGAACCGGCGCCATCCTGCGCCAGTTCGACAACGGCCGGCCGGAAACCTATGCGGTGCGGCAGTTCACAGCCATGCTGGAACTGCTCGGCAGCAGTGGCCTCACCCATGTCCGCCCGGCCTTCGGCTTCACCACCATCCAGGTCGAGAACCAGGAAGTGGCGGTCACGGAGGAGCCGGTCTTCTCCACTCCCTTCGGCACCCTGCTCCACTTCCGCAAGGATATCGGCACGCCGCAACCCAAGGTGCTCGTGGTGGCGCCCATGTCGGGCCACTTCGCCACCCTGCTGCGCAACACCGTGCAGGTGCTGCTGCCGGAGCACGACGTCTACATCACCGACTGGACCAATGCCCGCGAGGTGCCGGTCCGCGCCGGCCGCTTCGGCATGGACGAGTTCATCGACCACGTCATCCGCTTCCAGGAGGAACTGGGCCCCGGCGGGCATGTTCTGGCGGTCTGCCAGCCCGCCGTGCCGGTGCTGGCGGCGGTCGCGGTGATGTCGGAGGCGCAGAACCCCGCCACCCCGCACAGCATGGTCTTGATGGCCGGGCCGATCGACACCCGCGTCAACCCGACCAAGGTCAATGCCCTGGCGCAGTCCCACACCATCGAGTGGTTCGAGCAGAACCTCGTGGACACCGTGCCCTGGCGCTTCAAGGGCGGCGGACGGAAGGTCTATCCGGGGGCGCTGCAGCTCACCGCCTTCATGTCCATGAACATGAAGCGGCATGTGCGGGCGCATCTGGAGCAGTACCGCAACGTGGTCGGCGGTGATTCCGAGCTGGCCGACGCGCACCGCCGCTTCTACGACGAGTATCTGGCGGTGATGGATCTGCCGGCCGAATTCTACCTGGAGACCGTGAAGTCGGTGTTCCAGGACCATGATCTGCCGCTGGGCCGCTTCACCCATCATGGCCGCCTGGTGCGCCCCGAGATGATCCGCCAGACCCGCCTGCTGACAGTGGAAGGCGAACGCGACGACATCTGCGGCGTCGGCCAGACCGCTGCGGCGCTCGACCTCTGCTCTGGCCTGCCCGACGCGATGCGCCGGCATCACCTGCAGACGGGCGCTGGCCACTATGGCGTGTTCAGCGGTCGCCGCTGGGCCAATGAGGTGTACCCCCTGGTACGCGAGGTCATCCAGGAGAGCACCTGAGCAGCCGCACCTCCCGGCCGGACGGGCCGGGGGGCCGAGAGCCGGGCGGTGGGGCCGCCGCCCGCATCCCCCTATAGCGAAAGCCTGAACCGTCCCCGCTTTCGCCCCTGGTACTTCCCGGTATCCTGCGCGCCCCGCAGTCCCGACAGGAAGGACCAACCCGATGCCCGAAATCACGATCCCGGCTTCCGACGGCAGCGGCAGCTTTGCGGCCTACCTCGCCATGCCCAAGCAGGTTCCGGCCGGCGCGGTGGTGATGATCCAGGAGATCTTCGGCGTGAACCACGCCATGCGCGCCCTCTCCGACTGGGTGGCCGACATGGGCTTCATCGCTGTTTGCCCCGACCTGTTCTGGCGGCAGGAGCCCGGCATCCAGATCACCGATGCCACCAAGGAGGAGTGGGACCGCGCCTTCGCCCTGATGAACGGCTTCGACCAGGCGAAAGGCATCGAGGACCTGAAGGCGACGCTGGCCGCCGCCCGCACCCTGCCCGGCTGCAACGGCAAGGCGGCCACCATGGGCTTCTGCCTGGGCGGGCGCCTGGCCTTCATGATGGCCACCCAGTCCGACGCCGACTGCAACATCTCCTATTACGGCGTCGGTATCGACCAGCTCCTGGGCGACAAGGGCAAGATCACCAGGCCGCTGCTGATGCATGTGGCGGAGAAGGATCGCTTCGTGCCCGAGGAGGCGCGCAAAAAGATGCAGGCGGAGCTGGCCGGCAACAGCCAGGTGGCGCTGCACGTCTATCCCGAGGTGGACCACGCTTTCGCCCGCATGGGCGGCCACTCCTGGGACGGCCGCGCCGCCACCATCGCGAATGGGCGCACCGCCGAGCTTCTGGCCCGCTGCCTGGGTTGAGGAAGGCTGGGGGAAGGAATTCCCCCAGACCCCCATCTTTCTTCTTCGAGTTGCCCGCGCTGGCGGTTAGCGCAGCGCCAAACTGACAAAAAAAGATGGGGGTTCGGGGGAATTCCTTCCCCCGAGCTTTTTTATTCCCCAAGCGTTGCCTCGATCCACTCCACCCGCCGCAGCCGGTAGAGCAGATGCCGCCGCATCGGGTGCCCTTCCGGCAGGCGCGGGTGCTCGAAGGCGCCGGCGCGGCGCATACCCAGCCGCTCCATCAGCGCCCAGGACCGGATATTCTCCGGGAGGGTGAAAGCGACGATTTCCGACAGGCCCAAGGGCCCGAAACCATGCGCCAGGGCGATCCGCGCCGCCTCCTCCGCATAGCCCTGGCGCTGGAAGGCGGGAGCCAGGCGCCAGCCGATCTCGATCGGCGGATCGGCTGGCGCCTCCCAGGGAATCTGTGCCCAGGGCAACCGGGCCAGCCCGCAAAGCCCGATCACGCCGGGCGCGCCATGCCGCTCCAGGGCCCAGAAGCCATAGCCATGCTCGGCGAAATGCGCGCCGATGCGATCCATGAAGGCGTCGGACTCGGTGCGGCTCAGCGGGGCGGGGAAGTGCCGCATCACCGCGGGGTCCGCGTTCATCGCGGCCAGGGCGGAGCGATCCGCCTCGCGCCAGGGGCGAAGCTGCAGGCGCGGGCCGTTGAGGGTGACGGGTTGGGCCATGGCACACACCAGCCTAGCCGGTCCGGCGCCGGGCGCCATACCCCCCCCCCTGCCATACCCCCCTGTCCGCCTCCGCCGAACGGGGTATGGTGCGCCGCGGAGGAACTGCTTCATGAATGCGCAATCCGTCGATGCCCTGGCCGCCCTGGTGCCCGATGGGGCCCTGGTGGCCCTGCCGCCGGACAACTCATTGCCTTCCGTTGCCCTCGCCAAGGCGCTGATCCGCCGCGGCGCCAAGGGGCTGCGCCTGCTTGGCGTGCCGGTCTCCGGCTTCGCCACCGACCTGCTGATCGGCGCCGGCTGCGTCGCGGAAGTCCAGACCAGCGCGGTCAGCCTCGGCGAGGCCGGCTTCGCCCCCCGCTTCACCGCGGCGCTGAAGGAAGGCCGCATCACCGTGCGGGATGCCACCTGCCCGGCCATCCACACCATGCTGCAGGCGGCGGAGAAAGGGGTGCCCTTCATGCCCCTGCGCGGCATCATCGGCAGCGACATCCTGGCTAACCGGCCGGACTGGCGGGTCATCGACAATCCTTTCGCGCCGCCGGGCACCGACCCGATCGTCCTCCTGCCCGCGCTCTCGCCCGATTTCGCCCTGTTCCACGCCGTGCTGGCCGACCGGCATGGCAATGTCTGGCTGGGCCGGCGTCGTGAATGCGCTACCCTCGCCCATGCGGCGAAGCGCACACTGGTGACGGTGGAGCGGATGCATCCCGGCAACCTGCTGGAGGATGAGCGCCTCGCCCCCGGTACCATCAGCGGCACCTATGTCGAGGCGGTGGCCGTCGCCGAGCGCGGCGCGCATCCGGTCGCCCTGCTCGACGAATACGGCTTCGATGCCGGCTATGTCGCCGCCTATGCCCGCGCCGCCCGCACGCAGGAGGGCTTCGAGGCCTGGCTCTCCGAGCATGTGCTCGGCGAGCACCGGGAGCGGGCGGCATGATCCAGCCCGAGGAGCGCTTGGCCGCCGCCCTGGCCCGCCTGATCCTGGATCCCGCCGCCCCGCCGGCGCGCCATATCGCCGTCGGCGCCGCCTCGCCCATCCCGGCGGCGGCCTGCTGGCTGGTGAAGAAGCAGGGGCATGACGTCCGCCTCTCCCTGCTGCACAAGCGCAGCGGCAATCCCTTCACCGAGGGCACGCGCGAGCTGTTCGACCTCACCGGCCAGGGGCGGATCGACCTGTTCTTCCTGGGCGGCGGGCAGATCGATGGCGAGGCCAATATCAACCTCGTCGGCACCGGCGAGTGGCCGGGCCAGGAGGTACGCTTCCCCGGCAGCTTCGGCAGCGCCTACATGTATTTCATGACGCCGCGCACCATCCTGTTCCGCGAGGAGCATTCGCCCCGCGTGCTGGTGCCGCGCGTGGACAATATCTCCGCCCCCGGCGTCTCGCCGCCCGGCGTCTTCCGCCGCGGCACGGCGCAGGCGCTGGTGACGGGCAAGGGCGTCTTCCGCTTCGACCCCGCCCGCGCCCGCTTTACCCTGGAGAGCGCCCATCCCGGCGAGGATGCCGCCAGCATCCGCGCCGCCACCGGCTTCGACTATGACGAGCCGACCAGCCTTCCCGCCACGCCCGACCCCACGGAGGCCGAACTAGCCCTGCTGCGCGGCCCGGTCTGCGACGAGATGCTGGAAACCTATCCCGACTTCTGTGCCCGCGTGTTTGCAAGGAAAGCCGCTGCATGACCGACGCCCTCCCGACGAATGAAGGCAGCGGCCTCGCCCGTTCCCCCGGCGCCTTGGCCGGCCTCAAGGTGATCGACCTGACGCGCGTGCTCGGCGGCCCCTACTGCACCATGATTCTCTCCGACCATGGCGCCGAGGTCATCAAGATCGAGCCGCCGCAGGGCGACGAGGTGCGCGAATGGGGCCCGCCCTTCGGCCCGGAGGAATCCGGCGGCGCGGCCAGCTATTTCATCGGCGTCAACCGCAACAAGCGCTCCCTCGCGCTCGACCTCGGTAAGCCGCAGGGCCGCGAGGTGCTGCTGCGCCTGCTGGAAGACGCCGACGTGCTGGTGGAGAACTTCAAGCCCGGCGCGATGGAAAAATGGGGCCTCGGCTATGAGGCGGTGCTGAGCAAGCGCTTCCCGCAGTTGGTGCATTGCCGCGTCTCCGGCTTCGGCGCCACCGGCCCGCGCGGCGGCCTGCCGGGCTATGACGCCATCGTGCAGGCCATGGTCGGGCTGATGTCGATCAACGGCACGCCCGATAGCGGCCCAGTGCGTATGGCCACGCCGCTCGTCGATCTCGCCACTGGCCTCTATTCTGCCATCGGCATCCTGATGGCGCTGCAGGAGCGCGCCCGCTCCGGCCAGGGCCAGTATGTGGACATGACGCTGCACGACTGCGGCATGGCGCTGCTGCACCCGCATGCCGCCAACTTCCTGCTCAACGGCAAGCGGCCGAAGCCGACCGGCAACCCGCACCCGAACATCTCGCCCTATTCGGCCTTCCACACCGCGACCTGCCAGATCTTCGTCGCCTGCGGCAACGACCCGGCCTTCCGCAAGCTCTGCGCCTTCCTCGGGCTGGAGAGCCTGCCCGACGACCCGCGCTTCCGCACCAATGGCGACCGCGTCACCAACCGCGACGCGCTGACTGCCATCCTGGAGGAGCGGCTCGCCAGCGAGGATGGCCACAGCCTCTGCGACCGCCTGCTCGCCGCCGGCCTGCCCGCCGGCCCGGTGCTCAATGTGGACGAGGCGCTGGCCGAGCCGCACACTGCCCACCGCGAGATGGTGACGCAGCTCGGCGCGTTCCGCGCGCTGGGCACGCCGATCAAGCTCTCCCGCACGCCCGGCGGCACCCGCGCCGCGCCGCCCGCCTTCAACCAGCACGGCGAGGCGGTGCTGCAGCAGCACGGCTTCTCGGCCGAGGAAATCGAGGCGTTGAAGGCCGAGGGAATCCTGGTCACCCAGCGGCGCTGAGCCGCCGCGCCGCGCCTTCCGGATACCCCCGCAAGATCCGGAAGGCGCGACGCCTCCGGGCACGGCAGGATCGCCCCATGCCCACGACGATGACGCCCCGCCTCTGGGGCCTGCTGCTGCTGCTCGCCCTGGCCTGGGGCTGCAGCTTCTTCTTCATGGCCGTGGTGGTGAAGGCCCTGCCGCCGCTGACCATCGTGCTGAGCCGGGTGGTCCTGGCCTCGGCGCTGCTCTGGAGCCTCGTCGCGCTCAAGGGCCAGGCGCTGCCGCTGCGCGGCCCGGTGCTGCTGGCCTGCCTCGGCATGGCCGTGCTGAACAACCTCGTGCCCTTCAGCCTGATCGTCTGGGCGCAGCAATCCATCTCCTCCAGCCTGGCCTCGGTGGTGAACGCCGCCACCCCGGTCTTCACCGCCTGCGTGGCGCATGTCGCGACGCGGGACGAGAAGCTGGGCGGCGGGCGCCTCGCGGGGGTGTTGACCGGGCTGGCAGGCGTGGCGGTGCTCGCCGGGCCGGCGGCACTGCAGCAGGGCGCCGAATGGCCAGGCATCCTGGCTGGACTCACCGCCTGTGTGAGCTATGCGCTCGCGGCCGTCTGGGGCCGGCGCTTCCGCGCTCTGGGCGTGCCGCCTGTGGCGGCGGCAGCCGGGCAGACCACCGCCTCGACACTTATCGCCTTGCCGCTCGTATTGCTGCTGGACCAGCCCTCGCAACTGCCCTGGCCCTCGCCGGAGGTGATGCTGGCCCTGCTGGCCCTGGGGCTGGTCTCCACCGGCCTCGCCTATGCGCTGTTCTTCCGCATCCTCGATCAGGCCGGCGCCACCAACAGCGCCCTGGTGACGCAGCTCGTGCCGGCGGTCGCCATCCTGCTCGGCGTGCTGGTCCTGGGCGAGAGCCTGCTGCCGCGCCATCTGGCGGGCATGGCGCTAATCGCCTTCGGCTTCGCCCTGCTGGACGGCCGCCTGTTCCGCCGCGCGCTCCCGGCCCGCGGCTGAAGCGCGCGAAACCGGCTCGGCGCGCTCCTGTCTCAGGCGGAGCGCACCTGTGCGAGGAAGCTTTCCACCTGTCCGTGCAGCGCGGTGCTGGTCCGGGCCAGTTCGTCCGAGGCGGTGCGGACCTGCTCAGCGGCCCGTCCGTTGAGCTCGGAAGCGCTCCGCACTACGGCCGTCTCGCGCGAGACGGCCGCCGCCGCCTCGGCGGTGCCGGCGATGTTGCGCGCGATCTCCCGCGTCGCCGCGCCCTGCTCCTCCACTGCGGCGGCGATGGCGGCGGCGGTCTGGTCGATCTCCGCCACCACCGTGGCAATGCTGCGGATCGCCTCCACGGCGAGGCTCGTCGCGCCCTGGATGGCGCTGACCTGCTGGCCGATCTCCTCGGTCGCCCGGGCAGTCTGACTGGCCAGCGACTTCACCTCCGAGGCGACGACGGCGAAGCCCTTGCCCGCCTCGCCGGCCCGTGCCGCCTCGATGGTCGCGTTCAGCGCCAGCAGGTTGGTCTGCCCGGCGATATCGGAAATCAGCTTCACCACGTCACCGATGCGGTTGGCGGTCTCGGCCAGTTCGCGCACGGTGCGGTCGCTGCGCTCCGTCTCCGCCACGGCGCGCCGCGAGACCTCGGCCGAGCGGCTGACCTGCCGCGTGATCTCGCTGATCGAGGCCGTCAGCTCCTCGGTCGCGGCGGCGGCGGTCTGGGCATTGCCCGAGGCGCCTTCCGAGGCGGCGGCCAGGGTGCGGGTCAGCCGGGAGCCCTCCTCCGCCGCCTGCGTCATCTCGCCGGAAGTGCCGTTCAGCCGCGCGGCGGCATCCCGCAGCCGGTCCAGCGCGCTGCGCGTCTCGTCCCCGAAGCCCTTCACCAGGGCGCCGACGCGCGCAGCGCGCTCCTGTTGCGCCCGGTCGGCGGCGGCCTGTGCCGCGGCCAGCCGCTCGCCCTCCTGCACCTTGGCGCGGAACACCTCCAGCGCACGGGCCATGGTGCCGATCTCGTCCGGCCGCTCCTGGTCCGTCACGGTGGCCTGCAGATTACCGCCGGTCATCGCCTCCATGCTGCGGGTGAGGCGCAGCACCGGGCCGCTGATGCCGCGCACCAGGTTGAGCCCAACTGCCGCCAGGCCGAGGGCGCCCAGTGCCAGCCAGCCAAGGATCATCCACCGGGAGGTCGCGTAAGCCGCGCGCGAGGCGCCCGCCGCCGCGAGAGCGCCGCTGGTGTTGAGGTCCGTCAGTTTCTTCGTGGCCTCCTCGAAGGCGATGAACATCGGCCGCCCCCGCTGGACCCCCGCCACGGCCTCATGCTTGGCGCCCTTGCGGCTGAGCACCAGGGCGGCGAAGAGCTCCTGCTCGTACGCCTTCCAGGCCTGCACCATCCCGTCGAACAGATCGCGTTCGCGGGGGCTGCTGAGCAGTTTCTGGTAGTCCGCGAAGCGCGTGACGAGCTGCTCGCGATTCGCCTGGATCAGCTGCTCCGCCTCGGCCATGTCCGCCGCCTGCCCGAGCATCACATGCCGCAGGAATTGCATGCGGATGCTGGCCGATGACTCGTTGATGGCCGCCACCGCCTCCACGGAAGGCAGCCAGTTGGCGGTGATCTCCTCCGTCACCGCCTGTCCGCTCGACAGCCGTTGCAGGGAGAAGCCACCGAGCCCCACCAGGTAGACCAGCAGGGCAGCCAGGGAGGCAATGATGCGCGTCTTGAGGCTCACGATGAGCTCCTGGGGGAAGGGTTCTGCGCGCACACGCTATGGCGAGATTCGATAAGGAACCGTTTCGCTGCGCTGGTAACCGCACCGCCCGGCTTGCCACGAGGCACATCAGGCCGGGCGGAAACCTGTCCCGAAGCGCGAAGCCGCGCACCATTCCAGCGGGGGCACGCTGACGCAGGCACCGGCCACTTAACCTTCCTTCACGCCCGCCGCCGATGCTGCCGCGCTCCAGGACGGAGCATGGAGCACGACAGTGGTGGCTTTGCTGGTTTCCGGCGATGTGCCGAACACCATCCTCGAGAATGCCCGGCCGGGCGACTGGGTCGGGCTGCTCTCAGTGGTCGGACCGGATGTGTTCGACGTCGCGCTGAACGGCACGAACGCCAACCTGTTCGAGGCGACGCTCGATCGGTTGACGGGCACCATCACCATCGTCCCGGCCATGGTCTTCGACCGCGAGGCCTATGCCACCGCGGCCGACCCGGTGTTCAGATTCGGCCTCTCGGTGCGGCTCGCCAGCGGCTGGATCGATACCAGCTATAGCTGGTCCGTCACGCTGCAGGATCTGGACGACGCCCCGCCCCGCCGGCTCGTCTTCGCCACCGGCGGCTCCGTGCTGGAGGATGATGTCGGCGCGGAGATCGGCCGCATCCAGGGCGCCGACCCCGACACCGACACCAGCAAGCTGAGCTACCGCGTGGTCTGGCCGGACGAGGCCTATTTCGAGCTGAAGGACGGCAATATCCTCAAGCTGCGCGACGGCGTGGACCTGCTGACGCAGGGCGGCATCACGCGCCAGGTAATGATCGAGGTCTCCGACGGCAAGCACGAGGCCACCTTCCTGCTGGACGTCGCGGTGCTGAACACCACCGACGTGGACACCCAGCCGGCTCCTCCGGCCCTGCCGCCACCACCGCCCCCGCCTCCCCCACCACCCCTGCCTCCCCCTCCACCACCTCCTCTGCCTCCCCCTCCACCACCTCCTCTGCCTCCCCCTCCGCCACCTCCTCTGCCTCCCCCTCCACCACCTCCTCTGCCTCCCCCTCCACCGCCTCCTCTGCCTCACCCTCCTCCGCCACCTCCTCCGCCACCGCCGGCCACACCGCTGGAGCGGCTGGAGATCCGGGCCGAGGCCGAGGTGACGTTGCTGGGCGAGGTGAAGGTCCACTGGCAGGCCGAGCACAGCGTTGTCCTGGCCGATGGCGGCATCCACCTGGAGCTTTCCGCCGGGGAGATTGTCTGGCTGCCCCCGCAGGAGGTGCTGCAGGCCATCAGTGGCCCTCTCCTTCCGGGCGCCACCGGGGGCGCGGTGCTGCCGTTGCAGGACATACTGTCGGGCGTCCTGTTGCAAAACGAGGTACCCGGCTTCTGGATCAGTGAGTCGAGCAACGGGCCCCCACTGGCGGGTCTGGTGCGCGACTTCCTAAATATCCAGGCCGAGATACTGGGCCCGGTGACCGATACCCAGGTGCTCGCCGCCCTTGCGTCTCTGGGTCTCGGGCAGACGGTGGTGGCCGACAACTTCGTCTTCCATCTCACCGGCGACCTCACCCTGCCCGCTCCGACCGGCTCCGGCGCCAGTGGCGGACCTGTCACTGCCATGGCCGCCTCCTTCGACGCGCAACTCGTCCAGGAACTGCACGAGATGCTGCTCGGCCGCCCGCCCTCGGCGGGCGACCTCGCCCTCTGGGTGCAGCAGCTCGGCAGCGGCGTGCTCGGCCCCGACCAGTTGGTGCATGCCCTCGCTGCCTCGCCAGAGGCACAGGCGCTGCATGCCGGCCAGGGCGATGCCGCCTATGTCAGCAGCCTCTACCGCGCCGCGCTGAACCAAGATCCCGACACCGCCACGCTGGTGCATTGGACGACCCTGCTCAGCACCCATGTGCTGGACCGCGGCGAGTTGGCGCTGCATGTGGCGCAGGAGGCGATCGGGGTGCATCCCGCGGAGGGCGACCTGCTCGGCCTGCACTGAGCACCGACTTACTTGCAAGTGATTCTCACCTGCGGCAACCTGACCGGGTTCCCACTGCCAAGGGGCTCCCGCCATGGCGACACATGGGCTTCCCGCCTGGCCCTGGACCGCGGCTCCGGCCGATGCCCTCCCGCCACCTGAGGCGCTGCTGCTGGAAGGCATGCGGCGCTGGGGCTGCGCCAACCGCCAGGGTCGGCCCGCCCTGGCTGCGGCCCGGCTGCCCTTCGTCACGGAGGAGGTCGGCGCCGCCGCCCCGGCGCTGGACGCAGTGCTGCGGGCGGGTGGCGGCCATTTCCTCCTGGCCGGCCCCTTGGCGCCGCATCTGGAAGGGGACGAGCCGGCTCTGTTGCTGGGTTTCGCCCTGGCTCAGCGTGGCCCCCGACGCGAGGCGCTGGCCGCCTTCCTGCGACTGCTGCCTCCCGCCCCCGCCTATGCCGCGACAGGCGCTGCGCTCAGCTTGGCCCTGGTCTTCCGCCGTGCCGGCCTGCTGCTGACCAGCCCGCTGCGCTGAACCGGGTTCGCTTCTGAAGGAAGGTCCAGGAAACTCAGTTTCCTGGTCGGGGAGCGCGAGGGGGCAAGGCCCCCTCGCAAGGTGCTCAGGCCGCCTGGGTCCAGGCGATCCGACCCGCCGTGCCGCAGGCGTCGCAGACCGGCGTCCAGCGCGGATGCACCTTGCCGCAATGCCCGCAGCGCCAGCGCGGCTCGGGCGGCGCGCTGGTGGCGGCGCGCAGCCATTTCGCCTCGGCCGTATGGGCCACGGCGGTATCCCCATGCTCCACCCGCTCCAGCTCGACCAGCAGCAGATAGGCCCGTGCATCGGCGGCGCCGGATTCCACCAGCGCCTCCAGCTCGGTGCGCGCCCGACCGGTCAACCCCGCCGCCAGCGCCACGCGGGCCAGCAGCAGGCGGCTCTCCGGATGGGTGCGGTTGTTGTGCACCAGGGTTTCGGCCAGCTTCACCCGCGCCAGCGGCTCCGCCTCGCCTTCCAGATAGGCCTCGGCGATTTCCGGGTGCGGCGCGGTGGCCCAGCCCGTCTCCAGCACGCTGCGGGCGCGGCGCGGGCTGCCAGTGGCGCCCATCCGCGCCGCATGTGCCAGCACCGCCGGCGTGAAGCCCGGGTCGGCCTGGAAGGCCTCCTTCTCCAGCTCGGCGGCGCGGGTGGCATCCGGCTCCTGGCTGGCGGCGGCCATGGCCAGCGGCGCACGGGGGGTATCCGGCGCGGCGAGGACCAACGCCTCGCGCCAGTCCTGCGTGCGCAACGCCAGCACGGCGCGTTCCTCGCGCAGCCAGGCGGCATTGGGATAGGCCGCCTCGGCCTCGCGCGCCAGGGCTTGCGCCGCCGGCCAGTCCTTGCGCTGGATCGCCTGCCGCAGCAGGCCGCGCAACCCGAGGAAGCGGGAATCCTCGCGCTTGGCCAGGGCCTGGAAGGCCTCGGCCGCGCCCTCCTCACGCCCGGCCATGCGCTCGGCCTCGGCGGTCAGCAGCAGCAACTGCGGCGTGTCGCCCATCAGGGAGCGCGCCTTGCGCACCTCTCCGCGCGCCGCATCGGCGGAGCCGGCGGCCAGCGAGACGAGCGCACGGGTCAGCGCCGCCTCGCCCTTTTCGCGGTTGCGCGCCGCCCGGCGGGCGCGGATGCGCGCAGGCCAGTTCACCAAGGCGCGGATGCCGACGATGATCCCGTGCAGCACCAGGAAGAGCACGGCGAGCAGCAGCAGCAGTACCGGCAGGGAGAGGCCGATGAAGGTGTCGCCCACCCGCACCTCGACCACGCCGCCCATGCGCATCAGCACCCAGGCGAGGCCAACCCCGACAACGCAGACCAGCAGCAGCCAGATGGCGCGACGCATCAGCCCTGCCCCCCAGTGCGCAGCTGCTGCAGCGCGCCGCGCGCCGCGAGGAGGCCCTGCGCTTGGTCAAGCCAGGTCTGCATCGGCTCCCGCGCGGACTCCGGCAGGCCCTCGATGCGCTTCACCGCCCCCTGAAGATCGCCGGCGTCGAGAGCGCGGCGCGCGGCCTCCAGCTCACCGCCGACCGCATCACCCCAAACGACATTGTCGCCGCGCCGGACGGTGACGAGATTGCCGAGCCGGTTGGCCGCCGATTCCCAGACGCTCTGCCCCTCGGCCGTGGGCTCGGACTTGGCACGCGCCGCGCGGGCGGCATCGTCGAAGGCGAGGCGCAGCCCGGCCTCGGTTGGCGGCGCGGTATCGGCATAGCGGCGGAGTGCCGGCGGCACCGCATCCGGCAGGGTGGCAAGCGCATGGCCGAGCGGGCGCCCGGCCTCCAGGGCGCTTTCCGTCGCCGTGGTGGCGATCAGCCGGTTCAGCCGCCGCTCGGCGTCGTTGAGGCGGCTCTCGCGCTGCTCCAGCGTGGCGAAACGCTGGTCGAGGGCACGGTCGCGCTCCTGCATGCGCTGGCGCGCCGCTTCCTCGGCGGAGGCGATGCGCTGCTGCATGGCGGTCTCGACCGCGGAGAAGCGCGGGTTGAGCGCCTGCTCAGCCGCTGCGATGCGTTGCTCGATACGCTGTTCGAGCTGCGTGCGGGCGCTGTCGATGGTCTGGGAGAAGCTGCGCTCCGCCTGCTCGATCCGGCCGGTCATCCGGTTCTGGAAGGCCTCGCGCTCGCTGACCTGCCCCGCAAGCTGTTGCTCCGCCTTGTCGGCGCGCTGCTGCAGGGCGTCCAGCCGCTGCTGCTGGGCGGTGGCCATCGCATCGAGCCGCTGCTGAACCTGCGCCAGCGGGCCGGACTGGACCGCCTGCAACTGCTGCTGCAGGGCGCCGACGGACTGGCCGAGCTGGGCGACCGGGCCGGATTGCAGCGCCTGCAGCCGCTCTTCCAACGCCGCGACGCGCGCGGGGTCGGTGGTGGGCTGCTCGTCCTGGCGGTTGGCAAGGCTGAAGCCGAGCGCGACCAGCGCGATCACGCCGCTGATGGCGGCGACGGGCAGGGCGAGGCGCTCGCGGCGGCGCGGGGCGCCGGCGCCCGGTGTCGGGCCCTGCGGCGGCCGGGCACCGCCGCCAGGAGGCGTGGTGCCGGGCGGCTTCGGCGGGGTGGCGGCCGGGCCGGCGCCCTGCGGCGGGCGGGCAGGCTGCCCCGCACTCGCCGGGGGCTTGCTCGTGCCGCCGCCGCTGTCCTGCGGCGGCCGGGGTGCGCCGGCGGGTGGCGTCCCACCGGCCGGAGCGGCGGGCCTGGCGCTGGCGGAAGGCGGCGGAGGGACGGCCAGGCTCGGGTCAGGGGAGGACGGCGCCTTGCCCGGCTGCGGCGGTGAGCCGGCGGCGGGGCTGGTCGCGGACGGGCTGGCCGGGGGGGTCGCCGCGCCGGCCGCACCCAGGGCGCGCGGCGGCACGGCCGGGTTCTCGCGGCTCGGCTTGCGCGGCGACGAATTGTCGCGGCTGCCCGGCACCGGTTCGGACTTCGGGGTCTCGTTCGGCGTGTCGGTCATTCTCTCTCCTGCCCCTCGTTCTCCGGTTCTGGGTGCCCGATCTCCGGCGCCCACCCCGGCGCCGGCCCGAGCAGGGTCAGCAGCGCCGAGGGATCCGGCACCGCCGTAGCATGGATCGCTTGCCAAGGCATGTCCGCCAGGGCGCGCGCGATGCGCGGAGACAGCGCCAACGCCCTGGTTCCACGCAGGGTTTCGACCAGCCCCGCGCGCCGCAGCAGGACCTGGGTGATGGCGGCCGAGCGCGGCGACAGGAACAGCGCGGCCCGCACCGCGCCCCCGCGCAGCGCGATGGCCGCCGAATCCGGCAGCGCAGCGGCGGGGCGCGCGGCATAGACCACCCGGCGGCGCACCGTGAAGCCATGCCCGCGCAGCACCTCGGCGAGGGCGGCACCGTAGCCCTGCCCCACGGCCAGCAGCAGTGGCCCGCGCTGCGGGTCGAGGCGCGATGCCGCCAAGGCCGCGAGCGCCTTGGCCTCGCCCTCGGCCGCGGTGACCTCGGCAAAGCCCGCGGCGCGCGCCTCGGCGGCGGTACCGGTGCCCACCGCCAGCACCGGCAGGGCCGGGTCCAGCCGGCCGGCGAGCGCGCGCGCGGCCGCGCGGCTGGGCAGCAGCAGCGCCTGGGCCGGGCGGGCGAGGTCGGGCGCCGGCGGCAGCGGCTGCAGCACCAGTGCCGGCGCCAGCAGCGGCCGCCAGCCCAGCGCCGCCACGGCCTCGGCCGTTTCCGCGCAGCCCGGCTCGGGCCGCGTGATCAGGACGGCGGGCGCCTCCCGCACTGGGCTAGTCCCCCACGGGGCTAGACGATGAAGATGTCGGCCGGGCTGTCGGCGCGCAGGCCCTCGCCCAGTTCGCGGCCCAGCCGCTCCGCGTCGGCGGCGGCGCCATGGAGGCTGCGCTTCAGCAGGAAGCTGCCATCGGGGCGCGCCACCAGGCCCGTGAGGTGCAACTCGCCATTCGGCAGCAACCGGCCATGGCCGCCGATCGGCGTGCGGCAGGAACCATCGAGCGCCGCCAGCAGCGCCCGCTCGGCGCGCGACACGGCGCGGGCGGCGCGGTCCTCGATGCCGGACAGCAATTCATGGAGCTCGGTATCCGCAGCGCGCACGGTGATGCCGACGATGCCCTGCCCCGCCGCCGGCACCATCGCCTCGGGGTCCAGCACCACGGAGGCGCGCTCCTCCAGCCCCAGCCGCCGCAGCCCGGCCAGGGCCAGCAGCGTGCCGTCGAACTCGCCGGCCGCCAGCTTGCCGAGCCGCGAGCCGACATTGCCGCGGATCACGCCCACCTTCAGGTCGGGCCGGGCATGCAGCAGTTGTGCCTGCCGCCGCAGGCTGGCGGTGCCGATCAGCGCACCCGTGGGAATGGCGGCGAAGGGATCACCGGGCTGGGCGGCGCCGCAGCGCGGCCCCAGCACCATGGCGTCCCGTGCATCCTCGCGCTTCATGGTGCAGGCGAGCACGACGCCGGGGGGAAGCTCGGTCTCCAGATCCTTCAGGCTATGCACCGCGAAGTCGATGCGCCCGTCCAGCAGCGCCTCATGGATCTCCTTGGCGAAGAGCCCCTTGCCGCCGATATCCGCCAGGCGCCGGTCCTGGATGCGGTCGCCGGAGGTGGTGATGACGTGCTCCTCGAAGGCCTGGGCGTTCCGCAGCACCGGGCAGAAATGCAGGATGCGATCGAGAAAAGTGCGGGTCTGCCACAGGGCCAGCGGCGAGCCGCGGGTGCCGACCCGCAGCGGCAGGGGCCGGCGGGCATGGGGCTTGACCTGGGCCACACCGGGGTGCCCCTTGGGAGCCTCCCCCTGCGGCGGCGTGCCCACACCGCCCCGCAGATCCGCAGGGGCCATGGCGCGGGAATGTGCGAAGGCGCCCGCCGCGGCAGACGGCGGGACGGGGTGGGCAAGGGACATGCCGGCGTCATAGAACCACCGCCCGGCATGGGGAAGGCAGGAACGGATGCAATTGGCGCCTATCAGCGGACCAGTCCTCGGTTTGGAGGCGAGCTGCGACGAAACCGCGGCCGCCCTGCTGGCGCCTGACGGCACCATCCTCGCCGAGGCGGTGCGCAGCCAGCTCGCCGAGCACACGCCCTTCGGCGGCGTCGTGCCCGAGATCGCGGCGCGCGCCCATCTGGCGCATCTGCCTGTCCTGGCGGCGCAGGTGATGGCCGAGGCCAGGGTGACGCCGGGGCAGCTCGGCGGCATCGCCGCCACCGCCGGGCCCGGGCTGATCGGCGGGCTGATCGTCGGCGCCAGCTTCGGGAAGGGAATGGCGATCGCCCACAACCTGCCCTTCGTCGGGGTTAACCACCTGGAGGGGCATGCGCTCACCGCCCGCCTGCCGGGACTGGTGCCGGGTGGCGTGGAATTCCCCTATCTCCTGCTGCTGCTTTCCGGCGGGCACTGCCAGTGCGTCGCCGTCGAGGGGCTGGGCCGCTACCGCCGCCTCGGCTCCACGCTGGATGACGCGGTGGGCGAGGCCTTCGACAAGTCGGCCAAGCTGATGGGCCTGCCCTGGCCGGGCGGCCCCGCCCTGGAGAAGCTGGCCGCAGCCGGTAATCCGAAGCGCTTCCCCCTGCCCCGCCCGATGCTCGGCCGCCCCGGCTGCGACTTTTCCTTCAGCGGCCTGAAGACGGCGGTGGCCCAGACCATTCCCAAGCTGGCCACTGAGCAGGACCGCGCCGACCTCGCCGCCGCCTTCCAGCATGTCGTCGCCGCCGTGCTGGCCGACCGCGCGCGCCATGCCCTCGCCATGCTCCCCGCCGCCACCGCCATGGTGGTGGCCGGCGGCGTGGCGGCCAACCAGGGGGTGCGCGCCGCCCTCACCGCCGAGGCGGAGCGGGCCGGGCTGCCCCTGATCGCGCCGCCGGTCCGGCTCTGCACCGACAATGCGGTGATGATCGCCTGGGCCGGCATCGAGCGCCTGCGCGCCGGCCTGACCGACCCGCTGGACCTGGCGCCGCGCCCGCGCTGGCCACTCGACGAGCTGCGCGCGGAGCGGGCCGCATGAACTACCGTCACGCCTTCCACGCCGGCAACTTCGCCGACTGCATGAAGCACGCGCTGGTCGTCTCGCTGGTGCGCCGGCTCTGCGCCAAGGACACACCCTTCCGCGTGCTGGACACCCATGCCGGCATCGGTGCCTATGATCTCTCCGGCTCCGAGGCGGAGCGCACCGGTGAGTGGAAGCGCGGTATCGGCCGGCTGCTGGACATCACCGAGGGGCCGCTGGCCGAGTGGCTCTCGCTGGTGCGCCATGCCGGCTTTCCGCCGCGCTATCCCGGCAGCCCCTCGCTGATCCGCATGATGCTGCGCCCGCGCGACCGGCTGGTGCTCTGTGAACTGCACGAGGAGGATCACGCCACCCTGCGCACCCTGTTCCGCGGCGACCCGCAGACCGCCGTGCACAAGCGCGATGCCTGGGAGGCGCTGACCGCCCTCACCCCTTTCGCCGAGAAGCGCGGCTTGGTGCTGGTGGACCCACCCTTCGAGGTGGAGGGCGAATTCGAGCGCATGGCCGAGGGCCTCGCCGCGGTCGCGCACCGCTTCCGCGCCGGCGTGCAGGCGCACTGGTACCCGATCAAGCACCGCACCCCGGTGCGCGCCTTCCATACCGCCCTGCAGGAGAGCGGCGTGCGCGACATCCTGGCCTGCGAGCTCTGGCTGCGCGAACCAACCGATCCGCAGCGGCTGAACGGCTGCGGGCTGGTGGTCGTCAACCCACCCTGGAAGTTCGAGGAGGAGGCGCGCGAGATCCTCGCCGTGCTGCTGGAGCGGCTCGGCGATGGCGAGCCCGGCCAGGGTTGCGCCGTGACGCGGCTGGCGGAGGAGTGAGGCGCATGGAGCGGATCGCGGTGATCGGTGCCGGCGCCTGGGGCACGGCGCTGGCCATCCAGGCGGCGCGCGCCGGTGGCGAGGTGCGGCTCTGGGCGCGCGACGGGGCGCGGGCGGCGGCCATGCAGGCGGCCCGGGAGAACGCCGCCCATCTGCCGGGGCACCGGCTGCCGGAGGGCGTCACGGTGACGGCCGATGCCGCCGCCGCGCTGGAGGGCGCCGGGCTGGCGCTGCTGGTCGTTCCCGCGCAGCACATGGCAGCGGTGCTGGAACGCCTGCCTGCCCTGCCGCCGAGCCTGGTGGCGGCCAAGGGCGTGACCCGCGAGGGGCTGCGCCTGCCGCTGGAAACCCTCGCCCTCTCCCATCCCGCCCTGCCGGCGGGGGTGCTCTCCGGCCCCAACTTCGCCACCGAGGTCGCCGCCGGCCTGCCGGCCGCCGCCGTCGTGGCGAGCACTCATCCCGAGCTGCGCGAGGCCGCCGCGGCGCGGCTCGCGACACCAGCCTTCCGCCTCTATGGCCAGGACGATCCGGTCGGCGCGCAGGTCGGCGGGGCAGCAAAGAACGTCATCGCCATCGCCGCCGGGGCGGTGATGGGCGCGGGCCTCGGCGAGAATGCCCGCGCCGCCCTGGTGACGCGCGGCCTGAGCGAGATCGCCCGGCTGGCCGAGGCGCTTGGCGGCCGGGCGGACACCATCAGCGGCCTTTCCGGTCTCGGTGATCTGCTACTGACCTGCACGGGGCCGGGCAGCCGCAACTTCTCGCTCGGCTTCGCGCTCGGGCGCGGTGAGACGCTGGCGGCGATCCTGGCGGCGCGGAACAGCGTGACCGAGGGCGTCGCCACCGCCCCTGCCCTGCTGGCGCGCGCCACCGCGGCGGGCGTGGACATGCCGATCACCGCCGCAGTGGCCGATGTGCTGGCCGGCAAGGTGGACGTGGCCGGGGCCATGCAGGCGCTGCTGGCCCGCCCGCGCCGCACCGAGTAGGGCGGCGGGGGCCCGGCCCCCCCGCGCCCCCACCCTGGCGGCTCCCGCCTGGTATGCCGAAAGGCATAATCCGGTACCGAAATCGAGTGCTTGTGATCGTCGCCGGTTCGTGTTTTCAGCAGCGCCACCATCGCCTGGCGACAGAGGAGCTGTGGATGGACGAGATCCTGGACCGACGGCGCCGGCTGGTGGTCAATCTCCTCCACGCGACGGGGACCGCGGCCCTCGCGGCGCTCTGGGCCTTCGAGGCCTCGGCGGGACTCATCACGCAGTTCGACCGCCACGCCTATCCGCTGCTTCTTGTCGTGCTGGGGCTGAGCTTCGCGGTGCGCCTGCTGTGGCCGCGCCATCGCGTGCCGGCAGAACTGGCCGGCTATGCCGTGGTCGCCACTTATTTCGTCGCGAGCCTCCTCTCCTTCGTGGTGCTGCAGCCGGATAACCGCGTCTATACCGTCGCCAATACGCTGCAGTGGATGCCGGTCCTTTATCTGGCGGCCTTCTTCTTCTTCCGCCGCAGGCTGGCGGTGGTGGCGGCCTGGAGCGTCTTCCTGGCGGCGGTGCTGGTCCCCGCCTCGGCGCTGCTCTGGCGCGGGGAGATGGGCTGGGACATGCGGCTGGTCTCGCTGCTCGCCAATGCCTGCGTGGTCCATCTGCTGACGCTGGCCTGCCTTTCGCTGCTGGCGCTGTTCGACAGCGAGTACGAGCGCGCCCGGCAGCACAGCCGGCTGCTGGAGAGCGCCGCGCTGACCGATCCGCTGACTGGCCTCGCCAATCGCCGTGGCCTCGAGCACACCCTCACGGCGCTCGCGCGCACGCCGGGCCGCCTGGTCGGGCTGATCCTGCTCGACACCGACCACTTCAAGGGCATCAACGACGGCTACGGCCATATCGTCGGCGACGAGGTGCTGGCCAGCCTGGGCCATCGGCTTTCCGGCATGCTGCGGCAGGGCGACACGCTGGGCCGCTGGGGTGGCGAGGAATTCCTGCTCATCGCGCCCGATACCGGCGAGGCCAGTGCCCTGCGCCTGGCCGAGCAGATGCGGCAGGTCGCCCGGGCCGTGCCGCATCCGGTGGCGGGCACCATCACCGTCAGCGTCGGCGTGGCGATCTGGATGTGCGGCGCCCCCGTGCAGGAGGCGCTGCACCGCGCCGACCTCGCCCTCTATGCCGCCAAGGCGGGCGGCCGGAACCGGGTGGAGGCAGGGTAAGCCGCGCGCCCGGCCGGCGCGCCGCCGTCAGTCCGCCCGCAACGCCGCCCCGGCCGCCAGGGGCGCCAGCGGCAGGGCCGCCGCCACCAGGGCGCCGAGCAGCAGCAGGAAGGGGCGCGCCGGGAGCCCGCTGGCCGCGGCCTCGATCCCCGCCGCGCCGAAGATGATCGCCGGGATCGCCAGCGGCAGCACCAGCAGCGGCAGCAGCACCCCGCCCCGGCGCGCGCCCAGCGTGAGGGCTGCGCCCGCCGTGCCGATAAAGGAGAGGAACAGCGTCGCCAGCCCAAGGGCCAGCACCGCCACCCCCCAGGCCGCCACCGGCAGGTTCAGCATGGCGCCGGCGATTGGGGTGGCCAGCAGGAGCGGGGCACCGGTTGTTAGCCAGTGCCCGGCTGCCTTCACCGCCGTGATCTGGATGCCAGAAAGGCCGGAGAGCAGAAGCTGGTCCAACGAGCCGTCTTCCGCCTCGGCGCCGAAAAGGCGATCCAGCGGCAGCAGGGCGGCGAGTAGCGCGGCCGCCAGCAGCGCACCGGGGGCCAGCCGCGCCAGCATCTCCGGCGCCGGCCCGACGCCGAAGGGAAACAGCGCCGTCACCAGCAGGAAGAACAGCACCGCCGCCAGCGTATCGGCCGGGTGACGCATGGCGAGCAGCAATTCGCGCCGCAGCAGGGCAATCATGCCTGCGAGTCCAAGCGTAGCTCGCGCGCCCCGGGCAGCGGCAAGGGAACATGTGTCGCCGCCAGCACCGCGCCCCCCGCCGAACGGTGGCGCGCCAGGAGGTCGCCGAAGCGCGCCACCGAGGCGACATCCAGCCCGACCGAGGGTTCATCCAGCAGCCACAGGGCGCAGGGCGCGAGGGCGAGCCGAGCCAGTGCCAGCCGACGCTTCTGCCCAGCGGAGAGCATCCGCGCCGGCAGTTCGGCCAGCGGCGCCAACGCCACCGCCTCCAGCGCCGCGCTGGGGTCGCCGCCCCAGCGGCTGGCCCAGAAGCGCAGATTCTCCGCCACGGTGAGGCCGGGCTTCAGCGCCTCGGCATGGGCGAGATAACGCAGTCGGGCGGCATGGGCGACGCGGTCGGCCAGGGCGTCCATGCCCTCCCAGAGCAGCGCGCCCTCGGCCAGCGGCACCAGCCCGGCCAAGGCGCGCAGCAGGGTGGACTTGCCGGCGCCATTCGGGCCGGTCAGCAGCAGCGCCTCGCCGGCCGCGACGCTGAAGGAAAGCCCGGCGAAGACAACCCTTTCGCCGCGCATCACCGCCATGTCTTTTGCTTCCAGCACGGCACCCTATTCCCGGCCCGCCGATGGACCGGGGGCGCCACCCGTGTAATAAGCAAGGGCGTTCGCAGCAAATCTCTAAGGGACCCCGGACCATGCGGATGATCGGGCAGGATAGCCTGAAGGCGCGTCGCTCCCTGACAGTCGACGGTAAGACTTACCATTACTTCAGCCTGCCCGAGGCGGCGAAGAGCATCGGCGACGTCAGCCGCCTGCCCTACAGCCTCAAGGTTCTGCTGGAGAACGTCCTACGGCACGAGGACGGCCGCACCTATACGGTGAAGGACGCCGAGGCCATCGCCGAATGGGTGAAGGAAGGCAGGAGCGAGAAGGAAGTGCCCTTCCGCCCCGCGCGCATCCTGATGCAGGACTTCACCGGCGTCCCCGCCGTGGTGGACCTCGCCGCCATGCGCGACGGCATCATCAAGCTCGGCGGCGACCCGAAGCGGGTGAACCCGCTGGTGCCGGTCGATCTGGTGATCGACCATTCCGTGATGGTTGACGTCTTCGGCACGCCCGCCGCGCTGCAGAAGAACGTGGACATCGAGTTCCAGCGCAACGGCGAGCGCTACGAATTCCTGCGCTGGGGCCAGGAGGCCTTCAACAACTTCCGCGTCGTGCCGCCCGGCACCGGCATCTGCCACCAGGTGAACCTCGAATACCTGGCGCAGGGCGTCTGGACCGCCACCGACGCCGGCGACACCTACGCCTATCCCGACAGCTGCTACGGCACCGACAGCCACACCACCATGGTGAACGGCCTTGGCGTGCTGGGCTGGGGCGTCGGCGGCATCGAGGCGGAAGCGGCCATGCTCGGCCAGCCGATCGCCATGCTGATCCCCGACGTCATCGGCTTCAAGCTCTACGGCAAGCTGCGCGAGGGCGTCACCGCCACCGACCTCGTGCTGACCGTCACGCAGATGCTGCGCAAGAAGGGCGTGGTCGGCAAGTTCGTCGAGTTCTTCGGCCCGGGCCTCGCCGAGATGGCGCTGGCCGACCGTGCCACCATCGGCAACATGGCCCCGGAATACGGCGCCACCTGCGGCATCTTCCCGATCGACGAGGTGACGCTCGACTACATGCGCCTCTCCGGCCGTGACGAGCACCGCATCAACCTCGTGCGCGAGTACTACAAGGCGCAGGGCATGTTCCGCGACGCCAACGCGCCCGACCCGGTCTTCACCGACACGCTGGAGCTGGACATGGGCACGGTGGAGCCCTCGCTCGCCGGCCCGAAGCGCCCGCAGGACCGCGTGGCGCTGTCCAACGCCGCCCCCGCCTTCGCCAAGGAGCTGGCCTCCGGCAACCTGGGCGTGCCCGGCGACAAGGCCGACCTGCGCGTGCCGGTCGAGGGCGCCAACTACGACCTCGGCCATGGCGACGTGGTGATCGCCGCCATCACCTCCTGCACCAATACTTCTAACCCCTATGTAATGCTGGCCGCGGGGCTGGTGGCGAAGAAGGCGCATGAGCTGGGCCTGGCGCCGAAGCCCTGGGTGAAGACCTCCCTCGCCCCCGGCTCGCAGGTCGTGACGGACTACCTGCAGAAGGCCGGCCTGGACAAGCACCTCGACGCGCTGGGCTTCCAGACCGTCGGCTATGGCTGCACCACCTGCATCGGCAATTCCGGCCCGCTGGCCGACCCGATCGCGGACGCGATCGAGAACAACAAGCTGGTCGCCGTCTCGGTGCTGTCGGGCAACCGCAACTTCGAGGGCCGCGTGCACCCGAACGTGCGCGCCAACTACCTGGCCTCGCCGCCGCTGGTTGTCCTCTACGCGCTGGCCGGCTCGATCACCAAGGACGTCACCAAGGAGCCGATCGGCACCGGCAAGGACGGTCAGCCGGTCTATCTGAAGGACATCTGGCCGACGCAGAAGGAGGTGAACGACACCGTCGCCGCCGTCGTGACCCGCGAGATGTTCCAGACCCGCTACTCGGACGTCTTCAAGGGCCCGAAGCAGTGGCAGGCGATCCGCGTCGATGCGGGCTCGGACACCTATCGCTGGAACTCCGGCTCCACCTACGTGCAGAACCCGCCTTATTTCGAGAGCATGGACCGCGAGCCGAAGCCGATCGCCTCGGTGCATGGCGCGCGGGTTCTGGCGCTGCTCGGCGACTCCATCACCACCGACCACATCTCGCCCGCCGGCTCCATCAAGAAGAGCGCGCCGGCCGGCGAGTACCTGCTGGAGCACCAGGTGCGGCAGCAGGACTTCAACAGCTACGGCGCCCGCCGCGGCAACCACCAGGTCATGATGCGCGGCACCTTCGCCAATATCCGCATCAAGAACGAGATGGTGCCGGGCATCGAGGGCGGCATCACCAAGCACCACCCCTCGGGCGACGTCATGTCGATCTATGACGCGGCCATGCGCTACAAGGCGGAGGGCGTGCCGCTGGTGGTGTTCGGCGGCAAGGAATACGGCACCGGCTCCTCGCGCGACTGGGCGGCGAAGGGCACCTTCCTGCTCGGCGTGAAAGCCGTCATCGCCGAGAGCTTCGAGCGCATCCACCGCTCGAACCTGGTGGGCATGGGCGTGCTGCCGCTGGTCTTCAAGCCGAACGAGGACCGCAAGAGCCTCGGCCTCACCGGCGAGGAGGTCATCGACATCCTGGGCCTGGAGGCGCTGAAGCCCCGCATGGTGCTGGAGCTGGTGATCCATCGCCCGGATGGCTCGGTGACCAAGACCGAGGTGCAGTGCCGCGTCGATACGGCCGACGAGGTCGAGTACTACAAGAACGGCGGCATCCTGCACTACGTGCTGCGCAGCATGGCGCTGCCGAAGGCCGCCTGAACGACGAAAGCTTCGGAGGGCATTCTCCGGAGCTTTTCGGCGCAGTCCGACGAGGCCGGGGTTCGCCCCGGCCTTTCTCGTTTCAGCGGGGTCGCATCAGCCGCAGCGGGCCGACCAGCGGCGCATCCCAGGGCAAATCGACCAAGCCGCGCAGGATGGAACGGGGGGTGATCGGCTGCGGGCGGGTACTCCAGGTCATGGCCAGTCTCCAGAATGGTTGGCCTCTTGAGTATTGGTCCCGAACATGAACGGGTCCTGACATGCGCAGGACTTCGGTGTCACGCAGCACGGGCGGCGACGAGGAAGCCGTTCACCTGTGCGTGCAGCCATGCCGGACACCGGCGCGGCGGCACGCCAGGAGCCCTCCCCGATCTTCGCGGGCGTGTAATCCTGGGCCGGTATCCACCGCCCCGACGCATCCCTGCGGCAGATGGATGCCGCATCCATCACCGCGCGCCATGCGTTCAGACCCCGACCCGTGCGCAACGGCGGGTCCCAGCTTTCAGGGTTCGCCATATGAGCACATTGCGCCGGATCGACCACATCTCCGACCTCCACTTCAATCGTGTGGACGACGCGGTGGCCGAGGCGCTGGTGGAAACCCTCAATGCCGATCCGGCGGATCTGGTGGCGATCAGCGGCGACCTGACGATGCGCGCCCGCAGCTTCGAATACCGCGCCGCGCTCCGCTTCATGGAGAAGCTGAAGGCCCCCATCATCGTGGTGCCGGGTAACCACGACATCACCAACTACTGGCCCTGGGAGCGCTTTCTCGATCCCTTCGGCCGCTGGCATCGCTTCGTCGGCGGCGAGACAGAGCCGATCTGGCGCGACGAACAGATCGCGGTGATCGGGCTGAACACCGTGGTCCGCGGCGGGCTGAACCTGTCCTGGGAGGGCGGGCGGGTGAAGACCCATCGGCTGAAGCGGCTGCTGCGGCGGCTGGACGAATTGCCGCCCGGCCTGTTCCGCATCGTCGTCGCGCATCACCCCTTCCTGGCGCCGGAGGATGCGCCGGACACGCCGCTCGCCCGCCGCGCCGCGCCGGCGCTGGAGAAGCTGCAACACGCTGGCGTGCGGCTGATCCTCTCGGGGCATCTGCATCGCGGCTATGTGCGGCTGCACCGTGGCGCCGCCGCCACCGGCGCGCACCGGCCGGAGTTGCTGGTGGTGCAGGCGGGTTCGGCTATCTCGACCCGGCTGCGCGGGGAGCCGAACGCCTATAACCGCATCATCATCGACGCCGGGCAGCCGCGCATCGAGCCCCGACGCTGGGACGGCAATGCCTGGACCAGCGCCGCCGCGCCGGCCTGGCCCACCGAGGTGCTGCAACCCGAGGAGGGCGCCGAGGAGCTGGAGCTTTAGAGCAGATCCCGATCAGGAGGAGGCGCCTGATCGGGTGGAGATGCTCGTAGAAACAATATCCTGGAGCGTTATCCGTGCGCCAAACGAACGGAAAATGCTCTAGGACCGGCGGATCTCAGGTCCGAAGGCTCAGCGCGAGCGGGATGGCGAGCGCGCAGAGCCCGGCCATCAGCAGGAAGACCCCGCTGCCGAAGCCGGCATAGAGCGGTCCGCAGAGCCAGGTGAGCAGCCCCATCAGAAGGCCGACGCCAAGCGCGGCGTGCAGGGTCTGCGCGGTGCCGGCCAGGGCCGGCGGCACCAGGCGCAGGATCAGGTGCATGGCCGCCAGGTGCTGCGCGCCGAAGCTCAGCGCATGCAGCGCCTGCACCGCCACCAGCGCCGGCAGCCAGGTTGTGGCCGCGAAGACGCTCCACCGCAGCAGCCCCGCAGCCGCCGCCAGCAGCGCCATGCCGCGCGGCCCGATCCGCGCCAGCAGCCGGTGCCCGCAGAGGAACAACACCACCTCGCCCAGCACACCCTCGGCCCAGAGCAGGCCGATGATACCCGCCGAATGCCCGGCGGCCGCCCAGTGGATACTGCCAAAGGCATAATAGGCGGCATGGCTGCTCTGGATCAGGCCGGACAGCAGCAGCAGCCGCGCGAAGCCCGGCAGGCGCAGCGCGGCGCGGATGCCGCCTCCGGCCCGCCGGCCTGGCAGCACCGGCGGGCGCGGCAGGGCGCAGGCGGCGACAAGCGTCGCCAGCATGGTGGCACCGATCAGCCAGGGCACCACGGTGAAGCCGGCGCGTCCGGCTAGCCAGCCGGCCAGCACCGCCATCACGATATAGGCCACCGAGCCCGCCGCCCGCACCCGGCCGTATTCCAGCCGGCCCTCGCGCGCGGCGGCGAGGCAGAGCATGTCGGCCAGCGGCGCCAGCGGCGCGCTCGCGGCATTCAGCAGCACCTGCACCAGCAGGAAGCCGAGCAATCCGGCCGCCACCAGGAAGCCGCCCGCCGCCAGCAGGCCGAGCAGCGCCACCGCGCCCAGCAGCAGCCGCGCATCGCCCAGGGCATCGGCCCAACGGCCCGCCATCGGGGCTGCCAGCAGCCGGACCCCGGAACCAAGCGCGAGTGCGAGCGCGATCTCGTCCGGGTTCAGGCCTCGCGCGGCCAGGAAAGCCGGCAGGAAGGGCTGCACCACGCCGACCGTGGCGAAGACCGCGCAAAGCAGCAGCGCATGGCGGATGGCGGGAATGGAGGCACCCAGAAGCTGGACTGGGCCGGGAAGAACAGCCTCCCGGCCCGGCCATTCTCGGCGCAGGCCGCGCCACGGTCCAGCCGGCGCCCTCAGGCGATACGGCCGAGGAAACTATCCACCGCATCGCGCAGCGTGCCGTTGCGGGCTTGCAGCGTGCCGGCGGCTTCGGCCAGCGCTGCCACCTCGTTCTGCGACTCGCCGGCGGCGCGGCGCACCTCCTCGCTGCGGCGGGCCACCTCGGTGGTGCCCCGGGCCGCAGCCGCGGCGGCGCGGGCGATCTCGCGCGTCGCCGTACCCTGCTCCTCGACGGCCGCGGCGATGCCGCCGCTAATGCGGTCCACCTCGGCGATGGTGCCGGCGATGCTGCCGATGGCCTCCACCGCCGCGCCGGTCGCTTGGCGCATGGCGGTGATCTGGCTGGCGATCTCCTCCGTCGCCCTGGCCGTCTGGTTGGCCAGCGTCTTCACCTCGGAGGCCACCACGGCGAAGCCCCTGCCCGCCTCCCCGGCCCGCGCCGCCTCGATCGTCGCGTTCAGCGCCAGCAGGTTCGTCTGCCCGGCAATGTCGCCGATCAGCTTCACCACGTCCCCGATCCGCGCCGCCGCCTCGGTCAGGCTTTGCATGGTCTGATCACTCTGCCGGGCCGCCTGGGCGCCGATGGCGGCCACCTGGGTCGCTTCCCCCGTCTGCCGCGCGATCTCCTGCACCGCCGAGGCCATCTGCTCGGCAGCGGCGGCCACGGTGCGCACTTCCTGCGCAGTGCTCTCGGCCGCCTCGGCCGCCGCGCCACCGGCGGAAGCGGTGCGCTCGGCGGTCTGGCGCAGCGTGGCGGCGGCACCATCCACCGCCTGCGCCGCCTGGGAAAGGCCGGCCAGGGCGCCATCCACCTCCTGGCGGAAGGTGCCCACGGCGGTGGCATAGGTTTCCGCCCGCTGCAGGCGGGCCTCATTCTGGACGCGCGCCTCGCGCTCCAGCTCCGCGGCATGGCTCAGATTGCCGCGCAGTCTTTCCGCCGCGCCGGCCAGCACGCCGATCTCGTCCAGCCGCACCGCGCCGGGCACCGGCCGGTCCAGCACGCCACCGGCCATGGCGGCGATGCCATGGGTGGCGCCGGCCAGCGGCTTCAAGATGGTCCGCTGCACCGTCACCGCCAGCACCGCACCCAGCACGGCCAGCGACAGGCAGACCAGCAGCAGGAGCAGGTTCGACAGATGGTTGGCATAGTCGATGGCGTCCTGTGCCGCCGCGGCGCTGCCCTGCTGCGCGGCCATGGCCGCCCGGTCGAGCAGTGCGTTCAGCGCCTTGCGGTTCGCCCGATTGGCTTCATTGTTGCCCATCCGGTTGGCAGCGGGGGGCCCTTCCTCCACACCGGCCCGCGCCACATCCGTGCGGAAGCGAACGAACTCCACCACCACCCCCGCCAGCTCGTCGAAGGTCGGCCGCGCCTCTGCGGGAACCAGGGCGCTCCAGGCCGCCATCTCCGCCTGAAGCCGCTCCAGATCCTGCCGCAGCGAAGCCGCCGCCTTCTGGGCGCCGCTTCCCGGCTCGGCGAAATAGAGCAGCCGGCTGTCCGCGACCGCCGCCATCACCTGCCCATTGACCCGCTCGGCCCGCCAGGCAGCGGCGCCGGCGCGCTGGGTGGCGCGCACCTCGACCTCGTAGCTGGACAGCGCCCAGAGCGCGAAGGCCGCCGTGCTCAGGGCCACCAGCCCGGAAAGGCCGAGAAGGACATAGAGCCTCGTCGCCAGGGAGCGTGACAGCCAGCGGATCATGCGTCTTTTCTTCAGTTCCCGGCCCGGGCCGGCGATGGGGTGCCGCGCGGTCCGCTCCAGGCTAGGTCGGCGCTCCTTGCGCGGCGGTTAAGCCGCCACGGTTGCAAAGCCCTTCCATTGGCGTCACACCACACGGGCGATGCCCGACCGCGCCTTCTCTTCTGCCGCCTCGTCGATGTTTCCCGCGCGGGTCAAGGCTGTCCTCGGCCCGACCAACACCGGCAAGACCCATCTCGCCATCACCCGCATGCTGGCGCATGCCTCGGGCGTTATCGGCTTCCCGCTGCGCCTGCTGGCGCGCGAGAACTACGATCGCATGGTGGCCGTGAAGGGCGAGCGCTATGTCGCCCTCATCACTGGGGAGGAGAAGATTGTCCCGCCCGAGGCGAAGTGGTTCGCCTGCACCGTGGAGGCCATGCCGCTCGACCGCCGCACCGAGTTCGTCGCGGTGGACGAGATCCAGCTCTGCGCCGACGCCGACCGGGGCCATGTCTTCACCGACCGCCTGCTCAACGCGCGTGGCATGGTGGAGACCATGTTCCTCGGCGCGGAGACCATCCGACCACTGCTACAACGCCTCGTGCCGCAGGCCGAGATCGAAACCCGCCCGCGCCTGTCGCAACTCACCCATGCGGGTCCCGCGAAGCTGACGCGCCTGCCGCCGCGCAGCGCTGTCGTCGCCTTCTCGGCCGGCGAGGTCTATGCCATCGCCGAAGCCATCCGGCGGCGGCGCGGCGGCTGCGCCGTGGTCATGGGCCGGCTCTCACCGCGCACGCGGAACGCGCAGGTGGCGCTCTACCAGAACCGCGAGGTGGACTTCCTGGTGGCGACGGACGCCATCGGCATGGGGCTGAACATGGATGTGGACCATGTCGCCTTCGCCTCGCTGACCAAGTTCGACGGCCACCGCTCGCGCCTGCTGGAGGCGCAGGAGGCGGCGCAGATTGCCGGCCGCGCCGGACGCGGCATGCGCGACGGCACCTTCGGCGTCACCGCCGACTGCCCGCCCCTGCCGGACGAGATGGTGGACAAGATCGAGGAGCACCAGTTCGAGCCGCTGATGACGCTGGCCTGGCGCAATTCGCAGCTCGACATGACCAGCATCGACGCCCTGCTGGAGAGCCTCGCCGCCCCGCCGCCGGTGCCCGGCCTCGCCAGGGGCAATGACGCGACGGACCACATCACCCTCGCCGCCCTGGCGCGCGAGCAGGAGGTGCGCAACCTCGCCAATTCCCGCGCGCGCGTCCGGCTGCTCTGGGAGACCTGCCAGATCCCGGATTTCCGCAAGCTGGCGGATGACAGCCACACGCGGCTCTGCGCCCGCATCTTCGGCCATCTGGTCAAGGACGGGCACCTGCCAGCAGACTGGGTCGGCGGCCAGATCGCCCAATGCGCCGGCATCGAGGGCGACATCGACACGCTGATGACGCGGCTCTCGGCGATTCGCGTCTGGTCCTATATCGCCGCCCGCGCCGACTGGCTGCGCGACGCTGCGCGCTTCCAGAACGAGGCGCGCGCCGCCGAGGACGCGGTGAGCGACGCGCTGCACGAACGCCTGACCGCCCGTTTCGTGGACCGCCGCGCCGCGCACCTGATCCGCCGGCTCGACGACACCGCCGAGGAGCTGCTCTCCGCCGTCACCCGGAAGGGAGAAGTCGTGGTGGAGGGTCATCCGGTTGGCCATGTGACGGGTTTCGTGTTTGAACCCGACGCCACTGCGGGTAATGGTGAGGAGCGCAAGCTTGTGCTCCGCGCCGCCCGCCGTGCCCTTCAGAGTGAGATGCCGAAGCGCGTGACTGAACTGGAAGCGGCGTCCGACGACGCCTTCACCCTGACCCCCGCCCACCGGATCATCTGGAACGGTGCCGAGGTGGCGCGCCTGCGTCCGGGGCCGACACCGGACAAGCCGCTGGTCGAGCCGCTGCCCTCCGAGTTCCTCGACGGCGCGCAGCGCGAGCGGGTGCGGGCACGCCTCGCCGCCTGGATCGAGGGCATGATCAAGCGGGACTTCGCCGCCATCGAGGCTGCCGAGGCCAAGGCGGCGGAGGATGGCGCGCTGCGCGGCCCCGCCTTCCGGCTGCGCGAGCATCTCGGCCTGGTGCCCGGCGGCACCGAGTCCGAGATCAATCCTGAGTTGCGCCAGAAGCTGAAGGCCATCGGCATCCGCGCCGGCCGCTTCGCGCTCTACCTGCCCGAGGTGCTGAAGCCGCGCCCCATGGCCATGCGCGCACAGCTCTGGGCCTTGCGGGCGGAGTGCGACACGCCGGAGTTGCCGGGCGGCGGGCTCGTCTCGGTCCCGCCGCCGGAGAACTGGCCGGAGGGCTTCGCCGCCAGCATGGGCTGGGTGCAGGCCGGGCCGGTGCTGCTGCGCCTCGACGTCGCCGAGCGCGTCGCCGGCGAACTGGGCCATCTGACGCGCCGCGCGCCGGCCATGCTGCCGCCGGACGTCGCCAGCCGCCTCGGCGTCAAGGCCGAGAACCTGCCCACCGTGCTGAACGTGCTCGGTTTCCGCCTGCTGACGCCGGAGCCCCTGGCCGAGGATGCCTTCGGGCCGCCCGCACCGCCGATGGTCAGTGCCCGGCGCGAGGATCATCGCCCGCGCTTCCGTCCCGAGCGTCGCGGCGAGCGCGGCCCTGCACGGCCGCCGCGCGAGGCAAATGCCGCGGCCGACCCCGCCGCCGCCCCTGTGGAAGGTGCCACACCCCCCGTCGCCGAGCGCGGCCCCCGTCCACCGCGCCGCGAGGGTGGTCCGCGCCCGCAGGGCAAGGGCGGCCCGCGGCCACAGGGCGAGCGACGCGAGTTCGATGGCCCCAAGGGGGGTCCGAAGGGCGGGCGCGATCGCCGGCCGCCGCGCGAGGACCGGGGCGAGGCCCGCTCCTTCAGCTTCGCTCCGGCCAAGGACAAGGGCCCCGATCCCGATAGCCCCTTCGCGGTGCTGGCCCGGCTGAAGCTCGGCAAGGAGTGAGGCCGGTGCGTCCCGGTCACCCTGCCTGAGCATGGCGGAGATCGAGGACCGGGACTGGCAGAGGCTGGACAAGTGGCTCTGGTGCGCGCGGGTCGCCAAGACCCGCGCGGAATGCGCCCGGATGGTGGCACGCGGCCAGTTCCGCCTGAACCGCCAGCCGGTGGAGAAGCCGCATGCCCGCCTGCGGGTGGGCGACGTGCTCACTCTGGCGCTGGGCGGCCCCGAACGGGGCGTCGTGCGGGTCTGGCGGGTGCTGGCGCTGGCGGAGCGGCGCGGCCCCGCGCCCGAGGCCCGTGGCCTCTATGAGGACCTCGACCAGCCGGGGATATGAGCCCCGCCCGCGGCGCAGCACAAAGGTGGTTGCTTCGCTCCGCCACCCGGTCCATCTCTCCCTCGCATTCGTGCCCGAACGACCGCCGAAGGAACCCGGCCGTGACCTACGTCGTCACCGAGAACTGCATCCGCTGCAAGTACATGGACTGTGTCGAAGTCTGTCCGGTGGACTGCTTCTATGTCGGTGAGAACATGCTGGTCATCCATCCGGACGAATGCATCGACTGCGGCGTGTGCGAGCCGGAATGCCCGGCCGAGGCCATCGTTCCCGACAGCGACGACAAGGCCGCCGAATGGGCGGAGCTGAACCGCCAGTATGCTCAGGAATGGCCGAACATCACCCGCAAGGGCGAGCCGCCGGCCGATGCCCAGGAATGGGACGGCAAGCCCGGCAAGAAGGAGCTGTTCGACCCCAACCCTGGCAAGCCCTGAGGCGTGTCGCGGCCGGGCTGGGGCCCTCAGGCACCGCCCGAGGTGACGGGGTGGCGTTTTTTTTGTATTCTTGTTCGCGGGTGTGGTTGCCGGCGCTAAGCCCCGGCCCCACCCTTTTCGGTTGCGTAAGGCGAGGAAGGGCTGCCGGTTGGGCGATGCCCTCCGCCCACGCGGCAGCGGCACCCAGGAGTAGAGAGCGGATGAAGCCACCCGCCGGCGCGAAGTCCACCACCCCGCAATCCGAGCCAGCCGAGGCCGCCCCTTCCACCTCGTCACGCGCGTCCTCGCGCCGCCCCGGCATGGCCGAGGGCCAAGCCCCCTCCCCCACGGCGGAGGGCAATCCCTCCCGCCCCGTGCCGCCCCCCAAGCCCCTCGGCAATCCCGGCAGTGACTTCAAGGCGGGCGACCACGTGGTCTATCCCACCCATGGCGTCGGCCAGGTGCAGGGCATCGAGGCGATGCAGGTGGCGGGGATGGAGCTGAAGGTGATCATCGTCACCTTCGAGGAGAACCGCATGACCCTGCGGGTGCCGCTGGAGAAGGCGGCCTCCTCCGGCCTGCGCAAGCTCGCCGGCACGGACATGATGGGCGAGGCGATGGAGACGCTGAAGGGCCGCGCCCGCATCAAGCGCACCATGTGGTCCCGCCGCGCGCAGGAATACGAGCAGAAGATCAACAGCGGCGACCCTGTACAGATCGCCGAGGTGGTGCGTGACCTGCACCGCAATGCCGGCCAGCCCGACCAGTCCTTCTCCGAGCGGCAGATCTACGAGCTGGCCATGGACCGCCTGGCCGCCGAGGTGGCGGCGCTCGACAATACCGACAAGAACACCGCGATGAACAAGCTGCTGGAGCACCTGAAGCAGGGCTGAACAGCGCCTTCAGCGCACTGTCATAAAAAAGGCCCCGGAGGTTTCCCTCCGGGGCCTTCCCGTTTCCGGGCCTGCGCGGCCGCGGCTCAGTCCTGCTGGCGGACGCCCATAAACTGCAGCAGCAGCTGGAACAGGTTGATGAAGTTCAGATAGAGCGCCAGGGCGTCGAAGACGCTGCGCTTGGCGGCGACGTCCGTACCCATGCCATAGGCGAACTCCAGGTAGTCCGCCTTGATCCGCTGCGTGTCATAGGCGGTCAGGCCGACGAAGACGACCACGCCGATGACGCTGATGGCGAATTGCAGCGCCGAGGAGCCGACGAACATGTTCACCAGGCCGGCGATGATGATGCCGATCAGGCCCATCATCATCAGGCTGCCCAGCTTCGTCAGGTCCGCCTTGGTGGTGTAGCCGTAGAGGCTGACACCCGCGAACATGCCGGCCGTAACCACGAAGGTGGTGGCGATCGAGGCGCCCACATAGACGGCGAAGATGTTCGACATGCTCGCGCCCATGGCGGCGCAGAACAGCCAGAACAGCGCCTGCACCGTGGTCTTGCTCATCCGGTTCACGCCGAAGGAGAGCACCAGCACGAAGGCAAGCGGGGCAAGAATCGCCGCGAAGCCGAGAATGGTTGGCTGCGTCGCCAGGCCGCGCGGCGTGCGCACGACGTTGAAGAACAGCTCCGACAGTCCGGTATTGGCGATCAGATAAGCGACAATCGCGGTCAGCAGCAGGCCCGACGCCATCCAGTTATAGACGCCGAGCATGTAGGAGCGCAGCCCGGCATCGACGGCGGCCGCGTCAGCCGTGCCGACGCGGCCCCAGCCGGCCGCGCCCGTCGTGTACCGATAGTCGGGACCAGAGGCCATAGGTGTCAAACTCCTAACAGCGCGGAGAATCCGCGGGTCATGGTTTATATGGACAATTCGTAATTTTGTTCAACGGGAATCGCCCTGTCGCGGTGGCCGGCCGCCCGTCATGCCAAAGCCGCCTCCCCATCCCTGAAATGGGGCTTTGCTCCTTGTCTCTCCAGGCAAGGATTGATGATCCCGGGTGAATGATCCGCCGCGCCCCGGCTTTGCGTGCTGCCGGGCGACATCGGTCGGGAGCGGCGGTTCGGTCTCGGCCATGTGTCACCCTAGGCCCGGCAGCTGGGCCTGTCAGCCGGTGCAAGGGGATGAGGCATGACGGAGGCATAGCGCCGGCCTCACTCGTTCCGCAGCAGCGGCGCCGCGCGGCCGCGCAGGGCCAGGGCCGTGCCGACATAGCCGAGCAACAGGGTCAGCGCAGTGCAGCCCACCACCGTCAGCGCCAGGGTGCCGGGCAGGAAGACCCACTCGGTGCGCATGACGAAATGCGCCACCGCCCAGCTCGCCGCCGTGCCGCAGAGCGCCGCCAGCAGTCCGGCGGTCAGGCCGAGCAGGCCGAACTCCACCAGCCAGGCGCGGCGGATCTGCGCCCGCGTGGCGCCCACCACCTTCAGCACCACGGCATCCCGCACGCGGCGCCGCTGCCCGGCCGCCATGGCGCCCGCCAGCACCAGTCCGCCGGCCAGCAGCGTGACGCCCGCCACCGCCGAGATCGCCGTGCCCAGCCGCTCCAGCAGCCCGGCCACCGCCTCCAGCGCATCCCGCACGCGGATGCCGGAGACATTGGGGAAGGCATCCGTCACCGCGCGCAGCACGGCGGCATCCTCGGCGGCATCGCCGCGCACCGTGGCGATGTGGGTGTGCGGCGCCGCCTCCAGCAGGCCGGGCGAGGCGATCAGGACGAAGTTCAGCCCCAGCCCCTGCCATTCGATCTGCCGCGTGCTGGCGATCTTCAGCGGCACCTCGCGGCCGAGCACATCCACGGTGATGGTGTCGCCGATCCCGACGCCCCAGCCTTCGGCCAGCCGCGCATCCAGCGAGACCAGCGGTGGCCCCTGATAGTCGGCTGGCCACCATTGCCCGGCGACGATGTGGGTGCCCTCGGGCGGAGTGGCGGCATAGGTCAGGCCGCGATCGCCGCGCAGCGCCCAGCGGGTGTCCTCGCTGGCCTGCACCTGTTCCACCGGGACGCCCTTGATGGCGACGATGCGGGCGCGCAGCGAAGGCACGCGCTTCACCTCCACCACGCCCGGCTGCGCGCGCGCCACCGCGTCGAAGCGCTGAGCCTGATCCGACTGGATGTCGATGAAGTAGAAGTTCGGCGCCGCCTCGGGAAGCTGGTCGTAGATCTGCCGGCGCAGGTTGCCCTCGATCATCGCCACCGCCGAGAGCGTCGTCAGGCCGATGCCGAGCGAGACCAGCATTAGCGCGGTTGGCGCGCCGGGGCGGTGCAGATTGGCCAACCCCAGCCGCAACGCCGGCCGGCGGATGCCGCGCAGCCGGCGCGCGAAAGCGCTGAGCGCGGCGGCCCCGAGCCGGAACAGCAGCAGCGTGCCCCCCGCCGCGGCACAGAAGCCGAGGGCGAAAAGCGGCTGCTCGGCGGTGCCCACCACCAGTGCGACCAGGGCCAGCACGGCGGCGGCGTTCACCGCCAGCAGCGAGAGGCGCGGCCGGTAGGGCGCGGCCTGCACCGTGTCGCGGAACAGCGCGGCCCCCGGAATCTCCCGCGCCCGGCCGAGCGGCCAGAGCGCGAAGGCCAGCGCCGTCAGCAGCCCGTAGAGCGCCGCCAGGGCGAGCGGCAGCGGATAGATCCCGAGCCGGGGCGGTACCGGCAGTGTACCCTTCAGCAAATGCGCGGCCAGCAACATCAATCCTTGCCCCGCCACCAGTCCGACGAGGATGCCGAGCGCCGCCAGCGCCAGCACCTGGATGAGGTAGGTGGCGAAGATGACGCGCGCCGGGGCGCCGAGGCAGCGCAGCGTGGCGATGGTGCGGCTGCGCTGGTCCAGCCAGGCCCGCACGCCCGTCGCCACGCCGATGCCGCCGACCAGCAGCGCCGTCAGCCCGGCGAGCGTCAGGAAGGAGGCGGCGCGGTCGAGAAAGCGATTCACCCCGGGCGAGGCCTCGGCGGCGTCGCGGATGCGCCAGCCGCCATCGTCATATGCGGCGCGCAGGTCGCGCGCGAAGGCGGCGGGCGAGACGCCCGGCGGCAGGGCGATGCGGTATTCGTACTGCACCAAGCTGCCGGGCTGGATGAGCTGCGTCCGTGGCAGGGCATCCAGCGTGATCATGGCGCGCGGCCCGAGGATGGCGGGGCTGGCCACCTTGTCCGGCTCGCTGCGGATCAGCCCGGCAAGGCGGAATTGCCCCTCGCCCAGGCGCACGGCGTCGCCGGGCTTCAGTCCAAGTCGCTCCGCCACCAGTGGCTCCAGCGCCACGACATCCGGAGGCAGGGCGCCGGCGGGGTCGAGTTCGAGCGCCCCGTAGAGCGGATAGGCGTCGTCCACCGCCTTCAATTCCACCAGCGTCCGCTGGCCGGAGGGAGCAACGGCCATCGCCCGCATCTCGATCACTTCCGAGAGCCGGGCGCCTCGCGCGGTAATCCAGTCCCGCGCTGCCTGCGGCATCGGGCGGTAGGAGACGCGCACGGAGAGGTCGCCGCCCAGGATGCGGGCGCCGTCCGCCGCCAGCCCAGCCTCGGTCGCAGTGCGCAGCGTGCCGACGGCGGCAATGGCGGCGACGCCCAGCGCCAGGCAGGCCAGCACGATGCGCAATCCCCGGATGCCGCCGCGCAACTCGCGCCGGGCGAAGCGGAACCCCAGCGCCAGCGTGCCGCTCATGCGGCGCCGTCCGCCACGAAGCGCCCGTCGGCCATGCGGAGCTGCCGCCCGCAGCGGGCGGCGAGCGCCGGGTCATGGGTGATCAGCAGCAGGGTGGTGCCGAGCTGCTCGCGCAGGCCGAAGAGCAGGTCCATCACCTTCTGGCCGGTGGCGCCGTCCAGGTTGCCGGTGGGCTCGTCGGCCAGCAGCAGGCTGGGCTCCGCCACCACGGCGCGGGCCAGGGCCACGCGCTGCTGCTCGCCGCCCGAGAGCTGCCCGGGATAGTGCCCGAGCCGATGCCCCAGCCCGACTCGCCCCAGCGCCGCCTCGGCGCGGTCGAAGGCGTCGGCGCGGCCGGCAAACTCCAGCGGCACGGCGACGTTCTCCAGCGCCGTCATGGTCGGCACTAGGTGGAAGGACTGGAAGACGATGCCCAGGTTGTCGCGCCGGAAGCGCGCCAATGCGTCCTCGTCCAGCCGCGCGAGGTCGGCGCCGGCCACCATCAGGCTGCCGCCCGAGGGCCGCTCCAGCCCGGCCAACAGCATCAGCAGCGTCGTCTTGCCGGACCCGGAGGGGCCGACGAGACCCACCGCCTCGCCCCGTTTCACCTCCATATCGAGCCCGCGGAGGATGTTGACCTCACCCCCTGCCGCCGCCACCTTGAAGCTGAGGCCGCGGGCACGGATCAGGGTGGTATCGCGCCCTTCCCCCGCGAGGGGCTGCGCTGCGGGGGATCGGATGGCATTGGGTGCGTCCAGCATGGTCCGCAGATATGGCCGCCGCGCCGCGATGCGAAGGGCTGCCCTCGGTATCGGAATATTTCTTTCGGTGAAGCTCGGCGGCGCGCATGCCCAAGGGGATGCTCAGGGCGCGGTTCCGATGAAGCTGCTGATGCTGGGCGACTCGATCACCGCCGGCTACGGGCTGGCGAAGGAGCAGGCGCTGCCGGCGCGGCTGCAGGCGCTGCTGCACCAATCCGGCGAGGCGGTGCAGGTGATCGCCGCCGGCGTCTCCGGCGACACCACGGCGGGCGGCAAGTCCCGGCTCGACTGGGCGCTGGCCGACCAGCCGCAGGCGGTGATCGTCGCGCTCGGCGGCAATGACGGGCTGCGCGGCCTGCCGCCCGCCGACACCTATGCCAATCTGGACGACATCCTGACCCGCCTGAAGGCACGCGGCCTGCCGGTGCTGCTGGCCGGGATGCTGGCGCCCCCCAATCTCGGCGCCGATTACGGGCGTGAATTCGCCGGGATCTTCCAGCGGCTGGCGAAAGCGCATCCGAAGGTTGTCTTCTATCCCTTCCTGCTGGAGGGCGTGGCGGGCGACCCAGCCCTGAACCAGCCCGACCGCATCCATCCCAATCCCCAGGGCGCGGAGGAAGTGGCACGCCGCATGCTTCCCGCTGTCCGGGAGCTTCTGTCCAAGGTGCAGGGAGGTTGAGCCATCATGCCACGCCTGTTCGTTGCCCTGCCGATCCCGGAAACGCTGCGGGTGCAGCTCGCCGATCTGGCCGGCGGCATTCCCGGCGCCCGCTGGGTGCCCCCCGAGAACTACCACCTGACGCTCCGCTTCATCGGCGAGGTCAATGGCTGGCAGGCCGATGAGGTGGATGACGCCCTGGCCGGCATTCACGGCCGGCCCTTCGAGTTGCAGCTCGCCGGCGTGGACGTCTTCGAGAAGGCCGGCCGCATCCACTCCCTGCATGTGAAGGCGGAGCGCAGCGATCGCCTGACGCATCTCCAGGCCAAGGTGGAGACGGCGCTGCAACGGGCCGGCCTGCCGCCGGAGCGGCGCCGCTTCACGCCGCACATCACCCTCGCCCGCACCGACAAGGCGGCGCCGGACAAGCTGATCGCCTTCGTGCAGGCGCACAACCTGTTCCGCCCCGCGCCCGTAACGATGGATCGCTTCTCCCTTTTCTCCTCCCGCCTCGGCAAGGAGCAGGCGCATTACGAGGCCGAGGTGGACTACGCCCTCGACGGGCCGCCCAAGGGCGGTGAGGATCTGGCCTCGCGCGAGGCGGAAGCCTAGCGGCCAGGCGGCGCCGCGCGGGCCGATCCGCGGCTTCCTCCTGCCCCCGATCTGCTCTAGGCAGGAGCGGTGATGGCCCGGCCCCGCCTTCTCCTGGTGAGCCTGCTGGCGCTGCTGCTGCTCGGCCAGAGCGCGGTCGCGGCGGCGCATTGCCTGTGGCAGGCACGGCACGCCGTGACGGCCAGCGGGCTGCTGGTGCCGATCTGCACCTCCGATGGGCTGAAGCTGGCGCAGAGCGCGCCCGGCCGGCCGGATGATCCGCCGCCGGCCCATACGGAGCCCTGTGTCTGTGTCGTGTGCCATGCGCTGCCGCAGGCGGAGCTGCCGCAGCCGCCCATTCCGCCGGCGCCCGTCTGGCATCTCGCCACCCGCGCCGAGCCGCTGCCGCCGGCTCCACCGCCCCGCCCCATGGCCCGGGCGTTCCCCGGCATCCCGCGCGGCCCCCCTCCCGTCTGAAGCCCGAGAACCAGTCCGCCTTTTCTCCCTCTCCCGGCCGCGACCGCGCCGGCTGCCTTCATGGGCGGCTGCGGGTCGCCGCCCATCGGATTGCCTGTCATGTTCCATCGTCGTTTCCTGTTCGGCGCATTGGCTGGGCTTGGCCTCGCCACCGCCGCCGCCGCGCACAGCTACACGGCCGGCGACATCGCCATCGGCCATCCCTGGAGCCGCGCCGCCCCCGCTGGCATCACCGGTGCCGGCTTCATGACCCTGCGCAACACCGGCAGCGCGCCGGATCGTCTGGTCTCCGCCCGGGCCGAGATCGCCCGCACCGTGGAACTGCACAATCATGTGCAGGATGGCGCGGTGATGCGGATGCGGCCGGTCGAATCCATCGAGATCGCACCCGGCCAGGAGGTGAAGCTCGCTCCGGGCGGCCTGCACCTGATGCTGGTCGGGCTGAAGCAACCGCTCACCAAGGGCGCCCGCGTGCCGCTGACGCTGGTCTTCGAACGCGCCGGCGAGGTCACGGTGGAGCTTGCGGTGGAGGCCGCCGGCGCCCAGGGGGGTGATGCGGCCGGCCACGGCGGCGCCCACCAGCACTGAGGCGCGGCGGGGCCGCGCGACTTGATCGCCCGGCCCCGCCCACCCAGCTTTTCCCACGTATGAGCCAGCCACCCCTGATCATCCTGACCGGCGCGGGCATTTCCGCCGAATCCGGCCTTTCCACCTTTCGCGACCCGGACGGGCTCTGGGCACGGCATCGCATCGAGGACGTGGCAACCCCCGAGGCCTTCGCGCGCGATCCGGCGCGGGTGCATGCCTTCTACAATGCCCGCCGGGCGCAGCTGCGCGATCCGGCCATCCAGCCCAATGCCGCGCATTACGCGTTGGCGCGGCTGGTCGCGGCCTGGAAGGCCCCCGCCCTGCTGGTGACGCAGAATGTGGACGACCTGCACGACCGCGCCATGCCGGACGGGGCGGCGGCGCTGCTGCACATGCATGGCGAGCTGGGCAAGATCCGCTGCCTCACCTGTGGCGATACGCGGCCCTGGCGGGAAGAGCTTTCCACTGCCACGCCCTGCCACGCCTGCGGCCAAGCGGGCGGCCTGCGCCCGGACGTCGTCTGGTTCGGCGAGATGCCCCTGGGCATGGAGCGGATCGAGGCGGCCCTGGAGGATTGCGGTCTCTTCGTCTCCATCGGCACCTCGGGGCAGGTCTATCCGGCCGCCGGCTTCGTTGCCGCCCTGCGCGGCCGGGCCCGCACCGTGGAACTGAACCTGGAGCCCAGCGCCGGGACGCACCTCTTTGACGAGGCGGAGCATGGCCCCGCCACGCAATGCGTCCCCCGCTTCGTGGACCGGCTGCTGGCCGGATGGACCTGAGCCTGGAGGCGGCCGCCGCGGCCGCGCGCGCCTGCACGCTTTGCACTGACCTGCCGCTCGGGCCGCGTCCGGTCTTCCGCGTCAGCCCGACGGCCCGGCTGCTGGTGATCGGCCAGGCGCCGGGGACCAAGGTGCACGCCACCGGCATCCCGTGGAACGACCCGTCGGGCGATCGCCTGCGCGACTGGCTGGGGATGGACCGCGACACCTTCTATGACGGGGCGCGCATCGCCATCGTCCCGACCGGCCTGTGCTATCCCGGCCGCCTGCCGCGTGGAGGCGATGCGCCACCGCGCCCGCAATGCGCGCCGCTCTGGCACCCGCGCCTGATCGGGCCGATGCGGGAGTTGCGCCTGACCCTGCTGGTCGGCAGCTATGCCATCCGCAGCGTGCTGGGGCGCGCCGCGGCGGCACAACTGGGCGAGACGGTGCGGAACTTCGCGGCCATCATGCCGCGGGGCTATTTCCCGCTGCCGCATCCCTCCTGGCGGACGAAAGCCTGGGCGGCGCAGCGCCCCTGGTTCGAGGCGGAGGTGCTGCCAGCCTTGCGGCAGGCCACGACGGCAGCGCTGGCCGGGTAAGGCGAGCGCCTCTACCCCTCGCCTTCCAGCCGGGCGATCTCCTCGTCAGAGAAGCCGAAATGGTGGCCGATCTCGTGGATCAGCACGTTGCGGACCAGGCGGAACAGGTCCTCGCCGGTCTCGATCCACTCCACCAGGATGGGCTCGCGGTAGAGCAGGATGGTGTCCGGCTCAGCCGGCACACCGAAATGCGTCTTCTCCGTCAGCGGCACCCCCCGGTAGAGCCCGGTCAGCTCCCAGGGGTGCTGCAGTTCGAGCGCCTCCAGCGTCTCCTCGTCCGGCAGGTCCTCGACCAGGATGGCCGCGCCCTGCACGGCGTGGCGCAGCTCTTCGGGGATGGCGGAGAAGGCCGCCTCGGCCATCTCCTGCAGATCCTCGAGCGCGGGGGGGTGATTGAAGCGCATGAGGCCATCCTATCACCCGCCGGAGCGGGAGGCGAAGCGTCCCTTGTCAGCTGCCAGGAGCGGTGCTGGGGCCGGGTGCGGGCGGCACCGCCGGCCCGGGGCGTTGCAACGCACCCTCTCCGGAGCGTTGCACCAGCGCGTCGCGGATTTCCATCAGCAGCTTCTCTTGCGTGGTGGGCGCGGGCGGCGCGGCCGGCTTCTCGGCCTGGCGCAGCCGCAGCCGCGTCAGCACGCGCAACAGCCAGAAGATCGCCATGGCGACGATCAGGAAGCGGATGATGGCATTGATGAACTGGCCGATGGCCAGCACCGCCGCACCACTCTCACGCGTGGCCTCCAGCGAGGGTCCGCGTTCGCCGCTCAGCACGACGAAGACGTTGGAGAAGTCCACGCCGCCGATCAGCAGGCCGATGATCGGATTGATCAGATCCTGCACGAGTGAGTTGACGATGCTGGTGAAGGCGGCACCGACCACGATGCCCACTGCCAAGTCCACCACGCTGCCCCGCATGATGAAGGCTTTGAACTCCTCGAGCCAGGCCGGCTCACGTACGGGAAAAGGAGGCCGCATGCGTCATCCTCTGCGCAAGGGGGAAGCTGGGGCTGGAACACAAGCAGAAAGACCGGCGGCCCGGAAGGGCCGCCGGCGGCAGTGGCATGAGGCCGGCAGGACCGGCCCGGCCGGTCAGGGCGCCGTGCGCGGCGCCGGATTGGTGGGCGTGGCGTCCATGGAGCCGCTCGTGCCGGTGGTGGCCGGGCTGCCGGTGTTCGTGCCGGCCGGCGCCATGCTGTTACCCGACCCGCTGACGGCGGAAGCCGGCGTCTGGCCTTCCGGCACCACCATGCCGCCGCCCATATAGGCGCCGTCGCTGCCGCCGCGCGTGCTGCGCGAGGAGCGGCTGCTCCGGCTGCTGCGGCCGCGCCGCTCGTTGTCGAGCGGCGTCTTGACCTCCGGATCCTTCCAGAGAGGCCGGCCGAGATTCACATCGCTCGGCGAGGTGGTGGCACCGGTCACGGCGCCGGCGCCGCCGCCGACCACCGCCCCGACGGCGGCGCCGACGGGGCCGCCGAGCGCGCCAACCCCGGCGCCTGTCGCGGCGCCCGCGGCCGCCCCGCCTGTTACGCGCTCACGTTCGTTGGTGCCGCAGGCGGCCAGCGCAAGGGCCAGGGCGGCGGCACTCATGATTCGCAGCTTCATCGCGATTCTCCCTGTGGGACGCCGGCTGAACGCGCCATCTGCGAAAAGGTTGTGCTGCCGCTTCCTTTCGAGGTCGTTTTTTCGCCGTTCCTATCCGGCTGTGGCGACAAAGTCGCGCAACTCGCTCGCTTCCTGCTCCGCCTCCTCGATGCGCGCCTTTACCAGATCGCCGATGGAGATCATGCCGGCGAGCTGGCCTTGCGCGTCCAGCACGGGAAGGTGGCGCACCCGGCGGTCGGTGATCATCGCCAGGGCATCGCAGACGCGGGTCTCCGGGGTGACGGTGTGCAGCACCCGCGTCATGAGCTGGGTGGCGTCCATCGCCACCGTCGCGGCACCGCGGCTCGCCAGCGCCCGCACGACGTCCCGCTCGCTGACGATGCCCAGCATAGCCCCCGCCTCACCCCGTACCAGCACGGCGCCGATGCGATGCTGCGCCATGACACGGCAGATGGCGATGGCGTCGTCACGCGGGCTGACCGAGATCACCTGCGTGCCCTTGTGGGCGAGGATCCGGGAAATGATCATGACGATGCTCTCCTCTGTGCGGGTTCCGCCGCCCGGAGGGGAACGGCCGCCCCGCCTCAATGGAGGCGAACGATGCGGCGCAGGAACAACCAGAGTCCAGGAAAATCCGAGCGTAAGCCTGGCCGTGGGCTCAGGCTGCGGCGCCCCCCAGCAGCCGCACCGCCTCGGCCCCGGCCCGACGGATGGAGAGCACGAAAACCTGCCGGTCGGGCTGCGCGAGGCCGTCGATATCGGCGCCCAGCAGGAAGGCCAAAGCCCCCGCGGCGCCCGGATCGGGCAACGCGGCAGTCAGGCCGAGCAGGCGGCCCTCCTCATCCACCACCGGGCCGCCCGAATAGCCCATCAGTGCCGGCATGCGCGCGGTGAAGCCACGGCCGAAGCCCGGCATCTCGGCATCGGGTGCCTCAACATGACCCTCGGCGACGGAAGGGCCGATGCTGGGGGCGCCGGCGGCCCAGACCGCCTCGCCTCGCTGCGGCGCCTCGGCCGAGCGCTGCGCCGGCGCCAGGAAGCCCTCCGGCAGGCGCAGCACCGCCAGATCCATCCGGCCGCTGCGCGCGACCACCCGCGCGGTCGCCTCCGCGCCATCGGCGCGGCGCAGCGTGGCCGACCGGGCACCGCCCTCCAGGACATGGGCACAGGTCAGCGCGTGGCGGGCGTCGAAGCCCACCACGCCGCCCCGCGTCATGCCGCCGCATTGCAGGCTGGCAAAGCCGGTCGCGGTAATGTGTTCCGCTGGAGTGCCGAGCGCCTGACGGGCGGCGGGAGCGGCACAGCCGGATAGCAGGGCGGGCATGCCGATCGCACCCGCCATCATGCCGCGCAGGAAGCTCCGCCGCTCCATCGCCTTGATCCCGCTGCCCTGCATCCGCGCCTCGATGGGAAGGAATTATCAACCTTCAGATGAGAATCCTCACCCAAGTTGCTCAAAAACATGATTTCGGCCTCGTGTGAAGCCGTCATGCGCAGGGTGTGAGAGGGAGATGACGCAAAGCTGAACATGGCGGGGCGGAGGCGGGAGCCCGAAAGCTCGCGCACCGTCATGGCCGCAGGATGGAAGAGGAAACAGACCGAAGGCGGCATGGCCGCCCGGCTCTGGGCAACGCGCCGCCGCCCGCGCAGCGCGGCGGCTAGGCGTCCGGGCTAGCGGTCGGCTGGGAGCCGGCTGACTGCTGGCCGATCGGCTGGATCAGCGCCTCGGCCTCGCGCTTCAGCGCAACATAGGAGCGGAAGGAAAAGGGCAGCATGGCGGAGTAGATCAGCCCCGCCGCCGCCAGCGCCGCCCAGGGCTCGCTGACCAGCAGCGCGGCATAGGCTCCGATCGAGAGCAGCAGCGGCAGGATGTATTCGCGCCGCACCTTGAAGTTCTTGAAGGACCAGGTGGGCAGCGTGCTCACCAGCGCCAGGGCGACCAAGATCAGCAGGATGCCCACGAAGGCGGGATAGCGCACCGCGGCGGCCAGCCCGGACCAGCCCCAGCCCTCAAAGGCCAGCGAGGCGAAGAGCGGGAACATGGCCAGCAGCGCCCCGGCCGGGGCCGGCACGCCGGTGAAGAAGCTCTGCGCATAGGCCGGCTTGGGCGGCGGCCCCGGCAGCGGCATCGGGCCGGCATCGAGCGCCGCGTTGAAGCGCGCCAGCCGCAGCGACATACAGACGGCGAACATCACGCAGGGCACGAAGCCGAGGCCCCGGTAGTCGTGCATGGTCCAGAGATAGAGCACCATGGCCGGCGCCACGCCGAAGGACAGGAAGTCGGCCAGGCTGTCAAACTCGGCGCCGAAGCGGCTGGTGGCCTTCAGCAGCCGGGCCAGCCGCCCGTCCAGCCCGTCGATCGCCCCGGCGGTGATGATCAGCCCCGCCGCCACCTCCCAGCGCCCCTCCAGCGCAAAGCGCATCGCCAGCAGCCCGGCGCAGAGGCCGAGCAGCGTCAGGATGTTCGGGATCAGCCGGTTAAAGGACTGACCCTGGAGGCGGGGTCGTTGCCGTGCGGCGAAGCGGAAGCGGCGGGGGCGGGGCGAGGAGACATTCATCAGTGCACGGAACCCGGCGCGGCGGCGGCGGTTGCCGGCTGGGCCGCGGCGGGGGCCAGTTCGGCGATCACCGTCTCGCCGCCGACCATGAGCTGCTTCTCCGCCACCAGGGGGCGGACCCCTTCGGGCAGGTAGAGATCGGTGCGGCTGCCGAAGCGGATGAGGCCGAAGCGCTCGCCGGCCCGCAGGCTGTCGCCCTCCCGCACGAAGCAGAGGATGCGACGGGCGACCAGTCCCGCGATCTGCACCACCGCCACGTCCTGGCCATTCGGCATCCGGATCGCCAGCGCGTTGCGCTCATTGTCCTCGCTGGCCTTGTCCAGGTTGGCGCTGACGAACTTGCCATGGCGATAGGCGATGCGCGTCACCACCCCTTCCACGGGGCTGCGGTTGATGTGCACGTCGTTCACCGAGAGGAAGATGGCGACGCGCCAGCGTGCGGCGGGGCCGAGGCCCAGCTCCGGCGGTGGCACCACCGGCTCCACGCTCACCACCCGCCCGTCGGCCGGCGCGACGATCACCGGCCGGTCCGGCGTCACCCGTTCGGGATCGCGGAAGAAGTAGAAGCAGAAGGCGGTGAAGGCGAGGCCGAGCCAGAACAGCCAGGCGCCCAGCAAGAGGCCCCCGACCACGGCCACAGCCGCGCCACCGATGATGAAAGGCCGGCCCGCCGGATGCGGCGGGGCCAGGACCATGCGAAGGCTTTGCAAAAGCGCCATGACAGCAAGGTTATGGTCTGTCGCGCCCACGTAAACAACCCGCCGGAAACGCGGCCGCCCCTTGCGGCCTCGCCCCTGGCGACCTCTCATTCGACCTCTCCCGACGAAAGACGGAGGCAGCATGCAGCCAAGCGGAACCGTTCGTGTGAAGGTCTGGGACCCCTGGGTCCGCCTCGTGCACTGGGCCATTGTCGGGCTGATCGGCCTCTCCTGGTGGAGCGCCGAAACCGGCCGGATGGATCTGCACCTGACCAGCGGCTACCTGATGCTGGCCCTACTGCTGTTCCGGCTCGTCTGGGGCTTCATCGGTTCCGAGACGGCGCGCTTCCGTCATTTCCTGCGCTCGCCGCTGGCGGCGCTCGGCCATCTCCGCCATCTGTTCCGCCGTGCGCCCGACACCGAGCTGGGCCACAATGCCGCGGGCGGCTGGATGGTGCTGGTGCTGCTCGGCGTGCTGCTGCTGCAGGTCGGGACCGGCCTCTTCGCCGATGACCTGATCCTCACCCGCGGGCCGCTCGCTGGCTTCGTCTCCGGCGCGGTGAGCGACTGGATGACCTGCATCCACATCCGCAACTTCAACGTGATCCTGGCGCTGGCGGCGCTGCATGTGCTGGCGGTGGGCGTCTATGCCCTGGCCAAGGGGCAGAATCTCGTGCTGCCGATGCTGACCGGCGCCAAGCGCGTACCGGCCGGCATGGCCCGGCATGCGCCCCGCCTCGGCTCGCCCTTGCTGGCGCTGCTGCTGCTGCTGGCGGCCGGAGCGGCGGCCTGGGGCCTTTCCCGGCTCGGCTGAAAGCGATCGGGGGAGGGCAAGTCCTCGCGCCCTCCCCCGGGCCGCTCAACGCGAGCGGAACTGCCGATGGCAGGCGCCGCAGGTACCGCCCGCCTCGCGGAAAGCGGTCGCCGTGGCATCCGCGTCGCCGGCCTTCGCCGTCTCGTTCAGCTTGATGGCCGCGGCGACCATGCGGGCCGCGGCGGCCTCGAATTCCGGTCGCTTCGACCAGACCTCGGAGCGCGCATGGGTGTCGCCCTTGTCGCTGCCGGGCGGGAACAAGGCGGGGAAGCCGTGGAAGAAGGCCGCCATATCCTGGCTGCGCTCGGCCACAACGGACAGGTCGCCCTTCGACTCCAGCGTCTTCTTGATCGCCTCCACATTGCCGCCCATCCGCTTCAGCCCGGCCTGCCGCTGGGCGATCACGTCACCCTGTGCCCAGGCCGCGCCACCTGGCGCCTGGATGGCGAGGGCGGCGGTGCCCAGCAGGGCAAGGGCCAGAAGGGCCTGCTTCATCCGCATGCATCACTCCAGAATCGGTGGAGCGGCCATCAGACCATGCCCGCCGAAAGAGAAAAGCGCTTTTCTGCCACCCTCGCGCAAAGGCACCCTTGCCGAGCTTCCCGGGCGGGGTTATTAGCCGCGCCGCCCCCGATGGCACGCCCGGCCGGAATGACGGAGCGTAGCTCAGCCTGGTAGAGCACTGTGTTCGGGACGCAGGGGCCGGAGGTTCGAATCCTCTCGCTCCGACCAAAATCCGGCCGGGCCCAAAGCCCCGCCCGCCTCCCCGTCTGGGGTCGCGCGGCGGGGCTTTTTCATGCCGTCCTGTCCCTCCTCCCAGGCGCCCCACCCCGATTCCGGAGCCCGGCTCACCTGCATTTTGCTGCCGCGACATCGCCATCGGTAGCAGCAGGCCGCCCGGTGCTGACGCTGCCCGCTGCGACGCAGACGACGATCGACAGTGCCGGCCTCCCCGTGATCGCCGCAGACATCAACCTGTCGAAGAAGGATTGCTTCGCCCGCCCCAGCCGTGCGACGCGCATGCCTTGGTGGTGCTGAGCCGGCCCTTCTGATCCTGCGCGGCTGCCGGGCCCGGGACCGGCCTTCCCTCAGCGCGGCCGCCGCGCCGCCCAATACATCAGGCCACGGACCGGAAAGACCCAGGCGAAGCCCGCCAGGACATAGAAGGGAAGCTGTAGCGCCCAGTGCCACTGCTGCACGTGGTCGCCCGCCCAGAGCACCACGGCGAGGTAGAGAAGCAGCCCGACGAAGCCGGCCAGGCAGGCAATGAGGACGCGCGACATGCCCTCCCTCTTGGCAGGGCCGGCCCGCTTCGCCAAGTCCGCCGTCGTCGGTGTTTGCAGCACGGCCGCTGCCCGCCTAGTCTCCGGCCGGCCCGAAGTCGGGGCCCCGCCCCTTCCCGCGTTCCCTCTCCGTGCCCGAAAGAACCCGATGCCCGAGCCCGGCCTGCCCCCCGCCCCCTACACCACCTTCGACCTGAAGGCGCATATCCGCAGCATTCCGGATTTCCCGAAGCCCGGCATCCTGTTCTACGACATCTCCACCCTGCTGCGGAACGGGCCGGCCTGGAAGGCGGCGATGGCGCAGATGGCCGCGCGGGTGCGGCCGCATCGCCCGAAGCTGCTGGCCGGCATCGAGAGCCGCGGCTTCCTGCTGGCGGCACCGCTGGCGCTGGAGCTGGGCCTGGGCTTCATCATGCTGCGCAAGCCGCGCAAGCTGCCGGGCGAGACTATTGGTTACGACTACCAGTTGGAATACGGCACTGATCGCATCGAGATGCAGGCCGATGCCGTGGCCCCGGGCGACCGTGTGGTGCTGCTGGACGACCTGCTGGCCACCGGTGGCACCATGGCCGCCGGGGTGCAGCTTCTGCGCAAAGCGGGCGCCGAGGTGCCGCTGGCGGCCGCGATGGTCGAGCTGACCTTCCTGAGGGGCCGGGAGCGGCTCGATGTGCCGGTGGAAACCCTCGTGGCCTACGATTCCTGAGCATGCGCCGCCGCGGCCCGTGCCACGCCGCAATTCTGCCGCCCCGCCAGGACGGGCTGGGCGCATGAAAAGGCTTGGCCGCCGCGACTGCCTGGGCTTTGGCGCCCTCGCCCTCACGGGGCTGTCAGGCGCCAGAGCGGCGGCCCAGCCGCAACCCGCCGCCCTGGTGCCTGACAGCGCCACACTGCTGCTGCCGGGCCCCGAGGGCGGCGCCGCCGCGCAATGGGCACAGGGCGTCGCCACCGGCCTCGCGCGCGGCCTGCCGCATGCGGTGGCGCTGCGCAGCCTGGTGCTGGGCGGGCCGGACGGCATCACCGCCGCCAACCGCTTCGCCACGATGGAAGGCGGCGACGGGCGGGTGCTGTTGGTGATGCCGGGGAGCGCCGCGCATGCCCGTCTGATCGGCGAAAGTCGCGCGCAGTTCGATCCTGAAGGCTGGCTGCCGATCTGCGTGTCCTGGCAGGGCGCCCTGCTGGCCGGGCGCGGGCCCTGGCCGCCCACCGGCGGCCGGCCCCTGCGCCTCGCACTGCCGGCACCCGATGCGCCCGAGACGGCGGCGTTGCTGGCACTCGACCTGCTGGGCCATCCGGCGGTGCCGATCTTCAATCTCGCCGGCCCTGCCGCCGCGGCGGCGATCGCCGCCGGCGAGGCGGATGCCCTGGTGATCGCCGCGCCCTCGGCCCTGCGGCGGGCCGCCGCGATGGGCCTGACCGGCTGGCTGGAACTGGAGGTTCCCGGTCGGCGCGACCATCCGGAGTTGCCCTCCACCGCCGAGGCCTCGGCCCGGCCGGTGCCGCTGGCGGCGGCGGAAGCGGGCTTCGCGGCGCTGCGGCTGCGGGCCGCGCTGATGCTGCAGCGCCTGACCTCGGCCGATGTGGTGGCCGCCTGGCGCCGCGCCGCCTTGCGCTGGCAGGAGGATGAAAGCCACCAACCGGCCGAGACCACGGCGCTGGCGCTGGTGGGCGCCGAGGCACGTAGCCTGACGGCGGCGCTTACGCCTCCGGCCCCGGCGGTGCTGGCCTATCGCGAATGGCTGCTGCGCCGGCTCGGCTTCCAGGCCGCCTGAGCACCGCCGGCAAGCATCGCTCCGGTTCAGTGGCGCGTGACGAGGCCGGCCATGACCTGCTCGTTGATCGCAGCCAGGAAAGCATAGTCCGGCGCCGGCTGTGTGATCTCCCGCAGCACGGCACCCCCGAGCGCCCCAAGTCCCTGCCGCAGCGCCCGCGGCAGTATCGTGCCGGGGCGCTCGACGGCGCACAGCACGCCTTCCCAGAGGCGGCGCGTCGCCTCCTCCGCCGCTATCGCCGTGGCGGGGTCGGCGCCCTCCTGCGCCTGCCGCAACAGCAGCACGACGCGGCGGAACAGCACCGCCTCCTCCGCGCGCTGCCCGGCCAAGGCGGGCCGGGAGGGGGGCGCGGCGGCGGGGTTCATGTCACCGGTTCCCCCTGCGGCGCGGCGTCACCAGCGCTCTGGAGCACGGCATCCTCATGCTGGATCAGCCGCCGGACGAGGCGGAGCGCCTGATAGCATTCGTCCTGCTCAGCCGCAGCGACGGCCTCGTCCACCAGTTCCCGGGCCAGGACCGAGGTGGTGGCGGCGCGGAATTCGGCGGCGAGATCGCGCGCCAGATCCAGGCCGCGCTCGCGTTCCTCCTCGTTGCCGATGTAGGCCGTCTGGATGGCGAAGTAGAGGCGCCGCGCCGGGGTGGTGGCCGCCTCGGGCGTCATGATCTGCTTGCCGAACAGGAAGCGGGCGCGGCTCGTCAGCTCCACCCGCGCGCGGTTGCGGAAGCGGAGAGGCGCACCGTTAACGATCAGCAGGTCGCCCTGGCGCAGTTCGAGCACTAGCGTCGACATGGTGCGGCGGTCTCTCAATGCCCGGCGGCCTGGGCCGGCCGGGGGTGGAAAAGCCGGCCTGCCGCACCGGATTCACGGCGAGGCGGGTCGGCAAGGGAATGCTCGCATGGGTGCCCGGCATTCTTGTGGCGGCGGCATCCATCGAGCGACTCAGCTTCGGCTGCGCCTCACGGCATGGCCTTTTTGCTCTCCACCGCCCACGGCGGGCCCTGCCTGGCCCGGTTGCCCGGCCCCAGCACGGAGCCTCCGGCGCGGAAGGCGGTCTGTTGCGACAAAGGGCAATCTGGCCCCGAAGGACTAACGCTTCCTGAATCGCGGGGCTCATGCGCGCCCCAGCACCAGCACGGCGCCGAGCACCGGCTGGCCTTGCTCCTGCCGCAGCACCACGGTGCGCTCGGCGAGGCAGCGGAGATCCAGCTTCGCTGCCAGCGCGTGCAGGGCCGGCACGTCGTGCTGGTAGCGCAGGCCAGGACCCAGCGCATAGCTGCCGGAGGTCCCGCTCTCCACGCTGAAGGCGAGCGCGCCGCCCGGCCGCAGCGCCGCAGCCATGGCGGCCAGCGCCGGGCGCAGGTCGCCGAGGTAGTTCAGCACGTCCACCGCCGCGACGAGATCATAGGCGCGCGGATGGCGGGGTAGGAAATCCAGCAGATCGGTCTCATGGAGGGCGGCGTAGCAGCCCTGCCGCGCCGCCTCGGCCAGCATCCGAGGTGAAAGGTCCAGCCCTTCCAGCACCCGCGCGAAGGGGGCCAGGGCGCGCCCCGAAAGGCCGGTGCCGCAGCCAAGATCCAGGACGTGGCGACTGCCATCGGCGGCGAGGCCCGCCTCGCCCAGCAGCTCGGCCAGGGCAACCGGCGTGCGATAGGCCAGCCGCTCCTCCAGTTCCTGCTCGAAGCGCGGCGCATATTGGTCGAAGAGATCACGGACATAGGCGGCGGGCGCCCTTTCCGGGGCCTTACCCTCGCCCAGCGCAGCCAGCAGGAAATGCGCCTGCTCGGCCAGCGCGGGGGACAGGGCCGGCAGCGCCAGGGCGGCGCGGGCGGCCTCGACCGCCGCCTGCGCCTGGCCCGCTTCCCGGCAGGCATGGGCCAGTGCCAGATGGGCCTCGGCCGAATCCGGCGCCAGGGCGACGGCCTGACGCAGCGGCACCAGCGCCTCGCCGGCGCGCCCCAGGCCGCAGAGGGCCTGGCCCAGGTTGCGCAGGCTGACCGGGTCACGCGGCCGGCGCGATAGCGCGGCGCGGAGCGCCTCCACTGCCGGCCCGAGCTGCCCTGCCCCCGCCAGGGTACCGCCGAGCGCGGCGAGAAAGACCGGCGCCTCCGGTTGCAGGGCGAGGGCGCGGCGGATCAGCGCCAGTGCGCTTGGCAGGTCACCCTGCTGGCGCCGCACCAGACCCAGCAGGTTCAGCGCATTCGCATCCGCCGGCCGCAGCGCCAGCACGCGCTCATAGCGCACCGCGGCACCATCCAGATCGCCCGCCTGATGGCGCGCGACGGCCTCGTGCAACAAGGGCTCGATCGATGCGGGGGCGGCGGGTCGGGGCGGCAGACTCAGACTCCTCTGTCCATGCGCGGAAGCTCCCGTGCGACCACGCGGCACAGGCTCTGGAGGCGCCGAAGGGGGTTCCGCGCGGAGAGTAGCGGCTTAAGCGCGGCCGCGCACCCAAATCCTGTCCAAAATTTTCATCACATCCTGGCAGGGCCCGGCAATCGATGGCCGGGCCGCCGTGACGCGCGCCTCAGGACAGCCCTTCGATGCGTCCCCCGGCGTCCAGTCCGATCCCTTCCGCCGCCGGGTGGCGCGGCAGACCGGGCATGGTCATGATCTCGCCGGCGATCACCACCACGAAGCCGGCACCGGCGGAAAGCCGCACCTCGCGCAACGGCAGGACATGGCCCTCCGGCGCGCCCATCAGCGTCGGGTCGGCGCTGAAGGAATACTGCGTCTTGGCGATGCAGATCGGCACATGGCCGAAGCCCTGCTCCTCGAAGCGCCGCAGCTTCGCGGCCACCGGTGGCGGGATGCTGACGCGCTCGGCGTGATAGATCTCGCGCGCCACCGTCTCGATCTTGCCGGCGAGCGAGAGATGGTCGGAATAGAGCGGCTCGAATTGCGCGCCGCCACCGGCCAGAAGCCCCTGCACGGCGCGCGCAAGATCGGCCGCTCCCGCGGCGCCGTCGCTCCAGTGCGTGCAGAGGATGGCCTCGGTACCGAGCTTCGTCATCGCCTGCTTCACCGCCGCGATCTCGGCCTCCGTATCGCTGGTGAAGCGGTTCAGCGCCACCACCACCGGCAGGCCGAACTTCTGCATGTTCTGCACGTGCCGCGCCAGATTGGCGATGCCGCGCTTCACCGCCGCGACGTCCTCCGTGCCGAGGGCCGACTTCGCCACGCCCCCATGCATCTTCAGCGCCCGCACCGTCGCGACGACGACGCAGGCCGAGGGCGCGAGGCCGGCGGCGCGGCACTTGATGTCGAGGAATTTCTCTGCGCCGAGATCGGCGCCGAATCCGGCCTCCGTCACCACCACATCGGCCAGCCGCAGGCCAAGCTGCGTCGCCATCACGCTGTTGCAGCCATGCGCGATATTGGCGAAGGGGCCGCCATGCACCAGCGCCGGCGAGCCCTCCAGCGTCTGCACGAGGTTGGGCGCCAGCGCGTCGCGCAGCAGCGCGGCCATGGCGCCATCCGCCTTCAGGTCACGCGCGGTGACGTTGCGCCCCTCGCGCGTCTGGCCGACGATGATGCGGCCGAGCCGCGCGCGCAGGTCGGCGAGGTCGCGCGCCAGGCAGAACACCGCCATCACCTCGGAGGCAACGGTGATGTCGAAACCGTCCTCGCGCGGGAAGCCGTTCGACACGCCGCCCAGCGCGACATTGATGGAGCGCAGCGCGCGGTCGTTCATGTCCACGGCACGGCGCCAGGAGATGCGACGCGCGTCGAGACCCAGCTCATTGCCCCAGTAGAGGTGGTTGTCCACCATCGCGGCGAGCAGGTTGTTGGCCGAGGTGATGGCGTGGAAGTCACCGGTGAAATGGAGGTTGATCTCCTCCATCGGCGCCACTTGCGCCCGCCCGCCGCCGGTCGCGCCGCCCTTCATGCCGAAGCAGGGGCCGAGCGAGGGCTCGCGCAGGCAGATCATCGTGCGCGTGCCGAGCGCGTTCAGCGCATCGCCCAGGCCGATGGTGGTGGTGGTCTTGCCCTCGCCGGCGGCGGTCGGGCTGATGCCCGTCACCAACACCAGCGCACCCTGCGGACGCTCCCGCTGGGCCGCCACGAAATCGAGGCCGATCTTGGCCTTGTAGCGGCCATAGGGCTCCAGCGCCTCCTCGGGGATGCCCGCGCGCGCGGCGATCTCGCCGATCGGAAGGAGCTTCGCCGCGCGGGCGATGTCGAGGTCGGTCGCCATGGGGTCTTCCTACTGCCGTCACCGGCTTATCGTCGTGTCGGCCTGGCAGCAACCCACCTCGGCGCTGGCCTTGCGGGCGGTCCCATGTCACGTTGTCTGACAACAACGACCGAGAGGAAATCGCCGATGCATCGCCGCACGCTCCTGGGTGCCTCCCTGGCCGGTGCCGCGCTCGCTGCCCCTGCGCTGACACCGCGCGCCGCCCGCGCCCAGGGCGCATCCCAGGGCGCCTGGCCGAATCGCCCCGTTACCATGCTGGTGCCCTTCGTCGCCGGCGGCCCCAGCGACATCGTCGCGCGCGCCATCGCCAACCGGATGAGCCAGACCATCGGCCAGCCGGTGGTGGCCGAGAATCGCGCCGGCGCCAATGGCGAGGTGGCCGGCCGCCTGCTCGCCCGTGCCGAGCCGGACGGCCATACGCTCATGGTCGGCTCGATCGGCGTCTATGCCATCAATGCCGCCCTGCGGCCCGATCTGGGCTATGATCCGGTCAAGGACTTCACGCCGGTCACCCTGGCCGTCTCCATGCCGAACGTGCTGGTGGTGAACCCGGAGAAGGTGCCGGTGAAGACCACGGCCGAGCTGGTCGCCTGGCTGAAGGCCAATCCGGGCAAGGCCTCCTATTCCACCAGCGGCGTCGGCTCCTCGGACCAGATGACGACGGAGCTGTTCAAGCAGCGCACCGGGGTGGATGTGGCGCATGTGCCCTATCGCGGCGGCGCCGCGGCGACGACCGACCTGATCGCCGGCAATGTGCAGATGTCCTTCCAGAACCTCGGTACGGTGGCCGGCCACATCCAGGGCGGACGGCTGCGCGCGCTGATGGTGACCGATGCGAAGCGGCACCCGGTGCTGCCGGACGTGCCCACCGCGGCCGAGGCGGGGCTCGAGGATTTCGTCATCACCTCCTGGCAGGCGCTGATGGCGCCGGCCGGCATGGCGCCGGATCTGCAGAAGCGGGTGCATGCCGCCGCCGTGGAGGCCCTGCACCACCCGGATGTGCGGCCGCGCCTGGAGCAGATCGGCATGACCGTGGTCGCCAGCAGCCCCGAGGAATACAGCCAGTTCCAGCGCGCCGAGATCGCCCGCTGGCGGAAGGTGATCGAAACCGCCGGCATCACCCCGGAGTAAGGCGAACCAGCGGGGGCGGTGAGGCCGCGGCCTCCCCACCCGGCGCTCAGCCTGAGGCGGGCAGCGGCTCCAGCACCTCCAGACGATGGAGGTGCCAGGCGCCGCCCTGCCACGCCAGGTCCAGCTGCAGCCCCGCCGGGCCATCCGGCGGGCCGATTTCCAGCCGCACCGCCGCCCAGCCGAGCGGCCGGACGCTTCGCACCGCCTCCAGCGGCCGCAGGGTGGCCCCCGGCACGACCGGCAGGCCCTGCCGCGCCAGCAGCATGCGGCGCAGCGCCTCGGGATCGCGCCACCCCTCCGCCAGCGCCCCCGAAATCACGCCGAGGAAATGCTCCACCGCCGGGCCCTCCCCTGCTTCCGGGGCGGAGCCGCGCGACAGCGCCTGCGGCAGCGCCACCGCCTCCGGCCGCAATTCCAGTCCGGCCAGCAACGCCGGCACGTCCGGCGCCAGGGCCAGCCGCGCCATGCCCAGCAAAGGCCGCGCGGGCGCGGAGAGGCTAGAGGCGGTCAGCACCAACAGGGCCAACACGACCAAGCCCTGCCGGCGCCGGCTTGCCGGCCTGGCAGGCGGAGGGGCCGCTTCCGTCGCTGCTGGCTTCGGGGCTGGCGGCTGGGTGGCGGACTGGCGCGCCTCATAGGCACCCCACACCTCGTCCCAGGAATCGGCGGCTCTAGCGGCGGGCATGGGAGATCCCGCAGCCAAGCGGATGGCTTTGTCCCGATCGTCTCACGATTATTCCCGACAGTGCTGATAGTATCGTTTTTGAGACTATCGAGGAAGAGGTAAGCGCCGGGTTAACAGGCCCTTATCGCGGGCGCCTTCAGGCGTAACGGGCGAGCCGCTGCTCCAGCTGGCCGAGCGCATCGGCGAAGGCGGCGTTCATGGCCGCCGCCGCCGCTTCCGGCGGCAGGGGCCGCTCGGGCGGAAGCGGGGCCGTCCCGGTGAGGGAAAGCTGGGCCAGGATGCGGCTGTCACTCCCCGTCTCGCGCATCAGCACGCCGGAAAGCCCCACCCGCGCCTCGCCACGCCCGAGATCGGCGTAGAGCGCGGTCAGTTCCGTCTCCAGCACGAGGTCGGCCTGCGCCCGGCTGCCGGGCACGATCACCGCCGAGAACAGGCCCGTGTCGGTCAGCCAGCGGCGCAGCGCCTCCTCCGCCAGCTCGGCCGGCGGGGCACTCCATTCAGCATAGAAATCGACCGATTCGGTGCCATCCGGCCGCAGCGAGCGCAAGCCGCGCGTGTCGAGCGACGGCGCGGAGCGCATCAACCGCACCAGCAGCACGCGCCGCCGGCCACCACGCGCCGGCGGCGCCTCGCGCCGCGGCGCGAGCGGGAACCGCTTGACCTCGACATAAGGATACTCGGGCAGCACGGAGCAGGCGGCGAGCATCGGCAGGGCGAGCAGCATCAGGCGGCGGCGCATCGAAGATCTCTCCGGCGGGTCAGCGGTTGGGTGGCGGCGGGGCGCCAAACAGCACCTGGCCCGGGGCGCGGCGCAGCGCCTCCGTCGTATCCCGCAGGTTGCTCACCGTGGCGCGCAGGTCGCGCAGCAACGGGACCAGATCGGCCGTGGTGCTCTGCGTGGTGTTGCGGGCGGAGCGCGCGGTCTGCTCCAGCGCGTCGATCACGGCCGGCAGCCGGCTCAGGCTCCGGCTCAGCTCCTCGGCGGCGGTCCGGGCGCTGGCCAGCGTGGCCTTCACCTCGCTGCCCCCGGCCAGACTGCGCAGGTCAGCCGCCGCGCCGCGCAGTTCCGCCACCAGCCCTGGCAGGTCGGACTGCATCACCACCTGACGCAGTGCGCCCAGCGTCGCGGCCGCCTGGGCGAAAGTCCGTGCGAGGTCGCCATCCTCCACCTGCCCGCGCGCCGAGGCGACCAGGGCGGAGACGTCGCTGAGCAATTGCTCCAGCGGCGCCTGCTGGATGCGAGCGAGGATCGCCTCCGCCGCGTTCTGCACCTGCGCCACGGTGGAGGGGATGGAGGGGATTACCGGATAGGCCGGCTCCCAGGGCATTTTCTGCGGCGGGTAGCGCTCGGGGCTGACGAAATCCAGCTCGATATAGGCGACCCCGGTGATGCCCTGACTGGACAGGCGGGCACGCAGGCCGCGCTGCACCGCGCGCTCCACCTGCTCGGGCCGGTCCATGGTGGCGCGCTCGCTCTCGAGCGACAGGCGCACCAGGACAAGCTGGAAAGCCTCCAGCGCATCGTTGCGGTTGGTCGGCGGGTACTCGGAATTGACCAGGCCGATCTGACTGACCTGCCCGACCTGCACGCCGCGGTAGCGCACCGGGGCACCGACCTCGAGGCCGGTGACGCTTTCGCGCAGGTAGGTCTCGAAGATCATGCTCTTGCCCCCGAAGCCGCCCCCGGTCAGGAACAGCAGGAAGCCGAGGGCGAGTGCCAGCCCGATCAGGATCAGTGCGCCGACGCGCACATAGAGGCTGCGGGATGTCGCCATGACTCAGGCCGCCTCCCGGCGGAAGAAGGCGCGCACGGTAGGGTGCGTCGCGTGGTCGCGCAATTCGCGCGGGTCGCCCTCGGCGATCATGCCCTGGGCCTGCTTGTCCAGCATGATGCAGCGATCGCCGATGGCCAGGATGCTCTGCAACTCGTGCGTCACCACGACGAAGGTGGTGCCGAGATCGCGCGCCAGATCCTTGATGAGCTGGTCGAGCCCGGCCGAGGTGATCGGGTCCAGCCCGGCCGAGGGCTCGTCGAGGAAGAGCAGCGGCGGATCGAGCGCCATGGCGCGCGCGATGCCGGCGCGCTTGGCCATACCGCCCGAGATCTCGGCCGGCAGGCGGTTGGCAGCGTCCGACAGCCCGACCAGGCCGAGCTTGACCCGCGCCACCTCCTCGCGCGCGGCGCGCGGCAGGCGCGTATGCTCCTCCAGCGGCAGCATCACGTTCTCCAGCAGCGTCATCGAGCCGAACAGCGCACCGGACTGCCACATCACGCCGAGGCGCGAGAGCAGATCCCGGCGCGCCGCGCCCTGCGCTGCCTGCAGATCCTCGCCGAGGATGTGGATCTCGCCCTGGCTCGGCCGGTAGAGGCCGATCAGCAGCTTCAGCAGGGTGGACTTGCCGCAGCCGGAGCCGCCGAGGATGACGAAGACCTCGCCGCGCGCCACCTGGAAGGTGACGTCCCGGAACAGCACGTTGCTGCCGAAGGCCATGGTGAGGTCGTGCGCCTCCACCACCGGATCCTCGACCCGGGTGCGGTGGATGTCGGCCATCTCGGGCGCGTCCGCCATCACCAGCCCAGCCGGTAGAAGAGCACGGCGAAGAGCCCGTCCAGCACCACCGTGGCGACGATGCCGCCCACCACCGCGGCAGTGGCCGCATCGCCCACGGCGCGCGGCCCGCGTCCGGCGGAGAGCCCGGAGCGGCAGCCGATGCCGGCGATCGCCAAGCCGAAGATCACGGATTTCCCCAAGCCGCCGACCAACCCGCCGAGCGTCAGCCATTGCTCCAGCTGGTTCAGCACCAGGGCGGGCGGGAAGCCGAGATTGGCCATCACCACCCCCATGCCGATCAGGCCGGAGAGGTCCATCAGCAGACTGAGCACTGGCATCACCAGCATCGCCGCGACAAGGCGGGGCAGCACCAGCATGGCCATAGGATCCACGCCCATGATGCGCAGCGCGTCGATCTCCTCGTTCACCGTCATGGTGCCGAGTTCGGCGGCAAAGGCGGAGCCGGTGCGCCCGGCCAGGATGATGGCGGCCACCAGCGGCCCCAGCTCGCGCACCAGGGAGATGCCGACCAGGGGCGGGATGTAGATCTCGGCGCCGAACTGGCGCATCGGGATGGAGGACTGGAAGGCGAGAATGACGCCGATCAGCGTGCCGAGCAGCAGGGTCAGCGGAAAGGCGCGCAGCCCCGCCTCGTCGAGATGGCGCAGCAGGTCGTTGAAGCGCAGGCGGCGTGGATAGCGCAGCACCGCCGCGCCCATCACCACCGTCTCGCCAAGGAAACCGGTGGAGACAACCAGCCGCTGGAGCAGGCTGATGCCCCAGGCGCCCACGGCCGCGACAAGGGGCAGCTGATCGGGGCCGGAAGCGGGGCGCGGCGCGGCCAGAGCGGTGCGGGCGCGCTCCATCACCGCCGCCACCGGCTTGCTGGCGCCCTCCACCTGGGCCTCCCCGGCCACGGCGACGCTGCGCAGCACCAGGGCGGCGCCCGTGGTGTCGAGGCTGGAGACGCCGGAGAGATCGACCCGCCGCACGCCGCGGGCAGCCTTCATCACCGCGTCCCAGATCGGGCCGACCTGCCGCGTCACCAGAGCGCCGCGCAGGCACAGCGTCTCACCCTGGCGGTCGAAGCCCGCCTGTTCCACGGTCTCACCCATCGGTGGTTGCATCTGGGCAGCGATGGCGCAACTTTAACCCCCTGTCCATCAACCTTCCGGTCATGCCAGGGCTGCAAGGGCCTGCCGGGCGGCGGCCTCGCCGCTTTCCCAGGCGCCCCCGACGGTGCCGGCGAAGCGCGGATGGCAGGCCTCGCCGGCGAAGCAGAGCTGCCCGCCCGCGAGCGGCGTCGCCAGCACCTGCCGCGCGGCGGCGCGCCCTGGCCTAGCGTGGGAATAGCTTCCACGCGCGAAGGGATCGGTACCCCAATGGCTGGCCAGCACCGTATCGCGCCGCAGGGCGCGATCGGTACGGGCGCCGAAGGCGCGGCGCAGTTCCGCGAAAGCGAAGTCCGCCAGCGCTGCATCGCCCTCCCCCGCCAGCGCCCAGGCCGCCTCACCACCGACGAAGCCCATCAGGTGGTCCTGCCCGAAGGGCCAGGCGATGAAAGTCATCGCCGCCTCCTCCTCCCGCTCGACGCGCCGCTCCAGCCCGGTGAAGGGCTCCAGATCCAGCCGGTCGGCCCCGGCGGCGCGCAGGCCGATCTTGGTGAGCAGGCCAAGCGGCAGGTCATGGATCGCCTGCCCGGTTTCCGGCGGCAGGTCGGGTTCGAAGCGGATCGCTCCGGCCGCCAGCACGGCGGTGGGCAGGGTGACGATGGCCGCGCGCGCGGCGATCCGGCCGAAGCCGCCTTCCGCCACCACGCCGCCCTCATGCACGCCGCCCCAGCGCAGCCGTTCCACCACGGCGCCATAGGTGATGGGCAGCCCGGCGGCGAGCCCCGCCAGCAGCGTGCCGATGCCGCCCGGCAGCAGCAGGTTGGGCCCGGCGAGCTGGGTATCCAGGAAGTCCCGCAGATCCATGGCGGCCAGCGGCGCGGCGGCGATCACCGGCCCTTCCCAATGTGCCACCGTGGCATCCCAGAAGCCGCCACGCGGGGCATAATCCGCCGCCGTGGCCTCGGGTGGCGCTGCCTCACGGGCCGCCTCCAGGCGCGGGTGGAAGGCGGCATAGGCGGCGTCGTAATCCGCCATCTCCGCCTCGCTGGCGCGACGATCCCCGATGAAGCAGGCATGGCGGCGCACCGCGTCATGGTCGAAGGGCCCGGCCTCCGCCGCCAGCGCGGTCAGTGGGTTCTCCCCGGCCTGATGCAGCCAGGTGGCGCCGAGGTCGAAGGGCGCGCCGAGCGTCACGGCATCGGTCCAGGCGCGGCCACCCGGGCGGTCGCGCGCTTCCAGCACCCGCAGGCTGCGCCCGGCGCGCCGCACCGCCCGCGCCGCGGCGATGCCCGCCGCGCCGGCGCCGATCACCAGGATCTCGGGGTCGCTCATGCGGACCGCGCCGTCAGTCGCGCCGCGTCCGCTCCCAGGCCGCCTGACCACGGCCCAGCTCCGCCGCATCGGCCACCGCGTTCGGTACCACCCGCTTGCCGACCGGGAAGAGCGAGGCGGCCGCCAGCTTCAGATGCGCCCAAGCGAAGGGCAGACCAATGATGGTGATGGCGGTGCTCACCGCCAGGGTCAGGTGCGAGAGACAGAGCCAGATACCCGCCAGCAGGAACCAGATCAGGTTGGCCAGCCAGCCGAGCGGCCCGGTGCCGATGGTGCCGAAGCCGTTCAGATCCTCGGCCGAGACGAGGCGGCGGCCGAAGGGGGCGAAGCTGTAGCTGGCCATCATCAGGCAGGCGCGCGCCCAGGGCAGGCCGATAATGGTGATCGCCATGATCACCGCGGCCAGTAGCCAGAGCAGCGCCGGGATGAAGCCCAGGCCCGGCACGTTCCACAGGATGTTCAGCAGCAGCGCCACGCATGCCCTCCATGGCCGACACGGCCCTTATCGGGGGGGGGCCTGGGCGGCTTGAATGCGGCCCAGCCCACGGTGTTTGCCCCCTAGAGTTGCCGATACAGGCTTGCGGCGCGGAAAGCGAGTGACGACAGGTGACAGCGCCGCGCGCGCACCGCAGAGTGAGGGGGTTTGGGCAGGAGATGGCCGGATGACGAAGCCGTTGGATGCGGGGGCACTGAAGCCCCATTCCTCGCACTGGGGGGCGTTCCGCGCCGGGTGGCGGGACGACACGCTGGTGGTCGAGCCACACCCCGCCGACCCCGATCCCTCGCCCATCCTCGGCAATTTCACGGCCGCCCTGCGCCACAAGGCCCGCGTCGCCCAGCCCATGGTGCGGCGCGGCTGGCTGGAGCGCGGCCCCGGGCCGGACACGGCGCGCGGGCGGGACGAATTCGTCGCCGTCTCCTGGGAGAAAGCGCTGGACTTGCTGGCGGGCGAACTCGCGCGGGTGCGGGATACCCACGGGCCGCGCGCCATCTTCGGCGGCTCCTACGGCTGGTCCTCGGCCGGGCGCTTCCACCATGCGCAGAGCCAGGTGCACCGCTTCCTCAACGTTGCGCTCGGCGGCTATGTCCGCTCGGTGAACAGCTACAGCGCCGGCGCGGCGACGGTGATCATCCCCCACATCCTCGGCAACTACGAGGAGATGACGAAGCGCAACGTCACCTGGGAGCAGATCGTCGAGCATACCGGCCTGGTGCTCGCCTTCGGCGGCATGGCCGTGCGGAACAGTGCCGTGGCGAGCGGCGGTGTCAGCCGCCACATCGAGCGGGGCTCGATGAAGGCCGCCGCCGAGCGCGGCTGCCGCTTCGTGCTGATCGGCCCGCTGGGCGACGACCTGCCGAAGGAAGCGCACGCCGAGTGGCTGGCCATCACCCCCGGCACCGACACGGCGATGATGCTCGGCATGGCGCATACGCTGGTGGCCGAGGGGCTGCATGACCGCGCCTTCCTGGCCAGCCACTGCACGGGCTGGGAGAAGTTCGAGCCCTATCTGATGGGCCGCAGCGACGGCCAGCCGAAGGACGCCGCCTGGGCCAGCGCGATCTGCGGCATCCCTGCCGAGACCATCGCCCAGCTCGCGCGCGACGCGGCGGCGACGCGCACGCTGATCAGCATGGCGCATGCCCTCCAGCGCGCCGAGCATGGCGAGCAGCCGGTCTGGATGGCCGCCGTGCTCGCCGCGATGCTGGGCCAGATCGGCCTGCCCGGCGGCGGCTTCAATTACGCCCTCGGCGCCATCGCGCACTACGGCAAGCGCTTCAATGCGGTGCCGGTCGCCTCGCTGCCGCAGGGCCGCAACGGCGTGCCCGACTTCATCCCTGTCGCCCGCATCAGCGACATGCTGCTGAACCCCGGCGCGCCCTTCGACTACAACGGGCAGAAGCTCACCTATGCCGACATCCGGCTGGTCTACTGGGCCGGCGGCAATCCCTTCCACCACCACCAGGATCTCGCCCGCCTGCGCCGGGCCTTCAGCCGGGTGGATACGCTCGTCGTACACGAGACCGCCTGGACCGCGACGGCGAAGCACGCTGACATCGTGCTCCCCTGCACCATGACGCTGGAGCGCGAGGATATCGGCGGCTCGACCACCGACCCGCTGCTGATCGCGATGCACCGCCTGGCCGAGCCCTATGCCGAGGCGCGCGACGACTACGCCATCTTCGCCGATCTCGCCGAGCGGCTCGGCAAGGGCGCCGAGTTCACCGAGGGGCGCGACGCGCGCGGCTGGCTGCGCCACCTCTACGAGCGCACCCGCGCCGCCCTGGCCGAGCGCGGCGATCCGGCGCCCTCTTTCGAGGAATTCTGGGCCATGGGCGAGCTGGCCCTGCCCCAGGAGCCCGATGACGGCGGCCCGCTGCGCGCCTTCCACGAGGATCCCGAGGGTGCGCCGCTGGCCACGCCTTCCGGCAAGGTCGAGATCTTCTCGGAGACCATCGCCGGCTTCGGCTATGACGATTGCCCCGGCCACCCGGCCTGGCTCGCCCAGGAGGATGTGCCGGGGGCGCGGAACCCGCTCTGGCTGGTGGCCAACCAGCCCTGGACGCGGCTGCACAGCCAGCTCGATTTCGGCGGCACCAGTGCCGGCGAGAAGCGGCGCGGCCGCGAGGTGATGCGCATTCATCCGCGGGACGCGGCGGCGCGCGGCATCGCCGAGGGCGACATCGTGCGGCTGTTCAACGAGCGTGGCGCCTGCCTCGCTGCGGCCGCGCTGAGCGAGGCGGTCAGGCCCGGGGTGGTGCAGCTCTCCACCGGCGCTTGGTACGACCCCGCCGACCCGGCGGAGGACAACCCGCTTTGCGTGCACGGCAACCCGAACGTGCTGACGCGCGACGTCGGCACCTCGCGGCTGGCGCAGGGCTGCACGGGGCAGCTCACCACGCTCCAGGTGGAGAAATTCACCGGCAACCTGCCGCCGATCCGGGCCTGGGAGCCGCCGGTGGCGAGGTAAAGAAAGGCTGGGGGAAAGAATTCCCCCAGACCCCCCTTCTTTTTTCTGTCATTTCCCGCGCTGACAGAAAGCGCGCGCCAAAACTAATAAAGGGAAGATGGGGGTTCGGGGGAATTCATTCCCCCGATCTTGTTCTATCCTTCGTGCACATCATGCACCTGGATGCTGCCGCTGCCCGCCGGCGGCAAGGCGAGCCAGTCCTCGTGCAGCAGCGTGGCACGGGTGTCCTCCAGGCCGCTGCGCCAATGCTCGCGCATGGCCGTGGTGGAGAATTCGTAGTCCTTCGCCTGCCCTTCATGAGTCTGCTGCTGATAGATGAGGTGCAGGATCGTCATCTCCGGCAAGCGCTCGAGCCGCTGCTTCGTCTTGCGCTGCTCGGCATCGAGCTGCTGCGCGGGGATCTGCTCCAGCGCCCGCTTCAACTCCATCTCCAGGCCACGGATGCGGCGATAGAGATCGGTGACGAAGCGCGTGCGGCTGCTGTAGCGGATGTCCTTCTCGCGCGAGAGCACCGCCGGCATGGAGCGCGGCACCTGCCCGCGCGCGCTGAACAGATCCACCTGGAAGGCCAGGGTATTGCCCTCGAGATTCTCCAGCAGGTGGTGCAGCGGCGTGTTCGAGACGAGGCCGCCATCCCAGAAGTAGTCGGTGCCGACACGCACCATCGGCAGCGAGGGCGGCAGCGCGCCGGAGGCCATGATGTGTTCCTCCGTGATGCGCATATGGGCATTGTCGAAATAGGTGAAGTTGCCCGTGGCGACATTGACCGCACCAACCGAGAAGCGGATGCCGCCCTCGTTCAGCCGGTCGAAATCCACCAGCTCGCGCAGGGTCTGGCGCAGCGGCTCGCTGTCGTAGAACGCCGTCGCCGTTCGCGCCCCGGGTAGCGAGAACCAGGGGTTCGGCAGGTTCGGTGTGAAGAAGCCGGGCTGGCCCTGCACCATGGTGAGCAGCGCCGAGGCCTCGTGCTTCCATTGCCGGAACAGGTCGCCATCGGGCAGGATGTTCCAGATGCGCTCATTGGTGATACGCTCCCAGAAGCTCCGCAGCGCCGCCACCCGGTGCTCCGGCGCGTTGCCGGCAATCAGCGCACCGTTGATGGCGCCGATCGAGACGCCGGCGATCCAGTCCAGCGCCATCCCCGCCTCGGCGAGCGCCTCATAGACCCCGGCCTGATAGGCGCCCAGCGCGCCGCCGCCTTGCAGGATCAAGGCGTTGCTGCGGCAGCCCTCGGGGCGCCAGGCCGCCGGCGGGCGGCTGCTGCGCAAGGCGGGGGATGGCAGGTCCATCGGCGGAACTCCTGAGCAGCGGGCAGAAGGGCCCAGATGCGCCCATCCCGCCACGCTGCCAAGTCCGGGCCGGCGGAGGGGGCGCCGACCCGCGCCGGCTCAGATGCGCAGGCCGAGCCGATCGATCATCACCTTCTCCTCGCGCCAGGTGCGCTCGGCGAAGGCGGTATACTCCTCCGGCCCCATGTACATCACCGGCATGTCGAAGCGATCCAGGATGGCGACGTGCTGCGGGTCGTTCACGGCCTTTTTGAAGGCGGCGTCCAGCACCTTCACCGCGGCCGGGTCCATGCCCTTCGGCCCGGCCACGCCATAGGGCGAGGTGGAGACGATGTCGATGCCGAGCTCCTTGAGGGTGGGCGTCTCGGGGAAGCGCTTCGCCCGCTCCGGCCCCCAGGTGACCAGCAGGCGCAGGCGGCCGTCCTTCACCATCTCGGCCCAGCCGGAACTGTCCGCCATGGCATGAATCTGGCCGCCGAGCAGCGCGGTGACATTCTCCGAAAAGCCCCGGAAGGGCACATGCGTCCACTGGATGTCGCGCTGCCCGGCGATCTGCTCCATCGTCAGGTGCAGCGAGGTGCCGACGCCCGGCGTGCCGTAGTTGATGCGGCCCGGATTCGCCTTGGCGTGGGCGAGGAACTCGTCGAAGGTCTTCCAGGGCGCGTCGGCCCGCACCACCACGCCGAACAGATAGCCGGTCAGATGACTGACCCAGGTGAAATCCCGAATCGTGTTGAAGGGCGGCTTGTCCACCATTTGCGGATAGCGGAACACGCTGATCGGCATCTGCGACAGGGTGTAGCCGTCGGGCTTCTCGTTCAGCAGCGCCTGCGGACCCAGGATGCCGCCGGCGCCGGCGCGGTTCTCCACGATCACCGGCTGGCCGAGATGGCGCGCGGCGGCCTCGCAGAAGGCGCGCATCTGCACATCGGTGGTGCCGCCGGCCGCCCAGGGCACCAGCATGCGGATGGGGCGGCTGGGAAAGCCGCCCTGCGCCAAAGCGGGGCGGGCCAGGGCGGGCGTGGCGAGCGCGCCGGCCGCGAGGGCCAGCGCCCCACGGCGGGTCAGAAGGGTCATCGGTCCGAATCCTCTCTGCTCACAGGCTTCTGACGGCCCATGCTGCCCTGAGGTGTGGCGCATCCGCCCGGGGCCGCGCAACCTTCCTCTTGCCCTTCGCCGCGCCCTCCCTCTCATGGACGCGGCTGGTCCTTTCATGCCGAAGAGTTGACCCACGGCACCCGGGCAGGCGCTGTTCCGGCGATGGCGCTGGATGGGAATACGGGCGCATGACCATCACTTTGCTCCCCGGACAAAGGGCCGGCCTGCGCTGGCACCTCCGCGCGGCGACCCGGGACCTCCACGACGAGGCCGACCGGCTCGGCCAGGGCTTCGACCTGGGCCATCCGGCGGGCTATCGCCGTTTCCTCACCGCCCATGCGCGCGCCCTGCCGGGGCTGGAGGCCGCCTGCGACGAGGCCGGGCTGGAGCGGCAGGTGCCGGACTGGCCACAGCGCCGGCGCGCCTCGGCGCTGGCGGAGGATTTGGCGCGCCTGGCGATGCCGCAGCCGCCCGCCGAGCCGGTGACGGTGCCGCCCGGCCCCGCCGCACTCGGCATCGCCTATGTGCTGGAGGGGTCGCGGCTGGGCAACGCGATGCTGTTGCGCATGGTCCTCGGCGCATCAAACCTCGTGCACGATGGCGCGACCGCCTATCTGTCGCACCGGCCGGGCCCAGAGGGCTGGCCTGGCTTCCTGGCCCGCCTGGAGCAGGCCCTGCCGGATCCGGCCCGCTGGGCCGAGGCCACCGCCGGCGCACGGCTTGCCTTCGAATGTTTCCTGACGGCCATGCGCCGTGAAAGGGTTTCCCTGCAGCATGCATGACGACCTCGGCGAACTGGCCCTGCCCACCGGGGTCGATCTCACCAACTGCGACCGCGAGCCGATCCATCTGCTGGGCACAATCCAGCCGATCGGTTTTCTGGTCGCGGTGGCGGCGGACTGGGTGGTGCGGCGCGCCTCGGCCAATATCGGCGATCATCTGGGCCTGACCGGCGACGAGCTGCTCGGGGAGTCGCTCTCCACGCTGCTGACGCGGGAGGCCATGCACCAGATCGGCGGCCGGCTGCACCTGCTGCGCGGCAGCAACGCCGTGGAGCGGCTGTTCGGCGTCACGCTGCGCGAAGGCGGCATCCCCTACGATCTCGCCATCCATCTCTCGGGCGACCTCATCGTGCTGGAAGGCGAGCCCTCCGACATGGAGGACGCGCTGGAGGCTGGCAACACGGTGCGGGGCATGCTCTCCCGCCTGCATCAGGCGGAAGGCTTCGAGGGTATCTGCCGCGAGGCAGTGCGACAGATCCGCGGCCTCACCGGCTTCAACCGCGTCATGCTCTACCGCTTCGACCATGACGGCGCGGGCGAGGTGATCGCCGAATCGGCGGCGAGCTTCCTGCCCTCCTTCATGGGGCTGCACTTCCCCGCCTCCGACATCCCGCGCCAGGCCCGGCGGCTCTACGAGCGCAACTGGCTGCGGCTGATCGCCGATACCGAGGCGCAGCCGGTGCCGGTGCTGCCGCTGCTCGACAGCCGCAAGCAGCCGCTCGACCTTTCGCTCAGCGTGCTGCGCAGCGTCTCGCCCATCCATATCGAATACCTGCGCAACCTGGGCGTGCGGGCCTCGATGTCTATCTCCGTACTGCGCAAGGGGCGGCTCTGGGGCCTGATCGCCTGCCACCACAACGAGCCGCTGCAGGTTTCCTTCGAGCGCCGCACCGCCGCCGAGCTGTTCGGGCAGGTCTTCTCGCTGGTGCTGGAGAGCCGCGAGCGGGAGGAGGACCAGGCGCGCGAGGCCGAGGCCAACCGCGTGCATCAGCAGCTCATGGCGGCGCTCGGCGCCATGCGGCCCGGCAGCCAGTCGCTCACCGAGTTCCTGGAGCTGCTGGGCGAAGTGATCCCCTGCGACGGCATCGGCCTCTGGAGCCGGCGCGGCACCGCCACGCGCGGCCATGCGCCGACCATCGAAGAATTCTCCGGTCTGATCCGCTTCCTCAACCGCACCGCCTCGGGCACCGTCTACGCCACCCACCGGCTGGGCGAGATGTACCCGCCCGCCGCCGAGTTCACCGAGCGCACGGCCGGGCTGCTGGCCATCCCTCTCTCCCGCACGCCGCGCGACTACCTGGTCTTCTTCCGCCGCGCCGTGACGCATTCCGTCACCTGGGCCGGCGACCCGCACAAGCCGGTCACCCTCGGCCCCAACGGCGCCCGGCTGACGCCGCGCAAGAGCTTCGCCGCCTGGCAGGAGACCGTGGAGGGCCAGAGCCGCCCCTGGACCGAGAGCGACCTGCTGATGGCCGAGCGGCTAAGGGTGACGCTGCTGGAGGTGGTGCTGCAGCTCACCGACCTCGCGGAGCGCGACCGCCGCGTGGCGCAGGAGCGGCAGGAGATCCTGATCGCCGAGTTGAACCACCGGGTGCGCAACATCCTCGGCCTGATCCGCGGCCTCGTCACCCAGAGCCGCAGCCACGCCGCCACGGTGGACGAGTTCGCCGAGATGGTGGGCGGGCGCATCCAGGCCCTGGCCCGCGCGCATGACCAGATCACCACCGATCGCTGGCAGCCGGCGCCCCTCGACGAGCTGATCAACGCCGAGGCCGAGGCCTATCTCAACGGCAGGACCGACCGGCTGATCCTCTCCGGGCCGCCGGCCCTGCTGGAGCCCGCCGCCTATACCACCATGGCGCTCGTCATCCATGAGATGATGACCAATGCCGCCAAGTACGGTGCGCTCTGCGACCGCGCCGGCCGCGTGACCGTGCGCTGGGACTTCACCGCCAATGGCGATCTGGAGGTCCGCTGGACCGAGGAAGGCGGCCCGCCGGTGAAACCGCCAAGGCGCCAGGGCTTCGGCACCACCATCGTCGAGCGCGCCCTGCCGCACGACCTGAAGGGCGAGGCCGAACTGCACTACAGACTTTCCGGCGTCGAGGCGCGCTTCCTACTGCCCGCGCATTGCGTCCGGCATGGCGAAGGCAGCCCGCAGCGGGCCGAGGCCGCGCACCCCCGCCATGCGGAGGAAGCCGAGTTCAGACTCACCGGCCGGGTCCTGCTGGTCGAGGACAATCTGCTGATCGCGATGGATGCCGAGGACCAGTTGCGCCGCATGGGCGCCACCGCGGTGGACGTGGCGGGCAGCGTGCAGGCCGCGCTGCGGCTGCTGGAGCACGCCACGCCACAGGTCGCGCTGCTCGATGTCAGCCTCGGCCGCGAGAACAGCTTCCCGGTGGCGGATGCGCTGGCGGCGAGCGGCGTGCCCTTCGTCTTCGCCACCGGCTATGGCGAGGCCAATGCCTTCCCCGAGCGCTTCCGCAATGCCGAGGTGGTGGGCAAGCCCTATACCGGGACGGAGATGCGGCAGGCCTTGCAGCGCCGCCTGGCCGCGCGCGGCCGCTGAAACGGGGCCGGGTCCGGCATCCGGCTGATCCGGCGCCGGGCCATGGCGCTCGGGTGCCGGGTGCCGGGTGCCGGGTGCCGGCGTTAGAGCAGATCCCGATCAGGTGGAATCACCCGATCGGGTGAAGATGCTCGTCAGAACAAAAGGCTAGAGCGGTTGAAGTGAGCCAAGGCGAACGGAAACCGCTCTAGAGCGCCCGCCAGCCGATGTCGCGGCGGCAGAAGCCCTCCCGCCAGCGCAGCCGGTCCACCGCTGCATAGGCCGCGTCATGCGCGGCGCGCAGGGTGCTGCCGGTCGCGGCGATGCCGAGCACCCGTCCGCCGCTGGCCAGCAGCGCACCCTCCGGCCCGCGCGTCGTGCCGGCGTGGAAGACATGCGCGCCCGGCACCGCCGCGGCCTCCTCCAGCCCCTCGATGCGCGTGCCCTTGGCATAGGCGCCGGGATAGCCGCGCGCCGCCATCACCACCACCATCGCCGCCTCGGCCGACCAGCGCAGCGCGAAGCGGTCCAGCTCCCCGTCGCAGGCGGCGAGCAGCGCGGCCAGCAGGTCGGACTGCAGCCGCAGCATCAGCACCTGGCACTCGGGGTCGCCGAAGCGGACGTTGAACTCGATCAGGCGCGGGCCGGAATCCGTCAGCATCAGCCCGGCGAAGAGCACCCCGCGAAAGGGCGTGCCGCGCCGCGCCATCTCGGCGAGCGTCGGGCGGATGATGCGGTCCATCACCTCGGCCTCGATCTCCGGGGTGAAGGCGGGCGGCGGGGAATAGGCGCCCATGCCGCCGGTGTTCGGGCCGGTGTCGCCGTCGCCAACACGCTTGTGATCCTGCGCCGCCGCCATGGGCAGGGCGGTGGTGCCGTCGCAGAGCGCGAAGAAGGAGACCTCCTGGCCGATCAGGCACTCCTCGATCAGCACCGTGGCGCCAGCCGCGCCGTGCACACGGTCCTCCATGATCTCGGCGATAGCGGCCTCTGCCTGGGCAACCGTCTCCGCCACCACCACGCCCTTGCCAGCGGCGAGGCCATCGGCCTTCACCACGATCGGCGCGCCCTTCTGGCGGACATAGGCGCGGGCGGCCTCAGGATCGGTGAACCGCGCCCATTCGGCGCCGGGCACGCCGGCGGCGGTGGTCACCTCCCGGGTGAAGGCCTTGCTGCCCTCCAGCCGCGCCGCCGCCGCGCTGGGGCCGAAGCAGCGGAGGCCGGCCTCGGCGCAGGCATCGGCCAGTCCCAGGGTCAGCGGCGCCTCCGGCCCGACGACGACCAGATCGACCGCCTGCGCCTTCGCGAAGGCCACCAGCGCCGGCACGTCCTCCGCGCCGATCGGCAGGCATTCCGCCAGTTCCGCGATGCCCGCATTGCCGGGGGCGCACCACAGCTTGCTCAGGAGCCCGGAACCCGAGAGCGCCCAGGCCAGCGCATGCTCGCGGCCACCGCCGCCGACCAGCAATACCTTCATGACCTGCCACCCTCCTGCGAAGCCCGGCGGCGCGCTAGCACGGGGGCGGGCGCGCGACAACGCGCCGGTACGGCCCTTCTCAGCGCGGGGGCAGGATGCCGCGGCGCCGATAGGCATCCAGGCAGTCGTTGCGCACCCGCGCGCCGAGGACCGCGCCGCGCATGTCGTTCGCGCCGAACCAGGGCACGCTGGTTTCCGCCTCGCGGCCGCGCCGGATGCAGTCCAGCTCCGCCGCCCGCGCCGGCGTCAGCGGCTCGGATGCGCCGGGGCCGCCCGGCGGGGGCGGGCTCACGCAGCCCGTCAGCACCAATGCCAGGCCCATGATCCATCGATGCATGTCCTGCCTCCTTATCGAGCCGCCCGGCGCGGCGTGCCTCTCCTCAAAGCAGGCCGTCGCCTTCCGGTTTCCCGGCGGCGGCGCCTCCGGCGGAAAAGCCCCGCCGGGTTCGATTGACCCTGCCGCCGGCGCGAGGGAAAAGCCTGGCTCCAGCCTGGAACCGATCTATGCCCTTCTACCCGCACAGGCTTCTCGCCGTCCTCCTCCTCGCCAGTGGCGCCCTGCATCCCGCCCTGGCGCAGGATCGCCCGCCCGCGATGCCGACACGCGATGTGGTGGTGAGCTACGAGGTCGATCCCACGCCCCCGACCATCGAAAGCGTCGCCTTTCTGACCGCCGAGGGGCGCATCCGCACCGAGGGGCAGAGCTTGATCAACCGCGTGGCCCACCTGATCGACACGCGCGGTGGCGGCGTCGTCGCCGTGATGGAGGCCGACCGCACCTATCATGACCTGGGGCAGATGGCCTCGGTCATGACTCAGGACATCCTCCCCATCCATCCGGGGGACAAGCTGCGGCGCGAGGGCACCGACCGCATCGCCGGCGTAAACTGCACCAAGTGGCGGATCGAGCCCGAGGGCGAGAGCAGCGATGAGGAGGTCCGCCACGCCTGCATCACCGCGGACGGCGTGCCGCTGCGCCTGCAGGAGGGCAGCGGCGAGGACGCGCTGGTGCTCTATATCGCTACCGAGGTGCGCTATGGCCCGCAAGACCCGGCGCGCTTCCGCGTCCCGCCGGGATACAAGCCGCTCCTCGAGCCGTAGCGCCTTTCGGCCGGCCGCAGGACGGGCAGGATTCAGGCTGGCTGGGCCGCGGCCTGCCGCGCCACCTTGGGGGACGGCCCGAAGCGGTTGTCTCCCGCCTCCCCCGCTTTGAAGATCAGCACCAGGGCCATCCCGACCACGAGGATCGCAGTCACCAGCATGGCCAGGGCGAGCGCCGTATTCGCAACGGCCTGGTGGTAAAAGGGCATGACCGTGCTGCCGGGAATGAACCAGGCGGCGTGCCAGCCGGACCAGCCGATGTCGTGCAGCCGCTTCACGACAAGGGCGGCATTGATCCAGATGACCACCGGCGAGGTCGCCCAGGTGAAGACCTCGCCGACGAGCATGCCTGCTCCCTTCGGGTCCACCCCCTGCCTCATCGCGACCAGGCCGGCGATGAAGGCGCAGAAAAAGAGCGCCGCCCAGAACAGGGCGCCCGCCAGCAATGAGTAAAGCAGCATTCCCCTGCGGCGCATTCGTCCCGAAAAGCCGAAAAGGATTTGGAGGATGCGCATTTATCATCTCTGGGTTGAATTCGACCGAATATACCAGCCGGATGACTAGGCCCACAGCAGCGATGGTGCCGCCGGCGCGATCTTCTGCTGCCCCCTTATGAGGCGGCGGTCCGGAATACGCTTCACGGAAGAGGGCCGCCCCCGCACGGGCCCTGCCCTCGCCATGCGCCACGCCGCGCCGCATAATGGCGCCCGATGGATACGCTCCCCGAAGCCCGCCCCAGCAACGTCCCGGAATTCACCGTCTCGGAGATCAGCGGCGCCATCAAGCGCACCCTGGAATCGGAGTTCGGCCGGGTGCGGGTGCGGGGCGAGATCACCGAGCTGAAGGCCTATCCCTCCGGCCATATCTACTTCGCCCTGAAGGACGAGGGGGCGAAGATCCGCGCCATCATCTGGCGCTACGCCGTGCCGCGCCTTTCCCTGCGCCCGGAGAACGGGGTGGAGGTGATCGCGACAGGCAAGGTCTCCACCTATGGCGAGCGCTCGGATTACCAGCTCATCGTCGACCGGCTGGAGTATGCCGGCGAGGGCGCGCTGCTGGCCCGCGTCGAGGCGCTGCGCAAGAAGCTCGGCGCTGAGGGCCTGTTCGACGAAGGGCGCAAGCGCCGCCTGCCGCTGCTGCCGCGCGTGATCGGCGTCGTCTCCTCCGAGAAGGGCGCGGTGATCCAGGACATCCGCACCACCATCGCCCGGCGCTTTCCGCGCCATGTCCTGCTCTGGCCGGTGCCGGTGCAGGGCCAGGGCGCGGCGGAGCAGATCGCCGCCGCCATCGAGGGCTTCTCCCGCCTGCCGCGATCCATCCCGCGGCCGGACGTGCTGATTGTCGCGCGCGGCGGTGGCAGCCTGGAGGACCTGATGGCCTTCAACGAGGAGATCGTGGTCCGCGCCGCCGCCGCCTGCCCGATCCCGCTGATCTCGGCGGTCGGGCACGAGACGGACACCACGCTGATCGACTTCGCCGCCGATCGCCGCGCCCCCACCCCGACCGCCGCCGCCGAACTGGCCGTGCCCGCGCAGGCCGAGATGCTGGCGGCGCTGGCGCAGACCGCCGCGCGGCTGCTCGCCTGCGGCCAGGCTGCGCTGAACCACGCCCGGCTGCGCCTCTCCCGCGTCGAGGGCCGGATGCCGGACCTGCCGGCCCTGGTCGGCGCCGCGCGGCAACGGCTGGACGACCGCGCCGAGCGCCTCGCCCTCGCCCCGCGCGCCCTGCTGACGCGCAAGCGCGGCGCGCTGGATGCCATCGCCCATCGTCTGCCGCATCCGCGCGAGACGCTGGCCGGGCATCGCCACACGCTCGGCCTGCTGCAGGCCCGCGCCGGGGCGGCGCTGCAACGGCTGCTCGACCGCCGGCAGGGCGCGCTGCATCGCATCCCCGACCCCGGCGTGCGCGTCGCGGCGCGGCTCCGCGAGGCGCGGCTGCGGCTCCAGGGGCTCACGGCCCGGCTGGAAGGCGCCTCCTACCAGGGCGTGCTGGCGCGCGGCTTCGCCCTGCTGCGCGACGAGGCCGGCGAGCCGGTGACGCAGGCCGCCGACGTGACACCGGGCGCGCGGCTCAGCGTCACGCTGCAGGATGGCAGCTTCACCGCCACGGCCGAGGGCAAGGCGCCCCCCGGCGGCGGGGCCGCCCCGAAGGCCCGGCGCGCGCCGCCCACCCAGGGCTCGCTCCTCTAGGCGCGCCCGCTGCCCTGACCATGAAGGATCGGATGATGATCGGCCGCCGCCTCGCCCTGGGGTTTCCCACCCTGGGACTTCCCGCCCTGCTGCTCGCCGCCTGCGCGGAGGGGCGGGAGCCGCCGGGCGCCGCGCGCGCCGCCGGTCCCCTGCTGGACCTGCCGCCGGAGGGCCTTACCCAGGGCGGGCTGGCGATTGGCCGCGTGCCGCCGGGCAGCCGAGTGACGCTGGACGGCCGGGTGATCAGCGTCGGCGAGGATGGCCGCTTCGCCGTCGGCTTCGCCCGTGACGCGGCGCCCGAGGCCCGCCTCGCTGTGACCGCGCCGGACGGCCGCGCCGAGACCCGCCGCCTCACCATCGCGAAGCGCGACTGGGATATCCAGCGGCTCGACGGCCTGCCGCCGAAGATGGTCACGCCCGATGCCCGACAACTCGCGCGCATTAAGGCCGAGCAGGCGCGGCTGAACGCCCTGCGCCGGGTGGATAGCCCTCTGCCCTATTTCGCCGAGGGCTTCGTCTGGCCGACGCGTGGGCGGATCAGCGGCGTCTATGGCAGCCAGCGCATCCTGAACGGCGAGCCGCGCGCGCCGCATCTTGGGCTCGACGTGGCGGTGCCCACCGGCACGCCCTGCGCCGCCATGGGCGGTGGGCGGGTGCTGCTGGCCGACAATCTCTACTTCACCGGCAATACGGTGCTGCTGGACCATGGCCATGGGCTGGTCAGCCTCTATGCGCATCTCTCGCGCATGGAGGTGGCGGAGGGCGCGACCCTGGCGCGCGGACAGAAGCTGGGCGAGACCGGTGCCACCGGCCGCGTCACCGGGCCGCACCTGCATCTCGGCCTCTACTGGTTCACCACGGCGATCGACCCGCAGCCGCTTCTGCCGGCCTGAGCACGGCGGGACCACAACGGGGGCGAAATGCCACAGGAAGGCCGCTCTTTGGTCACGATCCGGTAAATGTTTCCGCGGCATACGGCGGCGCATGAACGCCCTCGCCCGCCTGCTCCCCCGCCCTGCTCTGCCGTCCGAGACGTTGCCCGCGCGGGGCTGCGTCGAGACGCCGGTCGTCGCCCTATTCGACCGCTCCGGCGATGCCGGCGAGGCGCTGCGCAGAGCCGGCCTGGCGCGCTGGCGTGAGGCCTCGCAGGGCGTGGTGGTGCTGGCGCCCAGCCCTGGCCTGCGGGAACGGCTCTATGCCGCCGGGGCGCTGGTGGTGGTGGAGTAGCGCCGCGGCTCAGCCGGCCGCCTCGCGCCGGTAGGCGGCGCGCGCGAAGCGGCGGTGCAGCCAGAGCCATTCCTGTGGGCGGGCCCGGATCCAGGCCTCGATGCGCGCGTTCAGCGCCATGGTCAGCGCGCGCACATCCGCCGCGCGGTCGCCGCTTTGCGGCAGGGGCAGCGGCGGCTCCAGCACGACGCGGAACCGGCAGGGGCCGATGCGCTCGGCATGCGCCGGGATGACCGGGCAGCGGAAGCGCAGCGCGAACTCCGCCGGCGCCGAGGTCGTCCTCGCCGGCTGGCCGAGGAAGGGCAGTTCCAGCCCCTCGTTCAGCTTCTGGTCCACCAGCAGGCCGAGCGCCTCCCCCTCGGCGAGGTGGCGCAGCGCCAGCCGCGCGCCGCGCGAGCCCTTGGGGAAGAGCGGCATCTCGGCCCCGCCCTCGCGCATCTGCCGCAGCGCCGCGTCCACCAGCGGGTTGTCCGGCGCCCGGTAGAGGCTGGCCATGCGCAGGCCCAGCCGCGCCGCCACCGCCGGCAGGGTCTCCCAGTTGGCGAGGTGGGCCGAGACGAAGATCACCCGCCGCTCGCCCGGCGGTATATGCTCCCGCCCGACCAGTTCCCAGCCGGGTCCCTCCACCGATTCCGGCAACCGCGGCAGATGCGGCAGTTCCATCATGGTGCGGCCGAGATTGTCCCAGGCACCGCGCAGCACCGCCTCGCGCCAGGCGGCGTCGCGCTCGGGAAAGGCCAGTTCCAGGTTGCGCCGGCCAATGCGCGAGACCGGCAGCCAGGGTCCCAACATGCGCGCCACCGCGCCCCCCAGGGCAGAGGCGCGGCGCGGCGCGAGCCGGCGCGAAAAGCCGAGGACCGCGCGCACGACCAGTGCCTCCAGCCGCCATTGAAGTTGCCGCAGCGCCAAGCTTTCCTTCTCCTCCCGCCAGCGAAGGGCGGTCTTCTGGGACATTCGCGCGGCTTTGGCCACACCGACCACCGGGCCGCAACCGCTAGAGGCGGCATGGATTACGCAGCCGTAATTCCCATATGATGGCGCGATGAACCAAGATCGGAGGATTCTCCCCATGCGTGGTAAGGCCAGGTTGCTGGCAGCCCTCGCCGCCTTTGCCCTGGTGCTGGGCCCGGCCCTGGCGGAAGCCCGCCCGGGTGGCGGCCGCAGCAGCTTCGGCAGCCGGGGCAGCCGCACCTTCTCCCCGCCGCCCGTCACCCGTACGGCCCCCGACGCTGCGCGGCCGATGGACCGCACCCTGCAGCAGCCGACCCGCCCCGGAAGCACCGTCCCCGGCGCACCGAACAGGGCGCCGAGCCGTGGCGGCCTGTTCGGTGGCGGCTTCGGCGGTGCGCTGCTCGGCGGCATGATCGGCATGGGCCTGGGTGGGCTGCTCTTCGGGCACGGGCTGTTCGGCGGCTTCAGCGGCTTCGGCAGCTTGCTGGGCCTGCTGCTGCAGATCGCGCTGATCGTGCTGCTGGTGCGCTTCGCCCTCCGCTTCTTCCGCAGCCGGCAGCACGCCATGGCCGGCGGGATGAACAGCGGGATGAGCAACGGCCCGAACCCGCGCGGCCTGCATCGCACGGCCCATTCGATGGGCGCCCGGCCGATGGCGGGCGGCGCCGCCTCGGCGCCGGTGACGATCGGCGACAGCGATTTCCGTGCCTTCGAGAGCATGCTGCGCGACGTGAACGCCGCCTGGTCGCGGCGCGACGAGGCGGGGCTCGCCCGGCTGGCGACGCCGGAGATGATGAGCTTCTTCGGCCAGGACCTGCGCGACCTCGCCGCCCGCGGCTGGCGCAACGAGACGCGCGACGTGCGGCTGGAGCAGGGTGATCTGGCCGAGGCCTGGCGCGAGGACGGCACGGAATACGCCACCGTCGCCATGCGCTTCAGCCTGATCGACGTCACCTACGATGCGCAGGGCTGCGTGGTCGAAGGCGACCCGCAGCGTCGCGAGATGACGACGGAGCTCTGGACCTTCCGCCGCGGCACGCCGGGCGAACCGTGGAAGCTCTCGGCCATCCAGCAGACCCGCTGAGCCACCGGCACAACCGGATAGGAGAAGGGCGCGGCTTCGGCCGCGCCCTTTTTCGTTGTCCCGCCTCCTGCCGGTGCTGCCAGGCGGAGGTTCACCGGCCGGAGGGAGGGGGCGGACCAGGGCAAGCATGGAATAGGCACGAGGATCCGCCTCCCCGGCAAAAAAGAGGCCGGGAAGAAGAATTCGGCCATGCGGGTGCGCGCCTCTCCCAAATGGTCATATGCTCGCCCTTCCCCCGCCGCCCTTCCGGAAGGAGGCCGCTCATGCGACGCCGCGATTTCCTGCTTTCCACAGGGACTGCCCTGGCCAGCGGCGCGCTGGCCGCGCCGCGGCTGGCCCGCGCACAGGATGCCGGCGTGCTGCGCTTCGTGCCGCAGGCCGACCTGCCCAACCTCGACGCGGTCGCCGGTACGCAGCTCGTGGTGCGCAATGCCAGCCTGCTGGTCTTCGACATGCTCTACGGCCTCGGCGCCGACCTCCAGCCGAAGCCGCAGATGTGCGAGGGCCACGAGACCAGCGCCGATGGCCTGACCTGGAGCTTCCGCCTGCGCCCCGGGCTGAAGTTCCACGATGGCGAGCCGGTCCGCAGCGCCGATGTGGTGGCCAGCATCCGCCGCTGGATGCCGCGCGACAGCAGCATGGGCCAGATGATCCAGGCCCGCTTGGAGGCGCTGGAGGTGGTGGACGACCGCAACTTCCGCTTCCGCCTGAAGCAGCCCTTCCCGAAAATGCTCTACGCCCTGGGCAAGAGCAACACGCCGCTGCTGGTGATCATGCCCGAGCGCATCGCCAGCACCGATCCCTATACGCAGATCAAGGAGTACGTCGGCTCCGGCCCGATGCGCTTCAAGCGCGACGAGTGGATGGCCGGCTCGCGCGCCGTCTTCGAGCGGTTCGAGGACTATCAGCCGCGTGACGAGGCGCCCGACTGGCTGGCCGGCGGCAAGCGGATGCTGGTGGACCGCATCGAGTGGATCACCATGCCCGATCCGGCCACCGCCCTCGGCGCGCTGCAGAACGGCGAGGTGGACTGGTGGGAGAACCCGCTGGCCGACCTGGTGCCGGTGCTGAAGAGCAACCGAAACGTGACGGTGGAGATCGCCGATCCGCTCGGCAATATCGGCGTCCTACGGATCAACCACCTGCTGCCGCCCTTCAACAATGTTCTGGCCCGCCAGGCCCTGCAATATGCTGCCAGCCAGGAGGACTACATGCGCGCCCTGGTGGGCGAGGACGAAGCGCTATGGAAGACGCTGCCCAGCTTCTTCACCCCCGGCACGCCGCTCTACACCGAGGCCGGCGGCGAGCGGCTGAAGGGCCCCCGCCAGTACGACAAGGCGCGCGAGCTGCTGAAGCAGGCCGGCTATAACGGCGAGAAGGTGGTGATGCTGGTCGCCGCCGACGTGCCCACCACCAAGGTCCAGGGCGACGTCACCGCCGACATGCTGGGCCGCATCGGCGTGAATGTGGATTACCAGGCGCTCGACTGGGGGACCGTCGGCTCCCGCCGGACCAGCAAGAAGCCGGTCTCCGAAGGCGGCTGGAACATCTTCTTCAGCTGGCACGGCGGCGTCGATTGCATCAACCCGGCGCCCTACAAGGGTATCTCCGCCAGCGGCGACAAGGCATGGTTCGGCTGGCCGAGCAACGCCGAGGCCGAGAGGCTGATCGGCGCCTGGTACGAGGCACCGGACCTTGCCGCCGAGAAGACGATCATCGCCGACCTCAACCGCGTCTCGATGGACAACGTCACCTATCTGCCGACCGGGTTCTTCCTCGGCTACACAGCTTGGCGGCAGAAGCTCTCCGGCGTGGTGAAGGCGCCCTTCCCGCTCTTCTGGGGGGTCAAGAAAGCCTGACCGGGTTGCGGAGACGTGGGTCGTTCCTCGCTCCCGCCTGGACGTCGGTGCAGAGTCGGAGGATCCGCATGCCCGCCACCCCGCGGCCTGATGCCCGGCGCGCCCGACCTCGCGCGGAGTAGGCGGCGCCGAGGGTGCCGGGCGTGATTCCGTGCTTCAACCTTGCTCGGCCTCGCGTGATGTCTCAGCCATGAGCTGCATCCGCGCGATTTCGGCCGCCCGCCCGACATGGACGAGACAGGCCTGATAGGCGCGTGGTCCATCGCCAGCCCTGATCGCCTCGACGATGCGGCCCATCTGCTCCGGGCCCTCCTGGCTGCGCCCTGGCGTGGCGATCGTCATCGACCGGAGTTGCGTGATGCGCGCGTTGAGCGAGCAGACGATGCCCCAGGCCACATCCTTCCCCCCACCCTCGAAAAGGAGGCGGTAGAACTCGTGGGTGGCGCCGAGGACATTCCGGATGTTCCCCTCAGCATAGGCCGCCCGGATACCGGCGAGCGCCGCGCTCAGCGCCTCCGCGAGGTCGGCGCGCCCGGACTCCGCGCAGGCCTGCGCGGCCAAGGCTTCGAGGTGCGCGCGGATCTCGTAGATCTGCCTGGCCTGGTCGGCGGTCGGGCGCGCCACGGTCGGGCCGCGGCCGGAGGTCTCCACCAGCCCTTCCGCCTCGAGGTGGCGCAGCACTTCGCGTACCACCGAGCGGCTGACGTCGAGCTGGGCGCAGAGGCTCCGCTCCACCAGCCGGTCGCCCGGCCGGAAGTGCAGCCCGAGGATGGCGTCGCGCATCTTCTCGGTCGCCATCTCCCGCAGAGTCCTTGCGCTGCGATCGACCTTCATCAGCATGGCGTCGGAAGCCGGCCCAGCCGGTGAATCCGCCTTCGTGAAGCCCGTCACGGCACGCACCATCCGTTCATGGGCGCTTTGTAGCAGCCGCGCGGCCGCGGATCACGAGGCGCGCCCCCGCCTCCTACTGCGGTTCGATCCCGGCCTCGACGGCGATGCGGGCCCAGAGGTCGTGCTCGGTCTGCAGCGCCGCCGCCGTGGCCGGCCCGTCGACATGGAGGCGTTCGAAGCCCTGCGCGTTGAAGATCGCCTCCAGGCCCGGATCCTGCAGGATCTGCCGCAATTCCGTGTCGAGCCGCGCGAGGATCGGCGCGGGCGTGCCCCGCGGCGCCGCCACGAGGTAGCGGATGTTCGCCTCGTAGTCGGGAACGCCCTGCTCCTCGAAGGTCGGAACCTGTGGGGCGAGGCGACTCCTCGTCCGGCCCGCGACAGCCAGCACGTTCATCTGCCCGTCCCGCAGGAATGGCATGACGGAGCCCAGCGTGAGAATCGCGGACTCGACGGTTCCCGCCAGCACGTCGGCGATGGCCGGCCCGGTCCCGCGGTAGGGGATATGGGTGAGCCGGATCCCGGCCTGGTGCGCGAAGAGCTGCCCCGCCAGATGGTTCGCGGAACCCACGCCCGCCGAGGCATAGTCCACCCGTTCCGGGTTCGCGCGCGCGAAGTCCACATAGTCGCGCAGTGTCCGGAGCCGGCTCTTGGGGCCGGTGGTGAGGACGATGGGAGCGATCGCGATCGTTGAAACCGGGATCAGGTCGCGAAGGGGATCGTAGCCGAGCTGGCGGAAGATGAAGGGATAGGTGGCCAGGTTGTTGCCGTTGACGAGGAGCGTATAGCCGTCGGGCGCGGCACGGGCGACGAACTCGCTGCCCATGTTGCCGCCGCTGCCGGCGCGGTTCTCCACCACGACGGGCTGGCCGAGGCGGGACTGCAGGCGCTCGGCGAGGGCGCGGGCGACGGCATCGGTGCCGCCGCCGGGCGGAAAGGGAACGACCAGGCGCACCGGCCGGTCCGGCCAGGCCTGAGCCATCGAGGGCGAGGGCGCCACGGTGCCGAGGAGCGGCGCCAGTGCTGCGAGCAGGCCGGCGCGGCGTGTGAAACCTTTCATGGACAATCCTCCGTCTCTTTTGTCTTTTGGCTCTTCGTCTTTTTGATCGTTGAGGCGCAGCTCAGGCGGGCCGGACAGGTCCTGTCGAAAGGAAGTCCTGCAGCACGGCGTTCACCCGCTCGGGCGAGGCGAGGCTCATCATGTGGCGCTCTCCCGGAAGCACGACGGCGCGGCTCTGGGCACTCCCCTGGACACTCCCCTGGGCAGCCTGCGCGGCCATGGTGCGGGACATGTCCGGCGTGGAGTTCGGATCCAGCTCGCCGGTGAGGAACAGGGCGGGCATCGAAAGGCTGGACAGGCGGCCCGCAAAGGCCTCGTCCGCCTCCGCGAAGAGGCGATAGGTGCGGGCGTAGCCGACCGGATTCACCGAGGAGAGCGCCGTATCCACCCAGGCCGCCGTCTCTCGCAGGGGCTGCGGGATCGGCTCACCGAACCAGCGGGCGAGCGTCGCCGCATTGTCGGCCCCGCCCTCGCCTCCTTCGAGCCGCGCAACGCGCTCCCGCACGGCTGCCCGCTGACTGGGGTTACGGCTGTAGACAGCATTCAGGGCGGCCACGCGCTTCGTCCGGCCCGGATGTCGCAGCGCGAAATCGAGGACCACCAGCGCCCCCATGGAATGCCCGACGAACGCCGCGCTCTCCAGCCCGAGCGCGTCCATCAGGGCGAGGATCTGGTCCGAGTAGTCCTCCAGCCGCGCGGGGTCGGGAGGAAGTGGGCTTCCTCCATGGCCGAGCATGTCGAGGGCAATGACATCATGCGAGGCGGCGAAGGCCTCGATCTGCGGGCGCCAGAACGCCGCGTTCATGCCGACGCCGTGCACCAGGATGAGGGGAGACCCCGCCCCGGCCCGCAAATACGACGTCCCGCCTGCACGGCCCGGCGAGGCGGTGGGCATCCTCTCAGCCATGGTTGCTGCCCAGATCCTCGAGATCCTTGTAGCGGTCGCCGATGCGGTGGTGCGGCCGCCCGCCGATGGAGGCGCCGAGTGCCACCACGACCTCGTCCGGCGCGGGAGCATCGCTGACGGTGAACTGGATGGTCAGGTAGTGGGAGCGGCGCCCCTCGTCATGCTTGTCCATCAGCGGGATCACGATCGGTGCCGCCGGCCCGCCCCGCGTATTAGTGAAGGCGAGATAGGTCTTCGCGCCCACCGCGCGGCGGAAGTGATTGCCGAAGCGCAGCGTGTGAATCAGGGCGGAGGCGTGCTCGACCTCTCCGGACGTGCCCACGACCGCGGCCTTTCCGTAGCCCTCGACGACATCGCCGTTCCCGCCGGCCATGCGGAGGATCTCGGCCGTCAGCAGCTCGCCCAGGACGGGCGCGGTCGCGTGGATTTCGGGCCGGAGGTCCTCGACGAAGCCGCGGCCGGCCCAGGGGTTCCGGAGCACGGCAGCCGCCGCGAAGAGGCGGAAGGGCTGGGGCGCGGGTCGCCCGCCCTCGATCCGCGTGTCTTCCGAATAGGTCACGATCTTGCGCAGTTCGAGGGTCATCCGCCTTCCTCCTATTCCGGTTATTTGGCCGAATTCCGCTATGCCGTATTATGGTATACCAAACCCGATCAAGGCTCTTGTGGCAAGCAGAGAAAGGTTTGGGTAGCGGCCGCCGGGGCGCGGAGGACCTGTCCACATCAGGGGCTCAGTTTCGGTCGCGACCTCCTCCCGAGGGGGAAAGGTCGGGGGAAGGAATTCCCCCGAACCCCCTTCTTCTCGTCAGCCGGGCGCCGCGCCGTGAAAGCCCCGCCCCCTGGGCAAGCTGCCCCCTCCGGCGCTATCCCTTGCCTCCTTGAGCCAGTCCCGGAGAATGCCCATGCCCCGTCCGAAGCCCGTCATGCTCGTCATCCTCGACGGCTGGGGCTGGCGCGAGGAGGAGGCCGACAACGCCGTGCGCCAGGCGCGCACGCCGAATTTCGACCGGCTCTGGGGTGAGTGCCCGCACAGCTTCCTGCACACCTGCGGCGAGGATGTCGGCCTACCCGAGGGGCAGATGGGCAATTCCGAAGTCGGCCACCTCAATCTCGGCGCCGGGCGCGTGGTGATGCAGGACCTGCCGCGCATCAGCAAGGCGGTGGCGGATGGCTCCATCGCCCGCCTGCCGGCGGTGACCGGCCTGATCGCCAAGCTGAAGGAAAGCGGCGGCACGCTGCACCTGATGGGCCTGCTCTCGCCCGGTGGCGTGCACAGCCACCAGGACCACGGCCTCGCCCTGGCCAGGATCTTCGCCGAGGCGGGCATTCCCGTCGCCGTGCATGTCTGGACCGACGGGCGCGACACCCCGCCCGAGGCCAGCCCGGACTATCTGGCGAATTTCGAGCCGAAATTGCCGCGGGGCGCGCGCATCGCCACCGTCACCGGCCGCTACTTCGCCATGGACCGCGACAAGCGCTGGGAGCGTGTGCGCCAAGCCTATGATGCGATGGTGGAGGCAGAAGGCGCGACGGCCGACAGCGCCGCCGCCGCCATCACCGCCGCGCACAAGGCCGGCAAGACCGACGAGTTCATTCCCGCCACCGTCATCGGCGACTATGCGGGAATGCGCGACGGCGACGGGCTGCTCTGCTTCAATTTCCGCGCCGACCGGGTACGGCAGATCCTCGCCGCCCTGCTCGACCCCGCTTTCGACGGCTTCACCCCGCCGCGCCGCCCACGCTTCGTCGGCGCCGCCGGCATGACGGAATACTCCACCGAGCTGAACCAGCACCTCGCCACCCTGTTCGGCGCGGAGGTGATGAAGGACATCCTGGGTGCCGTCGTCTCCGCCGCCGGGCTGAGGCAGCTCCGCATGGCCGAGACGGAAAAGTACCCGCACGTCACCTACTTCCTGAATGGCGGCGAGGAGACCCCCTTCCCTGAGGAGGAGCGCATCATGGTGCCCTCCCCCAAGGTCGCGACCTATGACCTGCAGCCGGAGATGTCGGCGCCCGAGCTGACGGAGAAGGCCGTGGCGGCGATCGGCACGGGCCGGTTCGACCTCATCGTGCTGAACTTCGCCAATGCCGACATGGTCGGCCATACCGGCAGCCTGGCGGCCGCCATCAAGGCCTGCGAGGCTGTGGATGCCGGGCTCGGGCGCATCGCCGAGGCGGTGCGCGCCCAGGGCGGTGCCCTCCTCGTCACTGCGGACCACGGCAATGCCGAGCTGATGAAGGATCCAGAGACCGGCGGCCCACACACCGCCCATACCACCAACCCAGTGCCGGTCCTGCTGATGGATGGGCCTGCCGGCGCGGCGCTGACCGAAGGCCGGCTGGCCGATGTAGCACCGACCCTGCTGACGCTGATGGGCCTGGAGCAGCCTGCGGCGATGACCGGGCGGAGCCTCTTGCGGAAGGGCGACTGATGCGGCCCCGGCGGGGGACAGGGCGGCCGCGCCCCGCCATCGCGCGCGCCGCCCTGCGCCCTGCCGGGCCGCAGGCCCTGCGCCCCTGGGCGCTGCTGGCGCTGCTGCTGCCGCTCACCCAGGCGCCGGCGCTGGGCGAGGCGCCGCCGCCCACCCGCCGCTCGGTGCAGGAGGCGGAGCAGGCTGCCCGCGCCGCGAAGGAAGCCGCCGCCGCCGCCGAGCGCGCTGCCCAGGAAGCCATCCGCACCGAGGAGACGCTGGCCGAGCAACGCGCCGCCGCCGGCCGCCGCGCCGTGGCCGCCGATGCCGCCGCCGATGCCGCCGCCGCCCGCGCCCGGGAGACCGCCGCCATCCGCGACGCCGCGCTGGTGGATCTTGGCCGTCGCGCCGAGGCGATGGCGCCGCTGCTGCCGCTGATGCGCCGCCTGCAGCAATGGCCGGCGGAAACGCTGCTCGCCGTGCCAGGCGAGCCGGAGGACACGCTGCGCGGCGTCTTGGTGCTGCGCAGCCTGATGCGGCACCTCTCGGCCGAGGCCGAGGCGCTGCGTCAGGCGCAGGCGGCCGCCGCCGAGGCCACCCGCAAGGCGGAGGCCGAGGCCGCGGAACTGGCAGAGGCGCGCGCCGAGGTTCGCGCCGCCGCCGCCGCCGTGGAGGCCGCGCTCGCCGAGGCCCATAGCCGCCGCACCGCCCTGGAGCAGGAGCGGATGGAGGCCGCGAAGGAGGCCGCCGCCAGCGCCGCCCGCGCCACCGACCTGCGCGGCATGCTGGAGCGGCTGGAGCGGGCGCAGGCCAAGGCGAGAGCCGAGGCGAAGGCCCGGGCCGAGCGCGAGACCAGCGAGCGTGCGGCCCGGCTCCGCGCCGAGCGGGCCGCGGAAGCGGAGGCCACCGAGGCGCGCGAGCAGGCGGCGCGGGAGCGGGCCGCGGCGCGGCGGCAGCAGGCCAGCGTCGCCCCCGCCGTTCCCGCGCCGAGCGGCCGCGCCGTGCCGGTGGCGGGCCGCGTTGCCCGCGATTTCGGCGATGATGGCGCGGGCGGGCCGGCCCGCGGCGTGACCTATGCCGCGCCGCCCGGTGCCCGGGTCGTCAGCCCCTGCGGCGGCAGCATCGCCTTCGCCGGCCCTTTCCGTTCCTATGGCCAGCTGTTGATTGTGGATTGCGGCCGGGGGTACCATTTCGTCCTGGCCGGCCTCGACCGGCTGGATGCCGAGCTTGGCGCCCGCGTGCTGGCCGGCGAGCCCGTCGGGCAGCTGGGCGAGGGGGAAGAGAATGGCCGGGCGGCGCTCTATGTCGAGTTGCGCCGTGACGGCCGGCCGGTGGACCCCAAGGGCTGGTTCCGGGCCAGGAGCTGAAGCGGGTGCGCCACCATGGCGGATTGTCGAAAAAGGTTTCAGTTTGCGCCGGCTGGCGGAAAACGCTTTAGGGTGCCATGGAAAGCTGCGGGTCCCACCGCCGCGAAAGGATTGCTGACCGAATGAAGGGTCGCCGCATGAAGTCTGGAATGCGCATGGCTGGCGTTGTCGGGGCGGCCTTCGTCGCCGGCACGGTGCTCGGGCCGGTGCTGATGCCGCCCATCGTCTCGGCGGTCGCCCAGGAGTCCGGCAGCCGCGCCGAGACTTATCGCCTGCTCGACCTGTTCGGCGACATCTTCACCCGCGTCCGGGCCGACTATGTGGAGCCCGTCAACGACCGCGAGGCCATCGAGGCGGCGATCAACGGCATGCTGCAGGGGCTCGACCCGCACAGCAGCTACATGAATGCCCGTGCCTTCCGCGACATGCAGGTGCAGACCCGTGGCGAGTTCGGCGGCCTCGGCATCGAGGTCAGCCAGGAAGGCGGCTATGTGAAGGTGATCAGCCCGATCGACGACACCCCCGCCGCGCGGGCGGGCGTCAAGCCGGGCGACCTGATCACCCACCTGAACGGCAATTCCGTGCAGGGCCTGACCCTGCAGGAGGCGGTGGAGCAGATGCGCGGCGAGCGCGGCAGCAGCATCAAGCTGACCATCCGCCGCCCCGGCGTCGAGACGCCGATCGAGCTGAGCCTCACACGCGACGTGATCCGCCCGCAGGTGGCCCGCTTCCGCCTGGAGGGGAACGATGTCGGCTATGTCCGCCTCGCCTCTTTCAACGAGCAGACCGAGAGCGCGCTGCGCAACGCCATCAGCACCATGCGCAAGCAGGCGGGCGGCACGCTGAAGGGCGTGATCCTCGACCTGCGCAATAACCCGGGTGGGCTGCTCGACCAGGCGGTGCAGGTCTCCGATGACTTCCTGGAGCAGGGCGAGATCGTCTCCACCCGCGCCCGTCACCCGGATGATTCCCAGCGCTGGAACGCCAAGCCCGGCGACGTCACCAATGGCGAGCGGGTGGTGGTGCTGATCAATGGCGGCAGTGCCTCGGCCAGCGAGATCGTCGCCGGCGCGCTGCAGGACCATCGGCGCGCCGTGGTGCTGGGCACCCGGTCCTTCGGCAAGGGCAGCGTGCAGACCGTCATGCCGATTCCCGGCAATGGCGCCATCCGGCTGACCACGGCCCGCTACTACACGCCCTCCGGCCGATCGATCCAGGGCCTCGGCATCACGCCGGACATCGAGGTGCTGGCCAGCCGTGAGGAGGACAAGGCGCCGCTGCGGGACCGCGAGGCGGACCTGCGCAAGGCGCTGCGCAACGACAACGGCACCCACGAGGTGGCGCCTCTGCCGCCGGTGAACCTGCCGCCGGGCGTAACCGACAAGATCTCGCGCCTGCCGCCCGAAGGGGCGCCCTCCTTCGACCCGACCAAGCCGGAGACGGATTTCCAGCTCCAGCAGGCAGCCACGCTGCTGCGCGCCTGGGCCGCGGCCGCGCCGCAGCAGCGTCGGGCGGCCCGCTGAGCGCCGGCTGACCGAAGCGGCGTCTGAGGGCGGCGATGACGGGCGAGCGGCGCGCGCGCCGCGCCTGGCAAGCACTCGGCGCCTTCTGGGCGCTGGTGCTGGCGGGCAGCCTGGGCACCGTGCTGGTGCTGGATCATCTCGGTCCGCCCGGGCCGCCGGCCGTAGCGCTGGGCGAAGCGGCGCCCGCCTCGGTGCCGGCCGCGCCCCCACCGCCGGAGGAGAAAGCCGCTCCCGCCCAGCGTGAAGCGCTGGCGGTGCCGGCCCCTTCCCCCGATCCCGGGCTGATGGTGGCGCCACTCGCGCCGGCCCCGGAGCCGGCCGCTCCGGCGGCCCCGCCCGAAGCCCCGCCGCCGCCACCCCTGCCCGCCCTGGCCGCCGAGCCGGACAGCGCAACATCCATCCCGCCGCCCGATCCGGCCCTCCAGGAACTCTCTCCCTTCGGCCCGCTGCCGCGCATCGCGCCGGATGGGCGGCAGCCGCGGCAGGTCTATGCACGGCCCTTCGACACGGCGGACAGCCGCCCGCGCATCGCGCTGGTGCTGGGCGGGCTGGGCGTCTCGACCACTCGCTCGGAAGAGGCCATCCGTCGCCTGCCGCCGGCCGTCACCCTCGGCTTCAATCCGCTGGTGGCACGTCCGGACCTATTGCTGGAGCAGGCCCGGCGGCGCGGCATAGAGGTGGTCATGGCGCTGCCGCTGGAATCCGCCGGCTCCGAACCGGCGGATGCGCTGTTGAGCCCCGGCCTGACATGGATGCAGAACCGCGACCGGCTCTATCGCGCCTTGGGCCGCTTTGCCGGCTATGCAGGCACCCTCGGCGCGTTGGGCGGGGAGCGCGGCGAGCGCTTCGCCGCCGATGCGGTACAGCTGACCGCTTTGCAGGAAGAACTGCGCCGGCGCGGCCTCTTCTACCTGGATCCGCGCCCGCATGCCCCCCGTCCAGCCGTTGCCTGGGGCGCCACCGCGGACCTCATCCTGGACGAGCCGCTGACCCGCGGTGAGGTGGAGCACCGCCTAGAGGTCCTGGAGCAGCTCGCGCGGGAGCGGGGCAGCGCCATCGGCCTGGCCGGCGAGCCGGCGCCGCTGCTGGTAGACCGCATCATCGCCTGGGCGGATGGCCTGCCGCAGCGCGGCCTCGTGCTGGCCCCCCTGAGCGCGGTGGTGCACCCACCGCAGGATGACCCCGCTTCCGCCCCCGAGAGATGAGCCATGGCTGAGCTTCCCTATCGCCGCAATGTCGGCGCCGTGCTGTTCAACCGCGACGGGCGCGTGCTGATCGCCCGCCGCGCCGATGTCGCCGTGGATGCCTGGCAGTTTCCGCAGGGCGGGCTGGACGAGGGCGAGGAGCCGCGCCGCGCCGTGCTGCGCGAGTTGCGCGAGGAGATCGGCACCGATCGCGCCGAGATCATCGGCGAAGTGCCGGACTGGCTGCACTACGACCTGCCGACGGAGCTGGTGGGCAAGGCGCTGGGCGGGAAGTACCGCGGCCAGATGCAGAAGTGGTTTGCCCTACGCTTCCTGGGCGCGGATGCCGATATCAGGCTCGACCTCGACGCGCATCAGGAGTTCAACGCATGGCGCTGGGAGCGGCTGGCGGATGTGCCGCGCATCGTGGTTGCCTTCCGGCGGCCGATCTATGAGCGGGTGGCGCGCGAGTTCGCCGCCTTTGCGGAAGGTGGTGCGACAACCTGATATCAGGAATTATCACGTTTTCGTGATATTCTGAGACCGTGGCTCCGCCCTAACCGGCCGGAAAGACTCCCCGGGTGTCCATGCCGCTTTCCTGACAGGGAGCGGGGCCATGAGGGCTTTCCTGAACCGCCTGAGTATCCGCAGCAAGATGCTGACCGCCTTCGGCGTTCTGCTGCTCCTTTCGGTTGCCAACGGCGTCTATGGGGCGATGCAGCTCCGGCAGATCAACGCCAGCATGCTGGACGTGCGCGAGAACTGGATGCCCTCGGTCAAGGGGCTGGGTGGGCTGCAGTTGCTGACCTCGCGCGAGCGCACGCGCGCCGCACGGCTGATCGCCACCGACAGTCCCGAGGGGCGGCGCAAGATCGAGACCGAACTGAAGGCCATGGGGCAGGAGGTTTCCCGGCAGATTGCGGCCCACGCGCCGCGGGTCTCCTCGCCCGAGGAACGCCAGCTCTTCGACCGCTTCCAGGCCGAGTACCGCGCCTACACAGAGCACACCGCGCCGCTGCTCGCCGCCGGCGATGCGGCCTCGTTGCAGGCCTTCAACACCACCTCGGCGGAGGCTATCCGCAAGGTCTTCGCCACGCTGGAGGAGATGATCCGGCTGAACGAGCGCGGCGTCGCCGCCGCCGGCCAGGAGGCCGATGCCGCCTATGGCCAGGCCCTGACGGGCATCGGCATTTCCGTCGTCCTGGCGCTGCTGGCGGGGCTGGGCGCGGCCCTCTGGCTGGACCGGGACATTGCCCGCAACGTCCTGCGCCTGTCGGAGAGCCTGCGCCGCGTGGCGCGTCGGGATTATGTCTTCGAGTTGACCGGCCGCGACCGCCAGGACGAGATCGGCGTCATGGCCCGAGCACTGGAAGACTGTCGCGCCGGGCTGCAGCAGGCTGATGCCCTGGCGGCGGCGCAGGAGGCCGAACGCGCTGCCAAGGAGCAGCGCGCCACGCGGCTGGCCGAGCTGGTTGGGCAGTTCGAGCGGAAGGTGGGGGATATGGTGGGCATGCTCGCCGCCGCCTCCACCGAGCTAGAGTCCACGGCCCGCTCCATGTCCGGCATCGCCAGCCAGACGGGCAAGCAGTCGGATGCGGTGCTTTCCGCCGCGCGGCAGGCGGGTGGCGGCGTCCAGACCGTGGCCACCGCGGCCGAGGAGCTGACTGCCTCGATTGGCGAGATCAGCCGTCAGGTTGCGGAAGCGACCGGCGTGACGGCGCGCGCCGTGCAGGATGCCCAGCGCACGGACGCCACCGTGCGGGCGCTGGCCGAAAGCGCCACGCGCATCGGCGAGGTGGTCGGGCTCATCAACGACATCGCCGGGCAGACCAACCTGCTGGCGCTGAACGCCACCATCGAGGCGGCGCGAGCGGGAGAGGCCGGCAAGGGCTTCGCCGTGGTCGCCTCCGAGGTGAAGAGCCTGGCCGCGCAGACGGCCAAGGCGACGGATGACATCCGCAGCCAGATCACGCAGATCCAGGCGGCGACGCAGCAGGCGGTGAGCGATATCCAGGCGATCACCAGCACGATCGATGCGGTGAGCAGCATCACCGTCACCATCGCCTCCGCCGTGGAGCAGCAGGGTGCGGCCACGGCCGAGATCGCCCGCACGGTGGCGGAGACGGCCCAGGCGACGGGCGCGGTGACGGAGAACATCGCGGCGGTGAGCGAGGGCGCCGGCAATACCGGCGCGGCGGCCGGTGAGGTGCTGACCGCCTCGGGCGAGTTGTCGCGCCAGTCGGAGCAGCTCAGCAGCGAGGTGCGCAGCTTCATCGCGCAGGTGCGGGCGGCGTAAGGGCCAACTGGCAGAAAAAGAATGGGGGGCCGGGGGAATTCCTTCCCCTCGGCCTTCCTTTTCTTCAGGCCCCCGCCACCGTCATGCCTTCGACCCGCAGCGTCGGCGCGTCGGTGCCACGGCGGAAGCGCAGGTCATCGGCGGCGGCCATGTTCAGGAACATGTCCTTCAGGTTGCCGGCGATGGTGATACCGCTGACGGGCTCGGCCAGCGCCCCGTTGCGGATCATGAAGCCGGCGGCACCGCGGCTATAGTCGCCCGTGACGCCGTTGACACCGGAACCGATCATTTCCGTGACGTAGATGCCCTCGGCGATGTCGGCCATCAGCGCGGCGGGAGAAACAGTGCCGCCCTCGATCCAGAGATTGGTCGTGGCGGGCGAAGGCGGCGAGGAAATGCCTCGGCTGCCATGCCCATTCGAGGCGAGGCCGAGTTGCCGCGCGCTGCGCCAGTCCAGCACCCAGTGGCGCAGGATGCCGTCCTCGACCAGGGCGAGCGGCTGGCCGGGCATGCCTTCGCCATCGAAGGGACGGGAGCGCAGGCCACGGCGGCGCAGCGGGTCGTCGCGCAGGCTGAGGCCGCGCGCCAGCACCTGCTGGTCCATCCGGTCGCGCAGGAAGGAGGTGCCGCGCGCGACGGAGGCGCCATTCAGCGCCCCGGCCAGATGACCGGCCAGCGAGCCGGCCACGCGCGGGTCGTAGACCACCGTGCGCCGCGCGGTCTTCGGGCGGGTGGGGTTCAGCCGGGCCACCGCGCGCTCGCCGGCGGAACGGCCGAGCCCCGCCGCATCCTCCAGATCAGCCAGATGGACGGCGCTGCTGTAGTCGTAATCCCGCTCCATGCCTGTGCCGCTGCCCGCCAGGGCGGTGACGGAGATGGAATGGCCGCTGCGGGCGTATTCCCCGGCGAAGCCGTTGGAGGCGACCAGCGCGATGGCAGTGCGGGAAAAGCCGGCCTCGGCGCCCTCGCTATTGGTCACGCCGGGCACGGCCAGGGCGGCTTCCTCGGCGGCAGCGGCGCGGGCGATCAGGGCCTCGGCATCCGGCTCTGCGCCATCCTCCAACTCCAGGCCCTGCGGCGGCTGGAAGGGATGGTACTCGCCGAGGCCGCCGAAGCGGTCCTCCGGCACGGCGCGCGCCATGGCAACGGCCCGCTCCGCCAGGGCGGCGAAGCCCTGCGGGTCCGGGTCGGTGGTGGAGACGATCGCCTGCCGCTGGCCCACGAAGACGCGCAGGCCGAGGTCCATCCCCTCGGAGCGTTCCAGATGCTCCACCTTGCCAAGCCGCCGCTGCACCGAAAGCGCGGTGCCGCTGGCGAGCAATGCATCCGCCGCGTCGGCGCCAGCCGCGCGGGCGGCTGCGACCAGGGATTCCAGACGCTCCAGACGGTTCATGCCGCGAGCTTCTCCGCGATGGTGGGCAGGGAAGGCACCTTGCCGGCCGGGCCAAGCGCGGCGAGCGTGGGACGCGAGCGGAAGATCTGCGCCGCCGCCTGCTGCACCTGCTCCACCGTCACCGCGGCGATCTTCGCCTTGGTCTCCTCGACGGGGATGACGCGGCCATGCACCTGGATCTGCCGGGCGAGCTGCTCGCAGCGGCTGCCGGTGGATTCGAGGGACATCAGCACCGAGGCGCGGAGCTGCGCCTTGGCGCGGTTCAGCTCGTCCTCCGTCACGTCGTGCTGCACGCGGCGCAGTTCCTCCAGCGCCACGGGCACCAGCTCGGCCGCCTGCTGCTCGCCGGTGCCGGCATAGAGGGCGAAGAGCCCGCCGTCGCGGAAGGGCTGGGCGAAGGAATAGATCGAATAGACCAGCCCGCGCCGCTCGCGGATCTCCTGGAACAGGCGGGAGGACATGCCGCCGCCGAGCAGGGTGGAGAGCAGCATCGCCGGGTAGTGCATCGGCGTCGCCACCGCCGGGCCCTCGAAGCCCAGCACCACATGCACCTGGTCGAGGTCACGCTCCTCGCGGAACTCGCCGCCGCCGTAGCGGGCGGCCTCGCCCGGGGTCTGGGTGACCGTCGGCAGGTCGGCGAAATGGCGCTTCACGAGGCCGACGAGATTGTCGTGCTCCAGCGCGCCGGCGGCGGCCACCACCATGCGGCTTGGCCCGTAGTGGCGCCGCATGTAGCCGGTCAGCACCTCGCGACCCATGCCGCCGATGCTCGCCTCGGTGCCGAGCGTCGGGCGGCCCATGGGCTGATCAGGGAAGGCGGTGGCCTGGAAGTGGTCGAAGATGATGTCGTCCGGCGTGTCGTTCGCCTGGCCGATCTCCTGCAGGATGACGCCGCGCTCGCGCTCCAGCTCCTCGGGGACGAAGGTGGAATGCGTCAGGATGTCGCCGAGGATGTCGGCGGCCAGCGGCATGTCCTCCTTCAGCACCTTGGCGTAATAGGCGGTCTGCTCGCGCGCCGTGTAGGCGTTCAGGTGCCCGCCAACATTCTCGATCTCACGGGCGATGGCAGCGGCGTCGCGCCGCTCCGTACCCTTGAAGGCCATGTGCTCGAGGAAGTGCGAGGCGCCGTTCTCGGCCACCGTCTCGTCCCGGGTGCCGGCATGGACATAGGCCCCGATGGAAACCGTCTCCACGCGGGGCATGGTCTCGGAAACGATCGTCAGGCCGTTCGGAAGGCGCGTTAGCCGCACCGCATCAGACATAGGGGGTCCATTTCCTGTGGTCGGCCCGCCGGAGAGGCAGTTCCGCGGGCGCGCTGTCGTGGTCGTACCGAATGTAATGCGGGAATGACGGGGATACGACCCCGGCCTCACCGCGTGGGGAGCGGAAACCGGAACAGTCCCGGCACGTTTGTCCGCCGCCAAGCCGCTAAGGCGGCGATTTTAATGTTCAAAACCAATTGCTTATCACAACCGGAGGTAATCCCCGATGCCAACCGCACGCCCTCACGCGCCGTCTCTCCCCGCCCTGGGAACGCGCTTCGTCGCCCCCCTTTCCGGCCTGCTGCTGCTCGCTGCGGCGGGCTGCGCCCCCTCCGCCCCACCGGCGCAGCAGGCTGGGCCTGTGGCCCCGGAGAGCAAGAACACGGGCGTGCAGAAAGGCGAGGCTTCCTTCTACGCCGACCATTTCGAGGGGCGGAGCATGGCCAATGGCGAGACCTTCAGCCAGAGCTCGGATTCCGCTGCCAGCAAGACGCTGCCGCTGGGCAGCAAGGCGCAGGTGAAAAACCTGGAGAACGGCCGCACCGCTGTCGTCACCATCGAGGATCGCGGCCCGCATGTCGCAGGGCGCGTCATCGACGTCAGCAAGCAGACGGCCAAGCGCCTCGACATGGTGGAGGACGGCACCGCGAAGGTCGAGGTGAAGCCACTGAGCTCTGGCGGCAAATAGGGCGGGGCAGGGGGAATTCCTGTCCTCAGGTAGCGCAGGGCCGGTGATCTTCCCGCTTATGGATCAAAGGCTTCAGGCCAAATCTTGAGACGCGTTGAAAGCGCATCCCGCTGACACCAGCTTGCGTTGGCTATCAGGAACGAGCCACCGCCCTCCCCCCACCCCGGGCGGCAGGCTCCCCCCGGACGCTCCGGCGCCTCCGGGACCGCAGAATGAACCAGCAGAGAAAGGCCGTTCACCATGCGAGGTCTCAAACTGGCAGCCCTTGTCGTCGCCCTCGGTCTGGGCACCGCGCTTCCCTCCGCAGAGGCGCGCGAGCCACAGCGTGAGACGGCCGCCAAGCACCAGTCCGCGCATGCGCAGCACCATCAGGCACGCCGCGGCCGCGCCTCCTACTATTCGGGCCAGTTCCACGGCAGGCGCATGGCCAATGGCAAGCGGTTCAACCGCAACTCCAACGCCGCCGCCAGCCGGACCCTGCCGCTCGGCACCCGCGCGCAGGTGAAGAACCTGGAAAATGGCCGCACCGCTGTCGTCACCATCCAGGACCGCGGCCCCTTCAAGCGCGGCCGCATCATCGACGTCAGCCCGAGCACGGCACGCAAGCTGGGCATGATGGAGGAGGGTGTGGCGATGGTGGAGGTCGTGCCGCTGAGCGTTCCCAGCAATCCGGGCTAACGCTCAGGCCCAAAAAGATCGGGGGAAGGAATTCCCCCGAACCCCCATCTTTTTTCTGTCCGTTTCAGCGCCCACTCATTGGGAGATCATCCGCTGTATTGCGTCGGGCGTGTTGCCGGACGGCATCTTCCACCGCACCCAGCTCCGCCGGCAGCACGCTGAAGCGCTCCTCCCGTGTGTAGAGATCGGCCAGCCGCTCCGGCAGGGGCGGGCGGAAGCCGGTGGCGCGCTCCACCGCATCCGGGAACTTGGCCGGGTGCGCGGTGGCGGCGACGATCACCGGAATACCTGCATCCTCCGGCAGATGCGCGCGCGCCGCGGCAAAGCCGATGGCGGTGTGCGGATCGGCCAGATAGGCGCTTTCCCGCCAGAGGCGGCGAATTTCCTCCAGCGTGCCTTCGTCGTTCAGGGTGAAGCCGTGGAACAGCGTCGTCGCCTTCCTCCAGGCAGCATCGGGCACCGGCATGTGACCCTCGGCACGGAAGCGGCGCATGATCTCCGTCGTGGCCGCCGGGTTGCGCCCGAGCAGTTCGAAGAGCAACCGCTCAAAATTCGAGGAAACCTGGATGTCCATGCTGGGCGATAGCGAGGGCTCCACCGCCTGCACGCGCATATCGTTGGCGGCGAGGAAGCGGGCCAGGATGTCGTTGCGGTTGGCGCCGATGATCAGCCGCTCGATCGGCAGGCCCATGCGGCGCGCCACCCAGGCCGCCAGCACATTGCCGAAATTGCCAGTGGGCACGGAGACGGCCACGGGGCGGTCCGGCGCGCCCAATGCCAGGGCGGCATAGGCATAATAGGGCACCTGCGCGGCGATGCGCGCCCAGTTGATCGAGTTCACCGCCGAGAGATGCATCTCCTGGCGGAAAGGTGCGTCATTGAACATCGCCTTCACCAGATCCTGGCAGTCGTCGAAGCTGCCCTGGATGGCGACGTTGCGGATATTGGGCGCGAGCACCGTGGTCATTTGCCGCCGCTGCACCTCGGAGGTGCGGCCCTCGGGATGCAGAATGGCCACATCGATGGCGGCGCGGTCGCGGAAGGCCTCGATGGCGGCGGAACCGGTGTCGCCCGAGGTGGCACCGACGATGGTCACGCGCTCGCCGCGCTCCGCCAGCACATGGTCGAAGAGCCGGCCGAGCATCTGCATCGCCATGTCCTTGAAGGCGAGCGTCGGACCATGGAACAGTTCCAGCGAGAACAGGCGGGGTTCCACCTGCACCAGCGGGGCGGTCGCCGCATGGCCGAAGCCGGCATAGGCCGCGCGCGCCAGCTCCAGCAGCGTTTCCTCGCGCAGGGCGCCCTCGGTGAAGGGCGCCATCAGGCGCGCCGCCACCTCCGGATAGGGCCGCCCACGCAGCGTGCGCCACTCGGCCGCCGAGAGCAGCGGCCAGGACTCGGGCAGGAAAAGGCCTCCGTCCTCGGCCAGGCCGGCCAGCAGGACGCCTTCGAAATCGCGTGCGGGGGCTTCGCCCCGGGTCGAGACATAGCGCATGGTGGCCGGAGAATAGGGCGCCGCAACGCCGGAAGCCATGCCGGCTGCGTCATGTCCCAACCCCTCTTGGCGCGCACGCCGAACGGGTTCACCAATTGCATCATGACCAACGCCGCCGTGCTGCTGGAGCGCTTGCTCTCCACCCCTGCCGCCACCCTCCCCGCCTTCGCCGGGAACGGGTCCCTCTATTTCCTGCATGACGCCGAGGGTTCGGCGCAGGTCTGGGAGGTGCCCACCGGAGGCGGCGCAGCCCGGGCCCGCACCACGCACCGTGACGCGGTGGCCTTCGTCGCCGGCCTGCCGGATGGCGGCGCCATCTTCGGCCGCGACGCGGCGGGCGACGAGCGGGTGCAGCTCTATCACCTGCCCGCCGCCGGCGAGGCCCGGGCGCTGACCGAGGCCCCCAAGGTGATCCACGGCTGGGGCGCCATCTCCCCGGATGGAAAGCACATCGCCTATACCGCCAATGCCCGCGACCCCGCCCATACCGATGCCTGGGTGATGGAGATCGCCACTGGCGCGGCGCGCTGCGTGGCCGAGGTGGAAGGGCCGCACGAGCTGCCCGCCTGGCATCCGGACGGCCAGGCCGTGGTGCTGGCCGCGGCGCCCCGCACCTTCGAGGGCAGCCTCTACCTCGTGCCGCTGGATGGCTCCCCGCGCACCGAGCTGACGCCGCACCAGGGCGATGCCCGCTTCATGAACCCGCGCTGGCGCAAGGATGGCAGCGGCTTCTGGCTGCTGACCGACAGCGGGCGGGATTATCTCGGCCTCGCCTTCCTGAAGCCCGGCAGCGCGCCGGAATGGCTCTACACGCCCGAGGCGGATGTCGAGAAGCTGGAGGTCTCGCCCGACCAGAGCCTGCTGGCCGTGGTGGTGAACGAGGGCGGCTATTCCCGCCTGCGCTTCCTCGACGCCACCACCGGCGCGCTGCGCGGCGAGCCGGCGCATCCGGCC
>DATMRU010000010.1:0-62431 GCA_035565935.1 Roseomonas sp.
CCTCCCCCACCAGGCGGCGCACCAGCGCAGAGCCGATGAAACCCGCCCCGCCAGTGACCAAAACATTCAGCTCGCGCGCTTGCAAGGACCAGCCATCCTTCCGTGAAACGTCAACGCCTTCCAGAACAGACCGTCAGGGCAGGAGGACAGCCCGCCCGGAACCCGCGCCTGGGCCGTAGAAATTTTCTCGCTTGATGCCATTCACGACGTAGCACCTTTCCACATCAGCCCGCACTGAAACACGCCGCCATGCACGGGCAGCTGAAAACCAGATTGGGCATTCCGCAGATCCATCGAAGACCGCTGCGGAATGGCACGCCCCACAAAATGTCTCGACGGAGCCTGCATATAAACCGGACCCTTCTGGCACGACAACTTGTTTCTCGCTCGAACCTGATGATTGGCCGCCGCCTTGTTTCCATTCAATCGTGTCGGCTTGATGGCAAGTCTGGCGAGCGGTTCAGCCAGCTTGCGATCCCGGAGAGCCGCCATAATCCGCACCGGTGCAAGACACTGAAAACGAAGTACCGCCGGCCAGCATCGCTTCAGCGATCTTTTCGGCATAGCAGATGTGGCCTGACGGTGATCGCCGCCAGGCCGGCTGCTTGCATCGTCAGAACCGGCTTGAAAGGTAGCGGGAGGGGCCGATCCCCACCTCCTTCAGCAGCGCCTTGTAGCCAGCCGCAAGCGTGGAGCGGTTATCCTCGAAGACTCCCGCATCCATCCGCACACCTGCAAAGATGTCGCGGATCGAGGAAGTCGCCTTGACCTGGTTGCAGTTGACATTTGGCACCTTCAGCACCGAACACAGTTCGCGCGTACGCGTATCATGCGTGATGCAGATGGTAGGCAGATAGGAAGCGATGCTCAGCATCGCACCGTGAATGCGTGTTCCCAACGAGTGGGAATAGGATTGCAGCGCGAAGCTCCAGGAATCCACCGAATACGGGATCATACCCGTCTGCCGTAGCATCTGGGAGAACTTGATCATGGAGAGATCAGGCGCCAGGAACTGCCGCACCTTCTCCACATAGGCCTGCTCGGTTTCCGAGAGCTCCAGGCCGCGAACCAGTTTCATCAGTTCCACGGGCCGCTGCAAAATATAGGAAGAGCCGGGGACGGTGCGCAGGATGCCGAAGAGATAACGCTCGGCCGCCATGACATGACTTTTGATCGAGGCAGCATGCACGGCGACCTTTTCAATCTCCTGATCCCAGGCCGCCACGATCCGCTCCGCCAGCTTGCGGTCACCATTGGTGAAGACCGAAGGGCAACCGAGCACCTTGACATTGGCGATCTCGTACTTCGCGCAGACCTGCTCGCTGAACGGGCCCCGCAGGCCCAGGAACGGCGTGCGCTTTGCCGCTTCCCGCAGGAAACGGACCGTCCCGTCCTTGAGATCCGGGATCTGCTCCTCCCGCTCTGACTGCGCACCCAGCCCCACCACGATGCAGGGCTTGTCGAGGTCGGCGATCAGATCGGCCAGCCAGCCCAGGTCCGCCGTCGCATTGAGGAAGTTCGCCGCCGGAATGACGACATAGTCCACGTCCTGCGGCAGCGCCTTGCGCGTGGCGCCGAAGGGAATGCAGATTGTCTCGGCGTCGAACAGCTTCCGGGCGGCGTTCCAGAACGCGAAGTTCCCGACGTTGTGGCCGGAATGGTGCATCACACCGGCCATGGAGATCGTGGGATCCTGGTAACCGCCCAGATTCTCGGCAAGGTAGGCGACTTTGACCATCGTCTTGTCTCTCCGTGGCAGCGGCTTCAGGCGTCAGCTGCCACGGTGGCGGCATCGGCGATGCGCTGCAGCCATGCGGCAGGCTGCAGCTGATTGTCCTCGAGGAAGTCGATATAGCGGCGGCACAGCTTCTGCCGGTTGGCGTCGAAGGCGGCCGCGTCGAACTTGAACAGGTTCATCAGCGCCGCGCGGGAGATGCCGGAGACGACATCCCTTGCCATGACGTAGGGCACCAGCATTGTCTGGCACAGTTCCAGTGTCCGAGAGTCATGCACGATGCACAGCGCCGGCACGCCGGCCTGCAGCGCCAGCATCACACCGTGGATGCGCAGGCCGAGCACGAAGTCGAAGCGCCGGTAGTAGTCCATCCAGGTCGGAATATCGAAGAAGACCTGGCCGTAGATCTTGCTCCAGCGCGCGAACTCCTCGAGATCCATCGCTGGGCAGGCATAGTCGCGGCAGGCGGTAAGTGCCTCCACGCTCAGCAGATCGGCCTCGCCGCGCGTCAGGGCGATCATCTCCATCGGGCTCTGCCCGACATAGGCGCCGCTGGTCGCCGTCACCAGATTGGCGAGCGACGCCTCCACCCGCGCGAGGTGCTTCCATTGCTGGTGGCCGGAGGCAACGGCGATGCGCTTCGGCTCGCGGATATTGGCCGCGATCTTCTGCCCAAGCTCCGGATCGGGGTTCATGTACAGCGTCGGGCAGCCCATGACGACGGCATGGTCCGCAAGGCCATAGCGATCGAGCACAGAAAGGGTGAACTCACCCCGCAGTGTGATGTTCGGCCCCTGCCCACCCTTGAGGTCGATGATCGTGCGCAGCCAGTCCAGTGTGCCGTCCGGAACGTCCGGCAGGCGGCCATCCACGCCCGACTGCGCGCCCAGCCCGATAGCCACCATGTTTGACTTCATCTGGGCGAACTTCTTGCCCAGGCCACCGAGATTGCTGTGCGAGCCGAGCTGGTTGGCGCAGGGCAGCACTGCGATATCCCCCGTCGCGTCGATCTGCTGCGGCGTGGCGCTCCAGTCCACCGCCTTCAGATCGCCCCCCAGCTGCTGCGTAATCGCGTGATGAAAAGCCAGATTTCCGGTGTTATGCCCAACCCGGTCATGGAGCTCCTTGGTAGTCATGAAAGGCGCCGCGGGGATCGTATTATTCAGCCCAAGAATAAACGGTCGTTTCACGACGGAGCTCCTAATACAGGGCTTTGTGCGCCACACAGAAAGTTGACGGCTTTTTACGACTGGCAGGAGCTTCTCATCAAGCGCTTTTCGGCCAATGCGCGAAGTTCATTCTGTCTCTCTACCTTGCGAATGTCTTGGGAAGATTGCGTGACACTCTCCTGGACCGCAGTAAGAGATTTTGTCGCAAAAAAGAAAGGTGACGTTATAGCTTTCCTGGATGATGCGGACTTTGTCGACGACCCTCTTGCCCTTCCCTGCGCGAGAGTCCATCGGATAGGGAGAGCGTGAATTGGAATAGAGATGGCCGAAGGGACAGTGGAACAAGCTCCGGTCGCCGCAGTCGACGTCCTCAATGCATATCGGACCGTCCTGGGCCGCGACCCCGAGAGCGAGGTGGTCATCCAGGAGAACCTCAGGAAGTCGATCGAGGATTCGGTCACCGCCTTCCTGCATTCCGACGAGTTCCGGACTCTGCTGGAAAATCTCGTCGCCGATGACCTGCCGCCGCATGTGAACCTTACGGCCGAGGCTGTGCAGGATGCCCGCAACTGGGCGGAAGCGCGCCTGGCCCTGCCTGACCTGCAATCCGGCCCGCAGGGCACAGGCTGCAGCCCCGTTGCGGCCTTGCTATTCGGTGTCCTGCGCCTTGAGCTTGCGGCGCCTGCCCTGGCGCGGCTGAGTGGCGCCCGGCAGGAACGCCTGGAGCAGATGATCGAGGCGCCGGAGCAGACTCCGCTGTCCCTGCTGACGATGCCCCCGGAGCCGGAGGATGCCAGCAGCCTGGGCCTGCTCCTCTACGGCGACAGCGCAGCGCCTGATGGAGCCTTGCCTCCGCGCCTGCTCGATCTGCTGCGGGCCGAGGTCCACTCGCCGCGCTTCCGGGAGCAGTTGGTAGCGCCCCTTCTGGCCGGCGAGCCTCCCGCGGCGCAGGCGCTGGATGCGGCCTCGCTGGCGCGGTGCCGGGCCTGGCTGCGCGACCGCCTTGGTCTTACCAGCACCGCGCAATGGGAGAAGGCCGACGCCTTGCTGGCGGGCTTCCTCGGCCTGCCCTTTCTGCGTGAGGCGCTGGCGCAGGCGGGACCCGAGGTCCAGGAAGGCCTGCCGGGAGCACTTGCCAGCCTGCAGGCGGGCGAGATCCTCCTGCAGAACATGGAGGCCACGGCCGAGGATGTCACCTTCGCCTGGCAGCTTGTGCTGGGTCGGCAGCCGGACGACGAGGCCGTCATGCAGCCGCATGTCGGCCGCCCCCTGCTCAACCTGCTGAGCATCCTGCTACGCTCGGACGAGTTCCGCCATCAGGTGCTGCATGCGCTTGTGGCGGAGCGGGACCCGCCGCAGCAGCGCCTGTCGCTGACGCAGCGCAAGGCGCTGGATGCCTGGCTGACGAACCGCCTTGGGCGCCCCTCTGCTGCCGGCACGCCGCCAACCGCGGCGGCCCTGTGCAGCCGGCTGCTATCCTGGCCCGCACTGGGCACTGTGTTGCAACAGTCCTACGGGCTGCTTGGGACGGATGCGCTGGCGGCACTGCCGGAATGGCACCAGCGTTCGGCGCACGGGCTGACAGGCGGCATCGACTACGTGACGGGCGAAGTCATCGCCGGCTGGGCCCTGGATCAGAACGCGCCCGATGCACCGCTGGAGGTCGAGATCCGCTGCAACGACGTGCCGGTCGGCCTCGGCAACGCCAGCCGCCCGCGCCTGCAGGTCAGTGGCGACCAGACCTCCCGCTGCGGCTTCCGCATCCTCTGGGCGGCCTCCGAAAGGATGCGCCCGGCCGGCGGCTATGTCTTCCGCATCCATCACGCGCGCACGGGCGAGCCCATCGGCGCTGCCTTCCCGCTCGACAGCGTCTTCGTGGACGGGCGCGACACCCTGCGCTTCCTCGCCGGTGAGCTGGGCCGCACGCAGCAGATGCTCCGGCGCATCGAGGCGATGCTGCCGCAGGTGGAGAGCTTCGCCGCCTTCCCCGCGACCGATTGGGAGGGCTTCCGCCAGCGCCACCGAATCGCCCCGCCCCCCGCCTCCCCCGCCAGCCACATGACCTTCGGCGTGGTGCTGGATGCGGAGAACGCCTCGCCAGCCGCACTGCGGCGACTCCTCGCCAGCTTGGCCCAGCAGGGCCACCGGCACTTCCGCGCCCTCTGCCTCGCGGACAGCGCGGCGCAATGCGCCGTCGTGCGCCAGGCGGCGGGACGGGATGCCCGCTTCGACCTCGCCCCCCTCGGCAAGGGCCGCAGCCTGCCGCAGGCCACTGCCGCCCTACTGCGGGAGGCAAGTCCGCCGGATGCGCTGAAAGCCGACTGCCTGCTGCTGCTGCCTGCCGGTGTCGTGCTCGACACGCAGGCGCTGGCCTGGCTCGCCCATGCCGCGGTGCGCCACCCCGCCTGCACCGGCTTCTATGCCGATAGCGAGACCCTCCAGCCGGATGGGCTCTGGGCCGACCGCCATCCCGGCGTCGAGCTCCGCTCCGCCTATGACCGGCACCTGATGGCGCAGCACAATGCCTGCGGCGATATCCTCTGCGCCCGCCGGCCAGCGCTGGAGCATGCGCTGCGGGACCTGCCAGACACCGGCGCGGCGGCGCAGGTCTGGCTGGCCTGGGCGCGGCTCGCGGCCCAGGGGCCGCTAGCGCACCTGCCGCGCGTGCTGAGCGCCGCCATCCAGGGGGAAGGGCTGCCTGTGACGGCGGAAGCGCCGCCGCCCGGCCTGGCGGAGCTGCTGGCGCCGCCACGCACTGCCCTGCCCGAGATGGCGCGCATCACCGTCGTGATCCCCACGCGGAACGGCGGCGCCACGCTGCGCGACTGCCTCGCGAGCCTGGCGCAGCATGCTGCCCGGCGCGAGCGGCTGGAGATCGTCGTGGTCGACAACGGCAGCGATGCGCCGGAAACCCTCGCCCTCCTTGACGAGGCGGAACGGGCGGGCGAGCTGCGCCGCCTGCGGGTGGACAAGCCCTTCAACTGGTCACAGCTCAACAACCGGGCGGCCGCGGCGAGCAGCGGCGAGGTGCTGCTCTTCCTCAATGACGACACCCGCATGCTCACGCAGGGCTGGGACGACATCCTGCGGCAACTGCTGCGGGACCCGGCGGTGGGCGCGGTCGGCGCGCGCCTAGTCTATGAGGACTTCACCCTCCAGCATGCCGGCGTGGTCTTCGGCGTGGAGGGGCTGGTGGGGCATGAAGGCGTGGGCGAGCCCATGGATGCGCCGGGGCCCGGCGGCCGCTGGAACCGGCAGCGCCTGGCGGGGGCCGTCACCGGCGCCTTCCTGGCCTGCCGCCGCGCGGATTTCGGCCGCGCTGGCCCCTTCGACGAGCAACGCTTCGGCGTGACCTTCAACGACGTCGATTTCTGCCTGCGGCTGCGCGCGCTCGGGCTGGAGATCGTCTATGCGCCGCAGCTCACCCTGGTCCATTTCGAATCCAAGTCGCGCGGCATCGACCACTTCGACCGCCAGAAGCAGGAACGGGCGGAGTTCGAGGCGCGCGGCCTGAAGGAGCGCTGGGGCGCCGCCCTGCTGGTGGACCCGAGCTGGAACCCCTACTGGAGCCGCTGGAGCAAGCCCTTCGCCGCGATCCGCGAGCCCTCGGCCGCCGAATTGCAGGCCTATCTGGCGGCCGTGGCGCGCAACGCGCGCTGGGAACCCTTTACTGACGACCAGGCGGCGCCACTGCGTGCCGCCGAAGCCTGAGGCGACGGGATGACGCGCGCCTTCGGCCTCCCCCACCCGAGACTCCCGAGGTCCGAGCCATGACGATGATCCGCACCGGACTGCATTTCGGCCAGGCGATCCTCCTCGCCGCCGCACTTCTGCTGCCGCCCTCCCTGGCGGCGGCACAGCCCGGGGATGAGCTCCGCATCTCCACGGACGGCGAGCCGCAGACGCTGTACCGATGGGCGACGGACCGCTGCGAGGACGAGTTCATCCCCGACAGCCCGGCCCGCGCCTTCCGCCGGGCGGACGGCAAGATGGCGCTCCTGGCGGCGCACCGGGAGAACTGGCTGCTGGTCGGCGATTCTTTCGAGACACTGAAGCCGGTCTGCAAGTCCACCCTGCGCAGCACCGAGCACCGGAGCGAGGATCTGGGCCGCGTCTGGATCCAGGCCGTCTATACCCGGGATGGGCGGAACGTCATGGCGCTGCTCAGCCAGGACCTGAAGGCGGTGATGCAAAGGCAGGGCTGTGACCCGGCCGGCCAGCGCGGTCGGTGCTGGCTGAACAACATCGTGGCGGCGCGCTCCACCGATATGGGCGAGAGCTTCCAAATTCTGCCGCCGCAGGAGCGGACTATCGCGACCCTGGCCCAGACCTATCCGCCAGCAGCCAAGGACCGGTATGGCGCCTTCACTGTCAGCAATATCGTCGAGCATCAGGGCGCCTTCTACACCATGATGTGGGTGCAGGCTGCGGGACCGCAGAAGACCGGCAACTGCCTCTTCCGCGCCGAGGACCCCTTCGACCCGCAGTCCTGGCGCGGCTGGGACGGCCAGGCCTTCACCGTCAACATGCACGGTGCGGATGCCGGAGCAGCCTGCGCTCCCGTTGGCTCCCGAAGCTTTAACGCGGAGGTACGTTCGCTCACCTACAGCACGCGGCACAAAACCTGGATCGCCGTTCTCGCGACGACATACAAGCTCCGGGAGGACCAGCGGCCCGTCCGCGGCTTCTACTACGCCCAGTCGGATGACCTGCTCAATTGGACCCCACTACGCAGGATCATGGCTGCGCCGTTGAAGCCACGCGAGGAGCAGATGGATTATTTTCTCTACTACCCCTCCCTGCTTGACCCCGACAGCAAGTCACGGAACTTCGACACGATTGACGGTGCCCGTCCAGTGCTGCTGTTTACACGCACCAATCTTCGGAACGGAAAAGGCAGCATGAACCGCGATCTTCAGTACATCCACCTGAAGATGGATCCGTAGACAGCGAGACGCATGCTTTGGCGGTGTCTCGTGACCCCGGGCCTTTACGGGAGATCACGCCACGCCGAGAAGCTTCAATCCGTTCAGAAAAGCATCAATATCAATCGTCCAGTTGCGGTGGGGTATTCCATATGGCGCGGGGGCGTCCTCGATTTGCTTCCCGAGGGCCAGGGTGAAAGGACAGCCGGAAGACGCAAGCACGTTCCGGTGCGCGTAGAGCCACTCACGACTCGCTTCGAGATCCATGATCAGCTCAGCGCGTTGCGCAAAGTAAGTGTTGAACAAGCCAGAACCGCCAGGACAGATAATCAGCTTAGCCTGCGAGATGGTGCGCACCTGCTCTTCGAATGAATAGCGTTCCGGGACATATTCTGTGATGCCAAGCTCAGAAAGCCGGGCCACAAGCTCGTCCTCATTCTCCAGGACGCGCATGTGGGGTTTGGATTTGGCCTGATCGCGTCGTGAGAGGTAAATCCGTTCTGGCGTACCGCTTAAGCGCGGGAGTGAATCGGAGAACTCGGCAAACATCTCTTGAATCTCCGGCCGCAGATAAGCGGCCGGAGCAGCGAGTGACGGCACCAGTACATCTTCGAGCCTGTGCGATAGCCTGCTCTGGTGAGGGATTATTTTTGCTTCTGGTACGGCAAGCTGGATGATATGCCGAATCCAGCCCGACTGAGCAGAAACGAAAATAGGGCGGCCGGCAGCCACAGCCTTGCCCAGCAGCAACTTCGGCAGCAGGCGGAACAGCACGCTCCCATAGTTGCTGGCCTCGGCGGAAGTGCAGAGCACCACGCCTCGGGTCACATCTGAACGTTCCCTTCCCGAATGGGACGCGACCCGACCGTCGCTCAGCGTCACATCCTCCGGCGTCCGCCTTTCCGGGCGGGGAGGAAACCGCATCACCTCGTCGGAAACCAGACTTAGGTCATGGAAGTAACGACCCTCCGCCTCCAGCAACCGCAGTCCATGCAGCTTTACCGAGTCGAAGTGAAACACGCTAAAGCGGGGCACCTTGAGATCGGTAACCGCTGGCGACAGGGGCGTAAGGGCGTCCGAGGATGCCGGAAAGTCGACACCCGCACCCCGGATTCTATGTGTCACCGCAGGAAGGATGTTGGTCTCCCGCCCAATCCCCAGCGTCTCGAAGCGTGCCAACTCGATCTGCTGCGACATCCAATCCCTCCGCTCCGATCCCAAGTCCAGGCTGGCATAATGCCCGGACGTACGTCGGGGCAAAGAGGCGAGCCGTTGCCGGAGTAGCTTTAGCTAGGCTGGGGCAGCCGTACCAAGAGAGTTTGACGCCTAAAATGCACGCGCAACGAGCAAAGCAGGCGAAAGTGCTGGCCGTGCCGCATCGGCCAGAGACGAGTTACCGCAGGATCGCGCAGCTACAGGCGGTTCTTGAGGTAGCGGGGGGAAGATTATCCGAAAGCTCAAAGAGGCCAGGAGCCTCGTGGCGGTGGGAGGCATCACCGTCTGGTGCCGTTCCATGATCCTCGGGAAACGTCCGACCGATCTGCCGGATCAGCCCTACTTTGCGGACGCTGCCGATCAGCTGGCATGTGCGCGCAAACAGCTTGTTACGTCCGCCCGGGCACGGCGGCTGACATGAGAGGGAGGAAGGGCGGATAAGCTATAAGCTGAGCAAAGCCTCCGCCGCCCTCCCCCACCCTCACCGGCACATCAGCACGGGAATATCCGCATTCTCCAGCACATGCCGCGTCACGCCGCCGAGGATGAGCTGGCGCAGGCGCGAATGGCTGTAGGCGCCCATGCAGAGCAGGTCGGCGCCGAAGTCGCGCGCCGCGCCCAGCAGCCCGGCGCCCACCTCGCGCGTCTGCGGCTTGAAGGCCACGACCTCGGCGTTGACGTTGTGCCAGCGCAGATAGGCCTGCAGCCCCTCGGCGCCCGGCCCGCGCCGCTGATAGTCCTCGCTGTGCAGGATGCAGACGGCATCCGCATGGTGCAGCCAGGGCAGCGCCGCCGCCGCCGCCGCCGCGCTCTCCGCCGTGCCGTTCCAGGCGACACAGACGCGGGTGCCAATGGTCTCCGGCACCTCGCGGGGCGCGATCAGCACGGGCCGGCCGGAGTCGAAGAGCACAGCGTGCAGCGCGTCGGAGGAGGAGACATCCTCGCCCGCCTCCGGATGCGGCACCACGGCCATGTCATAGAGGCGCGACCGCTGCGCCACGATGTCCTCCTCCCGCCCGGCGATGGATTCGAAGGAGAGGGTCGGGCCCTCGGCCTTCGCCGCCGTCTGGGCCGAAAGGGCGATGGTGACATCGCGGCCCTGGACGAAGCGCTCGAACAGGCTGCGCACGCGGTCGGCGCGCTCGCCGCTCTCGCGCTCGGTGGCGGCCATCATCTCCTCGATCATGGCGCCCGAGAGGCCCTCGCCGGCCAGGGGCGCCACGTCCCGGGCATCCACCCGGACATGCAGGCAGTGCACATGCGCGTTCCAGATGCGCGCGATCATGAGGGCGGTGTGGAGCGCCGCCTCGCCGGCGGCAGTTCCAGTCAGCGGCAGCAACAGCCGGCGGTAGGCCATGGCTCGGTCTCCCTTGTTCGGTCCGGCGCCCGAGCCCAGGCGCCCGACAGTATAGAACGACAGACCCTTAACACGGCCAAGCCCAAGATGTTCCCTTCGCCGGAGCGGGCCGGCCCCGGCCCACAGGCTAAAGCCTCTCGCCGGGCGGCCGCTCGTTAAATCTCATTCGGCATTTGTACCGTGGTATCCAGGCGTTGCCAGCCGAGCGGCCCGGGGCCGCGCCGCGCCGCCTGCTCCAGCACGGAGAGGTCGGCATCCGAGGCGTCGCCCTGGCGGGCGGCGATCCGCTCGCGCAGCAGCGGCATCGGCGCCTCCAGCCAGAAGCCCTGGAAGGGAACCCCCGCGCGCGCCGCGACGGCGGCGATGCCCTGGCGCTGCGCCGGGTCGAGGAAGGCCGCATCGGCGATCACGCCATGGCCGGCGCGGAGCGCGGCCTCCGCCTCGGCGCAGAGCGCGGCATAGGCGGCTGCGGTGGCGGCTGGAGCATAGGCCTCGGGGGGCAGCCGGACTTCCGGGGCCACGCCGTGCTGGCGCTTGCGGATCTCGTCGCTGCGCAGGATCAGCGCGCCGGGAGCGGCGCCCAGCCCGGGCGCCCAGCGCCGCGCCCAGAAGGACTTGCCGCTACCGGGCAGGCCACCCACCGCGACCAGCCGCGCGGGCGGCGGCCGCAGCGCCGCCTCGGCGGCGGCGAGCCAGGGCAGCCCGTCCCGCCCGACGCGTTGCAGCACATGGGCGCGGATCAGGCTGCGCAGGGAGAGCCAGAGCGGCAGCCCCACCACCAGCCCGGCATCGCCGCAACGGGCCACATAGCGGTTCAGCACCCGGTTGGCCGCCGCGCGGCCGACATTCAGGTCGAGATCGGCGAGCAGGAAGGCAAGGTCGTAGCCGGTATCCACCGTGGCCAGCGTTTCATCGAATTCCAGCGCGTCGAAGGGAACGGGGCGGCCTTGCCAGAGCACAAGGTTGCCGAGATGCAGGTCGCCATGGCAGCGGCGAACATGGCCGGTGGCGGCGCGTGCCGCCAGGGCGGGAGCGAGCGCCTCCAGCCGCTCCAGCGCCACCCTGGCCCAGGCATCGCTGCGCGCCGGCGGCAGGCCCGCCTCATGCGCCGCCTCGGCCGCGCCGGAGATGACATCCCGCAGCGCGGCATTGGCATCCCATCCGGAGACTGGCGGAAGGCCGGCGTGCTGGCTCGCCACCGTATCGGCCAGCGCATCCTGCAGGGCGGGGTCCAGCGCGCCGCGCGCAGCAATGGCGTCGAGGAAGTCGCCGGGCGGGAGCGGCGCCATCTCCACCACCCAATCCTCCACCGGCCCCTCCCCGCCCAGATGCAGCACCCCGTCGGGGCCGCGCGTCAGGGGATGCACACCGCGATAGAGGCCGGGCGCGGCCAGGCTGTTCAGCGCCAGTTCGCGGCGGCAGAATCGTTCCCGGTCCTCCACCCGCGTGAAGTCGAGGAAGCCGAGCGCCACCGCCTTCTTCAGCTTGAACACCCGGTCGGCCCCGATGAACACGGCGGAGATATGCGTCTCCACCGGCCTCGCATCCCCGGTCAAGCGGGCCAGCAGGGCGGCGGCCGCCCGCTGGGCCGGCGGGATGGTCACGGAAACAGGGTTTCCGTGCGCCAGCTGCCGCCGGGCTGCGCGTGGAACACGCGCCGGTCATGCAGGCGGAAGGGCATGTCCTGCCAGAATTCGAAACGCGCCGGCACCACGCGGAAGCCGCCCCAATAGGGCGGGCGCGGGATCTCCTCGCCGGGGAAGCGCGCCTCCGCGGCGTTCAGTGCCGCCTCCAGCTCCGTGCGGCCGGACAGCGGGCGGGACTGCTGCGAGGCCCAGGCGCCGAGCCGCGAAAGCCGCGGCCGGGTGGCGTAGTAAGCGTCCGCCTCCGCGTCCGTCACCGCCTCCACCGCGCCCTCCACCCGCACCTGCCGGCGTAGCGACTTCCAGTGGAACAGCAGCGCCGCGCGCGGATTGGCCAGCAGCTCCCCGCCCTTGCGGCTCTCGCGGTTGGTGAAGAACACGAAGCCGCGCGAATCCAGACCCTTCAGCAGCACCATGCGGGCGGAGGGAAAGCCGTCCGGCGTGGTGGTGGCCAGGCACATGGCGTTGGGGTCGTTGGGCTCGCTCCCCTCCGCCTCGGTCAGCCAGGACCGGAACAGGGCGAACGGATCGGTGGATGCATCAGGCGCGGTCATACGGCTCCCCCTTGCCCAGGCGAAGGCGGTGTGCCACCACGGCCAGACCCTTGCAACGGGGGATCTCCCCAGTTCGCCAACCCTGACGAAGACGGTCCTGCCTCACAATGGAAGCTGACGCCCCGCACGCGACCCCTGCCACCGGAACGCTGATGGCCGGCAAGCGCGGCCTGATCATGGGCGTGGCGAATGACAAGTCGATCGCCTGGGGCATCGCCCGCGCCGTCGCCGCGCAAGGCGCCGAGCTGGCCTTCACCTACCAGGGCGAAGCGCTGGAGAAGCGCGTCCGCCCACTGGCCGCGAGCGTCGGCAGCGATGCCGTGCTGCCCTGCGACGTCACCGACGAAGCCAGCATCGACGCCGTCTTCGCCGCGCTGAAAAGCCGCTGGGGCAGGCTGGACTTCCTGGTCCACGCCATCGCCTTCGCCGATAAGCAGTATCTGCGCGGCCGCTACATGGACACGCCGCGCGAGGCCTTCCTGCAGGCGATGGACATCTCCTGCTTCTCCTTCGCCTCGGTCAGCCGCCGCGCGGTGGCGCTGATGCCCGAGGGCGGCAGCCTGCTCACCCTCTCCTATCTCGGCGCCGAGCGGGTGATGCCGCACTACAACGTCATGGGCGTGGCCAAGGCGGCGCTGGAGGCCTCTGTGCGCTACATGGCCGCCGATGTCGGGGCGGAGAACATCCGCGTCAACGCGATCAGCGCCGGCCCGATCAAGACCCTGGCCGCCAGCGGCATCGGCGACTTCCGCTACATCCTGAAGTGGAACCAGTACAATTCGCCGATGAAGCGCAACACCACCATCGAGGATGTGGGCGGCGCCGGCGTCTTCCTGCTCTCCGATCTCGGTGCCGGCGTCACCGGCGAGGTGCTGCATGTGGACAGCGGCTACCACATCGTCGGCATGAAGGCCGTGGACGCGCCGGACATCACCACCGTCTAAGTCCTTTCCCCCGCCGCGGTATCACCGCGGCGCGGCAACCTCCCCCCTCTCCCACCGTTCCTTTCCCATGCGGCCAATCAGGGCCGCGTGAGGGAAGGCGTGCATGAGCCAGCACGAGCAACCGCCGCTGCCGCCGGCGGCACATGGGCCGACGCCCATCGCCGGCGCGCGCAGGGAACCCGCCTCCGCCGGCGCGGAGGGCGATGCCGCCGCGGCAAAGCAGCGCGATACGCAGGGCTCGCCGCAGTCGGCCGCCGAGGCCGCCCGCCAGGCCGAGCAGGACAGTCGTGCCGAGCGCGCGGAAGCGGCGGCGAAGAACGCCGGCTGAGCCGCGTCACGCCATCCCACGGATCGAGGAGCAGAAGCGATGAGCAAGGCGCATATGCCGCCCGTGCCGCCCGAGAACCGCCCCAAGGGCCCGGGCGGAAGCACGGAATCGCCGGCCCAGAAGGCCGAGCAGCATGCCCGGCCGCAGGGCAACATCCCGCAACATCAGGGCCGTAGCGCCGACATCAAGCAGAATACCACCCACAAGGGCTATCAGCAGGACCGCTGAGCCCGCTTCCGGGAAGGAGAGACGGCAGGATGCCCGAGCATAATCCCGACACCCAGCGCCATGGCGGTCCTGGCAGCAGCCACCAGAACCGCCAGGACCCCAGCAAGTCCGCCCCCACCGGCCACAAGGGCGGCGGCACGGCGGAAGGGCCGACACCCGGCTCGCCGACCAACACCAGCCAGAGCCGCGTCTCCGGTGGTGGTGGCGAGCGGGACCGGCATCACACGCATGATTCCTCCACCAAGTCCTGACGCGGGCGGCGCCCTGGAAGGAAACCAGCATGGCCGATGACAAGAAGCAGAACCGCGATGCGATGAACCCGGAGGACAGCGGCACCATCCGCAAGTCGCACCTCGGGAATGCCGAGCAGCAGGAAACCGCCAGCGGCACCATCCGCCAGCCGATCCAGCCGGGCGAGGTGCAGCCGGGCGATACCAACGAGTTGGCCTCGACCCTGGGAGGGCCGATCGACGTCTCTCCCAATGCGGGGCGCCGCAAGCCGCCGCAGTCCGGCGCCTGAGGACTGGGGAGGCGCCGCCTCCCCGAACCCCCTCCACCGGGGTGCCCACGGAAGTAGCCGTATCACCCCGGCCCCCGCCATTTATGGATAGTCCATTTATGGATAGTCCCTGGGGGATAACCCCTTGGCGTTTGCGGCGGGGTTCCGCATAACCAGCGGCCCTGATCGCTGCCGCCGGTGCCCCCCTATGTCCCACAACAGCTTCGGCCATCTGTTCCGCGTCACCTCCTGGGGCGAAAGCCATGGGCCGGCTATCGGCGGCGTGGTGGATGGCTGCCCGCCCGGCATCCCGCTGAGCGAGACCGATATCCAGCCCTTCCTGGACCGGCGGCGGCCGGGGCAGTCGAAGTTCGTCACCCAGCGGCAGGAGCCGGATCAGGTCCGCATCCTCTCCGGCGTCTTCGAGGGGGTGACCACCGGCACGCCGATCTCCCTGCTGATCGAGAACCAGGACCAGCGCAGCAAGGACTACGGCGAGATCAAGGACCGCTTCCGCCCCGGCCATGCGGACCTGACCTATCATCTGAAATATGGCGTGCGGGATTATCGCGGCGGCGGCCGCTCCAGCGCGCGGGAGACGGCGGTGCGTGTCGCCGCCGGCGCCATCGCCCGCAAGGTGCTGGGCGCGGGCGTCACCATCCGTGGCGCCATGGTCGCCATGGGGCCGCTCGGCATCGAGCGCGCCCGCTTCGACTGGGCCGAGGTCGAGCGCAACCCCTTCTTCTGCCCCGACCCCGGCGCGGTGCCGGTCTGGGAGGAGAAGCTCGCCGCCACCCGCAAGGCCGGCAGCAGCCTGGGCGCCGTCATCGAGCTGGTGGCCGAGGGCGTGCCGGTCGGCCTCGGCGCGCCGCTCTACGGCAAGCTGGATGCCGATCTCGCCGCCGCGCTGATGAGCATCAATGCCGTCAAGGGCGTCGAGATCGGCGAGGGCTTCGCCGGCGCCACCCTGGACGGCGAGGGCAATGCGGACGAGATGCGCATGGGGGCGGATGGCACGGTGGAGTTCCTCTCCAACCATGCCGGCGGCATCCTCGGCGGCATCAGCACCGGCCAGCCGGTGGTGGCGCGGTTCGCAGTGAAGCCGACCTCCTCCATCCTCACGCCGCGCCGCTCGGTGGACCGTTTCGGCAACGAGGTCGAGGTGCTGACCAAAGGTCGGCACGACCCCTGCGTCGGCATCCGCGCCGTGCCGGTGGGCGAGGCGATGCTGGCCTGCGTGTTGGCCGACCACCTGCTGCGTCACCGCGCGCAGAATCCTGATGCGCCGGCCCGGCCGCGCCTGCCGCGCACCGGAGCGTGATGCGGGCGGCTGCGTAAAATCCGACCAGCCAGCTTGACCATTTGAAAAGGCGTCCGGATAGCGGAGGGGCCCGTTTGGCGGAGGATCCCCCATGCTTCGCGCTGTCGATGACACCGGTGACGCCTGTCGCGGCTTTCTGGCCCTGGCCGGAGAAGCCCCGTGGCGCCGCCGCATGGCGGATCTGGCGGCGCGGGCGACCCCGCAATCCTGGCGCGGCCGCGCGACCCAGCAGCGGCACGCGCTGGAACTGCTCCTCACCCGGCTGGCCAGTGGCCGGCAGAACCTGCGGCCCGGCCGCGTCGAGCGCCTGGTCCTGGCCCTGGCACAGGAGGCGGTGGCGCTGGCCGACACCCTCCCCCCGGGCCCGCGCGAGCGGCTGCGGGGCAGCCTGCTGCAGGGCCTGACCGGCGAATCCACCCTGATCCCGGTCTTCCATCTGCTGCGCGAGGCATCACGGCAGCGGGCGCGCGGCTTCCAGGTCCACTTCAGCGGCCTCACCGAGAATGCGCCCTATGACCTGCTGCTGGAACGGGATGGCGTGCAGGCGGAGCTGGCCTGCGAGACCCTTTCCGCCGAGGAGGGCCGCCAGATGCACCGGGGCGACTGGTGCGCCCTGGTGGACGGCATCAACCCCGACCTCCAGACCTGGCTGGCGGCGCATCCCGGCCGCTACCTCCTGAAGATGACGCTGCCGGAGGGCGTCCAGGGCCCCGAGCAGCTCGCCGAGCTGCAGCGCCGCATCAGCGCCATGCTGGCCGGCCACAGGCGCCAGGACGCCAGCGCGGCGGCTGTGTTGAAGCTGGATCCGCTGATGCTGGCGGGCGTCCAGGTGGCCGGGCAGGGCCTGCCACAGCGGCTGCGCGGCCAGTTCGGCCCGCATGCGCATCTGGCGGTGACGGCCGACCCGACGGGCGGCAGCGTCTTCGTCATGGCGGCGCGCGCCGGGCGCGAGAACGCCGTGGCGGGCGCCCTGGTCCGCCGTCTGGATGAGGCCGCCAGGGCTCGCCTTTCCGGCGAGCGCCCCGGCATTCTCTCGGTCTTTCTGGAAGACATGGACAGCGCCGAGTGGCGCAACCTGCGCGAGACGCTGGAGCTGGAAGGGGCAGTGCGCCGCTTCTTCACCACGCCCGCCGCCATGCGTGTCACCGCCGCAGCCTGCACCACGCGGATGGAGATGTTCGGCATGGCCCCGCCCGATGCGGCGGAGCAGGGCGAATTGCGCTTCCGCAACCAGGCGCATCCGGCGGCGAAGCTCCAGGCACTGCAGCCGGCGGTTCTGTCGCTCGAGTGACCGCCGGAGCGACCTCGGGCGAAACAATAAATCTATTGTGAAAGCTTTTTTGGCATCAACACCGAAGTTTGGTCGTTCTGCTGCCACTTTTCGGGTCATGCTGCGTTGCAAGGTTCTCTCAACCACATCCCTGCAACACGAGACCGACCATGTCCGAGCGTGAAATGGAAGCCAAGCTGCTCGAGCTTGACCGGCTGCTGAACGATCCCGAGGTGCAGATGGACCCGCACCGCGTCTGGTCGCTGCTGCAGGAAATCGCGGGCTCCGCCAAGGCGGCGGCCGTGCCGCGCCCTGCCTGACGCCTCAACCCTCGCGCCGGGCGGCAATCAGGAATTCCCGGTTGCCCTCCGGCCCGAGGATCGGGCTGGGTTCAATGCCCAGCACCGTCCATCCGGGCAGCCCCTCCCACCAGTCGCGCACCCGCCCGCAGACCTCCTCGTGCACCGCCGGGTCGCGCACCACGCCCCCCTTCCCTACCTTCTCCGGCCCGGCCTCGAACTGCGGCTTGATCAGCGCCACCGCCCAGGCCCCGGCCGCCGCCAGCCCCAGGGAGGCCGGCAAGACGGTGGCGAGGCCGATGAAGCTGGCATCGCAGACCACGATGCCGGGCGCCTCCGGGATCAGGGCGGCATCCAGGCGGCGGGCATTGGTCCGCTCCAGCACCACCACGCGCGGGTCGCTGCGCAACTTCCAGGCGAGCTGCCCATGCCCGACATCCACGGCATAGACTTTCGCCGCCCCGTGCTGCAGCAGCACGTCGGTGAAGCCGCCGGTCGAGGCGCCCACATCCACCGCGATCCGGCCCTCCGGCGAGAGGCCGAAATGCGCCAGGGCATGCGCCAGCTTCATGCCGCCGCGGCTGACCCAGGGGTGCTCCTGGCCCTTCACTTCCAGAGGGGTATCCTCGGCGACCGGCTGGCCGGGCTTCTCCACCCGCCTGGTCTCCGAAAAGACCTTGCCGGCCATGATCAGGGCCTGGGCCTTGGCCCGCGACTCCACCAGGCCCCGCTCGACCAGGGCCACATCCGCACGCTGCTTGGGCATCTCTCGCAATCCCGGAATCCGGCGGGACAGACGATGCCTCACCCGAAGGAGCGACACGCAGGTTGTTCCCGCAGAGCCTGCATTAACCCGGGCCGGAGGAAGAGTCTCTCATCGTCCGAAGCCTGGCGCCCAGCGCGTGAGGCTCGCCGCGGCTGACCAAGAGGGCGGCACGCGGATGCCATCACCAATCGACGCGTTGTGCCCTGGTACCTCGTCCCGCTCCGTGCCTGCAGGCGCGCGCAGTTCCTCCCATCAGATTTTTCATTTCGAATCAGAATTGATAATGCGCTCTGGTGCATGCTATGAAGCATTTGGCTGCAGCCTCGCTTCCTTCTACGTCCTCCAGACGAGAACCCTCGTGAATTCGGGATGGCCCACCGAGCTGCTCCACTCCGAGGATGCGTTCTGAAGGCAAAGCGCACCCGCCTCAGCGCTGCGGCGCTGAAGCCGCGATAGGCCGAACGGGCGAAGCTCGTGAGGCGGCAACAGCCTCCTTTCAGCGCAGCAGTTGGGGAAGGCCGCCATGGCGACCGGCAGACCATTTCTCCGGCGATTCACGAGATCGCTCTTCCGGTGCGGGGCGGGCCGGAGGGCGCCGCAGGTCCTGCTCTGGGGGCGGGACGAATGGCTGGACGTCGGCGAGAGCAAGCATGTGTCCCACCCCGAGGTCCAGGCCTACGCACCTTGCCTGGTCGTCTATGTTCCCGAATGGGTCGGATCCGGCAGCGCCAAGTCGCTTTGCGCACTTCTTCGCGGCGAGCTGGCACAGCAACTGCCACAGGGTCGGGACCTGCCCCTGGGGCCCACCGACGTCCTGGTGTTCTGGCAGTCCCGATGCCCGCTGACGCGGGAGAGCCCCTATGACCTCGCGCTCGAACTCACGGCCGTCGTCAGGAAATGGGTAGATCTTCGTGCCGGGCTCCAGCCTTACGAAAAGGTGGTTCTCGTTGGCTACAGCGCCGGCTCATTGCTGATCCGGAAGGCGCTGGCCTGGGGGCTGGACGAGCTTCAGGACTTCCCGCGTCCTGGCCTCGCCGCGCAGTACCGTTGGGACTGGGCCTTCCCTGGTGGAAGCCACGAGACGAAGCTGGACCGGCTCATCCTGATCGCCGGCATGAACCGAGGCTGGTCTCTGCAGGGACAGCCCAAGCACATGAAGCTGCGGGAGTACTGGTCCTATCGGGCTCTGGTGCTTCTCGGCCGGACGCGGCTCGTCGCCAACCTGATCATGATGCTGGAGCGCGGCACTCCTTTCGTAGTTGATCTGCGCCTGCAATGGCTGCGCCTCGGCGCGCGCGGCGTGCTCCCCCTGACCATTCAGCTGCTCGGCGGCCTGGAGGACCTGGTCAGCGAGAACGACAACCTGGATGCCGGCGTCATCGGCGGGTTCGCAGTGATTTCCGTGCCGAAAACGCGCCACTACGAGATGAACCTGTTCAAGGACACGGATGATCCGGAGGCCGGCATCTTGCGGGCGAACCTGCTCCGCGAGGCGCTCGCCGGTGATAAGGCCGAGTTGCTGCGCCGAAGGGGCTATCAGACACCCGCCAAGTTCGCCAACAGGCGCCCACCCAGCGCCATCGTGCTGATCGCGCACGGAATCCGCTCGACGGCCGACTGGTCCGGGCGGCTCAAGAATGCCCTGGAAACGCGGGACCGAAGCCTCTGGGTCGAGCACGCCGGATACGGCCACCTGTCGATCCTGGGCTTCATGATCTTTCCTATCCGGCGACGGCATGTGCGCTGGCTCGCCGACCGGCTCACCGAGCGATCCCTAGAAGCCCTCGCTGTGATGGCCCCCTCCGAGCGGGATGAGGCGATCGCATCACAGGCGGCCGCGACAAACGTCGTGCCGGTGCATTTCATCGGCCATAGCAATGGAACCTGGCTCGCCGCCCAGCTCATGAAGACCTACAGGGCCGCGAACTTCCAGCGTGTTGCCCTGTGCGAGAGCCCGGTCCACCGACTCTTTCCCTGGCGCCGCTTCCATGACGACGGCCGCTTCACGCGGCTGCGGAACGAGCGCGCCGCGAGCGACTATGCCGTTGGACTGGCCGCATACTTCTTCAGCGAGGTGGCCGGCTTCCTCCGCATACCCACCGATGTGGGGGATGGCGGCCGCGTCGGCTTCCAGGATCCGCCCCAGCACGGCTATATCGATACGGCCTATCTGCCGGGCGGCCATTCCGCCGGAACCGAGCCCGGCAATGATCCTTACCTCATTGACTATATCTGCGGGAACGACGCGCCGGACGCCGGCAGGCCGCTCAGGCCAGACCGGGACATCCTCCTGCACGGCTTTGCGAATGCCATTTTGATATGGGGAAGCGCGGCGCTGCTGGTGCTCGCATACCTGGCGTATCTCCTGGCCAGTTCAGCCGGCCCCCTCACGCTGGCGATCGTCCTTCTCGCGCTCCTGGGCCTCGCCTCTCGGATCTAGGGCGCCTCCCGCGCGCAACCGCCCCCGGAAGGCGCTCCAGGCCCTTACTCTCGCGAGTATCGCCGCCCGCCGGGTCAGATGCGATCCGGCGGGCTCTGTTGCGGGACGGCTTCAGGCCCGCGCCGGCCGCACGGTCGCCGCGCTGCCCAGCGCCGCCACCGCCGTCGCCACGATGGCGTGCGCCGACAGCCCCGCCCTCTCGTACTGCGCCTTGGGCGAGTCATGGTCGATGAAGGCATCCGGCAGCGTCATCGGGCGGAACTTCAGCCCGGTGTCGAAGGCGCCCTTCCAGGCCAGATGCTGCATCACCAGAGCGCCGAAGCCGCCCACCGAGCCCTCCTCGATGGTGATCAGCACCTCGTGCTCGCGCGCCAGCCGCTCCACCAGGGCGGCGTCCAGCGGCTTGGCGAAGCGGGCATCGGCCACCGTGCAGGAAAGGCCGCGCGCCGCCAGCTCCTCAGCAGCCTTCAGGCATTCCTGCAGGCGGGCGCCATAGCTGAGCAGGGCGATCTTGGTGCCCTCCCTGATCACGCGGCCCTTGCCGATCGGCAGCACCGTGCCGCGCGCCGGCACCTTCTCCAGTCCGAAGCCCTCTCCGCGCGGGAAGCGCAGGGCGATCGGCCCGGCATCATGCGCGGCGGCGGTGGCCACCATATGCGCCAGCTCCACCTCATCCGCCGAAGCCATCAGCACCATCTCCGGCAGGCAGCCGAGATAGGCGATGTCATAGGCCCCGGCATGGGTGGCGCCGTCGGCGCCGACCAGCCCGGCGCGGTCCATTGCGAAGCGGACGGGTAGCTTCTGCAGCGCCACGTCATGCACCACCTGGTCATAGGCCCGCTGCAGGAAGGTCGAATAGATGGCGACGAAGGGCTTCATCCCCTCGGTCGCCATACCCGCGGCGAAGGTGACGGCGTGCTGCTCGGCGATGCCCACGTCGAAGGTGCGCTTGGGGAAGCGCTTGCCGAAGGCGTCCAGCCCCGTGCCGGAGGGCATGGCGGCGGTGATGGCGACGATGCGGTCGTCCTTTTCCGCCTCGGCGATCAGCGACTGGGCGAAAACCTTGGTATAGGTCGGCGGGCCCGGCGGCGCTTTGGCCTGGGTGCCGGTGACCACGTTGAACTTGCTGACGGCGTGGTATTTGTCGGCGCTGGCCTCGGCGGGGGCATAGCCCTTGCCCTTCCGCGTCACGACATGCAGCAGGACGGGCGGGCCCTCCTCCGCGTCGCGCAGATTGCGCAGCAGCGGCAGCAGGTGGTCCATGTTGTGCCCATCGATCGGGCCGACATAGTAGAAGCCCAGTTCCTCGAAGAGCGTGCCGCCGGTCAGCATGCCGCGGGCGAACTCGTCCGCCCGGCGGGCAGCGCGCTCCAGCGGCGCGGGGAATCGGCGGGCGACCTTCGCCATGACCTCGCGCAGCGAGAGGAAGGGACGGGAGGAGATCAGCCGCGACAGATAGGCCGACATGGCGCCGACCGGTGGCGCGATCGACATGTCGTTGTCGTTCAGCACCACGATCAGGCGGGACTTCATGGCGCCCGCGTTGTTCATCGCCTCATAGGCCATGCCGGCGCTCATGGCGCCGTCGCCGATCACCGCGATGACGTTGCGGTCATCCCGGTATCCCCCCTGGCGCTTCAGGTCGCGCGCCACTGCCATGCCCAGCCCGGCCGAGATGGAGGTGGAGGAATGCGCTGCGCCGAAGGGGTCGTACTCGCTCTCGCTGCGGCGGGTGAAGCCGGAGAGGCCACCGCCCTGGCGCAGGGTGCGGATGCGGTCCCGCCGCCCGGTCAGGATCTTGTGGGGATAGGCCTGGTGGCCGACATCCCAGATCAGCCGGTCCTTCGGCGTGTCGAAGACGGCATGGATGGCGACCGTCAGCTCCACCACGCCGAGCGAGGCGCCGAGATGGCCCCCGGTCTGGCTGACGGCATGGATCGTCTCGGCCCGCAACTCGTCGGCGATCTGGCGGAGCTGCTCGGCGGAGAAGTTCTTCAGGTCGGCGGGGACGCGCACTCGGTCCAGCAGCGGCGTGGCCGGTGGCTGGTTGGGAGGCATCGGGGCGGGGTTGGAGGGAGTCGCCATCAAGACCTCCGGGCTGTGGTGTAGGCGGCCAGCATTCGCAGCAGATCTGCGCGCTCACCGAAACTATCGAGATGCGCCGCGGCCTGCTCTGCCAACCTTTCCGCCTGCACCTTTGCGCGATCAAGCCCCAGCAGCCCGACCAGGGTGGCCTTGCCGGCCTCGGCATCCTTGCCGGTGCGCTTGCCGGTCTCGTCCGCGCTGGCGGTCGCGTCCAGGATGTCGTCGGCGATCTGGAAGGCGGCGCCCAGCTCCCGCCCATAGGCGCAGAGCGCATGGCGCTGCGGGCCCGGCGCCTTGCCGAGGATCGCCCCCGCCTCGGCCGAGAACTCGATCAGCTTGCCTGTCTTGAGCAGCTGAAGCCGACCGATGGAGGCCTCGCTCGGCGCCTCGGTGCTTTCCTCGGCCAGCATGTCGAGCATCTGGCCGCCGCACATGCCGCGCGGGCCGGCGGCCTGGGCCAGGCGCAGGCAGAGCTCGGCCCGCACCGCGGGGTCGGAATGCGTGTCCTCATGCGCCAGCACGGCGAAGGCATGCGCCTGGAGGGCGTCGCCGGCCAGGATCGCGGTCGCCTCGTCGAAGGCCTTGTGCACCGTGGGCTTGCCACGGCGCAGGTCGTCATTGTCCATCGCCGGCAGGTCGTCATGCACCAGCGAATAGGCGTGCAGCATCTCGATGGCGGCGGCAACGCGCAGCGCCGAGGCGCGGGCGACGCGGAACTGCGCCGCGCCCTCCAGCACCAGGAAGCCGCGCATCCGCTTGCCGCCGCCAAGCACGGCGTGGCGCATGGCGGCATAGAGCCGCGCCTCCGGCCCTTCCTCGGCCGGCAGGAGGGTGTCGAGCGTCTGCTCGATCTCGGCGACGGCCGCGCGGAGGGCGGCCGAAAGGGGAGTGGCCTCGGTGGCGGACATGGTCAGGTGAGATCGCGCAGGGTGGCGCCCTCCGGCCCGCCGGCCGGGCCGGCGACGATCGCCTGCACCTTGCCCTCGGCCTCGGCCAGCTTGGCCTCGCAGTGGCGGCGCAGGGCAGCCCCGCGCTCGTAGTCGGCGATCGCCTCCTCCAGCTTGGCCTGGCCGCCCTCAAGCTTCCGCACGATGGCATCCAGCTCCGCCAGGGCGGCTTCGAAGGACAGGGAAGCGACGTCCGTCTGGGGAGGCGTCTCGGGCATGGGGCAGGAACCTCGGGCAGGATATCAGTCAGCAGGTCAGGCGTGCAGCAGCGCACGTACATGGCTGGCAGCCGAAGCCGCCAGCGCGTCCAGATCATAACCGCCTTCCAGCGTCGAGACGACCCGGCCGCCGCAGAAGCCTTCGGCGACCCGGCAGATTTCGGCGGTGATCCATTCGAAATCGGCCTCGCGCAGCCGCAACTGCGCCAGCGGGTCCCGCGCATGGGCATCGAAGCCGGCGGAAATCACGATCAGACCGGGGGCGAAGGCTTCCACCGCCGGCAGCAGGTGCTCGGCCCAGGCGGCGCGGAAGGCCGCGGAATCGGCGCCGGGCGGCAGCGGCGCGTTGAACACATTGCCCACTCCGCGCTCCTCCGCCGCGCCGGTGCCGGGATAGCAGGGCGACTGGTGCGTCGAGGCGAACAGGATGCTCGGGTCGCCCTCGACCACCGCCTGCGTGCCGTTGCCGTGATGCACGTCGAAGTCGAGAATGGCCACGCGCTCGATTCCGTGGGCCGCCTGGGCATGACGAGCCGCGATGGCAGCATTGCCAAAGAGGCAGAAGCCCATCGGCCGACGCGGCTCGGCATGGTGGCCGGGCGGGCGCACGGCGCAGAAGGCGCGCCGCACCTCGCCACGGCAGACCGCATCCACCGCCGCCACCCCCGCCCCGGCAGCACGCAGGGCGGCCTCGGCGCTGCCGGAGGCCATACCGGTGTCGCCATCCAGCGGCACCCAGCGACCCTCCGCGGGGCGGATCTCGAGGATGCCCCGCGCATAGGCCTCCGGGTGAACACGGCAGAGCTGCTCAAGGCTGGCCTGCGGCGCCTCCTCATGCAGCAGGTGAGAGGCCAGGTCCTCCGCCTCCAGCGCGGTCAGCACGGCGCGCAGCCGTTCCGGGCATTCCGGATGGTCTGGACCATTGGAATGCCCGAGGCAGGCGCGGTGCGAGACCAGCAGCAGGCTCACTTGGCCGGCTTCCCGGCGGCGGGCTCCTCGCGCTTGCGCAGCGTGAAGCGGTAGAGCCCCGCCGCCTCGCTGAAGGAAACCAGGGCATGGCCGGTCTCCCGGCTGTAGGCCTGGAAGTCCTTCACACTGGCGGGATCGGTCGCCAGCACGGTCAGCTTCGCGCCGGGGGGTAGGCCACGCAGCACCTTGTTGGCCTTCAGCACGGGCAGCGGACAGGTCAGCCCCTGCACATCGAGAGTGGTTTCGCTCATGCGCCGACTGCACCACCGCCGAGGGCGGCGCGCAAGCGCCGCCTCACGGGCCCCTCACCCGCTCGGCCAGCAGACGCTGCGCCGCCATGGCGGCCCCGGTGCCCCGCCGGAAGCTGAAGGCAACCGGCTCGGCGCCGCCACGGTCCCAGACCTTCAGCTCCTCGTCGAGATCCGCCGTGCCGCCGGCCTCCACCGAAAAGCGGTAGATGGCCTTGTAGGGAATGCTGACGACCTCCGTCTTGGAGCCGGTGATGCCCTGCCGGTCCAGCAGCACGATGCGCCAGTCGGTCAGGGCGAAGCCGTCGCGCACGGTGCGGAAGGCGGCCAGCACCTCCTCTCCCGGCAGCAGCGCCTCCAGGAAGCGCGGTCCGAGATCCTTCGGCTCCACCTGCCCAGCATCGCCGGTGATCGCGCCCAAAAGCCTGCCCAGCATCTCCGCCTCCCTGTTCCCTCCCTGTCGATATGACGACCCGATGCGCGCGGCGCCAGGGCGAGACTAACGCGCGGGGGCCTCCAGGTTGTTGGGGTCGAGTCCCATGGCCTGTGCGGTCGCCGGATTGAGCTGCCCGGTCGTCTGCAAGCCGCGCCCCTGCTGAAAACGCTCGATCGCGGCCTGAGTGCCGGCCCCCCAGATCCCGTCCACTGCGCCGCGATAGAAGCCCAGCGCGCGCAGCCGGGCTTGCAGGTTGCGTACCGCCGCGCGGCTGAGCGGGCCTGTCCCGGCCTCCTGGGCAGCGCTAGCTGAGGCGCCGCCCAGCAACTCGCCGGGATTGAGGCCGAGCGTGGCGGCCGTGGCCTGGTTCAGGGTGCCGGTGACCTGCAGGCCGTTGCGCTGCTGGAAACGCTCCAGGGCGGACTGGCTGTCCGGGCCCCAGACGCCATCAGCCCGCCCAGCATAGGCTCCGGCCTGCCGCAGATGTTCCTGGACCTGAGTCAGCGCCGCCGGGCTCAGCGGCTGCACGTAGCTCAGGCCCGGCGCCGGTTGCGCCATCGCCGGCGGGGCGGCGAGCAATCCGGTGAGGGCCAAACCCGCCATGCCGATGCTGACACGCCTCATTTGCAGACTCCTCCCGCGCTTTTTGTTCCGGCGTAACACCGAAATAAGCATGGCAGTTTCAGCCCGGGCATGCTGCCGCTCAGCACGGCCTGTGCATCTTGCCCCTGTCGGGCTGCCACCTATGCTGCCCTGCCATGACCTTCCGCATCGGCATCGACCTGGGTGGCACCAAGACGGAGATCGTCGCGCTCGACGAAGCGGGCACCGTGCGCCTGCGCCGGCGCGCCGCCACACCCGGCGACTATGATGGCATTCTCCGCCTGATCGCCGAGCTAGTGGCCGGAGCCGAGGCCGCTCTCGGCGCATCGGGCGCCACGGTCGGCCTCGGCATTCCCGGCAGCCTGAGCCCCGCCACCGGGCTGGTGCGCAACGCCAACACCCAGTGCCTGAACGGCCGTCCGCTGGACCGCGACCTGGAAGCGCGGCTCGGCCGCCCGGTGCGGCTGTCCAACGACGCTAACTGCCTGGCGCTGAGCGAGGCGGCGGATGGCGCCGGAGCGGGGCATGGGGTGGTCTTCGCGGTGATCCTGGGCACCGGGGTGGGTGGCGGCGTGGTGGTGGACGGGCGGCTGATCGAGGGGCGCAACCGCGTCGGCGGCGAATGGGGTCACACCCCCCTGCCCTGGGCCCGGCCGGAGGAATACCCCGGCCCGCGCTGCTGGTGCGGCCTGCGCGGCTGCCTGGAGACTTGGCTCTGCGGCCCCGCCCTGGCCGCCGACTGGAAGGGCGCGGGCCATCGCGACGCGAGCGGCATCGCCGATGCCGCCGCCGGCGACGAAGCGGCCCGGATGGCGCTGGAGCGCTATGCCGACCGGCTGGCACGGGCGCTGGCCGCCGTCACCAACCTGATCGACCCGGATGCCATCGTGCTGGGTGGCGGCCTGTCCAACCTGGAATACCTCTATGCCGAGGTGCCCCGCCGCATGGCGCGCCATGTCTTCGGTGATGTGGCGGAGGTGCGGCTGGTGCGGGCGCAGCATGGCGACTCCTCCGGCGTCTTCGGGGCCGCGCGCCTGTGGGACCGGCGCTGAACGGGTAAAAAAAGAAGGGGGTTCGGGGGAATTCCTTCCCCCGACCTTTCGCCCCTTTAGAATGCCGCCATGCCCGCCCTCTGCCGCGACTGCCTGCATCTGTTCCAGGCCGAGGCCATCTGCCCGGCCTGCAGCGGCCGCCGTGTCGTGCGGCATGCGGAGCTGGCCAAGCTTTCCATCGCCCATGTCGATTGCGATGCCTTCTTCGCCAGCGTCGAGAAGCGCGACCGGCCGGAGCTGCGCGCGCGGCCGGTGATCGTCGGCGGCGGCAAGCGCGGGGTAGTGGCCGCCTGCTGCTATCTGGCGCGCATCCGCGGGGTGCGCTCGGCCATGCCGATGTTCAAGGCCCTGGCGCTTTGCCCCGATGCCGTGGTCATCAAGCCGGTCATGGCGAAATACGCCGCCGCCAGCCGCGCCATCCGGGCGCTGATGGAGGACCTGACGCCGCTGGTGCAGCCGCTCTCGATCGACGAGGCGGTGCTGGACCTCTCCGGCACGGCGGCGCTGCACAAGGCGCCGCCCGCCGCCGTGCTGGCGCGCTTCGCGCTGCGGGTGGAGCGCGAGGTGGGAGTCACCGTCTCCATCGGGCTGGCGCCGAACCGGCTACTGGCCAAGCTGGCGGTGGAGCGGGACAAGCCGCGCGGCTTCGCGGTGATCGGCGCCGCCGAGGCGGCCGCCCTGCTGGCGGAGGAGCCGGTCTCGGTGCTGCCAGGGGTGGGGCCGGTGCTGGCGCGCAAGCTGAACGGGCTGGGCTTCGTCACGCTGGGGCAGCTCCAGACGCTTTCCCCGCGTGAGGCGGCGACGCGCCTCGGCGAGGAGGGCCCGGCGCTCGCCGCCCGCGCCCGCGGCGAGGACAGCCGGCCGGTGAACCCGAACCGTGAGACCAAGTCGATCAGCACCGAGACCACCTTCGAGACGGATCTGCGGAGCGTGGCGGAGCTGGAGGCGCCGCTCTGGCGGCTCTGCGAGAAGCTCGCTCGGCGGCTGAAGGAGAAGGGCTTCGCCGCCGGCGGGGTGGTGCTGAAGCTGAAGACGGCGGGCTTCGCGCTGCGCACCCGCCATGCCCGGCTGGCCGCGCCGAGCCGCCTGCCGGATACGCTCTTCGCCGCCGCCCGGCCGCTGCTGGCGCGGGAGGCAGACGGCACCGCCTTCCGACTGATCGGCATCGGCGCGCAGCCGCTGCTGCCGGGCGCGGGCGCCGATCTAGGGGACCTGGTGGATGCCGAGGCGCCGCGCCGCGCCGCCCGCTGGGAGGCGATGGAGAAGCTGCGCGCCCGTTTCGGCGAGGGCGCGGTGGTGCGGGGCCTGCTGGCCAAGCGCTGAGGCCGCGACTGTCCGGTGGCGCCCTCCGGCCTGCAGCCCATGGATCTTGCCCTCGGTTAAGATGTATGATGACATGATGTCATTCTTCTGTACCAAGGAACCGCACATGTCCCAGATGAGTCCCGCCGAGATGGCGCAGCAGATCGGCAGCGGTCTGCTCTCCTTCCCCGTCACCCATTTCCGCCCCGACCTTTCCTTCGACGAGGCGCCCTACCGCGCGCATGTCGGCTGGATGCTGAGCCACAAGCCGGCCGGACTTTTCGCCGCCGGCGGCACGGGCGAGTTCTTCAATCTCTCCCCCGCCGAGGTCGCCAGCGTCGTGAAGGCCGCGGTGGCCGAGGTGAAGGGCGCCGTGCCGGTGATCGCCCCCTGCGGCATGGCCACGGCCATCGCGAAGGAGCTGGCGCAATCGGCCGAGGCGGCGGGCGCGGACGGGCTTCTGCTGCTGCCGAGTTACCTGGTGAACGCGGAGCAGGCCGGCCTCGCCGCGCATATCGAGGCGGTGTGCAAGAGCACGAAGCTCGGCGTCATCGTCTACAACCGCGACAATGCCATCCTGAACGAGGACACGCTGGCGCGGCTCTGCGAGCGCTGCCCGAACCTCGTCGGCTTCAAGGACGGCGTCGGCGACATCGAGCTAATGACGCGCATCTATGCCAGGCTCGGCGACCGCCTCACCTATGTCGGCGGGCTGCCGACGGCGGAAACCTTCGCCCTCCCCTATCTGGAGATGGGCGTAACGACCTATTCCTCCGCCATCTTCAACTTCGTCCCAGAGTTCGCGAAGGCATTCTACGCAGCGGTACGGCGGCGTGACCACGAGGCGGTGTTCCAGGGCCTGCGTGACTTCGTGCTGCCCTATATCGCCATCCGCAACCGCAGGAAGGGCTATGCCGTCTCCATCGTGAAGGCGGGCTGCGCCGCCGTCGGCCGCCCGGCCGGCCCGGTGCGCCCGCCGCTGACCGACCTGGATGCGGGCGAGATGGAGATGCTGAAGGCGCTGATCGCCAGGCTGCCGGAAGGCGCGCGGCGCGCCGCCGCCTGACGCGGCGCCGGCAGGCGCGTGGGGGAAGGACCTTCCCCCACGCCTCGTCTCTTACTTCCGCAGTTCGCCGGGCTCGCGCTGACCGCCCGCCTGGCTGTGGCGCGCCGCCTGTTCGGTGCGCTCCTCGCCCTTCGCCGCCGCCACCGCGACGCGCGCCGCCTGCAGCAGCAGGCCGCTGTCATTGCCGATGGTGACCAGCTTGAAGCCCATGCCGATCATCCGCTTGGCATAGGCGGCCGTGCCGTTGTGCAGGCCGGCGGCGATATTGCGCTTGCCGCATTCCTTCAGCACGCGCTCGTAGATCTTCAGGATCTCCGGCTCCTCGCGGTCCAGCTTCGGCACCATGCCAAGCGACAGGCCGAGATCGGAGGGGCCGATATAGACGCCGTCGATGCCCGGCACGTCGAGGATGGCCTCGAGATTGTCGAGCGCCTGCTGGGTCTCGATCATCGGAATCACCGCGACGTCCTTATTCGCGGTGGCGAAGTAGGAACCCGCCTCGCCGTAGATGCCGGCGCGAATCGGGCCGAAGGAACGCGTCCCCTCCGGCGGATAGCGGCAGGACGAAACGAGCTGCTGCGCCTGCTCCGCCGTGTTCACCATCGGGCAGATCACGCCCATCGCGCCGGCGTCCAGCACCTTGCCGACGATGCCGGGCTCGTTCCAGGGCACCCGCACCATCGGCGTCACCGGGTGCGGCTGCATGCCCTGGAAGCAGCTCACGGCGGAAAGATAATCCTGCACGCCATGCTGCATGTCGACGGTGACGCTGTCGAAGCCGGCCTGGGCCATGACTTCGGCGCTGTAGCCGTTGGGAATGGCCAGCCAGCCATTGACCACGGCACGGCCCTGCGCCCAGGCCTCCTTCACCTTGTTTGGCATCGTGTGTTCGCTTCCTCCGGGATGGAGGGAAAACGCTAGGCGCGGTGCAGCGCAAGCGTCAACGTGTCGAACGCATGATTGCCGCTTTCTCCGCCGCGTGACGGATCGCCGGACGCGGCGCGCGCCTGCGCCCTTTACCCTCCGTCTTCCCAAGCCGCCCAGCACCGCACCGGCCAGTTCCCAGGTCCGGCCCGATGGGGAATGCTGGCACGAGGCTGAGCGGCTGGCGCTCACCGGGAAGGAGAGGCGACATGCTGCCCGGAGGACTTCTGCTGACGGCCTGTCAGGTCAGGATGGCGCGGGCGGCGCTGCGCTGGCCGGTGGAGGAGCTGGCCCGGCGCTCGGGCGTCAGTCAGGCCAGCATCCGGCGCATCGAGTCGGTCTATGGCGTGCCCAACGTGACGGTCGCCGTCCTGGAGAAGCTGCGCGCCGCCTTCGAGCAGGCCGGCATCGTCTTCCTGGCGGATGACGGCGCCCGCGACGGCGGCCCAGGGATCCGCTTCAGCCGCTATCCCGGCCGCACCCCCGCCGCCTGAGGCGGCAGCGCCGCCGGGGCACGGGGCCGGTGCCGCCGCCAAGCCGCTTTCCGCTGGTCCCCCCTGGCGGGCGGGCGTAGCGTGCCCGCCATGCCCCAAGCGACGACCCATGCCCCCTCTCCGGCGGCGCCCCGCTGGCGTGTCGCCTCGGAAACCGGGACGCTGCAAGAGGTGCTGGTCTGCCCTCCCGACCACTACCGCTGGCTGCCGACCAATACCATCGCCCGCCACACGCTCGCCGAGGCACGGCAGGCTCCGGCCCCGGCGCACCTCGCCACCCAGCACGCCGAACTGGTGGCGGCCCTGCAGGAAGGCGGCGCCATCGTCCATCGGCTGCGGCCCGAGCCGCACCTGCCCTACATGGTCTATACGCGGGACAGCGTGGTGGTGACCCACCGCGGCCCGGTGCTGTGCCAGCTCGAACGGCCGCAGCGGCGCGGGGAATACGCCGCGCTGATCGACTTCCACGCCGCGCAGGCCGGTGGGATTAAGAGCGCCTTCTGGCATATGTCCTCCGCCGGCACGCTGGAGGGGGGTGACATCCATGTCCTGCGCCCCGGCCTCGCCGTGATCGGCCATTCCGGCGGGCGCACCGACGCGGCGGGGGCGGAGCAGCTCGCCAATTGGCTGCGCACCGAGGGCTGGGAGGTGCGGCTGGAGCCCTTCGACGAGCATTTCCTGCATCTCGACGTCCTGTTCTGCATGGCAGCCCCGGGCCTCGCCGTTGCCTGCACCGACGTGCTGGACGAGGGCTTCCTGGGGTGGCTCGGGCAGCATGGCATCCGCTGCATCCCTGTCCCCTACCGGGACGCAATGCAGCTCGGCTGCAACATCCTCGCCCTGGGTGGCGGGCGCGTGGTATCCGCCCGCGGCAGCAAGGCCCTCAACGCCGCCCTGCGCGCCGAGGGGCTGACCGTGCTCGACCCCGAGCTGTCGCTGTTCACCCTGGGCGGCGGCGGCCCGCACTGCCTGACCTGCCCGCTCGCGCGGGGAGAGGAGACTGCATGACCATCACCGCCAACCCCGTGGACGCCGTGATCGCCGCCACACGGGCCTTCCTGGGGGACCGGCTCTCCACCAACGCCTCGGTGCGCGAACAGCATGCCAAAGGGGAGGACGCCAACCCGCCCGTGCTGCCCGATGCCGTGGCCTTCGTGGAGAGCACCGAGGAGGTCTCGCGCCTGCTGGCGCTGTGCAACACGCACGGCGTGCCCGTCACCCCCTTCGGCGCCGGCACCAGCCTTGAGGGGCATGTGGTGCCCGTCCGGCGCGGCATCAGCCTTGACCTCAGCCGCATGACGGCGATCCTGGAGGTCAATGCCGAGGACATGGACTGCCTGGTGGAGCCGGGCGTCAGCCGCCAGCAGCTCAACGACTATCTGCGCGACCAGGGGCTGTTCTTCCCGGTCGATCCGGGCAGCCATTGCTCGCTCGGCGGCATGGTGGCCACCCGCGCCTCCGGCACCAACGCGGTGCGCTACGGCACCATGCGCGAGGCGACGCTGGGGCTTGAGGTGGTGCTGGCCGATGGCCGCGTGATCCAGACCGGGGGCCGCACCCGCAAGGCCGCCAATGGCTACGACCTGACGCGGCTCTTCATCGGCTCCGAGGGCACGCTCGGCGTGGTCACCAAGATCCGCCTGCGGCTGCAGGGCATCCCGGAGGCGACCAGCGCCGCCGTCTGCCAGTTCGACAGCCTGCAGGCGGCGGTCGAGACGGTCATCATGACCATGCAGGCCGGCATCCCCGTCGCCCGCATCGAGCTGGCGGACGCCGACCAGATGCGCGCCTCGATCGCCTATTCCAAGCTGGACTTTGAGCCTTTGCCGACGCTGTTCCTGGAGTTCCACGGCAGCCCGGCGGGGGTGCAGGAGCAGGCCACGGCGGTGGAGGCCATTGCCAGCGACATGGGCGGCAAGGCCTTCGCCTGGGCGAATGATGCCGAGGCCCGCAACAAGCTCTGGAAGGCCCGGCACGACGCCTGGTGGGCGGCGAACGCCCTCTATCCGGGCTGCCGCGGCATCACCACCGATGTCTGCGTGCCGATCTCCCGCCTCGCCGAGGCCATCATCGGCGCCAAGGAGGCGGCGGTGGCGGCGGGGCAGAACACCTGCATCGTCGGCCATGTGGGGGATGGCAACTACCACGTCGTCATCCTCTTCCCCGCCGATGACCCGCAGGGGCTGGAGAAGGCCTGGGCGCTGGACCGCCAGATCGTGGCGCAGGGGCTGGCGCTGGGCGGCACCTGCTCGGGCGAGCACGGCGTCGGCCTCGGCAAGCGCGAGTTCCTGGAGCAGGAGCATGGGCCCGAGGTGCTGGCGGTAATGCGCAGCCTGAAGGCGACGCTCGACCCCAAGGGCATCCTGAATCCGGGCAAGCTGTTCCTGAACTAGGGCCCCTTCCGGGCGTGCCCGTCAGCTCGCGGCTGCCGCGAGGGCGGGCTTCTCCCGGGGCTCGAACAGCACGGTGCGGACCTCGTCATGCGCCGCGCGGATGCGGCAGGCGATCTCCTGCGTGCCCGCCTCCACCGCCGCATCGCCAAGATGGTCGTGGAAGTCGAGGGTCAGGGCGACGAGCACCTGGTCCGGCCCGAGATGCAGGGTCAGGATGCGGTCCAGCCGCGCCACCCGCCGGTCGGCGCGGACCAAGCGGGCGATGTCCTGCCGCACCGCCGGCGCCACGCTCTCGCCGAGCAGCAGGCTGCGACTCTCACGCGCCAGGAAGAGCGCGGTCAAAGCGAGCAGCAGGCCGATCAGCAGCGAGGCCACCCCTTCCATCACCGGCCAGCCGGCGAAATGGTCGAGGGTGAGGCCAAGCGCGGCGATCACCACGCCGGCCAGTGCCGCGCTGTCCTCGAAGACCGCCGTCATGGCGACGGGGTCCTTGGTCGCACGGGCGGCGTGCAGCCAGCTGCCCCGCGGCCGGACCTGCCGGCGGAACTCCCGCGCGCCGAAGAAGAGGCTGATGCCCTCGAAGACGATCGCGAGGGCGAGCACGCCATAGCTGATCCAGACATCCTCCGCGGGCACGGGGTGCAGCACCTTCTCGAACCCTTCCCAGGCCGAGACGCAGGCGCCGATGCCGAAGATCAGCATGGCGACCACGAAGCTCCAGAAATAGACCTCCTGCCCATGCCCGAAGGGATGCAGCTCGTCGGGCGGCTGGCGCGCCTTGCGCAGGCCGTAGAGCATCAGGATCTGGTCGCCGGAGTCGACGGTGGAATGGATCGCCTCGCTCCACATCGCCGAGCTGCCGGAAAGGAGGGCGGCGCCGAACTTGGTGACGGCGACGGCGACATTGCCGGCCAGCGCGGCATAGACTGCCAGCTTCGAGTTGCCCTCTTTCGGCATCCGTCTTCCTCGCCTGTGCACCCGACTCTCACCGGGCGAAACGCCGCAGCCCGGAATCGTTTGCGGGCCGGGGCCAGGGCCGGGAGGGGGCAGGTCGTGCCAGGGGCAGCAAAGATGAACAGTCCTCCATAATATTATTTCGCCACCGATGCGTGCAGACCGATGACAAAGCGAAGGCTCTGCCCGCAAAATGGGACAAGCTGGCGCCGCCAGCCGCCGAAGCTTCCAAGGGAGTCGCAGAGCGAATGATCCGTCGCCAATTGCTGACCGGTGGCGCCGTGCTGGGTGCCTCGGCGCTGGCTGCCCCGGCCATTGCCCAGACCACGCCCGAGATCCGCTGGCGATTGGCCAGCTCCTTCCCCCGTTCGCTCGACACCATCTGGGGCGCCGGCGAGCACGTGACGCAGCGCGTCGCCGCGCTGACGGACGGCAAGTTCCAGATCCGGCCCTTCCCCGCCGGCGAGCTGGTGCCCGGCCTGCAGGTGGCGGATGCGGTGCAGAACGGCACGGTGGAGTGCGCCCACACCGCCTCCTACTACTTCGTCGGCAAGGACCCGACCTTCGCCTTCGACGCCACCCTGCCCTTCGGCCTCAACACCCGGCAGATGAACGCCTGGATGCAGGAAGGCGGCGGCCGCGAGGCGCTGCGCGAGTTCTTCGCCGGCTACAGCATCGTCTCCATCCCCGCCGGCAATACCGGCGCGCAGATGGGCGGCTGGTTCCGGCGCGAGATCAAGTCGCTGGAGGACCTGAGCGGGCTCAAGATGCGCATCGCCGGCCTCGCCGGCAACGTGATGCAGAAGCTCGGCGTGGTGCCGCAACAGATCGCCGGCGGCGACATCTATCCGGCGCTGGAGAAGGGCACGGTGGACGCCGCCGAGTGGATCGGCCCCTATGACGACGAGAAGCTCGGCTTCAACCGCGTCGCGCCCTACTACTACTTCCCGGGCTGGTGGGAGGGCTGCCTCAACCTCTCCCTCTACATCAACCAGGCCAAGTACGAGGAGCTGCCGAAGCTCTACAAGGAGGCCCTGGAGAGCGCCTGCCACGACGCCACCCTCACCTCGATCGCCAAGTACGACGTGCAGAACCCGGCGGCGCTGAAGCGGCTGATCGCCGCCGGCACGCATCTGCGGGCTTTCCCGCGCGACATCATGGGCGCGGCCTATAAGGCCAGCTTCGAGCTCTACGATCAGATCGCCGCCGAGAACGCCACCTTCAAGAAGATCTACGAGAACTGGCGGGCCTTCCGGGATACGGAATATGGCTGGTTCCGCGTCACCGAGCACAGCTTCGACCAGTTCGTCTATGCTATGTACGGCCAGGAGGCGCAGCAGCGCCGCTGACGCCCTCTCCGGCGCCGTCCAAGCGGCGCCGGACTTGTTTTGTGTCAAACCTGGAAGGACCCGCTGGATGGGTGCCCTACTTGGCTTCAGTCGGGCGATGGACCGGGTCAGCACCGCCTTCGGCGTCATCGCCTACTGGCTGGTGCTGCTGGCCTGCTTGGTCAGCGCCGGCAATGCCGTCGTGCGCTATGGCCTCAACTATTCCTCGAATGCCTGGCTGGAGGTGCAGTGGTACTTCTTCGCCGGCATCGTCATGCTGGGCGCCGCGCCGACGCTGATGCGCAACGAGCATGTGCGCGTGGACCTGGTCTTCGGCAGCCTCCCGCCGCGCGCCCGGCTCTGGGTGGACGTGTTCGGGCTGATTCTGTTCCTGCTCCCGGCTATGGGGCTGCTGGCCTGGATGACCTGGCCCTTCTTCGTCGACAGCTGGGTCCGCATGGAGGAATCCTCCAATGCGGGCGGGCTGATCCGCTGGCCGGTGAAGCTGATCCTGCCGATCGGCTTCGCGCTGGTCTGGCTGCAGGGCCTGGCCGAGCTGATCAAGCGCATCGCCCTGCTGCGCGGCATCGCGCCGCCGACCGAGGTGGTCACCGAATACCACCGCCCCGACCAATGATCACCACCCCGTAACGCGGACACTCCTGCCCGATGCTGACCCTCGAGATGATGCCGCCGCTGATGTTCGGCGGCCTCGTCGTGTTCCTGCTGATCGGCTTCCCGGTGGCCTTCTCGCTGGCCGCGGCGGGCCTGTTCTTCGGCTTCCTGTCGATCGAGCTCGGCTTCTTCACCTCGGCCTATTTGGGCAACCTGCCCTTCCGGGTGTTCGGCATCATGTCGAACGAGCTGCTGCTCTCGATTCCCTTCTTCACCCTGATGGGTGCGGTGCTGGAACGCTGCGGCCTGGCGGAGGATCTGCTGGAGGGCACCGGCCAGCTCTTCGGCAAGGTGCCGGGAGGCCTGGCCATCGCCGTCATCCTGGTGGGCGCGGTGCTCGGCGCCATTACCGGCACGGTGGCCGCCTCGGTCATCGCCATGGGCATGATCAGCCTGCCGGTGATGCTCCGTTACGGCTACGACATGCGGATCGCGACGGGCGTCATTGCCGCCTCCGGCACCATCGCGCAGCTCATCCCGCCCTCGCTGGTGCTGATCCTGCTCGGCGACCAGCTCGGCCGCTCCGTGGGCGACATGTATGCCGGCGCCATCGGCCCCTCGATGCTGCAGGTGGCGCTGTTCATCCTGTTCATCACGCTGGTCGCCGTCTTCCAGCCGCACCGCATGCCGCCGCTGCCGCCCGAGGCGCTGGTGCCGCGCGGATGGCCGCTCTACTGGCGGGTGGCGAAGGGCATGGTGCCCTCAATCGTGCTAATCTTCCTGGTGCTTGGCACCATCTTCCTCGGCGTCGCCACGCCGACGGAAGCGGGCGCCATGGGCGCGGTGGGCGCCATGCTGCTGGCCGCTGCGAACCGCCGCCTGACCTGGTCGCTGCTGCGCCAGGCCATGGAGAACACCATGCGGCTGACCGCCATGGTGATCTTCATCCTGGTCGGCTCCACGGTGTTCTCGCTGGTATTCCAGGGCGTCGATGGCGGGCTCTGGATCGAGCACCTGCTCTCTCACCTGCCGGGCGGGCAGACGGGCTTCCTGATCTTCGTCAACGTCTTCATCTTCTTCCTGGCTTTCTTCCTCGATTTCTTCGAGATCGTCTTCATCGTCGTGCCGCTGCTGGCGCCGGCGGCGGCGAAGCTCGATATCAACCTGGTCTGGTTCGGCGTGCTGCTCTGCGTAAACCTGCAGACCAGCTTCATGCATCCGCCCTTCGGCTTCGCGCTGTTCTACCTGCGCGGCGTGGCGCCCAAGGAGGTGCTGACGAAGGACATCTATTGGGGCGCCATCCCCTGGGTCTGCATGCAGCTCATCCTGGTGGCGGTGGTCATCCTCTGGCCGGAAAGCGTGACCTACTGGCTGGATTCCGGGCCCAAGGTGGACCCCAGCACCATCCGCATCGAGGTTCCCCTGCCGGACATGCCGGCGGATGACGCGCCAATCATCTTCAAGTAACGGGAAAAAGGCCGGGGGAAGGAATTCCCCCGGACCCCCATCTTTTTCCGGGAGTTGGCGAGGTCCGGGGTGACCCCACCATTCCGAGGCGCCTCCCCTGGTCCAGCATGCCCCTCACAAGCGCAACGCGCATCGGCTCACCGAAACCGCAGCGGCTGTCGCAACTCCGCGAGCTAATATTACGATCTTGCATTGAGACTTCAGTCTCAATACGATCCTGGCGTCTAGGGAACCCATGAAGGAGGACCCGATGGTGGCGCTGACCCGTGAGGAGATGGATCGCAAGATCGACGAGCATTTCGGCTTCGAGGCACGCGACGACGTCGAAGGCGTCCTTGCCACGCTCTCCGCCGATGCTGAGCACGACATCGTCGGCTGGCCCGCCGGGCCGACGCAGGGCCGCGAAGGAGCGCGGCCCTTCTACGAGACCATGTTCTCCGACTTGGCCGAGAGCCGGGTGGAATGCGTCCGGCGCCTCTATGGCAAGGACTTCATGGTCGATGAGTCGATCTGGCGCGGCACCGCACCCGGCCGCCCCTTCGGTCTCGAAGGCCGTGGCCGGCCGCTCGAATTCCGCCTGCTGCACGTTCTTGAATTCGCCGGCGACGGCAGCATCCGCCGGGAGAATGTGTGGCTGGACTTCGGGGCCATCCTTCGCCAGTTGCCCCAGGATGCCTGAAGCGACGGCGGCCGGGCGCGGCGTGCGGGTGAACCAGCGGCGCCGCGCCCGCAAGGACCTGCTGCAGGCCGCCGCCCGGCTCATGCGGCAGGGCCGCCGCCCGAGCGTGGAGGAGGTCGCGGAGGAGGCGCTGGTGTCGCGCGCCACCGCCTATCGCTACTTTCCGAGCGGCGACGCGCTGCTTCTCGAAGCGGCCCTCGACGTCGCCATCCCGGAACCCGAGCAGTTGTTCCACGACGCACCAGCCGGCGAAGACGCGCTGGCCCGGCTCGAGCGGGTGGATGCCGCTCTGCACGAGGTCGTCCGCACCAATGAGGCGCCGCTGAGACTGATGCTGTCGCAGTCACTCGCCCGCGGCCTGGACGGCACCGGGAACGGTGATGTGCCGGTGCGGCAGAACCGCCGCTCGCCGCTGATCGAGGCGGCCCTCACGCCGCACCGGGAGGCCTTCGAGACGGCCGCACTGGACACCCTCGCCAAGGCGGTGGCGGTACTGGTCGGGCCGGAGGCCATGGTGGTGTTCAAGGACGTGCTGCAGGTGGAAGATGCGGAGGCACGGCGGATCAAGCGGTGGATGATCCGGGCCCTGGTGGAGGCGGCGCGCCAAGTACCGCCCGAGGATTGAGTGAGGCCGTTCGCCGGCCCTGCCGAGGGGCAGGTTCCGGGCTTCCGGGCAAGCGGCCCCTGGTCCGCGGGCGAGGCGTCTTACCGGAAGCGCAGGCCGGGGAGAACATCTCTCCGGCCGCCGGAGGAGGTCAGTCCAGCACGCCCTTCACCAGGGCAATGCGGGTCTGTTCGCCAGTGATGCCGAAGTCGTCGTCGTTGATGAGCATCAGCGTGCCGCCCGGCAGCAGGGCGATGCCCTCGATCTTAGGGGGCAGCTCCGGGTGGTCGGCGCTGTCGAGTACCAGGCGCTTGGCGAGCGGCTTGATGTCGGTGCCCGAGAGGTCGTTGCTTTGTTCGAGCGTCGGCTGCGTCGCCGCCTCATCCCAGCGGGTGCCGATGATGTTGCTGGCGCCCTGGTCGAGCCGCACCTCGTAGAGCTTGGTGGTCTTCTCGGTGCGCTCCAGCACCAGCAGACGCTCCGGGCCAAGCCAGCTCAGCTCGGAGATACGTGGGTCGTTCTGCTTCTTCGAGGGATCGTTGCGGAAGCTCTGCGGGTCATCGAGCTGATAGACCCACTCGCCCGTGACCTTGTTGGTGGCGGGGTCGTAGCGCAGCAGGCGGGTGTTGCGGGCATCGCGATAGGCGGCGGCGCCGGGGTTGGCGAGCGGGTTCTGCACGATGGCGTAGAGCGTCGCGCCATCGGGCGTGCCGGCCATGCTCTCGATGCCGCGGTTGGACTGGCGCCTGGCCAGGATGGCAGGCAGGCCGTCCACCACCTCGTAGCCAGCGCCGGCAAGCTCGCCCGCGGTGCCGGCCGGCATGATGCGGCGGATGATGCGGCCATCGGCGCCGACATGCACCAGCGAGGGGCCGTTCTCCTCGCCGATCCAGAAACTGCCGTCCGGCAGGCGTAGCAGGCCCTCGGCGTCGATGGCTGAGGGGTCGTAGTCGAGCTTGTGGCCTTTTCCGTCCAGCGGCTGTTCGGTGCGGCCCTTCAGCGGGTTGGTCAGGCCGGTGATGGGGCGCCCGTCCTGTCGCTTCAGCGCCAGAGCTTCGAAGACGCGGAAGCGCTTCTGCTCCGGCAGGAGCTGCACGCCGTAGAGGGCCGGCGTGTAGTCCGGGCGCGGATAGATCCTGCCCTTCTTGTCGGCGGCGCAGATCGTGCCGGCGGCGAGGCCGGTGACCTCCTGGGCGTCGCCGCAGGCGATGTTCGGGCCGCGATCGGAGAGGGTGTAGACGATGTCGGCCGGATCGTTCGGGCGATGGTAGGCGGCGCTGCCGATGCCGATGTCGAGCTCCAGCGTCTTGCCACCCTCGAAGCGGAACTGCCCCATGCGCAGTCCCGGATCGTCACTGGTGAGGATGGTGATTTGGGGCTTCGCCTGGGCGATGCCCGGCAACAGCAGACAGGTGGCAAGGAGAAGACGACGCATCGGCGCCTCCGTTGTCGATTCGCGGATGGCGCAAGCTAGGCGCTTGCTTTTTGTGCGGCGCGTGACTCTTCGATGACGGATGGCGGGGCCCGGGGTGACACTGTCACCCCGGCGGGAGGTGCAGGGGGGCCGCGCCCCCCTGCCCTGCGGCCCAGCTGGCGAGCGCCCCGGTGTTCCCGGCTGCTACCGCCAGCCCGAGCAGCGCGCCGAACTTGAAGCCGTGCCCGGAGAAGCCGCTCATGACGATGCACTGCTCGCCGAGCGGCTCGACGATGAAGCGCTCCTCCGGCTCGACGTCGTAATAGCAGGCGCGGGCACCGAGGACGCGATAGGCGCCCGCGTCACGCAGGCGTGGTCGTGCCAGGGCGAGAATGGCCTCGGCCTCGGCGGCGCTGGCCTCGCGCGGGTCCTCAGCATCACCCTGGAGGGAGAAGCGGTGGTCGCCGATCTTCAGCGGTGTGCCGGCGACCGGCGGCACGGCGTAGAAGCCGCCCTGCGCCGAAAGGTCCAGCAGCATCGGCGCGACTTCCCAGGCGGCGCGGTGTTGCGCTGGCGGCTCCACATAGACCACGATCTGGCGCGAGGGCGTGACGCGCCCGGCAAGTCCGGGAAGCAGGCGGGGCGCCCAGGGGCCGGCGGCGAGCACCAGGCGGTCCGCCTGATGGCGGGTGCCGTCCTCCAGCGTCAGGCTGGCACGGGCCGGATCAGCCTCGATGGCGCGCCCCCGGAGGAAGCGGACGCCGCGCCCGCGCAGGTGTCGCGCCAGGGCCGCGACAATGCGGCCGGCCAGCAGCACGCCGCCGCTCGTCAGGTGCAGGGCGGCGCCGATGCCCTCGATGCCCAGCATGGGGAAGCGCCCGGCCAGCTCGGCTACGGTCAGGTCTGTGAAGCCACGGCCCTGGGCGGTGAGCGTGGCGCGGCTATCGGCCAGCCATCCCTCCGGCCCGCTCGCCACCGCCAGCACACCGGTCGGCACATGGAGGCGCTCGCCGAGATCGGCCCAGAGCAGCTCCCAGGCGGCGTAGGCTTCGTCCACCATCCGGGTGTAGCCGGCGGCCGGGCCATAGGCGTGGCGGATGAGGCGGTGCTCGTCCACGCTGGCGCCGCGCGGGTTCGGCACCGCGTCCTGCTCGACCACCGTGACGGCGAAGCCCGCGCGGGCAAGGCCCCAGGCCGCGGAGAGGCCCATGATCCCGGCCCCGAGGACAAGCGCGTTCGGCATGGGGCGAGGATGGCGCGGCGCGAGGACGCTGGCTAGCGGGCATCGCACTGTTCCGGCCCGCTACCTCTGGCCTGAGAGACAACGGCCTCCCCGGACTTCGCGATGGGTTTGGGAGGTCCAGGAATCTCAGGTCTCTGGCGGAGGGTTCGGGAGGCAGAGCCTCCCGGAAGCCGCAGGTGGCCGGATCAGAACACCGGCTCGCCGACCGACAGGGTGACCGTGCCACGCAACGCCTCGCCCGGCGCCAGAACATGCATGGCTCCCCAGGGAGCCAGCGCGGGGCGGTTGATCACGTCTGGCACATGGCTGACCGGTTCCAGGCAAAGCACCGGGCGGTCAGCCGGGGCGAAGAATTGCAGATTGCGCGCCCAGTCGCCGGCGGCGGCCAGCACCAGGGTCAGGTCCGGCCGACGCAACTCCGCCACGCCGTCCCAGCCGGCATAATGACCGTCGGTGTCCAGCCAGATCGCCTCGCCGCCCGTCACACCCGGCGAGGATACCGCCCTGACCGGCAGTTTGCGCATATTCCGCAGGAAGGTGGCGGCACTGGCGAAGCGCAGGGTGCAGCCGGGTGGCCGGGCGAACCAGGGATGCCAGCCGAAGCCCATCGGGCAGGGCGCGGCGCCCGCGTTGCGCAGGGTCAGGTCCAGCGAGAAGCCGGCCTCGGAGAGTGCGACCTCCAGCCGCGCGGCATAGTTGAAGGGGTTCTGCTTCAGGGTCTGGATCAGCACCGCACGCCCGGCGGAGACGAACTCCACCTGCCAGGGCGCAGCGCGGGACAGGCCGTGCAGCGCATTGCCCTCATCCGGATGGGTGATGGGGAAGCGGTGTACCACCCCTGCCCAGGGGAAGCGGCCGCCATCAAGGCGATTGGTCCAGGGCAGCATCCAGAAGGCCCCGAAGCCGGGGGCCAGCAGCTCCCGCCCGGCATGGGAGAGTGCGGCGAAATGGGCGCCCCGCTCCGGCAGCAGCTCGGCCCGCCAGGGGCCGGTTTCGAGGCGCATGCGTCCTCCGGGAGAAAGGGTGGAGCGGGGGCGCAGCCCCGCCCCGGTTCAGTCCAGCGCGAAGGGGTCCTTCGGGCTCGGCGCGGAGCGGCTGTAATTGTTGGCGCAGTAGTCGCCGCCCTGGTAGCGCTCCACCACCGGATTGTCGGAGACCTTGTCCTTCACCTGCTCGCGGAAAGTCTCGGCCGTGTCCTGCGGCTGCCAGCCGATGCGGTCGCGATGATCCTTGCCCCAGAAACTGGCCGGGTTGTCGCTGGCGCCCCAGACCACCGCGTGGCCGACGCGCGGCGCCTTCAGGAAGGCGTCGCAGAGCCGTGCCAGATCGGGGTAGGAGAGCCAGGTGGAGAGCATCCGCGCATTCACCGGCTCGGGGAAGGCGCTGCCGATGCGGACATTCAGGTTCTCCACCCCGTGCTTGTCCCAGTAGAGGCGGCCCATCAGCTCGGCATAGGCCTTGGAGAGGCCGTAGAAGCTGTCCGGACGGAAGGCGCAGTCATAGTCCAGCTTCTCGCTGCGCTCGTGGAAGCCGATCGAATGGTTGGAGGAGGCGAAGAGCACGCGCGCGCCGTTCCGCCGCGCCGCCTCGTAGATGTGATAGAGGCCGCGGATATTGGGATCGAGTACCTCCTCGAAGGGCCGGTCCACCGCGACGCCGCCGAAGTGCAGGATGGCGCCGCAGCCATCCGCCAGGTGGTGCATCGCCACCTCGTCGCCGAGGTCGGCGGCGGTGAACTTCGCGCCCGGCGGCATCGCGTCGGGGAAGGGCTTGATGTCGGTCAGCACCAGGGTGTGACCGAGGGCGGCAAGCTCGCGGGCCAGCATGCGGCCGAGATTGCCGGAGGCGCCGGTCAGCAGGACGGGTTTTTGCGAAGCGGACATGGGTTCGGATCCTCAGGACGTCACTGGCCGTAGCCGAGCAGCAGGCGCGGCAGGGTGAGGGAAACAGCCGGCCAGTAGGTGGTCAAGGCCAGCGCCACCAGGATGGCCGCGTAGAAGGGCCAGATGCCCTTCATGGTCTGCTCCATGCGGATCTTTCCGATGGCGCAGCCGACGAAGAGCACGGCACCGACCGGCGGCGTGGTGAGGCCAAGACCCAGGTTCATCATCACCACCATGCCGAACTGCACGGGGTCCATGCCGAGCGCCTGCACGACGGGCAGGAAGATCGGCGTGGTGATCAGGATCAGCGCCGCCATGTCCATAACGCAGCCGAGCAGCAGCAGCGCCACGTTGATCAGCAGCAGGATGACCACGGGGTTGTCGCTGATCGCCAGCATGCCGCGCGTCAGCATGTCGGCGAAGCCGTAGAGCGCCAGCAGCCAGGCGAAGGCCGTCGCTGTGCCGACCAGCAGAAGCACCACCGCGGTGGTGCGCACCGAGGCGGCGAGCGCGACCTTGAAGCTCTCCCAGCTCAGGCCGCGATAGACGATCAGGGTGGCGAGCAGCGCCCAGATGGCGCCGAAGGCAGCGCTTTCCGTCACCGTGAAGATGCCGCCCAGCACGCCGCCCAGGATGATGACGCCGGTCATCAGCCCCGGCAGGGCGTCGAGAAAGCTCCTGAACAGATGCCCAAAGCCCTGCCATTGCTCGGCCGGGTAGCCGCGCCGCACCGCCAGTATATAGGCTGCCACGGCGAGACAGAGGCACATCACCACGCCCGGGACGATGCCGGCGAAGAACAGCGCCGAGACCGAGATGCCGCCGCCGGCCGCCAGCGAATAAAGGATCATGTTGTGGCTGGGCGGGATCATGATGCCGGCGATGGAGGCGGTGACCGTCACGTTCACCGCGTAGTCGGTGTCGTAGCCCTTCTGCTTCATCGCCGGGATCAGCACGCTGCCCAGCGCCGAGGCATCCGCCACCGCCGAGCCGGAGATGCCGCCGAACAGCATGGAGGCGGCGACGTTCACCATGCCGAGGCCGCCGCGCATCCAGCCGACGGCGCCGGCGGCGACATTGATCAGCCGCTGGGCGATGCCGCCATGCATCATGATCTCGCCGGCGAAGATGAAGAAGGGAATGGCGAGCAACGAGAAGGAGCTCATCCCCGCCGTCATCTGCTGGAAGGCGACGGCGGGGCTGATACCCTCCCACAGGAAGCCGCCGAGCGCCGCGAGGCCGAGCGTGAAGGCCACCGGCACGCCCATGACGATGCCGCCAAAAAAGATGACGAAAAGAATGATCAGGCCGATTTCCACGGGCGGGCTACTCCAGCGAGGAGGCGGGATGCACTTCGGTATGCCGGCCCATCAGCGCCAGCAGCGCCTGCTCGACCGCGAACAGCACGATAAGGATGCCGGTGATGGTGAGCGGCACAAAGGTCCAGACCTGGCTGATGCCGAGCAGCGGGATGCGGATGCCCTGGCTGGTCTCCACCAGTTCCCAGGAGCCGTACGCCATGGCGGCGCCGAACAGGCCGACGGCGATGTCGCAGATCACCTCGACGATGCGGAGCGGGCCGGGCGGCAGGGCCTCGCGAAAGCCGAGGACGGAGAGGTGGAACCGCTCGCGGACGCCGACGGCGGCGACCGGCAGGGCTATGGTGATGACAATCAGCGTCGCCGCGCGCTCGACCCAGGTCGGCGTGTCGTTCAGCACATAGCGGCCGAACACCATCCATCCGGTGATGACGACCAGTGCCACCATGGCGATGGAGGCGAGCAGGATGACCAGCTTGGCCAGGCCATCCAGCACGCGCGAGAAGAGTTTCATGGGCGGGTGGACTCCGAGAGGGGAGGACTCCGGCAGAAACGGGAGCGGCTGCGCGGCCGCTCCGGGGCAAAAAAAAGCGCGGCGCCCTTGCGGACGCCGCGCCCCGGATCACCGGCTCATTGCGTATCCCGGATCCGCTTGACCATCTCGGCCATGCGCGGATCGGCGGCATACTTGTCGTAGACCGGCTTCATCAGCGCTGCCCAGGGGGCGCGGTCCTTGACGTCGGTCACCACCGCGCCGCCGGCGATGACCCGCTCGCGCGAGGTCTTCTCGCGCTCGGCCCAGAGCTGGCGCTGGTAGGTGGCGCTTTCGCGCGCCGCCGCCTTCAGCAGCGCCTTGTCATCGTCGTTCAGCCGGCGCCAGCGGGTGGCGGAGACGGCCAGCACCTCGGGCACGTTGGAGTGCTCGGTGGTGATGTAGTACTTGGCCACCTCGAAATGCCGCGTGCTCTCGTAAGAGGGCCAGTTGTTCTCGGCGCCGTCGATCACGCCGGACTGCAGGCTGGTATAGACCTCGCCGAAGGGCAGCGGCGTCGGGTTGGCGCCGAGCGCCTTGATCAGGTCGATCCAGAGATCCGAGGTCTGCACCCGAATCTTCATGCCCTTCAGGTCCTCGGGCTTGGTCACCTTGGTGCGGGTGTAGAGGCTGCGCGCGCCCGCGTCGTACCAGGCGAGCGGCACGATGCCCACCTTGGCGAGGTCGGCAGCGATCTCGTCGCCCACCGGGCCGTCCACGACCTTGTGCAGGTGCTCCACGTCCCGGAACAGGAAGGGCAGCGTCAGCACCTGGGTGGAAGCCGCAAGGTTGTTCAGCGGACTCAGGTTGAACTCGGCGAAGTCGATCGAGCCGAGGCGCATCTGCTGGATGGCCTCATCCTGCTGGCCGAGCTGGGCCGAGTGGTAGGTCTTGAGCTTGATGCGCCCATTGGTGCGCTGGGCGACCAGTTCGGCGAAGCGGTCCATGCCCTTGGAGACCGGATAGTCTGGCGGATGGATGTTCCAGCCGCGCCATTCCTGAGCCTGAGAGGGGGTGGAAGCCCAGCCCAGCAGGGCAATGGCGGCCGCTGCCGCCCAGCTTACCAGACGTCGCGTCATCGTACGTCCCTCCGCGCAATTTTCTTAGCTGAAGGTTGCGTCGGAAACCATGGCCCTGTCAAACCCCCAAATGGCCCGGCCGCCACCTTGCGGCCCAGGTCCGGCGCGCCCAGCATGCGGGCTTTCTGTCCGCCGGAGCCGAACCCCGCATGAGCCTGCCCATCGTCTCCCTCGCCGCCGCCGCCGAGGCTCTCGCCACCGGCCGCACCACCGCGCTGGCCCTGACGGAGGCGGCACTCGCCCGCATTGCCGATCCCGCGGGCGAAGGCAGCCGCGCCTTTGTCGCCGTGCAGGCGGAGCAGGCGCTTGCCGCCGCCCGCGCCATGGACGCGCTGCGCGCCGCAGGCCGCGCCCCCTCCCCTTGGGCCGGCATCCCGATCTCGGTGAAGGACCTGTTCGACCAAGCCGGCGTGCCGACCCGCGCCGGCGCGGTGGCGCTCGCCGACGCGCCACCCGCCACCGCCACCGCGCCCGCCGTGGCGCGGCTGGAGCGCGCGGGCTTCGTCGTGCTCGGGCGCACCAACATGGTGGAGTTCGCCTTCAGCGGCCTGGGCGTGAACCCGCATCACGGCACACCGCGCTCGCCCTGGGACCGCGCCACCGGCCGGCTGCCGGGCGGCTCATCCTCCGGCGCGGCGGTGGCGGTGGCCGACGGCATGGGACTCGGCGCGCTGGGCTCGGACACGGGCGGCTCCTGCCGCCTGCCGGCAGCGCTCTGCGGCATCGTCGGATACAAGCCGACCGCCAAGCGAGTGCCCCTGGAGGGGGTCCTGCCGCTCTCCAGCACGCTGGATAGCATCGGGCCGCTGGCGAACACCGTCGGCTGCTGCGCCGTGCTGCACGGCCTGATGGCCGGCGCGGAGACGGCCGCGCCGCCGCCGGTGCGCCCGGTGGCCGGGCTGCGCCTGGGCCTGCCGGAGGACACCTTCCTCTTCGAGGGGCTGGCTTCCGAGGTGGTGGCGGCCTTCGCGCGCGCCGTGGCGCGGCTGGAGGCCGCGGGCGCCCGCATCGAGCGCTTCGCCCTGCCCGAACTGGCCGAATTGCCGGTGGTGAATGCCGCGGGCGGCTTCACGGCGGCGGAATCCTATGCCTGGCACCGCGGCCTGATCGAGCGGGCGCGCGACCGCTATGACCCGCGCATCCTCGCGCGCATCCTGCGCGGCGCCAGCATCAGCGCGGCGGACTACCTGGCGCTGCACCAGGCCCGGGCGCGGATCATCGCCGCCGCCGCCGCGCGCACCGCGCCCTATGATGCCGTGCTCTGCCCCACCACCGCCCTGACGCCACCGGCCATCTCGGAGGTCGCGGAGGAGGCGGATTACAACCGCATCAACCTGCTGCTGTTGCGCAACACGGCGGCCTTCAACTTCCTCGACCGCTGCAGCATCAGCCTGCCCTGCCACGCCCCCGGCGAGGCGCCGGTCGGGCTGATGCTGAGCGGCGCGCATGATGCCGACGCCGCCCTTTTCGCCACGGCCACGGCGGTGGAGGCGGCCCTGCGCAGCTGAGATGGGATTTGCGCAGGGAGGGGCTTCCCCTGCGCCCCCCGGACCGCTAAAGAAGCCCCTGGCCAGGACCCGTAGCTCAGCTGGATAGAGCGTTGCCCTCCGAAGGCAAAGGTCGTACGTTCGAATCGTATCGGGTCCGCCAACGATTTCAGGGGCTTAGAGCACCCCAACCTCTCCCGCCGCAGGTTAGTGTCACCAAGGTGTCACCAGAGAGGCGGGTAAACGGCTCAGATGCTCGGGTACGATTCCGTTGGTAGGGCTCGCTTCGGCGGGCCCTTTCTGCTTCCGGAGCCGCGGAACCAGGGCGGAACCAAATGGGCCAGTTCAGCCCCAAGCCCCACCGCCGTTTAGCCCTCCAGAGTTCGTTACCAGATAAATCCGGCTTCGGCCCTGCCGTTCCCGTTGCAGTTACGATAACAAAACGATCTGCGCCTCACCTGGGCGCTGGCGGTGTCACACGGTGCTGAGGGGGACGAGCCATGAATGGCTTTGCGGATATTGCGTATCTCCAAGCACCGGATGAGGTCGGGGCCAGACTTGCGGAGCGGCTGCAGGCGAGTTCCGAGGCCGAGTTTCAGAAGCAGCTCGATCAAAGGCTTGAGGCCCTGTGGGCAACCCTCATTGATCAGGGACGGAGCGCGCCGGAGGCCTTTCTGATCTGCCGTGAGGTGCGCCAGGTTGCCAGGGAAGAGTGGCAGCGGGCTCAATGATGCCCGCCGCTCCAGCGACATCCTGCACAATCTTCAGGGCGACACGGAACGTACAGTCCGCGCGAACGGGATAGCGAGCTAGGCAGACGGACCGACGATGGGCCGCCGGCTTTCGCCCGCGCTGGAACTCTGGTGCGCCAAAGCAACTTCCCGATGCGGGAAGACCTCGAAGGCTTGCGGAACCGGACGTGGCGTAGATCCCGATCGCATGGCCTCTACTGCCTCCACGCTCTGCAGGAGGGCGTGCATCTCATAGGGCTTGCGCAGATACCCGAGAGCGATGTCCCGCGCTTGGCGTGCGGTCATGATCTCGCCGCTCGCGAAGATCGCGACCAGTCCCCAGCGCGAGAACAGTTCCTTTGCCACCTCGACCCCTGAACTGCCGTCCTGAAGATTAATATCCAGGATGGCCAAATCAGGGGTATCGCTCTGGCACAAGTCGATCGCCTCACGCGCTGTGGCGGCGGGCCCAATGATCGTGTGCCCGGCATCCTCAAGATGCTCAACCACAAGCTCAGCTATTAACGCCTCATCTTCTACAATCAGGATCTTCATTGGCTCCGACTCGTTCCGCCTCTGCGCCGAACCGAGCCAGACAGAAAGAGTTCACGGCCACAAGGCACGAAATCTCGTGAGACACTTCAACTTCTGATACCTATTCCTGCGGTCGGATATCCCTTGCAGGGGCTAGCGGCGGCAAGTTTCCCGTCGCAGGCACCCAGCCGCAATGACACTGCCCGTCTTGCAAAGCGCACAGAGCAGACCTCACGGTGCAGAGGTATGGCAGATCCGGCCGGCAGCAGACCGGCATTCCGGTCTGCCGACATGTTGGCATGTCGGCAATCTGCCCTTCCCCTACCGCTTGAGGCCAAGCTGCGACTTCAGACTCGCCAGAAGCTCTTTGGGCTCCAACCCGGCGCCATGCGCGAGCCGATACAGCGGCGTGACCTTCGCTGGCCCGCTGCCACTCGTACCTGTCGCCGCCGTGCTCGCACTGGTCCCGCTCGACTTCCCAGCCGGGGTGTTGGTCTTGCCGGCGCGACCCTTGGCAGCGCCTTGGGCTGGCGCTTCTGGCACCTCGGCCGTCTTGAGGGTCACCTTCCGGACTTTGGTAAGCTCTGCGTTGATCTCCAGCCAGCTCCCGCCCTTCTCGCCGCTGGAGCGGACCGCGCGCATGCTGGTGAAGGCCATGTCCCGATAGAGCATCACACCGGTGCTGACCGTCACTAGCGCCCGAGCCTTGTGCATAGCGCGCAGCGTATCGATCGCGTCGATCAGCTTGGATCTGCCCCGCGCACCGAAGGAGAACACCGCCATGTCCGCGGTGCTGACCAGGCCCGAGATGCGGATCCGCTCGGCGCCCTGCGTGATGTGGTCACTGATCAGTGTCCCATCCTCAACCGGATACTGCGTCACATCACTGTCGAGGTTGATCTCCTCCGTGACCAGCACATCGAGCATGAGGCCGCCCAGCTTGGTGCGCTGATCCGAGAAGGTCAGAAGGGTCATCATGGCGCTGCTCCGCCTGATCGCAGACAAGAACGGAAACTACCGGGCGGCATCTCAGACCGTCCGCCTACCCAACCGGCTTCGCCGACGGCTCGCCCTGCCGCTTGGCGGCGACGATGCCCTCCGCAAAGCCGCGGTCGTAGGCGGCATCCACCTTCGCCTGCCAGGCGGCGACGTCGATGGCCATCTGCTCGCCGGGCAGCGGGGGAACGATGCCGGCCGCACCCAGCACCAGCTCTCCGCTCTCGACCAAGCCCAGGACGGTGGGGTGGTCCGGAGTGGCAATCTCCAGGTCCCGCGTCTCATTCGGCTGAAGCGTAATCGCCTGCTGCTGGCCCTCGACAAGGGCCCAAATCATGCGCGGGCCGCCCGCCCGGTTGGTGACGCTCTGCAGGGCCATCATCCGCGCTCCCGCTGGATCATCCGGTTTCGGGCCTGCTCGGCGCTGCGCACGGGACCGCTCCACGCGTCTAGGCAAAGCCCGATCTCGGCAGACAGCTTCTGCATGTGCTCCCGCCGGCGCTGCGCCATCCGCTCCTGCATGGCGGCGGCATCACTCAGGTCGCGGCGACGGCGCTCAACGTCGAGGTGGTGTTGGGTCTTCATGGTTATCTCTCAGGCTCCGTATCGACGTTGCATGATCTCTCCGAGGGTCCCCCCGAGGTGCGGCCCGCCTGCGGACGCCGCCTGCTGCTTCCGCTTCCGCCATTCCACCTGCCGCGCATAGGCATCCGGCGCGTAGCGCTGCACGTCGGCGTCGATTTGCGGCTGGTCGGACGGCACCCCGCCGAAGTGATAGACATGCCCACCGCCAAGGCTGTTCAGCAGCGTCCAGGCCTCTTGCTCGACCTTCTGGGCATCCCTCGCCGCCTGCTGCGCAGCCTCGTAGTAGGCCCGCGCCTGCTGCTGCATGGCCTGTCGAACCCCGCGAGCCTTGCTGCGGATCGCCTCGTCGGCGACTTCCACCTCCGCCTCGATGCCAGGAATGGCCTCGCCCAGGATTGCAGCGGTGCTCTCGGCCGCGCGGATCGCCGCCTCCACCTCAGCCACCTCCCGGCCCGGCACCACCTCCCCGGCCTTGGCGCGCGCCACCAGCCGGTTACGCTCCTCCACCTTCGCGGCGACCTCGGCCTCCGCCTCATTGCGGCGGTGACGGGTCAGCACGAGCCGGCTGTAGACCTCGGAAGCCGCCTTCTCCAGCTCCGCCATACCCTCGATGGAGGCCGGCCACTCCGGCGGCTGCATCTTCTGGGCCGGCTTCTTGGTTGTGGCGCTCATCACTTCGCATCCTCGCCGTCGAAGCGCTCCGGCCGGTCGGCGTCCTGCAGCACGTTGCGAAGCGTCAGGCCCGCGGGCGGCTGCCATTCGTCGTGCCGGAGCTCCACCGCCCTGTTCAGGTACGCCGCCGACTTCCCCGCCATGTCGATGTGCGGCAGATGCTTCGCCGCCAGCGCTCGGGCAATCTCCAAGTCGCTCAGCCCGTCCATCCGGCTTCCCAGATCGGCGCGCGCCATCGCGTTCAGCGTCCAGCCGTGCTGGTTGGTCCGCGTCCGCTCCAGGACATAGGGAGGCTCCGGGTTGAGCGACTTGGCCGCCAGGCGCTCAGCAATCCCGCCATCCAGAGCAGGATCGTCAAAGCGCATCTCCGTCTTCGTGGTCGCCATCACCGGCTCTCCTTCCAGGCTTCGCTGACGTGTTGCTTGCGCGCCTCCCGGGCCTGCTCGGGCGAGCCATGCACTGCCGGCGCCTCGTGCTCCTGCCCCTGCCACGCGCTGCTCAGGCGGGCATTCCGCGCGTCACGGTGCGCTTCCGTGCGCGCCGCCTCTTCCGAGGAAGGCGGAAAGACGTTCGTTGTGGACGGAGGGGGATGATCCATCGGAGTTCCCTGCTTCAGATCGAGACGCGGATTGGCGCGCAGCTCGGCATAGGTCGGATAGGGCGAGCGGTAGGGCTGGAGACGCATGCTGCGAGGCGGCCGCCCGCCTCCGTCCTGGTAGAGCCGGTATGGAAAGGGTTTGAGCTTCGCCATCGTCGTCACCTCAGTCATCAGCTCGACAGCACGAGCATTCGCTCAATGATCCGTGCCCGCTCGTCTGTCCCATGCACCAGCACGCCCGCCGCGGCATTGGCGAGGTCGTCATGGCTCCCAGGCGCATGGTCGATCGAATCCCGCCCACCGCGCGACGTGCGCCGCTCCAGATCCATCAGCTGCTTCAGCAACCGCGGATGGTCGAGCAACTCGCAGCGCCCGCTGTTCAGCACCGGCAGCAGCTCCCGATAGATGTCGCTCTTGGCCTTCTCAGACAGCCGGTACTGGATGCCGTGCTTGCGGAACTGCTCCCGCGGCCACTCGCCGCCGTAACGGTCCCCGGTCACCTCCAGCACGCGATAGGCCTTCAGCAGTGCGCAGAAGTCCTCCACCGTGCTCTCGGGGGAGAAGGGCGGCTTCACCTCGCGTACCGCGTCCAGGATGGTGCGCCGATCATCACGGCCACCCTCAAAGTGCCCGATGGCCAGCGTCATGGAATCGCTGGTGCCGCCGGAGGGATCGACGAAGGCATGATAGCGAATGCCGCTGATGGGCGGGATCTCGTACCGACCCGGCACCGTGCAGGCCTCGACCACCTCACGGGTGACGAAGGCCGCCACATCGTTCCGGAACTCCGCGCCGTACTCGGCCGAGGCTGCCTCCGGATCGTCCTCGTAGGCCTCAGCGATGATAGCCGGGTTGATGCGCGGGTTCATCTCTTCGGTGGTTCCGCGCCACACCAGCACCCGTGCGTCATCCTTGCCGAAATGCCGCTTCCAGAGGCCGTAGAGCAGGCCCTTCTTGGCGTAGGGGCTGGAGGCCAGCAGCAGCATCGCGCCCGGGATCGAGCTCAGCCCGGGCCGCACGGCGCGGACAATCTCTTCATCCGGATTGGCGCTGGTCTCGTCTCTCCAGTACGCCACCTCATCGCAGAGGAAGGCGGCGTAGGAGTAGCCGCGCGTGACCCGGAAGCTCGCCACCGAGATCTCGATCACCACCCGGTTGTCGAGCTCGATCAGCTCGGCCGTCTCCCGGGTCACCATGCCGCTGAGCATGCCGATCTCGGCCAGGGCGCCGCTGATGTAGCGGAAGATCACCCTCGCCTGCTTCTGGCTCGCCGCGACCACCGCCACCGTCGCGACCTCACCCGGCGCCAGGTACTCGTCGTAATCCCGGAAGGTCGCGAGATAGGTCGCAATGAAGGCGATGATCCGGCTCTTGCCCGCGCGCCGACCGCAGATGAGCACCGCCTCCGTGCTGGGGGTGGTCGGAAGCGCCTGGCGGCCCGTGTGGTGGCGATAGAGCGCCGCCTGGGCCTCGTCCATCGGCAGAGCGAACAACGCCGCCAGGAAGGCCTTCCAGGGGCCCCAGCTGGCGCCGCGGAAGTGAGGCCCGAACAGGTGCGGGTCTTCCATAGCCTCCAGGATGTGGAGCTGCGGAAGGGGCTCGGTCACAGGGCGGCTCCGACCTCACGCTGCGCAGCCCGCTCGGCGCGGTACTCGGCCAGGGTCTTCGGCCGCTCGGCCGCACCCTGCAGGCCCAGCTGCTTCAGCGTGCGGGTGAGGCTATTCGACCAAGCCAGATAGGTCCGGCTGTCGCACTCGGTGAGCGGCCGGCCATCCGCCATCTTCGCGTCGAGCTGCGCGATGTGCAGGGTGAGCCACGCGGCCCGGTCGATCAGCGCGCGCTGCGTGGCCGAGGGTCGGCCACCGACATGTGCAGCCAGCTCCGCGCGCACGTCGCGCATGAGCCGACCCTCCTTCGTGCGGCCATCAAGCTTCTGGAGAGCGCGGGGTCTGGAATACGGGCCAATCTTGGGCATATCGCGACCGTATCGGCCGCGAATCTGCCGCTCAATCAGAAATTCTGCAACGAACTCAGACAGTTATTCCCGCGTTTGCTGCGGTTTTCCCGGGTTTTCTGGCTATGCCGGAGGAGCCGCCAGAATCCCCTGCACGGTAGAGACGGCGAGCCCGCATTCAGCCGCGATGCGTCGAATCGAGACGCCCGTTTCGCGCAGGGTCCGCACGCGAAGGCGCTCCTTCTCGCCTACGCGCGGCCGGCCCAGCTGCTTGCCTTCTGCCTTCACCCGCGCAAGGCCCGCCTTGACGCGATCGCGGATCAGATCGCGCTCGAGCTCGGCAAAGACGGAGGCCATGTTCAGCATGGCCCGGCCATAGGGCGTGGTGCCGTCCATCCCCTCGCGGTGGCAGTAGGGCTCGACGCCCGCCGCAGCGAGGTCAGCCAGGGCCACGGAGACGGTGGCAGTGGAGCGGCCCAGGCGATCGATAGCGGCCACCATCAGGACGTCGAACCGCCGCCGGGCGGCGTCCTTCAGCATGGCATCGAAGGCAGGCCGCCTCTCTCGCCCCTGGGCGCCGCTGATGCCGTGATCTTCGTAGGTCTGCACCAGGGCCCAGCCGCGGCGCTCAGCCACCTCAGCGAGCACCAGGCGCTGGTTCTCGGTGGTCTGCCCGTCCGTCGAAACCCGCAGATACAGCGCCGCGCGCTTGCTCATGGTGCGAACCCTTCTCCTCGACGGGGATTCTGCGCCGCACTGTACCGGAAAACAACTGTTATTCGGTACGCGGAAATGGCTCGCGTAGGCTGAGGTTTTCTGCGGCTTTCCGGCTATCGCTAGCGAAGGGGTTTTTCGGTACGCGATGGCTGGCGATGGATGGAGGCAGAAGCATCCGGGAGAGGGAGCGATGAGTTTTTAGGGCGCCTCTGTCGGACTTAGATCAACCTCGGAGCCGCGGTGCGGCGCGTGACCGCTCCGCGCCAGCCCTATGGCACCGGATGCACATCGCCGCTCTTCTGAGGCGGCAGCTTGATCGCCAGTGTTCGGAAGCGGCCGGTCGTGGCCTTTGAACCGGCGTGCGGGGTGCCCTTGGGGATGATGATCAGGTCCCCTGCCTTCACCTGCTGCTCCTTGTCGCCCAGCCAGAATGAGCCCGCACCATCCAGGACCAACTGCACCTCGTTGGCGTCTGCGTGGAAGTGCTTCACGACGTTGCCACTCTGGACCGCGACGGTGCCCTCCGGAAGCGCCACCAGAGTCCGGGAGCGCAAATCCCCATTCGGAGCCAGCGGCCCAATTTGATCCTCGCTCAGGGCCAGGAGGTTCACAATCTGCGGGGTGAGCTGCGGCGGTGAGGACTGAGCCTCAGCAGAGGGGACGATACGGGTCACCAGGATGCCAGCGACAAAGGCCGCGGTAAGGCTGCCGCACAGGACCGGAAGGCGCATGGACGTTCCCCTTGGGCTGTTCCGGGGAGCATGGCGCCCAGCCCGGAGAGGATGCAAGGGCGCAGGGGGGCAGGGTGGGGTAGGGTCCAGAGGTTCCGCGCCACACGCGCGCACGCACGTATGGGACGAAGCGTTTTACCCCTCCCCACCCTGCCCCCTCCCACGCACCCGCGCCGCCTCCAGCGGGCGCGCGGAAGTGCGTAGGGGGTATGGGGGACTCACCCGCCCGCAACCTCCGCAAATCGGGCCGCAGCAAAAACAATGGCTTGCACATCAACTTCCGCAACTTCCGCACGACTTCCGCACTAAAGTTCCGCACAGCAAAAACAACAACTTAGGCAGTGACCTCCGCGACCTCCGCAGCCTCTCAGCGAGCAAGGCGCTGCACCACCCGAAGGCCGCTTTGCTTGGCATGGTTGTCGTAGATCTCGTAGGCCAGCAGCCCATTCATCTGCCAATCGGAGAGGAGGCTGATCACGCGCTTCTCCGGGACGCCGAGATGCTGCCGCACCCATGCTGGGAAATAGCGCCCAGCCTTTCGGGTCTGGGGATGGTAGGACCAGGGTCGCTTTGCCTTCCACGCGCGCTCGAGCTCGTCGAACATCGCGTCGATCGCCTCCCAGCTCGCCGGGTCCGGCTTGGCAAAGGAGTCGGCGGTACTGAGGTCAATGACGCCATTGCGCCAGGTCAGCTTCAGCTCCGCATCGCGCGCCGCATAGTTGGCCTTCTTGCGGGAGAGAATGCGAGCGTTCGGCTCGGCATCCTCGTCCTCTGGGCGCACGAGATAGATCCTGGAGCGCATGGTGTTGTTCCAGGCCGTGCTCCCCGACTGGCCGGAGCCGTTCTGCATGCCGGAGACAGACGGGTGGCCTAGCACCAGCACGGCACAATCATGGCGCCGGGCGAAGCCCCCCAGGGCAGACTGGACGAATTGCCGCACCTTGCCGCGGTCGTTCTCGTTCGCCGGGTAGATGTCGGCGATGGTGTCCAGGACCAGCAGGCACGGCTTCAGGCTAGCGCAGAGATTGTCCACCTCATCCGCGAACGGAGTCAGGCTGCCCACGTCGGAGCCGTCGAACGTCATCAGCGCATTCTCCCGGCCAAGGCGGGCAAGGTATCGGAGCTTGCCTAGGTCCCCAGGAGATGCGCCCAGGTGCGCGTTGATTGCCCACTGCCGGCGCTGCAGCTCCTCCTCGCTGTCCTCACAGAAGATGCCCAGCGCCACTCCGGGGGTGACGTTCAAGCCAAGCCAGGGGAGCGACAGCGCCACGCTGGTGCAGAGCTGTTGAGCCAGCAGGCTCTTGCCCAGGCCTCCATCACCATACAGGCCGGTGACAACGCCACGAGGGATCCAGTCTTCTACGGTCCATCGGCGAGCGGGCGGCTGCTCCAGCCAAGTCCTAGGATCGATGAGCTGTTTAGTAAGGTCCCCGGCAGAAGGGCGCGCCCCGCCGTTCGCATGGAAGGCATTGTTGAACGCGTCCGCGGTCTGCTGGTGGAAGTGCCGAGCAACGTCCTCAGCGTCCATGTCGGAACCCTTTCCTGGGCGCGAGTGCGAGGCGCAGCATGCAAGCAACCTCGATGAGATCACGATCAGTCAGCCAGGCGCCGAGCTCGACCAGGCCACGTCCGCGGGCCTGTCCGGCTTCGCAGCGCCAGGCGAGATCCGTGGTACGCAGCCGCACCGGCGCTGGGAGGCCGACGCGCCGGATGCGCAGGGTGGTGGCGTCCAGGACCTCGGCAGCGCCGGCCAGAATGCCGAGTACGGCGGCCAGGCCGGCGGGATCCAGGGGCGGCAGGGCAAGCGCGGTGGGCAGCGTCTGCTCCAGGCGTCGGCGGAAGCGCTGGGCGCGGTCCTCTAGCATAGGAGGTGGTGGGGCCGAGATGCGGGTGAGCTGGTTCACTGCCGTGCCTCCAGACTGCGCTTGGCTGCCAGGGCAGCCGCCAGGGTCGGGAAGACCGTCAGCAGCGGGCGGCGGTTCAGGCCGGGCCTGACCAGCAGGCCGACGCGTGGCTCCCCGACGGCGTCGGGCGCCTCGGCCAGCCGGACCAGGCTGACGGCCGGGGCCGAGATCTCGGGGCTCATGCCTGCACTCCCGCAGCCAGCGCGGCCAGGCGCTGCAGCACGCGGCAGCGGTAGGGCGTCAGGCGACGGAACCGACAGGCAACCTGAAAGAGGAAGCGGCGCTGGAATTCGTTGAACGGCGCGCCGGATGCCAGCAGCTGGAGAGCAAGCGCCCTCACCTCCCACAGGCTCGGTTCTACGGCGCACAGCTGAGAGCGGGCCGGGCTCATCGCCGCACCTCGCTAGTGCTGCGGACCACTTTGCCCAGCCGCTGCCGGGCCCAGGCGTCGAGCTCCGCGGTCGGGTAGAGGGGGGTGATGCCGCACTTGTTGAAAGCCGGGCCACCGCCGAGGGTGGCGAACTTGGCGAGCGTCGCCACGGCGATGGTGATACCCCACCTGAGCAACAGGTACTCAGGAACCTCGCTGCGCCGCAGACGTGGTTTGCGGAGGTTGGAGGGCAGCTCCGGCTCCGTCGACTGGGGCAGTGACGCCGCCGACGCCATCAGATCCTGACGGCAGGGCTTCAGGCTGTCCGTTTCGGTACATGCAGCGGGTGGACGAGCGTTGTCCATGCAGCCCTCTCTATCTCTGAGGGCGCGAAAAGGGCTTTGCAGCGCTGCTGAATCTCGGATACACAGCGGTTGTCAGGTCCGCGTGTAGAGTTCCAGAGCCGGCTGCGAGGGGAAGCCCTTTGCGCCGGTTTCTGTTAGGCGGCGTGCTTCGCCGGAATCTGCGGAAGGCTGGCCACGAAGCGACGGAGGCTTTCAGCCTCGATCATCGTCCGGCTCCCCATCTTGCGCGCGACCAGGTGCCCCTGATTGATCAGGGCGTGACCCTTCGTGACTCCGACGCCAATCGCGGCGAAAGCCTCCTGCTTTGGAATCAGAATGCGGTTCGAACAGTCCATGGCGGTCATTTGCCCTCGCCTTCGAATGAACGAGGGCGAAGGTGCGGGAACGTGGCGCCCTTGGGAGGATGAGGAATATTCCTCGTCTATTATTCCTCCCCCTTTGCTCTCCTCCGCGCAGCCGAAGCCTTGATCCGCTTTTTGGTCCTGTATGCTTCCTTCCGAGCCTCGGCTTCGTGACGGCCGTCGTCGCTGGCGTATGGCAACACGTAGAAGCCAGCCATCGGGTTGGTCGGGTGACGAGGGCCATGGCGCATGGCTCTCCGTTCTTCCTGGATAGCCTTCTTGATGGTGTCGAGCTCGTTCGCGTAAGGAAGCTTGCGGACCCTGGCAAGGGCGATGATCTCGGACATACGAGCGGCCCGATGATGGTCTGCCCGGGCCTGTGTCTCCGCTTCCAGGATTACGGCGCAGAGATCCCACCGGCGCGCGGTCTTCCCTCGTGGCCGTCCGCGCGGGCGCTGCGTCCGAAGTCCGCGTATGATTTCCTGAAGCAGGGCGTCCGCGGCTTCGGCACCGGCCAGTTGCGAGAGGCGCACGGCCATCTGCCGCAGTTGTTCCGCCAGATCCGCGGCCTCCGCAGTAACCTGCGGGTGCTCGTTGGCCTCGTCGCCCATCCGCACCTCCGATGCGCGCTCCGATGCAAGCGGCGGGGCGGCCCGGTCGGAGTCCGAGCACGCGGGTGGCCACCCGTGCCCCGCCGGCGGGGATGATACCCCACCGGCTGGAGTCGCGAAGCGCGAGGGTCACGGTGCCCTCCCCCGCAGCACCGCCATGCGGTCGGCGTGGTATCTCTGTAGGCGTGCCGCGGCCTCGGCCTCCTGGCTGCGCTGGAAGTTGGCGCGGTGGATCAGGCGCTCATGTGTGGCGCGCTCTTGCACCGTCTCGAAAGCGCGGCGGCACCAGGCGCAGCGGTGGGTGCTGGGAATCCCGTGGCGGCTCATGTGGCGCCTCCGGTCCCGGCCAGGATCGCCCGCGCCTGCTCGCCGAGCGAGCGGAGGAGCTCGGCCTCGGCTTCGAGCCTGTGCCAGGCGGGATCGTCGTCCAGCCGCTCGGCCAGCACGACCAAGCGGTTGAGCAGCGCGGTGAGGCCACCGGGGCTCTGTTCGGCCAGGGCTTCGATGGACGCGATCTCGTCCTCGCACCAGGTCTCGACCAGGTGCCACTGCTCGTTGGGAAGGCCCTCGATGACGTCCTTCCGCGCCATGACGAGGCGGTAGTTGGCGAGCGCCGCGTCAGCGGGGGCCGGTGCGGCAGAGGTCAGCGCCGGGGCGGCAACAATCGGCAGGAACGCGGTCATGGTGGATCTTCTGCTGATGCGGCTGCTCATGGCTGGCGGGTCCCTTCGGGATTGCCGCCAGAGGCCACCCAGAGCTTCTCCATGTGCAACTCGGCATCGCGGTGCCGATCCTGCAGCAGGCGGGCGAGGAAGAGCCCCAGCGCTTCGGCCTCACAAGGGCGGTCGCCCATCTGCTCGAAGACCAGGTGCAGCAAGGTCGCCACGTGGCCGATATCGGACAGGGCGTCGTCCACGGCCTCATGCTGCTCGCGGACCTCGACAGGGACCGGGGGCGTCATAGCGTCGCCCCCACCAGGAGCATGCCCACGCCGAGGCAGCCCATGGCCGCGAGGAGGGCGCACTCGACGACAAGCGCCAGGTGGGGCGCGGCATCCGGCTTGGGGAAGCCGCCCGGCAGCGGCGGGGCGTCCGGCGCGGGGCCGCCACGCCAGGGAAGCGGCGCCGGCGCGCGGAAGGCGCTCAGCGGCGGCAGGTCGCCATTGCTGAGGTACGCCAGCGCGCGCCGCAGACCGCTCGGGCGATAGAGCACCCCCTTGGTAAGGGAGAGGTCGAGGGCGGAGGCGCCTCTTCTTCTGGGCGCCGCCGGCCAAGCCGCCGGTCTTCTTCTGGAAATGGGCGCAGTTGTGCTATCGGCACGCGTAGCCATTGCCGGTTCTCCAAGCGAACAGGTGGTGGTCAGGCCGGGCGGTGGTGCTGGTAACACCCCGCTCGGCCGCAATTTCTTGCCCTGTTATCTGAACATGGATACGATTCCTCAGCAAGAGAAATCGCAACGTGGTTCAGAAAATCCTCCCAATCCAATGCAAGATGGCCCGTGTCGCGGTGGGGATGGGCGTTCGGGAGCTCGCCAGCGCGGCGGATGTCTCGACGGATACCATTGCCCGGCTTGAGCGCGGGGAATCGCTGAAGGACAGCACCCTCGCCGCCATCCGCGCCGCCCTGGAGGCCGCAGGGGTGGAGTTCATCCCGGAGAATGGTGGTGGGGCTGGGGTGCGGTTGAGGAAGGGCGGAATGTAGTCCCTCGACAAGAGGGCGCTGACCTCCCGCCAAGTTTGGCTTGAGCAGTGTCTGGAGACCGGACATCCTTCTGATGTGGATTTAGCCCGAAAACTCAGCTTCCTCGATGTCACGCCCGCGCAGATTCGCGCTGCACGCGCGCTTCTTGGCTGGTCCCGCAATCAGCTCGCCGCAGCTTGCGGGGTGACTGTTCGCACGCTGGACAGGTTGGAAGCGGGCAAAAAGGAGCCTTCCCGCCGTACCGCTATGGCGGTTCGCGCGGCGCTAGAGGACGCCGGTATCGCGTTCATTCCTCAGGACGGCGGCGGGCCGGGGGTGCGGCTGAGGGAAGCGGTCGCACCTGACGGCCCCACTCCCCCACCCAGCTTCTCGGCCACGATCGGGACAGCACTCGACGCCATGCCCGGCAAAGCGGCCGGCGGCCCTCAAGACCCGCGGCCGCGCGAGGTGCACCCGGAGGACGAGGTGCGGGGCGGGGAAGAGGCGCTGAAGTGAGCTCAGGAAGGCGCTCGCCTAGCCAGCGCAGCACCCCGTAAATCGAACCGCCCTCTGGTTCACACGCTCTGTGGTTGAGATTATACATTCCGGAAGAAGAATTTTCCGGAGCGGATATGCTTCAACTGCTTATTGCGATCGCTCGCTCGGTCATGGTGATCGGAGTGGTCATTGCTATCCTTCTAGGCGGCCTGGGAGGCATGGGGGCAGCCCAAGAGGCAGGCGGCGCAGGCATCCTTGGTTTTATTCTTGGTGCAGGGGCTGCTCTGATTCTTTCAAGCGTCTTCTTCGGCGTTGCCGCGGCGATCTTCGACATCCAGGAGCAGACTCGGGCAGCGGTGAATTTGCTTCGTCAGCAGATCCCGCATCCTGGAGCGCTGGCCCCATCGGAGTCATCTACGTCGAACATTCCAACCTCAGACCTTCCGCCGCAGCCTGCCCCCGAAGAGCCGGGTTCCCCTGCGCAGATCGGGCCGCGCTTTCCCGAGAGCCGCGAAGGATGGCGCCTCCTGGAGAAGGAAGCTGAAGCACAAGGCTGGAAAGTGACTAGCGGCCTCACAGGGGTGACTTTTACCCACGAAGGCACCGGCCGGCGGGTACGGTGCAATAGCGTGCACGAGGCAGAGCAGCAGTTGGGCTTGAGGATCTCCAACTGGCGGGATCAAGCGGGCCTTCACCCGTCGCCGGGTCCTTGATCAGGAAACGCAGCGCCAGACATAACAAAGCCCGCCGCGGCAACTCCGGGCGGGCGCCATGCCATCTAGGCACAAAAAAAGCCCCGGCCTGGGACCGGGGCTGAGACTATGGCTGGGAGAAACCTCAATCAGGCATCATGCGCGGAAGGGAAACGGGCGGGAGTGCCACGCAGTTGCAGCCGCCGGCACAAAAAAGCCCCGCTACGCTGGGCCTTGCGGGATGCTCATCTCTGAAGGCTCGGGTGGTGAAGGCGGCTCTATCGGCGGGGAGGCTGGAAGCCGTGCCTCCATGTCGGCCAAGAGGGCGCGGACGTGATGGAGCTGGTTCGAGATATCCTCGGCCGCGGTGGCGATGCGCCCGAGGTAAGCAAGAAGCGCAGCAAACGCGACAACGGCGG
>DATMRU010000011.1:0-109178 GCA_035565935.1 Roseomonas sp.
GCTGCGTCTTGCGGTGCGGGCGGCAGGCCTCAATCAGCGGCTCCAGCACCGCCCACTGCGCATCCGTCAGCACCATCCCACTCACCCCTCCGCTACCTCCACAGCAGATAGGTGGGCAGTCAGGAGCTAACAGGACCTAAAAGCCTCGCGCTTGCTGCGCGGAGCTGATTCACTGTCTCCGGTCAGCTGACCTTCCCCCGTGAACTCAGCCCACGTGGAGTAAGAGAGTTGGCCTTCTGAGAAGGAGGCTATGGGTATGAAGAAGTGCTACACGGCGGAGCAGATCATTGACCTGCTGCGCCAGGCGGAGGTTGAACTGGCTCAGGGCCGGTCGGTGGGGGAGATCTGCCGCGGGCTTGGGATGTCTGAGGCCAGCTACGACCGCTGGCGGTCGGAATATGGCGGGCTGAAGCTGGATCCGGTGCGTCGGCTGAAAGAACGGGAGCGGGAGAACACGCGGCGGCGCAATGCCGTGGCGGACCTGACGCTGGACAAGCAGATCCTCAAAGAAGCTGCGGAGGGAAACGTCTAAGCCCCGAGCTTCGCCGGGCCGGGGTGCGGCATGTGCGGTCAGTGCTCGGGATCTCCGAGCGTCAGGCGCGCTCCACGCAGCGGCGGGTGCCAAAGCCCCGGCCTGACGAGGCGGCGCTGAGTGACGCGATGGTCAGGCTGGCGCGCGAGTATGGGCGCTATGGCTACCGCCGGATCACGGCACTGCTGCGGGCCGAGGGCTGGCGGGTGAATGCCAAGCGGGTGGAGCGTCTCTGGCGGCGCGAGGGGCTGAAGGTGCCGCAGCGGCAGCCGAAGCGGGCCCGGCTGTGGCTGGAGGACGGTTCTTGTATCCGGCTACGGCCATGCTGGCCTTGGCCTGCGGCACGGAGAGTTCGCGGCGCGGCGGCCTGCGGAACTGAATGCGCTCGCTCAGACCGCGCCGTTCCAGCACGTCCAGATTGCGCTTCGTCCGGTAGGCGGTGTCGGCCCAGACGCGGCTGGCGGTGTTCTCGGGATCGAGCAGGGCAGGGAAGCTGCGGCTGTCATGTTGGGCCGCATCGGTGACCGCCCAGCGGCGGATCAGCCCGTGCCGCCGGTCGATGCCGATGTGGCTCTTGTAGCCGAAGATCGGCACGGCGATCTGGATGGCCTGGCGTTGCGCGCCCTCCGGCTTGGGTTTGCTGCGCCCGCGCTTGAGCGTCCAGCGCGCATCCCGGTCTTTCTGCGCCCGCTTGGCGCGGGACCAGCCCTCAGGCGTGCGGCCGTCCCGGATAGTGGCTTTCTCCTCCAGGGTGAGCTTCTGGCGCGGCGCTGCGATCAGGGTAGCGTCGATGATCTGCCCGCCCATGGCCAGAAAGCCCTTGGCCGCCAGAGCCTTCAAACTGCTGGAACAGCTCCTCGATGGCGCCCGCCTGCTTCAGCTGTTCGCGATAGAGCCAGATCGTCTTGCCGTCCGGCACGGCTTGGTGGAGGCCGAGGCCCGCGAAGCGCATGAAGGACAGCCGGTCCCGCAGTTGGAACTCTGCCTGCTCGTCCGAGAGACTGTAGAGGGCCTGCAGCACCAGGATGCGGAACATGAGCACCGCGTCATAGGGCGGGCGTCCGCCGCGGCTGCGGTCCGACCGCGCCAGGGCCGCATCCAACACGGGGCGGAAGATCTCGAAATCGACTACCCCCGAGAGGCGCTCCAGCGGGTCACCCGATGCAGAGAGTGCCGCGTACCGCGCGTCGACATCAAAGAAGCCGGGCTGATCTGTCATCGCCATTGCCTCTGCTGATCAGAGGCAGTGAATCAGCTCAGCCCAGCAGACGCGAGGTTTTTAGAGGTCTCCAACCGGCGGCCACGCCATCGCATGTCATCCCTCCGCGCTTTCCATCTGCCAGGCGACAAGCCGCGCATAGACGCCCGGGCGCGCCAGCAGCGCGGCATGCGATCCGGCCTCCACCACGCGGCCGCCCTGCATCACCAGGATCATGTCCGCGTTGCGGATGGTGGAGAGGCGGTGCGCGATGACTAGCACGGTGCGGTCATGCATCAGCGTCTCCAGGGCGCTGCGGACCTGCGCCTCGCTGATGGCGTCGAGATGGGAGGTCGCCTCGTCCAGCACCAGCACCGGCGCGTCCTTCAGGAAGGCGCGGGCGATGGCGATGCGCTGCCGCTGCCCGCCGGAGAGCTGCACACCGCGCTCGCCGACCGGCGTCGCCATACCCTCCGGCAGCGTGGCGACGAACCCGGCCAGCGCGGCGCGCTCCACCGCCTGCGACAGCTCCTCCGCCGTTGCCTCCGGGCGGGCCAGGCGGATGTTCGCCTCCAGCGTGTCGTTGAAGAGATACGTGTCCTGCGCCACCAGCGCGACATGGCGGCGCAGGCCGTCCAGCGTCAGCCGGCGCAGATCCACTCCGTCCAGCAGGATGCGGCCGGTATCCGGGTCCCAGAAGCGCAGCAGCAGGCTGGCCACGGTGGATTTGCCGGCACCGGAAGGCCCGACCAGGGCCGCCGTCCGGCCCGCCGCGATGGTGAGGTCCATCCCCGCCAGCGCCGGTCGGCTCCGGCCGGGATAGGTGAAGGTGAGGCCCTCGAACTGGACGGCGGAGCCGCCGGCGGGGGTCGCCGGCTCCAGCTCGCCGCCGGTGATGGCGGGCTCCTCCCGCTCGACGACGCGTAACCGGCGGGTGGAGGCGATGGTATCCGCCAGCTGCCGCCCGACCTGGGCGATTTCCGAGACCGGCAGGAAGGCGGCAATGGCCAGCAGGATCAGCATGGGCAGCATGGGCGCCGACAGCGTGCCCGCGGCGACCAGCACCGCCCCGGTGGCCGCCACGGCGAGGCCGCCGAGGCCGGTCGCCACCTCCAGCCCGGCGGTCGCGCGGGACTGGTCGTGCATCAGCGCCAGCCGCCGCTGCTGATAGGCGGCAACGCGCTGCAGGAAGGCCGCCCGCCGCGTGCCGATGGCCTGAAAGGCCAGCAAGTCGCCCAGCCCCTGGATGCTCTCCGTCACATGCGCGCCGAGATCACCCAGCGCGCCGCGCGCCTCCGCCCCCAGCCGGTCGATCCGCGCGCGGCCGCGCAGCGGGGAAAGGCCGGCATAGAGCAGGAAAGGCAGCAGGGCGACGGCCAGTGGCCATGCGAACCCGATGAGCACCGCCAGCACCGTGGCGGGCACCAGCAGCGCCACCACGGCCGGTGCCACGGTATGGGCATAGAAGTACTCGACCGTCTCGACATCGGTGGTGGCGAGGGAGACGAGATCGCCGGCCCGGCGGCGCAGCAGATAGGCGGGGCCCAGCGCATCCAGCCGGGCGAAAAGGTCGATCCGCATCTCCGCCAGCAGGCGGTAAGCCATGTCATGCGCCAGCCAGGACTCCAGCCAGTGCAGCCCGCCTGCGAGCGGCGCGGCAACCAGCAGGGCGATGGCGAGCCCGAGGGTCGGCTCGCCCGCCCGCAGCGCCGCGATCAGCAGCGCACCCAGCACGCCGACGCCGATGAAGGCCGCCACGCGCCCGATGCCGCAGAGCACCGTGAAGGCCAGCATGCCGCGCCAGGGCCGGATGTAGCGGGCCAGGCTGCCCAGCGTCTCACGCCAGCCGATGCCCGCTGCCTCGGCGGCGAGGTCCGCCGGCGGGATCATCGCCTCGGCCCCGGTCGCCTCCACTGCCGGATCGTCCGTGCCCGCCTGATCCCGTGCCGGCAGGCTCCCGGACCTCCGGTCCTCGGCCTGCGCGCCCATCAGGCGCCGGTAGGTGCCGCCCCGCTGCATCAGCTCGGCATGGGTGCCGCTTTCGGCCACCCGCCCCTCCTCCAGCACCAGGATGCGGTCGGCGCCGATGACGCTGGAGAGGCGATGCGCCAGGATCAGTGTCGTGCGGCCCAGCATCAGCCGGTCCAGCGCCTGCTGGATCAGTGCCTCGTTCTCCGCATCCACGGCGGAGAGCGCCTCGTCCAGGATCAGGATCGGCGCATCCCGCAACAGGGCGCGGGCGATGGCCAGGCGCTGCCGCTGGCCGCCCGAAAGCCGGGCGCCACGCTCGCCGATCAGCGCGTTATAGCCGCCCGGCAGGGCCAGCACGAAGTCATGCGCATTGGCGGCGCGGCAGGCGGCCTCCAGCTCCGCCTGGCTCGCCTCGGGGCGGCCCAGGCGCAGGTTCTCGGCCACCGTGCCGTGGAAGAGCGTCGCATCCTGCGCGACGATGGCCACCTGCGCCGCGATGCTGGCGGGATCGATGCCGCGCAGATCCTGGCCGCCGATCGCGATGCTCCCGTCCTGCGGATCGAATTGCCGCAACAGCAAACGAAGGATGGAGGACTTTCCGGCCCCGCTCGGCCCGACAATGCCGATGCGCTCGCCGCCCGCGATGGTGAAGCTCAGCCCGTCATGCGCCGGCCGCCGCCCGCCGGGATAGGCGAAGCGCACATCGCGGAAGGTGATGGAAGGCGCCTCCCCTTCCTTCAGCCGCAGCGCCGCACCGCCCGGCGCCACGGCCGGCTCGGCTTGCAGCAGCGCGTGCAACCCGCTGGCGGCGGACTGCCCGATCATGCCCTGGTGCAGCACGGAGCGCAGGTCGCGCAGCGGGCGGAAGATCTCGGTGCCGGCCATCAGCACCACCAGCAGCGCCTCCAGGCTCATCGCGCCCGCGCTCACCCGCTGCACGCCGAGGATCAGCGCCAGCGCGGCGCCCAGCGCCATGCCGGTATCGGTGATGCCGCGCGTCATGACGGACAGGCCAAGCACCTTGAAGGTGCTGCGGTAGAGCGCCCGCGCCTTGGCCGCGAGCCTCTGGCCGTAGCTGGCGCTCTGGCCGAAGGCCTGCAGGGTCGGCAGGCCCTGCACGGCGTCGAGGAACTCCGCCCCGAAGGCCTTGAAGGCCTGCTGCCGGGCAATGGCCGCGCGCTTGTCCCAGCCATGCACCAGCGCCGGCAGCACCAGGGTCAGCAGCGCCGCCGCCAGCAGCACGAAGGCCACCGGCACATCCCACCAGGCCATGAAGGCGAAGATGGCCACCGGTGCGCAGGCGGCGATGGCGAGCTGCGGCAGGTACTGGCCGAAGAAGGTCTGCAGTTGCTCGACGCCATCGACCATGGAGAGCATCACGCCGCCGGTGCGCTCGCCCGCGAACCAGGCCGGGCCCAGCGCAGCAATGCGGTCGAACAGCGCGGCGCGCAGTTTCGTCTGCACGGCGGCGGCGGTGCGATGGGCGATAACGGTGCGGGCATGGTCCAGCAGCGCGCGCAGCAGCACCGCCGCGGCCGCCGCGGCCAGCCAGGGCGCGGCGCCGGCCAAGCCCTCACCATGGAAGACGCGCGCCAGGGCGACACCGAGCGCCGCGAAGCGCGTGATGCCGGCCGCCAGGGCCAGCAGCCCGAGCAGGACACCCGCGAGCATGCCCAGGCGCAGGCCCTTGGTCAGGCGCCAGAGGCGAAGGTCGAAGTACATCGGGACACTCCGGGAAACACGGCACGAGGTCCGGCGATGCTGTGGCCAGCCAGTGCGGGCGGCAAACGCAAGCTTCTCATCGGCTGTTGAGCCATATTAAACAGCAAGGATGAACCACCTGCCCTCCCTTGCCGCCTTTCGGGCCTTCGCCACGGTGGCGCGGGAGGGCAGCTTCGCCCGCGCCGCCGCTCTGCTGCATGTCAGCACCAGCGCCGTCAGCCACCAGATCCGCGCGTTGGAGGAGCATCTCGGCACCCCGCTGCTGACCCGCGCCCGCAACGGCGCCGGCCATAGCCGCACCGCGCCGACCGAGGCCGGCACTGCGCTACTGGTGGCAACCGAGGAAGCCCTGGCGCGACTGGCCGGCGCCTGCGAGGCGATCCGGCAGCGCGGCCGGGGGCGCCAGCGCCTTGTGGTCTCGGCCAATGGATCCTTCGCCTCGCTCTGGCTGGCGCCACGGCTGGCGACCTTCGCGGGCCTGCATCCCAGCGTGGAATGGCACATGCTCGCGCTGGAATCGGATACGCCCGATCTGGAAGCGGAAGGCGTTGATGTCGCCATCGTGCGCTGCCGCCCCGGCGAGATCCGCCCGCCGGACCGCCTGCTCTTCGAGGAGGAGGTCTTCCCGGTCTGCACACCCGGGCTCGCCGGGGCGGTCCGCGACGGCCACCTCCTGCATCATGCCCTGCTGGAGGAAGGGCATCGCACCAGCCCGGAGATGAGCTGGACGAACTGGCTGACGCTGCTCGGGCATGAGGCGGCCGAGGCCCGCATCGTGCGCTTCAGCGGCTTCAATCAAGTGATCGGCGCGGCACTGGGCGGCGCGGGAATCGCCCTGGGACGATCGCCGCTGCTGGATACCGAACTGGCGGCGGGGCGGCTTGTCCGCCTGTTCGCGCCGTTGTCTCTGCCTGGCTCCTGGGCCTTCATCCTCAGGGTGCGGCCGGAGCATCGGGATGATCCGCATGTCGTCCAGTTGCGGGACTTCCTGCTGGCTGCCGTGGCACTGCCGGGCTGAGCGCCGGCAGTGCTTCGCCCGCCATCCCCCGCCATCCGGGGCCGCCCCTGCCGCCCTCCTTGCAGCGGAAGGCCTCCCATTTGGCGCGGCTGGCGCCCCTTCGCCGATCATGCCAGGGGAAAGCCCGGCCCAGATGGTGGGCGCCGTGCCGGCGGATCCGCTGCGGCCGCAGCCTTGTGTCCTGGCGGCCGACCTCCGCTCCCTGGCCTGTTTGTTCCAGGTCCTGACGGCGCCGCCATCTTTCCGTTTGCTGCTCAGTGCCGCTCGCCGGAGGCGGCAACCGCCAGCACGTTCAGCGGTGTGCCTTCCAGAGCGATCTCTCGTTTCGGTGCCAGATTCGCGGCGTCGAGCACCAAAAGCCTCGACCGTGCGGGATCGGTTATGGCCACCAGCCCGCCAGCGGCAGAGATGCGTGGCCGCGCGACGGATGAGCCACCTTCCATCGAATAGCGCTGCACCACCCCGACGCTGACCACGATCTTGCCGCTGAGTGTATCGATCCGGTGCAGTTGGCCGTCTTCGGTCAGCACGAACATGCTGTCTGCCCGCTGCGGGTCCAGGGTGAAGGCAACGCGGCGGGCAGACAGCTCCACCACCGCGAACTGTCCGGCATCAGGATCAAGGATGGTGACGGCATCCGGCCCGAAATCTCCGACGAACAGGTGGAAGTCGGCGCCGCCGATCAGGGTGCGCACCATGCGGCTGCTCTCCGTACCGGCTGGATACGGCACCTTGCGGAACTCCTCCGTGCGGGTGTTCAGCAGCAGCACGCCGTCGCCACAGCCCAGGCCGATGACGCGGCCGGAGATGGCCTCGCCGTGCAGCATCGGGCAATCGTCATTACGGACAAGCTCCTTGCCTGCTTCGTCCAGCACCACAACGCCACCGGGCCGCGCACCCGCTGCGGCGGCGTGGCTCACCAGCAGGCGCCGACCGGCGGCGGAGCGGAAGGGATAAGCCAGCCCATGGTGTGGCGCGTTGGCGCGCAGCCTGGCCGCAGATCCCTCGCCGACCACCACCACGGAACCGTCGCCGTCAAAGAAGCTGGCCAGGCGACCATCGCCGCCCAGCACATGGGAAGGCTTCGGGCCCTCCGCGACGCGCGGCACAAGGCGCGGCGCAGACAGCTTCAGGTCGCCGTGGTCGCCATGGTTCTCCAGGGCGATGCCGAGGTCGATCACATCGACGCGGCCGGCCTGCCCCTGGGCCAGGGACAGCTGCCCCGGCGCCGCGCCGTGGCGCAGGCCGCCGGGGGAGCCGGTCTCGAAGCGGCTCAGCACCTCGCCCGTCAGCAGATCCACGACCGAGACAGTGGCGGCCACGTGGTCGGTGACGGCCGCGCGCACCGTATGCTGGGTCTGGGCCTGCGCGGCACCGGTCAGGGTCAGAACCGTCACGGCGATCGGAAGCAGGCTGAAGCAGCGCATCGGCGGGCCCCTTGCGTTATGATATAACATTTCTCTAGAGTGTTTGGGAAGTTGCCGCAAGGGGACATCGCTTTGGCCAGCATCAAGGGGCCGCAGGACAGCCCACGCTCATCCAATCTGTAATGTTATAATATAACTTTCAGCTGTCACAACGGGGAACCTACCGCTTGCCTGAACACACTCGCTCCGGATCGTCAGCCTGGAAGCCGCGACGAGGCGTCGTGGCGCCCGTAGTCCGCAAGCCCTGCCTCCGCTCGCTGCCGTGGTGAGGCCGCATGTCAGGCAATGACATCACCCTGCGCCAGGATCATTGGCGCCGCTGGTCGGGCGACGAGTGGGCCTGCTTCGATGCCTTGCCACCCGCTGTGCGGCAGCGGTTGCAGCAGCATGCCTATGATCCCTGGGCAGTGAACACTCTCAAGCTCTGGCGGATGTTCCTGCGGCAGACCGGCAGTAGCGCGCGGGCTGAGCGCCGCCTGCTGCGCCACCTTGACGCCTGCGAGGCGCAGGAACGCGCCCTATTCGCGCAAGATTACGTCAGCAGACACAGGCAGCCGCTGCCGCACTTGGCCGCTGGGGCCACTGTGCTGCGGAATAACTGGTCCGCCTGGCCGGAACCAGGATGATCGAGACGGTGTTCCGCATAGGGTCGGGTGGCGCAGATTGCGCCGCACGCCCCAGCGCGTTTTGATGTGGAACTGGTGTGCTGGACGAAGGAGAACGCAGTGAAGGATGACGACGAGGTGCTTGACCTGTTGGAGCGCTGGGACCGGCAACAGGAAGGTTATATCGAGCAGCGCGAGGAGCGCTTCGAAGTCATGTTCCAGTTGCTCGCGTCGGTCCTCGGCGACAGCTTCACCGCCATCGACGCCGCCTGCGGCCCGGGTTCACTGAGCCGCCGACTGCTTGACCGGTTCCCTTCCGCCCACGTCGTGGCGGTGGACGCGGATGTGATGCTGCTGGAGATGGCCAGGGTGTCACTGAAGCCTTACGGCAACCGGGTGCAGGTCGTGGAGGCCGACCTCAGTGACCCCTCCTGGGTTCCGGCGGTGATGGAGGCGGTGCAGTCCATGGGCGCAGACCGGCCTGCCGCACTGCTCTCCACCACGGCGCTGCACTGGCTCTCGCCCGGCAGCCTGGCCGAGTTCTACGGTGCGGCCGGGGAAATGCTGAAGCCGGGCGGCATCGTGATGAACGGCGACCACATGCGCTTCGATGCGCGATGGCCGACGCTGGCAAAGGTCGCGAAGGTGGTGCGCCAGGAGGTGGAACGGCGCGCGGTCGCCGAAGGCGAGGACGACTGGGCCGCGTGGTGGGAGCGCGCGGCAAGCAGTCCGCGCCTGGGAGCGCTGAAACAGCGGCGGGACGCCTTCTACGCGGCGCGTACGCCCAAGCGGGCAACCAGCGCTGAGGATTGTTCGGTTGACTTCCACATCGCGGCGATGCGCCACGCCGGCTTTGCGGAAGCTAGTACGGTGTGGCAGCACTTCGACAACTATGTTGTGTTCGGCCGCCGGCCGGAGTGACGAAGGCTTGCCGGAGAAGCCGATCCGTCGCAGGGAGAGCAGGAACAATCCCTTGGTCGAGGATCCTGTTTGCTTTGTGTCGGTTCCACCGAAGGCTTAGAGAACCCGGTGACATTGGCTGGGCGGGTGCTGACGACGCCCAGCCATCTGCCTCGCACTTCTGGCCGTGCTGCAGGATCGACGGTGGAAACTTGTTCAGTGCGGGACCGGCATGGCCATTGACCTTGGCCATGGTGGGGCGTAGCAGTCCGGCACGGAACAGGTTCCGCCGCGAGGCGGACGAAGAGGGAACACGGTGAGGCGTGAGCCGAGACCGAGGCTGCCCCCGCAACTGTGACCGGCGAGCTGACTCCCAAGATGCCACTGGACGCGCAAGCGCCCGGGAAGGTGGGGCAAGGCGATGACCCGGAAGCCAGGAGACCTGCCTGATCCGGTCACCCTCCTTCCGGCGCGGGGTGCGTCCGGAACGCGGTCCTTCGTGACGGTGACATCGATGAGGTGTTGCTGCGCGCCGCGACCGCGAAGGATCTTCAATCCCGCGCATCGAGGCTCCGGCAAGCCGGGCAGGTCACCCGGTTCAACGCGATGGGATTGCAGAATGAACCGACGGTCCGCCCTTTTCTCACTCGCAGGCGTCGCAGCCGGTGTATCGGTCGCGCAGGCCGAAGAGGCTCGCAGCATTACCCTGATCGACGACCGGGGTGTGTCGGTGACGGCGCCGCTCGCGCCCAAGCGCTTGGCTGTCGTCTCCTATGTGCCGGTCGATATCGCACTCGCCCTCGGCACCAAACCCGTGGCGACCACCTATATGCTTCAGGGGCGTGACCCGGACTACCTGCTCGGCCTGACCAAGGGCATGCGCCAGCTCGGTCAGCGGGCGAAACCCAGCCTCGAGATCCTCGCGGACGTGAAGCCCGACGTCACGATGGCCGTGCGCCGCTACACCGAGGGCAATGCCGTCCGCTACGCAGCCATCGCGCCCTACCTCGCCTACAACGTCGAGCTGTTTGGTGACAGCGACCGGACCATTAACCAGGTCGCGTCGCTCCTCGATAAGCCGGAGCACGGCCGCGAGCTCAACGCGCAGTTCAAGCGGGACTTGGCCGATTTTGCAGCGCGGGTGCCGAAAGACAAGCGTATTCGGTTCCAGATCATGTGGGCCGGCGACAACCCCTACACTTTCTATTCCGAGCACATGGCGGCGGCGATCGTGATCGCGCTGGGCGGCGACAACATCGCCGGCTCGAATCCCACCCCGCACATGCCCGAGAAGTTCGGCTTCGAGATCAGCCTCGAGACCATGCTGGCCAAGGACCCCGAAGTCATCTTCGTCTGCGACTACGGGCCGGACCGGCCGCAGGAGAACAATCCGGTCTGGAAGATGATCTCGGCGGTGAAGAACCGCCGCGGGCACTATGTCGGCGACCACTGGGCCGAGGTGCACGGGCCGATCGCGCGGCAGGTTGTGCTCCGCGAAGCGGCGCACCTGCTTTACCCGGACCGTTTCCCGAAGCCGAATATCCGCGCGGAGGCCGAGAAGCTCATTCCCGCGGAGGTGAGATAACGGTCCCGGTCGCGCGAGGCTCTCCATGTCCGGGCGCCGATCCGCTGCGCTGTTCGCCGGCGTGCTCGCGGCTGCGATCCTGGTCGGGTTCGCGGGCCTGCTGGTCGGCGCCAAGCCGATGCCCTTGCGGACGGCCCTCACGGCCGTCTTCGGCACTGTAAAAGGCGTCGACGGCATCATTGTCTGGACCTTGCGGATGTCGCGCAGCGTCGCCGCATTCCTCGGGGGCACCGGTCTCGCCGTCTCCGGCCATATTCTTCAGACGCTCACGCGCAACCCTCTCGCCGCGCCCGGGCTGACCGGCGTCACCGCCGGAGCGGTCGCGGCGATCGTCACCTGCTTCACCTTTCTCCCCGCGCTCTCCTCTGCTTTCTACCCGCTGATCGGCCTCGCGGGCGGTTTGGCCGCCGCATCAATGACCTTCTGGATCGCGCGAGGCGGCAGCGCCTCGCCGCTGCATCTCGCGTTGGGCGGCATCGCCGTCTCGCTGTTCCTCGGCGCGGTGACGACCTACATCCTGCTGTTCGGTGCGCCGCAATCGCCGGCAATCCTGTTCTGGCTCTCCGGGGGCTTCCAGGGCCGCTCCTGGGCGCAGATCCTGCTTCTCCTGCCCTGGGTCACGGCCGGCCTGCTCGGCGTGCTGACCTGCCACCGCATCCTTTCCCTGCTGACGCTCGGCGATGCGGCGGCCAATGCCATGGGGCTTGACGCGACCCGCTGGCGGAGGCTGCTTCTGCTCCTTGCCGTGTGTCCGGTCGCCGGCATCGCGTCGGTCGCCGGTCCTATCGCTTTCGTCGGCCTCGTCGTGCCGCATGTCGTGCGCCTGCTGCGACCGACACAGGAGGCATGGGCCCTGGCGCTCAATGCTGTCGTTGGAGGCCTGTTGCTGGTCGTCGCCGACGTGATCGCTCGCAGCATCGCGGCGCCGCGCGAGATCCCCGTGGGCATCGTGACCGCCCTGATCGGCGGCCCGTTCTTCATTGCTCTCGTGCAGCGTCGCAGGCCGCTCGCCGGGGCAGGTGCTTGACCATGAGCCCATCCGGTTCGGGCCGCTACCGCGTCATTGTCGCCGTGTCGGCGGCTTGCGCGGTGCTAGCCCTTCTCGCCGTATTCATCGGCGTGGTCGACCTGGCGCCGCGGGAGGTGCTCGAGGTTCTCGCCGGACGCGGCTCAGCCTCCGCGCGCCTCGTCATCTTGGAGGTCCGCCTGCCCCGTGTCATCACCGGCATGCTGGCCGGCGCACAGTTCGCAATGGCCGGCTACCTGCTGCAGACCATCACGCGAAACCCCCTGGCCGATCCGTCGATCATGGGCGTGTCCCAGGGCGCGACGCTTGCCGTCACCGTGTTCCTGCTCGTCACGGTCTATGGCGCCTCCGCGGCGGGCAATGTCGAGGTCTATGCGCTGCCCGAGGCCTGGCTTCCCGTCATCGGCTGCGCCGGCGGTGTGGTCGCCGGGCTCCTCGTCTACCTTCTCGCCTTGCGGCATGATCTTGACCCGCTTCGCATCACGCTCTGCGGCATCGCAGTGGGAACGCTGCTGCAGGCACTGGCGGTGGGGCTGATTGCCGGCTGGGGGTCGTCGCGCCTCGAGATCCTGCTGCAATGGCTGGCGGGCAGTCTTTATGCGCGCAGCTGGGACAACGTCCTCTTCCTCGCGCCCTTCACGGCCGCTGGCGCGCTCGCGGTGCCGCTCGCGCGGCGGCTGATCGAGCTGCTGCAGTTCGATTCGTCCGTGGCGCGTTCCTTCGGACTGTCCTACCGCGCGAGCTTCACCCCCGTTCTGGCCCTCGCCTGCGGGCTCGCCGCGAGCGCGGTCGGCGTCGTCGGGCCGATGGTGTTTGTCGGGCTCGTGGTTCCACATCTCGCCCGCTTTGTCACCCGTGCGGATCAGCGCCTCCAGCTTCCAGCGACCGCCAGCCTCGGCGCGGCACTCGTCACGGCCGCCGATCTTCTGGGACGGGTGTCCGGACGCGCCGAGGAGATCCCGGTCGGTGTCATGACCGCGATGCTCAGCGCACCAGTCCTGATCGTCATACTGCGTCGGACCAGATGATCGCCATGCCGCTCGCCTGCACCGGCATCCGCGTCGCCTATGGCCGCCGCACGGCAATTGATGGCGTGAGTCTTTCTCTCCAGCGGGGAGAGATCCGCGCGCTGATCGGGCCGAACGGATCAGGCAAGAGTACGGCGTTGCATGTGCTCGCTGGCCTGATCGTGCCAAGCGCCGGCACGGTCGAGATCGATGGCCGGCCGCTCCGGGGTATCGCGCGGCGGGCGCTGGCCCGGCGTCTCGCCTTCCTGCCGCAGCAGCCCGCCGCGCCCGAGGAGATGACCGTGGAGCGGCTCGCCCTCCAGAGACGGTTCGCGCATGTCGGCCTGCTGCGCGGCTACCGTGCGGCCGACCACCAGGCGGTGCGGTGGGCCCTCGAGAGCACCGGGCTTGCCGGATTGGCGGCCCGCCCGTTGCGGGAGTTGTCGGGGGGCGAGCGCCAGAGGGCCTGGATCGCGGCGACGCTGGCCCAGGAGGCCGAAATCCTGCTGCTGGATGAGCCAACCTCCTTTCTCGACATCGGGCACCAGGCCGAGGTGCTCGACCTCCTGGCCAGGCTGGCTCACGAACGCGGCGTCACGGTGGCCATGGCGATTCACGACATCGACCAGGCCATGGCGGTGGCCGATCGCATCGCCCTGCTGGAGGCGGGCCAGCTCGTCTTCGACGGCTCTCCGCACGACCTTGCAAGGAGTGGGCTGGTCGAGAAGGTCTTTCGCGTCAACGGACGCTTTGTCCTGCTGGAACCCTCGGGAGCGCTTCATTTCGACGTACCGCTCCGGCAACGCCCATGAGGCCGGGCGCTGCCGCCGGAGCATGCCAGAAGGATCCCCACAGGATCCGTTGGCGGCTGTGCTACCGGTTGCCCTGGTTTGTGGATCCTTGGTCGCGACGAGGCGGTGGCACCGGCGCAGCCTGGTGCACATAGTCAACAAGCCGCACCAATCGCCTGCGCACCGGGCCGGAGCCGGAAGCAGACGATGACCCTACTTCCCAACAAGGATCAGCTTCATTAAGGGATGTTATAACGTTTCTTAGGAGGCTCGCATGGCCGCCCGTGCTGCTCCATTATTGGCCTTTGCCCTGCTCGCCCCCACGACAGTGGTCGCGCAGGCGCCGCTCACCGTCGTCTCCCCCTTCGAGATCAACTCTCTCGAACCGAGCCGCGCCGGCTTCAACTTCACCCGCATGGAGGTGACGGAAACCCTCGTCGGCGCCGACGATGGCGGGCTGCCGGTGCCGGAGCTCGCGACAGCCTGGCACCTGTCCGAGGATCGGTTGAGCTGGCGCTTCATCCTTCGTGCCGATGCCCGCTTCCATGACGGCACGCCGGTGGCAGCCGAGGCGGTGGCCGAGAGCCTGCGACGCGTGCGGACACAGCCCGGCCCGCTGGCCGATGCGCCCATCACGGCGATCACGGCGGTTGATCCCCGCACGGTTGAGGTCCGGACGGCGACGCCCTTCATGCCGCTGCTCGCCTTCCTGGCGGAATCCTCCACGCAGATCCTGGCCCCCGCATCCTATGACGAGAGCGGCGCGGTCCGTCAGGTGATCGGCACCGGCCCCTACCGTATCACCACCATTCAGCCGCCGCTGCGCTTCGACACGGAGCGCTTCGACGGCTGGAACGGCGGGCCGACACCGGCGATCGCCCGCACCACCTATCAGGCGGTCGGCCGCAAGGAGACGCGGGCGCTGATGGCGGAAAGCGGCCAGGCCGACCTCGCCTTCACCCTGGATCCCGCCGGCACCGACCGCCTGCGACGCTTGTCGCGCGTCACGGTGACAGCCTTGCCGATCCCGCGCACCATCACCTTGAAGCTGAACGCGGGCTCGGCCTTCTTTTCGGATGTGCGGGTCCGGCGCGCGCTCAGCCTGGCGCTGGACCGGAACGGCATTGCCAATGGCCTTCTGCGCTCCCCGGAAGCCGCCGCGACGCAGCTGATCCCGCCGACCCTGGCGGAGTGGCATGTCCCCACGCTGCCGCCGCTGCGTCATGATCCGGCAGAGGCACGCCGCCTGCTCACCGAGGCGGGCTGGACGCCGGGACCCGATGGCGTGCTATCCAAGGATGGCAGGCCGTTCCGCGTGACGCTGCGCACCTTCGCCGCGCGGCCGGAACTGCCGGTGGTCGCGGCGGCGATCCAGGAGGCCGGGCGCGGCGTCGGCATCGACATCCAGGTCGCCGTCGGCGGTTCGGGCGATATTCCGGCCGGCCACAAGGACGGCACGCTGGAGATGGGCCTGGCAGCCAGAAACTTCTCGCTGGTGCCCGACCCCATCGGCACCATGATCGCCGATTTCGGTCCCCGCGGCGGCGACTGGGGCGCCATGGGATGGTCTTCCCCGGAGCTGCAGGAGGTCCTCCAGGCTTTGGGGCAGACCAGCGATCCGGCCGAGCGCGCGACGTTGCGCGCGCGGGTCTCGACCATCCTGCAAACCGAGCTGCCGGTGATCCCGGTCGCCTGGTATGATCTGCGGGTCGCGGCGTCGCGGCGCCTGGATGGCGTGAGCGTCGATCCGCTGGAACTGTCCTACCGCATCTCGAGGATGCGATGGTCGCCGTGATCCGCGCGCTCGGGCGCCGGCTGATCCAGGCGCTCACCGTCGCCATCGTCGTCAGCCTGATCTGCTTCATCCTCGTCCAGCTCCTGCCCGGCGACCAGGCGCTGCAGATCGCGCAGCGGCGCTATGGCGATGACCGCGTCAACGCCGCCGCGGCGGAGGCGGTCCGGGCCGAACTCGGGCTCGACCGCCCGGCACTCACGCAGCTTCTTGAGTGGATTGGCCGGACGCTGACCGGCGATCTCGGCGTGTCGCAGATCAGCGGCGCGCCAGTCTGGCAGGAGATCACCCATCAGCTCGGGGCGACGCTGATCCTGGCGCTCGGGGCCTTGGGCTTCGCGCTCGTGGTCGGGCCGGTACTCGGCGCTCTGGCGGGGCTATGGCCAGGTGGCGTGGCGGATCGCGCGGGCATGGTGGCCGCCGCCGCCCTGCGCGCCGTGCCGAGCTTCGTGCTTGGCCTGCTGCTGATGGTCGTCTTCGCGGCGACGCTTGGCTGGCTGCCGGTGGCCGGCTTCGACGACTGGTCGAACCTGCTGCTGCCGGCGGCTTCGCTGGGCATGGTCCTGGCCGCCGCCTCCGCGCGCATCGCCCGCGACGGCGTGGTCGCGGCGACGAACTCGCCGTTCTTCGCCTTCGCGCGGCTGAAAGGCCTGTCGCGAGTCCAGGCGGTGCAACGGCACGTTCCGCGCAACGCGGCGGTGCCGCTCGTCGCCTATCTCGCCGTGAACTTCGCGCTGCTGGTGGAGGGGGTGGTCGTCATCGAGGAACTGTTCGCCTGGCCCGGCATCGGCCACGCGCTCGCGCATGCCATCGAGGGGCGCGACGTGCCGATGCTGCAGGGCACGGCGCTCTCGCTCGGCCTGCTGTTCGTGGCCCTCAATGCCGCCACGGATGTCGTGCTGCTCGCCATCGATCCGCGGCGGCGCACATGAGGGACGCGCGTGCTCTCACCGCCGGCCCGGTGTCCGGTAGCCGGGTACTGGGCCTGGCCCTGGTCGGTGTCATTCTCCTGATGGCGCTGCTCGGCCCAGTGGTCATGGGTGAAAGCCCAATCCGCCAGGATCTCATGCGGATTCTCGAACCACCTTCGGCCGACGCACTGCTTGGGGCTGACCATCTTGGCCGGTCGGTCCTCGCCCGGCTCGTCCATGCGGCGCGCCTGTCGGTGCTGCTGGGTGCGGCAGCGGTCCTGGCCGCTGCCAGTCCCGGTATCCTGCTCGGCCTCGCCGCCGCCTGGGCGGGCGGCTGGGCCGACCGCGCGCTCTCGGCTTTCGCCGATGCCGTGCTGGCGCTGCCCGGGCTGATCCTGGTGCTGCTGATCGTGGCCCTGGCGCCGGGGCAGTTCTGGCCGTTGTTCCTCGGGCTCTCGCTCGCCCAATGGGTCGAGTGGTTCCGCGTGACGCGGGCGGCCTCGGCCGCGCTGCTGGCCTCGCCGGCCGTCGAGGCGGCGCGGCTGCTCGGCTTCGGGCCGCTGCATATCCTGCGCCGCCACGTCCTGCCGGAGCTGCTGCCGCTGTTCGGCACGCTCGCGGCCTTCGGGCTCGCCGGCACCGTGCTCGCCATCGGGGCGCTCGGCTTCATCGGTTTCGGGATGCGGCCGCCAACGCCGGAATGGGGTCTGATGATGGTGGAACTGCTTCCCTACTGGAGCGAGGCGCCGGTCGCGCTGCTGGCGCCGGCGCTCTGCCTCTTCGCGCTCGTGCTTGGCCTGCAACTGGTGGCGCGGCGATGAGCGCGGCATTGGAGATCGAGGACCTGACCATCTCGGCCGGCGCCACGACGCTGGTCCGCGACATCGGGCTGTCTGTGCGGCCCGGCCACCCGGTCACCATCCTGGGCGAGACGGGCTCGGGCAAGACCCTGGTGGTCGAGGCCGCGATGGGGACCCTCGCACCTGAACTGACCGCCTCGGGGCGCATCGCCTTGGAGGGCAGGAGTTCCGACGCCAACGATCGGGCCGCGCGTCGCGCTGGCTGGGGACGCCGGATCGCCATGTTGCCGCAGGAGCCGTGGCTCTCCCTCGACCCGACCATGCGCGCGGCGCCCCAGGTCGCGGAAGGCCATCGCTATGTGCGGGGCCTCGCGCCGGGCGAGGCGTGGCAGCGAGCCGGGCAGGACCTGGCCGCTCTCGGCTTGGCGGATGCTGGCCGGCGCTACCCGCACCAGCTCTCGGGCGGAATGGCCCAGCGGGTCGCCTTCGCTTCAGCGCGGGCCGGCGGCGCGCCGCTGACTCTGGCGGACGAGCCGACCAAGGGGCTGGACGCGGCGATGCGGGACACCGTCGTCGCCCTGCTGCGGCAGGCTCTGCTGGCCGGGGGCTCGCTGCTCTGCATCACGCATGACATCGCCGTGTCACGCGCCCTGGGTGGCGAGGTCATCGTGATGCTGGCCGGCGAAATTGTCGAACGTGGCCCAGCAGAGCGCGTGCTGACCGCGCCCGCGCATGACTATACGCGCCGGCTCCTGGCTGCCGAGCCCGAAGCCTGGCCGGACACATCCTTCCAACGCCCCGGTGAGCCGGTGATTGAGGCCGAGGCCCTGGCGGTCGAGCGTGGTGGGCGCCGCTTGTTCGAGGCCTTGAGCCTTTCAGTGGGCGCCGGGGAATGGGTCGCCGTGACCGGGCCCAGCGGCTGCGGCAAGACGACGCTCGGCAACGTTCTGCTCCAGCTCGCGAAGCCGGCCGCGGGGTTTGTGCGGCGGCGATCGGGCGTCGCGCGCACGCGCTACCAGAAGCTCTACCAGGACCCGGTTGCCACCTTCGCGCCGCGCCGGACGCTGCGCGAAGCATTGGCGGAAACCGCCGCGCTGTACCAGGCGCCGTGGGCACGGGTCACGGACACCTTGGCACGTCTGCGGATCGCCGAGGCTCTCCTGGACCGACGGCCGGATCAGGTCTCAGGCGGCGAGCTGCAACGCATTGCCGTCGCCCGGGCGCTGTTGCCGGACCCCTTGTTCCTTTTTGCGGACGAGCCGACATCACGGCTCGATCCGATGACGCAGCGCGAGACAATGGACGTCCTGCGCGAGATCTCGGCCGAGCGCGGCGCTGCAGTCTTGCTCGTCACCCATGATACGGCCATGGCCGGCAAGGTAGCGCCCCGGAAAATTGTGCTGGGCACGGGGTAACGCGGGGAGCTGCAGGTGTTATGCCAGCGCCCGGGCCGGGCTGGAGCACGACTCTTGCCTTGAACATGCCGGGTCGGCGTGACCAAGGCTTGTGAGGTCACGCCGACCAAATGTGGTGGAGGCAGGCGCGCCAAGCACCTGCAAACCGAAGAACGAGTCTCGAACAGCCTGGCTCAGCCCCAGACCACTTCCAGCGGGCCATGGCCGTCGCGGTGCTCGCCGTGCTGATCGCGCAGGCGGCCGTTCACGCGGGAGTCGATATGGTCGAGCATTGCAAGTTGGTGGTCGGAACGACCGGGCGGGGGCCGTCTGGCGCCATTCCGCCAGACCCCACTACCTATCCTGGATACCACTTTCCGGCGGAGATCATCAGCCACGCGGTCTGGCTGCATCACCTGTTCGGCCTGAGCCTGCGGAATGAAATTGATCCTGATGGAGTGGGGCATCATCGTCACCGGCGCCTGCCGGGTAGGTCCGCCATCCCAGGCAGCTTCCAGCACGACGGCCAGCCGCGTTGTTGAGAACGCAGCTGACGGCATCCTGCGTCCGTCGGCTGGCTGACGCCTGCCGACGGCGCTTGTCACGGCCTGGAGCCGACATCCATCACACGGCGACGCGCAGCTGCGAGGCCGGCAGTCAGCTACGGTTGATCCCGCATGGCTGCCGCAAGCTGATCGACATTGTAGCGGAACATGGCCGCGTAGGTCGGTGCTGGCCCGTCCGGAGGCGACAGGGCCTCGACATAGAGCTCGCCGCCTGGCTTCGCCCCGGTGGCACGGGCAATCTGCTGCACGAGACGCGGGTCGTTGCTGTTCTCGAAGAAGTAGGCGCGGACATGCTCCTTCCTGATCTGCTGGATCAGCTTCGCCATCTGCTGCGCGGATGGCTCGCTCTCGGTCGATATCCCGAGCGGGGACAGGAACGTGACCTTGTAGCGGTCGGCGAAGTAGCCGAAGGCGTCGTGCGTGGTCAGCACCTTGCGGCGGGCCGGCGGAATGGCGTCCATTGTCCGCCGTGCATAGCTGTCGAGCTGCTCAAGCTGTTTCGTATAGCGATCGCCATTCGCGGCATAGAGGGTGGCGCCGTCGGGATCCACCGCGGAGAGCGCGCGAACGATGTTGCGCACATAGATCACGCCATTGGCTGCGCTGTTCCAGGCGTGGGGGTCAGTGACCCTCTTGCCATCCTCCTCCATGCGCAGCGTCTTGATCCCGTCCGAGGCCACAACAGGCTTGCCGGAGTAGCCGGACGCGGAGATCAGTCGATCCATCCAGCCCTCAAGCCCAAGGCCGCTGACAAACACAACATCCGCTGCCTTCAGGTGGCGCCCGTCCTCGGGTGAAGGTTCGTAGACGTGGGGGTCGCCGTTCGGCCCGACCAGACTGACCACATGCACGCGATCACCACCGACCTGGTGCACCATGTCTGCCAGGACGGTGAAACTCGCCACGGCTTCCAACGTCTTCGCCAGGGCAGGCTGTGCGAACGCCAGCATGGCGAGCGCCGCACCAAGCATCAGCTTCCGCTTTCTCATGAAGGCTTTCCTTGTCAGCCCGCGAGATGCGGGCGGGGGAGCATGCGGCGTAGCCATCCGCGCGGGCCGAACAGCAGCGAGAGGGCATAGAACAGCCCTGCTGTCAGCACGATCGACGGGCCGGAGGCGAGGCCGAGGTGAAAGGAGCCGATCAGGCCGATAAACCCGGAAGCCAGCGCCATACAGGCGGCGGCGAGCGCCAGTCCGGGAACGCTGCGGGCCCAAAGCTGTGCGGCCGCTGCCGGTAGCATCATCAGCCCGACCGCCATCAGGGTACCAAGCGCCTGGAATCCGGCGACCAGGTTGATCACGACCAGCGCCAGGAACAGCAGGTGATACGGCGAGCCCCGCCCGCCCACCATGCGCAGAAACCCCGGGTCAAAGCATTCCACCACCAGCGGCCGGTAGACCACGGCGAGCGTCAGCAGCGTGATCGACGAGATCGTGCCCACCAGGTACAGCGCTGGTGCGTCGATGGCGAGGATGGTGCCGAACAGCACATGCAGCAGGTCGATGTTGGAGCCGCGCAGGGAGACGATCAACACGCCCGCGGCGAGCGAGGTCAGATAGAAGCTGGCGAAGCTGGCATCCTCACGCAGCGGCGTGGTGCGGGCCACCAGGCCGGAGAGAAGGGCCACCGCCAGCCCCGCCACCATGCCGCCGAGGCTCATCGCCGGCAGCGACAGCCCTGCCAGCAGATAGCCGATGGCCGCCCCAGGGAGTACGGCATGGCTCATGGCGTCGCCCACCAGGCTCATGCGGCGCAACATGAGCAGCACGCCGACCGGCCCGGAGCCGAGCGCGAGGGCCATGCAGGCGACCAGCGCGCGCCGCATGAAGCCGAACTCCACGAAGGGCTGAGCCAAGGCTTGATAAAGGGTCATGCCGCCACTCCGGGGCGGGCGCAGACTGGCGCCGTCTCATCCCAGTGCTCGGCCATGGCCCGGGCCCGCAGCAGGTTGGCCTCGGTCAGCACGGCTTCACTTGGACCCCAGGCGACCAATTCCCGGGCGAGCAGCAGAGCCTCGGTGAAATGCGTGCGCACCTGGTCGAAGTCGTGCAGGACCGCGATCACCGTGCGGCCCTCGCCGTGCCAGGCCCGCACCAGCGCCAGCAGGTCGCGCGTGGTCCGCGCGTCGATGGCGGTGAACGGCTCATCCAGCAGGATCACCCGCGCATCCTGCAGCAGCAGCCGCGCGAAGAGGGCGCGCTGGAACTGCCCGGCCGAGAGGGAGCCGATCGATCTGCTGCCGAACCCCTCGAGTCCAACCGCGGCGAGTGCGTCCTGAGCCCGGGATGAGACTTTCCGTGAGGCGCCGCCAAGGATCCCCATGTCCTTCCAGGCTCCAAGCAGCACCACATCGGCCACGCTGATGGGGAAGGCACGATCGATCTCTGCGGCCTGCGGCAGGTAGCCGATGTCGCGCGCTGCCAAGGGCCCGCGCTCCACCGCCCCGGCTGCCGGCACGAGTAGACCTGCAATCGTCTTGATCAGCGTGGATTTGCCGGCGCCGTTCGGGCCGATGATCGCGGTGAGGCTACCAGGCTCGAAGCATCCGCTCAGGTGATGCACGGCGGGATGTCGATCATAGGTGACGGTGAGATCGTTCAGACGGATCGGGCTCACGGCACTGATACAGCCCATACAATTGAGAGCCACAGACCCGCAAGCAGCACAAGGACCAGCAACACCCGCAGTATCGCCGGTCGCGCCAGGACCGTTTTGCCGAAGCGGTTGGGGCGAAAATGGTCCGAAACGGGGCGATCGAGCATTATTAGGGCCATTCAGGGTGTCGTAACGTTTTCCCCGGCCCATGAGGTCATCTCCCAGACTTCATAGGGCGGTACTCGGAAGCGCTGCCTAATCATAGGTCGCTATGTTATAATGTATCACTCCGGGCGCAAGTGGCTTTATCATGTGGCAAAACGCGGCTGGGCGAATTTGGTGTGCGGTTGGTCTTGCTTGCTGGAGAGCACTGTCAGTAGGCGCGCCCCACGTCTTTAACGCCGGCGGATGCGCTGCCATAAACGAGTGTCGAGCGTGAGCGCTGCTGCAGCCCCGACATCTCCTCAGTTCTGCGACTCGGCTTCGTCCGACGAGGGTGACTGCGGCGCGCCCGCCGTCCGCCACCGGGCTGGCCGAGGCGGACCCTTGCGCCGAGGTCAATGCGCCGCGGCCGCGGCTCAGCTAAGAGAGCGAGGCGCGCTACGCCGACATGGCAAAAGGCAAGCCGGCCCTCTACCCCGTCAAGGACAGCCGGAGGGCGGGCGCGCCGGTGCTGATCAACCATGGCAACGTCCTGCCGATGACCCGCAGCGCGCGGGCCAGCCTTTCCGGCTCGGTGGCCGGTTAGGCAGCATCCTCGCTGCGGTCGCGCGCCCTGACATAGGCCAGCGCGGCATGCTCCGCGCAGTATGGCTTGCCCGGGAGGGCCGGTGCGCCACAAAGCCGAAAGCCTGGTGTGCGAGGTTCACCGAGGGGCCAACAGCAAGGCGCAGGCCTTCGGTGTACCGCTGGCTGGAGTGCGGACAACGATCGCGGGGCCGCAGTTGCCGACTTTAGCTCATCGCGAGGCAGAGCAACAGTGGAACGGCGGGCGGCCGGTTCGACAACGTCGCGTGCCTCATCTTGATGAGGAACAGCAATTGCAGTCGGAGATTCCCCATGAGTTGCAGCCGGTCGTGCGCTGATCTTGATGGCGCTCGGGTCGGGCGCTGATGCAACTGAAAGCTTATGCGCCGTGGCCGGATCCTGAACAGCGGTCGCGCGGCGAATGGGGCTCTGCCGCGGTGGAAGAGCAAGGCGGTGAGATTTGCCCACTACCGCATTCTTGGATACGCCGAGGCGACGGCCTATCTCCGCGGTCGAATGCCCTTCATTCCAGAGGGCTTTGAGCGACTCAATGAGCTCCTGGGTCCAATCCATACCATCCGTGTTCCCGGCCATTCGATTGATCTGCGCATTGGATCATTCCTCCAAGCTTCTCCCGAGCGGAGTGCCTTACACCTCAGCAGAGGCAGCGGCTCTCCTCGCAGCAGGTGAGGTCGTCCAAATACATGTTGTTGGTGCGATAGCGGTCGAGCGCGGCCGTGTCGACGCCAAGCCGTCCGGCAATGGTGCGCCCGACGACCGCGAAACGCTGCCGGAACTTATAGATGAAGCAGAAAAGATGCTTGCCTTGCGTCACCTCCGGCCCGACGAGGAACAGGCCCGGCATGCGGAGCGACTCATCCTGCGGAGACAGGCTGGGATAGGAGGAACTGTTCCAGTCGAAGCAGTGCTCGATCGTTTTCGTGCTTCCGCTGAAGCCTGTCGCCAGGATGGGCGGCGATGCCGTGGTCCAACTCCGGCCATCGGCAGCGAGAACGTGAATCTCCCCTTCCCGCCGTTCCATCCCAAGAATATCGGCGCCTTCCACGAACTCGATTGGAGCGCCGAGTTGCATGGCACTCGAAAGCCGCTGGAAGGTGACGGGTGCCAGTGTGATGCTCGGGTCCGCCTCACGGGAGTCTCGCCAGCGAGGCGATCTCCCCAGGACGGTGACACGCTTTCCAGTGCCGACCAAACCTAGGGCGGCGTCGATCCCACTCTCATAGCCGCCGATCACGATGACATGGTCACCAGGATGGTCGCGCCAGCGTCGAACGCGACTGGAGTGAACGCCAAATTCCGCCCCCGGAAACGGCTCCAGATCGGGGTACTGGAATTGCCCGGCAGCCCAGATCACGAAGCGGGTCGCTACAGCGCCCCGGGATGTTCGCAGCACAAATCCCTCGCCGGAGGGCTCAAGGTCCTGGACGTCGGTCCCGACTTCGATGCGGAGCTGAAACTCCGCAGCGGCACCTTCGAGGTAGCGCGCATATTCGGGCCCATCTGGGTGCTCCCGGCGCAGAGAATAGGCCGGAGAGCTATCGAAGCTGATGGCGTTGAGGTCGGTCTGGCCAAAGGTATTCCCTGGAAAGCTCGGGGTGATGAAGCGCGTCTCCTCCGGCCAAGCACGAAATGAGGCGCCAATGCGGCTGCGCTCGAAGACGACGACATCCGGAATGGCAAGATCGCGCAAGACCCGCGCCATCCCAAGGCCAGCTGGCCCGGCCCCGATGATGGCAACGGTGGTCCGGCGCACCCTGCTTCCGGTTGCCCAGGAACCCTCTCTCTGCATTGCCGCTGCCTTTCTAGTCGTTGGGGCCGTTGCTCAATGCACCGCCAGCGGCTTACGGCCGGGGGCTGGCCGCCCGCCAGGCCGTCGGAGGACCTCCGACTGGTGTCTGGCTCGTCCTGCTGGCGACAGGACGTAGCGAGCATCGCCAATGGGAGCCACGAAGCCGAGGTCGGCCAAGCGCATAAGGCACGGCCCGCCCTTCATCCCGGAGGGACGACCCGGATCGCCCACCAGCCAGACGCGATGCAAGGAGCTGCGACAGCAGGTCTCCAGATAGGGCTTGTCCCTGACGCTCTTCCTCAGCGGCTAGTTTCGCCCGGCGGGTGGCCGTGAAAAGAACAGTCCAGGTCATCGGATCACAGACCCTACGATCTCGCCGGGCAAGTCGTTGGTGAGGGTTTCGCTGGGCCGATAATGAATGACGGACCTGATCGCCTTTCCCTCGTGCAGCAGGTCGAAGGCGGTGTTGATGCGATCATGGGTCATGTTGTGGGTGATGTAGGGATCGACGCTGAAGTCCCCGCGCAGCCACTCCTCCACCATGCCCGGCAGCTGGCTCCGCCCCTTCACCCCACCGAAGGCCGTCCCGCGCCACACCCGGCCAGTCACCAGCTGGAACGGCCGGGTGGCGATCTCCTCCCCTGCCCCAGCGACACCGATCACGGTGCATTCGCCCCAACCCTTGTGGCAGCACTCCAGGGCCGCCCGCATGACGTCAACGCGACCGATCGCCTCGAACGAGTAGTCCACGCCGCCGCCTGTCATCTCAACGATGACGTTCTGGATCGGGAGGCCATAATCACTTGGATTGACGCACTCCCTAGCACCAAGCGCAAAGGCCAGTGGGAACTTACCGGGATTGGTGTCGATGCCGATGATCCGACCGGCTCCAGCAAGTCCCGCGCCCTGGATCACCGCCATCCCGACAGCGCCGAGACCGAACACGGCCACCGTGGCGCCCGCCTCGACCTTCGCCGCGTTGCGCACGGCACCAATGCCGGTCGGCACCGCGCATCCCATGACGCAGGCCTTGGAGAGCGGTGCCTCCTTGCTGATCTTGGCGACGGAGATCTCAGGCAACACCGTGTACTCGCTGAAGGTGCTGGTCCCCATGTAGTGCAGGATTGGCCGGCCCTTGTAGGAGAAGCGGCTGCTGCCGTCGGGCATCACGCCGCGACCCTGGGTTTCCCGGATCGTCGAGCACAGGTTGGTCTTGCCCGAGCGGATCATCGGGCAGTTCGGATCTTCCGGGATGTAAAGCGGGATCACATGATCGCCGGGCCTCACCGAGGTGACGCCGCGGCCAACGTCCTCGACAATGCCCACGCCCTCATGGCCCAGGATCACCGGGAACAAACCCTCGGGGTCACGGCCGGAGAGCGTGAAGACATCGGTGTGGCAGAGACTGGTGGTGACGATGCGGACCAGCACTTCGCCATCCTTTGGGCCCTCGAGGTCAATCTCCTCGAGCTCCAAGGGCCGGTTCGCCTCCCAGGCAATGGCAGCGCGGGTTCTCATGGTTTTCTCCTCTGCAAGCTGTTGGCTATCTCGCCGCGGGTCGCGCTTGGGACCTCCGGGTGCCCTTCGGGCCGGCCTGATGGCACGCCTCCATGGTGAGTGCGTGCTTGTCGATCAACCTCAATGTCCTGCGGCGACGCTCTCAAGCACATGTCTAGGTGCCCACCAGCCGACGTCTGGCTTCCTCGAACCAGGCCATGACCTGGCGGTGATGCTTGGTGCCCCAGTACCTCAAGAACTGCTGCGTCTGCGTGTTGTGTGTGTCCTGGAGCTCAGCGAGCCGGCGATCGAGATAGGCCGGTGTCAGCTGTATGCCGCAGAGCACCGTGATGCAGTGCTCCCAATCTTCGTAGCTCCTCAGGCTGTTCAAGGCGTCCTCCATCACCGGTTCGTGGGGCGCTTGTGCTCAGGATACCTCCCGCCGGACCTGCGGAGGGTAGAGACGGCCGTCGCCTCTGGCAGAGCGACCGCGCAGCAGGATCTGCCGCAATACGGTCAAGTGAGGAAACTCGAGCAGCATACCGACAATGATGGCGGCATAGATCAAGGGCTGGTTCGGCATGGCGATCGCGGTGACACCTAGCATCATCGGCGCATTTCGCGCCGCTGTGGTCATCGTCAGCAGGGCATGCTCGGGGTAGGCCAAGCCAGCCACCCTGGAGCCGATCTCACCAAGGAGAAATGTCGCGACGAAAAACAGAAAGATCGCCACCAGCATTATTTCAAAGATCGAGGCGTGCTCGAAGATCGTACTGATATTGGATGCGAAGATCTCCAATATGAGGAGGGCGATCACAAAGGGCGTCGCGTAGCCGGCCCAGTTCAGCAGCCGGGTGAAGGCGGCACCCGAAAGGAGGTGCTTCAGCAGTTGATGGATGGCAATGGCAGCCGCGAAGGGCCCTAGAACCCACTGCAGCAGCGCAGAGGTGATGGTCGAGGCTTCGACCGGTGCGGCGCCTCCGGCGAAGAGTGTCAGGTAAACGGGATACAGCAGCAGCTGCAAAATCATATTGACCGGCAGCAGCACGGCGCCGAGTGCGGTGTTCCCCTCCGCGAGCCGGGTGAAGCCGAGGAACCAGTCGGTACAGGGGGCCATGAAGTAGATCAGGAGGCCCGTGAAGAAGAGCGGCTGCCCGGAAAGGAACACGGATGCGATGATGAAACCGATCATGGGAACGAGGACGAAGTTCGCTATCCAGGCAACCGAGAGGAAGCGGATGTTCGACCAGCTCTTCCGGAGTGCTGAGAACTGAACCTCGAAAACCAGGAGGCCGACGAGGGCCAGGATCGTATGATCAACGTACCCGCCCAGTCGGTTGCCGTGCTCAGGGGAAAGTTGCCCCAGTGCCGAACCAGCCAGGATGGCCGCCGCCAGCAGGATCGTGGTGCCGGCGCCCGCCGCGAAACGGGCGAGCGCTTGCTCAAGGCCGGACAGCTGTGGCTCGGACGCTGCGGAATCACCCATGGGCGAATGCTCGCGCTAGGCCGCCGCGGCACGCCGCCATTGCGGGAAGGGATCCGGCAGCGCCCTGTACTTCCGGGCGTCGAACACCCGATCGTCCTCAGAACCGACGAGGCAGGCGTCGAGTTGTCGGCGAATTTCCGCCTCATCCATGTCGGCGCCGATGAACACCAGCTCCTGCTGCCGATCGCCGTAGGCCTCGCTCCAGCGCCGTTCGATCGTGGCCCGCCAAGCCGGATCATCGGGCCACCGGGATTTCGGCACGTCGGCCCACCAGAAGCCGATGGCTTCATTGCGGACCAGGGCGCCGGCCTGGCTGAGTTCACCCACCCATTCGGGCCGCGTCGCCAGCCAGAAGTGACCCTTGGCGCGGATCACGCCCGGCCAGGAACTGTTGATGAAGCGGTGGAACTTCGCCGGATGGAACGGCCGCCGCTCCCGATAAACGAAGCTGCGGATGCCGTACTCCTCCGTTTCCGGCTTGTGGTCGGCGAAGCCGTAGAGTTCCTTGAACCAGAGCGGATGCTCTTGCGCCTTCTCGTAGTTAAAGCGACCCGTGTTCAGCACACGGTCCAAGGGAACTCGGCTCTGGCTTGCCTCGATCAGGTCTGCGTCCGGATTCAGCGAGCGAATGATCTGCCGTGCGGTGGCAACTTGCTCGGGGGATGCAGTATCGATCTTGTTAAGCACCACGACGTCGGCGAATTCGATCTGATCCACCAGGAGGTCGACCAGCGTGCGGTTATCCTCCTCCCCCAAAGATTCGCCCCGGTCGCGGAGGAAGTCGGCGGAGGCGTAGTCCTTCAGGAGGTTCACGGCATCGACCACGGTGACCATCGTGTCGAGCCTGGCCACGTCGCTCAGGCTCTCGCCGGCTTCGTCCCGGAAATCGAAAGTCGCCGCAACAGGCAGCGGTTCGGAGATGCCCGTCGACTCGATCAGGAGATATTCGAATCGGCCTTCGGCCGCCAGGCGGCGCACCTCCTGCAGCAGATCGTCGCGCAGTGTGCAGCAGATGCAGCCATTAGTCATCTCGACCAGCTTCTCATCCGTGCGAGACAGGTTTCCTCCACCCTCTCGCACGAGATCGGCGTCGATGTTCACCTCGCTCATGTCATTGACGATGACGGCGACGCGCTTGCCTTGACGGTTGTTGAGTACGTGGTTCAGCAGCGTCGTCTTTCCGGCGCCGAGGAAGCCGGAAAGGACGGTCACGGGAAGACGGTTATCCATGGTGTGCTCCTCCGAAAGGGAGATGTGGAGTGGTTGGTAATGCCCAAGCCACTCAGAAGGCAGGTTCAGATTCGACCGGCGGCAGCCCACTCAGGGTTGGAAGCGGGCCGTCATCCTGCTCAAGTGTCTCAGCGATGAGGCGCAGATAGTCCGCCATCTGTTCCCGGCCGACAGCCTTGGTGCCGAGGCCGATTTCGATGCCGTAGATCGTCAGGAGAGAGCCCAGCGTGGCGCCGTCCAACCCCGGGAGCACGCGCAGTCCGACCTCCAGGAGCTTCGCCAACTCTGGTTCCAGGGCCTCCCGAAGAAGCGCGACATGGTCCATGGCGTACCTCTCCTACAGCTGGGTCGGGTTCGGTGCGTCACCGTAGACCTCGGCGGGGTCAAACACCTTGGCGGCTTCGGTGAAACGTAAGGCGTTACCGGCCTCCGCCGCGGCTCCGAGAGGCACCGATCGGTAGAAGCAGGACCGATAGCCGACGTGGCAGCTGGCGCCGGCACCCAGCACCTCGACACGGAGCCAGATCGCATCCTGGTCATCATCGACGCGTATCTCGACGACCCGCTGGACGAGGCCGCTGGTGGCTCCCTTGTGCCAAATCGTGCGCCGGCTCCGGCTCCAGTAGTGGGCCTCGCCTGTTTCGATGGTGCGCGTCAGGGCTTCACCGTTCATGTAGCCGAGCATGAGCACCTCGCCGGAGGCGGCGTCGCTGGTCACGACCGAGAGAAGGCCATCGGCATCGAATTTCGGCGCCAGCTCACTCCCCTCTTCCACCTGCTCCACGGAGCGCCGGGCGGCGAAGAAAGCGGCAGCCTGGGCGTTAACAGCTGACGCGCTCATGCGCAGCCTCCTGGGCGATGACCGATCAGGGCCAGGAACTCGCGCCGGGTGGCCGGATCGTCCCGGAAGGCACCCAGCATCCGGCTGGTCACCATGGTGACACCCGGCTTGTGGATGCCCCGTGTGGTCATGCACTGGTGGGCAGCCTCAATGACCACCGCCACCCCGCGTGGCTGCAGCGCCGCCTGGATGGTGTCGGCGATCTGCGCGGTCAGCCTCTCCTGGATCTGCAGCCTCTTGGCATAGGCGTCCACCACCCGCGCCAGCTTGCTGATCCCGACGACCCTCCCCGCCGGCAGATAAGCAATATGCACCTTGCCGAGGATCGGCACGACATGGTGCTCACAATGCGACTCAAGGCGAACGTCTCGCAGCACGACCATCTCGTCGTAATCCGCGGTCTCCTCGAAGGTCTGCTCCAGAAGCTGTAGGGGATCGGCGCGGTAACCCGCGAAAAACTCTTCATAGGCGCGGACCACCCGCTCCGGGGTATCCACCAGCCCCTCCCGGTCGGGATCGTCGCCAGCCCAGGCCAGCAGGGTGCGTGCCGCAGCCTCAGCTTCTCCGCGTGTCGGGCGGCGGGCGGATGCGCCTGGCGGAACTGGCCGCTCCGCCTCGATCGGCTCGAGAAGTGTGTCCATCAGTGACTCCGGCCCCAGTACTGCCTGGGAGGTGCTTGCAATGTTATAACGTATCGTCCTACATAGACCTCAGATCAAGGCCGTCAAGCAAGGGGGCAAAAGGAGTCGGAGATGATCGCTGCAAAAGCAGCCGCCGAACGACCGCTGCACTCGACCGGTTCCCCCGGGGAACTGGGTGAAATCCCATCCTCCGCTGGCCTGACCCCCTTGCGCAGTGCCGTTCTATGCGCGATCCGCGCCGCGCGCGCCCCCTTGGGCGCCTATGCGCTGATTGAGCAGCTGGAGGTGAGCCTCGGCCGCCGGGTTGCTCCACCCACGGTCTACCGGAGCCTGGACTATCTCTGTCGGAAGGGCCTTGTCGCCCGGCTGGAGAGCCGCAATGCCTTCCTGGCCCGGATCGATCCCGGGGCTCCGTTGGGCGATGCCTTCTTCATTTGCGGCCGGTGCGGCGCGGCAGAGGAGGTCGGAAGTCCAGGTGTCAGTGGTTTGTTGAGCCACAGCGCCGGGAGCCTTGGCTTCCGGATCGAACGCAGCGTCATCGAGTTGGAAGGCACCTGTGCGCGCTGTCTCGCCGCCACGGACGACGCCAAGGCGCTCATCACACGAGAGGAGTCCACCTCATGAGCCAGATCCTCGGGCAGCGCTTCCCGGTCTCACTGCTGACCGGCTTTCTCGGCAGCGGCAAGACCACTGTCCTCAACCGCCTGCTCCGCCATCCAGGCATGGCCAAGACCGTGGTCGTGGTGAATGAGTTCGGCGATGTCGGCCTGGACCACGAATTGATCGAGAGTTCCACCGAGGACATGATCCTGCTTCAGAGCGGCTGCCTCTGCTGCTCAATCCGTGGCGACCTCATCGAGACACTGCGCAGTCTCTTCCTGCGCCAGGTTCGTGGCGAAATGCCGCCCTTCGACCGTGTTGTCATCGAGACGACCGGCCTCGCGGACCCGGCGCCCATTCTCCACACGCTCATGCGCGACCCGTTGATCTCCGCCCGCTTTCGCCTGGACGGCGTCATCACCACGGTCGATGCCGCGACCGGGTCGACGACGCTGGATCGCCAGATCGAATCCGTGAAGCAGGCCGCGGTTGCGGATCGCCTGCTGCTCACCAAGACGGATCTGGTGCAAGGGGATGAGACGGATCGTCTGGAACGGCGGCTCCGCGCGCTCAATCCCGCGGCGCCGATCATCCGCGTGGCCAATGGCGAGGTGGATCCCGCGCGTCTGTTCGACGCCGGCCTCTACAATCCCAAGACCAAGAGCCTGGACGTTCAGCGCTGGCTTCAGGCAGAGGCCTATCTGACGCCTGAGCACCGGCACGACCACAAGCATCATCACGATCATGCCGAGCATGATCACCACGAACACGACCACCACCATGACGACGATGATCATGGACATGGGGCAGCAGAGAAGCACCATACCGTGCACCATCACCATGATCACGCCCATGATGTGAACCGGCACGACGATCACATCAAGTCAGTCTGCCTGGTGCTGGACGAGCCGGTCAATGGCGATGCCCTCGATCGCTGGCTCGAGGCCCTGCTTCTTCTCAAGGGCCCCGACATTCTGCGCGTGAAGGGCATCGTGAACGTCGAAGGACTTCCTGGGCCCTTCATCATCCATGGCGTACAGCACATCTTCCATCCGCCCGTGATGATGAAGACGTGGCCGAGTGCGGATCGCCGGACACGCATCGTCTTCATCACCCGCGACGTCGACGAGGTGATGTTGCGCGACACCTGGAAGCTCTTTTCCGCCGAGGACGGAGAGGAGTTGATCGAGGCCATTGCCGTGAACAAGCGCAATGCCGAAGCCCTGGCGAGGCGACAATTCCAGGAGGTTGCCGATGTCGCCGGATAGGCATGGTGGGACTCAGGGTTCGGAAAAGGCGGCGGGAGCGGGCGTGAAGCTGGAGCTCACCAATACCATGACCCGGCGGAAGGACGTCTTTCGTCCGGCTGATCCTGGCCGCGTGACGATGTATGTCTGCGGTCCCACCGTTTACAACTATGCCCATATCGGCAATGCCCGCCCGGCCGTGGTCTTCGACGTGCTGTTCCGCCTGTTACGCCGGACGTACGGTAACGTCGTCTACGCCCGGAACTTCACCGACGTGGACGACAAGATCAATGCCGCGGCCCTGGAACGCCATGAGCCGATCCAGATCATCACAGCGCGCTACATCGACGCCTATCATGCCGACATGGCCGCACTCGGCGTGCTGGACCCCGTCATCGAACCGCGCGTTACCGATCATATTCCACAGATCATCGATCTGATCTCGCGGCTGATCGCGCAGGGGCATGCCTATGTGGCGGAGGGGCATGTGCTCTTTCACGTGCCCTCCTTCCCCACCTACGGCCAACTCTCCCGCCGCAACCGGGAGGACATGATCGCGGGCGCCCGGGTGGAGGTCGCCCCCTTCAAGCGTGACCCGGCGGATTTCGTCCTCTGGAAGCCCTCATCTCCGGAATTGCCGAGATGGGACAGCCCTTGGGGCCGAGGGCGACCGGGGTGGCATATCGAGTGCTCCGCGATGATCGAGCACCATCTGGGCGGCCCGATCGACATTCATGGCGGCGGGCAGGACCTGATGTTCCCGCACCATGAGAACGAAATCGCCCAGGGCACGCGGGCACAGTTCTGGATCCACAACGGTTTTGTCACCGTCGATGGCCGGAAGATGTCGAAGTCTCTGGGCAACGTGCTGCTGGTGCGCGACCTTCTCGCTCAGGCCCCTGGCGAGGCGATCCGCCTGGCATTGCTGGCCGCCCACTATCGCCAGCCATTGGACTGGAGCAGCGAGGCGCTTGGCCAGGCAAAGCAGAACCTGGACCGGCTCTATGGCGTACTGCGTGACCTGAGAGATGTCCCGGCGACCGGCGGCACGGCGCTGGCCGGGCCGATCCTGGCCGCGCTCGCGGACGATCTCAACACCCCGGCCGCCCTTGCTGAACTTCTCGCCCTGGGCAAGCGGGCGCGTGCTGCCGCGCCGAGTGATGCCGGCGCCCTGAAAGGCGCCTTGCTTGAGGCGGGTTCTTCCCTCGGCCTGCTGCAACAGGACCCGCAAGCCTGGTTCCAGTTTCAGGGCGACGACCCCGGCGGTGCGAGCACTGCGAGAATCGAGGATCTCATCGCCCGGCGTGCCGCCGCCCGCGAGGCCCGGGATTTCGCCACGGCGGACCGGATCCGGGCGGAGCTGGAGGCGGAGGGCGTCCTCGTGGAGGACCGGGCCGGCGGCTCCAGCTGGCGCAGGGCAGGCTGATGTCGGAAGCCGCCACCCGTCTCCATCCAGCGAGCGCACAGCAGGCGCAGCAGGAGATCGTCGAGGCCTTCCGCTGCTTCGACGACTGGGCGGAGCGCTACCAGCTCCTTATTGAGCTCGGTCGTTCGCTTCCGCCGCTCGCGCCGGAGGAGCGCAGTGATCGTGGGCGGCTACATGGCTGCCAGGCCCGGAGCTGGTTGGTCGTGCACCCGGGCCAGGACGGTCGCCTTCATTTCCGCGCTGCCAGTGAGTCCGCAATCGTCTCCGGGCTGCTGGCCCTGCTGCTGCGGGTCTATTCCGGCCATACTCCCGATGAGATCCTGCGCATCGATCCCTGGTTCCTCAAGGAGTGTGGGCTCGAGGAGCACCTTTCACCCCATCGGCAGACCGGCATCGCGCATATCCTGCAAGAGATTCGGGTCCAGGCCCGGGTGGCGCTCCTGGAGCGCGCACGGTGATGGAGCTGGCCCTCTATGACCGCCGGATCCGCGAACTCGCGGCAGACGCGGACCGTATTGGTCGTCTCGCGGAGCCGGATACCTCGGCAACAGCACATAGCCGGCTGTGCGGAAGCCGAGTGACCGCAGACATCTGCCTGCGCAATGGCATCATCACAGCCCATGGCCACCAGGTGCGTGCCTGCCTGGTCGGGCAGGCCAGCGCCGCCCTTCTCGCCAAGCTGATCGTCGGCCCTCCCGTCCCCGCTATGTCCGCAGGCAAAGCGGCCATGCAGGCTCTGTTGACCGACCGACGGATCCCGCAGACCGACCCGTGGCGGGTGCTCGAGCTCTTCCTTCCGATCGCGGATTTCCCGTCCCGCCACGGCGCGGCGCTACTGCCCTTCGAGGCCGTCGAGCAAGCCCTGGCGCAGCTTGGCGACCGGGCAAATCCTACGGCAGTTTCTTTGACGAGGCTCCTTTCGTGATCCGTATCCGTTTGCCCGAGGGCAGTGTTCAACTTCACGAGGCCGCTCCCACGGGCCTCGACATCATTCGCCGGATCAGCCCCGAGACCGAAGGCGAGGCCCTGGCCCTCAAGGTCGACGGCGTGCTGAGTGACCTCTCGACGAGGGTTGAGCAGGATGCGGCGGTTGAGGTCATCGATCGGCAACATCCTGATGCGCTCGGTCTGCTGCGGCACGATGCCGCCCATGTCATGGCCGAGGCGGTCAAGGAACTTTATCCGGAGACCCAGGTCACCATCGGTCCGGCCATCGAAAACGGCTTCTACTACGACTTTGCCCGCACCGCGCCCTTCAGCTCGGACGATCTCGCCACCATTGAGACCCGGATGCGCGAGATCGTGGCGCGCGACGAGTCGATTGAGCGCGAGGTCTGGTCTCGCGACGATGCGATTCGCTACTTCGAGGCGATCGGCGAGCACTACAAGGTCGAGATCATCCGTGACATTCCCTCCGAGCAGACGCTGACCTTCTATCGGCAGGGACGCTTTCGCGATCTCTGCCGCGGCCCACATCTGCCGTCGACCGGCCGGCTCGGCCAAGCGTTCAAGCTCCTCAAGGTCGCCGGCGCCTATTGGCGCGGCGACCACCGCAACCCGATGCTTCAGCGCATCTACGGCACCGCTTGGCGTGATCAGGCCGAGTTGGATGCCTATCTCCGCATGCTGGAGGAGGCGGAGAAGCGCGACCATCGCCGCCTCGGGCGCCAGATGGATCTCTTTCACTTCGAGGACGAGGCACCGGGCGCCATCTTCTGGCATCCCAAAGGCTGGACGCTGTTCCAGACCCTCATCGACTACATGCGCAGCCGTCAGAGCGCCGCCGGCTACGTGGAGATCAACACGCCCGACATCATGGACCGCAGCCTCTGGGAGGCTTCGGGCCATTGGGAGAAGTTCGGCGAGAACATGTTCACCACCGAGGCAAAGGAGGGTCGTGTCTTCGCGCTCAAGCCGATGAATTGCCCTGGCGGCGTGCAAGTCTTTAAGCAGGGCATCAAAAGCTACCGCGACCTTCCTGTCCGGCTGGGAGAGTTCGGCAAGGTGCATCGTTTCGAGCCGTCGGGAGCGCTGCACGGCCTGTTGCGTGTGCGGGCCTTCACGCAGGACGACGCGCATATCTTCTGCACCGAGGATCAGATTACCGCGGAATGCCTGGCGGTTTGTGGCCTGATCCTCGACATCTATCGCGATTTCGGCTTTGAGGATGTGCGGATCAAGTTCTCCGACCGCCCGGCGAAGCGGGTTGGTTCGGACGCGGTCTGGGACCGCGCCGAGAAGGCCTTGCGGCAGGCCATGGAGGCGACCGGCCTACCCTACACGCACAATCCTGGCGAAGGCGCCTTCTATGGGCCAAAGCTGGAGTTCGTGCTGCGCGATGCGATTGGGCGGGACTGGCAGTGCGGCACCTTGCAGGTGGACTTCAACCTGCCGGAGCGACTGGGCGCGACCTATGTTGGCCCCGATGGACAGAAGCATGTCCCGGTGATGCTCCACCGCGCGTTGTTCGGTTCGCTGGAGCGCTTCACCGGTATCCTGCTGGAGCACTACGCGGGTCGCCTCCCACTCTGGCTGGCGCCGGTGCAGGCTGTGATTGCCACCATCACCTCCGAGGCAGACAGCTATGCGCGGGACGTGGCGGCGGCCCTGGCCGCCGCGGGGCTGCGGGTCGAGATGGATCTCCGTAACGAGAAGATCCCCTATAAGATCCGCGAGCACAGCGAGGCCAAGGTTCCGGTTCTGCTGGTGCTGGGCAAGCGGGAAGCGGCGGATCGGACGGTGTCCCTGCGTCGTCTCGGATCGCCTGAGACCGAGACGCTGCTGCTGACGCAGGCTGTCTCCACACTCAGGCGCGAGGCGGAGGCACCGACCGGCCGTCCGGATCTGGCCCCCGACCGCGCTGCCTGACGATGCCAGATGCCCTGGCACCCGAGACCTGCTCCGCCAGTGATCGCCACTTCATGGCGGCCGCGCTACGCCTTGGACGAGAGATGCTGGGGCAGGTCTGGCCGAACCCGGCGGTCGGCTGCATCATCGTTCGTGATGGCCTCATCGTCGGCCGAGGCCGGACCCAACCGGGCGGCCGACCACATGCGGAGCGGGTCGCTCTGGATGATGCCGGCTCGCTGGCCCGCGACGCCACGGCTTATGTGACGTTGGAGCCCTGCTGCCATTGGGGCAAGACGCCGCCCTGCACTGACGCTATGATCCGGGCTGGCATCCGACGGGTCGTGGTCGCCGTCCAGGACCCGGATCCGCGCGTGAACGGCGGCGGCATCCGCCGGATGTGCGAAGCAGGAATAGAGGTTTCGCTGGGACTTGGCGCAAAGGCGGCAGCGCTGACCCATGCGGGCTTCTTCCACCGCCTGCGGACCGGCCGACCCCGCCTGCTTCTGTCGTGTGCGGCACCGCGCTGGATCGATGCCCGGATCGGCAGCAAGGTGGGCGCACCGTTCGGCGTGCTGCGGCAGAGGCGGGCCATGCTGCCGGTCTTTCTGCAACTTACGCACCCCCGGGGTACGACGGAACCGAGGCCCTCGACGGAGGAGGTCGATGCTCACGCGATCATGCAGAACCTCGGTCACCTCGGATTGACCAATGTCGCGTCGGATTCCGCCGATCCGCTTGCCGCTATACTTGCAGAAGCCGGTGCTGTTGGCGCGCCGATATCCCAGCCATGAGCGGAGGCCGCTAACGCTTCGCTGGACGCGCCGGCCACTCCGTGTCTACGGACGGCCGGAGGCATCCTCTTGCGCGGAGAAGCGCGCCGGCGAGTTTCGGGCTATCTCCAGGAACCCCTGAATATAGTCGATCGCGAGATCGCCACTGCGCATTCCGAGATGGATACTCTTGGGAATGCCGGCCTTGCCGACTCTTAAGGCGCGCAGCGAATCGCCAGTCGGCAATTCGTGGAGAAGCCAATCCGGGATCGCACTCACGCCACGACCGGCTGCGACCATCTGGAGCATGAGCTCCGACGTTTCAACGGTTCGGTGACGTCGGGGCAGGCAGCCAGCCGGAATAAGGAACTTGGTAAAGATATCCAGCCGCTCCGGCGGGACAGGGTAGGTGATCAACGTCTCGGCGGTGAGGTCGGACGGTGCCGCCGCTGTCTTCCCCGCGAGCGGATGGCTCTCGGAGACGGCGAGCAGGAGCTCATAGTCGAACACCGGCACGTAGGTCACGTGGGGTCGCGCGACGGGATCGGGTGTGATCAGCAAATCGATCTCATGGCCCAGCAGTGCCGCGAGCCCTCCGAAGCGGAACGCCGTGGTCACGTCGAGGTCAACCTGGGGCCAGCTCCGCAGAAAGGGTGTCACCACGCGCGTCAGCCACTGCTGGCAGGGATGACATTCCATGCCGATGCGAAGGGCTCCTCGGCGACCCTGTGCGAACTCGTGGAGAACGCGTTCGGCGTTGTCGATCTGCGGCAGCACCCGTCCGGCCAGGGCCACAAGATAGCTGCCGGCTTGGGTCAGCCGAACCCCGCGCCCCTCTTTCTCCCAAAGAGCCACCTTGAACCGTTCCTCAAAGCGGCGGATGGCGTGGCTGACCGCCGACTGGCTGAGATGAAGCTTCTCCGCTGCCGCCGTAAGGCTCCCGCAACGATCAACCTCGCGGATGATGGAGAGGTGCTGAAGATCAAGCATCGCATGATGCTATGTCATGGATCACTGAAAACAAGTCACTTTTTGTCATTCATAGGACGGGGTAGCGGTTAGTGGAATGGCGCCATGGAGCACGGCAATGGTGACGACCCACATCCTCGGCTATCCCCGCATTGGTGAGCGGCGCGAACTCAAGCGCGCGACCGAAGCCTTCTGGAAGGGCGAGATTTCCGAGGCGGAGCTCGCCAGGACGGGTGCGGACATCCGTCGAGCGAACTGGCTCAAGCAGCACGACGCCGGCATCGATCTGATCCCGGTCAACGACTTCTCCTTTTACGACCAGACGCTCGACATGAGCTGCCTGCTCGGCAATGTGCCGCCGCGCTTCGGGTGGAAGGGTGGACAGACCGACCTCAACGTCGTGTTCACCGTCGCGCGCGGCACCCAGGGCGGCGCCTCCCTCGTAGAGGAGGACGGCGCGAGCCCGGCCGAGGAGGAGAAGGATTGCCAGACCAGCAAGGTCTCCACCTTCGCCAGTGAGATGACGAAGTGGTTCGACACCAACTACCACTACATCGTCCCGGAGTTCCACTCGGGCACCAACTTCACCCTGAGCAGCAGCAAGGTGTTCGACGAGTTCGCCGAGGCCAAGGCGCTCGGCATCAACGCCAAGCCGGTACTCATCGGCCCCATCACCTACCTGTCCTCGGGCAAAGTGCAGGACTCCAGTAACCCTGATTTTGACGCCTTCACGCTGCTCGACAGCCTGGTCAGCGTCTACCAAAAGATCATCGGCAAGCTGGCCGCTCAGGGTGCGCAGTGGATCCAGCTGGATGAGCCGGTATTCTCGCTGGATCTCAACGACAAGCAGCGCGCCGCCTTCAAGACCGCCTACGAGCACATCGCCAGGGCCAAGGGCTCGGCCAAGCTCCTGGTGACGACGTACTTTGGCGACGTTCGCGACGATCTTGACGCCTACCTGTCCCTGCCGGTCGATGCCTTGCACTTCGACTTTGTCCGCGGCGCGGAGGACATCGACGCGGTGCTTGCCCAGTTTCCGCAGGGCAAGATCCTCTCGGTCGGCATCGTCGAGGGGCGCAACATCTGGAAGAACAACTATGATGCTTCGCTGGCCGTCCTCGAGCAGGCGAAGGCGGCCGTTGGCGCCGAGCGCCTGTGGGTCGCGCCGAGCTGCTCACTGCTGCACGCACCGATCACGCTGAAGAACGAGACCAAGCTCGATAGCGAGTTGAAGAACTGGCTTGCCTTCGCGGATCAGAAGCTCGCCGAGGTGAACGACCTTCGGCAGCTGCTGGACGGCACCGGTGGCAAGGAAGCCCTGGCGGCCAACCAGGCCGCGGCCGCTTCGCGGAAGGCAAGCAAGCGGATCCACAATGACGCGGTCGCCGCGCGCTTGAAGACCATCACGGAGGGCGACTACACGCGCGCCTCGTCCTTCGCCGTCCGCCAGCAGGTGCAGGACGCGAAGCTTGATCTGCCGGAATTTCCGACGACCACCATCGGTTCCTTCCCGCAGACCAAGGAGATCCGCCAGGCGCGTGCCCAGTGGAAGAAGGGCGTGCTGAGCGAGGCCGACTACGACAAGTTCCTGAAGGAGGAGACGGCCCGCTGCATCGCCTTCCAGGACGAGATCGATATCGACATGCCTGTGCATGGCGAGTTCGAGCGCAATGACATGGTCGAGTACTTCGGCGAGCAGCTCGAGGGCTTCGCCTTCACGAGCAGTGGCTGGGTGCAGAGCTTCGGTTCCCGCTACGTCAAGCCGCCGATCATCTTCGGCGACGTGAGCCGCCCGAAGCCGATGACCGTCTACTGGTCGCAATACGCGCAGTCGCTGACCAAGCGCCCCATGAAGGGCATGCTCACCGGCCCGGTGACCATCCTGCAATGGAGCTTCGTGCGCGACGACCAGCCTCGCTCGCTGACCACGCACCAGATCGCGCTCGCAATCCGCGATGAGGTGCTGGACCTCGAAGCCGCCGGTATCGCTGCGATCCAGATCGACGAGCCCGCCTTCCGTGAAGGCCTGCCTCTGCGGCGCAGCGAGCGGGATCACTATCTCGACTGGGCCGTCAAGACTTTCCGCCTGAGCGCCAGCGGAGTGAAGGATGATACCCAGATCCACACGCATATGTGCTACTCGGAGTTCAATGACATCATGCCGTCCATCGCCGACATGGACGCCGATGTGATCACCATCGAGACCAGCCGATCCAACATGGAGCTCCTCGACGCCTTCGTCGGTTTTAATTACCCGAACGAGATCGGGCCTGGCGTTTACGACATCCACTCGCCGCGTGTGCCGGTTGAGCGAGAGATGCTCAATCTTATGAGCAAGGCTGAACGCGTCCTGCCGCGCCGCAATCTCTGGGTCAATCCGGATTGCGGTCTGAAGACGCGGCAATGGTCGGAGGTTATTCCGTCGCTGAAGAACATGGTGGCGGCCGCCAAGGCGCTCCGAGGTTCAGCCGCCGCGACGAAGCCGAAGACTAAGGTTACGGCCTGAGCATCCAGGATTCTGGCTTTGGGTGAAGGGCAGCGCGATCGGCGCGCTGCCTGGGGCTCGAACGTCAGGAAGGACGGGCGAGAAGCCCTGCCCTCTTTCTTTTTGCGTCATGGAGCGAGGACAAGACCTCCTAATGCAGTATGACGCCAGGACCACGATGCTGACCGCCCCTCAGAACGCGGCGCAATAGATCGCCAGCGCATCTGCTTCGGTCATCGGACGGGGATTGTTGACCAGTAGCCTTTGCTGCTTCATCGCATCCGATGCCAGTCGCGGTAGGCTTGAAGCTGGACTGTCCATTGCCCGGAGATTGGGCTGCAACCGTAAGCGTGCGCTACCGACTAGGGCTGGTCCAGCTTGACGGGGTATGCGGTTGCCTGGTCAGGCCCGCCCGGGAATGGTACGCCGCTGATGAGCAACGCCGAGAACGAGACCTTCCTGCGCGAGGAGACCTCCCGCAACGTGGCCCGGCAGGAGGAGATCGGCCTCTACGTGCTGGTGCACGGCGCATTCGAGCGCAACGACATGGTGCAGCATTTCGGGGAGCAGTTGTCCGGCTTAGCCTTCGCCAGGCATGGCTGGGTGCAGTTCTACGGCTCCCGCTGCGTGCGCCCGCCCATCCTGTCCGGCGACATCGCCCGCCTGAAGCCGATGACGGTGGCGTGGCGGCAGTATGCCCAGGGCCTGACGGGCCGGTCGATGAAGGGCATGCTGACTAGGTCAGGCAGCATCCTGAACTGGTCCTTCGTAAGAGAGGACTTGCCGCGGAACTCGCCTGCCGCCAGATCGCCCTCGCCATGCGCGACGGGGTGGTGGACCTGGAGAGGGCCAGGGCGAAGGTCATCCAGATCGACGAGGCGGCGCTGCGCGAGGGTCTGCCGCTGCGCCAAGGTGACTGGCAGCACTACCTCGGCTGGACAATGGAGTGCTTCCGCATCGCCTCTTCCGGCGTGGCGGACGAGACGCAGATCCACACCTACCTCTGCGTTCGGAGTTCAAGGACATCATCGCGGCCATCGGCGACATGGATGCGGACGTCATCTCCATCGAGATGGCGCGCTCGAAGATGGAGCTGCTGCAGGCCGCCCGGCTGCGCCTGGCGCCGGAGCAGCTCTGGGTGGACCCAGACTGTGGTCTCAAGAACCGCAAGTGGCCGGAAACTCGCGACGCTCTGGTGAACATGGTCACGGCGGCGAAGCACGTGCGCGAGCTGGCCTGATCCGAGGTCGGGGCCGCGCCGCGATTCGGCCCTCTTCCATCTATCTACCTGAGGAATATCGCCATGGGCACCATGGTCACACAGGCATCTACACTGCAACGCTGGCTCTCCGGCGTGCGGATCGGCCCCTTGCCGTCGCGCGACGCCAATCAGCCGCCGCCGCTGCTCTCCTTCGAGTTCTTCCCGCCGCGCACCGAGGCGCTGGAACAACAGCTCTGGACCTGCATCCAGCGGCTGGAGCCGCTGGCGCCGCGTTTCGTCTCCGTCACCTATGGTGCCGGCGGCACGACGCAGGAGCGCACTCACGCCACCGTCGCCCGCCTGGTGAAGGAAACCTCCCTGACCCCCGCCGCCCACCTGACCTGCGTCGGCGCCAGCCGGGACGAGGTGGATGAGGTCGCCCGCCGCTACTGGGAGGCTGGCGTGCGCCATATCTTGGCGCTGCGCGGCGACGCCCCGGTGGGCGAGGAAGGCTACAGGCCGCACCCCCAGGGCTATGCCTATGCCGCCGACTTGGTGGCGGGGCTGAGGCGCATCGCCGATTTCGAGATCTCGGTCGCCGCCTATCCGGAGACGCACCCGACCGCGTCCTCCGCCCAGCACGACCTGGACAACCTGAAGCGCAAGATCGACGCCGGCGCCAACCGCGCCATCACCCAGTATTTCTTCGATACGGATGTCTATCTGCGCTTCCTGGACCGCGCGCTGGCGGCCGGCATCACCGTGCCGATCGTGCCGGGCATCCTGCCGGTGTCCAATTTCAGCCAGGTGAAGAAGTTCTCAGCGATGTGCGGCGCCAGCGTGCCGGCCTGGATGGGCAAGCTCTTCGAGGGGCTGGAAGAGGACGCCGAGACCCGCCGCATGGTGGCCGCCGCCATGGCCGCCGAGCAGGTGCGGCTGTTGCAGGCCAACGGGGTGGACGAGTTCCACTTCTACACCCTGAACCGCGCCGATCTCAGCTACGCCATCGCACAGATCCTCGGCGCTAGGCCCCAGCGAAGGGACGCGTCGGCCACGAAGGCGCCAGCGCCGTGAATAACCGAGTTCCGCCTGCGGCCGCCGAAGCCGCCACCTCCAACGAGCCCCGTCCGACCCGGGAGGAAGCGGAAGCGGCTATCCGCACCCTGCTGCGCTGGGCTGGCGACAACCCGGACCGCGAAGGGTTGGTGGATACCCCCGCCCGCGTGGTGCGCTCCTACGAGGAATTCTTCTCCGGCTACGGGGAGGACCCGGTCGAGCTGCTGGCCCGCTCCTTCGAGGAAACGGACGGCTATGACGAGATGGTGGTACTGCGCGACATCCGGCTGGAGAGCCATTGCGAGCACCACATGGTGCCCATCATCGGCCGCGCGCATATCGCCTATCTGCCGGAGCGCCGTGTGGTCGGCATCAGCAAGCTTGCGCGGGTGATGGATATCTACGCCAAGCGACTGCAGATCCAGGAAAAGCTGACGGCGCAAATCGCCAATACCATTCAGGACGTGCTGAAGCCCAAGGGTGTGGCGGTGGTGATCGAAGCTTCCCACCAATGCATGAGCACGCGCGGCGTGCACAAGCCGGGGGTGGCGATGGTGACCAGCCGCATGCTGGGCGCCTTCCGCAACAATGCCTCCACCCGGCGGGAATTCCTGGCCATCATCGGCGCCCCCCGCGTTAGTACCGTCAAAGTCTGATCTCTTTGATCATCCATCGCAGAAGGCCTTATTGCTCATGAGAGCCACACAGGAGGCTACAGCTTCGCCCATATCAAGGGGACTATGACACCCTGTGTACTGCCTGACGGCAGGCGCCGGTCAATGACAGTATTGCTTGCTACCACTCCTGCTGTCCGTTACGCAGGACGGGCCGGTCTCCGAGAGGAACGAACGGGGAATCCGCCCTGAGTCCGCATGGGCTGGGGAAACGGAACTGCCCCCGCAACTGTCCTGCCGGCGCGGGTGCGCCAGCGCTTCGGCGAGATCATCGCCCGCGCCGGGGCGAACTGACGCGACGCTCAGTCGCCTCCGGGCTTGGCACAGGACAGAACAAAATTGTTCCAGATGCCGACGCGCAGCTTCCTGATATGGGACAGGCGGACGTGGTCGCCATCGGCGATCACCACGCGGCCGCCCGGCCGCAGCACCCGGAACCAATCGTGGAAGGCAGCCGCCGGGTCCACCAGCGTCCAGACCAGATGACGGCTAACCACGGCGTCGTAGTGGCCACCTGGCTCCCGCGTGTCCTCCGCGTCACCCAGGAACCGGCGCAGGTCTTTGATGCCGGCGTGCTTGGCGCAGGCGCGCAGCAGCATGGCCTCGGTCAGGTCCAGCCGGTGACCTCGCAGCCCATGCCGAGCAGGACGCGGGTGACCTCGCCGGTGCCGAAGGCGAGTTCCCGCACCCGTTGCGCGTCGGCGACCATGTGGCGGCGGAGCAGCGCGGCCCAGGCGTCGCGCTGCTCTAGGATTTTCATGCTGTGTCCGGGCGACAGGTCGAAGGTCTCGGCACGCCGGGTCCAGTATTCCCGGCTCTCGTCCTTCAGGGCGACGTTGGCGCCGTGCATCCCTCCACAGCCACAGCCACAGCCACAGCCACAGCCACAGCCACGCCGGACAGTAGCGCCGATCCGGCAGCGCGCAACAGTGAAGAGCGCACCAACCCTCCCACGTGACAAGGTTGCCGCGCGCTGATACGAAGGCGCGGACCGATGCGTGATCTCCGCCGCTCCCTGCTGCGCGTCCTGGCCGTCCTGCTGCTGGTGCAGTGGGCCGCTGCGCTGCAGCCCTGCCTGCGGTCCCTGGCCGGTATTGCATCGGCCCAGGCCATCGAGCTGTGCAGTCCTTCCGGCAGCTACCGCACCATGCTGGTGGACCAGGATGGCAAGGAGGTTCCGCGGCTCAAGCCGCATCCGGGCTGCCCGTTGTGCCAGCACGCCGGGCCGGTCATCCTGCCGCAGCCGCCGGTCATGCAGGCGCGCGTCGCGGCCTTCCTCGCGGTTGCACAGCCGTCTGTCCATCCTGGCCTGCCTCCCGCGCCGCCCCGTGGCCCACCGCAGCAGCCGCGCGCACCCCCTTTCGCCTGATCCCGTGACACCGCCGCCGCCGGGCTGATGCCCGCGCGGCTTTTTGTCATCCGTGCTGCCCCAGGCGGCCCAGGATCGGCCTTTCATCATGACTTTCTCCTTGTCGAGACGCGCCTGGCTCGCGTCCAGCCTGCTGCTGGCGGTGTCCGCCGCCGCTGGCGCGGCGTGGTGGCTTCAACCCGCCGCCACACCGGACCTCCCGCCCGGCCCCGGCGAAATCCAAATGCCCGGTGGCATGGGCGGTCCCTTCTCGCTGGTAGACCAGGACGGCAGGGCACGCACGGAGCGTGACTTCCACGGCCGGTGGGCACTGCTCTATTTCGGCTACACCTTCTGCCCGGATGTTTGCCCGACCGAGCTGGCCACGATGGCCGCCGCGCTGGATCTGCTGCCCGCCGAGGTCGCCGGGCAGGTCGTGCCCGTGTTCATCACGGTCGACCCGCAGCGCGACACCCCGGCGCAGATGAAGAACTATGTGCCCCTGTTCCACCCGCGCCTGACCGGCCTGACCGGATCGGCGGACCAGGTGGCGGCGGCCATAAAGGCCTTCCGGGTCTTCGCCGAAAAGCGCGAGGCCACCGGCGCCGCCGACTACCTGATGGATCATTCCTCCTTTCTCTACCTTCTCGGCCCGGACGGAAGGCTGCGCACGATCTTCCGTGGCGGCATCGCGGCCGAGACCCTGGCGGCGGGGCTGCGCCGCCGCATCGCCGCAACCGGCACCCCCACAATGGAGACGCCCTCATGACGCTGCACCGCCGCCACCTGCTGCCGGCCCTGCTTCTGCTGGCCCTGCCCGCCTGGGCGCAGGCCCCCGCCGCCACACGCGGCACGATCGCCGTCGAGCAGCCTTGGGCACGCGCCGCCGTGCAGGGCGGCACGAGCGGCGTGTTCATGACCCTCCGTAACACCGGCACGGCGCCGGACCGGCTGGTCTCCGCCGCCAGTCCGCTGCCGCGCATGGTGGAGATCCATACCACCGTGCGCGACGGCGAGGTGATGCGCATGCGCCCGGTGGACGCCGTCGAGGTGCCGCCTGGCGGCAGCGTCACCCTGGCGCCCGGCGGGCTGCACATCATGCTGATGGGCCTGTCCCAGCCCATGCCGGCCGGCAGCACCGTGCCGGTCACCCTGACCTTTGAACACGCCGGAGCCGTGCCCGTGCAGGTGCCGGTGACGACCGCCGGCGCCGCCGGCCCGCATGCGCAAAACTGATCCCGGAAGGAAACCGACGCCATGACCACCACCGCCCGCCTCGCCCTGGCGCTGGGCTGCGCCCTGGCCGCCGCGCCCGCGCTGGCGCATGTGACGCTGGACCAGAGCAGCATGCCCGCCGACAGCTATCTTCGCGTCGCTCTCCGCGTGCCACATGGCTGCGAGGGTGCCGCCACCACCGGCATCCGCGTGCAGATCCCGGATGGCTTCCGCAACGTGAAGCCCATGCCGGTGGCCGGCTGGACGCTGACCACCGTGACCGCCGACGACGCCAAGCCGGCGGAAGGGCACGGCGCCAGCGCCCCCGTCAAGGAAGTGTCCTGGCAGGGCGGCAGCCTGCCCGACAATTTCTACCAGGAATTCATCCTGCGCCTGCAGACGCCGAAGGAGCCCGGCGAATTCTTCTTCCCCGTGGTGCAGGATTGCGAGGGCGGCAAGGTGTCGCGCTGGATCGAGCGCGCCGCTTCCGGGGCACCCGAGCCGCGCTACCCAGCCTATCGCGTCCGCGTTGTGCCGAAGAACTGAGGCAAGACGCCATGCGCCGGCTGCGTTCTCTGTTGTTGCTGCTCGGCCTGCTCCTGGCGCCGCTGTCCGGCGCCTGGGCGCATGCCCAGCTGGTGGAGAGCGCGCCGGCGGATGGCGCCCGCCTCGATGCCGCGCCGCCGGCCTTGCGGCTGAGCTTCGACGAGGCGGTGACCCTGCTGGAGCTGCGGCTCACCGGGCCGGCCGGCGCCGTCGCCCTGGCGGGGCCGCCGGAGTCGCGGGGTGCCGACATCCGCGCCACGCTGCCGCGGGACCTGCCGCCGGGCACCTATTTCGCCAGTTTCCGCATCATCTCGGCGGATGGGCATCCGGTCGGCGGCGGCCTCGTCTTCGGGGTCGGCACGGTGCCTGACCGCGCCGCCGCGCCCGTGACCATGGCGGCCGGCTGGACGCTGGCGGCGGAGGCGCTGCGCTTCCTGCTCTACCTCGGCTTCGCCATCGGCGCCGGCGGCGCGCTGTTCCGCGCGCTGGTGGCGGAGCCGCCGCCCGGCCTCGCGCACGGGCTGGCCGCCACCGCCTGGCTCGGCACGCTGGCGACGCTGGCGAGCATCGGGGTGCAGGGGGGCGGGATGCTGGGGGCCCCATCCTTCCTGGCGCTGCTGGAGGGCGCGACCTGGGCCACCGCCACACGGTCCACGGTGTTTGCGCGCGCGCTGGTCGTCGCGGCAGGGCTGGCCGTGGTGGCGCTGTCCTGGCGGGCGCGGGGCCGGGGCGGCGCCTGGGCTGGCGCGGCGGGTGCGCTGCTGGCTGCACTGGGCCTCAGCTTGTCCGGCCACGCCGCCATTGGCGGCGGGTTGCCGCGCGGGCTGCTGGTGGCACACGCGCTGACGGCGGGTTTCTGGCTCGGCGCCTTTCTGCCGCTGCTGGCGCTGTTGCGGCAGCAGGGCGGAGGTGCCGCCGGCGCGGTGCGCCGCTTCGCCGCCATCGCCATGCCCGCCGTGGCGCTGCTGCTGGGCACCGGCGCCGGGCAGGCGGCGCTGCACCTGCCCGATGTCCCCGCGCTCTGGACCACCCTCTACGGCAGGCTGGTGTTGGCCAAGGCGGCAGGCGCCGTCCTGCTGATGATCCTCGCCGCCTGGAATCACTGGCGCCTGACGCCGCGCCTCGGACGGGATAACGGCCCCCACGCCCTGCGCCGCAGCATCCACGCGGAAGGGCTGGTGGGGCTGGCGGTCCTAGGTGTCACCGCCGTGCTGTCCATGTCATCGCCCCATGCCGGGGCGCACCAGCACGGGCACCATCACCATGCCGCCGCACCGGGCGTGGCAGTGGCCACCGAGGCCGGCGGCCTGTCCCTGCTGCTGGAGGCCGATCCGGCCCGCGCCGGCACCAACCGGCTGGTACTGCACCTGGCGCGCGGTGATGGCACGCCACTCGCCGCACCGGAAGTCTGGCTGGAATTCTCGCTGGATGAGGCCGGCATCTCCGGCATCCGGCGCCGCATGGCGGCGCAAGACCCCGGCCGCTTCGTGCTGGAAGGGCCGGAACTGGCCCTGCCCGGCCGGTGGACCCTGCGCGCCGAGATCCTCGTCAACGATTTCGAGCAGGTCACCGCCCCCCTCACCCTGCCGGTGGCGCCGTGACGGGCGCCGACGCCGCATTCCCGCACACTCACCACGAGAGAACCCTGATGGCACCGCCGCTTTCCCTGTCCCGCCGCGCGCTGCTCGGCGGTCTCGCCACCCTGCCGGCGCTCGCCGCCCCGGCCCTGGCGCAGCCGCGCACGATCACCGACGTCGCCGGGCGGACAGTGAAGCTCAACCGCCCCGCGCAGCGCGTGGTGGTCGGCTTCTATTTCGAGGACTTCACCGCCATCGCTGGCGCTGATGCCTGGAACCGCGTGGTCGGCATCAGCAGGACCTTGTGGGCGGACTGGCGACCCAACAACTACGCGCTCTACACCAAGGCGGTGCCGCGCATCGCGGACGCCGCCGATGTCGGCGCCACTGACAACAACACCTTCAGCGCCGAGAAGATCATCGCGCTGCGCCCGGACCTGGTGATCCTGTCCCAGGACACCTTCGGCCGCGTGAGCGAGGCCGTGGCACAGTTCGAGATGCTGGGCATTTCCGTGCTGGTGGCCGACTACAACGCCCAGACGCTGGAGCGGCACCTGGCCACCACCCGCGCCATCGGCGCCGCCATGGGCACGGAGGACCGGGCCGGGGCGCTGGCGAGGGAATATCAGGCAGCGACGGAGGACACCGCCCGCCGCGTCCTCGCCGCCAAGGCTGCCGGGACCTGCACGCCCCGCGTGTATTTCGAACTGGGTCAGGGCGGCGCCAGCGTAGTGGGGAATTCCTACCAGGGCACCATGTGGGGGCGCATCACGGAGAATCTTGGCGCCCAGAACATCGCCCAGGGCCACCTGCCTGGTCCCTGGGGCCCGCTGAACCCGGAACTGGTGCTGGCGGCCGACCCACAGCACGTCTTCATCGCCTCCTCCAACTGGGCGGGGCGGCCCACCGCGGTACGCACCGGCTACGGCATCCCCGCGGATGAGACACTGGGCAAGCTGGCCGAGTACCGCGGCCGGCCGGGCTGGGCCGGGCTGACCGCCATCCGGAACAACCAGCTGCACGCGATCGAGCACGGCATCGCCCGCACGCTGTCCGATTACGTGGGCACGCAGTACGTGGCCAAGCAACTCTACCCGCAGCACTTCGCCGATGTGGACCCGATGGCGGATCTCCGCCGCTACAACCACACCTGGCTGCCGGTGGAGCTCTCCGGCACCTGGATGATCCAGGCGCGGGCGTGAGCATGAGCGCGATCTCCCGCCGCGCGGCGCTGCTGCTGCCGTTGGCAGCCACTCTCCCCGGCCGCGCTCGCGCGTCCCTGCCGCCCATCACGGACGCGATCGGGCGGCAGGTGACACTGCGCGCGCCCGCCGAGCGCATCGTGCTCGGCTTCAACTTCGAGGAGTTCACCGCTGTCGCCGGTGCCGAAGGCTGGGAGCGCGTGGTTGGCTTCAACCAGAAGCAATGGTCGGTGAACTGCCCCATCACCTGGGAACGCTACCGGAAGGCCATTCCGCGCCTGTCCGGCCTCACCGATATCGGTGACACCGAGACAGGCACCTTCAGCGTCGAGCGTGTGCTGGCGTTGCGGCCGGACCTCCTGATCACTCCCGCCGCCGGCTACGCTTCGGGCACCGCTGATGGCGCAGATCGAGGCGGCGGGCATTCCCGTGCTGGTGGTGGATTACAACGCCCAGAACGTAGAGAAGCACGTCGCCGGCACGCTCGCGCTGGGGCAGGCCACCGGTAAGGCCGCGCGCGCCGAGGAACTGGCCGCGCTGTACCAGCGGGAGGTGGCGGAGATCCGCCGGCGCACGGAAGGGCTGCCGCGCCCGAAAGTTTATGTGGAGAACGGCTCCGGCGGCCCGGGCAAGATCGGCAACAGCTACAGCGGCGCGATGTGGGGCAGCATGGTCGGCACCGCCGGCGGCGCCAATATCGCGGACGGGCGCATTCCTTCGGGCTGGTCGCCCATGCAACCGGAGTATGTGCTGGCGGCGGCGCCGGAGCATCTGTTCATCCTCGGCGCCTCCTGGACCAGCGCGGCGGATGCCGCCCGCGCGGGCTTCGGGGTGGACGAGGCGCAGGCGCGGGGCAGCGTTGCTCCCTATCGCACCCGCCCGGGCTGGGACGCGCTGCCGGCGGTGCGCAGCGGCGGCCTGCACGTCATCGAGACCAGTCAGGCGCGCTCGCTCTGGGGCTGGGCAGGCATGCAGTACATGGCCAAGGCCATGCACCCAGATCGCTTCGCCGATGTTGATCCGGTCGCCAGCTTGCGCCGCTACCACGAGCAGTACCTGCCCGTGTCTTTCGAGGGATGCTGGATGGCCCGGGCATGAGCGCCATGCCCGACGCCATCGTCTCCTGGCGCGCCGCCAATGCGCGGCGACTGGCGGTGACCGGCATCGGCCTCGCCCTGCTGGCCGCGAGCTTCGCCGCCGACCTGGCGACCGGCCCGGCCATGCTGCCCGTCCCGGATGTTGTCCGCTCCCTGATGGGGCTGGGGGCGGACCCGATGCTCGACGCCATCGTGCACCGCCTCCGGCTGCCCATCGCGCTGATGGCCATGGCTGTGGGTGCCGCGCTCGGCATCTCGGGGGCGGTGATGCAGACCATCCTGAACAACCCGCTCGCCTCCTCCTACACGCTGGGCATCTCGGCGGGCGCGGGGTTCGGCGCGGCGCTGGCGATCCTGCTGGGCGCCGCGCTGCCGGTGACGCAGGCGCTGGTGGTGCCGCTCGCCGCCTTCCTTCGCGGGGCTGGCCTGCTCCCTGGTGGCGGGGGCGGCGCGACTGCGTGGCGCCACGCCGGGGTTCCTGGTGCTGGCCGGCATCGTCTGCCTGTTCCTGTTCCAGTCGCTGCTGTCGCTGCTGCAGTTCCTGGCCTCGCCGGAAGCCCTGCAGCAGATCGTGTTCTGGCTGTTCGGCAGCCTGATGCGCGCCAATTTAGGACAAGCTGGCATTGTCGGGCTGATCCTGCTGCTGGCGGCGCCGCTGCTGCTGCGCGACGCTTGGCGGCTGACCGCGCTGCGCCTGGGCGACGACCGCGCCCGCGCCCTGGGCGTGCAGGTCGACGCCCTGCGGCTGCGCGCCTTTGTCCTGGTCTCCCTGCTGACGGGGGTGGCGGTGGCTTTTGTCGGCACCATCGGCTTCGTCGGACTGGTGGCGCCGCATATCGCTCGTATCCTCGTGGGAGAGGACCAGCGGCACTTGCTGCCATCCTCGGCTGTCTATGGCGCCCTGCTGCTGTCCACCGCCTCGGTGGCCAGCAAGACCATCATGCCCGGTGCGGTGTTTCCCATCGGCATCATCACTTCCCTGGTCGGCGTGCCGGTGCTGGCCTGGCTGGTGCTGCGGTCCAGGGCGGCGCCATGAGGCTCTCAGTCCAGGGTCTCGGCGTCCGCTACGGCAGCCGGCAGGCCGTGCGGGATGTCGCCTTCACCGTGCAAGCGGGGGAGGTGCTCGCCATCCTCGGCGCCAACGGCTCCGGCAAGTCCAGCCTGTTGCGCGCGCTGGCCGGCGTGCAGTGCCACTCCGGCAGCGTGACGTGGAGCGAGCAGACGGCGGCCGGCGGCCTCGGCTACATGCCGCAGGATACCTCCGCCCGCGCCGCCCTGACGGCCTTCGAGGTGGTGCTGCTCGGCCGGCTGCGTTCGCTGACCTTCAAGGTGGACGCGGCCGACCTGGCGGCGGCGCGGGATGCGCTGGTGGAGCTCGGCATCTCCCACCTGGCCGAACGCCCGGTGACGGAGCTGAGCGGCGGACAGCGGCAGCTTGTCTTCCTGGCGCAGGTGCTCTCGGCCAGCCCGACGGCGCTGCTGCTGGACGAGCCCACCAGCGCGCTGGACGTGGCGCATCAGTTGCGGGTGCTGACCCTGCTGCGCGCCGCCACACGCCGGCGGGGGCTGACCACGGTGGCCGTGCTGCACGACCTCAACGCAGCCGCGCGCTTCGCCGACCGCATCGCGCTGATGCATGAGGGGCGGCTGGCCGGGATCGGCACGCCCGCCGAAGCCCTGACCATCGATGCGCTGCGCCACTGCTACGGCGTCGAGGCCGCCATTTTGGACGGGCCAGACGGTGCGCCCGTTATCCTGCCGCTGCGCGCCGTGGAAGCATGATCGGCCGGTCGCCTGGAGTTCGCCGGAGCTTCCGCACCGCACGACGAAGGCCCGCAGGCATTGCCAAGTTGAGCGGCAGTGGCCGGAGAGAGCAAGCTGGGCGAAGCTGGTCGGATGACGCCAGATCCCGCCACCTACCCTGGATACCGCTTCCCGGCGGAGATCATCAGTCACGCGGCCTGGCTGTACCATGTGTTCAGCCTGAGCCTAAGGGACGTGGAACTGATCCTTGCGGAGCGGGGCATCACCGTCACGCACGAGGGCATCCGGAGCTGGTGCCGAAAGTTTGGCTCGGAGTTCGCCCGAAAACTGCGGCGCCGCCGCCCGAAGCCGGGCGACATCTGGCACCTCGATGAGGTGTTTCTACGCATCAATGGCGTGCTGCATTATCTCTGGCGAGCGGTGGGCCAGCACGGCGTGGTGCTGGACATCCTCGTTCAGGATCGGCGGAACGGGAGTGCAGCCAAGCGGTTCTTCAAGCGCCTGCTCGCAGGCCTGGAGTACAAGCCACGTCGACTGGTCACTGACGGGCTGAAGAGCTACGGCGTGGCGCAGCGCGAACTCCTTCCCAATGTCCTACATCGGAGCAGCCGCTATCTGAACAATCGGGCGGAGAATTCGCCTCGGCCGACCCGACGGCGAGAGCGGCAGGTGCAGCGGTTCCTCTCGGTGCACAGCATGATCTATGGTCATTTCCGTCCTCGCCGACACCTGATGACGGCCGGCGAGTACCGGCGCGCCCGGACCAAGGCCTTCCGCATCTGGCGGCAGGAAACCTGCGCCCAAGCGACCCCCTGATACTGTCGCGCCTCAGTCAAACGGGCGAACTCGCCTTCGTCAAACAACTTGCCAATGCACTCCCAGGGCGGCACCCGCTCCGCCTCCGGCAACGCCCAGAGACCCCGCCGCTCCTCCCACGCTGCCTGCTCCAGCACCCGCAGCGCCGGATCCCGGCTGTACTGCCGATACACCCAGGCGGCGCCCTGCCGCACCAGTTCGGCATTGCAAACTCGTCTTGGTGCCGCAGGCCATCGCTAGGATGTTCAGTTGCCGCAGCGCGATAGCCAAGAAGGGTATTCCCGCACCCCTCAACGCTGCGCTTCTATTTTCCTGAACCACTCTCCCGCAATCGCGATGCTCGATCTGCGGGAAGGGGCGGGTGCCTTCACGGCCGAGCGGGGGTTCTATCTCGGAGCGGCGTCGGTTCTGCGGCAAGCCATGTGATCCGCAGGTTCTATAGCAGCGGTGTCCACCCTCGTGCCGTTACCGCCCCCCATTCTCGGCTCCTCTCCGGAATGTACGCCCAGCTTTTTGATGCGCTCCAGCAAGCTTCGTCTTTGCTGTCTCAGGTCTGGAATGCTTTCCGTTGGGCAGTCCGGTTCAGGGGGATATCGTCGTCCTTCGCAAGGCGCGGCGCCGCCACCCTCAGCTGTACGCCGGGCCGAAGGATCATGGCTCAGGCTGCTACATGTCCGACCGGGGATGGCGGTCCGGGGCATAGTGGAATTCCAGGTAAAAGCGGACGGGGCCGAGCGGCTCCACACGGTGCCGGACCCCCGGCTCGACCACGCCGGGCTGGCCCGGTTCCAGGATGCTCTCCGAAGGCGGATCCTCGACAAGGTAACGCAGCCTGCCTTCGAGAATGTTGATCGTGGCCCAGGCGCCGCGCGCGGTCTCGTGCCCCTGCCGGAGGGCCGCCGGCATCGTGTCTTGCGTGAACTCCGGCGTCCGCCTCTCGGCCACGTATCCCTCTGGAATCGGCATGCACTCTCCCTATCCCTATCGGTAGCCGATGTTCATGACGTAATCGCGGAGCAGGGACTCCTCGTCCTCGACTTCGCCCAGCAGAACCTGGAGGGCATCGCGCGCGTAGATGACCCCGATCGGTCGCCCATCCTGGCCGACGACCGGAACCCGCTGCACGCCGTGCTTCTTTATCACCGACCAGATAGCCTGCAGCGCCTCGCCTGGCCCGCAGGCAATGACGCTGCGCGTCATGATCGTCTCCACCCTGGCCGTGCAGGAACACCCGCTGCACTGCCTGATCTGCCCGACGATATCGGTCTTCGTCAGGACCCCGACCATGCGCCCACCCTGGTCACAGACGACGACAAGATCGGTGTGGGGCCTGGCCATGAGGTCGGCCGCCTCTCTGACTGGCGCCTCGGCGTCGATGGTGGCGAGACGCTCCCGTGCCCTCGGCAAGATCTGCTCGACAAACATCCACCCTCTACTCCCTCGAAGAGGTCCTGCGCCTCGTGCTCAGCCCTGCCGCTCAACCATCAGCTTCTTGATCTCGCCGATCGCTTGCCCCGGGTTCAGCCCCTTCGGGCAAGTGGCGGTACAGTTCATGATGGTGTGGCAGCGGTAGAGGCGGAACGGGTCCTCCAGGAAGTCCAGCCGTTCTCCGGTCGCCTCATCCCGGCTGTCGGCGATCCAGCGATAGGCCTGCAGCAGCACCGCCGGGCCGAGATAGCGGTCGCCGTTCCACCACCAGCTTGGGCAGCCGCCGGTGCAGCAGAAGCAGAGGATGCATTCCCACAGCCCGTCCAGCTTCGCGCGTTCCTCCTTGGACTGCCGCCGCTCGGCATCCGGCGGCGGCGGGGTGTCCGCCTTCAGCCAGGGCTCGATGGAGCGGAGTTGGGCGTAGGGGTGCGACAGGTCCGGTACCAGGTCCTTCACCACCGGCATATGCGGCAGCGGGTAGAGGCGGATCTCGCTCCGCACATCCTCCATCGGCTTGAGGCAGGCCAGCGTGTTCATCCCGTCAATGTTCATGGCACAGGAGCCGCAGATGCCCTCCCGGCAGGAGCGCCGGAAGGTCAGCGTGCTGTCCACCTCGTTCTTGATCTTGATGAGCGCGTCGAGGACCATCGGGCCGCATTTGTCGAGATCGATCTCGTAGATGTCGGTGCGCGGGTTCTCGCCCGAGTCCGGGTCCCAGCGGTAGATGCGGAGCGATTTGGTGCGCGCGGCGCCCGCCGGCGCCTTGTAGGTCTTGCCGGGCTGGATCCTGCTGTTTTGTGGCAGCATAAACGTCGCCATTCCCGGCTCCTCGACAGGTTAGGCCCTGAGGGCGTAGTAGCCGGGCGGATCGCTCGCCGGGAACGACTCGTCCGAGGCCTCGTCCACCTTGTCCCAGGGCTCTTGCGGCGGGGTGCGCATCGCCTCCGAGGCCGCCGGCTGGGCCTCGCCATAGGTGCCACCTCCGGACGCGCCGACCGATGCCGGTCCGGGATGTGCCTGTCCCGGACGCCTGCCCCGACTTACCAGGAGCGCCAGGGCTGCCAGCACGGCAGTGCAAGCGACGATATCCATGGCCGAAGGTCCGCGGCGTTCATGATTGGTCACGATGTTTCTCCTCACTGGCCCAGCGGCTGGCGGAAGCCTCGGGCCTGGATGCATCGGCCAGAAGCCTCTGGCTGGAGTACTTGGTGGGTGAACGGCACGAATCCTGGGCGGTTGCGGGAGCGGACACCGGGCCCAGGGCGCGAGCTCGCGCCGGCCTGTGCGATGTCGGGGGCCGCGGATGGGTACAACACCGTGTTTACCATGGAGGCCTCCCCTCCTAGATCAGCTCCCGATCACGCCTTGATCCCTTCTCGTCCGGGCTCCGATGAGAACAAAGCCGCCTTGCCAGGCTTACCGTCCCAGGCCGTAGCGTCGGCCGGCGGCTCACCCTTGTGGGTGATGTTAGGCCACTGCCCGGCATAGGTGCGGTTCAGCTCCGCCCACTCGGTCGCGCGGCCGTCGCTATCGGGTACGATAGCCTCGGCCGGGCACTCTGGCTCGCACACGCCGCAATCGATGCACTCGTCTGGGTGGATCACCAGCATGTTCTCGCCCACGTAGAAGCAGTCCACCGGACACACCTCCACGCAGTCCATGTATTTGCACCTGATGCAGTTCTCGGTGACCACGTAGGTCATGCGCGCCTCCTTGTGGGCAGACGTTCGAACAGGCCCATGCGCAGGCTGCGCGCGACGCGCGCCGCGCGCTCGCGGAAGGCATCGGCCACCTCCGGCTCGAACAGCTCTGCGCAGGTGTCGCCGAACAGCGTGAGCCAGCGGTCGAACATGGCCGGCTCCAGATTCGGCAGGCGCAGGTGTGCCGAGAACGGGTCGCCGTGATAGCGCCCGCTCGCCAGCATCAGCGAGGACCAGAAATCGGTGAGGCGGGCGAGATGCTTGCTCCAGGCTTCCTCGCTCTCGCCGATGGCCCGGGTGAACACGGGGCCGAGCACCGGATCGCGGCGCACGCGCGCGTAGAAGCGGTCTACCAGGCGATGGATCGCATCCTCCGAGGGTCGGGCGGCGCGGCCCTGCGCCGACGCCGCGGCTTTCACGGCACTGCTGCCGTGCCCATCGCTCGCTAGCTCGCCGGACCCTCGAAGCACCCGGGGCACCATGACCTCGCCGTTCATTGCCCCTCCTCGGTGCCGAACGCCTAAACATTCACGGAATATGTAGCTTATGTAGCGGCTGGCCAAAAGCAACCCCATCCATGTATCTTTGCCCTGAAGGAGGGGCGCCGGCCGCCCCGCTAACGGAGCCGCCGGCCTTGCGCCTGACCGTCCACACCGATTACGCGCTGCGTATGCTGATGTATCTCGCCGTGAAGGGCGGCGGCCCCGCCACCATCGCCGAGGTCGCCAGCGCCTACGGCATCTCCAAGGCGCATCTGAACAAGGTGGCGCATCGGCTCGGCCTGACCGGATATGTGAAGACCATGCGGGGCAAGGGTGGCGGCTTGCACCTTGCCCGGCCCGCCGGGGAGATCGGTCTGGGCAATGTCGTGCGGCGCCTCGAGCCGGATATGGCCCTGGTGCCCTGCTTCGGGCCGGTGGATGCGGCCTGCCCGATCGTGCCGGCTTGCGGCTTACGGGGCGCGCTCGACGAGGCCCGGCAGGCGTTCCTGGCCGCGCTCGACCGCCATACTCTAGCCGATCTCGTGCGCCGGCGGGAAGCGTTAGGCGCGCTGCTCGGGGCTAGGCAAGCCCTGCACGACGGCCCGAACGGGCACCCGAGCACGGCGAGCCAAGAGCCGGATTCCGGCCGCACGTGAGAAAGGCAACAGAGATAGCCGACACGGTGCCGGCGGGAGGGTGCGTCGCTTACCGGTGGACGCTGGAGTTCACGCGGGGCACGGTGCCCCTGCCCTGCTGAACGGGGACGACGAAGGCCGCTCCTTCGTCCCATGACATGGTTGCTGCCTAGAGGGGCGAAGGCGGCAAGCCTGTATGGACCCTAAACCGAAGTTTTGAGAGGGCGCCGTCCGTTTCCTTCGCGGCCGACGACGGTCCATGCCTCGAGGCGCTCATGGGAAGCGTCCTAGGTCGGAGTGTGCACCGGCGAGCATCTCACCTCGGGCCCTCCCTGACAGGGTGCGGGGACATTGCCACGTCCGGAGCGTCGAAGGCTCTGCGAGAGCGTGTAGTTATAGAAGCTCAAATGCCACCTGCGGCTGATGTGACCGCGCGATCCACTATCTGTGATCGATACAATGGAGATATGTTGTTGGCCGTGCGTGCCGGGAAGGTGTTGTATCGTTTTGTTACGGTATGCGAGGCGCATGTTGAAGCCTGCTCAACGCTTTCTGCAGCTCAGTCGAGCGCGACGCGCTGCTCGCCTTCGTTGGAGCCAGCCACGCGATAGAGGCGGGAAGGGCTTCCTCGGTGAGCTCTGGCCGTGCACCGCACGACGCGGCCCGGGTGCGTCCTTGTCGATGCAACGTCAGCCCTTTTCCGTGGACAACATGTCTCGAATCGTTGGCCCGCACGCAGCAGCCAAGCAGCCCTGGCAGGAAAAGTTTGGAAATGCCCTTTCGCGAAGGCAGCGCGCCGACGGCGGCTTGCAGAGCTGCCTGTGCGAGTGCATGCCGTGTTGAGACTGGGCGCATGGGCGCTGGCGCTTCTCTGCGCCCTGCCGCTTCGCGCTGTCCTGGCTGAGGGTACGCCGCAGGCGCCCGACACGATGGAAGCGCGCGTCGCCGGCTGTGCATCATGCCATGGCGCACGAGGTGAGGGGACCAGCAACGAATATTTCCCGAGATTGGCTGGCAAGCCAGCCGGTTACCTGTTTAACCAGTTGCTCGCCTTCCATGAAGGGCGTCGCCGCTACGCGCCGATGAACTATCTGCTTGCGTTCCTGACGCCGGACTACCTGCGCAAGATGGCAGAATTCTACGCCGAGCAACGTCCGCCACCCCAGGCGATCACAATCCCGACCGCCCCACCGGCAGCGCTGGCGCATGGACGAGAGCTCGTCACCAACGGCGCGCCGGACCGTGGCATCCCGCCCTGCGCCGCTTGCCACGGCCCGGTGCTGACCGGCATGGAGCCCGGCATTCCCGGTCTGGTTGGGCTTAGATCCGCTTACATCAGCGCGCAACTCGGCGCATGGCGATACGGCACGCGCACGGCCATCGCCCCGGACTGCATGCAGATCGTCGCGAGCCTGCTCACGGAGGACGACGTCTCGTCCGTTTCGGCCTGGCTGGGGTCCCTGCCGGTCCCGGACAACCAGTCCCCCCTGTCGGCCGGCACGCTGACCACGCCTCTGGCCTGTGGGAGCCAGCCGCGATGAGGTCCTTGGCAAGAGCGTGGCAAGGTGCGCTGCTGGGCCTCCTGCTGCTCGCGTCCCCCTCGGCCCCGGCGCAGAATGCGGGTGCCGACCTGATCGCGAAAGGGGAGTACCTGGCGCGTGCCGGCGATTGCGTCGCCTGCCACACGGCGCCCGGCGGCCAGCTCTTCGCCGGGCGCCGCGCCATGCCGACCCCCTTCGGAACCTTGTACTCGTCCAACATCACCCCGGATCCGGAGACCGGGATCGGCAAATGGAGCGCAGACGACTTTTACAGGATGATGCACACGGGCCGCTCGCGCGACGGCGGCCTGCTGTATCCGGCCATGCCCTTCGCCTCTTACACCAAGGTGACGCGCGCGGACTCGGATGCGATCTTCGCCTATCTGCGCTCGATCCCGGCGGTGAAGCTCCAGAACCGGGAGCACGACCTCAGCTTCCCCTACAACAACCGCTCGCTGATCCTCGGCTGGCGCACGCTCTTCTTCCAGGAAGGTGAGTATCAGCCGGACCCCACCCAGTCCGACGAATGGAACCGTGGCGCCTACCTCGTGCAGGGGCTCGGCCATTGCAGCATGTGCCACACACGGATCAACGCCCTGGGCGGCAGTTCCGAGTCGCAGGCCTTCGAGGGCGGGCTGATCCCGATGCAGAACTGGTATGCCCCTTCCCTCACCTCCAATCGCGAGGCGGGGCTGGGCGACTGGAGTATCGAGGAGATCACCGATCTCCTGAAGACGGGCATTTCCAACCGCGGCGCCGTCTACGGGCCGATGGCGGAAGTGACCTACAATAGCTTGCAATATCTGTCGGATGCGGATACGCGCGCAATGGCGGTCTATCTGAAGACCCTCGCACCGCATGACACCTCGGAGCGCCCCGCGCCCGCCCTCTCCCCATCCGAAAGCAGCCTGCTCGCGCGCCTGGGGCGGACCGTCTACGACCAGCAATGCGCGAGCTGCCACGGCACGGACGGGCGCGGCATGCCGCCGCACTATCCGCCGCTCGCCGGCAACCAGTCGATCCAGATGACCTCAGCCGTGAATGCGATCCGCATGGTGCTGAACGGCGGTTATCCGCCGGCGACCGCAGGCAACCCAGAGCCATATGGCATGCCGCCCTTCGCGCAGAGCCTGTCTGATGACGAGGTGGCCGCCGTGGTCAGCTACATCCGGGTGGCCTGGGGCAACCGCGGCGGCCCGGTCAGCGCGCGCCAAGCCAACGAGCTTCGCAGCGCTCCGTTGGAATGAGGAAAGCATGATCGAACCGGAACCACTCCCTGCTCCGCCTGCGTCGCCGCAGAGGGAACAGGCGCATCCGACCCATGACGGATTTGCGGGGGGCGCGCTCACGGTGGCAGGGATTGCCACCGCGGTCGTGATCGCGATCTGGCTGGCCTTCTACTTCTTCGTCTTCGTGCCACGTGCGCCCGCGCCATGAGTGGATCGGCCCATCACGACGAAAGCGCGGCCCGCGCTGCCCGCCTCGAGCGCAATTGGGCGGCGGCCTGCATCGCCATCGTCGCCGTGCTGATCATCGTCACGGCCTATGCCGGCATCCACCAGGCCACCATGCCGCAGGTGACCGCCGAAACGGTTGATCCCACACGCCTCCATCTCTCCGGCGAATTCATCGAAAGCAACCTCGGCAGCGAGCTCCGCCCGGACGGCACCGTTCTGGTCCGCGCCATCGGCCAGCAATACTCGTTCACCCCGCAATGCATCCTGGTCCCGGCTGACACGCCGGTCCGCTTGCGGATGACCAGCCCGGATGTCGTCCACGGCTTCCTGATCGACAGGACGACGGTCAACACGATGCTGGTGCCCGGTTATATCTCGACCATTGACGCACGCTTCCCGGAGCCGGGCGAACGCCACATGCCCTGCCATGAATTCTGCGGCAACGGCCATGAGGGGATGTGGGGGCGGGTCAGGATCATCGACAAGGCGGAATTCCAGCAACTCGCGACGGCCCAGCGGAGAGTCGATTGTGTTGAGTAGCAGCCGCCTCATCCTCGCCCATTTCTGGCTGGCCTTCATCGGCTTTGCGGGAGCGCTGCTCCTGGGTGAGTGGCAGATGTTCATGCGCAGCCCGCTCAGCGCCTGGATCAGCCATCCCGAGTGGTACTACCGCTCAGTCACGGCCCATGGCACGGCGATGGCCTATGTGCTGCCCACGCTGGTGGCGATGGGCTTCGGCTACTTCATCACCGAAGCGGCGCTGAAGCGGCCGCTGATCGGGCAGAACTGGGCATGGGCCGGCTTCATCCTGGCCGCCGTCGGCACGGTGACGGCGGTGATCCCGGTCGCGGCCGGCGAGGCCTCCGTCCTCTACACCTTCTACCCGCCGCTGATCGGCAATGCCTTCTACTACATCGGCATCGTCCTGGTGGTGGTCGGCTCCTGGATCTGGGTCGCGCTGATGTCGGTAAACCTGCGCCTCTGGAAGCGGGACAATCCGGAGGCGCCAGTGCCGCTGGCCATGTTCGCCAACGTCGCCGGCTCTTATCTCTGGGCCTGGACAGCGGTTGGCGCCGCGATGGAACTGCTGTTCCAGATTCTGCCCGTCGCGTTGGGGCTGAAATCGACCATCGATGCCGGCCTCGCGCGCGTCCTGTTCTCCTGGACGCTGCATGCCATCGTCTATTTCTGGCTCATACCGACCTATATCTCGTATTACACGATCGTGCCGCGGGCGATCGGCGGGCGGCTGTTCAGCGATGCGATGGGGCGGCTTGCCTTCATTCTCTTCCTGGTCGTGGCAATGCCGATTGGCATCCATCACCTGTTCGCGGACCCGCAGGTCGGCGCCGGGTTCAAGTTCCTCCACGCTTTCTTCACCGCCCTGGTGGCGCTCCCGACGCTGCTCACCGTCTTCACCATCTGCGCCTCGGTCGAGATCGCGGCCCGGCTGCGTGGCGGGCGCGGCGCCTTCGGTTGGCTGAAGGTGCTGCCGTGGCGCAACCCGATCATGCTCGCCGTGACCTTCTCGTTCCTGCTGCTGGGCTTCGGCGGCGCCGGCGGGCTGATCAACATGAACTATCAGTTCGATTCCACGATTCACAACACGCAGTGGATCACCGGCCACTTCCACCTGATCTTCGGCGGCGCGATCGTGATCATGTATTTCGCGATCGCCTACGACATCTGGCCACACCTGACAGGTCGCGCACTCGCGAGCTATGGTCTGATGCGGGCTCAGCTTTGGACCTGGTTCATCGGCATGGTCCTGCTGAGCTTCCCGTGGCACTGGGTGGGCTTGCTCGGGATGCCGCGGCGCATGGCCTACTATGATTACAGCGACCCATCGCTCGCGCCGCTTGCCACTTCCGTGATCCTGTCCACCATCGGCGGGGCGATCCTGGTCGCCTCGGGCGTGCTCTTCCTCGTCGTGCTGATCCGCGGCCATCGCGGGCCAGCTATGGATCCCGGCCTGTACCGATTCGCGGAGGCACTGCATCAGCCGGTGCGCGTTCCGGCGCCACTCAACAGTTTCGGACTCTGGCTTGGGCTCATGATTGGGCTCACGGTGGTGAACTACGGCTTCCCGATCGCGCAACTGGTGGCCAATCCGGCCACCAACGTGCCGCCGGTCTTCGTCGGGGCGCAGCAATGAGCACCGGGCGGGACAAGGCGATCCGCACGAGTGCAATTGCGCTCACCGCCGCGCTGGCCGTGGTCGCCATTGTCACGGGCTTCGTTCTGCTGCCGCGGCTGGAGGGGAAGGGACAGTTGCCGGATCTGTGGGACGCGATCTGCAGTGCGGCCGGCATCGTCCGACAGGGGCCGGCCCAGCCCGTGGTTCCCGCCACGCGGCAGGGTACGCAGGTCGTGCTGACGCAGCCGATCATGCGTCCGGCCAGTGCGGAATCGGTCGGCCGCGGCGCGACGCTCGCGCTCCGCTGCACGATGTGCCACGGGGCACGCGGGCTGAGCGAGGCCAACTCGCCCAACCTGGCGGGGCAGTATGCCGCCGTGGTCTACAAGCAGCTTTCCGACTACAAGTCAGGCGCCCGGGCCAGCGCGATCATGGCGCCGATTGTCGCCGGGCTGAGCGACGAGGATTTACGCGACCTCGCCGCCTATTACGCCTACCTGCCACGCGAGACGCCCGAGCGTTCAGAGCAGCTGGCGCAAGCGCCCTCCGTCGTCGCGACCGGCGCGCCGATGCGCAACATCGCCCCGTGCGGCTCTTGCCATGGCGGGCCGGACACCAAGCCCGGCGGGGCTTGGCTCGAGGGCCAGCCTCTGGCCTATCTCCAGAGCCAGCTCCAGGCATTCGCCACTGGCGAGCGCCATAACGACATCAACGCGGTGATGCGCAACGTGGCCAGGCGGATGACGCCGGAAGAGATCGATCAGGCCGCACGCTTCTACGCTAACCAGCAATGATGCTGCCAGCCCGCTTTGAAACGTCTCATGTTCTGTTGAGAGGCCCATGGAGCTTGGGTAAGGACATAAGATTGGTTGGGTGAGGGCGTGCCCGCTCTGCCTTTGACGATCAGCTTCAATGGTGACGCCTCGCTGGGGGCGGTCCTGGATGCCTTCCAATCCCACGGACAGCACATGCTGGTCATCGACTATGCGGGCCAGCGCATCCAACCCGGGTACCACGTGACCGAGGTCAAGGCTGGCGCCTTCGTCACTCTCGACTGCGGCGGCAATCCTGATGCCTGGCGCGAGACCATCCTGCAGGTGGAGGATCTGCCCGCCTCGGCCCAGGCGCCGGACCACATGGCCGTCAGCAAGTTTCTCACGATCCTGCAGAAGGTGGCCGAGCGTGTGGATCTCGATGCGGGCGCGCGGCTGACCTTCGAAGTCGGGCTACCGGAGCACCCCATGCAGGTCTTTGACGTGGAGAGTCTTTCCATTCAGGCCGACAGGGGTGTGCTGCGGCTCGGCACCCTGTCGGCGATCTGCAAGCCTCGCCATCGGATGCAGCAAGCGACCGCGGCGGCTGGCCCGAGTTGCAAGCCGGGAAGTGGCTGCTGCTCACCACAAACCTTCCGCGCCGCCGGGAGATGCCACGGGACGGGCCCTCTCCTGTTCGTAAGCGGACATCGGCCAGGCGCTGTTATACCAGGTCGGTGCTGGCGACGAAGCTGACGACGACGGTCAGCAGCCGAGGATCACCAGGGCGAGGATGGCCAGCAGGCTGGGCTTCAGAGATCGGTCCGCCGTCTTTTGGCCTGGATCCATAGCGAACGCAGCGCGCCGCAGATCCGGGCGGGGAGTGCCTATACCAGCCCTCCTCCAGAGGTGAGACGGGAAGCAACCCTGCTTCGCCGCGCGGGCGGCAGCCAATCCGCCCTCAAAGGAGAAGGTCGGGCCCTCATGGAGCCCTCTCCGACCACAACAGTGCTGATTCCCCCGCAAAGCGCCAAGCTCTGCCGCAGCAGCCGCAGGCTGCTCCGGGACAGCGCCAGCCTGCCACGCGCCTCGGCCACAGCGGAGATGTTCCCCCGTTGCTTCAACGTGGCTAAGGCGGCGCTCTGCTGCGCCATCAATACCTCGACGGCATGCACGTGATGCTCATTCATGGCCGGGACAGAGAGTTCCAGGCGCCCAGGAGGCACCTGGAGCTTGTCCTCACTGTCGGAAGTATCTACGGTATATCCCGACTACTCTGGAGGCATCCTTGCCGGACGTCATAGCGAGATCGAAGGTCGCCAAGTGGGGCAACAGTGCCGCTGTCCGGCTGCCAGCGGCCACGCTTGAAAAGGCGCAGTTGTGCATTGATGACTCGGTCGACCTCATCGCCCAGCAAGGCGAGGTCGTCATCCGCAAGCAGCGGCCGCAGGTGACCATGGCCGAGCTCCTGGCCCGCTTCGACCCGGAAAAGCACCGACACCCGCTGCACCTCGATGTCCCGCCTGTAGGCGGAGAAACCCGATGATCCAGCGGCCCTATGTCCCGGAGCGGGGCGACATCGTCCTCATCGCCTCCACTCCCAAGACCAAGGACGGGACGGCCGGGGAGCACTTCGGCATTGTACTGTCGGAGGCTGCGTTCAGCGCCGCTACGGGCTGGATGGTGGTTTGCCCTATCACCCGGGAAGTGAAGTTCTCGCCCTTTGAGGTGCGGATCCCGCCTGGTCTCAGGGCCGTGGGCTGCGTGGTCGCCTCGGAGATGCACACGCTGGACTACATCGAACACCGCACGCGCTTCATGGAGCGCGCGCCCCTCGGCCTTCTCCAGGAGGTCCAGGCCATCGCTTGCGCCACCATCGGGTGTAGCTGACGCGATGGCCGACAATCTCTCCCGGGACGGCGAGCCCTCCCGGGACAGCGAGCCTGTCGAGCGCAGGCTCGCCGAACTGGAGGAAGAGGTCGCGACACTGCGCGACCGGCTCGCCAAAGCCGAGGCCCGGGCGGAAGCGGCGCGGGAAAGCGAGGCTTGGTGGCGGCGCAGCGAGCAGCGGCTACACCTCATCCTGGAGAGCGCGACCGAGTACGCCATCTTCACGTTGGACCAGGCCCGGCGCGTGACCAATTGGAACACCGGCGCACAGCGGCTGCTCGGTTATGAGGAGTCCGAGATCATCGGCCAGAGTGGCGACCTCCTCTTCACGCCGGAGGATCGCGAGAAAGGGGCGCCCGAGTGGGAGACCGCGACAGCGCACGCCGAAGGACGGGCCGTGAATGAGCGCTGGCACCTGCGCAAGGGCGGCACGCGCTTCTGGGGCAGCGGCCTGGTGATGCCGCTGCGCGATCCCGAGGACGGCTTTCTCAAGATCCTGCGCGACAGGACGGAGCAGCAGCAGGCGGACGAGAGGCAGCGTCTCCTCGTCGGTGAGTTAAACCACCGTGTGAAGAACATCCTGATGACCGTCCAGTCGCTCGTCGGCCAGACGCTCAGGAGCACGAAGACCAGGGAGGCCTTCGCGGCGGCCATCAGTAGCCGCCTCTCGGCCATGGCGCGGGCACACGACCTCCTGACCGACCAGCAATGGAGGAGGGCCGATATCACGGCGGTCGTCCGCGCCGCCCTGGCCCCCTGGCTCGCCGACGGCCGGCTCTCGTTGTCCGGTCCACCGGTCAGTCTGCGTCCCCAGCACATCCTGCCGATATCAATGGCCCTGCACGAACTGGCCACGAATGCCCTAAAGTACGGCGCCCTGTCCGTGCCTGAGGGGCGGGTCACGCTCATCTGGCGGTACGCCAACATCTTGGAGGCGGAATGGCGGGAGAGCGGCGGGCCGCCCGTCACCCCGCCGACGCGGCAGGGATTCGGCTCGCGCGTCCTTAACCGGGCCCTGGCCGCCGAGTTGGGGGGTACGGTCGACTTGCGCTTCGAGCCGACCGGCGTGGTGTGCCTCATCCAGTTCGAGCTGGACACCGAGCCGCCCACACCGCCCTTCGGACCCGCAGAGGACTGACGCCCGGCGCGGCTGCGGCGTTTCCTGCAGCCCCGCAGCATCGCCATCCTGGGCGCCACGTCACGCGCCGGGGCCTTCGGCGCGCGGGTGATGGAGAACCTCGCCGGTTTCCAGGGCCGCGTCCACCTGGTCAACCCGCGCTACCGGGAGATCGAAGGCCGCCCCTGCCATCCCAACCTGGCAGCCCTTCCGGAGGCGCCGGATTGCGTCGCCGTCGCCACCCCGCGCGAGGGCGTTGCGGCGGTGCTGGAGGAGGCCATCGCGGCTGGCGCGGGCGGGCTGGTGGTCTTTGCCGCCGGCTTCGCGGAAACCGGCCTGCCCGAGCGGATGGCGGCGCAGGCGATGCTCGCCGCGCGTGCGGCCGAAGCCGGCCTGCCGCTGCTCGGCCCCAACTGCCTGGGCTTCGCGCATTTTGCCAGCGGCGCCGGGGTCACCTTCTCGGCGGGGCCGCCAATCCGGCCGCCCGCCGGCACGCGGCCGTCCGCCGTGGGCATCGCCAGCCAGTCGGGTGCGGTCGGTTTCGCACTGGCCCAGGCGGTGGAGCGCGGCGTGCCTGTCAGCCATGTGCTGACCTCGGGCAATGGCGCCGGGCTGGATATCGCGGACCTCGTCGCCTTCCTGGCCGAGGCGCCGGATTGCGCGGCCATCGCCTGCGTGCTGGAGGGGGCGCGCGAGCCGCGCCGGCTGCTGGCGGCCATCGCCCGCGCCGAGGCTGCCGGCAAACCGGTGGTGGTCCACAAGATGGCCTCCGGCCAGTCCGGCGCCGCGGCGGCCCTGTCGCATACCGGTGCCGTCGCCGGTGGGCATGCGGTCTGGGGTGCCGCGCTGGCCGGCGCGGGGGGGGGTGGAGGATCTCGGCGCGGTTATGGAAATGGCCTCCTTCCTCGCCCGCGCTCCCGCCGCGCCGGCGGGGTTGGGCGTGGCGGTGGTCTCCACCTCGGGCGGCGCCTGCATCCTGGCCGCCGATGCGGCGGAACGGCACGGCGTTCCGCTGCCGCAGTCGGGCGCCGCGACCCAGGCGGTGCTCGACGGGCGCATCCCCGAATATGGTTCCGCCCGCAATCCATGCGACCTGACGGCGCAGGTGTTGAACGACCCCGAGGCGCTGGCCGCCTGCACCGGCGCCCTGGCGCGGGACCCGGCCTTCGGCCTGCTGCTCTACCCGAATATCCACGCCTATCCCTTCTCGCTCAGCCGCATCCCCGTGATGGCAGAGATCGCCGCGTGCGAGGGGCGCTTCCTCTGCGTGCCCTGGGTGGCGGAGCACCGCGAGGGGAAAGGCGTCGTCGAGGCCGAGGCGGTGCCCGGCGCCGCACTCTTTGCCAGTGTATGGAGCGCAGCTTCGCCGCCATCGCCGCTTGGCAGGCGCGCGCGGCACGCCGGGCGCAGCCATCAGCCGCGCCGTCCGCGCTGCTGGACGAGGCGCAGCACGCGCGCCTGGCCGCGTTGCTGGAGGGCGCGCCGGTGCTGACCGAAAAGACGCGCCAAGGCGGTGCTGGCCGCCTGCGGCGTGCCGGTGGTGCCGAAGCGACTGGTACAGGACGCGGAGGAGGCCGCCGCCGTCGCGGAGGGCTTCGGCTTCCCGGTGGTGCTGAAGGCCGAGAGCGCGGCGCTGCCGCACAAGACCGAGGCCGGCGTGGTCCGGCTGAACCTGCGCGACGCCGCGGAGGTCCGCGCTGCCCATGCAGCCATCCTCGCCAACGCCGCCCGCGCGGCACCCGGCGCGGCGATCGACGGCGTGCTGGTGCAGCCGATGCTACCGGCCGGGCTGGAGGTGATGCTGGGCGCGCATCGCGATCCCCTGTTCGGGCCGGTGGTCGCGGTTGGCCTGGGCGGCGTGCTGGTGGAGCTGCTGACGGATGTGGCGGTGGCCCCGGCGCCGCCGCAGGCACGCAGGATGCTGCAAGGGCTGCGCGGCGCGCGGCTTTTCCAGGGCTTCCGTGGCAGCGCGCCGGTCGAGCTCGACCGGCTGGCGGAGATTGTCTGCCGCATCGGCGAGCTGGTGACCAGGCATCCGCACATCCGCGAGCTGGACATCAATCCGCTGATCTGCGGCACGGGTGGCATCATGGCGGTGGATGGGCTGATCGCCCTGTCCGCGCCGGGGGAAGGGGAGGAGGAATAGATGGACAGCATGGTGGAACAGGCCGAGGCGGAGCGGCGGGAATCGGTCCGCATGATCCGCGAGAGTGCCGCCGGCCTCGCCCTCCGGCATGGCGACTTCGTCCGGGTGCGGGCGCTGCGCTATGCCGATCCCGGCTATGATCCCGCCACCTGGCAGGCTATGGGCGAGCAGGGCTGGATCGGCCTGCGGGTGCCGGAGGCGCATGGCGGCTTCGGGCTCGGCATGGCCGAGGCCTGTGCCCTGGCGGAGGAGTTGGGGCAGGCCCTTGCGCCCGAGCCGCTGGTGGCCGGCGCGCTCTCCGCTCGCCTGCTGGCCGCGGCCGGCGACGACAGCTTGCTGCCGGCGCTGCTGGAGGGCCGCAGCCTAGTGCTGACCGCCTGGCAGGAAGTGCCGGACAGCTTGGAGGCGCCCGGCACGCCCGGCGCGGCGCGCCTCTTCCTGCCGCAGGCCGCCGGGGCGGAGACCCTGCTGGTCCCCGTCGCCGAAGGTGGCGAGCTGGCGCTCTACGCCGTCCCCGCCGCCGGCCAGGTCCTGCACCTGCAGCGCACCCAGGATGGCGGCAATCTTGGTACGCTGGTGCCGGACCTCACGAGCGCACGGCGCCTGCATGGCGATATCGGCGCCGCCATGGCCGTGGCGCTGGAGGAGGCGGCGCTGGTCACCGCGGCCGGCCTGCTGGGCCTGATGGAGCGGGCCTTCGCCATGACGCTCGACTACCTGCACACGCGGCAGCAGTTCGGCAGGCCGCTGGACAGCTTCCAGGCCCTGCAGCACCGTGCCGCCGACCTGCGGATCCAGATCGCGCTGAGCCGCGCAAGCGTGGAGGGGGCGGCCCGCAGCCTGGATGCCGGCACCGGGCCAGACCGGGCCTCGGCCGCTGTCTCCCGTGCCAAGGCACGCACCGCCGAGGCGGCGATGCTGATCACCCGTGAGGCGGTGCAGATGCACGGTGCCATCGGCTACACGGACGAGCACGACATCGGCCTGTTCCTGCGCAAGGCCATGGTGCTGGCGAATGCCTATGGCTCCGCCGCGCTGCACCGCGGCCGTTTCCTGGAGAAGGCGGACCCGCTGGCCGCCTGCGCCGCCTCCACATGAGCGTGGTGGCACGCTGCGGCATCAGCAGAGACATGACACTGGATCAAGCGGAGCGACCAGAATGAGCAACGAAATCCAGGCCGTGCGCGTGAACGGCCTCTCCTTCAACTGCCGCCTGGATGGTCCCGAGGGCGCGCCCTGGATGGTGTTCAGCAACTCGCTGGTGACAAACCTCTCGGTGTGGGACAGGCAGGTCGAGGCGTTCGGAGGGCGCTATCGCATTCTGCGCTACCACCAGCGAGGCCATGGCGGGACCGAGGTGCCGGCGGAAGCTGCGAACCTCGATGTGCTCACCGAGGACGCGGCGGCACTGATGGCGCATTTCGGTGTCAGCGGCGCGGTGGCTATGGGTGTCTCCATGGGTGCGGCCACCGTTCTCTGCCTCGCCGCGCGCCATCCAGAGCTCGTCGCGGCGGTTATCGCCTCGGACGGACAGGCGGGCACGGCGGCGGGAGGGGCGCAGACCTGGCAGGAGCGGATTGATTTCGCGCGTGAGAACGGCATGTCGGCCTTCGCCGACGCGACGGTGAAGCGCTGGTTCTCCGCCGCCGCGATCGCAGCGGGAAATGCGGCCATCCCCCATGTGCGGGAGATGGTAAGGACCACGCCTAAGGCCGGCTTCGTCGCCTGTGCGACCGCCCTGCAATCCTACGATATCCGGGCCGAGCTTCCGAAGCTGCGCCAGCCCGTGCTGCTGCTGGCCGGAGAGATAGACGGTGCCATGCCGAAGACGATGCGCGGTATGGCCGAGGCAATCCTGGACGCGCACTTTGTCGAGGTTCCCGGAGCAGGCCACGTTCCCTGCCTTGAGGCGCCCGGATTGTTCAATGCTGCCGTGGAGGCTTTTCTTGCGGAAAAACAGAGCGCGGCCTGAGACGGCACGTTCCAAGGCGCCGCCGAGAGCGCTGGGCGTGCTGCCGCATCGGGCCACCGTCGCCGGCCAACAAACCCGCCCGGCCGCTTTCTGCCGCCGGGCCGTTTGTGGTTCCTGCGGGCCGGTCGCAACACCGGCTGCCCCTTCTACGACCCCCTGGCGTGGGCCGCCGGACCAGCCTGATCCGACAGCCCCTTGTTCTTGAAGGCAGGTAACTGACCGCTTGCAGCGCCTGCTACCTCCGAGCCGCTGCCTCCCGGTCGCCGACGTGGCCTGGAGCTGCCTGCACTCGCCTGCGCGGCAGCGCCGCGACTTCGAGCCTCTTGATCGGTCCGACGACGAGCCAGTAGCTGAGGACGGCCACGATCCCATGCAGGCCGACAAAGAGCAGGGCACCGTTGAAGGAGCCGGTATTGGACAGGATGTAGCCTATGACCAGCGGCGTCACGATACCGGCGGCGTTGCCGATGCCGTTGAACACACCGCCCGTAATGCCGACGATCTCCTTAGGCGCCGTGTCCGCGACCACGGTCCAACCGAGCGAGCCGAAGCCCTTCCCGAAGAAGGCGGCGCACATGAAGGCGACGACCAGAACGCTGCTGTCGGTGTAGTTGCAGCCAATCATCAGTGCGCTCAGAAGCAGGCCGATGGTGATCGGCACTTTCCTCGCGACAGTCAGTGAGCCGGTGCGGCGCAGCAGCCAGTCGGAGATGAACCCGGTCGTGACACCACCGATGCAGCCGAAGATGGCGGGCAGCGCCGCGATGAACCCGGCCTGCAGCATGTCGAAGCCCCGGCCCTTTACCAGATAGGCCGGGAACCAGGAGACGAAGAACCAAGTGATGGAGGTGATGCAGTACTGCGCGATGAAGATGCCGACCAGCATGCGGCTGCGGAACAGCGTGCTGATGGGGAACTTCGCCGCCTCAGTTGTTGCCGCGGCCGGTTTGCTGCCCAGGTCCACCAGCGCGCCACCGGCACGGATGTAGTCGATCTCCGCCGGGGTGACGGTGGGATGCTCGGGAGGGGCGAAGTACTGGATGGCCCAGACCGTCCCGAGGATCAGCCCCAGCACGCCCATGATGCTGAAGATGTGCTCCCAGCCGAACATGTGGTCCAGCCAGCCCATCAACGGCGTGAAGATCACCAGCGAGACGTACTGCGCACTGTTGAAGATTGAACCCGCGATGCCCCGCTCGGTGGACGGGAACCAGGCGGCGATCACGCGGCCGGAGGCGGGGCCCACCGGGGATTCCAGGATCCCCAGCAGGAACCGCAGCACCATCAGCGCCAGGAACGGAAAGGAGAGCCACCCCACGCCGCTCATCAGGAAGGTGGCGACGGACCAGCCGACCAGTCCCACCAGGACGCTGCGCTTGGCGCCCAGCCGGTCCACCAGCCAGCCTGCGGGCACCTGCCCCAGCACGTATGCCCAGGCAAAGGAGGAGAAGAGCCACCCCATCTCGACCGACGACAGGCCGAGTTCCTGGGACATCCTGGGCCCGGCGACGGACAAGGTGGCGCGATCCCCGGTGCTGAGCGCGAGGACGATGGTGATGAGGCCAAGCGCGACGAAGCGCTTGTTGCCCGCCTCGGTCGGGTGCAAGTCCATGGGGCGTTCCTGGATTTTGTGCTTTGTTGGCTTGCCTGCCCGCCGCGTCTCACCTTTCGGCGGATCGGCGCGGCATTAAGCCGGAGGGGACCGACCGACGCGGCCGGTCCCGCAGGCCGTCAGTAGGACTTCAGGTGGTATCCGCGGCCCTGATAGTCGAAGTCGTGCAGTTCGTTGATCGCCACGCCCTGCTGCGCCGGGGAGGCGTAATAGGCGCGGATCTCGGAGATCAGGCCGCTCTGCGGGTCGAAGCGGTACCACTCGTCGCCGCGCAGCGCGGTGTTCTGCTTACTCTTCCAGTGCGTCCACTCGATCACCGCCTCTGGCACGCCGTCGGGGCCGCCGTCCTCGGGGCCGCAGAGCACGCGCTCGATGGTCCACTGGCTGCCGAGCGTTTCCACGCACCACACCCAGCCCTTGGCGATGGCGTCCGCGCCGCGCCAGGGCGCGCCGGGCAGGCCGGGCGGAAAGTAGTGCACCGCATCCGGCGTGAAGCAGGACACCAGCGCGTTGTAATCGGCGGCGTTGCAGGCGTTGAAGTAACGACGGATCAGGACCTCGCGCTTGTCCATGCCGTTTACTCCGCGGCTGCCGAAGCTGGCTTCGCGGCGCGGATCGTCGCCGCGTCCTCAGGACGGGAGCCCGCCGCCTGCCAGGCAGCGAAGTCGGCACGGGTCTGCTCGGTGGGTGGGTAGAGGCCCCAGAGCGCTTCCCCGGCCTCCACGCGCAGCGCCAGGTACTTCTCCAGGGGATCGCGCCGCTCGCAGGCTTCCAGCACCTGCAGCGCCACGTGGCGCGGGATCACGGTGATGCCGTCCTTCTCGCCGTGGACGATGTCACCCGGGTAGACGGCCACGCCCGCGCAAGCGATCGGCACGTTCAGGTCGGCGACGTGGTGGTAAGATAGACGGGTGGAGGCCACCACGGCCTGGCAGTAGGCAGGCAGGTCCATCTCGGCGATCTCGGACCCGTCGCGGAAGGAGCCGTCGGTGATCACGCCCACCACGCCGCGCTTCTGCATGCGCGTCAGCAGCATGTTGCCCATGGAGGCCGCGCGCGGGTCGTTGCGGCTGTCGATCACCATAACCTGGTTCGGCTGGGTGTCCTCAACGCCCACCCACTGGAGGTTGTCCGGGTTGGGCGTGGGTGTCAGGGTAGCGTAGGTTTCCTTGTCTTCCCGCGCCGGGATCATACGCATGGTGAAGGCTTCGCCTGCGAAGGACTTAACATTCGGGTTCAATGGCTTCAGCCCGACCAAGAAGCACTGCTTAAAGCCCAGGCGGAACAGTTCGGTCGTGATGGAGCCGCTGCTGCACTTCGCCAGGCGTGCCAGGTGATCGAGGGTGATAACGACATCGCTGTTCTGGGGCATGATGGAACCTCCAATGGTTCGGGCGTGGTGCTTCTTGGCTGACCCAACTGGTGGTCCGTCGCGGGGGTGCGGGTCAATCGGGCGCTCGCTGTTTATACTGTTCGGCCCATCGGAATGGCGCTAGCAGTCCCACATGATGGATCAGAGGTCCGATTCCGAACCCGCGCGGCCCGATGGAGCGGCCCTGCTGAGCAAGGCTTGCGACGTGCTGGAAGCCGTCGCGGCGGCGCCGGGCGGCATCGCGCAGTCTGAGTTGATGGTGCGGCTCGGGCTGTCCCGGACCACGACCTACCGCATCCTCGGGGTCCTGGTAGCACGCGGGCTGCTCCGGCAGGACCCGGCCAGGCGTGTCTACGCGGTCGGCTTCCGGCTGATGGAGATCGCCCAGGGGATGGGCCACGGGGCCTGGTCCGCGCCGGATCTGCCTGCCGTGGCCGCACCGGAGCTGCGGAGCCTGCGCGACGCCACCGGCGAGACCGCCTACGTGGCCGTCCTGGAAGGGCGCGAGGTGGTGGCCCTGGGTAAGTTCGAGGGGGCGCACGAAGTCCGCTCGGCCGCCCGGCTCGGCCAGCGCAAGCCGCTGCACTGCACCAGCCAGGGCAAGGCCATCCTCGCCTTCATGCCGGACGGTGATCGAGACAAGCTGCTGAAGCGCCTGCCCATGGCGCCGCTGACGCAACACACCATCACGGACCGCCGCCGCTTGGCTTCGGCGCTGCGGATCGTCCAGGCCCGGGGCTTCGCGACGGATGACGAGGAGATCGTCGAAGGCGTCCGCTGCGTCGGTGCCCCGGTGCTCGACCCCGAGGGCCAAGTGGTCGGCGCCGTCAGCATCGCCGGGCCCGCCTGGCGCATGACGCGCGAGCGCCTAGACCTCCTGGGCCCCGAGGTGGCCGCCGCGGGTCGCCGCATCGGTGCGCAGCTCCGAGCGGAGGTGCCAAAGGCGGCTTCTGGTACGCCTGCGCGGCCTGTCTCGGCTGTGGCGGCCTTCCACGGCGCCTTTCCCCGCTGGTCGTCCCGGGGCGGGCTGGTCTGGTGGTGCGACGTGTTGGCGCCCGAGCTGCGGTGCCTCCGCCCCGGCGGCCTTGATCGCCATGTCACCCGGACAGAGGTGCCTATCCGCGCCCTCACTCTGGATGAGCGCGGTGCGGCAATCCTGGTCGACATGGAAGGGGTTGTGACGCGAGTGACGCCCGACGGGCAAAGTGGGGCGTTGACCCCTCTTCGCGCGGCGCCGACAGCGCTGCGCATCCACCCCAACGGCGAAGCCTGGGCGGCCTTGCCGACGCCAGACGGCGGCAGCGTCATCGGCCCGCTGTCCGCCGCCGGGATCGCCAAGCCGGTCTGGCGCCTTCCCGGCGCGGTCTCCGCCCTCGCTTGGACGCCGGACGGCGCTGCGCTCTTCGCCGCCACACTCGCCCTCGGTACGGTCCATCGGCTCGAAGTGGGGCGGGCGGCGCCGCTGTTGCTTGCGCGGCTGCCCGCTGGCGGAGGCCGTCCGGCTGGGCTGGCGGTGGACCGGGATGGCGGCGTCTGGACCGCCCTGTACGATGGCTGGAGCGTGGCAAGGCTCGGGGCGGAAGGGGAAGTGGACCGGATCCTACCCCTGCCGGTCCCGCGGCCCACCGACCTCGGCTTCGGCGGGCCGGGATTGGACACGCTCTACGTTGCCACCGCGCGGGACGGGATGGCGCTGGACGCCCTGGCCGCCGCGCCGCTGTCCGGGCGCCTGCTAGCCCTGGGAGCCGGGGTTTGCGGCGTGGAGGAAGCCGAGGCGGCTTGGTTCTAGAGGCGACCGGGCTCTCGCTTTCACCCGGCTTCCCGGCATGTGGGACGCCGGGGCCGAGCATCCGGCGGTTCGCCTTGCCTGCGGCCCGCGCCTCCTCCATCTCCGTTTCCTAAATTGCGGTGCGCCAGCGATCGGGGAGAAACGGAATGTACATCGGCGAGCAGCTCATCAACCCCACCGATGCCCGCTTGCGCCTTTCCGCCCAGCTCGGCGCCCAGGGGATCGTCGTCGACACCCGGCCCAACGTGCAGTTGCTGGACGCGAACGGGCGGTGGGATCCCGCGAAGGTGGCCGAGCAGCGGAAGTTCGTTGAGCGCTTCGGGCTGCGGCTGGAAGTGATGGCGGTCGACATCGGCTCCATCCTGCTCGACAGCCTCTACAATCGCGAGCGCGCGGCGGCGACCGCCGAGGGCATCCGCCAGGACATCCGCGCCGCCGCGGCGGGCGGCGTGACCACCCTGAAGTACAACGTCCAGATGGTCGGCATCACCCGCACAGGCGTGGCGCAGGGCCGTGGCGGTGTTTCCTGCTCCGCCTTCAACGCCGCGGAGTACGATCCGGCCCGCGACGCGCAGTTCTCCTACTGGAGCGTCGGCCACCCCGACAGCAACCGCGAGGACAGTGACGAGCCGGTGAACGCCATCGGCACCCCCGAGGCCTGCGGCCAGGTGCTGGGCAGCAGCATCCCCGGCGTCACCGAGGAGCAGAGCTGGCAGGCCTTGGAGTACTTCGTCGAGCAGGTGATGCCGACGGCGGAGAAGGAAGGCGTACGGCTGGCCGGTCACCCGCACGATCCGGCGTACCCGCCGGGCGGGCTGAACGGCGTGAACCACGTGGTCGGCTCCCTGGCTGGCATCCGCCGCTTCCTGGACATCGCACCGGCCAACACCAGCCACGGGCTGAATTTCTGCCAGGGTACGGTGGCCGAGATGTCGGACGATCCCAACGGCATCGTGCAGGAGGCGATCCGCGAGTTCGGCGGCCGCAAGCGAATCTTCATGGTCCACTTCCGCAACATCAAGGGCGGCTACCTGAACTTCCGCGAGGCCTTCCCGGACGAGGGCGACGTGGACATGGCGGAGTCGATCCGCAGCTACCGCAGCGTCGGCTACGACGGCATCCTGTGTCCCGATCACGTGCCGCTGAGCGACCTGGACCCCGGCCGCGAGCGGTTCTTCGCCTTCGCGCTCGGCTACACCAGAGGCCTGCTGCAGGCGGCCTGAGACGGCGTCGCGGGAAGGAACATCGGCATGGCCACGCACAAGAAATCCCCCGAGGAGCTGCGGAGCGCGCGCTGGTTCGCGCCGGACAACCTGCGCTCCTTCCTGCACCGCTCGCGCGTGCTGCAGCTCGGCCTGTCGCACTCCGACTACGAGGGCAGGCCGATCGTCGCGATCGTCAACACCTGGTCGGAGATGAACCCCTGCCACGGGCATTTCCGCGAGCGGGCAGAGGACGTGAAGCGTGGCGTGCTGCAGGCCGGGGGGCTGCCGATCGAACTCCCGGCGATCTCGCTGTTCGAGAGCCTGGTGAAGCCGGCCGCCATGCTCTACCGCAACTTCCTGTCCATGGAGACGGAGGAGCTGCTGCGCTCCCAGCCCATCGACGGCGCGGTGCTGATGGGGGGCTGCGACAAGACCACGCCCGGCCTACTGATGGGCGCGATCAGCATGGGGCTTCCCGCCATCTTCGTGCCCGCCGGGCCGATGCTGCGCGGCAACTGGCACGGCCGCACGCTCGGCTCCGGCTCGGACGCCTTCAAGTATTGGGACGAGCGCCGCGCGGGCAAGATCAGCCGGAAGGACTGGCAGGAGATCGAGTCCGGCATCGCCCGGTCCGCAGGCACCTGCATGACCATGGGCACGGCCAGCACCATGACGGCCATCGCCGAGGCCATGGGCATGACCCTGTCCGGCGCCTCCTCCATCCCGGCGGTGGACGTCAACCACCACCGCATGGCCGCCGCCGCCGGGCGCCGCGCGGTGGAGATGGTGTGGGAGGACCTGACGCCCCAGCGCGTCCTGACGCGCGAGAGCTTCGAGAACGCCATCGCGGTCGCGATGGCCATGGGGTGCTCCACCAACGCCATCATTCACCTGATCGCCATGGCGCGCCGGGCGGGCACGGACATCGGCCTCGACGACTTCGACCGCGCCAGCCGCACCGTGCCGGTGCTCGCCAACGTGCGCCCGTCCGGCAGCACGTACCTGATGGAGGACTTCCACTTCGCCGGGGGCCTGCGCGGGCTGATGTCCCGCATCGCCCGGCACCTGCATCTCGACGCCATGACCGTCAGTGGCGAGACGCTGGGCGCCTGCATCGCGGACGCTGAGGTCTACAACGACGACGTGATCCGCACCGAGGCGAACCCGATCTATGCCGAGGGCGCGCTGGCCGTGCTGCGCGGCAAGCTCGCCCCGGACGGTTGCGTCATCAAGCCCAGTGCCTGCGACCCGCGGCTGCACGTCCACGCCGGGCCCGCTCTGGTGTTCGAGGACTATCCGGACCTCAAGGCCCGCATCGACCGTGACGACCTGGAGGTTACGCCGGACACGGTGCTGGTGCTGCGCAACGGCGGTCCCCTGGGTGGTCCCGGGATGCCGGAGATCGGCATGATCCCGCTGCCAGCCAAGCTGGTGCGCCAGGGCGTCCGCGACATGGTGCGGATCTCCGACGCCCGGATGTCCGGCACCTCCTACGGCGCCTGCATCCTGCATATCTCTCCGGAGAGCTACGTCGGCGGCCCGCTCGCCTTGCTCAGGACGGGCGACATCGTGGAGGTCGATGTCCCGAACCGCCGCATCGACATGCGGGTCGACGAGGCGGAGCTGGCCCGCCGCCGCGCCGCCTGGATGGCGCCGCCGCCGCGCTACGAACGCGGTTACGGCGCCATTTTCACCCAGCACGTCGGCCAGGCGCATGAGGGATGCGATTTCGACGTGCTGCGCACGGACCGCGGCGCGCCCGTGCCCGAGCCGGACGTGTTCTGAGGAGGCCGGCCATCACTGCCACGCCAGCCCCGCCGAGTTCCTCCGCATCTATGAGGAGGAGGGCTACGCGGTGTAGACAGCCATCCTGGGCAACCTGCTCGGCTACTTCACCACCGAGACCGGGGTGCAGGGCCAAGTGGTCCACCTGTGGGGATACGAGAGCCTGCAGGACCGGCAGAAGCGCCGCGCGCGGCTGTTCGCCGAGCCGCGATGGCTGGGTTGCCTCGCCAAGGTGAAGCCGATGCTCCGGAGCATGGAGAACCGGATTCTGGCCCCCCACCCGCTTCTCGCCCATCGGCGGCGTGGCTCCCTACGTGCCCTCCGCCACCTGACGTCCCCTGCCCGCAGTGCGAGCGCTTAGCATCCGGCCACGCCGTCTCGGTGCGTGGAGCGCCACCTTGCTCAACAAAGGGCCCCGTGCCGCGGCGCGGCTTGCAGCCGCCCGGTTCGCTACCAGGATGTACCGGAGGCGCAGGTCACGGCCGCAGCAGCGCAATCCGTTGCAGCAAGTCGCGCAGGGGCTCGAGGGCTGGATTGGCGTTGTCCGGCCGCCAGATTGCATGCAGCTCCACCAGCGGCGCCGACGGGATGGCCATCGGGCGGAAGGCCACGCTGCCGAAGGAGGCGTTGCGCGCCTCCTCCGGCACCAGGGCAAGCCCGGTGCCCGCGCTGACCAGGGACAGGATGGTGTGCGCTTGCGACACGGCCTGCACGACGCGCGGCTGGATACCGGCGGCCGCGAAGGTGTTCGATAGCAGCGCGTGCATGTAGGGCCCGTCGGTCGAGTACATGACGAAGGGCTCGCCATTCAGGTCGCGCAGCCCGACGCGGCGCTTTGTGGTCAGGGGATGGCCCTGGGGCAGCGCCAGCGCCAGCCCCTCCCGCATGACGCAGGTGGAGGAGAGGTTGTCCGGCAGGGGGAAGGGCCGCACCAGGCCGATGTCCAGGCGCCCCATCCGCAGAGCCTCCAGCTGCGCGGCGCCATCCATCTCCTTCAGCACGATTTCCATGTCCGGCAGCTCGGTGCGGGTCTGCTCAACTAGGCGTGGCAGGAAGGCGTAGGTCGAGGCGCCGATGAAGCCGAGGTTCACCCTCCCCCGCCCCCGGCTCTGTACCGCCCGCCGGGCAACCTGCGCAGCCCGCTCGCTGGCGCCCAGCAGCGCACGGGCTTCCGGCAGCAAGGCTTGGCCGGACGCTGTCAGCGCCACTGCGTGGCGCGATCGGTCGAAGAGCTGCACGCCAAGTTCGGCCTCCAGAAGCTGGATCTGACGGCTGAGCGGTGGCTGCGTCATGTTCAGCCGCCGGGCGGCGCGGCCGAAATGCAGCTCCTCCGCCAGGGCGACAAAGGATCGGATGTGGGTAAGGTCGAGCATGACGGGCTACGTAATCCAGGAACTGCATAACCACGATACCATCATGATGTTGGACCCGCATCATCTGGGAATCTAGGGTGGCAACCGAACCATGCCGGGCTGGCTCCTGTACCAGCCCAGGGAGGGAGGAAGCCGTGTTCCTGTCCATGTCCACCGCCGACGCGGTGAACGACCCCGTTCTGCGCCTGGATTCCCAGGACAACGTCGTTGTCGCCAGGCAACCGATCGCGCGTGGTGCCCGCCTGCCGTCCGAAGGCGTGACGGCGCTGGAGGATGTGGCGGCCGGGCACAAGCTGGTGACCCGTGACATCCCGGCGGGCACGCAGGTCGTGCGGGGCGGCATCGCAATCGGCACCGCGACCAAAAACATCGTGGCTGGCCAGCCGCTGCGCGCGAGCGACGTCTCCGTGGAAGGGGTGACGCTGCCAAGCCTGAGCGTGACCTTCGAGCGCCCGGCGGCTGCTGCCGCCACCTTCCAGGGCTTCGTGCGCGAGGACGGGCGCGTGGGCACGCGCAACTTCATCGGCGTGTTCGTGGTGGGCAATTGCGGCGCGACCGCCGCGCGGCAGGCGGCCGACTGGTACGGCGAGGAGCGGCTGGCGGCCTTCCCGAACGTCGACGGCGTGGTGCCCTACGTCCACGAGATCGGCTGCGGCATGGAAATGACTGGCGAGCCGATGGACCTGCTGCGCCGCACCATCTCCGGCTTCATCCGCAACCCGAACACGGCAGGCGCCGTGGTGGTCGCGCTGGGCTGCGAGCGCAACAACCTCAAGGGCTTCCTGGAGCAGGAAAAGCTCGCCGTAGGCGACCGCCTGCACACCGTCACCATCCAGGAGGTCGGCGGCATCCGCAATGCGGTGGACACCGCCAAGGCGATGGTGGACGCCATGCTGCCGCTGGCCAATGCGGCGCGGCGGCAGGAGGTCTCGGCCAAGCATCTGGTGCTCGGGCTGCAATGCGGCGCACCGGATGGCTTCACTGGCCTGTCCGCTAACCCCGCGCTGGGCATCGCGGTGGACCTGTTGGTCGCCGCTGGCGGGACGGCCATCCTGTCCGAAACGCCTGAGATCCTGCTGGCGCAGGACGCCTTCCTGACCCGCACCGCCAGCCCGGCGGTGGGCGAGGCGCTCCGCGCACGGCTGGACTGGTGGCGCGACTACAACCACGGCAAGGACACGCAGTTGAACGGCGTGCTGGACCGCGGTCACGCCGCGGCTGGTCTCGCCAGCGTGTTGGAGAAGTCGCTGGACGGAGCCAGGAAGGCGGGGGGCGCCCCGATCGCCGAGGTGCTCCGCTACGCCGACCGCGTGACCGGTCCTGGCCTCGTTTTCATGGACACGCCCGACTACGACCCGGTGTCGGTCACCGGCCAGATCGCGGGCGGCGCCAACCTGATCGCCATGACCACGGGACGCGGCACCACCTTCGGCTCCCTGCCTGCTCCGACAGTGAAGATCGCGTCCAACAGCGAGACCTTCGCGCGCATGGTGGACGACATCGACCTGGATTGCGGACCGGTGCTGGACGGCGCGGTGAGCGTGGAGGAGATGGGACGGCGCGTCTTCGAGGCGCTGTTGCGCCACGCATCGGGCGAGAAGACCAAGGGCGAGATCGAGGGCGCTGGAGAGAACGAGTTCGTGCCCTGGCCCATTGGCGTCCTGGCGTGAGGGAGGACAGCACCATGAACGACCAGATCACCCGCGCCAATTTCAACCCCTTCATCCGCCTGGATCCCCTGGACAACGTGGTTATCGCGCGGATGCCGGTGCAGGCGGGCACACCTGTGCCGTCCGAGAGCACGGTGACGCTGCATGACGTGCCGTCCGGCCACAAGATCGCGGCGCACTTTATCGCCAAGGGCGAGGCGGTGCGGAAGTACAACACAGTGATCGGCTACGCCTCCGAGGACCTGCAGCCCGGCACCTGGATGCACAGCCACAACATCCTCTTCGACGAGGTGGAGAAGGACTATGCCTTCTCCAAGAACTACGTGCCGACCGAGTACGTGCCGCAGGCGGAGCGCGCGACCTTCCAGGGCATCCGTCGCGCCGACGGTCGCGTGGGCACGCGCAACTACGTCGGCGTCTTCGTGCTGGGCAACACGGGCGGCACGGCGGCGCGCAAGATCGCCGCGTGGTTCACGCCGGACCGCCTAGCGGGCCACCCGATGGTGGACGGCGTCGCGCCCTTCATCCACCAGATGGGCGACGGCATGGAGCGGTCCGGCGAGCCGATGGCGCTGCTGCGCCGCACGCTCGGCGGGTACATCCGCAATCCCAACACCGCAGCTTCCCTGATCATCGCGACGGGCATGGAAAGCAACGATCTCGAGGACTTCCTGGCCGAGCAGGGGTTGCAGCGCGGCCCGACGCTGCGGACGCTGGTGATCGGCGACGAGGGCGGGCTGCGCCGCTCGATCGAAGCGGGCATTGCCCAGGTGAAGGAGATGCTTCCCGCCGCCAATGCCGTGACGCGTGAGCCGGTCTCGGCCGAGTACCTGACGATCGGCATGCAGTGCGGCGGGTCGGACGGCTTTTCCGGCCTGTCGGCCAACCCCGCCCTTGGCGCCGCCATGGACATCCTGGTGCGCCATGGCGGCACGCCGATCCTGTCCGAAACCTCCGAGATCTTCGGCGTCGAGCACACGCTAACGGCGCGCGCCGTGACGCCCGAGGTCGGGCAGAAGCTCGTCGATCGCATGAACTGGTGGCTGGCCTACAACGAGGGCCGGGACTGCCAGATCAACGGCCGTGTCAGCCCGGGCAACAATGCCGGTGGTCTGGCCAACGTGCTGGAGAAGTCACTCGGTGGCGCCAAGAAGGGTGGCAACTCGCCCCTGATGGAGGTCTACCGCTACGCCGAGCCGGTGACGCAGCGCGGCCTCGTCTTCATGGACACGCCGGGCTACGACCCGGCCTCCGCCACCGGGCAGATTGCGGGCGGCGCCAACATGGTGATGTTCACCACCGGGCGCGGCTCATGCTTCGGCTCCCTCCCCGCACCCACCATCAAGCTCGCCTCCAACACACCGATGTACGAGAGGATGGTGTCCGACATGGACATCAACTGCGGCATCGTCATCGACGGCGAGGCGACGGTGCAGGAGATGGGCCAGCTGATCTTCGAGCAGCTGCTGCGACATGCCTCCGGCGAGCGCACCAAGAGCGAACTCAGCGGCATGGGCACCAACGAGTTCGTGCCCTGGCCCATCGGGGTGCTGGCATGAGCGCGGCTGGGACCGCGGCGGGGCTGGAGGCCGACATGCTCGGCCACGACACCCACGGCCTGGAACTGGCCGTACGCTATCTCGGCGAGATCGAGGGCGGGGGCATGGCGGTCGCGGGAGAGCCGGAGGTGCTGTCGGATCGCGGCGCCTGCCTGGCCTGGGACGGCAGGCGGCTGCCCGGCCCGTGGCTGGTGACCCGCACGCTGGAACTCGCCTTCGAACTGGTCAGTCAGTATGGGGTCGTGAGCGTTGCCATCGGCAACAGCCACCATATCGGCTGCCTCGCCGCCTACCTGGAGCGGGCGGCAGCCCGCGGCATGGTGCTGAGCCTGCATTCCTCCGCACCCGGCGTGGCCACGACGGCGTTGGTCGCGCCTATCGCGATCATCTTGCAGCTCGATCCGCGCCCGGCCGGCTTCACGCGATGCAGTTGGTAAAGGCCGCGCTCGATCCAGCGGGAATCATGAACCCTCAAGCGGTCTTGCCCGACTGAAACAAGGGACGTAGGCCCGCAATGTGGGACACCGAAGCTTCCGCGACGTCCTTCGCTGTAGAGTCGTCATTTTCTTCGCTGCTATTTGGGTCCGGTAATGTTCACCGAACACGCAAGTCGGGGCTCGAAATCCAACCGCTGATTTGTCCCGAATCGCGAAAATCCAGAACGTCCGGTACGGGACGCAGGAGGAAACATGACGCATCTGCATCCGACGCGGCGTGGTTTGTTGGCCTTGACCTCGGCCTTGGCAGGGCTAGCGATACGTCCTGGCTCCGCTTCGGCTCAGACTTGGCCGAGCCGCCCCATCACCTTCGTGGTGCCCTTCCCGCCCGGCGGCACGAGCGATACCATGGGCCGCATGCTGGTCCAGGAACTGACCAAGGCGCTGGGCCAGCCCGTCGTGGTGGATAATCGCGCCGGTGCAAACGGCATCATCGGTTCCGCCGCCGTGGCCCGTGCGCCCGCAGATGGAACCACCTTGCTGCTGTCCGGCATCGGCTCGCATGCGATCAATGCGGGGCTCTACCGCTCCATGCCCTACGATCCCGTGAAGGATTTCACGCACATCTCGCTGATCGCCTCGGGCCCGAACGGGATCGCGGTGAATCCGGACTTCCCGGCTCGGACCCTCGCCGACCTGGTCGCCCTGGCTAAGCGCGATCCCGGCAAGCTCAGCTATGCTAGTTCCGGCACGGGCTCGTCGGGCAACCTGACGATGGAACTGTTCAAGCAGAAGGCCGGGCTGTCCATCGTTCATATCCCTTATCGCGGCGGCGCACCCGCGACGACGGATGTGTTGGGTGGGCAGGTGCCAATTCTGATTACCAATGCCGACGCCATCCTTCCTTTCTCAAAGGAAGGCCAGCTTCGCATGCTTGCGGTCAGCAGCGCAGAACGGAACGCGCTGTTTCCTGACGTTCCGACTATCATCGAGAGCGGCTTCCCCGACGTGGTGGCGGTCTCCTGGACCGGGCTGTCGGCGCCCCCCAACCTGCCGACGCTGATCACCACGCGCCTGCAGACCGAGGTTGCGAAGGCAGTGAATGGGCCGCTGAAGGAGAAACTCCTGGCCCTCGGGCTTGCCCCGGGCGGCAACTCCTCCGAGGACTACACAAGCTTCGTCGCAGCTGAGACAGCGAAGTGGAAGGCCGTGGCAGCCTCCGCAGGAATCGTGCCAGAGTAAGCCACGGCGGCGTGGCCGTGAAGTGGCTCCGCCGCGCCCTCCCGCCCCTTGCAGAAGACACGATAGCCGTCGCTCTTTGTAGGGCCGCAGACACAAACCTGCCTCTACTGAACTACCGGCCAGTAGTTGCCGCAATCGGTGGCTACCCACGGGCTGGCCGCGCATGCACGTCGCGCCCCAGCTGCGGCTGGAGAGCGAGCCAGACGGCCGCCGTCTGCATCGCGGCCAGCGCCTGCCAAGCGCTGCGCTGCTCTAGTAGCACGCTCTCCGGCTGCTCGGATAGCCGGCGCGGCCCGGCCTCCCGGGGATGACCCTTGGATGCCCCTCACCCCGCCGCGTTGTCGTCCGTGCCGCCGCTTCCGGCCGCCCGCGCGAGCCCGGCCCGCGCCGTCCGGAGCGCCGCGTCCACCGCCTGCATCGCCGCCGCCAGCTCGCCGTAGTCAAAGGCCGGCCGGGCGAGCGGTGCGGCGGGCGGCAGCGGCGGCACCGTCTCCGCCTCGGGCTGCGCCTCCGTCTCGGGCGGCCGCGCGCGCGGCCGCCCCCGCCCCCGCCCCCGCCCCCGCCCGGGCACCGGCCGGCGCGGCGGCGCGGCAGCCTCGCGCAATGGCACCAGGCCGGCGAGGCCGAACAGCCGGCGGCTGTGGCGGTGCGTCACCTCCACTGCGGCCCCGCGGCGGACGAGCTCGTCGAGGATCGCACCGGCCGCCTTCACCGACAGGCCCAGCGCGGCGGCCAGCGTGGTGGCCGAGACCAGCGGCACGGCGGCGAGCAGGTCCACCGCCGCGGGCGTGCGCGAGGTCCGGCGCCGCCCGGCGGCCACCGCCGCCCGCGCCGCGCGCCAGCGCCGCTCCATCTCGACGAGCAGGTCCAGCGCTGCCCCCGCCTCGGCGGCCACCGCCCGCAGGAAGACGGGGATCCAGAGGGGCGGCTCCCAGGGCTGGCCAGGTCCGAGTGCCGCCGCCCAGCGCCGCACCAGCGCAGCGCGCAGCGGCGGGCGCGCCTCCCCGTCGCTCTTGATGCGCCGGCAAAGGACCGGTTCGTCGCATCTGGCACAACTTGGCACGCCGGCCGCGCGGCGCTCCCCTCCGGGCCGCAGGCGAGGAGGACCGTCGGATGGCGCGGGTGGGCCACGCGCGGGTGAGCACCGAGGAGCAGGCGACGGCGCGGCAGCGCGACGAGCTGCACGCCGCCGGCTGCCGCACGGTGGCCGAGGAGCACGCCTCGGGCGGCGACCGCGACCGGCCGGTGCTCGCCCAGCTCCGCTCCGGCGACACCCTGGCGGTGGTCGAAGGCCTGCGGGCCCGCGGCGTGCACTTCCGCAGCCTGCGCGATCCGGTCGACACCGCCAGCCCGCAGGGGCTGTTCACGCTGCAGGTGCTCGGCGCCGCTGCCCAGCTCGAGCGCGCGCTCATCCGCGAGCGCACCCGCAGCGGCATGCGCGCCGCTGCCGCCCGGGGGAGCCGGCCGGGCAACCCGGGCCTGCGGGTGGGCGATCCGGCGGCGCGGCAGGCGGTCGCCGCGGCGCGCCGGGCGTCCTACCTCGCCCGGCTGGTGACCACCGCCGACGCGTGGCTGCCGGCGGTGCGGCGGCTGCGGCAGGGCGGCCGGTCCTGGGAGGATGTCGTCCGCCATCTCAACGCCCGCCGCGCCGCGGGCTTGCCCGGCTGGACCGGCCAGCGGCTGGCCCGGGCGGTGCGACGGCTGGTGGCGGAGGGCCTGGTCGAGCGGACCTCTCCTGCCGGCCCCGGCGCCCGACCGGCCGCACTGCGACCCAGGGGCGACGCTGCGCGCGATCGGCGCGCGGCTGGAGGCGATCCGCGAGCGGACGCCCCGGGGCGGCACCACCTGGCGACCGGGCTCGGTCGCGCATGTCGTCGCCCGCGCCTGGAAGGCCGGCCTGTGCCGGCCCCGTACAGCGATCCGCCGCCGGGGCCGGCAGGAGGGTCACCTCTGAGCAGCCGCGCCCGCCGGCGAGCTAACCCTGGCAAAAGGACTCGTTTTGATGCTGCAGCTTTGCTGATGGATTACGTGTGGTGATCCCAGCACTTTGCTCGTTGCGGCTCAGCCTTGCGTCCTGAAGTGGGAGCGCTCCAGCTTGGTGCCTCGTCCCCGTCACGCCGCACGGGCCGCGCGGTTGAGCGGTCAGCGGGCTGGACCCATAGTCTGCGCAGGATTTGCCGGGGGTCCGCATGGCGCAGGTCGACGTTCGGAGCGTGGAGATGGCGGAGGCGGCCGCGGCGCTGGCGCGGGACATGGCGCCCGGCCTCTCCGCGGTGCTCATCACGCACTTCCTGGATGCCGAGACGCTCGACGTCTTCCGTCCCAGCGAGGACGACCTCGCGGTGGTGGGCGCGGTGAACCGGGCTGTGGCCGCCGCCCTGGCCGTCGAGGGGGTCGAGGTTTTCGTCCAGGTCGCGGACAAGGCCTCGTTCAGGAGATGGATGGACCAGCATCCAGACGCGCCGGGCAAGCAGTCTGCCTGGCGGAACCGGGGCGGGATGCTGCGCGGCGCGGACGCCCTGCGGGCCTTGGGCCTGGACCCGTCCGCCGCCCGGCCCCGGAACAAGCCTGGCCGGGCCTCCGGCACCCCCGCGGAGCGGCTCATGCGCGCCTTCGCGGACGAGGAGGGGAGCGAGTTCCCGGATCTCGCGGACGAACTCCTGCGGGAGGGGCGCGAAGGGGTTCTCGCGCTCGCCATCCGCAAGACGGCCGACCGCTACGGGGAGGAGGCTGCCGACGACATGGAGCGGGAACTCCTGGAACTCGCCGAGGCCGCGGATCTCGGGCCCTCGGGCTGGTCGCAGCTCGTCACGGTCCCGGTAGCCCTGCCGCCCGGCCCACCGCCGGACGCCGAATCGCTGGGCGCCAGCCTCGCCGCGTCGGGCGTCCTCGAGGAGCAGGCGGAAGTCCGGTTCCTGCCGGGCTGGCGCTCCCCGGAGACCTTCGCGAGGCTTACGCCCTGCGCGCTCCGCCGCGCGCTGGTCGAAATGCTGGAGGGGCGCGAGCCCGCCGCCATGCCGCCCGCCGCGCCGGAGGCCCTGTCCGAAGGCGGCTTCGGCGTCCTGGTCGGCCTGCAGATCGACTGGGGCATCCCGACCTGGGAGGAGATTGCGGCAAACGGCCCGCCCGAGGAACCGGAGGACGAGAAGGCGCCCGAGGACCGGGCGCTGGCGGAGCGCTTCGACCGCTGGCGGATGGCGGTGGCCGAGGCGGTCGAGGGCTGCGTGCCGCTCGGCATCCTCGCGCCGTCCCAGGTCGAGGCCGAGATCGAGGACTTCCTGGCGGAGGCAGGGCAACACACGGACGGTGTCGACGAGATCCGGGAGTTCGTGGAGGTCGCCCGCCGGGAGGCGCCGGGCGAGGAGGTCGTCTGCCGCCCGGAGGTCGCTGGGGACAGCCTGGAGCTGACGCTCTTCACGCGCAGCGGGCGGCTCCTGGACAGCCTGACCCTGCCGCCGGAGCGGCTCCCCCTGCGGCCCGAGGAGATGCCGCGCCTCCTCAAGGTGTTTGTCCCCCTGGTGGAGGACGTGCCCGGACGGTGAGCCGGGCGCCCGCCCGGCTCAGGCCGCCCGGAACCGCTGTGGATCCTCGATGCCGAGCTCCGCGCCCTTGGCGTCGAAGGCGTCCGCGTAGACCTGGCCCAGCTGGCCCGGGTGCCCGCCCTCGCCGACCAGCTCGGCAAGGGCTTCGGCGCCCCCGCCAACCGCCACCGTCATCAACCGGGTCGCCTGGGCGGCCAGGCCCGCCGAATGCATGGTCTCGATGGCCAGCCGGGCCTCCGCGACGGAGAGGTGCCGCTCCAGCTCCGTGACCTGCGCGGTCCTTTCCTCCAGGGCCGCCCTGAGCTCCCCGAGATTCGCCTCGGCGTTGGCAACCGCGCGCTCGAGGCGGTCCAGCGGCGATCCGGCGGAGCCGAGGAGGAACTCCGCATCCCCCTGCAGAAACGCGGGGCGCGGCGGGATCTCGGCGTCCAGGTCCTGGTTCATGCGGCCTCCTGCTGCGCGACGGCGGAGGCGGCCCCTTAGACTGGGCCGCCCGGCTTGGGAATGCGCCGCGCCTCCGAACCAGTCCTCCTGCGGGACGCTACCGGTTGGCGGCCTTGTTCGTACCGACGTTCTCGTGCCACTCGACCGGCGTCCCGTCCCAGGAGGTGATCTGCTTCCCCGGCCATTTCCGGCGGACGTAGACGTGGAACGCGTCCCCCTCCGCCGCGACGTAGCCGGACTTCCCGTCGGTCAGCTTCAGATGGCGTGCCAGGAGCTCCGCCTGCTCCCGCATGTAGTCGTCGGAGCCGCCCATCGGGTCCCTCCCTGGGCACCGCGCCGGGGCCGGGAAAGGACGCCCGGCCGCGCGGCGCGTGTATCCCGACAACACGGTGGCCGGTGGCCGGTTGCGAGGCGGCGCCCCTTGCCTGAGCTGGCCACATGCTGTCCGTGGCAAACTCTCGCAGCCGGCCAGCTGAAGCCCAAAGCCTGGGAGGGGTCCAGGTGCTTGCCTTCACCGGATGCCAAGCTGGCCTGCTGGGTGCAGTCGGAAACGCACCTGATGTCCGAGGACGAGCAAGCGTCCTAACCGGCTCCGGAAATAAGCCGCTGGGTCCCTTGCTTCTGGCGGATGGCCGCCAACCGGTCGCTGAGGTTGGTTGGTGCCGGCAGGCGCCCCGCCGCCGCATCCAGGGCGGCGGCAATGTTCGGATCGTCCTTCTCCGGCTGCGTTGGGGCTAACAGCTTGGCCTTGGCGTTGGCGGCTTCAGCCTGTGCCAAGTCCCGGGCGGCAGCATCCCGCATCGACTTCAGCGCCACACTCAGGCCGCTGGTAGCACCACTCAGCCCAGCCGCTTGGCGAGCAGCCTCAGCACGGCGTTCTGCGGCTTCCCGCTGCGCATCCGCGCGCGTCATGTCCCGCTGCGCGCGCGTCAGCTCCGAACGCGCGGATTTTAGCTTGTTGCCCGCCTGCTCGTAGGTTTGCTGCAGTGTGTTCAGGAAATCCTGCGCATCGGCAGCGTCCTGCTTCTCCCGCTCCACCTCCGGCGCCATTTCTTCCAGCATGGTGAGAAGCGTGCCGAGCGAGTGTTCCAGCTCGCTCTTCTGAGTGGGATCGGTTGCTGCCTCCACCCGGCTCTGGAGTTGCTCGGCGGCCGCGAGGCGCTGCTGGGACAAAGCCTGGATGGCGTCGGCTTCGCGCTTCTCGCGTGCATAGGCTTGGCGTGCCTCGGCGACCTGTAGGCCGAGTTGATCGAGATGCTGCTCCATGGTCCGCAGTTCCGCCTCGGTGGCGGATTTTGGATCCCAGCGAACAATGGCTTCGACGGCATTGTTGACGGCTTGATCGGTCTTCACGCCGACAAGGTTCCGGATGAAGGCAAGCATGGCGATCTCCCTTTTAGGTTGTTCTGACTAGCCCGCCATGGCGCCGGCATTGAGCAACGCTACCGCGAGCTGCACGCCCACCAGCAGCCAGGCGGCGGCAAGATTGCCCGCCTCGATCATGCCGCGCAGGCCACGGATCAGCAGCGTGGCGGCAACAAAGGTCAGCAGCTGCAGAACCAGCGCCACCAGGCCCCAGATAAGGATATCGAGCGAGAAGCGGCTCGTCGCCAGCGTGGCCCCGAGCGGGACGGCAAGCGCCACCATGCTGCCCGCCAGCACAACGCCGGCCGCAGTGTTGCCCGCGCGGATCAGCCGCATCTCATGAAACGGGGTGATGGTCATGTACACCGCCATACCCACGATCAGCAGCGCCAATGTCAGCGCGAACTGCACGACGAGAACGGGCAGGCCTTCCTGCAAGGTGCCGAGGATCACGTCCATGGTTGTCGCTTCATCCTTCGCTGCGGCGGTTCAGGCCAGTGACAGGGAGGCTGGGTTGATGTCCAGCCCGGCGCGGATCTCGACCCAGGCCTGACCACCATCCTCGACGGCGGCAACCAGGATGTATTCTGTCTGGGGAGCGGGCATGGGCAAGCCTGTGGGCGCAGCATAGAGCATGGCCTGGCTGGTGACGGTTCGGCGGCCCGAAGCTGAAGCGACTTCCTCGACCAGTTGCCGCGGCTGGACGCGCGACCGGCCGGGCGACCAGGCACGGGCATAGAGCTTGCCATCCTTCGTCTGGAACTCCGGCCAGCCGATCATGCCTTCCCGCGGGTCCAGCCAGGCGCCCCACTCCGCTTCGTCAGCCGGCGTGACCTCATCCATCAGGGCGAAGTAGCGGCATTCGTCCGGCTCGTTGTTCTCGCCGAGGTGCAGTTGCAGCATAGCCTTGTCGCCTGGCAGGTACAGGCGCACCAGCCCACCCGGGGCCTCGCCAACGATGCGGCCAACCTCCTCCACGCTGGTCGTCTCGCCGGCACCCGGAGGACTGGAAAGGTGGGTAGAACCCGCCGCCAGCAGGAATGGCGTTGGGTCCAGCGTCAGCGTCATGCCGACCCGAAAGCGGGAGGGAGCATAGCCCTCGCCGGAAACCTTGTGGCGCAGCATGTTCGCCGCGCTGGCCAGAGTGCCACCCGTTGCCATCCCACCGGCTCCGCCCGCCCGCTCTTGCGCGGCGCGCAGGCCGCTGCGGCGGCGCCAGGCCATTACTCCCAGCAGGCCGCCGCCCAGCAACACCACGCCGGCCACCGAGGCCGGAATGCCGTTGCCGCCCTGTTCCGCCCGGTCCAGGCTGGGTGTGCGCCGGTCCGATAGCCCGGCGCCCTCGCTCCCCGTGGCGACCTCGGCCGGTACGCCGGGGGGCAGGTAATTCGGGTCGCGGGGCTGGTCGCCGTTCTCGGCGATTCGACGGTCCAGGTCATCGAGGCGGGCACGTACTTCGGCGTCATTCTGCGCCCGGCGCTCGGCTTCCTGCCGCCATTCCTGGTAACCCGGGTCATCCTGGTGGTTCCGGAAGAAGTCGGAGTGGCCAGGGCGGTTCAGCGTGCTGAACAGAAACCACAGGAAGGCTGCGTCCCAGACGCCGAAAGAACGGGGGCCACTCAGCACAGATCCTGGAATGGACCAGCCGCGGTCACGGTACCAGCCGCCGTAGTTCGCCCCCGGCGCCGTACGATACCCTCCGGCGTCGCCACCACCTGGGAAGCCGAAGCCACCACCAGCGCCCCTTGATGGAACTGGAACCGGGGCGGGGCGTGTCGCCCGTTCGGCGGCGGCCTGGCTTTCCCGCATCCTCCGAAGGGCATCCGCAGCCTGGGACCGATTGTAGCTGCGGTCTCCAGCTGAGAGGCCGCCGCTGTAGGGTGTGGCGCCGCCGCCGGAGCGTGGCAGCGTATAGCCTCCCGAGGAAGGGGTGCGCGGCCGCGCGTAACTGCCGGAGCCGCCTACGGACGGTGTGCGGGCGGAGCCGCCAGGGCGCGAATAGCCGCCGCTGGAACGGGGCCGCGCCTCCGCCGGGGCGCTGAAGCCAGCAACGCCAGATGACAGAACCGCAGCTGACAGAGCCATTGTCACGGGCAGTGACGGCGCTGTCTCCGGTGCTTGCAGCAACAGCAGGCCCAACAGGCTGACCGGCAGGCGTGCCCTCATCGCGACATGGTCCTATCCATTTACAGGCTGTTGACAAGCAGGTCGGCTTATCAACTGTCCGGTCTTAATCTTCCGGCATGAGGCAGGCCGCTTCCAATGCGCTGAGGACCAGGAAAGGGGCCTCTCTTTCCTCCTTCATTTCGATAACCACGAAGCCATCGCGGTTAGCGAAGGCCCTAAGCTCCCCGTAGAATGGATCATCATGCGGGTGCACAATCTCGACCATAGCAGCCTCCTCGAAGCCAAACGTCTGCGGTACGTCACAGTTTTCTTGGCGGCAAAACCATGCTTGTTTCTTGGCGGCAAAACCATGCTTGCGCATCTGAGAAATTACAGGCGGCTACGCACGCTAATCCCGGCTTAGCGTGCGTGAGGCGGTGCCGGAGCTGGGTTGCCACATTGCTGTGCCCCGGGACGTCCCTCGTGGTTCGGTCGAACGGTGGAGAGGGAGGCCCGCCCGCCGAAGCTGATCGTCCGCATCTCCAGGTGGAGCCGCACCCCGGCAGAGCAGCAGAATTTCGCCTGTATGTTGAATATATGATGATCTATTATCCTATTAATTGACGGACACGAGGGGGACGCATGAGAGGACAGAAGACGCCGAGGCCGGAACTGCGGCATGAGCCGCGGACGCGAATGATCCAGCGTGCCAGGGTCGTCTTTGGTACGGCGGTTCGCGACGCTGCGGTGCTGGATCTCTCCAGCACCGGCGCGCGGCTCCACCTCCTGCGGGCCACAGAGGTGCCTGAGCAAGTACAGCTTCATCTGCCGGACGGCACAACCGTGACGGCCCGGCGACGCTGGCGACAAGACGAACAGATCGGCTTTGCCTTCGTCGCTCCGCCTGTGGCGCACCAGGACCGCGGATCACCCGGCGGCCCTGCGCGCGGCGCCCAACAGCGCAGGTCCTCGTCTGCCAGTCAGGGACACAGGCCCTTGCGGGACGGCCTGTCTGCCCGGGCAGCAAGGTTATCCGGACGCCTCCGGTCGACGGGCCCGTCGACAGGGCCCGGTCCGGCAGATGCCGGGGCATGTCCCGGATACCCACCGCGTTGGTGTCGGTAGGCCAGAGCTAGTGCGGAGGGCAGCGCCGTTTCACCGGCGCGAGCGGCTGGTGGCGGAGGGCTTGGTCGAGCGGGACCTCTCCTGCCAGCCCCGGCACCCGACCGGCTGCTCGCCGTGGTGGCCGGCATTGTGCGCTCCGACCCGGGGGCGACGCTCCGCGCGATCGGCGCGCGGCCGGAGGCGATCCGCGAGCGGACGCCCCGGGGCACCACCACCTGGCGCCCGGGCTCGGTCGCGCATGTCGTCGCCCGCGCCCGCAAGGCCGGCCTGCTGCCGGCCCCGCAGCCCCAGGGATTAGAGCCTTGAATCGATAGCGGAGCCCGCCTCGGGCTGGAGGAAAGTCCCTCAGGGGGCCGATCCGTCTGCCTCGTCTCCGGCGGCAAGACAGGAAGGGGAATTCTCACATAAAGTAGATTTGTATACATTCTGATCCAACCTCCCTTGGCGCCGAAATAGGCAGTGCCTAAGCTTCCCTGAACGAGGGCCGGCCATCGAGGCTTGCTGCCGGGTGGTGCGGAATGGGCGGGGCGCCTCAGAACGGGTCGGCCGGCATTAGCACGCCAGCGGCCAGCAACATGCCCGGGCCCTCCACCTCACCGGCCCAGGATCCCGCCAGCATGAGCGCTGCCAGCACCTCCCTCTCCGCGAAGTCCGGCGACACCCCGAGCCTGCCGCGCTTCATCTATGCAGGAACTGACGCCGACCACGGCCCGGAACTCTGGACCAGCGACGGCACCGAGGCTGGCACGCACCTGCTCAAGGATATCTGGCCCGGGGCGCACGGGTCCGACGTCGGCGACGTGACGCGCCTCGCCGACGGGCGGCTCGTCTTCACGGCGCAGGACCCAGAGCATGGCTACGAGTTGTGGGTCACCGACGGGACCACGGATGGGACGACGATGCTCTACGACGTCGGCGACGGCGACGGCTCATACTGGCCCGCCAACCTGACGACGCTGTCGGACGGGCGCATTGTGTTCACCGGCCGGACGGTCGGAACCGGAGAGGAGCTCTGGATCACGGACGGCACGCGCGAGGGCACGCGCATGCTGGTGGAGGTGACGCCTGGCGCTGAGGGGACCGCCTTCAACGGCTACTTCCACGCGCTGCCGGACGGCCGCTTCCTGTTCGGCGTCAAGAAGCATGCTAACGACACTTCCTTTGGAGCGGCCACCCTCTGGGTGAGCGACGGGACACCCGAGGGTACCGTCGCGCTCTCCGACTGGACGGTTCCACGGTACTCCGTGTTGCTCGATGATGGGCGCTTCTTCTTCAAGGACGGCGACCAGATCAAGGTGACGGACGGCACCCCGCAGGGAACCCATGCCATAGAGGGCCTTCCGGACCGGAAGTACATCGATATCGAGGCACCCATCGGAATGCACTCCGCCCTTATCGATGTCCCAAACGAGAACGGCAGCGATTTGTGGGTCACCGACGGCGTGGTCTCGCGGAAGCTCGTAAAGGCATCGTTCGGTGCGCCCTACTCGTTCCACGACCTGGGTAATGGGAAGGTCGTGTTCTCGACCACCGACACCAAGGACTACCAGACCATCCTGACCGACGGAACCGAGGAGGGGACCATCGTCCTGGCCTCCAAGCTGCAGGGTTTGGGGGCCGGGCTGGGGCCGGTGCACTCGCTCGGCGACGGCAGGGGCCTGGCACTGCAAAAAAATGCGTCGGGGGAAGTGCACCTTGTCGTCGTCGGCGAGGACGGGATCACGGATGTCACTGACACCCTGGACATCCCTGCCGGCCGGCTAATCACAAGCGTCTCCTCCTTGTCGGACGGCACCTTCGTCTTCAAGGTGAAATTGAACGACGATGGCCTGCACCAGATCTGGCGGACCGACCTGACGAGTGAGGGAACCCAGAAGGTCGGCGAATTGACGCTCGACCTAACGCTGTCCGACAATCTGTTCGAGCTCATTGGCACGCCCAAGGAGCCAGAGCCGCCGACGCCGCCCACGGTCCCCGAGGAACCCTCAGGGCCGAGCGCCCCGCACCACGAGTGGGCGGCGGGCAACGCGCTCTTCGACGTTCCCTACTATCTCGACAACAACAAGGACGTGGCGACCTCCAGCATGGACGCGCTGGAGCACTTCATGCGCTTCGGCGCCGCCGAGGGGCGCGACCCGAACGCCTTCTTCGACGTCTCCTTCTATCTGAACCAGAACCCCGATGTGCTGGCGGCGGGCGTCAATGCCCTGGAGCACTACATGGCCTCGGGCTGGCACGAAGGCCGCGCGGCGAGCTTCGCCTTCGACGGGGATGCCTATCTCGCCGCCAATCCCGACGTCGCCGCCGCCGGGATGGACCCCCTGCTGCACTACCTGCACTACGGCGAAGCCGAGCACCGTGCAGCGCCGCAAGCGACGCCACATGCTACGGGGCCGCAGAACGTCCTCGTGGACGCTTCGTTCTACTTCTCGACCTATGCCGATGTGGCCCGCGAGGGCGTGGACCCGACCCAGCACTTCATGGCCACGGGCTGGCAGGAGGGCCGCGACCCCAACGCTTTCTTCGACACCGACTGGTATCTCGCCCACAACACCGACGTGGCGACCGCGCGGGTGAACCCGCTCGAGCATTACCTGCGGTTCGGGGCCGAGGAGGGCCGCGATCCGAGCGCGGCCTTCGATGGGGAGGCGTACCTCGCGCACAACCCCGATGTGGCCGCGGCCGGGATGAACCCCCTCGCCCACTACCTCGCATACGGCATCGCCGAGCACCGCGACGTCTTCACTGCCTGAGGCGGGTGCGGCGTATGCCTGCTGGGCCCCTGGCGAAGGGGCGCCAAGCCCCACCCTGCGGGGCTTGGTGACCACCCCCAATCCAGCCGCTCCAGACGAAAGAATGCGCCTTGCCCCGCTTTGCCCACGGAGCGTTTCCGGCACGGACCTCCCCGACGCCGCCCGGGTCCGGGCCGGAGGGCCTGCAAAACAGAAGTTTTAGACCCGCCGCAGGCACACTAACCCAGGATTAGCATGCGGAGAGAAGAGCTAAGCGCTTGATTTCCGACCAATTCCGCCACGACGCCCAGCCCGGCTCCAGCGGAAGATCGCGCCAGAAAGAAAGCCCCAGCCGGGACATGTCTCAGGAGCTGAAGCTAAGCTAACCTGCTGCAGGCGAAGCAGCGGATGCAGAATCAGCCGTGAGCGATACCAACTCGGGCTCCTGTCACCTTCCCAGGACCATCAAGCAGACCAGAAGCAAGCTTGATCTGCCTGTTATCCTATCGGCCCTCACAACATTGTCCGCGCTGTGGGTGTGTGGCTATGGAAACCCGAAACACTTCCTGAGCGGCATAATAGCAACTATTGTCTTCGGCGTCTTTACTATAGCAAATATTGCCTACTTCATCTTTCCGGCGCGGCTGACCGTCACCGCCGACGGCTTCGTGCAGCATGGTCCGCTGGGAACCAAGGCGCGCTCCTGGAATGAGGCCGCGAACTTCCGGGTCGTGCGCCTTCGCCGCGGCGCCAAACTGCTGGCCTTCGACGACTTACGTCCCCCTGATGTCCAAAGAATCTCCCGTACCATCAACCGCGCTTTCGGAGCTGAGGGATGGCTCCTGCAACACTGGTCGCTTTCCCTCGAGGAAGTGGCGGCATTGCTTAACAAGGCGCGGGCTGAATGGCAGGCTGCGGGCCAAGCCCAAAAGCGAAAATGAGGTTTCCCTCAGACATCAGCAGGCAGCGCCATGCCCGCGGTTATCTGCCACGCAGCTGGTGGAACTCACCCCAATTGGAACGGACGCTTGGCTCGGTATGAGCAGGAGAGCGAAAATGCGTTTCATCGGGGGGATTGCTGTCGCGGGGGTTGCTGTGGCGGCTACGGCGCTTGCGACTTACCTGCACGTGCCAACCTATTCATCCGGTCCAGTCCTTCTCGCAGATGGCAGCTAGGCAGAGCTGACAGTCTATGCTCCAGCTTTGCGGGGAACGCCGTGGCTCGACGCCTCCCTGTCGGTCCTCGGTCGTGGGCACAAGCAGGTTGTTCCCGTGTTCTTCCCTAATCTGCTTGGCGCACAGGTGAATCTCTATCGCGGCGGTGATAGGGTGTACTTTCTGTCGTCCGCCCTCGAGGCCTTCCGGGCCCCGTCAGCAGGCGCCCTGATGAAGATCCCACGCGAGCGGATTGGTGACCAGCTGGAATACCTGGGGGCATTTCAGTTTTCGCGTGAGATCGATGACTTCACCTTTGTTCCGCCGGCAACCAGTGAAGAATGCCTTGAGGTTCAACGCGACGTTCTCCCTGGCGAGATCCAGGAGAAGTCGGCCGCGACCGTACTGGCTGGCGGAGCTCCCACTGCAGCAAAGGCCATTCCTCCGTGACATCGATGCCCCTCTGGCAATACACCGCCACCGAACTCAGCGCCCTGATCCAGTCCGGCGAGGTCAGCGCGGTCGAAGCCGTCCGCGCCTCGGTCGAGCGAATGCATGCGGTCAATCCCGCGCTCAACGCCGTGGTCACCGACCTCTCGGAGCTGGCCCTGGAACGCGCGAAGGCGCTCGATGCAACGAAGGGGCCCAAGGGATCGCTGCACGGTGTGCCGGTCACTATCAAGATCAACATCGACCAGAAGGGTGAGGCGAGCTCGAACGGCGTCGTCGCCTTCAAGGATCTGATCGCGCCGGACGATGCGCCGCTGGTGCGGAACCTGCTTGATGCCGGCGCGGTCGTGATCGGGCGGACCAACGTCCCGGAATTCTCGCGTCGCTGCGAGACCGATAACCCGCTCTTCGGCCAGACCTGGAACCCATGGGGAAAGCATGTCAGCCCGGGCGGATCGTCGGGCGGTGCAGGCTCGGCGGTTGCAGCCGGGATCGGCGCGCTGGCGCACGGCAACGACATCGGCGGGTCGCTGCGCTTCCCCGCTGCGGCCAACGGCGTGGTCACGGTCAAACCGGGTGTCGGTCGCGTGCCGGTCTACAATCCCTCGCAGACGGTCGAACGCGGCATCCTGGCGCAGCAGATGTCAGCTCAAGGGTTGCTGGCCCGGTCGGCGCGGGACCTGCATCTCTCCATGCCTGCCATGATCGCCGCCGATGCACGCGACCCGTTCCACGTTCCGTTGCCCTGGCGCGGGCCGGCGCTGGAAGGCCCGATCAAGGTCGGCTTCAGCCTTGAGGCCCCGGACCTGCCGCTGCACCCCAAGGTGGAAAAGGCGCTGCTTGACGCTCGCGCTGCGCTGGTCGACGCTGGCTTCCTCGTCGAGGAGATCGCCCCGCCCTCGCTGCGTGAGATCGCCTTTGAGGGTCGCTCCGCGCTGATGACCGAAAGCTACCACCTGATGTGGGAGGATATCAGCAAGTACGGCTCGCCCGAAATTTCTGGCGTATTCGAACAGAACTTCCGCCGCACACCGACGGTCGAGATGCCTGAGATGCTGGCAATGCTCGCCCGGAGGACGTTCTATGCCCGGCAGTGGTCGGTGCTGATGGAAAAGTATCCGCTGTTCCTCTCCCCCTTCTTTCCCCAGCCCTTTTATGCGCCCGGCCGCGACGCTGAAGGCCCCGAAGGGCTCCGGGAGACGATTGGCCAGGCGTTCTGGTCCACACTCGGCAATTATCTCGGCCTGCCGGCCGGGAATGTGCCGGCGCGCCTGGAGGACTTCCCGGAAGGCCCGAAGCCGATCGGGGTGCAGATCCTCGGGCGCCGGTGGCGGGAGGATCTGGTGGTGGATGCGATGATCGCCATCGAGGATCGGCTCGGCACGTTGTCTAAGCGGCTTTGGGCGCGGATGGGCTGACGCCAGAGCATCGGCCCAGCGCCCACCAGAGCGCAGTCCATGGACAATGCCGCTGATCCGCCGCCGTGACCGGTGGGCGGGTCACCGCTGACCCGCCGCGCCCGGCGCGGCAGCACCGCTGCGTGCTCCCTTTCGGGGCGTGACCGAGCCACCGGCCAGGGACAGGGGTGTCGCACCACCCCGGGCACAGCGTGGGGGTTCCGGACTGGCCGGCGTGCCCGCCGCAGCGATGAGGAACCGTGACAGCCATGGCGCGACCGAAGATGGCAACCAGTCCCTTGCTCTACCGCAGACACGCTAACTCTGGATCAGCGTGTTTGGCATAATGCGGCGGGCGATTTGCCGCAATTCGCTATCCGCGAAGCCAGCGTTAGCGTTTATGGAGGCAAACCGAACCAGATAGGGGGAGTGAGGAAGCGCAGCTCTTTCCCATGAAGGCGGGGCTCACGGAAGGATATCGGCATTGAAGATCAGGTAGTGCCAAATTCCATTTCCTGTTTGGATAACCAGTCCTTCCCCATGCGAGTAGCCTTTGAGCCGCCTCTGGAGCGTCTTAGGCACCACCACAGGGCCGCGAGAGAAGTCGGCGATGAGCGAAGCCCGCGCTTCGGCTTGTTCCCGGGCAAGCAGTGCGCCGGCAGCGGCTTCAGCCACTTGGCGCCCGCGTTGAGACGCATCTGTGTGCCAGTGCAAAGCTATTCTGACGGCGCCACTCGCGCGATTTCGCGCCGCCGCAAGCACAAGCGGGATATGCCCTTCGGCCGATATGCAATCCAACCGTAGGAGGCCTCGTTCAAGAGGCTGCGCCGTACAAGAGGTGGCAGCCATCACACGATCAGCTGCTCGGTAGAGCGCCACGGCCGTGGCCTGCCCGTCGATGCGGCGCTGAGCTTCTTCCCAGGCCTCGGCTGCCTCGGCTTGCTTCCTGGCTTCCGCCCGCTCTTGCGGTATCGGGCAGTCGCGTAGCTCCACGGAGTTGTTTACCAGTTCCATGCGCGGGTCGGTGCCATGAGGAACCAGCGGGCGTTCATGGCCGAAGCCGATCACTGTCAGGTCCCGCGGTGAAACACCGAGCGAGACCAGGTGATCCGCAGCAGCCCGCGCCCGAGCCTTGCTCAGAGCTTTGGCCCGCCCTTCCGGCACCGAGATATCGGTTCGGCCTTCGAGGCAGATGCCGCGCCACTCCTGCCGCCGTGTGGCTTGCAGGGCTTCCTCGATAGTCCGTTGTGCTCGATCGGTGAGATCTGCGCTCCCGCGATCGAAAAAGACTAGGTATGTGCGGGCCGGCAGGATGGCGCCGGCCGAGTTCGGAAGGATGATGGCCAGAGCCAAGCAACCTGCGGCCAGTGCCGCCCTGAAACCGATCTGCGGCTCCGCGTGCAGGGCGTCACGTACCTGGACGAGGCGTTTCTGGGCGCCCGGGACTTTGCTGCCTTTTGTCACGGGTCAGGGCTCCCTTGGCCAGGGCCGCTTGCCAGAATCCGACGTCGTACCTCCCGCCCTCCGGACGAGCGCGAGGACCGTGTACCCCAGAACGTGAGGGCTCTGGTCCATGAAGCTGATCAGAACACTGCCATCCCAGGGGCGTAGCGGCCAAGCGGCCAGTGGGAATCTCCGCACTAAGCTGTCGCGATCGATGCCTGGGCGGAACTTCAGGTGCACCCACCACATAGGAAAGCGTGTGCCAGCCATCCGGATGGTCGCGCTTTCCACGTCCTGCCACTGAAGCTTCCGCGTCAGGTATCTCGCGTCGGTAATCCCCTCCTGATCCAGGACGAACGACTGCGCTGGCTGAAGGAGGTATCGCACGAAAAGTGCGCTTACGAGCAGGCAAATTGCCGCCGCCGCAAACTCCAGCACTGCGACAGACAATCTCACCAAGGCGTCCATGCGTGCGGATGAACTGAAAGGGCTTTGCAGGGCGAGGCTGGCGGCAAACAGGCATAGGCTTCCCATGACCAGGCTAAAGGTCGCGCCCAGCAGCAGGATGGCCCGGCGCGGGCTCGCCGTGACGGGCAGGTCCTGCCGCACGAACTCACCTCGATATTCCCTCAGGAAGGTCGGCTCACGCGGTATCTCGATGGACGGGTTGGCGCTCGGCGTCATCAACAGAGATCTCTGGCGGGAAGGCTATTCGCCCTGAAGCGGTAGCTTAGCTACTCCGACGACGGCTCTCCAGCGCCGGCGAGCGCCCTGTCTGGCTAACTCGCAGGCAGCGGAATGCGGCAACTATGCCCCTGCCTTGCTTCACGCACGCTAACGCCGGGTTAGCGTGCGTGCGAGGACGCCGGCAGGCGGTTGCCGCAATCCAAGGCAGCTGCGCGGCATGGCGGCGGCGAGACCGAGGGCCTCTCCTCTGCCCCGGTTCATGGCTACTTTACCGCGTTGAAAAGCCCCAGCGCTCCAGCAAGGCGTGCTGCGCCGCTGGTGCGAACGGCATTGCCGGCGGCACAACGTCCTGCGCCAGAGCCAACTCCTTCTTCTCTAGCAAGTCTGATTCTGAGGCTTGCCGCGCCTCGGCTTCGCTCACCCAGGCGGCCGGCGGACGAAACAGATAAGCGTTGGTCGCCTGCACCCAGCGGCGGCCAGCGACCGCGCCCCGCTGGATCCGCAGCAGGCATCCCGCCCGCTCGAGGCACTGCAGGGCGAGTTGCACGGTTCAGAGCCCGCCGTAAGCGCGCTCGTGGCAAGCGAGGGAGGGAGCGTGCCGGGCCTGAACACATAGCCACAGCCCGCCTCATCGCCGAAGCCGCTGAGGTTTCACAACCAGACCGCCAAGTCGTCTGGTGACGTTCTACCGCATCTCAGCCGTCCTTCCATTTGCAACGGAACCCATCCTCCGCTCCGCTGGGCGTCTCTCGCGGCCGACCATCCGCAGAAGGTCGGTCGCCCAGGAGTGGGCTCGAGTCTGCCGCCGACGCTGTACCGTTCCCTTCCGGTCCTGCACTGGACGGCAGGGGCAAGAAGCCCCGCCCGGCGGCATGAGGTTCAGAAAGGTTCTCGCACACGGCGCTCCCCTGGCTCGACGGCTCATTCCTCCTGCCCCTCTTCGGACTATCCGGAATGGTCGCGTCCCCCCGGTGATCGGGCTCCGGCGACGCCGACGTCCTGGAAGCGTACGGCACGCTCCGGCTGGTGTTCGGCGGCGGGAGCAATGACACCATCACCACCGAGGCGGCGCCGGGCGTCCCCTGGGGCAACATCCTGTTCGGCGACGCAGGCGGCGACAGCCTGACCGCCATCGGCGACTGCAACCTGGTCTTCGGCGGCGCGGACGGGGACTTCATCGCGCTGCGCGGCCCGCTGCTCGAGAAAGGCGGCGTGCGGAGCGGCCTGCTCAACACGACCTTCGGCGACTCCGGCGACGACGTGCTGGACCTGGACGGTTATCCCAGAACCGGAGGCTTCGCCTACGGCGAGGAGGGCGACGACATCCTGCCCAACTCGACGGACGGCGGCGTGCTCGATGGTGGCGCCGGTTCCGACATCCTGACGGGCTACAACTTCGTCTTCCAACCCGTCAGCGGCGAAGGCACGGTGATGACCGGCGGCGCGGGGCCGGACCAATTCAACATCTTCGGCAACAGCATCCCCTTCGTCCTGTACGACAGCACTGGGGTGCTCGACCGTGCTGACGAGGTCCACGGGCAGTTCACCGCCATCACCGACCTGAACGCGGACGAGACGTGTATTTCGGCAACGGGGTCCTGCCGCCCGACCGGTTCGAGGGCGAGCTTGCCCTGCAGTCGTACGAATGGACTCCCAGCACCCTGCTGGCGCTCTTCCTGCCGATCGGCAGTTGCACCACGGTGCGGGGCGAGTTGTACAACCCGGGTTCCTTCACCGTGAGGGAGGACAGGCCTGACCTGCTGGTGCTCTACGTGGATCGCTACATCGGGCGCCCCGGCGGCGAAGGGCCCGACATCCAGCCCACCCACGCCGCCGTCGCCCTTCTCGACTACTCGGGTGATGCGGTTCCCCTCGGTCCATCCTTCTTCGGTGACCCCGTTCCCCTCGGATGATGGGACACGGACTGCAGCCGACGCGGAGGAGGTGGCGGGGCCCAAGGGCGCGCCGGATGCGCTCCGCCCCTTCCCCGTATACGGCAACCGGCGTCCCTCTGCACCAGTGAGGACTGAGCCCCCTAACTCGGCGAGTTGCGGCGTTCCGGGCGGCACGCAGCGGCATGCACGCTAACCCGGGCTTTGCTTGCCTCGTACCCGTTGCCGGACGGCCAGCTCGCCAATCCGCGGCTTGGTGCTCCGCCCGCAGCCGCACACCACCTGGAGGCGCAGTCCGGCCAACAGGAAGCTCGGATCGATGGGCTTTGGCTGGTCGTAGTTCGCGGCCATGCTGCGCTACCGCCGCGATTCCGGAAGGTCGGCGCAGGGCACTGCGCGCCGCAGGGTCACCCGCCTCTCCCGGACTCACGGCAGAGCGTCGGCGAGAAGCTTCTCGCCGTCGGCTTGCCGATGGAGACCGTAGACCGCCCTGTCCACCACGAGCTCTCGTGCTCGTAGCAGGGCAGCGGTCCGGGTTCGGGAATCCTCACCCCAGATGCGCATTGGGCCAGCGATCAGGGCCTTGGGGTCGGCAACGGGCTCAACCGTGTCGGCCAGAGAACAGGCCATAGCTGCCGCTCAGGCCAGCTGCAGCCGTGCTGCCGCAAGGGCATCGCGCGCCGCCTGCAGGGCGGCCAGGGACCGCTGGGCCTGGCGCTGGCCAGCCGCATCGTTGCGGTCCAAGTCTTCGATCTGCGCCTGGGCGGCGTCCACGCCCTCGGCTAAAGCCGCGTGCAGGCCCGTAACGCAGTCGTGGATCAGCTCGCGCTCGGCTGGCGGGGTGTCAGTGAGCCAGTCCGCCACCATCGCCTCTACGGCGCGGCGGACGCGGCCAGGATCGGCGGCGCGCTGCGCCAGCTCGGCCAGGTGCTGTAGAGCGCGGGTCTCGGGGGAAGGCGGGCGTGGGGGTCTCTTTGCCATCGGGATCTCCAGTAGCCGAGAGGCAAGCATGGAACAGAAGAAGAACAAGCATGGCTGTTCCTGGCTAGGCCATTGCCGCCTCCGCCGCGCCAGCCGACCCCCATTTCATCCGCAATGCCTGCCGCTCGGCCTCTGTGATCGGCGGGGGGGCGGCAGTTCCACCTCCCCTTTCAAGCCACCCGACATTGTGCCGGAGGAAGAACCACGCGTTGATTCTTTTTTTCCGGAAAGGTTCGCGGAGTGAAGGTCGCCTCGGTCGGGACCAGGAGCTGGCAGCCGTTGGGTGCACGCAGGTTCCAGCGGGTCTTTGGACTCCCAGACAAGCACATGCAGCTCGGCCATTGACCTGCCCCCGTAGAAGCGGTCCGCCGGTACTGTAGCCCGCCGGCAGTGAAGGGGTGACTGGGATGACAAGGCAGAAGGCGCACACGCCGGAGGAGATTGTTGCGAAGCTCCGGCAAGCTGAGATTCTGGTCGGCCAGGGGAAGACAGTGGCCGAGACGGTCCGGGCAATTGGGGTGACGGAGCCGCCCTACTACCGTTGGCGCATGGAGTTCGGCGGTCTGAAGCTAGCCCAGATGGAGCGGCTGAAGGAGTTGGAGCGGGAGAACGCGCGGCTTCGGAAGGCGGTGTCGGAGCTGACGCTCGAGAAGGTCATTCTCAAGGAAGCTGCGTCGGGAAAGTGGTGAGCCCCGCCCAGCGTCGGGCCTGCGTCGAGCATGTCGTGCGCGAGCTCGGCGTGTCGGAGCGGAAGGCCTGCGTGGTGCTGGGGTAGCACAGATCGACGCAGCGGAAGGCGCCGCGGGCGGCGGAGGACGAGGCCGCGCTGACGGCGGACATCGTCGAGCTGGCGAAGTGCTACGGGCGGTATGGGCACCGGCGGATCACGGCGCTGCTGCGGGATGCGGACTGGGTGGTGAACCGGAAGCAGGTGGAGCGCATCTGGCAGCAGAAGGGACTGCGGGTGCCGCAGCGGCACCCGCAGCGCGCCAGACTGTGGCTGGCGGACGGCTCCTGCGTGCGGCTGCGGCCGGAACGGCCAGGGCACGTCTGGGCCGACAACTTCGTTGAGGACCGGACGCGGGACGCGCGGAAGTTCAGGATGCTCTGCGTGGTGGACAAGTTTCCGCGCGAGGCGCTGGCGATCCGGGTGGCACGGAAGCTGTCCTCATAGACGTGATCGACACCTTGGCGGACCTGTTCATCACGCGCGGCGCGCCAGCGCATATCCGTTCTGACCAGGGGCCGGAGTCCGTGACAAAGGCGATGAAGGGCTGGATCGGGGGCGTCAGGGCGAAGGCCGCCTACATCGAGAAGGCGAGCCCGTGAGAGAACGGCTACGGGGAGAGCTTCAGCGGCAAGCAGCGCGATGACCTGCTAAATGGGGAGGTGTTCAACACGCTCCGGGAGGCGCGGGTTCTGATCGAGCGCTGGCGACGGCACTACAACGAGGAACGGCCGCACTCGGCACTGAGCTACAGGCCGCCGGCGCCAGAGACACTCGGACGAGGCTACCTGCCGAAGCCCCCTGGCTTAGGCTCAGGCGGCCTCGAGCAGCCGATCACGGCGGCCGTCCACTAAAATTCCGCCCGGACCATTCGATGGAGGCTGGTCATCTCAAGGTTGTTAGTTTGACAAACGAGGCCAGCGTTTTCTTGAAGGGGGCGCGAGGAGATGATGGTGGCCGAGAGTGGCTAGAATGAAATCCACCTATTAGTCCTGGACCCTTAGCTAACCGCGCACGGCCCGGCACAGTGAATCTCTAACTGGTTAGAGATTCACTGTGCCGGGCCAACCGCCCTCAGTCGGCCTTCCCCTCAATCACCGTCAGCCTTTCCCTCAGGTCGGCCTCAATTTCGGCCAGCCTCGCCATAACCTCTCCTAACTGCTGCTTTAGTCGGCTCGCCTTTGCCGCTAAATCTTCCTTCTCCCGCTCCAACGCAGCACGACGCCCCTGGGCGGCGAGTTTCCTCTTCTCTAGCGCCCGCTTAAAATCAAGAATGGCCTTCCGGGAGACGTCCGGGCTAACCAAGCCGCCGTTGCGAGCCTCTGCCAGGGCATCGCGATCCAAGGTCACAAGCTGGTAGGCCACAGAGTAGGTCCGCGGCAGTTCGTCGGTCCTGAGTACTCCACGGTCGACGGCGCGGGCGACCGACATCAGCTGGTGAGCGGTAGCATACGAGAACGGCAGTCGGCTCACGACCTCCTTCTCGAAGGCCCTCGGGAACTCCTCTTTCGCTCGCACCAGATAGCGGCCGATCGTGAGGAACTTCTCCTGAGCCTCCTGCCACAGCCGGGCGATGGCATCGACAACTTGGTCTGTTGTGTCCACTCGGCCGACAGCGTTTGACACCGCTAACACGCGGATGTCCTTGGCCGCCGGCCGTTGGAACGCAGCCAGCCTCTCTTCCTGCTGGACCGACCGCTTCTCCAACCCGCGCTTGCTGAATGCCATTGTGTCAGCCTCCAACCTTCGCCGCGTTTCGGCAGAAGTGCCACAGGGCTTCGAAGTCGTCGCTCCCCTTGGCGCCCTTGATTTCGGCGACACCGACGCCGTAGCGGTGGGTATTGTTTATATCCTCGAACTGGCGGACGGGCATGGGGCAGAGCATGCCGACCTTGTTCAGGTGTCTCTGGGCTTCCCTGTAGCTCAGGGTGCCGACAGAGCCCCCCTCCTCGCCGCGACCGCTGGCGCGCATGATTGCTCGGTTGATGACGAAAGCAGCAAAGGTACCTGTGGTCCGCAGGTAGTCCATCCAGCCAGCCACGCTCTCAACGTCGGCCGCGCCGGTGGTCGAGGGGACCAGAACCAGGTCGGACTGCTGCGTCAGGATCTTCGTCTCGTCCGGCAGGTATTCGATGGCCGGGGGTGTATCGACTAGGACAACATCCACATTGGGAATGGCTGAAATCTCCTCGATCGCCTGCCGGATCTCGCGCAATGGTCGGCTGACCATGATGAGCGGCTTGGCCTCGGCCGGACGGCGGGCATGCCATTTCGTCAGGCTGCGTTGGAGGTCGGTGTCCAGGAGGACAACCGTGAGTCCCTCGTGGACCGCGAATTCCGCCAGATTCAGGACACAGGTGGTCTTGCCGACCCCACCCTTGGGAGATTGCGTCGTGATCCAGCGAGCCTTTTTGCTGGACTCTCGCGGCGCCCGGCTCAGCTTGCCTGCGGCCGGCTTCTTTTTTGCCGCTGCGCGCGTGGTAATGGATGCCATCGATGGAAGGGCCTTAAATTTTTGCCGAGGTGCAGTTAACCAGTTTCTCAGTCCGTCTTCCAGGCCCAAGGCTGAATCTCTAACCGGGTTAGAGATTCAGGATGATCGCGACAGGGACGTAGCTGATGGTTCTGTCGCGGTGATTGCTTTGAAACAGGGCAGTCCAAGCAAAGGACGGATAAGGCTGCCGGCTGGAAGAGCTCGGAAACCAGGGGGCTTGCCCCTGTACGATACCTAACGGTGCCTCGCACTTGGCCTTTCCCGGCCACCGCCATCACCTCGCATTCGGCCAGCGTTCGTCGAGCCTCTGGAGGCTCCCGAAGCCGAGCTCCCACCTAACCAAGCACTTTACTCGCCGAATCTGACGCGGTCACCCTGGGATACATGGCTAGGTTTGGGTTGCTGATGTCTGCAACCCCCAGCCTTGGACCAGCCATGATGACCAATGATCAGACTGTCGTACGGGACCTCCTGGTGAAAGGTCCCGAAGCGACGTTCCTGCGTGAAATGGTCGGCTTTGCCGCCCAGCGGCTGATGGACCTGAAAGTGGGCGATCTGACCGTCGCTGCTCCTAGCAACGGCAGTCCGGATCGTCTGGTGCAGCGGAATGGCTACCGGGCTCGCGACTGGCAGATCCGAGCCGGAGCGGTGGAGCTCCGGATCCTGAAGCTCGGAGGGGTAGCTACTTCCAGCCTTCCTTGAGCCCCACCGGACCACCGAGAAGGGGCTGACGGCCGTGAATCCAGAAGGCCCATGTCCACGGCATCTCCAGCCGCTTCTTGTACAACCTGACCCGGGCCATGGGGCTGGAGGACGTCAGCAGGAGCCAAGCCCTCGGCTTTTCGCCGAGATCGACCAGCGGGTGCGTGATTTCCTCGGCGGATCCGAGGTGCTCGGCATGGTGGTGGGCCCCTTAGAGGCGGATCCGTTATGCCTTGGCTTCCGCCGCACTCGCGCCTGTCAGGGCTTGGCAGGGGATCAAGCTGGTGATCTCAGATAACCACATGGGCCTGAAAGGCGCCGTGACGAAGATGCTCAGGGCTATCTGGCAAAGGTGCAAGGGCCATTTTGCCCGCAATGCGCTCGCCCATACGGGCAAGGCGCAGCGCCGCATCGTCTCGGCCTGGATCACCGACTACGCGGGCCTAACGCGGAGGACACACGAAGCGGTAGTCGCGAACAATCGCTGATCAGCCTCCGCCTGAAGCTCGCCGCCTAAATGGACAGCGCAGAGGAGGACGTTCTCGCCTACATGGCGTTCCCTGCTGTGCACCGGGCGAAACTGCACTCGACAAACCCCATCAAGCATCACGACAGCGAGATCAAGAGCAGAACCGATGTCGTCGGCATATTCCCAAACGCGGACGCTGTCGGGTTCGCCGGCGCCATTCTGCTGGAACATTTCGTCGAGTGGGCCACCCCGCGCTCCCAATACATGACCCTGGAAGCCATCGGTGCCATCAGTGGGCCCTTTTAGGCTCTCCGCCGTACCAGCCTCACCCCGGCCATCCAGCCCGCCGGAACCATTGCTTCTAAACCACAGACCGGGACACGATTAGGTCCTGTTAGCTCCTGACTGCCCACCTATCTGCTGTGGAGGTAGCGGAGGGGTGAGTGGGATGGTGCTGACGGATGCGCAGTGGGCGGTGCTGGAGCCGCTGATTGAGGCCTGCCGCCCGCACCGCAAGACGCAGCACCATGACCTCCGGCGCACTGTGGATGCGATCATCTGGCGCTGCCAGAACGGCGCCAAGTGGCGTGCTGTGCCCGCCGAGTATGGTCCCTGGTGGATGGCGGCGCAGACCTTCATCCGCTGGGGCAGGCATGGCGTCTGGGAACGCCTGCTGAGCCTGGTACAGGAGAAGGGCCTGCGGCTCGGCATGGCCTTCCTGGACGGCAGCAACATCCGCGCACATCAGAAGGCTGCGGGTGCGGCCAAAAAGGGGGATCTCGAGCCCGACGCGATGCGCGTGAGGCTCTTGGCCGATCACGTGGTGGCTATGGCACCAAGGCCTGCGTGATCGCCGATGGTGGGGGCCGTGCTGTGGCGTTCCAGTTGGCTCCCGGCCAGGCGCATGAACTGCCGATGGCACGCACCCTGCTCGGCCGCTTACCGGAGGTGCCGACCTGGGTGGTCGCTGATCGTGGCTACACCAGTCATGCCTTGCGCGAGCATATCTGGAACCAAGGCTCCCGCCCGGCCATTCCACCGCAACGGCATGAAGCGCCGGTCGCCTGCCCGACCTGGATCTACAACAACCGCAACCAGGTTGAGCGGCTCTGGGCACGGCTGAAAGAGTGGCGTGCCGTCGCCACACGCTACGAGAAAACCGCCCAATCCTTCCTCGGCGTCCTCTGCCTGGCCGCCTCGCTCGATTGGCTCAAGAGCTAACGAACCCTA
>DATMRU010000012.1:0-13920 GCA_035565935.1 Roseomonas sp.
TATGCCAAGGAGAAGGCGCGGCTGGCCAAGCTGCGCCGCCTGCCCTCCGTCACGCTGGACGGCGAGGAGGTGGAGCTGCAGGCTAACCTGGAGATCCCGGCCGAGCTGCCGCTGATCGCCCAGGCCGGCGCCCAGGGGATCGGCCTGTTGCGCACCGAGTTCCTCTTCATGAACCGCGAGGACCTGCCGGACGAGGACGCGCAGTTCGAGGCCTACAGCCAGATCGTCGGCCCGCTGGCCGGCGACGGCGTGACCATCCGCGTGCTCGACTGGGGCGGCGAGAAGGACATGGAGGCGCTGGCCGAGGGCGTCGGCCCCTGGCACACCGGCCCCAACCCGGCGCTCGGCCTACGCGGCATCCGCATGCTGCTGAAGCGGCCCGAGCTGCTGGAGGCGCAGTTCGCCGCCATCCTGCGCGTCGCCACCCAGGGGCCGGTCCGCATCCTGCTGCCGCTGGTCACGATTCCCGCCGAAGTGGCGCAGGCGCGCGAGATCTACGAGCGGGTGGCCCGACGGCTGCGCCGCAAGGGCATCGCCCTGCCGGACAAGCTGCCGCCGCTCGGCGCCATGATCGAGACGCCCGGCGCGGCGCTCGCCGCCGACGCCATCGCGCTGGAAGCCGATTTCTTCGCCATCGGCACCAATGACCTGGCCATGTACACCCTGGCCGTGGACCGCGCCGAGGCGGAGGTCTCCCACCTCTATGACCCGCTGCACCCCGCCGTGCTGCGGCTGGTGCAATTCGCCACCGAGGCGGCGCTGCGGCTGCGCATGCCGGTCTCGGTCTGCGGCGAGATGGCCGGAAATCCGCGCCTGGTGCCCCTGCTGCTGGGCCTCGGCATCCGCGCCCTCTCGATGAATGCCAGCGCCATCCCGCGCGTGAAGCAGATGGTGCGCACGCTGAAGATCGACGACTGCGCCCGCTTCGCCCGCCGGGTCATGGAGCAGGGCGACCCACGCCTGATCCAGGAGCTGGTGATGAATTTCGGCACCCCCGAAAACGCCTGAAGACGCGGGTCTGTCCTCCAATGCCGCAGGGGACGGAACCGGGGGAGAATGAATTCTCCCCCGGACCCCCTCTTCTTTTTTCTGTCAGTTTCCGTTGCGCGAGCGGCGCGCGCTTGCGCCGGGGCTGAAACAGCCCGGGCGACTGCGACAAGGCGCTGTCATCGCCACGAGCACGACCGAAAACTTGCAGAAAAAGGAGGGGGTTTGGGGGAGTTCACTCCCCCAACTTCTTCGAGGCCAGGCCCGAATTCCCGCGGCCTTTTCAGGCCACCCCCTGCAGCGAGGCCGCCAGCTTCGCCTCCGCCTCCTCCAGCCGGCCGCGATGGTTCGGCTGCTGCGCCACCACGGCGCGCCAGTGCTCCACCGCCTCGGCCAGATGGCCCGAGCGGGTCATGATCTGCGCCGCGAGGAGGTGGAAATCCGCCCGCTCCGGGCGCTTGGCCAAGGCCTGTCCGATGGCGGCGCGCGCTTCCTCCAGGCGGTCGAGCCGCATCAGGGCCTTGGCGCAGTAGCGCCAGGCCGAGGGGTCGCCGCTGCGCCGGGCGATCCCCTCCAGCAGTTCTGCCGCCTCCGCCGGCGCCCCGGTCTCCATGAGGATTTGCCCGCGCCGCACCGCGAGCGGGATGTTCTGCGGATCGAGTGCCTGCGCCTGCTGCAGCAGCGCCAGCGCCTCGCGCCGGTTGCCCAACCTCTCCTCGCATTGCGCCAGCGCTTCCAGCGCGCGCCAGTCGGAGGGGAAGCGGCGCACCATCTCCGCCGCCACCGCGCGCGCCCCCGCCGCGTCTTTCTCGACTTTCAGGCGGTGCGCCAGCAGGTCGCGCTGCAAGGGCAGCATCGCCGGCAAGGCTTCGCGCAGCTTGCCGCGCACCATCTCGATGGCCTTGGAAGGGTGCCCGGCCCGGAGCGCCTCGTGCAGGCGGCGCAGCAGTGGCGGCACCTCCGGCGCGGAAAGTGCCGTCGCCACCGCCTCCTCCGCCAGCAAGTCATCGAAGCCCAGCCGCAGCGCCGCCTTCTGCATCTCCTGCAGCGCGTGGCGGACCTGCGCGCGCGGGATCTTGCGGCCGCCCTCGCGCGCGAAGCTGCGATGGAAGACGGCAAGGAAGAGGCTGAGATAGCGTGCCGCCTCCTGCCCGTCGCGCTCGAAGGCGAGTGCCAGGACCAGGCAGGCGCGCGCCTTCAGCTCGCCATCCAGCCCATCGAGGTCGATGGCGCCGACCGTGGCCAGCACGGAGTCCAGCGGTGCGCCCTCGGCGACCGCATGGGCGGCGGAGAGGATGGCGCGCACCGCCGGCCAGCCGGTGGACGCGGGGAAGGCCTCCGCCTCCACCGCGCCACGCCCGATCTGCTCGAGCAGGATGCGCCGCTTGATCCGCTGCGCCGCCGGGTCCCGGTCCACCAGGGAGCGGGTCAGCGGGAAATGGCGCGGCTCCAGCCCGCCGGCCACAAGGTGGTCGTAGAGCTCGTTGTGGATCAGCCGCCAGGGACGGTGCGGCGCCAGCACCGCCTGACCGAAGAGCCGGGCATACTGGTCGGCCCCGGCAGAAGAGGCGACGGCGATGGTGTCCTTCAGGTAGCGCGCCATGCGGCCGCCGTCGGGAATCAGGATCGCCCCCTCGCGGCAAAGGGCGAGCATCGCCTCCGCATCGGCCGGGGCGATGTCGATGGCGAGGTCGGGCCGCATGCGGATGACGAGATCGAAGCGCGCGCCCATCGCCTTCTCGTGGCGCCGCTTCATCTCGTTGCAGCGCCAGATCTTGTAGAGCATGCGCAGGCTGTTCACGTCCGGCGCGTCGGTCTCCAGGTCGAGGCACAGGAGATCCTGGTCCTCGATGTCGATCACCGCGCCGGGCAGGTGCGCCTCCAGCTCGGCCCGCGTCACCTCGCCGTAATGAGCATTCACCGCCTCGCCGAAGCCAGGCACCGCCTCCACCAGCCGGGTGCCGCCGAGCAGGCGCTCCGGCAGGGCCAGGGCGAATTCGCGGCCGAACATGCGCTCGGCCTGGCTGTCGCCGATGATGCCGGTGACCTTGGTGCCGCGCCGGCGCCAGGTGCTGATGAAGACCTGCGCACCCAGACGTCGCGCGACCTCCGCCGCCTGCGGCAGGGTCAGATGCTCGTCGCGGAGTTGTCCCGCGATGCAGAGGGCGATCTTCATGCGTGTCCAATTCCCGGCGGCACGGCCGGGGCAGGCCGCCAGCCCTTCTCCAGTGGCCCCGCCTCCCGCCGCGACGGAGGGGCGGAAGCGATCATCGGCTCACCGATGCGGCCGGATGATCCGGCGGCGTGTGTCATGCTGTCAATCTTCGCGCCATCCGGAATAGACATAAAGACATTATTATATCTCGCGGAGTGGCTTGGCCGCCGGACCCGCACCGTGCTATCGCCCGGGACCGTTTGTGGAGAAGAGCCCGATGCCCGACGTGAACACCGCCGCCGACTACAAGGTGAAGGATATCTCCCTGGCCGAATGGGGCCGGAAGGAGATCTCGATGGCCGAGGACGAGATGCCCGGCCTGATGGCGATCCGCGCGGAATACGGCCCCTCCAAGCCGCTGAAGGGCGCCCGCATCGCCGGCTGCCTGCACATGACGATCCAGACCGCCGTGCTGATCGAGACGCTGATCGCGCTTGGCGCCGAGGTCCGCTGGTCCTCCTGCAACATCTTCTCGACGCAGGACCACGCGGCCGCCGCCATCGCCGCCGCCGGCATTCCCGTCTTCGCCTGGAAGGGCATGAACGAGGAGGAGTTCTGGTGGTGCATCGAGCAGACCGTCCGCGGCCCGGGCGGCTGGGAGATCAACATGATCCTCGATGACGGCGGCGACCTGACGACGCTGATGCACGACAAGTATCCGGAGATGCTGAAGAACGTCCGGGGCCTGTCGGAGGAGACCACCACCGGCGTGCACCGCCTGTGGGAGATGCAGAAGAAGGGCACGCTGAAGGTCCCGGCCATCAACGTGAACGATAGCGTCACCAAGTCGAAGTTCGACAATCTCTACGGCTGCCGCGAGTCGCTGGTGGACGCCATCCGTCGCGGCACGGACGTGATGATGGCCGGCAAGGTCGCCGTGGTCGCCGGCTATGGCGACGTGGGCAAGGGCTCAGCCGCCTCGCTGCGCAATGCCGGCTGCCGCGTGCTGGTGACCGAGGCCGACCCGATCTGCGCCCTGCAGGCGGCGATGGAGGGCTATGAGGTCGTGACAATGGAGGATGCCGCGCCGAAGGGCGACATCTTCGTCACCGCGACCGGCAATGTGGACGTCATCACGCTCGACCACATGCGGGCGATGAAGAACCGCGCCATCGTCTGCAACATCGGTCACTTCGACTCCGAGATCCAGATCGGCGCGCTCCGCAACTTCAAGTGGGACAACGTGAAGCCGCAGGTGGACGAGGTGATCTTCCCCGATGGCAAGCGGCTGATCGTGCTCTCCGAGGGGCGGCTGGTGAACCTGGGCAATGCCACCGGCCATCCGAGCTTCGTGATGTCGGCCAGCTTCTCCAACCAGACGCTGGCGCAGATCGAGCTCTGGACCAACCACCAGGCCTACGAGAACAAGGTCTACACGCTGCCCAAGAAGCTGGACGAGAAGGTGGCGGCGCTGCACCTCGCCAAGGTCGGCGCCCAGCTGACCAAGCTGACGCCAAAGCAGGCCGAGTATATCGGCGTGGAAGTCAGCGGGCCGTTCAAGCACGACCTGTACCGCTACTGAGGCGTAGGCGGGGGGAGGAATTCCCCCCGCACCCCGATCTTTTTCTTCGCGTTTCCCACGCTGACGGCCAGCGCAGCGCCAAACTGACAAAAAGAAGATGGAGGTCCGGGGGAATTCCTTCCCCCGGGCTTTTTTCCTTCAGGCCGCCAAAAAGGCCAAAGAATCCGCCCGCAGCGCAATAAAATTGCGCGAAACCTCTTCCCCGGCAGCGTGATCGAGGGGATAAGCCCCCGGAACGGCCCAAGCCGGGCCGCAAGCAACGCCTGGGAAGGATCCCGCCATGAACCGCCGCGCCCTGCTCGGCGCCGCCGCCGTCGCGGCGCCGGCCGCCCTTGCCACCCCTGCCCTGGCGCAATCGGCGCCGGAGGTGCGGTGGCGCCTGACCAGCAGCTTCCCGCGCAACCTCGACATCCTCTACGGCGCGCCGGAGCTGATCGCGCAGCGCGTCGCCGCGCTGACGGACAACAAGTTCCAGATCCGCGTCTTCCCGGCCGGCGAGATCGTCGGCGGGCTGCAGGCGCTGGATGCGGTGCAGGCCGGCACGGTCGAGTGCGCGCACACCGCCTCCTACTACTATGTCGGCAAGGAGCCTTCCTTCGCCTTCTTCACCGCCATGCCCTTCGGGCTGAACACCCGCATGTACAACGCCTGGTACCGCCATGGCGGTGGCGCCAAGCTGGCGGCGGAGCTGTTCGGCGCCTACAACTGCCTGGGCTTCACCGCCGGCGACACGGGCGCCCAGATGGGCGGCTGGTTCCGCAAGGAGGTGAAGACGCTGGCCGACCTCCAGGGGCTGAAGTTCCGCGTCGCCGGCATCGCAGGCCAGGTCTTCGCCAAGATGGGCGCGGTGCCGACCCAGGTGGCGGCGGCCGACATCTATCCCTCCCTGGAGCGCGGCACGCTGGACGCCGTGGAGTTCGTCGGCCCCTATGACGACGAGAAGCTCGGTTTCGCGCGCGTCGCGCCGAACTACTACTTCCCGGGCTTCTGGGAGCCGGGCGCGCGGCTGCACCTGCTGGTCGGCAAGAGCGCCTGGGAGAGCCTTCCCGCGACCTACAAGGCGGCCATCGAGACCGCCTGCGCCGAGGCCGACATGGACATGACGGCGCGCTACGATGCCGGCAACCCGCAGGCGTTGCGCCGGCTGCTCGCCGCCGGCGCCCAGCTCCGCCCCTGGTCGCGCGAGATCCTCTCAGCCGCCTGGAAGGCGACGCACGAGCTCTACAACGAAACGAGCGCCAAGGACGCGCGGTTCAAGGCCATCTGGGAGTCCTACCGCCCCTTCCGCGACGACGAATATGCCTGGTTCCGCGTCGCCGAGAACTCCTTCGACAACTTCGCCTTCACCGCCAGCCAGACGGTGCGATGAGCGCCGCGCCGGGGCGGGCTTCCTCCTGCCCCGGCAATACCTGACCGGGATTTCATGCGCAGCGAGGCCGTCACCATGCGGATCGCGCGGTGACAGATGCTGCGCTGCACGCTATCCGGGCCGCTCCAGCGCAGGACTGACGCCATGGATCTCGCTTCGCTCCTTTCCGCCGTGCTGATGGGCGTGGTGGAGGGGCTCACCGAATTCCTCCCCGTTTCCTCGACCGGCCACCTGATCCTCCTCGGCGAGGTGATTGGCTTCCAGGGCCCACCCGGCAAGACCTTCGAGATCAGCATCCAGCTCGGCGCCATCCTGGCGGTGATCTGGCTGTTCCGTGAGACGCTGCTGCGCATCGCCTTCGGCATGTGGCGGCGTGGCAGCACGGAATACTACTTCGCCATCAACCTGCTGCTGGCCTTCCTGCCGGCCCTGGTACTGGGCGCCACGCTCTACAAGCCAATCACCGAGCTGCTTTACACGCCGCTCGTGATCGCCCTGGCACTGATCGTCGGCGGCGTCGCCATCATCCTCATCGAGCGGATGCGGCCGGCCCCCACCATCCATTCCGTGCCGGAGATCGGCCCGCTGGCGGCGCTGCTGGTCGGCCTGGGCCAGGCGCTGGCGATGATCCCGGGCACCAGTCGTTCCGGCGCCACCATCATCAGCGCCCTGCTGGTGGGGGTGGATCGCCGCGTCGCCGCCGAGTTCAGCTTCCTGCTGGCGATCCCCACCATGCTGGCCGCTACCGTGTTCAGCCTGTGGAAGAACCGCGCCGTGCTGGATCTTTCGGCGGTGGGCCAGATCGGGGTGGGTTTCGTCGTCACCTTCGTCGTCGCGCTGGTGGTGGTGCGCTGGCTGATGGCGGTGATCAGCCGCATCGGCTTCACCCCCTTCGGCTGGTACCGCATCGCCTTAGGCGCGGTGATCCTGGTCTGGCTGGGCCTGCGCTGAGGCGCCGCCGTTTCGCTTGAACCGCGAAGCGGGAGGGGTCATCTTCGCGCCATCCTGTGGATGGACCTCCTGCCGATGCGGCTCGCGGCGCAGAGCTTCGTGATCCTGGGCCTGATGGCCAGCCCGGCCCTGGCCCAGATGTGGCCGAACGAAACAGGGCCGGGCGGCGACCTGTTCGGCACCTCCGCCCGCCAGTTCGACCGCCTGCAGCAGGCGGCGCCGCAGCCTCTCGGCCTGCCTTCGGCCGCCGCGGAGCCGCCGCGCGCCACCATCCCGATGCTGGACTGGACACCGCCACCACCCGCCGCCCCACAGCCCGCGCCGAAGCGGCAGGTCCGGCGCAGAAGCCCCGTGCCACAGGCAACCGACCGGCAGGCCTGGGAGCGCAGGCTGAACGAACGGGAGCGCGAGCTGGAAGCACAGCGCCAGCGGCTCGAAGAGGAACGCCGGCGCTTCGAGGCGCAGCGGACGACGACGCCCTGAAAGAAAAAGGCCGGGGGAATTCTTTCCCCCGGACCCCTATCTTCTTTTTGTCAGTTCAGGGCTGCGCTGGCCGCCAGCGCGGGAAACCTCGAAGAAAAAAGATGGGGGGTGCGGGGGGAATTCATTCCCCCCGGCCTTCATGCCACGCCGGGGCCGACCTTGAACGCCGCCTCGGTCTTCTGCCGCACCTCGTCCAACGTCACGCCCGAGGCCAGTTCCACCAGGGTGGTGCCGCCCTGCTTGCGGTCGATCTCGAAGACGGCCAAGTCGGTGATGACCATATCGACCACGGCCTTGCCAGTCAGCGGCAGGGTGCATTCCTTGAGTAGCTTCGGCTTGCCGCCGGCGGTGTGCTCCATCAGCACCACCACCTTCTTCACCCCGGCGACCAGGTCCATGGCGCCGCCCATACCCTTCACCATCTTGCCGGGGATCATCCAGTTGGCGAGGTCCCCGTTCTCCGCCACCTGGAGGGCACCCAGGATGGAGAGGTCGATATGCCCGCCACGGATCATGGCGAAGCTGTCGGCCGAGGAGAAGAAGCTGGTGGTGGGCAGCTCCGTCACGGTCTGCTTGCCGGCATTGATGAGGTCGGGGTCCTCGTCGCCCTCATAGGGGAAGGGCCCCATACCGAGCATGCCGTTCTCCGACTGCAGCTGAACGCTGATGCCATCGGGGATGTGGTTCGCCACCAGCGTCGGGATGCCGATGCCGAGATTGACGTAGAAGCCGTCCTGCAGCTCACGCGCGGCGCGGGCGGCCATCTCATCGCGGGTCCAGGCCATGTGCCGTCCTCCCTCTCAGGCCAGATTCTCGGCGCCGGCGGCCGAGGTGTTCGCGCTGGCGGGGATCGCGTCGGTCACCCGCTTGCGGGTGGTGCGCTGCTCGATCCGCTTCTCGTAGCCCTCGGGCAGCTTGACGATGCGCTGCACGTAGATGCCGGGGGTGTGGATGTGGTCGGGGTCGATCTCGCCCGGCTGCACCAGATGCTCGACCTGCACCACCGTCACCTTCGCCGCGGTGGCCATGATCGGGTTGAAGTTGCGCGCCGTCTTGCGGAAGACGAGGTTACCCTCGGTATCGGCCTTCCAGGCATGGATGATGGCGAGGTCGGCAAAGAGGCCGCGCTCCATCACGTAGTGCTCGCCGTCGAACTCGCGCGTCTCCTTTCCCTCCGCCACGGCAGTGCCGTAGCCGGTCTTGGTGAAGAAGGCCGGGATGCCCGCGCCGCCGGCACGGATGCGCTCGGCCAGCGTGCCCTGCGGGTTGAACTCGATCTCCAGCTCACCGGCGAGGAACTGCTCGGCGAAGGTCTTGTTCTCGCCCACATAGGAGGAAATCATCTTGCGGATCTGCCGCGTCCGCAGCAGCAGGCCCAGCCCTGCGTCATCGATGCCGGCGTTGTTGGAGACGACGGTGAGGTCCTTCACGCCTGAATCGCGGATGGCCTCGATCAACGCCGTCGGGATGCCGCAGAGGCCGAAGCCGCCGGAATGGATGAGCATGCCGTCGTGCAGCAGGCCCTCCAAGGCGGCGCGTGCATCGGGGTAGATTTTCCGCATCACAGACGCTCCCAGTTCGGAACCGGCCGAGGCTACCGGCGCCGGCAGTGCGGCGGAAGGGGGGTGGCCCGGGCGCAGGGCCGAAGGCAGGCAGGGCACGAAAAAAACACTGGGTTGCGCGCTTCCCCCGCTTGCGCGCCTCCGGCCCCGCCGTTATACCCCGGCCACTTTCCCCGGGGGGCCATAGCTCAGTTGGGAGAGCGCTTGAATGGCATTCAAGAGGTCGTCGGTTCGATTCCGATTGGCTCCACCAATTCCCAGGAACCCGGCTTCGCAAGAGGCCGGGTTCCTTGCTTTTGGCCCCTGGCTTTCTCTCCAGAACATTCCCGCGTGAAGCGATGATAGGGACCGGCTATACAACCGTTATCCCGACGGAGAATGTCGCCTTGAAGTCGCTTCCGGTCCTGCTGGCCAGCCTGGCCCTGGCCTGTTCCACCCCTGCCCTGGCGCGCAGCGCGCCACAAGATAGCAAAGCGGCCGAGGCGCCGCGCGCCGCCAAGGCGAAGCGTCAGCCCTCCCCCGCGCAGCTCGCCCAGTACGAGAGGATGCGCAGCTGCAACGCCACGGCGCGCAGCCAGAGCCTCTCCGGCGCGCCGCGCAAGGAGTTCATGCGCGGCTGCTTGCGCAAGCACTGAGCGACGCCTCGCCGGGGAGAGAGCCGCCCGATCCTCCCTATTCCGGCACGGCCTGCCGTGTGGCGAACCAGGCGGCGGCCGCACGGGCCTGCTCCGGCGTCAGCCGCGCGGCGATGGTCGCCATCAGCTCCGCGAAAGGCCCACCGCCGCGCTCACGCGCGCGCCACAACGCGAGCTGGTTCTCCAGGTAGCCGGCATGTTGCCCATGCAGCCGCGGATAGGCCGGGTTGCGCGCCAGTGCGGCGGCACCATGGCAGGAGAGGCAGGCCGGCACGCCCTCATCCGGCAGGCCCTCGCGCGCGATGCGCTCTCCCGCCTCCAGCAGCGCTGGATCGGCCTCCTGCGGCACCGGAAAGGCGGGCTGCCGTGCGTAATGGGCAGCGATCTCGCGCCGGGCTGCCGCATCGGTGCGCGCGGCGGGGGGCTGCATGAAGCCGCTGTGCCGCCGCCCCTCCGCGAAGGCGGCCAGCGCCTGCGCGAGGTAGGTCTCGCTCTGGCCGGAGAGGACGGGAAAGGCGTCATTATCGCGCCCGCGCCCGTCGAAGCCGTGGCAGCGCGCACAATCCGCCATTTCCTCGCGCGCGAGGCCATGGAGGCCGGCAGCCCCGGCGGCCTGGTCCTCCCCCTCCGCTTCCGGGCCATAGGCGAGGCGGCGATAGGTCTCCGGCGCCATCTGCGGCATGGCCTCCAGGAAGGCGACCATGGCCCAGACCTCGTCCTCGCGCTCGGGGATGATCCAGGCGGGCATGCCGCTGTAGCGCACGCCGTGCTGCACGATGCGGAAGCGTTCGGCCGGCGTCCAGTCGCCCGGCTCCTGCACCAGCGGCGGCGGCGGCGGCAGACTTTGCTGGACCACCGGGTTCTGCGGCTGCCCCGGCGCGCCATGGCAGGGGGCGCAGCCGGTCGCGTAATGCCCGGCGCCGCGGGCCAGCAGGGCCGGGTCCGACAGGTCCGGTGGCGCGCCGACCGTCAGGGCATCGGTGCGGACGGAGCTGCGCATCACCCAGTGCAGGAACCACTCCGTCACCGGCCAGTGGCCGCTGCTGGCCCCCACGGTCATCACCCCCGACCAGGCGAAGAGCAGCCCCGCCAGCAGCAGCACCCCCAGCCCGAGCAGGGAACGGCGCAGGGTGAGGCGGATGGTCATCGGGCAGCCTCCTCGGCGGGATCCTGCAACAGCCGCGCCGCCAGCCAGAGGCCGCCGGCCAGATAGGCGCCGCCGCCGGCCAGCAACATCACCACGCCGCCGAGCGACTGGTCTTCCAGCTGCGTCAGGCCAAGGCAGGCCGGATGGTCGTAGAGCAGGCGCGGCGCGAGGGCGATCAGCGCACCGAGCAGCGTCATGTGCATCGAGGTCAGCAGCAGGCCGATGATGCCGGCGGCCTGGCGGGGGCGGCGATCGGCTTCCCCGGCGCCAAGGCAGGAGAGCCAGACCAGCAGCGCCGCGAGCAGGAAGCTGCCCTGCTCCAGCACAAGCATGGGGAAAGCGCCGCGCGCCGCCGCGTGCGGCCCCGGCGCGTGCCAGCCCCAGATGGCGATGAACTCCAGCCCGGAGGCGATCACCGGGCCGAGCAGATGGGGGAAGCGCCGCGTCGGGTCGAAGCGGGTGCCGCCGAGGCCGATCGCCAGCAGCGGCGCCGCCACCGCCACCACGCCCATATGCATCACCATATGGCCGGTGAAGGAACGGTCGAAGACCAGCAGCAGCGGCCCGCCCCAGACCAGCGCCAGGACCAGCGCCGCCAATGGCAGAGTGAGCGATGGCGCGGCCCCGGCCATCAGCGGCAATCCGTGATGGTCAGCGCCGGCAGCGCGACGAAGATCACGCTGACGAAGCTGAGGGCACAGAGCAGCAGCGTGGCATAGCCGAGGAAATGCTGGCGCACTTCCGCGGTCGGCTGCTCGTAGGGCGGATCATCCGTGCCGAAGCCCCAGTGGCGCCGCGCCTGCAGCCCCGCCGTCGTGATCAGCCCCAGCGCCAGCAGGGTGACGATCAGGATGATGATGCGCAGCAGGTGCAGGCTGGCGAAGATGTCCGCCGCCTTGGCGCAGGCGATGGCGGCGGCGACGTAGCAGACCAGGAAGTGGATTGCCCAGATCGCCGGCGGCGCCAGCAGGGTCCAGAGATCGGCGTGCTTGCGGTTGAAGATCAGCATGGCCGCCCCCTCACCCGACCAGCGGGAAGAGCGCCACGGTGACCAGCGTGACGTGCCCGGTGATAGCTGCGAAGTGCCAGTAGAGCATGATGTTGCGGATATCGATGTCGTGCTCCCGTGTCAGCTTTCCCGCCAGGCTGCGGGCCAGCGCGTAGAGCTGCATGATGATCCCGACGCCGTAATGCACCGCTGCCCAGATCAGCAGCACCCAGACGGCGGCGGGATAGGAATGGCTTTCCGGGTCCAGCCCGGCCTCCCAGGGGCCCATCAGCATCGCCGCCGCGCTGCCGGCGGCGAAGAGGGCGGAGAGCAGGAGCGCCAGCCGCAGCCCGCCCGGGCGCCCCGCCGTGTTGCAGCGGCGCGCCCAGAGCATCAGGCCCCAGGCCGTCATGCTCGCCGCGAAGGCGAGGGCGGGCCAGAACAGTCCCGGCCCCAGCGGTGCGCCGGCGGCATCGAGCGGCGGGAAGACCGGCAGGATGGTCCAGTAATAGAAATAGGCGAAGATCAGGCTGGCGAAGGCGGTCATGTCGCCGGTCATGGTGATGAACATCGCCCACCAGCCCACCGAATGCGGGCCGGAGGCATAGAGCGGCAGCCGGGTACCCTTCCCGATATCCTTCTCTGCCTTCTCCGGAATCAGGGAGGTGCCCGTCCACAGCCAGGCCAGGATGGCGAAGAGCGCCGCCACCCCGAAGGCCAGCCCGGTCCAATAGAGATGGAAGGTGGTCAGGATGAAGACGGCGCCGGTCAGCAGCGCGGCCAGCATCGGCAGGAAGCTGTTGCCAGGGACGCGCAGGCACTGGATCGGCTTGGCATCCAACACCGAGGTCACCAGCGTCTCGCGCAGCCCCTCCTCGGCATCCGACAGGTATTCGCGCCCCTCATCCACCCGGCGCATGATCTCGGGATCATCCCAGAGCGGGTAGCGCGACGTGATTTCCGGCACGCTGCGCACGCCATAGGTCGGCCCCGGCAGCGGGTTCAGCCATTCCAGCGTGCCGGCGCCCCAGGGATTGCGCGGCGGCACCGCGCGGTGGCGCCAGCCCCAGAGGGCATCCCAGGCGAAGAGCAGCACGCCGCTGGCGAAGATCGCCGCGCCGATGGAGGAGACGAGATTGAGCCAGTCCAGCCCCATGCCGCCGGGATAGGTGAAGATGCGCCGGGGCATGCCGCGCAGCCCGCTGAAATGCATCGGCAGGAAGGCGATATTGAAGCCCAGGAACATCAACCAGAACACCCAGCGGCCGAGCCGGTCCGAGAGCTTGCGGGCCGCCATCAGCGGGAAATAGTAGTAGGCGCCGGCGAAGAGCGGCATCAGCATGCCGCCGATCAGCACATAGTGCAGGTGCGCGACGACGAAGTAGCTGTCATGCGCCTGCCAGTCGAAGGGCGCGATCGCCACCATCACCCCGGTCAGCCCGCCGAGCACGAAGATGGCGAGCGACCCGGCGGCGAAGAGCATCGGCGTGGAGGCGACCATCCGCCCCGCCAGCATGGTGGCGATGAAGACGAAGATCTGCACCCCCGTCGGGATCGCCACCGCCGTCGAGGCGGCGGAGAAGAAGCCGATCGAGATGGCGGGCAGGCCGACGGTGAACATGTGGTGCACCCAGAGCCCGAAGCTGAGGAAGCCCGTGCCCACCGCCGCCAGCACGATCCAGGAATAGCCGACGATCGGCCGCCGCGCGAAGGTCGGGATGATCATCGCCATCAGCGCGATCGAGGGCAGGAAGACGATGTAGACCTCCGGGTGGCCGAAGATCCAGAACAGGTGCTGCCACAGCACCGGGTCGCCGCCGCGCTGCGGGTCGAAGAAAGGCCAGTTGGCCAGCCGCTCCAGCTCGAACAGGATGTCGCCGGCGATCAGCGGCGGGAAGGCGAAGAGGATCATCCCCGCGACGATCAGCACGTACCAGCAATAGAGCGGGATCATGTTGATCCGCATGCCCGGCGGGCGGCATTTCAGCACGCCGACGATCAGTTCCACCGCCGCGGCGATCGAGGCGACCTCGATGAAGGACAGGCCGAGCAGCCAGATGT
>DATMRU010000013.1:0-17497 GCA_035565935.1 Roseomonas sp.
GCTGCGTCTTGCGGTGCGGGCGGCAGGCCTCAATCAGCGGCTCCAGCACCGCCCACTGCGCATCCGTCAGCACCATCCCACTCACCCCTCCGCTACCTCCACAGCAGATAGGTGGGCAGTCAGGAGCTAACAGGACCTAGACGTGCTGATGCGGGCGGAGCGCATCACTATCGGCGCGCAAACCCTACTCTACACCGCCTGGGTCGACATCACCGAACGCAACCGCGACCGCCAAGCCCTGGCGGAGAGCGAGGCGCAGCTCCGCTCCATTCTGGAGACAGTGCCGGACGCCATGGTGGTGATCGAAGAGCGCGGCCTCATCATCTCCTTCAGCTCCGCCGCCGAGCGGCTGTTCGGCTGGCGGGCCGGGGAAGCCGTGGGCCGCAACGTGTCCATGCTGATGCCCAGCCCGGACCGGGAGCGGCATGACGATTACCTCGCCCGCTACCATGCCACCGGGGAGCGGCGGATCATCGGCATCGGCCGGGTGGTGAACGGTCAGCGGCGGGACGGCTCCACCTTTCCCATGGAGCTGACGGTGGGCGAGGTGCGCACGGCCGGCCGCCGCCTGTTCACCGGCTTCGTGCGTGACCTGACCGAGCGGCAGGAGGCCGAGCGGCGCGTGCAGACCCTGCAATCCGAATTGCTGCACGTCTCCCGCGTCAGCGCTGCGGGGGAGATGGCCTCGGCACTGGCGCATGAGCTGAACCAGCCGCTGACCGCCATCGCTAGCTCCGTGAAGGCGGGGCTGCGGATGCTGCAAACCGGGGAGCAGGAGGCCGCCGCCCTGCCTCCCCGCGCGGTGGAGGCGATGGAACGCGCTGTCGGCCAGTCGCTCCGCGCCGGGCAGATCGTGCGGCGCCTGCGCGAATTCGTTACAAAGGGCGAGGCCAACCGGGAGCTGGAACGGCTGCCCGGACTGATCGAGGAAGCCAGCGCGTTGGCGCTGGTGGGCGCCCGGCAGCATGGGGTGCAGGTGGCCTTCCATCTGGCGCCCGACCTGCCGCCGGTGCTGGTGGACCGCATCCAGATCCAGCAGGTGCTGCTGAACCTAATCCGCAATGCCATCGAGGCCATGGTGGAGGAAGAGGACCAGCCGCGCCGCGCGCTCAGCGTCACCGCCGCCCCGCGCGGGGCGGAGGAGGTGGAGCTGGCCATCGTCGATACCGGCCCGGGCCTCGCTCCGGTGGTGGCGGGCCGGCTCTTCGAACCCTTCATCTCCACCAAGCCCGGCGGCATGGGCGTCGGGCTCTCCATCTGCCGCTCGATCGTCGAGGCGCATGGCGGGCGGCTCTGGGCGGAACCCAATGCCGGCGGCGGCACGGTGTTCCGCTTCACCCTGCCGGCGGCACCGCCGGACACGGCAGCCTGAGGAGGCAGTTATGGGCCCAGCGCCCGAAAGCCCTGGCACGGTGCACGTCATCGACGATGACGAGGATGTCGCCTGGGCCGTCTCCACTCTGCTCGCCTCCTTCGGCCTGGCGGTGGAAACACATGGCTCGGCTCTGACCTTCCTGGACGCCCTGCCCGGGCTGGCGGAGACGCCGGGCTGCGTGCTGACCGACGTGCGCATGCCCGGGATGGACGGGCTAGAATTGCTGCGCCGGCTGCGCGGGCAGGGCTTCCGCCGCCCCATCATCGTCATGACCGCGCATGGCGATGTCTCGATGGCCGTGCGCGCCATGAAAGACGGCGCCTTCGACTTCATCGAGAAGCCCCTCGAGGACGAGGCGCTGCACACCATCATCCGCGTTGCCCTGGCGCTGCCGGTCTCTTCCTCCCGCCCGGAGCGCGACGGCGAGGCGGAAGGCCGGCTGCGGCCGGAGGTGGCGCAGGCCGCCGCCTTGGTCGCTACCCTCTCCCCGCGGGAGCGCGAGGTGCTGGACCTCGCCATGCAGGGCAAGCCGAGCAAGGTGATCGCGCATGAGCTGAGTATCAGCCCGCGCACGGTGGAGGTACACCGCCTGCGGCTGATGGCGCGTCTGGGCGTGGGCAGCCTGGCGGAGGCGGTGCGGCTTTCGGTCTGGGCGGAGATGGCCGGCGCGGGGCGGGAGCCGCCGGCGGAAGGCTAGCACTACCTTGGCAGATTCTGCCCGGCGATAGGGATGAGGGATTCCCGCTGGAGAAATGGCGTGATTCATGGGGAGCCGGTGATGGAGACCCGGCATGGATCATGCGGCGGAGTGGCACGCGGATCTCGCGTGTTGGCTTGAACCGTTCCTGGAGCGGCTGGGGTACAAGGCCCGCCGGCGGATGTGCCTCCTCTACATCACGGGCCTGATTGGCCCTGGTGATCGCAAGAGCGTCCAGCCCATGGCCGAGTGGGTGACCCCGGGTGCCTATGATCAGCTGCACCACTTCGTGGCAGACGGCGTGTGGGACGCAGCCCCCTGGAGGCGGAGCTACTGCCCCAGGCCGATCGAATGGTCGGCGGCCGCAAGGCTATCCTTGTGATGATGACACGGCCCTGCCCAAGAAGGGCAGCCACTCTGTCGGCGTGGCACCGCAATACGCCTCGGCGCTGGGCAAGAACGCCAATTGTCAGACGCTGGTCTCGGCGACCTTGGCCAGCCGCGAGGTGCCGGTGGCCGTCGGGCTGCGCCTGTTCCTGCTAGAGAGTTGGATCGACGATCCGGCACGGCTCAAGCGGGCGCGGGTTCCTGCCGCTCGTCAGAGCTTTCGGACCAAGCCGGAGATCGCGCTTGAGGAGATCGACCGGATCAGAGCGGCGGGTACGCAGTTTGGCTGCGTGGTGGCCGATGCCGGCTATGGCCTGAGTGCGCCATTCCGCCAAGCCCTGAGCCAGCGTGGCCTGCGGTGGGCGGTCGGCATTCCGCGGCATCAGAAGGTCTATCCGGCCGATGTCGGGCTGATCTTTCCCGTCGCCGGGCGCGGCAGACCGCGACAGCATGCCATTCCAGACCACAAATGCATGGCTGCGGAGAAGATCCTGACGGAAGCCTCCTGGCGTTCCGTCAGTTGGCGGCAGGGTACCAAGGGCCGTTTGCGCGCCCGCTTTGCCGCGCTCCGCGTGAGGATAGCCGATGGGCCGCCACAGCGGATCCGTGACATGGGCGGCCAGCACATGCCGGGCGAAGAAGCCTGGCTGGTCGGCGAGCGCCGCGCCAATGGCGAACAGAAGTATTACCTCTCCAACCTGCCGCCGGAGACCTCACTGAAAGCCCTGGCCGCCACTATCAAGGCACGCTGGATCTGTGAGCAGGCCCATCAGCAGCTCAAGGAAGAACTCGGCCTTGATCACTTCGAAGGGCAATCATGAGCCGGGCTGCACCGGCACGCGCTGATGACTATGATCGCCTATGCCTTCCTCCAGCACCGCCGCCTCGCTGAGGCGAAAGGGGGAAAAAAGGATCAGCGGCCCACCACCCCAGCCAAGCCTGCCTGCCGTCCGCAAGGCGATCGTGCAATCCCTCGCCTCGCCAGGACCGGCACGATGTCCTCACTGCGACAAGCTTTTCAGCAGATCACTCAAACCTAATCTGCCAAGGTAGTGCTAGGTAGGGGACTCATTTAGATCCACTCGGTCACGGCAGCGATGAGGGCGAGCGCGGCGAGGAAGTTCTGAGCCAACCGGTCGTAGCGGGTGGTCAGCCTTCGCCAGTTCTTGAGGCGGCCGAACAGGCGCTCAATGCGGTTGCGGCGTCGATCAGCGCACCGGTTGAGTGGGTAGGGCTTGGTGCGGCTGGCGGTAGAAGGAATGACCGCCTGGATGCGGTACGCCTTCAGCCAGTGGCGCAGGCTGTCGGCGTCGTAGGCTTTGTCGGCGAACAGGCGCTTGGGTGCGGCCACGGCCCCGAGCAACGGCAGGGCCAGGCTGATATCGGCGATGTTGCCTGGCGTCAGTGCGAAGGCGATCGGTCGGCCGTGATCACCGGCCAGGCAATGGATTTTCGAGGTGCGGCCGCCGCGCGAGCGGCCGACCGCCTGCGTCCACTCCCCTCTTTTCCACCCGCCGCCGAGCGATGTGCCTTCACATGCGAGCTGTCGAGGCTGAGTTCCTCCGGCACCTCGCCGGAGGCCGCCATCCTGGCGAACAGGCGCTGCCAAAGACCCCGCTGCGACCACCTGTTGAAGCGGTTATAGACCGTGGTCGGCGGGCCGTACTCCGCGGGTACATCGCGCCAGCGGCAGCTGGTCTTTAGCACGTGCAGGATGCCGCTGATCACCCGGCGGTCGTCCACGCGGGGCTTGCCCGGCCTGCCGCGTGGCAGGTGCGGCTCAATGGCCTTCCAGGCCTCCTCCGACAGCCAAAACAACCGCGCCATGAGTGCCTCCTGAGCCGATCAAACCCACTCAGGAGGTAAAAACGCCAACCAAGTCAGAAAGTTGTATGGGTTCCCTACCTAGGCCGTCCGCCGCGCAGCCCACGCGGCCGCAGCGCCCGGCGGATGTCCTGCAGCAACGCATCCATGTGGAAAGGGTCGGCGAAGGTGACGCCGCCGGGCAGCCCACCCGGGCGGCGCGGGCCGGTCGGGCGCAGGCTGCGCTTCAACACGACTGCCGGCATGCCGAGCCCGCCGGCCGCCAGCCGACCGGCCAACTCCAGCCCGCCCTCGCTGCCGGGCAGCCACTCCTCCACCAGTAGGCAATGGCGGCTGGCGGCCAAGCGGGGGGCCAGCGCGGGCAGCGCCGCCAGCAGCGCGGCGGCGGAGCTGAAGGAGCACGTGCTGATCCCCTCCGCCTCCAGCAACAGCACCAGGGAGCGCTCCACCGCGACATCCGAGCTGACGACAAGCACCAGCGGCGCATCGCAGGAGACAGGGCTGGCAGCCTTGGCGGGGAAAACCTCGCTCCCGGTCATGATGGATCCGGCTTCCTCCGATCGGGCTGCGCCGCGCCGGTCCGGCGGGGCCGTCTGCGATGGACAAAAGGCGGGTTCCGGCCTTCGTCTCACCCCGTCAATCTGGGCCTGGATTCCCCGGCCAGCCATTCGGGAGTTCTACGTAGCGGCACCCCTTACGTAGAACTGCGTATGGGGTTTTTCCCGAATTCCCGGCGGCATCGGCAGCGGGCTAACCAGCAGGAGCACCGCAGAAAAGGACCCAGCCGATGCAGATGATCTCCGCGGCCCGCGGCGGCCACTTCGCCCCGGCCTGCCCCTTCCCGCTGCAAGGCTTGGCCGAGGCGCCCAGCCACCGCATGCCCGGGCGCCTGCTGCGCTTCGAACGCGGCGCCGAGATCTATGCCGAAGGCCAGGAGGCAGACCATGTCTACCAAGTTCTCTCCGGCACCATCCGCACCTGCCGCCTGCTGCCGGATGGCCGCCGGCTGATCGCGCAATTCGCCCTGGCTGGGGAGATCTTCGGCTTGGATGCCATCGGCCGCCGCCGCTTCTCCGCCGAGGCGGTCACGGATGTGGTGGTGATGGCCTTCGCGCGGCGGGACCTGCAGGCCTGGCTGGGCCAGGAGCCCGCCGCCGCGCAATCCTGGCAAACCTACACGCTGGAAACCCTGGCGGCGGCGCAGGACCGCTTCATCATCCTCGGCCGTCGCACCGCCGGGGAGCGCGTGGCGGCCTTCCTGCTCGACCTCGCCGAACGTGGCCCGCAGCAGGACGGCATCGTCGCGCTGCCGATGTCCCGCTACGATATCGCCGATTACCTCGGCCTGACGGCGGAGACGGTGAGCCGCGTGCTGACCGGCCTGCGCAAGCGCCGGCTGATCGTCAATCACGGCCCGCACCACCTGCGCATCCTGAACCGGGACGCGCTGGAGGAGCAGGCGGACGAGGAAGCGGCCTGAACGCGATGGGCCTTCTCATCCGCCTTATGCTGGCCGCGGGCGGTGGCATCGCGGCCAGCATGCTTTCGCGTGAGGCCGGGAACTTTCCGGTCGTCCAGGCCATGCTTGGCATTCTCGCCACCTGCCTGCTGCTGCTGGTGCTGGCCCTCTGGCCCCGCCGCGGGCGCTAATATTACAGTTGCGTTTTTCGTCTAATGTGCGCGGTTTTTGCGGCAGCCTGATGGGCTCTACGCCAGAGCGACCAGGCGATGATGGTGGCGGGCTGGATCCGTCGTTGCGCGAGGCGGATGGCTATGCGGCGGATTTCCTGGATCGACCAGCGGATGAGGTCTGGGATACCTGGGGCCGCTTCCGTGTTTTTTGGGGTGTCGGCTGATTGGCGTGATGCCGGATCACCGCCAGCATTGCGAAGGCCAGCATCGCCAGCGACACGTGGCGATGCCAGCCGTGCCAGGAACGGGTTTCGTTGTGCGTCAGGCCGAGTTCATTCTTGGCGGCCTCGAAGCTGTCCTCGATGGCCCAGCGATGCCCCTCGACAGTGGCAAGCATCTGGATCGGCATCCCAGCCCGGCACCAGGTGGTGAAATAAGCCATCTCACCGTCAGCGATGTGGCGACGGGTCAGCAGGCCGCGCGTCCACAGACCCTTTCCGGCTGGGCCGAACTCATCAGCTTCCAGGTCCGCCAGTTCCAGATACGCCCAGTCGTGCAGGCGCTCGCCTTTCGTGCCTGGACCTGCCGACAAGCGCTGCCAGGCGGCAGGATCGAGAGCCCTGGCGATGCTCTCTGCCGTTCCTGCGGCCTCGAGCTTGCCCATCCAGGAATTGAAGGACGCCGTCGCGTTGACCCCAAGCACATAGCCCTTGCCCGCACGGCGCAGCGCCATCTCGATGTCGCCGACGCCATAGACGCTGTCGGCTGCGACCCAGCCAAAGGGTACGCCCGCGGTGATGGCCCGCTCGATCATGCCGAGCGCCATGGCAGGCTTGGTCAGGAAGCCGGTTCCAGGAGGAACGTGGGCCGCGGCCATACGGGCCGGATCATCCGTCCAGCGCTTGGGCAGGTAGAGCGCGCGGTCGATGAAGGCGTGTCCGTGCCGCGACACATAGGCCGCGAACACGCCGATCTGGCAGTTGGTGATCTTGCCCGCGGACCCCGTGTACTGCCGCCCCACACCGCAGGAGGTCTTGTTGCCCTGCTTGAGGAAGCCGGTCTCGTCGATCACCAGCACCGCATCCTCGGCGGCGAAATGCTCAACCACGTAGTCCCGCACGAGGTCGCGCAGCGCATCGGCGTCCCAGCGCCCGCGGCCGTGAAGGGCCTGCTGCCGCCAGGGTCCGGGATCACCCGCCACCTCGGCCCGCATCCAGCCGGTCTTGCGACGCTCAGGCCCCAGCAGGCCGTCCAGGAACAACCCCGCGGACGCCGCCACCCGTGCTTGGGTGAGCAGTGGTCGTATCCGCGCCTTGACCTCGCACAGCGACGACGCCCAGAGCTCCAGCATCGTCTCGATCGAAGCGCCCGCCATCCATGATCTCCGAACCATGGTTCTCCATGGATTCAGAGGCCATCAGAAAACGCAACTGTAATGCTAGCGTCCGTTGAGGACGTCCAGGTAAGGCTAGATGGTGCCAGAATGTCATGAGTACTGAGTCGGCGCGCCCGCTGCCCCGGCCGCCGCCAACCTCTTCGCGCGGGTCGCCCCGGATCAGAAGACCTGGATCATCCGGGCATTGTAGGGCGCGGTCACACGGCGGGCTTTCTCGGCAATGGCATCAACGACCCGCCCGCGATCCGCTCGGTAGACGCCGGCATGTCGCTGGAGGTGCCAGGGCCATGCCCCAGGTCTTGAGCGAGGACCAGCGGCTGGTCCGGGCGAGCAGGACGTTGGCGGCTTCATAGCGTGCCTGACGGGCGAGACCGTCGCCCTGCTTGCTGATCTGGTCCACCCGGTCCGTCTCGCCGGACAGGTAGTGTCGCGGCGTCAGGCCGAAATGCGCCCGGACCGCCCGTGCTCTGTTGAACCGTGCCGGGCAATCCGCGGGGTGATGCCACGGGCGTGGCACTCCTGGCGGCAGCGGCGATGATCCTCGGCCTTGTCGGCGTGTAGCTTGCGCGACCTGCGGCGGCGACGGCCCTAGCCGCCAATCCGAACGCGCGGCACGGTATCCAGGGTGGGCACGAGCATTCGGCTATCACGGCGGTTGGCACCGCTCAGCGTCAGGCCCAACGGCGTGCCGTGGGTGTCTGTGACGAGGTGGCGCTTGGTGCCCGGCCTGCCGCGATCCGTCGGGTTCGGCCCGACCTCCGTGTCCCCCTTTTGGCGGCGACGCTGGTGTTGCGAGTGCAACTCGCGACCAGTCGATGGCTTCCGCCGCTTGAAGGCGCTCCAGCAGCACCCCGTGCAGGAGGCTCCACACACCGGCCATCTGCCAGTCCCGTAGCCGGCGCCAGCAGGTCATTCCCGACCAGCAGCCCATCTCCACGGGCAGCCGCTCCCACGGCGTGCCGGTGGTCAGCACGAAGACAATGCCGGTCAGGGCTGCGCGGTCCGGCAACCGGGGGCGACCGTCTTTCGCTTAGGCCGCTCGGGCAGCAGCAGCGCCTCGATCGCCACCCAGAAGTCATCGGGACAAGGGTCTTCGCGATGCCCGATCAACGCCGCTCAGCAGGTTCCGTTAGATGCTTTAAGTCCCAGCGTTACTCTGCCGGAGAAATGACCGCAGCGCCCTTGCCGCCTCTCTGTTCCACGTCATGCAGCAGCCCGCCCCGGCGCGTGTAGAACCACCAGGTGATGGCGATGCAACTGACATAGAAGGCAAGGAAGCCGTAGAGTGCGAGTTCTGCACCGCCAGTGGCGGCGATTGAACTGCCGAAGGACTTCGGAATGAAGAAGGCCCCGTAGGCCGCGATCGCCGACGTGAAGCCGATGATCGCTGCCGACTCCTTATCGGACTGCCTGACGAGATCGGCGGCCGGACGGCCCGGATTCAGCCGTGCCACTTCCTTGCGCATAATCGCCGGAATCATCTGGAACGTGGAGGCATTACCGACGCCGCTGGCGGCGAACAGGAATATGAAGCTGGCGAAGAAGGCCGGAAAGGCGGTCGGGCTGCCCTTCATGCCGATGGCATAGAGGATGCCCAAGGTGCCCAGGCTCATGGCCACGAACACCCAGAGGGTGATGCGGCCGCCGCCGAAGCGGTCGCTGGGCTTCCCGGCCAGCGCCCGCGCCAGCGCGCCGACCAAAGGGCCCAGGAAGGCGTAGGACAGCGCGTTGACCTCGGGGAAGAGCACCTTGGCCAGCAGCGGGAAGGCCGCCGAGAAGCCGATGAAGGAGCCGAATGTGCCGGTGTAGAGCCAGCACATGATCCAGTTATGCCGGCGCCGGAAGATGACGGACTGGTTGGCGAAGGAGGACTGCATCGAGGCGATGTCGTCCATGCCGAACCAGGCCGCGAAGGCACTGGCGACGATGAAGGGCACGAAGACGAAGCCGGCATTCTGCAGCCAGAGCGAGGTCTGCGCGCCGCCCTGCACCGCCGCCTGCGGCGCACCGCCGAGCCAGCCAAAGACGCCCGCTGTGATCGCCAGCGGAACCACGAACTGCACCACGCTGACGCCGAGATTGCCGAGGCCCGCATTGAGAGCCAGCGCGCTGCCCTTCTCGGATTTCGGGAAGAAGAAGGAGATGTTGGCCATGGAGGAGGCGAAGTTGCCGCCGCCCAGGCCGCAGAGCAGCGCGAGCGCCAGGAAGATCCAGTAGGGCGTCGCCGCGTCCTGCACCGCGAAGCCCATGCCGAGGGCGGGGATGACCAGCGACCAGGTGGTCAGCGTCGTCCAGAGGCGCCCGCCGAACATGGCCGGCATGAAGGAATAGAAGACACGCAGCGTCGCGCCCGAAAGGCCGGGCAGCGCCGCCAGCCAGAAGAGCTGCTCGTTACTGAAGGGGAAGCCGACGGCGGGCAGCTTCGCCACCACGACCGACCACACCATCCAGACCGCGAAGGAGAGCAGCAGGCAGGGCACGGAAATCCAGAGGTTGCGGCGTGCGATCCGGCAGCCGGTGGCGGCCCAGAACGCCGCGTCCTCCGGGCGCCAGTCCTGGATGGCTCCCCGCGCGGCGAGCGCCCCCTGCTGGGCCGGGCCGTGGATGGGCTGCATCTCCGGCAGTTCGGGCAGCGCCTGCGCCGGCACGCCGGCGGCGACCGCCCGTTGCTCCATCCGCCGGATGGCGAAGTGCATCCAGAGGACGGCCGAACCGGCGACGAGAAAGAGCAGCCAGAAGCAGCTCTGACGGATGCCCGTCAGGTCGTCCAGCGCCCCGAAGGCGATCGGCAGCACGAAACCGCCCAGGCCACCGACAAGGCCCACCATGCCGCCCACCGCGCCGACGCGATCGGGATAGTAGATCGGGATGTGCTTGTAGACCGCCGCCTTGCCCAGGCTCATGAAGAAGCCGAGCACGAAGGCCACCACCACGAACCCGATGAGGCTGAGTTGGGTGGAGAAGGCGACCGGGCCATGGATACCCTCCATCACGTAGTGGGTCGGCGGATAGGACAGGATGAAGGTGCAGGCCACGCCGACCAGCAGCGACCAGTACATGACTCGCCGTGCGCCGTAGCGATCGGAGAGGTGCCCGCCATAGGCGCGGAAGACGGAGGCCGGAATGGAGTAGAAGGCGCCGACCATGCCCGCCGCCTTGATATCCAGTCCGTAGGCGCCGATCAGGTAGCGCGGCAGCCACAGGGCCAGCGCCACGAAACCGCCGAACACGAAGAAGTAGTAAAGCGAAAAGCGCCAGACCTGCATCTTCCCGAGCGGTGCCAGCATCGCGGCCAGCGATTCCGGCCGGACGCCGGCAGCGCGGCGGCGCTCCATGTCAGGATCGTTCTTCGTCAATAGGAAGAAGGCGGCCGCGGAGAGGGCCAGGGCGGCAGCCCAGACCAGCGCGACGGCCTGCCAGCCATAGGCCACCATGACGGTGGGGGCGGCGAACTTCGTCACCGCGGCGCCGACATTGCCCGCCCCGAAGATGCCGAGCGCGGTGCCCTGCTTCTCCTTCGGGAACCACTTCGCCACATAGGCCACGCCGACGGAGAAGGAGCCGCCCGAGATGCCGACGCCGAGCGCCGCCAGCAGGAAGGTCGGGTAGTCATGGGCGAAGGTCAGCAGCGCCGTCATGGCGGCGGCCGAGAGCATGGTGAGGACGAGCACGATCCGTCCGCCATACTGATCCGCCCAGACGCCGAGGATGAGGCGCAGCAGCGAGCCCACCAGGATCGGCGTGCCGACCAGCAGCCCGAACTGGGTGTCGGTCAGCCCCAGGTCCTGCTGGATTTGGATGCCGATGATGGCGAAGATTGTCCACACGGCGAAGCACACCGTGAAGGCAAAAGTGGACAGCCACAGGGCGCGGCCCTGCTCGGCTGGGGCGACCGGAGCGGTCGTCATTCTCAAACTTCCTTTGCGAGGAGAGGGTTGAGGGTTTCGATGCCGTCGATCAGCGGATCGAGGACAAAGCGGGCGCGCGCCGCATCCGGATTTTCGACGGTGACGAGGTCAGCCTCGACCCGGATTCCGTGGCGGGCCACCGCGGCCAGCGAGCGCGAGAAGGTCTCGCGCGTCATGCCGAGCTCAGAGGCGATGAGCCGCTTCTCCATGGGAAGGCGGACCGGCGCGCCGGGCTGACAGGACTCCGCCAGCTGGAGCAGGTAGCAGCCCACGCGTTCCTCGGCGGAACGGAGACGGACGTTCTTGGCGAGCTTGATCTGGCGGCGGAACTGGGTCGCCTGGCAGGCGAGAACCGCCAAGCATAGCGCATGATCCGCCGCCACGGCATCGCGGAAGGCCTCGGCCTGCACCATCAGCAGGCGGGCCTCGCTCAGCACCCGGGCGCGTAGCAGATAGGGCTGGCGGTTCAGGACAGCGGCGGGGAGCAGCAGATCGACTGGTCGGACAAGCTCGACGAAAGCCTCCTCCCGCCTGCGGACACCAAGCAACTCGACGCTGCCGCCGATCAGGAACTGCGCGAAGGTGGGGGTTTCGGCCTGCTCGAAGACGATGCTCCCGGCGGGCAGCCGATGCATGACCGCCGCCCCTGCGAGCCGGTCCAGGACCTCGCGCGAGACCGCGTTCAGCCATGGCGTGGCCGCCAGGGCCGCGCGCGGGGTGGGCGGCTGGGAACCTTCGACCTGCGCCGCCGCGTCATGGAGGCCGGCAGGGGCAAAACGGACATCGGCTTCCACCGGCTAGAGACCTTTCGCTGAGCCTCCCTGACGGTCGGGCTCATGGGGGTGATCCGGGCCGCACCATTAGACCTTCGTCACATTCGGGCTTTGATGCAGATCAATGTGACGGGGCGGCTTCATCACGCATCTTGCCGGCATGCTTCGCGGCCCTCCTCCTGCCGGAGGGTCTCGTCAACCGCGGGAAATTCAGGGATGAGCCACTTCCTCGACCGGCTAGCCTTCTTCAAGAAGCAGGTCGACACCTTCGCCGATGGCCATGGGGTCGTCACCAATGAGCCGCGCGCTTGGGAGGACGGCTATCGCAAGCGCTGGCAGCACGACAAAATCGTCCGCTCCACGCACGGGGTGAACTGCACCGGCTCCTGCTCGTGGAAGATCTACGTCAAGGGCGGCATCGTCACCTGGGAGACGCAGCAGACGGACTATCCGCGCACGCGCCCGGATCTGCCGAATCATGAGCCTCGAGGCTGCGCCCGCGGTGCCAGCTATTCCTGGTATCTCTACTCCGCCAACCGCGTGAAGCATCCGATGGTGCGCGGGCGGCTGCTGAAGCTGTGGCGGGAGGCGCGGGCGATCCGCACGCCGGTCGCCGCATGGGCCTCCATCGTCGAGGATGCCGAGAAGCGCGCGAGCTACACCAGCAAGCGTGGCCTGGGTGGCTTCGTGCGCGCAGGCTGGGACGAAGTCAACGAGATCATCGCCGCCGCCAATGCCTACACGGCGAAGACCTATGGCCCCGACCGGGTCATTGGCTTCTCGCCGATCCCGGCCATGTCGATGCTCTCCTACGCGGCCGGCGCCCGTTACCTGTCGCTGCTCGGCGGCGTCTGCCTGAGCTTCTACGACTGGTACTGCGACCTGCCGCCCGCAAGCCCGATGACCTGGGGCGAGCAGACCGACGTGCCGGAGAGCGCTGACTGGTACAATGCCGGCTATCTGATGCTCTGGGGCTCCAATGTGCCGCAGACGCGCACGCCGGATGCCCACTTCTATACTGAGGTCCGCTACAAGGGGACCAAGAGCGTCGTCGTCTCGCCGGACTATGCCGAGGCCACGAAGTTCGCCGATCTTTGGCTGCACCCCAAGCAGGGCACCGACGCAGCGCTGGCGCTGGCCATGGGCCATGTCATGCTGCGTGAGTTCTACCTGGACCGCACGGTTCCCTATTTCGACGACTACGCGCGGCGCTATACGGACCTGCCGATGCTGGTGCGCCTGGCACGTCAGGGCGACCGCTATGTGGCGGAGCGCCTGCTGCGCGCCGAGGATTTTGTGGACGGGCTGGGTGAGAGCAACAATCCGGCCTGGAAGACCGTTGCCCTCGACGCGTATGGCAACCCCGTCGTGCCGAACGGCTCGGTCGGCTTCCGCTGGGGCGAGCAGGGCAAATGGAACCTGGAGGCGAAGGAGAGCGGCGGCGCCGAGGTCTCGCTGGCCCTGACCTTGGCAGGCAATGGCCCGACCGCACGGGTCGCCTTTCCCTATTTCGGCGGTGCGGCGACCAACGGATTCGCGGCCACGGAGCATCCGGACGTGCTGGTGCGGAACATTCCCGTCCGCAACATGACGCTGAAGGACGGCGAGACGCTGGTCGCCACCGTCTTCGACCTGCTCTGTGGCAACTACGGCCTGGATCGCGGTTTCGGTGGCGGCAATGTCGCGCGTTCCTATGACGCGGACGAGCCGTTCACGCCGGCCTGGGCCGAGCGCATCACCGGCGTACCGCGCCAGCAGATCATCCATGTCGCCCGTGAGTTCGCCTCCAATGCGGAGAAGACCAAGGGCCGTTCCATGGTCATTCTCGGCGCGGGGCTGAACCACTGGTACCACATGGACATGGCCTACCGGGGGATCATCAATCTCCTGGTCTTCTGCGGTTGCGTCGGCCAGTCCGGCGGCGGTTGGTCACATTATGTCGGTCAGGAGAAGCTGCGCCCGCAGACCGGCTGGGCGCCGATCGCCTTCGGCCTCGACTGGAGCCGCCCGCCGCGCCACCAGAACGCCACCTCGTTCTTCTACGCTCACACCGACCAGTGGCGCTATGAGACGCTCGGCGTATCGGAGATCCTGTCTCCCACAGCGCCCGAAGGCGACTGGAGCGGGTCCCTCATCGATTACAACATCCGTGCCGAGCGCATGGGCTGGCTGCCTTCGGCGCCGCAGGTCAAGCAGAACCCGTTGACCCTCGCCGCCCGGGCCCGGGCTGCCGGCCTCGAGCCCAAGGATTACGTCGCGCAGGCGGTGAAGTCCGGAGAGCTCGAACTCTCCTGCCACGACCCCGACGATCCGGCCAACTGGCCGCGCAATATGTTCGTCTGGCGCTCCAACCTGCTGGGATCCTCCGGCAAGGGGCACGAGTACTTCCTCAAGCACCTGCTCGGCACCGACAACGGTGTACTGGGCAAGGATCTGGGCGAGGAGGGGCGCGAGCGTCCGCAGGAGGTCGCCTGGCACGCCAAGGCACCGGAGGGGAAGCTTGACCTGCTGGTGACGTTGGACTTCCGCATGTCCACCACCTGCGTCTACTCGGACATCGTGCTGCCGACGGCGACCTGGTACGAGAAGAACGACCTCAACACCTCCGACATGCACCCCTTCATCCATCCGCTCTCGGCGGCGGTGGATCCGGCCTGGCAGGCGCGGTCGGACTGGGAGATCTACAAGGGCATCGCGAAGTCCTTCTCCGAGGTGGCGCCCGAGGTTCTGGGCAAGGAGACGGATGTCGTGCTGACGCCGATCCTGCACGACACGGCGGGCGAGCTGGCGCAGCCCTATGACGTGCAGGACTGGAAGACCGGCGCCGTCGCGCCGCAGCCCGGCCGCACCATGCCGAGCGTCGCGGTGGTGGAGCGCGACTATCCCGGCCTTTATGAGCGCTTCACTTCCGTCGGCCCGCTGCTGGAGAAGCTCGGCAATGGCGGCAAGGGCATCTCCTGGAACACGCAGCATGAGGTGGACTTCCTCCGCGCGCTGAACGGCAAGGCGGCGAATGGCCAACCCAAGCTCGAGGCCGATCTGGACGCCATCGAGGCCGTTCTGAGCCTGGCGCCGGAGACCAATGGCGAGGTGGCGGTGAAGGCCTGGGAGGCGCTGGGCAAGTTCACCGGGCGTGACCACACGCATCTGGCGCTACCGAAGGAGGACGAGAAGATCCGCTATCGCGATGTGCAGGCCCAGCCGCGCAAGATCATCTCCTCGCCGACCTGGTCGGGGCTGGAAAGCGAGAAGGTCTGCTACAACGCGGGCTACACGAATGTCCATGAGCTGATCCCCTGGCGGACGCTGACCGGGCGCCAGCAGCTCTATCAGGACCACCTGTGGATGCGTGCCTTCGGCGAGAGCTTCGTCACCTGGCGTCCGCCGGTGGACACCAAGGCGGTGGCGCCGGTGCAGGGGCGGCACGGCAACGGCAATCCGGAGATCGTGCTGAACTTCATCACCCCACACCAGAAATGGGGCATCCACAGCACCTATTCCGACAACCTGCTGATGCTGACGCTGAACCGCGGCGGCCCCGTCATCTGGATCAGCGAGGACGACGCCCGGCGCGCAGGCATCGCCGACAACGACTGGGTGGAGGCCTACAATGCCAACGGTGCCCTGGTCGCCCGGGCGGTCGTCTCCCAGCGCGTGAACCCGGGGATGGTCATGATGTACCATGCGCAGGAGAAGATCGTGAACATGCCGGGCAGCGAGATCACGGGCAAGCGGGGCGGCATCCACAACTCCGTCACGCGCACGGTGCTGAAGCCGACCCACATGATCGGCGGCTACGCCCACCAGTCCTATGGCTTCAACTACTACGGCACGGTCGGTTCCAACCGCGACGAGTTCATCGTCATCCGCCGCATGAACAAGGTCGACTGGCTCGAGGAAACCACCGCGAAGGAGCCCGTGTGATGAAGATTCGCGCGCAGATCGCGATGGTGCTGAACCTCGACAAATGCATCGGCTGCCACACCTGCTCGGTGACGTGCAAGAACGTCTGGACCAGCCGCGAGGGCGTGGAATACGCCTGGTTCAACAATGTCGAGACCAAGCCCGGCATCGGATACCCCAAGGATTGGGAGAACCAGAAGCGCTGGAAGGGCGGCTGGGTGCGCCGCGAGGACGGCCGGATCGAGCCGCGCATCGGCGCCAAGTGGCGCGTGCTGAGCAAGATTTTCGCGAATCCGGACCTTCCCGAAATTGACGACTACTACGAGCCCTTCACGTTCGATTACGAGCACCTGCAGAAGGCGCCGGAGGGGAAGGCCATGCCGACGGCCCGCCCGCGTTCGCTGATATCAGGCGAACGGATGGAGAAGGTGCAGTGGGGTCCGAACTGGGAGGAGATCCTGGGCGGCGAATTCAGCAAGCGCAGCCAGGACTCCAACTTCGAGGGCGTGCAGAAGGAGATCTACGGCGCCTTCGAGAACACCTTCATGATGTACCTGCCGCGGCTCTGCGAGCATTGCCTCAATCCGGCCTGTGCCGCGGCCTGCCCCTCTGGCGCCATCTACAAGCGCGAGGAGGACGGTATCGTCCTGATCGACCAGGACAAGTGCCGGGGCTGGCGCATGTGCGTCTCGGGCTGCCCGTACAAGAAGGTCTATTACAACTGGTCCTCCGGCAAGTCGGAGAAGTGCACCTTCTGCTTCCCGCGTATCGAGGCCGGGCTGCCCACGGTGTGCTCCGAGACCTGCGTCGGCCGCATTCGCTATCTCGGCGTGGTGCTCTACGATGCGGACCGCATCGCGGAAACGGCCTCCGTGCCCGATGAGGGCGACCTCTACGAGGCGCAGCTGAAGGTCTTTCTCGATCCCTTCGACCCGCGCGTGCAGGCGCAGGCGCGGGCGGACGGCATCTCCGAGCCCTGGCTGGAGGCGGCGCGCCGCTCGCCGGTCTGGCGCATGGCGATGGACTGGAAGATCGCCTTCCCGCTGCACCCGGAATACCGCACCCTGCCGATGGTCTGGTACGTGCCGCCGCTGAGCCCGATCCAGTCCGCCGCCGCCAAGGGCGATCTCGGCGCGGTCAACGGCCTGCCGGACGTGAAATCGCTGCGCATCCCCGTGGAATACCTGGCCAATCTGCTGACGGCCGGGCGCACGCAGCCGGTGGAGCTGGCCCTCGAGCGGATGCTGGCCATGCGCGCCTACATGCGGAGCAAGACCGTGGACGGCGTGCTGGACGATGGCCTCGCCGCGCGCGTCGGCCTCACCGGCAACGACATCGAGGAGATGTACCGGCTGATGGCCATCGCCAACTACGAGGACCGCTTCGTCATCCCCACCGCGCATCGCGAGACCGGCGAGGACGCCTATCAGCTTCGTGGCTCCTGCGGCTTCTCCTTCGGCGACGGTTGCTCCGGCAAGACTGGCTTCAACCTGTTCGGCGCCCGTCAGCCGCAGGGAAAGACCCCGATGGAGGTCGAGTGATGACCCGCACCTACCGGGCGCTCGCCGCCCTGCTCTCCTATCCCACCGAGACGATGCAGGC
>DATMRU010000014.1:0-21864 GCA_035565935.1 Roseomonas sp.
GCTGCGTCTTGCGGTGCGGGCGGCAGGCCTCAATCAGCGGCTCCAGCACCGCCCACTGCGCATCCGTCAGCACCATCCCACTCACCCCTCCGCTACCTCCACAGCAGATAGGTGGGCAGTCAGGAGCTAACAGGACCTAAAGGCGCCCCGCCCCATCACTTCCTCGGTCGGAAGCTCGGATTTCAGGGTGCGGTGAATCCGAGCATGGGGGTTGATGCCACGGATACGGTGCTCCAGCGCGTCCACCTCCTCGGGTGATACCAAGTCGGTCTTGTTCAGCAAAATGACGTCCGCGAAGGCAATCTGCTCCATCGCCTCGTGGCTGTCCTCCAGCCGCTGCGGCAGGTGCTTGGCATCAGCCACCGTGACGATGGCGTCCAGCCGGGTGCGGGACCTGACCTCCTCGTCCACGAAGAAGGTCTGGGCGACCGGGGCAGGGTCCGCGAGGCCCGTCGTCTCGATGATGATGCCGTCCAGCGCCTTGCGCTTCACCAGCCCGCCGATGATGCGGATGAGGTCGCCGCGGACGGTGCAGCAGATGCAGCCGTTGTTCATCTCGAACACCTCCTCGTCCGCATCGACGACAAGGTCGTTGTCCACGCCGAGTTCGCCGAACTCGTTGATGACCACCGCGTACTTCTTCCCGTGCTCCTCGATCAGGATGCGGTTGAGCAGGGTGGTCTTCCCGGCGCCGAGATAGCCGGTCAGCACGGTCACGGGGATTGGGGATTGGGGATTGGGAGGACATGGAGGGTTCCTTGCGCGGATCAGTGGAGCGGGAGGGGGGCGGAGATGGCGGAGAGGAAGGCGCGGAGGCTGGACTCCACGCTCTCCCGCGCCATGTCACGGAGGATGAAGACCAGGCGCGAGCAGCGATTCTCGTCAGGCCAGGCGGAGAGCCTGACGGTCGGGTGCAGGACGGGCGCCACAAGATGCGGGACAACCGGAAGACTCTCGCCCACGACGTCGAGCAGGCCCCTGATCCGGTAGAGGTTCGCCCCACGCGTTGAGACCATCATCTCGAGCCAGAGCGCGAGCCCGCTCAGCCGGTCGAAGAAGAGGCAGAAGGCAGAGATCCGGGCGTCATGCTGGTTCGGGTCGTGCCCGTGAAGGTGATCATGGTCATGATGATGGTGGCCGCGGCCAACCGCGCGGGCCTCTTCGCCTAGCCAGGCCAGCACGGCCTCTCCCCGGGCCGCAAGGTCGTAGGGATCCGACCCGCTCACGGGCGCGTTCGGGTTCGGATGACGGAGCCGGATTTCCAGGTCACCCGCCGCATCGGGATCGGCAATATCGGTCTTGGTAAGAATCAGACTGTCGGCAACGGCGACCTGCTTCACCATCTCGATCTGGGCCTCCAGGGTGGCGGCCCTGTTCGCCGCGTCGGTCAGCGTCACCACCCCGTCGAGGACGATGTCCCGTAGCAGGTGCGGGTCGGTCATGAGCGTGTGGAGGCTGGGCGGCGGGGCGGCCAGCCCCGCGGTCCCGTTCACGGTGCGCCGTCCCGGCTGCCCACCAGCAATGCGGCGGGCAAGGCCGGAAAACGCCTGCAGGTGGTCTCCACGGACGGCGCAGCAAAGGCAGCCTGCGTTCAGAAGGTTCAGAAGGACGGTGTCCTCGTCCCGCCGCTCGACAAGGAGGTGGTCCAGGCCGACCTCCCCGAATTCGTTGATCAGCACGGCTGTGTCCGCCAGTTCCGAGCGGAGGAGCAGCCGGTTGAGGAGGGCCGTCTTCCCGGCCCCGAGCAAGCGGGTCAGCATGTGACGGGTGGCCTCCTCGCCGTAGCGGTGCTGATCCTGGTGACCATTCTTGTATGTTATAACGTATCGTCTATGACGCAATGGGGCATTCCCGCTGACAATGCGGCCGGCACAGACCAGGCCTTGCCCCTTGCAGAGGCGCATTGCCGTGCGGCAGGAGCGCGCCCAACGCCTCTTTGGCGGTGGATGCTGAGCGTACTACTCAATGCCCCACGGCCCTTGGAGCCTATGACATTATTCCATGAGCTGGGCGGAGTGGACGGGCAGATGGGCCTTCCCACCTTGTACCGCACCCTCGACTTCCTTCTGGCCCGGGGCTCGGTCGATCGGCTGGCCTCACGCCCAGCCTTTGTCCGCTGCTTGACCAGCGGGACCGCGCCCCGCCACGTCCATGCGTTCCTCCTGTGCTAAGCGTGCGGTCAGGCAACCGAGATCGAGGATGCCATCTCGGCCATGACGGGCGGTGCAGGCTTCCGCTCGCTGGAACGCGTGGTGGAGATGGAGGGGCTATTGTAACCTGCAAAGAGCCTATTGTTATGTTATAATGTACCATGCTAGGCGGATTGTGCCGTGAAGCGCAGCTGCTGAATTGGTGGTGTCCCCTCCAGCCGCCGGTGCGCGCCCGCGCCCTTTGAAGCCCTGGTCTGTCGAGAGTCGCCCTCCATGAGATTTTCTGTCCTCCTTTGTGGAACGATCGCGCTCGTTTGCACGGTCGGAGTGGCCCGAGGACAGCAGACGGAGGGCGTCATCCGCCTGGATACCATTAACGTGACAGCTTCCCGCCTACCCACGCCGGATGAGCGCCTGCCATTCAGTACAACCATCGCCACTCGCGAGCAGATCGAGCTGAGCGGCGCGGTAATGCTGGAAGACGTGCTGCGCTCCGTTCCGGGCCTGCAGTTCGGGACGCAGGGCAACGCCTATTCCCGGATCGCCACGCGCGGCTTCCGGGATACCGCGGACGTTCTGGTGCTGGTAGACGGCGTGCCTTTTCGGCAGTTGAACGGCGCCGCGGACCTTACAATGCTGCCGGTGGCAAACATCGACCGTGTTGAGTTTGTAAAGGGCCCTGGCTCGGCGCTCTACGGGCGCGGTGCCGTCGGTGGCGTGCTACAGATTTTCACCCAGCCGCCCGGCTCAACACCGAGCTTCGAGCAGCAGTTCTCCGCAGGATCGCAAGGCTTCCTCGAGAGCCGCACACGAGCCTCTGTTCCCTTTGAGGATGGACGCTTTGCCATCCAGGCGGGCGCCTCCCATACAGATGGCTTTCAGCGGGGCACGGATCGCGATGTCCGCTTCGTCTCAGCCTCCATTGAGCGCCGGATGAACGATTGGCTTACCATCGGCGCGATGGGGCTTTACAGCGACGTGGATGCACGCCGCGGATCGATCATCCCGCTCATTAATGGTCGGCCTGCCTATGGCGTCACACGGCGCGACAATTATGCGATCCCCGGCTCCCGTTTCGAAGGCGAGTACGGCTCGCTCGCCGTGCCGATCACAGTGGATCTCGGTAGTGGCTGGAAGATCCGGGAGTTGTTCAACATCAACCGCTACAGCCGATTTGCCACGGGCGGGCTTACCATCGTCCCCGGACCGACCGCCGTGTCGAGAAGCTATTCGGAGGCCGACACCGTCCAGGACACCGTCCAGAACGAGCTGATGCTCCAATGGACCGGCGCCGCGCTCGGCGGCGACGTCGCGTTGGCCTTCGGCGTCAACACGGAGCGCGGCACGCTGCGGCAAGATTCGCCCAGCTTCACCAATGCGCCGACCTACCGTGCCCCCGACTTCAACACGCCGGTTACCAACATCCGCAACGACCCGCGCGGCATCCGGGGCCCTATTGTGCGTACGAAGGCGGACCAGTCGGTCGACAGCCTGTTCGTCAACGCCGACTACACATTGGGGCGCTGGGCCCTGTTCACCGGCCTGCGTTGGGACGGCTTCGAGACAACCTTGCACCGTTCCGACACCGCCGCCTCGGCTAAGCAGAACGCGGATCGGGTGACGGCACGGTTCGGCACAAGCTACCGAATCTATGACGACAGCGAGAATCAAGTTACTATTTTCGCCAATTATACAGAAGGCTTCAAGCCGCAGTTCCCCGCCTTCTCCACCCAGTCCGGCATGACGATCGCCCAATTGCTGCAGCCCGAGTTCACCAGAAGCTACGAAGGCGGCATCAAGGTTCAGGCCCTGGAGGGCCGCCTCTATGCCGAGGCCTCGATCTTCCGGCTGGACCGGGTGGATGCCCAGAGATCCTACCGGGTCAGTCCCGAGGACTTCCTCTTCACCAATGCCCAGCAGCGCGTCAGCGGCACCGAGATCCAGGTGCAGGCGCAGCTCACCGACGCGATCAGCGGCTACCTGACTTACAGCTACCAGGATGCACGCAATACGAGCTTCGTCACCAATATCGGTGACTTCTCTGGCAACACCGTTCGCATGGCACCGCGTCACTTCGCCGGGGCTGGGGCCAACTGGCGGATCGGCGACCTCAATCTCAACGCCAGCGCCAACTATATCGGCTCACGGCCTCTGCGCGACAACCAACCGGCCGCCCAGGTGCAGACGTTGCCCTCTTACACCATCATCAACGCCTCGATCCGATACGATTTCGACCGCTTCTTCGTGCAGGGAACCGTCAACAATATCGCCAACACCTTCTACATCTCGGACGATTTCTCGGGGCAGGACGCGGGCAGTGCCGGCCCGGGACGTGCCGCCTATGTCACAATCGGCGCCCGCTTCTGATGCCGACGCGCCGCCACCTGCTGGCCGCCGGCGGGACCGCCCTGCTTGGTTCCGGCAGATCAGCGCGCGGATCGACCTTGTCGGACGCGCTGGGGCGCAGGCTGGACCTGCCCGCGCCCCCGCAGCGGATTGTCGCGATCTATCCGGCCATGGTGGAGACGGTTTTCGCGATCGGCGCGGGCGACCGTGTGATCGGGATCGGGGGTAAGGTGCAGTATCCACCGGAAGCTCTCGGCAAGCCGTCGATTGGAGGCTTGCTGGGCTTCTCGCCCGAGGCGGTGTTCGCGCTGCGGCCCGACCTGGTGGTCATAGCCATCGGAACCGACGCCGACACCCAGCTCCGCGGCCCGCTGATCGCCCTGGGCGTGCCGCTGCTGCTCGCGGACTATCCCCGCTTCTCCTCCATCCTGCGGAACGTTCGCCTGCTTGGCGAGGCGCTCGGCCTGCCGGCCCGGGCCGAACGGCTCGCCGCCGCCATGGAGGAACAACTCGGCAGGCTCTCGGCCGCCGTTGCGGGGCGTCCCACGCCGAAGGTCTATCTGGAAACCGGCGCCGCCGGCCACGGCTCCTTCCAGACCGTGCGCGCCGGGCATTACGCCGATGACGTCATCCGCCTGGCCGGCGGCCGCAACATCTTCTCGGGGCTGAGCGGCCCGCCCCAGGTCACGCTGGAGGGGATCGCCGCGGCGGATCCTGACCGGATCGTGGTCCTGTCCAGCGATCCCGGCTGGACCGCCGCGACCATCGCGGCCCGTTCCGGCTGGGGCACGCTCCGCGCCGTCCGGGGAGGCCGCGTGAGCGTGCTGCCGCGCGGGTTCATGCTGATCCCGGGCCCGCGCCAGATCGAGGCGGTTTCCATCCTCGCCAAGACCATCCACCCCGAGGCCTTCGCGGCTTGAGCGCCCGATCGCTCGCCTGCGCGGCCGGGCTCGCGCTGTTGGGGGTGGCCGCCGGCGTCATGATCGGCGCCCAGCCGATCTCGCCTTTTCGCCTGGTTCGGATCCTGACGGACCCGGGGGAGCCGATGGCCGCCCTCTTCTTCGCTTGGCGCCTGCCCCGGGTTTTCGGGGCCTTCCTGGTCGGCGCCTGCCTCTCCATCGCCGGGGTGCTGTTCCAGGGAGCGTTCCGCAACCCGCTCGCCGAGCCCTACCTACTGGGCAGCGCCGCTGGCGGCGCGCTGGGCGCCACCTTTGCTATTCTGGCGCCCGTTCCGGCCCTCAGTGCGGTCGGCCTGCCGCTGCTCGCCTTCCTAGGCGCCTGGGGTGCTACGCTGCTGGTTCTCGGGATCTGCCGCATGGCCCGGATCGCGGAAGCCGGGGGCATGTTGCTCGTCGGCATTGCCGTCGCCGCCCTGCTCGGAAGCATCCGCTCCATGGCGACGCTGATGCTCTCAGACGAATCCGTCAGCCTGAGAGCGGTTCTCAGCTGGACGCTGGGCGGCTTGCAGACGCCCACCGGCGGCACGCTCCTGGCCTTCGCGTTGCTCACCGCGCTCTGTTTGCTGCTCGCCCTAAGGATAGCGCGGGGTCTCGACATCCTGGGCTTCGGTGAGGAGACGGCGGCGACCATGGGCCTTGATGTCGGGCGTTTTCTCGGTATCGCGCTGACCCTCGGGGCGCTTGCCACCGGCCTGACGGTGGCTTGGGGCGGCGTGCTCGGCTTTGTCGGGTTGGTCGTGCCACATCTCGTTCGATGGTGGGTGGGGGCACGGCACGCGCCGCTCTTGCTGCATGCGTCGCTACTGGGCGGCGGTCTGGTGGCGTTGCTGGACGGCCTGTCCCGCTCGCTGCTGCCGCCATCCGAGATCCCGCTGGGCCTCATCACGGCCCTGCTCGGCGCGCCCTTCTTCCTGCTCCTCCTGATCGGGCGCGCACGGTGATCGAGGCGAGCGGTCTTCGGGAGGTACGAGGCGGCCGCGTCCTGCTCGATGACGCGTCCCTCACCTTGAGGCCAGGGGAGTTGGTCGCACTGATCGGCCCTAACGGCGCAGGAAAGTCGACCCTCATTACCCTGCTGGCGGGCACCCACCGCCCGAAGCACGGGTCGGTGCGGCTGAACGGCCGCCCGCTGCACGGCTACAGCGCGGCCGAGCGCGCCCGTTGCTTGGCGTATCTCGCCCAGCACCAAGATCTCGCCTGGGATCTGGAGGTAGCGGAGATCGTGGCCCTCGGTGCAGGTTCCTCCCGGGCGGCCCTCAAAGCTGCGGAACGTTTCGGTCTGGAGCGGTTCTGGCGCCGGCGCATCAAAAGCCTCTCGGGAGGGGAGCGCGCACGGGTGCTGCTGGCCCGCGCCCTGGCCGGGGAGCCGTCGGTTCTGCTGGCAGATGAGCCGGCCGCGCATCTCGACGTCGCGCGGGAACGCCTCCTGATGTTCGCGCTGTGCGAGGACGTCCGAGCGCGCGGAATGGCCGGGCTGGTGGTGATGCATGACCTTAACCTGGCGCTCCGCTTTGCGGACCGCGTGCTGCTTCTGGGCGATGGCCGCCTTCTGCTCGATGCTGCGCCGGCCGTGGCCGCGGCATCGCCCGAGATCGACCGAACCTTCGGCCAGCGCTTCGCCCGCGTCGCGGTAGAAGGACAGCCCGCACTGATCCCCGTCGATGGGGACATTCCATGAAGCTGGCGGTGCTTGATCAGTCGGCGGCAACGGTTGGCCGGCCACATGAGGAGACGATCCAGGACACCATCGCTCTCGCGCATGACTGCGAGGCCATGGGCTATCACCGCTACTGGCTTGCTGAGCACCATAACAGCCCCGCCAATGTCGGCCCGGCGCCTGAGATCCTGGCCGCCGCCATCGCCGCAACGACGAGCCGGATCCGCGTGGGCAGCGCGGGCGTGCTGCTCTCCCATTACGCGCCGCTGAAGGTGGCAGAGCAGTTCCGGGTGCTGAGCGCCATTGCGCCGGGACGGGTCGATCTCGGTCTGGGGCGCTCGCCGGGTGGGAATGCGGCGACTCAGGCGATGTTGAATGGCAACGCTGCCATCAAGCCCTTCGACGTGCTGGTAGAGGAACTACTGGGGTGGCTTGAACCCGAGCCTTCCTCCGATCCCCAGGCAGTCCAGGCCTATCCCCGAACCCTGAACTTGCCGGAGGTCTGGACCCTCGGCAGTTCCCTGCGCGGCGCCAACCTGGCCGCGAGGCTCGGACTGCCTTTCTGCTTCAATTACTCCCACGGCTCGAACCATCACCTCGTCGGTGACGCCATAAGCGCCTATCGGCGCGAGTTCTGCCCGAGTTGGCGCCTGTCGAGCCCCCTCGTCTCCTTGTCAGTCTGGGTGCTCGCGGCACCGAACGATCAGGAAGCACGTCACCTCTTCGCCTCGCGTGCCTATTGGCGCGTAATGTTGGACCGGGGTTTCCGGGTTCCGATGTATCCACCGGAAGAGGCCTTGGCAGAGCCAGTCTCTGTGGAGGAAAAGGCACGTATTAGCCAGACACTTCAATACTCCATCGTGGGCTCAGACACTGCCGTAGCGCAACGTCTGCGTAGCATCGCAGTCGAGTTCGGCGCGGACGAACTGGTGCTGGGCACCTGGACTCACGCCCCTGAAGCACGCCGCTGGTCCTACGCGGCACTCGCCCGGCGTCTCCTTGTCGGGTGACGAGACTGCGTTGCACAGATCCGGTTGCAGACGCGGTAGGCCATCGGGAAGGCCACGATCACGCGATGCGGACGTACTCCGGCCGCCCGAGTTCGAGCATCCGATTGAGTGCGCGTACGGCGATGGCCACCTCGGCCGCACGGCGCTCGTCCGTGCGCGAGTACAGTGCGCCGCCGGTCACGCGCTTGAAGCGCGCGATATCTGCCTCGACGAGGGCACGCCAGTTGTAGCCAGACGCCTTCTACCACGCCAGGCGGCCGCTTTCCGTGATGGTCTGAAGGTGCTCGTCGCGCCGGGTTGACTCCGTCTCGGCCGTGGTGCTCGGCACGGGGCGGGAGGGGGTGGGACGACCACGGCAGCATCGGGGTGCCGCGCCGCCACCTCACGGTAGACGCCGTCCTGGTCGTAGGCGCTATCGGCCGTGAACGAGGCAATCGGGTCCGAGACCTGATCGAGCAAGGGTCCGACCTGTGAGGCGTCATCGACGTCGTGCGCTGTCAACTCGGCCGCGAGGATCCGTCCGGGGTCGGCATACACACCGATGTGCAACTTGCGCCATGACCGGCGTGCCCTGCTCCCCTGCTTCTCGGCCCGGCGGCTGAGGGTGCTGTGGTCCGGCACGGACAGGTCGAGACCGAGCAGGGCCATGATGGAGCCGATCAGGCCGTCGGTCTGGCGCAAGGCCAGGCGGAACACGGTCCGAAGCGTCAGGGCCGTGGTGATGGCCAACTCCGAATAGCGTGGCTGTCCGTCCCGTGTGGTCCGGGGCTCGGCCTTCCAGGCGGCGATCGCCGCATCCGTGAACCACACCGTCAGACTGCCACGCCCGCGCAGAGCAGCATCGTATTCCGCCCAGTTTGTCGCCCGGAACCTCGGCTTCGGAATTCGGTGACGGCGGTCGGCATTGGCCTTGAACGGCAAGCTGGGCTCGCCTGGAGGATGACGGGCCGTCGCCCCCTTAGGATCCTAACCCAGCCAGATCGCCAGGCCGACCCATGCAACACGGTCAGGCGCAGTGAGACAGCACGGCGTCGGTGCTCGAGATCCTGGTCCGGGAGCGCCGGAGCATCGTGGCCACCAAACGCTCCTTCGGGCTCTTCTCCGCCGGGCTCAAGTAAAGCTATGGCGGATCACCACTGAGGGCGTGAGCCACGCGAGATCCTGCCCGAGGCGCGGTAGCGGACCAGCCGCCATCTTAGCGCTTGGTCGGAGAACTTGCATTGGCTAGGCCAGCGCCGCGAGCGCCAGGGCAGTGGCTCCTGTTGGCGGTCGCCTTCAGCCCAGCCACATCCACCCGCAGCGGCATCTGAGGGATCCCACCCCCGTCGCCACGCCCGCGCCAAGGGTTCCCGAATCTGACCGCAGGAAACTGCCTCCAGATCGCAGCGTGAGGTCTTGCGCGCGGCCTATACCGCCGCGACCGGCGTCCGCTCGCAAGCGATGTGGTAGCCCACCCCGAACAAACCGCCTTGCCAAAGGTTAATGATTAGGCGAAAGTTGCGAATGATTCTTAATATCATGGTGAGCTTGTGACCCGCCGATCCTCCCTTCTCGCCTTCACATCCCGTCCCGCTCTCATGCTGGGGCTCACCTTGACCGCACAGCCCGCGGCCACACAGCCTGCGCCCGCTGTGCTGCCGCCGCCCATGGCATCGGATTCCGCTCTCATCCTGCCGGAAGTGAATGTCGTCGCGACGGCGGAGGAGGAGCTGAAGCAGGCTCCCGGCGTCTCGATCATCACGCAGGAGGACATTCAGCGGCAGCCACCGGCCAACGATATCTCGGAAATCGTACGGCAGATGCCGGGTGTGAACCTCACCGGCAACTCCTCCTCTGGCCAGTACGGCAACAACCGGCAGATCGACCTGCGCGGCATGGGGCCGGAGAACACGCTGATCCTGATCGACGGCAAGCCGGTGCGCAGCCGCAATTCCGTCCGTATGGGCCGCAGCGGCGAGCGCAACACACGCGGCGATTCCAACTGGGTGCCAGCCGAGGCGATCGAGCGCATCGAGGTGATCCGCGGTCCCGCCGCGGCGCGCTACGGCTCCGGCGCGGCGGGCGGCGTGGTGAACATCATCACCAAGCCGCCGACCGACAAGTTCTCCGGCTCCATGACCGCCTACACCAACATCCCCGAAGATGGTGGCGAGGGCGGCAGTAAGCGTTTGGGCTTTAACCTTTCCGGCCCGCTGATGAAGGACTTCTCTTTCCGCCTTTACGGCAACATCGCCCGCACCGATGCCGACAGTCTTGACCTGAATAGGGATTATGCCACCTCTGCGTCCGCCGTGCCGCCCGCAGGGCGCGAGGGCGTGAAGAACCGCGACATCGACGGCCTGCTGCGGTGGGACTTCGCGCCGGAACAGGTGCTCGAGCTGGAACTCGGCTACAGCCGGCAAGGCAACATCTACGCCGGCGACCGCGCTGTCAGCGCCAATGGGACCGCATTGCTGGAGAAGCTGGCCAACGACGGTGCCGAGACCAATGTGATGGAGCGTTACACCAGTTCGTTGATGCATCGCGGTGACTTCGGCTGGGCGGACATGCGTACGCTGCTGCTCTACGAAGGTACCATCAACAAGCGCTTGAACGAGGGCCTAGCCGGCAGCGGCGAAGGCAGCATCAACACCGAGACCGACTATTCCACCGCCACCCTCAACAACTACACTGCCAATACCGAAATCAACATCCCGCTGGACATGCTGGTGCCACAGCGCCTGACGTTGGGCGGCGAGATCTTCATCGAGAACCTGAAGGATCCTCACGCAGTCACGCAGAGCACCAACGGCGGCGGTGCCATCCCCGGCATTTCCAACGGCCCGCGTGATCCCAGCGCCCGTGCGGAGACCTACTCCTTCTTCGTTGAGGACAACATCTACGCCACATCCCGGCTGGTGCTGACACCGGGCGTGCGCTTTGATCACCACAGCGAGTTCGGCTCCAACTGGAGCCCGGCGCTGAACGCCTCCTACGAGCTGTTCGACGGTTTCTTGATCAAGGGCGGCATCGCGCGCGCCTTCAAGGCGCCGAACCTGTACCAGTCCAACCCCAACTACATCTATTACACCATGGGCAATGGCTGCCCCGTCAGCTATCCGAGCCTCGGCGCCGGCTGTTACGTGATCGGCAATGACGATCTGAAGGCCGAGACCAGCCTGAACAAGGAGATCGGCATCTCCTACAATAAGGGCGGCTTCAGCAGCAGCCTGACCTACTTCCACAACGATTACCAGGACAAGATCGTGGCGGGCCTCATCCCCGTCGGCACCACTGCGACCCGCGGCCGCATCTTCCGTTGGGAGAACACGCCGGAAGCCGTGGTGCAGGGGGTGGAAGGCAACCTGCTGGTACCAGTGACCGAGACCATCTCCTGGAACACCAACTTCACCTATATGATCGAAAGCAAGGACAAGACCACCGGCCAGCCGCTCTCGCTGATCCCGGAATACACCATCAATAGCACCCTCATCTGGCAGGCGACCGATGATCTGTCCTTCACCGCAGGCCTGACCCACTATGGCAAGCAGGAGGCGCGCACCCTCAGCCTGACGGGCGAAGCCAATACGGGCGCGGAGCTGTGGCAGCGCGATCCCTACTCGGTGGTGGACGTCAGCGGCAGCTGGACCTTCACCAGAAACACCCGCCTGACCGCCGGCATCAGCAATCTGTTCAACGAGCAGCTGTTCCGACAGGCCAATTCCTCGGCGGCCGGCGCGAACACCTACAACGAGCCTGGGCGCGCCTATTTCGTCAGCCTGACCGCCTTCTTCTGACCATGCGCCGCCTCCCAGCCATGAGCGCTGAGCGGCAGCCCCGCATCATTTCCGTCCGGCGTCAGCGGCCAGCCGCACACCTCACGAGAGACCACCCCATGCAACACCTTAAAACCCGAACCCGGTTGATGACCCTCGGCCTGCTGGCAGCCAGCTCGCTGCTGCTCAGCGCCGGCGGGGCGCTCGCGCAGGCGCCCTTCACCACGCTGGACGACACCGCCAGCGCGCAGATCCGCTTCTCCGCGACCGACCGCGGCAAGCCGATCCTGGCCGGCAGCGAAGTGGCGATCTCCGGCCAGGGCTTCCGGCCGGGTCAGCAGGTCACGCTGCTCTATGGCACGGCACCGCTGCCCAACGGCGCGCTGAAGGCCGACAAGGAGGGCAAGGTCGAGGCCCGCATCACCCTGCCAGCCGACGCGGTCGCCGGCAATCACCCGATCCTCGTCGTTGCCCAGGGTCCCTACAGCGCGGCGCTGGCCAATCTGAAGGTCTCGCCGGATATCCCGCTCTCCAACCAAGCCGGTTATGAGACCAAGGAAGCCGAGGTGGCGCGCGGCCTCTACCAGTCCGCGTTCAGTGTCAAGAACAACGCGCTCTTCGTCACCTCCGCCGTGGGCCGGCCGCCCGTGCGGCAATCCGAGCTGCTGCGGCTGAACCCGGACACGCTGGAAGTGGTGGCACGCGTGACTCCGCAGCCCGCTCCGGCGCGCCAGCCGGGCGCCGGCGCCACCGCGGGCGGCCCTGGCGGCGGCCCGGCGGATGGGGGCATCTTTGCCGTCTATGGCATCGGCGTGGACGATGTCAACGACACGGTCTGGGTCAGCAACTCGCGCCAGAACACGGTTGCCGTCTACCGCCAATCCAACCTGTCGCTCGTTAAGCAGTTCGCGCCGGGAACGGTGAACCACGCACGTGACATTGTGGTGGAACAGGACGCAGGCAAGGCCTTCGTCAGTGCCACCTTCAAGCCTGAGGTAGTGGTCTTCGATACGCGAACGCTGGATGTGGCCGAGCGCATTGAGATTCCCTCCCGAGTCCGGGGGGGCACCTTCTCAGCCGCCAGCCTGTCGTTGGATGCTGTCGCACACCGGCTCTATGTCGTCAGCAACACCACAAGCGAGGTCGCCGTGATCAACACGCGCGTCAACGCGGTGGAGAAGGTGCTGCCGGTGCCCGGCGCGCGCAGCGCCATCGGCGTCTCGCACGATCCGCGCACGAGCCGCATCTTCGTCGCCGCACAGGGCAGCGACAATGTGGTGGTGCTGGATGGCGAGACCGGCGCGGCGGTCGCCACGACACTGGTGGGCGCGCAGCCGCTGAACGTGGTCTTCGACCCGGTGCGCCGCCAAGCCTTCGTCGCCGTCCGTGGCAGCGGGACCGTCGCCGTTCTGGACGCCGACGGCAAGCTCGTCGCCAATCTCGGCCGGGCACCGAACGCGAACCACGTCTCCACGGACGGGCGGGGCACGGTCTTCGCCGTGGACAAGTCCGCCGGCATCAGGCAAGCTGAAAGCGACACCGTTCTGCGCATTCACGCCCGCTGATCGCGCTTGCTTTTCCTGAGTTGCGCGGCGTGGCTCCGGCCATACCGCGCTTCATATTTCGGGCCGCGTCCATGACGGATAACTATATCAGCGACATTCCCTATCCCGCCGTGTTCCACCGGGAGATGATGCCTGCCTGGCTGGACGCTGTGCTGCGCGGCCTTGGCCAGCCGACGCCGGACTTCGCTGGTCGGTTCCGCTGGTGCGAGCTGGGCTGCGGCGCCGGGCTCAACAGCTTGGCGGTGGCCGCTTGCCATCCGGCGGCGGATGTCGTGGCCTTCGATGCCGATCCCGCACAGATTCAGGCGGCCCGCAGCACGGCGGAAGCCGCCGGGCTGCGCAACATTGCCTTTCATCAAGCAGACTTCGCCGAAATCGCCGCCGCACCGGCAGAGCAATTCGGCGCCTTCGACGTCATTGTCACGCACGGCGTCCTGTCCTGGATCTCGCCGGCGCAGCGGCAGGCGGCGTTCGCCTTTATCGGCCGCGCCCTGCGGTCAAACGGCCTCGTCTATGCTCACTACATGACGCATCCTGGCCTCTCTGCGGCCGCCGCCGCGCAGCCATTGGTGCGCCAGTACACCATGAGCCTCCCCGGTGATTCAGGGCAGAAAGCCGAAGGCGCGCTACGGTTCCTCTCGCGCTTCGCGGCGGGGGGGGCCGGCTACTTCGCCGCCTATCCGCAGGAGAGTTATCGCCTGCAGGCGGCACTGCGGCAGGACAGGCGCGCCCTGGCGCATGAATTGCTGCCGCCTTATTGGCAGCCCTTTCATGTGAGCGAGATCATGGCCGAGTTTGCAGCCCTCGGCTGCCGCTATCTCGGCAGCGCTACGCCAGCCGAGAACATCGACGCCATTTGCCTGCCCTCCGCCACGCAGCCGCTGGTGGCAGGCATCACCGATCTTGTCCTGGCTGAGACTGCGCGCGACCTCGCGCGCAACCAGAGCCTGCGCCGCGACCTCTACATGCGCGGCGGGCAGCCCTTGTCGCCCGAGCCGCACCGGCGTGCCCTGGCGGCATTGGGGCTGGCGGCGCTGCCTGGTGCGCCGCGCGGCGGCAGCCTTCGCTTCGACACACCCATTGGTCCGGTGCAGGGCGAAGCCGCGTTGTTTGGTCCCCTGCTGACCACGCTGGCACAGGGCCCACGCAGCCTGGAGGCACTGTCGCGACTGCCCGGCGCGCCCGTTCACCCGGCCCTGTTGAACCAAGCAGCGCAGATGCTGCTGTGGAGCGGTTGCGCCCATCCGGTGGCGCGCCCGCTGCCCGACCCCGCGCCGGCCTGGGCGCTGAATCGGCAGCTGGTGGCCAGCGGCACAGCAGGTTGGCTGGTGGCGCCAGCCCTGGGCACCGCCCTGCCTGCGAGCGCGGAAGAAATGGCAGCAGCAGCGGTTGTGCTGAGCAATCCTTCCATCTCCGGCGCCGCGCTGGCGGCCGCTATACCGGCCCTGATGCGAGACAAGGCCATCCAGTGGCAGCGCAAGACGCTACCAGCCTGGGCCGCGCTGGGAGTTCTGCCGACCGAGAGCATGGAGCCGCTTGATGGAAGCAGCGTCTGAAGTAGGTTCTGATGGGGTGGACGCTCCCCGACGGCATCGGTGTGCCAGAGTGGAGGTGTTGAACACCACTCAGAGGAGGCGTCCGTGGGCAAGGCTACTACCATTGGGCTGGACCTGGCGAAGGGTGTTTTCCAGGCGCATGGGGCAGATGAGGCGGGAGCCGTCATGTTCCGCAACAAGCTACGACGGGCGCAGGTGCTGGAGTTCTTCTCGGCCCAGCCACCCTGCACGGTGGCGATGGAGGCCTGCGGAGGGGCTCACCACTGGGGACGCGAGATCGGCAAGCTGGGCCACGCGGTGCGGCTGATCCCGCCAGCTTATGTGAAGCCGTTCGTGAAGCGGCAGAAGAACGACATGGCCGATGCCGAGGCGATCTGCGAGGCCGCGCAGCGCCCCAGCATGCGCTTTGTCGCGGTCACGAGCGAGGCGGCACAGGCCGCGGCGGTCGTGTTCCGGGCCCGCGATCTGCTGGTGCGCCAGCAGACGCAGATCATCAATGCCCTTCGCGGCCACCTCGCCGAGTTCGGCTTGGTGGTGGCGCAAGGTCCTGCCCATGTCGCCAAGCTGGTCGCGGCGATAGAAGACCCGGAACACCCGTTTCCGGAGGCGGCCTGCCCTGTCCTGCAGATTTTGGCCGGAACACTCGGGGTGCTGGAGGAGCGAATCAAGCTCCTGGACCTGGAGATTGCTCGTCGTGCTAAGGAGGACGAGCTGGCGTATCGCCTGATGACAGCCACGCCATTCTTGTCAGCCGCCTACACGTGTCCGTCGCGCCAACAACTTGGCAATGCCATGCAGATGGGATTGGTCGCCATCCGGGCATCCCTTCCGCCGAACGGCGCGACGCGCGGCGCGCCGGAGAGACCATTGACGAAGAAAAGGGCAATTATCCCTGCCGCGCAAGCCTGCTCGCCATAGGTGCCGACGCGGCCGACATGATGCACGTTGCGCAAGGTGGCCAGCGCGAGGCCATGCTGCCGCGCCGCCCCGATGCCCCAGTCGGTGACCTCCCGCGCCACGACCTGGCCATAGCCCATGTCGCCGTCGAACGTCGCCATGGCACCCAGGCCGCCGATCTGCCGTGCATGGCGGTTGGCCTGCAGGCGCCCGGCGCGGCGGTTGCGAAGATAGGCCGGCAGCATGCCCGGCCCATGGCTGTCATGGCCACGCAGCGCCGCCTCAACGAGATGGTCCGCAACAATGGCCGCCTCCGCACTCTCACCCCCGAGGCTGTCAGGGTCTGCATCAGCATGTCGCGGAGCTTATCTGCGGTTATCAGCATCGCCGATTCCTTGTTCCAGCCTTGGAGCGGTGATGATGGCGCCTCGCCAAACCCATTGCTATATCGAGCGGATGAGCAGACCCACGGAACGAGCATTGACGGAAGGCCGCGCGGCGCAAGGAGGCCGTGGTCTCCGGGAGCGAACGGCTGAACAGCCCCGCTCCGCCCGGTTGGTCTCCGCCCCGCCGAAGTTGACGGATCAGGTGGCCGAGGCCCTGGTGCGGCGCATCGCCGAGGAAGGGCTGCGCGCCGGCGACCGCCTGCCGGCCATTACTGAGCTTTCTCAGCTCTATGGCGTGAGCCCCACGGTAATCCGTGAAAGTCTGGCGCGGCTCCGCTCCGAGGGTATCATCGAGACGCGGCAGGGATCGGGTGCCTATGTCCTGGAGCCGCCCGCCCGACCGTTCCGCATCGAAGCCGCAGCGCCCGGCAGCGTTGCCTCGGTGCTGAAGGTCCTGGAACTCCGGCTGGGCCCGGAAGCCGAAGCCGCCGCCCTGGCCGCGCAGCGTGCCAAGCCGGCGGAGATCCGGCGGATCCGCACCGCTCAGAAGGATTTCGCCCTCGCGATCCGCTCCGGCGGCACGGCGGTGGAGGAAGACCTGGCCTTTCATCAGGCGGTGGCCGATGCGGCGGGCAACGAACTGTTCACCAGTTTCGCGGCCTTCCTGCAGCAGTACCTCCGCGAAGGTGTGACGGTTTCGCACCGTTGCAGCCTGAGCCGGGGCGCGCTGGACGGCGTGGTCGGAGAGCACCAGCGCATCCTGGACGCCATCGCCGCGCGTGACCCCGATGCGGCGCGCGAGGCCGCGCGCCAGCACCTCCAGGCGGGAATACAGCGGTTGCAGGCGGCGCTGGCCGAGGCGAACGGCCCCTGAGAGAGGGGCCGCCGCCCGTGCCTCACTCCACCCTGCGCCAGATGCCTTCGCCGCCCAGGTCTTTCGCCCCGTAGCGCGCGATCGCGCCCGCCTCGAAGTCGAAGCCGAGGCCCGGCGTCTGCGGCAGCAGCAGGTCGCCCTTCTCCAGCACCAATTGTCGGTCGATCAGCCGCCGGAAGTTGACGATGTGGTCGTCCGGCATGAACTCGACATAGGTCGCGTTGGGCGCGCTGGCCACGAGGTGCACATGGATGTCGTGCCAGGCATGCGGAGAGACGGAGATGCCATAGCTCGCTGCCGTGGCGGTGATGCGGCGCCATTCCGTGATCCCGCCGCAGACCGTGGCGTCGGTTTGCAGAATGGCGGCGGCCTCCTTTTCCAGCAGCTCGCGAAAGCGCCAGCGTCCGGCCTCGATCTCGCCGGTCGCAACCGGCACCGAGGTCGAACGCGCCAGCCGTGCGTGGTTGTCGATGTCGTCGGGCGAGAACGGCTCCTCGATCCAGCCGGGCTCATACTCCTCGATCGGGCGCATGTAGCGCAGCGCGGTCGGCAGGTCGGCCCAGGCGTTGTTGGCGTCGAGGAACAGCTCCACGTCGGGTCCGACGGCTTCGCGCGCCGCCTGCACGCGCGCCGCCTCCTCGCGCGGGGACAGGCGGCCGACCTTCATCTTCACGGCGCGGCAGCCCTGCTCGACGAAGGCGGCCATTTCCGCGCTGAGATCGGCGTTGCTCTTGCCGGGAAGATAATAGCCGCCGCTGCCATAGCACGGCACGCGGTCCAGCACCGTAGCGCCGAGCAGGCGGTAGAGCGGCAGCCCCGCGCTCCGCGCATTCAGATCCCAGAGCGCGATGTCGATGGCGGAGAGCGCGCGAGTCACGGCACCGGCGCGACCTAGCAGCAGGCTGTCCTGGTACATCTCGCGCCACAGCCCTTCGACGCGGTGGCTGTCCTCACCGATCAGGCGCGGCGCGAGCGCATCGGTCACCGCGTCCATCAGAAGCTTGCCGGCGCTGTTCACGGCGTAGCAGTAGCCGACGCCATGCGTGCCGTCGGTGGAGCGCACGCGCACCAGGCAGTATTCCCGCGCCTTCACGGTCCGCGTGGAGAAGTTGACCGGATTGTCGAGCGGCACGCGGGCGACGCAAACCTCAACTGCAGCGATCTTCGGCATCGTGTTTTCATTCCACCTTGATGTTGGCTTCGTGGATTAGGCGCGACCACTTTGCGTCCTCCGCCTGCATCAGCTTCGCGAACTCTTCCGGGCCTTGGTTGATGATCGTGGCGTCCTGGGAAGCGAAGCTCTTCTTCATTTCGTCGGCCTGCAGGCCGCGGGCGATGCCAGCCTGGATCTTGTCGATGATCGGCTTGGGCGTGCTGGCCGGCGCGATCATGCCGTACCAGACATCGGCCTCGTAACCGGGCAGGCCGGCTTCCGCGATGGTGGGCACGTCGGGCAGCATCGGCGAGCGTGTGGTGGAGGTGACGCCCAGCACCCGGACCCTGCCGTCCTGCACCTGCGGCAGGACCTGCGTCGTGGTGAGCAGGGAGAGCGGGATGACGCCGGACATCAGGTCGGTCAGCGCCGGCGCGCCGCCCTTGTAGGCTACGTGGCTCAGCTGGATGCTGGCCATGCTGGCGAAAAGCTCAACCGCCAGTTGCTGGCTGGAGCCGGTACCGGGCGAGCCGTAGTCGATGCCGCGCGGCTTCTCCTTCGCCATGCGGATCAGGTCGGCGACCGACTTCGCGCCGAAGGAGGGATTGGTCACCAGCGCGAAGGGCGCCCGCGCGACCAGCGAGATCGGCGCGAAATCCGTCAGCGGATTGTAGGGTAGGTTGGGGTAGAGTGGCCGGTTGGTGACGTGGGAGGAGATGGTGAACATCAGCGTGTAGCCGTCGGCCGGGCTCTGGGCCAGGGCCTCGGTCGCGATGATGCCGTTGGCGCCGGCGCGGTTCTCCACCACCACCGGCGTACCCCACTGCTTCGACAGGCTGTCGGCGACGGCGCGCGCGAAGATGTCCGTGGAGCCTCCGGGCGGGAAGCCGACCAGCACCCGCACGGGCCGGGCGGGATAGGATTTCACCTCCTGAGCCGTTGCCGGGCCGCCGAGCAGCGGCACCGCTAGCAATGCCGCGAGTGCGAGCGTTCTCCTGCGCATCTGAGCCTCCCCATCGTTGTTGCGGCGCCGGTGACAGACCGGGACCTTGTGGGGTGCAGGCTATGGCGCTTGCGCTCGGCATGTCAAATGGTCACCATATGACTTTGCTCGACCTGACTATACCCGCCAGAGGAACGACAGACATGAAGATCACTGACATCCGCGCGACCGTGGTGAACGCGGAGATGCGCAACTGGGTCTTCGTGAAGGTGGAGACGGACCAAGACGGGCTGTGGGGGTGGGGCGAGGCGACACTGAACTGGAAGACCCGCGCCGTCTGCGCCACCCTGGAGGACCTCAAGCCGCTGATCCTCGGTCGGGATCCGCGCGACATCGAGCAGATCTGCCGCGTACTCCGCAAGCAGAGCTATTACCGGCTCGGCATTATCGGCATGACCGCGATCAGCGGCATCGAGCACGCCCTGTGGGACATTTTCGGCAAATCGCTGGGGCTGCCGGTGTGGCGGCTTCTCGGCGGGCAGGTGCGCGACAGGGTGAAGCTCTACACCCATCTCGGCCTCGGGCAGATGAGTTCGGTCTACGAGACCTTCGATGCCGGCCCCATGGTCGAGAAGGCGCAGGCGGTGGTGGCGCGCGGCTACCAGGCACTGAAGGTGGTATGCATTCCCTATGTGCACCAGACCGCCTCCCCCGCCTCGGTCCGGCATGTCGAGAATCTGGCCGGGACACTGCGCGAAGCGGTCGGCGACGGTGTTGAGATCATGGTGGACTTTCACGGCCGGCCGGGCACGGTGAGTGCCGCGCTGCAGTTCATCCGCGCGCTGGAGCCCGCCTCCCCACTGTTCTGCGAGGAACCGATCCAGCCCGGCGATACGGAGGGCATGCGGCAGATCGTGGCACAGGCGCGCTGCCCGATCGCCACGGGCGAGCGGCTGGTCGGCACGGCCGAGTTCGCCGACCTGCTCCAGGCGCGCGCGGCGCATATCATCCAGCCCGACCTCAATCATTGCGGCGGGCTTCTCGAGGCCCGCAAGATCGCCGCCCTGGCGGAGGTCGCCATGGCCGGCATCGCGCCGCACAACCCGAATGGGCCGCTGGCCGGCATCGCCGCGCTGCATTTCGCCGTCAGCACACCGAACTTCGTGATCCAGGAAGCTATGCCAGGAAGCGTGCCCTGGTATCACGACGTGGTGCGGCAGCCCGTCCAGATGCAGGATGGCTGGTGGCCGGTGCCGCAGTTCCCGGGCTTCGGCGTCGAGGTGGACGAGAAGGAGGCGGCCCGCCACCCCTTCAAGCAGGAGGTGCTGCACACGGCCAATGCCGTGCTGGAGGATGGCACCGTGGTGGATTGGTGAGGCCGCAGATGCCTGAGCTGAAGATCTTCGTTCTTGCGCAGCACGCCCCGCAGGCGCCACGCTTGCAGGCATTGCTGGGTGCCGGCCCCCTGGTGACCGGAATGGCAACCCTGCCGCCGGAAGGCCCTATCGACGCGGATGTGCTGGTCACCACGCATCTTTCCGCCGCGCAGGCCGCGCGCTGGCGGGGGCGGCTGCTACAGGTACCCGGTGCAGGGCTGGACGGCATCGCGCTGGACGCGGTCTGGCCGGGCTGCACGATTTGCAACGTGCATGGCCATGAGATCCCTATGGCGGAGTTCGCCATGCTCGCTATGCTGGAGCACCGCATCCGGCTCTCCGAGATGCCGTCGCATCTCGATGCCGCCACCTGGCCATCGGCCTATGCCAGGCGCCCTTTGCATGGCGAGGTCGCGGGCCAGCAGCTGGCCATTATCGGCTTCGGCCATATCGGGCGGCAGGTGGCGCGTCGTGCCCGCGCCTTCGGCATGGGGGTGGTTGCAGTGACACGGACCGGTGCGCCGGAGCCGCTGGCGGATCGCACCGTCCCGACCTTCCGCCTCCTGGGGATCCTTCCCGAGGTGGATGTGGTGCTGCTCTGTTGCCCGCTGACGGAGCAAACGCGCGGCCTGATCGGCGTGGCGGCGCTGGCAGCCATGCGACCCGCCGCCCTGCTGATCAACCTAGCCCGTGCCGAAGTTGCCGACGAGGCCGCCCTCTACGCTGCTCTTCGCGAAGAGCGGATCGGCGGCGCCTTCCTTGACGTCTGGTACCGGTACCCACGGGGCGGCGAGGCGGAGCTGGCGCCATCCCGCTTTCCCTTCCATGAGCTGCCGAACACGCGCTGCACGCCGCATTCCTCCGCCTGGACGCTCCCTTTGCTGGAGCGGCGCTATGCGCTTATCGCACGTAACATTCGTTGCTTACAGGAAGGCGGACCCTTCGAGCATCTCCTGCGCGCTGGCGGCCATACAGCTTTGACAGGGCCGAAGCAGCAGCCAGCGCGTGGTAGCTGAGCGGCCATCCGTCTGAAAAATGCACGCAGAGGTGCAACGTATCAGCAGGTCTCCACGGCGACTGACGCAACCGGACCCTTCTAGGGTTCGTTAGCTCTTGAGCCAATCGAGCGAGGCGGCCAGGCAGAGGACGCCGAGGAAGGATTGGGCGGTTTTCTCGTAGCGTGTGGCGACGGCACGCCACTCTTTCAGCCGTGCCCAGAGCCGCTCAACCTGGTTGC
>DATMRU010000015.1:0-93754 GCA_035565935.1 Roseomonas sp.
CCTCGCCCGGGTAACTGGTCGTACAGACCGGATTCAGCCCGGCCTGTTCCAGCATCGCCATGGCTTCGGGCGCCAGCCGGGCGGCGGTGATGAGGACGACAGGCCGACTGTCGGTGGGAAGCGTCATGGCGGATCTGCCCGCGCCGTCGCTCACTCCAGCCCCTCGCAGCCAAGCCGCCGCAGCGTGGCGTCCACCCAGGAGGCGTCGTGCCTGCCGGCGGCGATGTTGGCAGCCTGCTTCTGCTCCGCCGCCCGCTTTGCGGCGGCGGCGGCATGGATCGCCTCGACGCTGCCGAAGGGCACGCAGAGCAAGCCGTCATCGTCGCCCACCACGAGGTCCCCGGGCTCGATCACCATGCCGTCGATGGCGATGGGCACATTGATCTCGCCGGGGCCATCCTTGTAGGGGCCGCGATGAGTGACGCCAGCGGCGAAGACCGGAAAGGGCTGCGCGGCGATGGCAGCGCTGTCGCGGATGGCTCCATTGATCACGATGCCACCCAGGCGCCGATGGACCATCTGCGCCAGCATCAGCTCGCCGATGAGGGCGTTGGTGAGATCGCCACCGCCATCGACGACGATAATGTCGCCCGGCGTGGCCAGGGCCAGGGCCTTGTGGATCATGAGATTGTCGCCGGGGCGCGTCTTCACCGTCAGGGCTGGGCCAGCCATCTGGCCCCCGCTGTGCATCGGCCGCAGGCGCGGGCCGCCGGCGGCCATGCGGGACATGACGTCGCTGACATTGGCCACCGGCAGATCGCGGAACCGCTCCACCCAATCTGCCGAAACCTGACGGGTGCGTGGCAAAATCCTGAAGCCCAAAGCCATCGTGTTCCTCCAGCGATCCACCGCCCTGCGGCGGCCCGGACGGCAGACTTGCGGAGCGAATGAAAAAATGCAACGTCATTTCGAAATTTCCCGCCTGACCGGTCATACGCTCTGGGAGGAGCCCGCTTGATGCCGCCTTCGACCTCCGCCACCCCGCTCCTGCCGCGCCGCCGTATTCTGCTCGCCGGGCCCGCCCTGGCCGCCGGAGCCCTGGCGCGCCCGGCTCTGGCCGAAGCGCCCTACCCGTCCCGCCCGGTCCGTATCGTGGTGCCCTGGGCACCGGGCGGGGCAGTGGACGTGGTGGCGCGCCGCATGGCGCAGAAGCTCTCCACGCGGCTGGGGCAGCCCTTCGTCGTCGAGAACAAATCCGGCGCCACCGGCACCATCGGCGCGGCGGACGTGGCACGCGCGGCCCCGGACGGGCTGACGCTGCTGGCGATCGACAACACCTACGCAACGCTGCCCTACCTGTTCAACAATCTGCCCTTCGACCATGCGGAGGGCTTCGCGCCGATCAGCGTCAGTGCCTTCTCGCCTGTCCTGCTGCTGGTCAATGCGAAGTCGCCCTACCAGGATCTCGCCTCGCTGATCGCGGCGGCGAAGCGTGAGCCGAACAAGATCACTTTCGGTTCAGGTGGCGTCGGCAGTTCGCTGCATCTCTCGGCCGAGGCCTTCCAGCAGGCCTCGGGCGTGAAGCTGTTCCACGTCCCCTACAAGGGTGGCGGCGAGGCGGTGACGGCGGCGCTCTCGGGCGAAGTTGACATGGCCATGCCCTCCCTCGGCTCGGGGCTCGGCGGCATCAAGGGGGGCCTGCTGCGGCCGCTGGCCATCAGCGGCAGCCATCGCGTCGCTGCGTTGCCCGATACGCCGACCTTCGACGAGGCGGGGCTGAAGGGCTTCGGCATCATCAACTGGTCCGGCCTCGCCGCGCCGCGCGGCACGCCGGAGCCGATCATCAATCGGCTCCAGAAGGAGATGGCGGCCTCGCTGCGCGAGCAGGACATGCTGGACTTCCTCGCCACGCTGGCGGCGGAGCCGGGCGGCATGCCGCCCGCCGAGTTCGCGACGCTGATCCGCAAGGAAGGTGAGCTCTGGGCGGCAGTCGCAAAGAGCGCCGGCATCGAGCGGCAGTGAGGATCAGACCATGAGCTTCTTCGCCCCACCGCCGCGTCTTGAAGCCGCGCTTTTCTCCCGCCTGCCCGACCGCTTCCGCGATCTGCGCCGCACCGCCTGGAGCGACGCCAACCGCGCCGGCAAGCCGGTGGACAGCTTCCTGGAGGGTCCGGTCTTCGACCGCCACGGGCAGCTCTACGTCACCGATATTCCCTTCGGCCGGATCTTCCGCGTCTCGCCGCAGGGGGAGTGGCACCAAATCGCCGCCTATGACGGCTGGCCGAACGGCATGAAGATCGCGCCCGATGGCCGCTTCGTCATCACCGACTACAAGCGCGGCCTGATGCGGCTGGATCCGGTCTCGGGCGCCGTCACGCCCCTGCTGGAGACAGCGCGCTCAGAGAGCTTCAAGGGCGTCAACGACCTCTGCTTCTCGGCGGCCGGCGACATCTTCTTCACCGACCAGGGGCAGACCGGCCTGCAGGACCCCACCGGCCGCGTCTGGCGGCTGGAGCCGGGCGGACGGCTGACCTGCCTGATCGATACCATTCCGAGTCCCAACGGCATCGTGCTCTCGGCGGATGAAAGCCACCTGCTGGTCGCCGTCACCCGTGCCAACCAGATCTGGCGCCTGCCACTGCATGCGGATGGCAGCGTGACCAAGGCCAGCATCTTCTGCCACATGCATGGCGGGCCGAGCGGGCCGGACGGGCTGGCCCTCGACCAGGAAGGCTGCCTGCTGGTCGCGCATGCCGGCTTCGGCACGGTCTGGCGCCTGTCGCCGCGGGCGGAGCCGCTCCTGCGCATCGCCTCCTGCGCGGGCTGGTCCACCACCAACCTGGCCTTCGGCGGGCCGGACCGGCGCAGCCTGTTCATCACGGAATCCGAGACGGGGAGTATCTTGCGCGCGGAGATGCCCACGCCGGGGCAAGAGTTGCCAGGCTGAGCGCACCGCTCGCCGAGAAGGCGGTTCGCGGTTCAGCGGCCTGAATTAGGAATCAAGCGCCCCAAAGAGGGTACAAGAGGAGGATCCGGACCATGTTGCGACGTCACTTCCTGGGCGCGGCCTCGGCCACCGCGCTTGCCCCGCTCGCGATACCGCGCCTTGCCCGGGCACAGCGCGGCAGCTTGCTGCGGTTCATTCCCTTCGTGGATCTGTCGCTGCTCGACCCGGTGGCCACCACCGCCACGCCGACGCGCAATCACGCCTTCATGGTGTTCGACACGCTCTATGGCCTGGATGCGCAATTCCAGCCGCAACCGCAGATGGTGCAGGGCCATGTCATCGAGGATGATGGCCGCCGCTGGATGCTGAAGCTGCGGGATGGGCTGCGGTTCCATGACGGCAGCGCCGTCACCGGGCGCGACTGCGTCGCCAGCATCCGCCGCTGGGCCTCACGGGATTCTTTCGGTCAGGCATTGATGGCGGCGACCGACGAGTTGGACGCGCCCGACGACCGGACCATCCGCTTCCGCCTCAAGAAGCCCTTTCCCCTGCTGCCCGCGGCGCTCGCCAAGGCCTCGCCGAGCATGTGCGCGATCATGCCCGAGCGGCTGGCCAAGACCGATCCGACGAAGCAGGTGACGGAGATGGTGGGCAGTGGCCCGTTCCGCTTCCTGCCCGACGAGCATATGGCCGGCGCCCGCGCCGCCTACGCCCGGTTCGACGGCTATGTGCCACGGCCGGACGGCGTGCCGGGCGGCACCGCCGGCCCGAAGGTCGCGCATTTCGAGCGGGTGGAATGGATCATCATGCCGGACATGTCGGCGGCCTCCGGCGCGCTGCAGGCCGGCGAGGCGGACTGGTGGGAGACGCCCTCCCCCGATCTGGTCGGCCTGCTCAAGCGGGACAAGCAGTTGCGCGTCGAGGTGAAGGATCGGCAGGGGTTGACGCCGATCCTCCGCTTCAACTGCATTCAGCCGCCCTTCGACAATGTCGCCCTGCGCCGCGCCGTTCTGGGTGCGGTGGACCAGTCGGAGTTCATGCAGGCCTACAGCAGCGACCCCGAGACCTGGCATGTCAAGCTCGGCATGTTCTGCCCTGGCACGCCCATGGCCAATGACGTCGGCTTCGACCGGCTGTTCGGCAAGACCGACATCGCGCGCGCGAAGCAGGACGTCGCCGCCTCCGGCTACAAGGGCGAGAAGGTCGCCTTCATGCTACCGATGGATCATCCGGTCAGCGCGCCGATCGGCCAGGTCGGCATCGACCTGTTCCAGCGCATCGGCCTCAATGTCGATATTCAGGTGATGGACAGCGGCACCTTGTTCCAGCGCCGCAATTCACGCGAGCCGGTGGAGAAGGGCGGCTGGAGCGTGTTCCCTTCCATGGTATCGGGCCTGAACATCCTGGACCCGGCGGTCGCCAGCGTGGCGCGCGGCAACGGGTTGAAGGGCTGGTATGGCTGGCCGACCAGCGAGGAGGCGGAGCGGTTGCGCAATGCCTGGATGGAGGAGCGCGACCCGGCTGCGCAGAAGAAGCTGGCCGAGCAGATTCAGGCCCAGGCCTGGCAGGACGCCACCTTCCTCCCCACAGGGCAGATCTTCCAGCCCATGGCCTGGCGGCGCGACATCGATGGCGTGCTCGACGGCTTCGTGAAGTTCTGGAACGTGCGGCGGGTGTAGCCGCAGGGGCTTCTACCGGCAGCGGCGAGGCCCAGGGCATGCCGGGGCCGGCGCTGCGCGCGAAAGCGCTGGAGCAGGCGGCGAGCCGTGCCGCCTGTCCGGTCTCGGCCGAGGCCCGCCATCCTCATGGCGGCTCATATCTCAGGCGGCACTGGAGGGTGGCCGGAACAGGGCTTCGGGCATATGGCCGCCCAGGCTGCGGGTCAGGCGGGCCGCAGCCTCGCGCAGGATGGGGCGCACCGCCTCCGCCGCCTCTGCCGTCAGCCGGGTGATCGGGCCGGTGACGCAGAGGGCTCCGGCGAACTGCTCCTCCGGCCCGAAGGCCGGCATGGCCATGCCGGCGACATGAGGATCGTTGGCCCCGGCGGTGTAGAGCGGGAAGTCCTGCATCGCGGCTTCCGCCGGCAGCGACGGGGTGGTGAACAGCCGCAGCACTTGCGCGATAGCGGAAGTGTCCATCGGCAGCCGGTCACCCGGCCGGACATGCAGCCGCAGGCGATGCGGCGAGTCCACCCGAAACAGGCAAAGCCGGCTCTCGCCCCGCCGGATGTAGAAGGAGGCGCTCTCCCCGGTGCGCTCCACGAGCGCCTCCAGCACCGGCATCACATGTGCCTCCAGCCGGAAGGATTGCTGGTAGATCATGCCGAGGCGCAGCAACTCCGCATCCAGCCGGTACTGCCCTTCCGGCGTACGCGACAGGTAGCCGAACGCCTCCAGCGAAACCGCCAGCCGCATGATCGTCGTCTTGACCAGACCGGTGCGCGCCGAGAGCTCGGCCAGCGATAAAGCCCCATCGCCCTTGCGGAAGGCGCTCAGGACGGTCAACAGGCGCTCAGCCGAGGCGACGCCCTCCAGCGCAGGGGCTGGCCGAATTTTCCCGGTCATGGCGACAGGTCTAACGTCCGGCACGGACGCCGATCAAGCATCCCACGTAACTTTATACATGCGCGACGCTGGGGCCAGACCAGAGGGCCGGCCGAGGCGGGTGGCCCGGGCGCCCGTCCCCCGACGGGCTTTCAAGCCAGGCGCCAGGCGAAGGTACGGTACGCGTGGCAACCCAATCGGACGCCCCTGTTCAGGAGAGACCGCCGTCTGACTGGGAAGCCCAGCGCAGGACCGCCTGCCGCCCCTGTGGGCCGAGGCGATACAGACCCCGTTCCACCCGTTCGAACCAGCCATAGACGTTGCGCAGCAGGATCTGTCCGGCCTCGGGCGCCACCTCCTTGAGGTCACGAGGCCTTTTGGGACCATCCCGCAGGGCCTGCGCGCAGGCGAGGGCCTGCTGACGATAGGCCGTCATGATCGGTTGGCGCGCCGAGCCGCCCAGGGTGGGATCGCCTTGCCGCCGGCTGTGCTCGCGCAGCAGCGCAAGACGGCGTTGGCGGTTCAGGCGAGGCCGATAGGCCGCAGGCTCCGCCAGGATCTCGACGGCCCCCCGGGACGGGTCCACCGCCATCAGCCCGAAGCCGAGCAGACGGCAGAGCTTCCGGACACGGCCATCGCGGTCGCGGCCCCGTCGGGATGCACGAACCGCCAGCCAGACTGCATCGGCCATCGCCAGCCGATCAACGCCCTGCAGGATGAGTTCCAGGGTGAAGCCCATCTTGAGCTCGGTGACGACGAGGAGGGGAGGCTCTCCCGACCGCACCGCGACGATGTCACAGCCGCACACCTCCCCCTTGGCCACATAGCCAAGCCTCTCCAGGTAGAGCTTCACGGTGGCGTAGAGGGATGTCTCAGGAGCGCGGCGGGGCATTCGGTGCAACGGCGGTCATGGCATGGATCGGCCTTGGTAGCTGACTTTCAGCGGCGTCGCATGCCATCATGGCTGCGGCCAGCGCCGGCCTGGCAGTGGCATGAGGCTTCTTCCCTCCTCCAAGAGCGTCAGCGAGCTTTGTGCGGACTTCCGGCGAGGGGCATGGATTTCCCTCCGTCTATCGCAGGCAGGGAACACAGGCGACGCCCTGCTCGCAGCCTTTCACGTGGCCGGCCGGGATCAGTCTTCGCTGGCGAAGGGGCTCATCAGCGGAAAGGCACTGTGCACGCGCGCCGGATAAACCGGCTCGGCCTTGCAGACATGGCTGCGGTTGATCTCCTTCAGCGTCCGCGCGCCCAGCAGGCCAAGGCATTCGATGATCTCGGCTTCCAGCAGTTCCAGCACGCCAATGATGCCGGCGGCCCCCGCAGCCGCCAGGCCATAGCAATAGGCCCGGCCAATGCCGACCATGTCGGCCCCCAGCGCCAGCGCCTTGACGATGTCGGTCCCACGGCTGAAGCCACCATCGACAATGATAGTGGCGCGCCCGCCCACTGCCTCCACCACCTCCGGCAGAACCTCGATGGTGCCCAGAGCATGGTCGAGCTGTCGCCCGCCATGGTTGGAGACATAGACCACCTGGATGCCTTCCTCCACGCAAAGCGCCGCATCCTCCGCCGTGCCGATTCCCTTCAGGATCAACGGAATGTCGAACTTGTCGCGAATACGACGGATGTCATTCCAGTTGAAGGCGGCCTGATATGCCATGTCGCCCAGGCCGCTTTTGGCGCGCCAGGGCTTGGCGAAGCGCTTGGCGATGTCGCGTTCACGCCGGCTGTAAACCGCGCTGTCGACCGTGATGCAGAAGGCGTCGTAGCCGTACTCGATCGCTCTACGCACCTGGCCATCCACCCAGTCGGCATCGCCGCGGGTATAAAGCTGGAAGATCTTGATGCCGCCTGCCGCATCGGCGACACCCTGCATGCTGCTGTCCGCGACCGAGCTGAGCATGAACGGCACCCCGAATTCTCCAGCCGCCCCGGCCACCATCAGCCCGCCTCCAGGGCAGAGCGATTCCAGCCCTCCGACAGGCGCCAGCAGCAATGGCAGGCGCGTCTGCCTGCCAAGCAGACTATGCGAGGGATCGATCGAGGACATGTCACGCAGGACCCGCGGACGCAATGCCAGCTTATCCAAACCGAGGCGATTGCGCAGCAGCGTGGTCTCCGTGGCCGTGCCGCCGACCACGTAGTCCCACATGTTGCTATCGAGTTTCTGCCGCGCAGCGCTGACATATTCATGCAGCGTCAGGTATTCACCCTCGGTTTGGCTCACGGTCATGGCAGTATCCTCCCTCTTCATATGGTCTTCCCGGCAGTCAGGCTTCCAATCCCGGCCTCACGGCGCGTCATGGCCGTGCGGCTGGAGGCGGCTGCCCTCCATTCCGGCTTGATGTGTCGGCGTTCGGCCAGGGCTACGTGATGGGTTGTGCCGGTTGCCCTTCCGCAGCACGACGAGACTTTGGAACCATTCCGACATTGAGCTTTGTTTCAGCTCATATTGCTTCCACTGCACTTGCGTAATCTTCTGGACAAACTTGACCGTAGTCAATCTTGAAGAACAGAGGGAGCAGGGCGCTATCGGACCATCACGGACCGCGGCAGAGCGCACGGCATGGCCTGTCAGCCCTTTCTCTCTGCCTGTTGTCAGGAAGGCCGCAGTGCCCGGTGTAGCGGACGCACCGTCGCAAGCTTGTCTCCTCATGGGCCACGATGGTGAAGAACAAGACGTCCGGTCGTCGTGGCTGGCGATCTTCGGGTGCCGGTGGCACCGGTTCGATCGCCCGGGATGCGCTCGACGGCCACACACAGGCTGAAGTGCCAAGCTCCGAGGCAAGTTTGCCGGACTGACCAGGCGAGAACCAGCATGTCCTTCCGAGGCCCACAGAGACGCTGCCTGAAAACAGTGGAATGTCGCATAACGCAGCGCCTGCACGGAGGTCGCCTTTCTGCGCCTCGCCCGAAGTCGGGTACGCCCCCCGTCATAGACCTACTTCGAGCGCAACTGAGGCGCTCCTGATGATCTGCGCACGATCAGCGCTCCACGCAGGCTGACTGTCTCATCGGGAAGCGAGGGACGCCCTATCCTGGCCTGGAGCATGCTCAGGGCGCGGCTGACCATGGCTTCCAGCGGCTGCTCCACTGTTGTCAGGTCATAGCAGGGGCGCGCGGCCGCCGGCAGGCCATCGAAGCCGACGACCGCAATATCCTGCGGCACACTGATTCCCCGCAGCCGGAAGCCGTCGAGAACACCAAAGGCCATGATGTCGCTGACGGCGAAGACCGCCTCCGGCCGCCGCGCGGCGGGCAAGGCGGCGATCTGCAGCGCCATCTCGTACCCGCCCTCGTAAATGGATCGGCCGTCGAACAGGAGCGGGCACTCGCAGCCAGCCTCGGTGACCTGCTCGACAAAGCCGCGCTCCCGCTCCTGCCCGGTCGAGCTGGAGGCGGAAGTTCGCACCACGGCGAAGCGACGGCGCCCCTGCTCCAGCAGCAGCCGAGCCAATTGTGCGGCACCAAAGAGATTGTCGCAGGTCACGGCACTGGAGTTCAGCCGGGCAACCCGATTCACCATGACGACGGGTACGCCATTGGCGGCGCAAATGGCGGAGACGTGCGAAGGCAGTTCCACCGACGTCATCAGGCAGCCATCGACCTGGTACTGCAGCAGGGCATCAGCAGTGCTGTTCTCGATCGGCCCCGACCCCGCATGGATGATGAGCAGGCGCATACCGAGTGGCGCTGCCTGGCGTACCGCTTCATGCAGCAGCTCCGTGTAGAACGGATTGGCGGAGGAGCCGATGACCACGCCGATCAGTCCGCTGCGCCCTGAGGAGAGCGTACGCGCCGAGGCATGTGGCGTGTAGCCGAGTTGCTTGGCGAGCTGACCGATCCGGGCGCGCGTCTCCGGGGAGATCCGGGTGTCTCCCTTCAGCGCGCGGGAGACGGTCGAGGGAGCCACGCCGGCTTCACGCGAAAGCGTGATGATGGTGGCGCGGCGGGCCGCTGGCGGAGGAGGCAGTTCGTCCATGCAGCCCCTATAGCACAACTCCGAATGCACACGCGTTTGCACGCGGCACTTGCCTCCTCGGCTTCATAAGCCGCTAAGGAGGCTGGGAATCAGGTTGACGGCCTTCCCCTCTTCAGTCTTATAGTCGGCTATGTTGCGCGAACGTTTGCGCATCTGCCCAAGCGGCGACGAAGGAATCAGCAGTCAGCCGAGCCTGGCCGGAGGTGGCCCGGGCGGCGGGGCGGAGGAGTACGCGCTCCCGCCATTGGCTGCACACAGGAAAGGCACGGCCCATGAGCGGCACGCAACGTCAGATCAAGATGGTGGGCTTCCTGCAGGCGCAGAACTGCTCGATCGCACCCGGCTCCTGGCGCCACCCGGCCGCCGCGACGGATTTCACCACGCCGGAATACTTCCAGCGCCTCGGCCGCGTCATGGAGGACGGCAAGTTCCACATGGCCTTCTTCGACGACCGCCTCGCTATGCCCGACATCTTCGGCAACGACTACCGCGAGGCCGTCGCCAATGGCGTGCGCGTCGTGAAGATGGACCCGATGACGATCGTCACCATGATCGGTGCGGCGACCAGCCGCCTCGGCCTCGGCGTCACCTATTCGACCACCTATTACGAGCCCTTCCACGTGGCGCGCCTGTTCGGCACGCTGGACCTGATGACCAAGGGCCGCGCCGCCTGGAACGTGGTCACCTCCCTGAACAATTCCGAGGCTGCCAATTTCGGCCGCACCGAGCATCTGGCGCATGACCTGCGCTACGAGCGCGCCGACGAGTTCATGGAGGTCGTGCTCGGCCTCTGGGATAGTTGGGAGGACGGTGCCCTCATCATCGACAAGGAGAGCGGCCGCTTCGCCGACCCGGACAAGGTGCATGCCCTCCACCACCAGGGAAAGTACTTCTCCTCGCGCGGGCCGCTGCCGGTGCCGCGCTCGCTGCAGGGCCATCCGGTGCTGATCCAGGCGGGGCAGAGCGGCCGCGGGCGGCAGTTCGCCGGGCGCTGGGGCGAGGTGATCTTCGTCGTCTATCCCAACCTCGCCACCGGCCAGAAGCAGTATGGCGAGGTGAAGGCCGCCGTCGTCGCCGCGGGCCGCAACCCGGACGAGGTCAATGTCTGCCCGGCCTGCTACGTCTGCGTCGCCGACAGCCAGTCCGCTGCGGAGGAGAAACGCGAGTATATCCGCGCCCTCGCGAAGCCGGTCGATGCGGTGGTGCTGCTTTCCGAGGCACTGAACTTCGACTTCGGCTCCAAGGACATGGATTCCGAGTTCACCGACGAGGAACTGAAGAAGCTTTCCTGGAGCGGCTTCCGCGAGCGCGTCATCGCCCTTAGCGGCAAGCCGAACCCGACGGTGCGCGACTTCGTGCACTTCTCCGGTCGTGGCACCATCGGCGAGTTCCCAATCTTCTGTGGCACGCCGAAGGCGGTCGCGGACCAGATGGAGGAATGGTTCACCAGCCGCGCCTGCGACGGCTTCGTGCTCGCGGCTACCCACTCGCCCGGCGCCTTCGAGGACTTCGCGCGCTACGTGGTGCCCGAGCTGCAGCGGCGCGGCCTCTACCACAAGGACTATGCAGGCGCGACGCTGCGCGAGAATCTCGGCCTGCCGCGCCCGGTCGCCGGTGCCTGGCGCGAGACCCAGCTCCGCCAGGCCTCATGAGCGCGACGGCATCCCTCCCCGCCGTGGAGGCGGCCGAGTTCCGCCGTTGCATGCGCGGGCTCGCCGGCGCCGTGGCTGTCGTCACCTGCGGGGAGGACGGTGCGCGCACCGGGCTGACGGCCACGGCGGTGTGCTCGCTGACGGACCAGCCGCCGATGGTGCTGGCCTGCGTCAACGCCACGGCGAGCGCCCATCCGGTGATCCGCCGGACTGGCCGCTTCGCCGTCAACATCCTGGGCGAGGCGCAGGCGCCGGTGGCGAACCGCTTCGCTGGGCGCGAGGGCACGGAGGGCGAGCAGCGCTTCGCCGAGGCGCCCTGGACCCGGCGCGAGGATGGTGCGCCGGTGCTCGCCGGTGCTGTCGCCAGCTTCGACTGCGTGCTGGAGGCGGAGCACCGGCACGGCAGCCACTCGATCTTCGTCGGCCGGGTGGTCGCCGCGCAGGCCGGCGCGACCGACCGGCCGCTGCTCTACCACCACGGCCGCTTCGGCGTCTTCGAGCCGCTCGGGCCCGGCTGAGCGCGGGCGGTACCGCCGCCGCGCCGAATGACAGCGACAAAAGGGGAGTGAAGCATGAGAGTGAATCGTCGTACCCTGTTGGGCACCGCCGCAGCCGGGCTGGCACTGCCCGCCCTGCGCAGCGCCCGCGCGCAGGACGAGTGGCCCAGCAAGCCCGTCCGCATCGTCGTGCCCTATGCGCCCGGCGGCGGCACCGACATCACCACCCGCTCCATCGCCGAGGTGCTGGCGCAGAAGTTCGGGCAGAGCTTCGTCATCGACAACCGCGCCGGCGCCAATGGCGTGGTCGGCACCGAGGGCGTCGCCCGCAGCGCGCCCGATGGCTACACCTATGTGGCGGCGACCAGCACGCATGTGATGAACCGGCACATCCTGCCACACCTGCCCTATCACCCGCTGGACGACTTCACGCCAATCGCCCTCCTCGCCCGCTATCCGCTGGTGCTGATGACGGGCAAGGGCAGCCCCTACCAGACGCTCGCCGACCTGCTGAAGGACGCGAAGGCGCGTAAGGGCGGGGTCGCTCAGGGCACCTCGGACGCGCAATCCTCCTTTGCCGCCAACAACTTCGCCAGGCAGGCGGGCGTCGAGATGGTGGAGGTGCCCTATCGCGGCAGCGGCGCCTATCTCGGCGACCTCACCGGTGGCCATCTGCCGGCCGCCTGGGGCAGTACCGCCACCGCCATGCCGCTGCTGGCGGCCGGCACGGTGCGGGTGCTGGCGCTGAGCGCGCCGGAGCGCTCGCGCTTCCTGCCGGAGGTGCCCACCATCGCTGAACAGGGTGTGAAGGGCGCCGAGATGATCGGCTGGTTTGGCCTCTTCGCCCCTGCCGGGCTGGAGCCGGCCATCGCCGACCGCATGAATGCCGCGATCAGCGAGGGCTTCGACACAGCCGCCCTGAAGCAGCGCATGGACAATCTGGCGGTCGATCCAGCGCCGATCACGCGCCCCGATTTCGCCGCCCTACTGGTCCGCGAGGACAAGCGCTGGGAAGCCGCGGCACGCGACAACCTGCTGCCCCGCGGATGAGCCGCCGCAGCCACAACCACCCAAGCTGCACAGCGATCAGGAGCACCCCTTGAACGAGTACCGAATGCTCTCGACGAGCGGCATCCTCGGCTATGGCTATGCCGAGGAGTCGCTGAAGATCGGCATGTCGTGGGAACCCCACCTCATCGGCTGCGATGGCGGCAGCACGGATCCCGGGCCCTATTATCTTGGCTCCGGCAAGTCCTTCACCTCGCGCCTTTCGGTCAAGCGCGACCTGCGGCTGATGCTGCAGGCGGCGGTCGCGGCGCGGATTCCCTGCATCATCGGCACCTCCGGCGGTGCCGGCGGCGAGCCGCACCTGCAGGACACGGCCGCGCTGGTGCGCGAGATCGCACGCGAGGAGGGCCTGTCCTTCCGCATGGCGCTGATCCACTCCGAGCAGAGCAAGCCCTCCCTGGTGGAGCGGGTGCGAATGGGGCAGACCCGTCCGCTCGGCAAGATGCCGCCGCTCGACGAGGCACGGATCGAGCGCGCCGAGCGCATCGTCGGCATGATGGGGCCCGAGCCTTTCAACCAGGCGCTGGACGAGGGCGCGCAGGTGATCCTGGCCGGGCGCTCCAGCGACCCCGCCCAGTGGGCCGGCCCGGCCATGCGCGCCGGCATCCCGCCGGCCGTCGCCTGGTATGCCGGCAAGATGCTGGAATGCGGCGCCGAGCCCAGCGTGCCGAAGGAGCCGGACAATATCTTTATCCGGGCACGGGAGGACCACCTGGTCTGCGAGCCACCCAATCCAATCCGTCGCTCGACACCGCTGGCGGTGGCGAACTTCGCGCTCCACGAGAATTCCAGCCCCATCCATCACACCGAACCGGGCGGCATGCTGGACACCAGCGCCTGCGTCTTCGAGGCGATCAGCGACCGCGCCGTGAAGGTCAGCGGCATGACCTGGACGCCGGCCGAGCAGTACACGGTGAAGCTGGAGGGGGTGGAGCGCGCCGGTTATCGCGCCATCACCATCTGCGGCACGCGCGACCCGGTGCTGATCGGCCAGATCGACAGCTACCTGGAGACCCATCGCGAGAAGGTCCGGATGAAGGCCGCCTCCTTCGGCGTGCCGCCGGAGGACTATACCATGGTGGTGCGCACCTACGGCAAGAACGGCGTCATGGCGGACTGGGAACCCCAGCAACAGATCACCGCGCATGAGCTAGGCTTCGTGGTCGAGGTCGTCGGCAAGACGCAAGACACCGCCAATGCCGTCCTGGCGATGGCGCGCACCTCCATGCTGCATGCCGACTTCCCGGGCCGCCTATGCAAGGAGGGCAATATGGCCTTCCCGTTCAGTCCCTCCGACATCGAGCTCGGCCCGATGTTCCGCTTCAGCATCTTCCATGTTGTCGCCCCGCGCGACCCGTACGAGATGTTCCCGATCGAATACGAGACCGTGTGAGGACGCCATGCCCCGCATCCGTGACATCGCGCAGATCTGCAAGAGCAAGAATGCCGGCCCCTTCATGGTCACCATCGATGTCCTGTTCGAGGACCCGGCGGTGTACCAGCAGGTCAAGGCGACCGGCGTGCTGACCGCCGCGCTGTTCTCCCGTCTCTACGGCGTGGCGGAAGAGGACGTGCTGTTCACCCCCTACGACACTGCCTCCGCCTTCAAGGCGACACTGCCGCGCCTGGTGCCGGCGGGGGATATCGGCGACACCGACGTCTATGGCGCGCAGCAGCACGCGCCGCTGCTCGACGTCGAGATTCCGCTCAACCTGCCGCCCCGCTGAGGGGCGGCGGCAAGCAAGAACAGGGAACGGTCCATGCAGAGCGGAACCTCGGATATCGTGCATGCCTTCCCCCGCCTCGCTGACCTTCCCGCCAGGCAATGCGCCGGCGCCTTCATCGACATGCCGAAAGAACTGGCCGCCGATTCTGGCCTTCCGCCTACGCGAGGTGGGCGTGAGCGCGAAGGCGCTGCCGCTCCTCGCGGCAGATGCGATGAAGCAGCAGCCACTCCTGGTGAACGGCCCCCGCCCCCCTCGACCAGGATCAGACCTTCACACTCTGTGAAGCGGCGCTCTAGCAGTAATATGGCAGGCTGGGCTGGAAGCCCTCCGTTCCCCAACCAGCTTCCGCTGCCTCATGAGCCCTGACGCCGGGCAGGGCCCGGGCTACAGGGCCTCCCCCGCACCGGTGCCTTCACGTGGCGTCGGGATGCACCATTCCTCGCCGCGCGGGGTGGAAATGTACTCCGGCCACCGAAGATCGACCGGGGGGCTGAAATCCGCCGGCAGCAGCGGCCCGACCCATTTCGTGCCGCCCACGCCGCCGCCGGTGCGCTCGCGGAACTCGGCCTGCGCCGCCTGCAAGGCACCCGGCTTGGCGGCGAGGTCGAGCAGGGTCAGCGCCATGGTGCGGCCGGCCACGAACATCCCCGGATCGACCGCCGCCGGCAGCCCGCCCAAGGCGTTGTAGGTCCAGGCCGGATAGGCATAGCCCGGCTGCGGTGGGCGCAGCCGCGGCCGGGCGGCCAGCAACCGCACTGTCGGGCAATGCCAGGAGTACTCGACATAGTCATCGGCCGAGAGATGCATCTGCCAGGGCGGCAGGCCCGCACGCAGCTTCGCCTCGTTCTCCTCGGGTGGCGTCAGGCGGGTGACACTCGGGATGAAGGGATCGGCCATCGGTTCCAGGCCCAGTTCGCGCTGGATGGCACGGCCGAACTCCAGGGCCTCCTTGGAATAGGACGGCGCCCCCACCGCCTGAAGATTGGCCCAGGTCAGTTCGGTCATCGCCGTATTGGGTAGCCCGACCCGCGTCTTCGTCACCCAGCGGACATAAGCGCGGCAGCCGGTCGTCGCCGCCACCTGCCGCGCATTGTTCGCCAGCACCTTCCAGATCTGCTCCTGGATACCAAGCGAGGAGGAGCGCCAGGAATACTGGATCTGGCTGAAGCGCGGCGTCAGGTTGTCCGAGGTGGCGCCGCCATCGCCGAGGATGAACTCGTTCAGGGTCCAGGAGCCGCTGTGCGGGAACATCGCCTCCTTCGTGTACTTCGTCGTGGTGTACATCAGGCAGAGCGCATCCACCGCGCCGGGGCAGCGCGCGACGGCATGCGAGGCATCGATCGGCATCAGCGTCGGATCGACCCACTTCTCCGGCGCCTCGGCCTCGAAGCTGATGACGGCGCTCCAGTAAGCACCGAAATGCGTCTCGCCCGTGACGGTGTTGCTGGGCCAGGGATGCCAGACCACGGCGGCATCGAGATCATCAAAGTAGCCTTTGGCCGCATGGATCGGCTTGGAGCCGCAGACCTTCTCGGCCGGCTCGCCGAACAGCTTCAACGTGCCGGGAATGCCCCCCGCCCGCATCGCCGACTTGGCCGCCAGGATGGCTGTCAGCGCGGCGGTACCGAGCACCGAATGCGGATCGGTATGCCCAGCCGCGTAAGGGTGCAGCCCCTCGCGCGGCGCCTTGTAGGGCACGACCTGCTGCGAATTGCCCGGCACCGCGTCGTCCTCGGAGAAGCTGGCGAGCACCGGCCCCTCCCCCTGCCCCCAGCTGGCGGCAAAGGCGGTGGGCATGTCGCCGGAGCCTTCCTCCACTGTGAATCCCTCCGCACGGAGGATTTCCACGTAGTCGCGCATCGAGCGGTACTCGCGCCAAGCTGGCTCGGCATGAGCCCAGATGCGCGCGTTGAAGGCCGAGAGCCGCGGCTCGTTCGCGGTGATCCAATCGAGCGCGTGTTGCCGAAGGGCATTCAGATCCTGCATCGACATGGTCTCCTGCCGCCGCCTCAGGCGGGGCGCACATTCCAGAACGTGGCGAAGCCGTCCAGCACACCGGTGATGCTGTTGCGATAGGCCGTCGGCTGCATGTACTGGCCGAGCGGAAGGAAGGGCACGTTCTGCATCGCCTCCAGCTGGATCTCACGGCAGATGGCGGCCTGCGCTGCCTCGTCCGGCGCGTCGAACCAAGCGTTGCGCAATTCCTCGATACGCGCATCCTGCGACCAGCCGGCATAGCTGCCGTCGCCGCGCAGCGCCATGTGGCCAGCCGGGTTCAGCCACTCCATACCCGACCAGGTGGTGACGAAGCCGCTCCAGCCATCCTCGGAGACCGGGCCGCGCCGGTTGCGCCGCTGCAGCATGGCGTTGAACTCCACCGCGTAGAGCTCGACATTCATGCCGAGCCGCGTCAGCAGGTCCACGGTGACATAACCGAGCGCCATGCCGCCGGCAGTGTTGTTGCCCGCCATGATGACCACCTTCTCGCCCTTGTAGCCGGCGGCGCGGATCGCTTCCCGCGCACGGCCGAGGTCACGCGGCCCGGTCAGCGGTTCGAGGCCCGCCTCGGAGGCCATGGGCGTGTTGGGGCAGAAGAAGCCGAGCGGCACATGGAACAGGGTGGGGTCGTCCACGCCGACAATGGCCTGCATGCAGTCGCTCTGACTCAGCGCGCCCCACAGCGCCTGCCGGATCGCAGGATTGTCGAAGGGCGGCTGCAGGTGGTTCAGGCGCAGCATGGCGACGAACCCGGTTGGGTCCAGGGTGCGCACCGTGACCTTGCGGTCCGCCCGGAGCAGCGGGAGCTGGTCGTGGTAGGCGTATTCCTGCCAGTCCTGCTCGCCGGACAGCAAGGCCGCCGTTGCCGTTCCGGTGTCCGGGATGGTGCGCCATTCGACACGATCGTAGTGCACCACCTTGGGCCCCGAGGTCCAACCTAGCGCGCCGTCCCGACGCGGCACATACCGCTCGAACTTCGTGTAGACATTCATGGAGCCGCTCACGCGCTCATCGGCCTTGAAGCGAAACGGGCCGCTGCCGATCACCTCCGGTACGGCCTTGAACGGATCGGTCTTGGCCAGCCTTTCCGGCATCATCGCGCAGACCGGCACCGCGGCCTTGCCCAGCGCGATCGGCAGCAGTGGAAACGGCTTCTTGAGGCGGAAGCGGATCGTCTTGTCATCCGGCGCGGACAGCTCGTCCGTGTTCGCCATCAGCGTGCCGCCGAACACGTCGCGCTTGCCCCAACGCTTGAGGCTGGCGACGCAATCCCGCGCCAGCACGCGCTCCCCGTCGTGCCAGAACAGCTCGTCACGCAGCGTCAGATCCCAACGCAGGCCGTTATCCTCGACCCGGTGGCCATCGACCATCTGCGGCGTGGCGCGGTAGTTGCTGTCCATGCCGTAGAGTGTGTCATAGACCATGTAGGCGTAGTTGCGGGTGATGTAGCCGGTGCTGAGAATCGGATCGAGGGTGACCAGATCCTGCTGCGGCGTGAAGCGCAGCGTGGTGGCCGAGGCTGCGCGCAGCCGCGCCGGCAGCGCCAGCGCCGCCGAGCCGGCGCCGAGCCCCTGCAAGAGAGAACGCCGCTTCATAATGCATCTCCTTCCCCATACATGATGACAGCGCTGGGCTCCTCGCCTTCCGGCACCATGCCCTGTGCTGCCCCTCCACCTGCGGGTTGCTCCCGCATGGCACTTGCCGTCGGCCGGAAGAGGGCCAACGGGATCCTCTCAGGCGACGCCGTCCAGCAGCCGTGCGGCCGATCGCAGCAGCTCCACCTTCAGCGCATCCAGCCCGGGGTGTATCAGCCGCCCATCTTGCTTCAGGATGCGACCACCGACCATCACCATCCGCACATCCGAGGCGCGGGCGAACTGGATCAACGCTTGCGCAGGGTCGCGCGCGCCGATCATGCCGAGGCTGTCGCGTCCGACGACGATGAGGTCGGCCTGCTTGCCGGGCGTCAGCGAGCCGATGCGGTGGTCCAGACGCAGCGCCCTGGCATTGTTGATGGTCGCCCAGCGCAGCACCTCCTCATGCCGCAGCGTGATCGTCTGGATCGGTGTTCCCGGCGTCGCCAGCTCCATCGCGCCGGTCCTGGCGCCCTGCCCGGCCGCGATCCGCGCCACCTCATGCATGTTGTTGAAGACGCGGTGCACCTGCAGGGCGAAGCGCATGCAGTCCAGCATGCTGCCGCCGTTCAGCACCTCGCTGTCCGGCGCGATGGAGGGCGCGCCGCCCATCGCCGCGACGCGGCAGCTCAGCGGCTCGCGCGCGTCGCTCTTCAGCTCCGCCGCGGCCGTGCTCGTGACGGACGCGCCGCTGTCGATGATGACGCGCAGTTCATCATCCTGGATATAGGTGCCGTGCACCACATTGTGGTCCTGGCCGAGCAGCCCCTCGGCGGCGAGTGTCCGGTAGCCGCCGGGGACCAGGCGATTGCTGTTGCCCCAGACATGCGCCGAGGAGAGCAGCCCGTAGTCGCGCGCCATGGCGAAATCAGCGCGGCACACCTCCAGGGTAGAGTAATCCGGCCCGAGGATGCAGGCGGCGAGCGTCACCCGCGCCTCATCGTCGGACAGCCGCGTGGTGCGGAGGCGCCGGATCTCCGAGGCTGGATGCGGCACCTGGGAGAAATGGATCTCGCCGGGCTTCGGCTTCGGCTTCACCGTGCCATGACCGAAGATGGCCCGGATGCCGCTCTCCAGCAGTCCGTCCAGGGCGGCATCGGTATGTTCCGGTGTGGCATTGCCATGGCACCAGTCGAACAGGGTGGTGACGCCGCCTTCCAACTGCGCCAGGGCCCCTATCAGCGTACCGATGCGCAGGTCCTCGGGCCGGTAGCGTGGCCCGATGAGCCCGTGGGCGATGCGGAAATAGTCCGTCCCGGCCCAATCGCCGCCGATGCCACGCATCGCCGTCTGCCAGCTGTGCAGATGCGCGTTGACCAGGCCGGGCAGCACGAGGCAGCCCGACGCATCCAGCTGCTCGGCACCGCCCGCATCCAGCGACGGGCCGAGGGCCAGAATCCGATCGCCCTCCACGAGGATGTCACCCTTCGGCAACGAGCCGATGGCCTCATCCATCGACAGGACCGCGCCGCCTTTGATCAGTCTCCGCACGGCATCGCCCACAGACCTCATGGATTTGCGTCGGGAGGCGGCGTTCTCTATAGAGAACGTCGTTCTGCATAATCATCTTGCTGGTCATCAGCGACGACTGTCAACAGAGTCCAGCCCGCGTGGAGACCAATCAGGATGCGCAAAGCCGAGGCTGATGCGTCCGGACCTGCCACCGGCCGAGTACCGGCCGTCGAAAAATGTCTGACGATCATCCGTCTGCTGGATGGGGCGGGGGAAGCCGGTCTCGGCCTCGCCGCCGTGGCGGGCCAGTTGGGCCTGACGAAGAGCCATTGCCTGCAGATCCTGCGCACTCTGACCGCACAGGGCTGGGCGGAGCACGACGCGGAGCGGCAGCGCTATGCCCTCGCTCCCGCCCTGATGCTCGACTTGGCGGTGACGCTGCGTCGCGGCGACCCGGAAAGCGTGGTGCATGACGTGATGGCGCGCCTGTCGCAGCAACTCGGCCTGCCTTGCATCCTGACCCGCGTGAACCGGGATGGCAGCTTCTCCTGCATCGACAAGGTGCAGCAGGGTGCGGAGTTGATGGTCAGCGCGCCGATCGGCTACCGCTTTCCACCCGATGCGCCATCGCAGATGCGCGCCCGGCTTGCTGCGCTGCCTGTTGCCGAAGCCGAGCGGGTGTTGCAAGCCATGACGCTGCGACCCCACACCGCCACGACGGTGACGGACAAGGCGGAGGTGATGCGGCTGGTCACCGAAGCAAGGGGGCTAGGCTACGCCATTGGGCGCGGCGAGTACCTGGATGGAATCATGAGCATCGCCACAGCGGTGACCGGTGCGGCGGCGACGATGATCCTGCAATGCACCGGCCTCACGGCGATGATGGCGTCGCGAGAGGCCGCCATTGGTGCTGCCCTCCGCGATGCCGCCGCGCGTATTCCTGCGGCATGGAGGCTGCCGAAGTGGCGGGATGAGCACTCTGAACGGGCGCCAACGCCTTAAGGATTGCTCAGGCGACAGAAATCAGAAAAAGGCCTGGGATCTGTTCGCCACCCCAGGCCGTCCAAAGCGTCAGACGAAGGTCAGCAGGCGCCGTGGCGTGCCGATCATGATGGCATCGATCTCCGCCTCGGTGAAACCACGGCGGCGCATGAGCGGGATGACCTTCTTGTAGATATGGGCATAGCCATGTCCGCCCCACTCGCTCAGCTGCACGACATGGCAGATATCGTGGCTGATGACGATCTGATTCCCATGGCCGCGGTTGATCACCTTGCGGATGTCGCGCAGGCGCCCCGCGTCATTCGGCATGTCGATATCGACATTCGGCTGGTAATAGCAGCTTTCCTGGCCGAACAGATCCCATTCGAGGATCACCCCCGCATCGGCGAGCCGGAACAGCCGGTCATCGTCGAAGATGGTGCGGTCGATATGGTCGATGATGGTGCGCGACAGGTCAGCGCCATGCGCGCGCAGGAACTCCACGAGCATCCAGGGGTGATCCTCGTGGCGGGCGGGGTGGATGGTCAGCGCCGCGCCGGTTTCCTGTTGTGCCAGGCAGGCCGCGGCCAGCATCTTCTTCTCCAGGTCGGTCCAAGGCCACTGGCAGCCGATCTCGCCCAGCAGGCCGGCGCGCACCGGGGTGCCCCAGGCGCCGAGTTGGATCTGATCCACCATCTCCTGCGCCAACTCGTCCACGCTGCGGTGCTCATTGGCCAGGTCCTGGTAGTCATGGACATAGTGACCGCAGCCCATGACGATCTGTGCGCCGCTGTCGCGCGCCACCTGCGCCAGCCCCTCGGGGTTCGGCATCAGGCCACCGATGGTCAGCTCGACGATGGTGCGGCCACCCTGTTGCACCACCTCGGCCGCTGCCCGCGTCGCCACCCCGACATCGAGCTGCGTCGAGTTGTAGGTGTTCTTCACGCTGCGGGTCTGCAGGTCCCACCACTGGCGCAGGTCCATTCCCTCCGCAAGCGGCTTGTCACGCTCACCGGGCGGCGTGATGTTCCAGATCAGATGCTCATGCATCAGAGTGGAGCCCAGCTCCGCCGGGTCGATGAGGCCCAGGACAGTCTGCGCCTTACCCCGCATTTCGTCGCGTGTCAGTCTCGCCATGTTAGTCTGCCTCTCGATGATCGTTCAGGTCCGGGGGTGGATTTCAGCCGCGCCGCACGTTCCAGGCATAGGGCGCCGAGCCCTGCAGGACGCCACTGAGGTCGGCCCGATAGGCGGTGCGCATGAAGAACTGGCCGAGCGGCACGATGGGTGCCTCCTGGAAGGATTCCAACTGGATCTTCTCGGCGATAGTCGCCCGCTCCGCATCGCCCGGCGCTTCGAGCCACTGCTCCGCCAGCTGCTCGACCTTGGCGTTCTCGTACCAGCCGAACCAGCCCTTATCGCCCTGGCCGCGCAGTGTCGGGTTGACCGCCGGCGTATAGATGGAGAGGGCGGGCCACCAGGTGTGGAAGATGCTCCAGCCTCCCTGATCGACCGGCGCACGGCTGGCGCGGCGCTGCACCACGGACCCCCAGTCGGTCTCCACCAGCTCCACATTCATACCCAGGCGCCGCAGCAGATCGGCGGTCACTAGCCCGAAAGGCGCCATGCTCGGCATGTCGGTCGGATTGATGACGACAACGCGTTCGCCCTGATAGCCGGCTTCGCGCAGCATGGCCTTTACACGGTCGAGGTTCCGCTCGCCCTTCAGCGGCTCGGCCCCGGCCTCGGTTCCATAAGGCGTGCCGCAGGGCCACATGGAGTAGCAGGTGCGGAACAGCTCGGGGTCATTGGCCGTCACGGCACGCATGTAGTCCTCCTGGCTGGCGGCGAAGAGGATGGCGCGGCGGAGGGCAGCCTTGTTGAAGGGTGGCTGCAGGCAATTGAAGCGCAGCGTGCCGATATAGCCCGCGGGGTCGTTGACCTCGACCTTCACGTCGCGGCTGCGCTGCAGCAGCGGCACCAGGTCGGGATGTGCCTGGTCCCACCAGTCGATCTCGCCGGCCTGCAGGGCGGCTGCGGCGGTCGCGGCGTCTGGCATCACATGCCACTCGATGCGATCGAAATGCGCGACCTTGCCGCCGGCAGTACGCTGCGGCACTTCTTGCCGCGGTACGTATTGCTCGAAGCGCGCATAAGCAACCCGGCTGCCGGAGACATATTCATCCGGCAGGAAGCGATAGGGCCCGGAGCCGATCATCTCCTGCACCTGCTTGAACGGATCGGTCTTCGCCAGCCGTTCCGGCATCATGAAGGGCAGCGTCGAGGAGGGCTTGCCCAGCGCCTGCAGCATCAGCGGGAAGGGACGATGCAGACGGATGCGCAGCGTGCGGTCATTCGCCGTGCCCCATTCCGCCACGCGGGCGACCAGCGACTGGCCGAAGGTGTCGCGCCGGCACCAGCGTTCCAAGCTGGCCGCGCAGTCGCGCGCCAGGACCGGCTCGCCGTCGTGCCAGCGCAGCCCCTCGCGCAAGCGGATCTCCCAGGTCAGGCCGTCATCTGAGACGGTGTGACCCTCTGCCATCTGTGGCCGCACGTTTAGGGCGTCATCCATGCCGTAGAGCGTGTCGAAGATGTTGAAGGCATGGTTGGTGGTGACGGCGGCGGTGGTCCAGATCGGATCCAGCGCGGTCAGATTGGCCTGCGGCACGAAGCGCAGCAGCCTGGCGCGGGAGGGGGCTGCGCGAAGTGGCGGTGCCGCACCGGCGGCAACGAGGCCGGCAGCGGTCGCGATGAAGCGACGACGATTCATCTGTGATCTCCCCAGATCGCAACGTGGTCGCCGTGCGTCCGGCAGAGTCTGCGGACCGAGCGGCGTTTCCTCAACTGCACCCTTCTGAGAGGCGCTTATTCATCGAGAGTTATGCAGAGCGGATGGTCGTACCCGACCCGGCAGCCGGACGTGCGACATTCGCCGTGCTTGCCGTTGTGATCGCGGCAGAGAAGCGGCCGCACTGTTACTGCCAGAGCCAACTCATCATCAGCCCACCCTGATTCCAAAGGCGGTTCAGGCCACGATCCAGCCCCAGCCCCCGCTCGCCCAGGTGTGTCTCGTAGAGGGTTCCGTAATCGCCGACCTGCCGGACGACTTGGAAGGCCCAATCATCAGCGATGCCGATGCCCGCACCCACCGATTCTCCCCGGCCCAGAAAACGCCGGACCTGAGGGTCGGTGCTGGTCTCGCGAGCCGCAGCGACATTCTCGCGTGTCAGGCCGAATTCCTCCGCCTGGATCAGGGCGAAGATGGTCCAACGCACCAAGGTCGCCCATTCCGCGTCGCCGTTCCTGACCATGGCGCCTTGCGGCTCCTTGGTGATGAGTTCCGGAAGCAGCACGAAGTCATCCGGGTTGGGCGCCGCGAGTCGGTTGGCCGTCAGGCTCAGCGTATCGTTGCTGATCGCGTCGCAGCGGCCTGCGAGAAAGGCGGCGAGAACGTTTGCCGCCGTATCGTAGGCGATGGTCGTCAGTTGGATGCCGACACGGCGCGCATAGTCGGCGATATTGCGCTCGATGACACTACCCTGGGTCGCGCAGACGGTGCCGCCGTCCAGTTCGGGAAGGCTGCGGATGTTCAAGCTGCGCCGCACCAGGAAGCCTTGGCCGGTGTAGAAATATGGCACCACCTGGTTAAGGCCCATTGTGGCATCGCGGCTGAGGGTCAGGGCGGTGATGTAGATCAGCGTATCCACCTCGCCGCTTTGCAACGCGGCGAAGCGGGTCTGCGCGGTGACAGGAACAAACCGCACCTTCTCCGCATTGCCCAGCGCGGCGGCCGCCACAGCGCGGCAGATATCGGCGTGGAAACCGGTCCAACGTCCCTGTGAGTCTGGGCGGGCGGCACCGGCCACGCCACCCGGCACGCCGCAACGAACCTCGCCTGCCCGCCTGACCGCATCCAGCGTAGGACCGGCAAGCGCCGGCGCATGGGCGGCGAGGCCCGCAAGCATGGCCCCAACCAGCCCACCCAGGATCCAGGCGCGCATCAGCCGTCCCCTCCGCTGCCGCGCAGCAGGTCTGCGCGCGATTCGGCAAATTCAGTGACCGCCGCGGCGAACCTCTCCAACTCCGCCTCGCCCACCGGCAGGCTGAGCGCCACCATGCCGCGCCGCGCCAGGTAGATGCCAGCCGCCATCATGTCGAAGAAGAACAGCTCGCGCAGCCCCTCCTCTTCCGGGGTGGCCGCATAGGGCTGCTGCGGCAGGGGCTGGCGGAAATGCACCGTCAGCATCGAGCCCAGGCCGGTGAAGCCCATGGGAACGCCGGCAGTGCGGGTGATGGTGTTGAGCCGCTCCCGCAGCCTCTCGCCACGGTCGAACAACGCCTCAGCGGCTTGGGCGGTGAAGATCTCGCCCATCGCAACTCCACCCGCGGCCATCGTCAGCACATTGTTGTTGAAGGTGCCGGCATGGGGGATTCGTTTATCGAACTGCTCCATGATGTCGGCACGCCCGCCGAACGCCCCGAAGCTCATGCCACCGCCGATATACTTGCCAAGGGTAGTCATATCCGGCGTGACCCCAAGCCGCGCCTGCATGCCGCCCGCGGACATACGGGACGTCATCACCTCGTCAAACACCAGCACGGCGCCGGTTTCATCGGCCAAGGTGCGCAGGGTCTTCAGGAATTCCGGGTTGGCCGGAACGCACCCGCCGCTGCCAAGCATCGGCTCGACGATAATCGCCGCGAGATCCTCCGCATGGGCACGGGCCAGGCGGGTGGCCTCCGCACTGTCATTATAAGAAGTGAGTAGGAAGGGCAGCGGCAGGGTGGCCGCATTCGGGCCAGCCAGCGGGAAAGTCAGGACACCACCGTGATAGCCGCCCCGCATCACCATGATCGTGTTGCGGCCCGTGAAGCCGCGCGCAGCGGTGATGGCCATCAGGTTGGCCTCGGTCCCGCTGTTGGTGAACCGCACGCGATCCAGCGAAGGGAAGCGGGCGCAGAGCATGCGGGCCAGCCGCTCCTCGCCCTGACCGACCGCCGCCAAATTCACACCGTTTTCCAGGGCGTTGCGCAGCGCCGCATGGATGCGCTGCTCGGAATGGCCAAACAGGCCAGCGGTATATTCGCCGCACAGGTCGAGATAGGTGCGCCCGTCCAGATCCCAGAGGCGGCAATCCTCGCCGCGCCTCATGGCGGTGGGAAAGGGGCCATAGGTCAGCACCGAGCGGGTGTTGCCGCCTGGCATGACCTCGACGGCCCTGGCATGCAGCTCGGCGCTGCGGGGGCGGGCTGAGGCGTAGGCCGCCCGGGCCTCCGCCAGTGCTGCGGCCAAATTGCTGTTGCGCAGGGAGGTAGCGGGGCTCATGTGATCGCTCCCTAAAAGCGGGTAGCCGTGCTGGGAGGGGAGCTCGGGCAGGTCTGAACTGTCATACGGAGTTGCTCCCGCTAAAGGATAACGGCTCGGGCTGGCGCCAACGCCATCCCGAAAGTAAGGCTATTGTGATCACGAAATGCAAGCAACAGAAATCTCAAGCTCTCAGTCCGAAGGACCCACCGAGCCGCAGCCACTGGAAGAGCAGGCTTATCGTCGCCTTCGTCAGGCGCTGGTGGAGGGGACTTTCGCGCCTGGCGATAAGCTCTCCATCCGCCGTATTGCGTCGGCGTTGGGGACCAGCCCGATGCCGGCCCGCGCCGCGCTGCGCCGACTGGCGGCGGAACAGGCGCTGGATGTGATTACATCCTCCGGGACCGCCATCGTACCGCGGCTGACCCGCCAGGCCTTCGTCGAGTTGAGCGAGGTGCGGGCGGCGCTGGAGCCCCTGGCTCTGCGGCTGGCCACGCCGCACCTTGGGCCGCCCGTGCTGCGGAAACTTGCGGAGCTGGTCGATGAGCATGAGACTTATCGGACCGCAGGGCGCGCCGAGGAATTCCTGCGTCTCGATCGCGAGTTCCTGTTCGCCCTCTATCGCCAGGCGGAGGCGCCACTCTTGCTGGGCATGATTGAGGGGCTGTGGCTGCGGCGTGGCCCGTTGTTCTGGGAGGCCCGATGGATACTCATGGCGCGCCCCGTCGAGGCCGCGCACCGCCATCGACAGATTCTGGACGCATTGGTCCAAGGAGACGGCCTAGGCGCGGCGCGGGAGCTGGAGATCGAGATCCGCGATACAACCGCCTTTCTGCTGAAGGAGATCCGTTTCACGGGCGATGCCGGCACTGGCCCAAACGTGCTGCCGGTGCTGCGGCCAGGGGGCTGAAGAGGGGGAGGAACTTTGCCTCAGGCCCCATGAACGTCCTCTGTGCTCTGATCCTGTGGTGATCGCCCCCTCGCCGAGGAGCGGTCAGGATGGCATTCTGAGAGGCGTCGGGTCGGGCTCCGTGCGCCCAAGCCAGGCAAAGAGATAACCGCTCCGGGTCTGCCATACCCATGGCCCCACCCGCGGCGCTTGGCAGCAGGAGATCCGAGACATGGCAGGTCCAGGGGTGCACGACGTTCCGGACCATCGTGGCGCCACGTCACCTGGACGGCCTGTAAAGGAGAGCGTGGAGTCGCGCTATGCCTGGCTGCGCCTGACAGCGGCCCTTCTCCTCGCCACGATCGGCGGCGTTGGCCTGTGGTCGGTCGTCGTGGCTTTGCCGCTGGTCCAAGCCGAGTTCGGTGTCGCCCGGGCCGGCGCCTCGCTGCCCTATACCCTGACCATGGTCGGGTTCGGAGTCGGGGGGGTCGTGCTAGGCCAACTGGCCGATCGTTTTGGCGCCCTCATCCCCGTGGCCATTGGTTCGGTCCTGCTTGGCCTTGGTTATATCGTCACTGCCCATACCGAGAGCATGTGGTCGTTTGCCATGACCTATGGCCTCATGATCGGCGTCGGCAGCTCGGTGGTATTCGGTCCGCTGGTCGCAGACATCTCGCATTGGTTCGACCGCCGCCGAGGCATCGCTGTCGCCCTTTGCGCGAGCGGCAACTACTTCGCCGGGGCCGTCTGGCCGCCGATCCTGCAGCATTTCATCGCGACTGTGGGGTGGCGCCAGACGCATACCGGCATTGGTATCTTCTGCCTCGTCACCATGCTGCCGCTTGCCCTGGTCCTCCGCCGGCAACCGCCGATGACCGGGCCGCGATCGACCGCCCACAGCACAACTTCGGCAGGCCTGGCGCTCGGTCTTCCACCCAATGTGCTGCAGGCGCTGTTGATCGTGGCAGGGGTCTCGTGCTGCGTCGCCATGGCCATGCCGCAGGTGCATATCATCGCCTACTGCGTGGATCTCGGATACGGCCCCGCGCGCGGTGCCGAAATGCTGTCGCTGATGCTGGGCTGCGGCGTCATCAGCCGTCTCACCTTCGGCCTCCTCATGGACCGTATCGGCGGCCTCGGCACCTTGTTGCTCGGTTCGATGCTGCAAGCCGTCGCGCTGGCGCTGTTCCTGCCCTTCAACGGGCTCGCGTCGCTCTATGCGATCTCCGCGGTGTTCGGCCTTTTCCAAGGCGGCATCGTGCCGAGCTATGCCATGATCGTGCGGCAGTTCTTCCCCGCGCAGCAGGCGGGGGCCCGGATCGGGTTGGTGCTCTCCTCCACACTGGCCGGGATGGCGCTGGGCGGCTGGATGTCAGGCGCGATCTTCGACGCCACCGGGTCCTATCAGGCTGCGCTGTTCAACGGCATTGCGTGGAACCTGCTGAACATGTCGATCGCCTTCTGGTTGTTGCAGCGGTCCTGGCGTGGCTCTGTACCGGCTTGAACTTGAAGCAAGCGCATCGATCGAGGGAGGCGGAAAGACCCGCCGCACGAAAGCCATGGTCCGCGCCCCGTGCGGGTAAAAACTTTCCGGTGGAGATTCAAAGCTGTATCTCTGCGCCGTGAGGGCAGATCCCTTGCTCTCCCCTGCCCGGCCCGGAAAGGGCCGTTTGTCCGCTGCTGCCAAGGGGCCTTGGCGCATCTGGCATGACGGCCGAGACGGTGCCAAGCTCCGTCCATGCATGACGATCTCATCCGCCTGACGGCGACCGAAGCCGTGTCTCGCCTGCGGCGCCGCGAGGTGTCGCCGCTCGAACTCATCGATGCGGTGGAGGTACGCATCGCCGCCGTGGAGCCGCAGGTGAATGCCTTGCCCACCCTCTGCCTCGATCGCGCGCGGGACCATGCGAGGCGGCTGATGGCCGGCCAGGGGGGAGAGTGCGAAGGCAAGGCGGGATGGCTCGCCGGGTTGCCGGTGACGATCAAGGACCTGACGGATGTGGCGGGCGTCCGCACCACCTATGGCTCGCCCATCTTCAAGGACCACGTGCCGAAGGAGTCGCACCCGCTCGTCAGACGCATCGAGGCGCATGGCGGCATCGTCATCGCCAAGTCCAATACGCCGGAGTTCGGGGCGGGTGGCTCCACGTTCAACGAGGTCTTCGGCCGGACCCGCAACCCCTGGAACACGGCGCTGACCTGCGGCGGCAGTACGGGCGGCGGCGCTGTGTCGCTGGCGACCGGTGAGGCCTGGCTGGCCCAGGGCAGCGACCACGGTGGCAGCCTGCGCCGGCCGGCCACCTATTGCGGCGTGGTGGGGCTGCGGCCCTCGCCGGGGCGGGTAACCCGGGGGACGGTGAACAATCTTTTCTCCCCGCTATCGGTGCAGGGGCCGATGGCGCGGAATGTGCCGGACCTGGCGCTCTTCCTCGACACCATGGCCGGCTGGTGCCCGCTGGATCCGCTGACCTACGATGCGCCTGCGCGCTCCTATGTCGATGCGGTGGCGGCGGCCGAGGCCGAGCGCCCGAAACGCATCGCCTTCACCGCGGATTTCAATGGCCAGCTTCCCGTGGACAGGGAGACGCGTGAGCTCTGCAGCCAGGCTGTCCGCCGCTTCGAATCCATGGGCTGTGTGGTTGAGGAGTTCGCGCCGGACCTCGGCCAGTTGGGCGAAGCCTTCCTGATCTTGCGCAGCCAGTCCTTTGTCGTGGATCGGGAAGCGCAGCTCGCGACGCATCGCGATCTCATCAAGCCGGACATCATCTGGAACACCGAGCGCGGTCTGGCGGCAACGCCGAGCCAGCTTGCCTGGGCCGACCGCGAACGCGCCGCCTTCTACCGCCGCATGGCCGCACTCTTCGCACGCTATGACGTCTTCATCACGCCAGGCGCGGCCACGCCGGCCTTCGACGTCATGCTGCGCAACCCGGATACCATCGCGGGCGTGAAGCTTGAGAACTATATGGCCGGCTCGATGATCAACGCCGCGCTCACCTTGGCGGGCTGCCCCGCCGTGGCCGTCCCTTGCGGTTTCGATCAGTATGGCCGGCCCATCGGCCTGCAGATTGCGGCACCGCCGCGACGCGATGAGATCGCGCTCCAGGCAGCCTCGCTGTTCGAGCGGGCGAGCGGCCTCAGCCTGCGGGTTCCCATCGATCCTCGTCCTGGGACGGTGCCTCCGCCGGAGCCGCCTGCCACCGCATGACGCTGGGAAGGCCCTGGCCCATGAGGGCGAGCACACCGGAGCGGCCCGCTACCGGCGCCCCGACCTGCTCGACCTCCGGAACACCAAACGCCGGCGTAGGCCAAAACAGCATCCCGCAGGTTCCAACCTTCAGGCCCCGCTCCACACTGCCGGAAACGCCACCTGATTTTGTCTCGTGCCGCCGAATCAGCGGCGCATCATGCCCTTGCGGATCTCACGCTCAACCGCGGCTCGCTCGCTCGAGCCGATACGGCGGATGATTTCCTGAACGATTGCGGGCGACACACCGTTACGCTTCGCGAGGTAAGCCACCTCCTCTTCAGTTCCCGCCTCAGCGGCTGGAACAGCATCGGGCTTTGTCTTGCTCTTGGGCATGAGGTGTTTCCTGCCATTTGAATCGGTGTTGGAGGAGGCGCCGGAACGCGGCTTCAGCGGAAGAAAGGTGCCAACGAGGGGCGGATCTGACTCTCGCGCACGACCCGCTCGTGGTTATCATGTTGATGACGCACACGGTACTCGCGATCTGCATCGTCGTTCGGGAGCAAGCGCAGGACTATGTAGGTTCCGCTCGGTGCGCTGCCGCCATACTTCCCGAGCGAGAGCACGATGCTTTGGCCTATCGAAAAGCGATGGGGCGGCATGGCTGATCCTTATGAGAGATTGGTCTCTGAGTGTGACTCAAGCAGCCCGCGTGCCCCGGCCCTCTTCGATCAGCCGATGATGTCGAGAACGATCCGCCGGATTTCGTCCAGCGTCAGGCCGGAAGGTATCGGAGGCTCGGCAGCGGTGGCGGGGTAGGTGAAACTGGCAGCGGTATTCGCTGCAGGGAGCCTCTGGGAGGCTTGAGATAGGAGCTCACGGTGTCCTTCGTGGCGGCATCTGGTCGCAGACGTCGGCACAAGTCTCTTCAGCGTTTTCGAATGCCGCGGTTTCCCTGTGCACCGCCACCGACCTGGTCTGGTGGGCGGAAGACAGAAGCGGCGGCCGCGGTGCCCGCTTTCAGATAGTAGCGGGGCAGCAAAGACCGCCCCGCCGCAGATCGTCACGCCTGCTTCAGGTTGCCGGCAGAAACTTTGCCCTGCTGGCCGCGCTGGAGCTCATAGGCGAGCTTGTCGCCCTCGCGAGGCTCCTGCAGGCCGGCACGCTGAACGTCCGAAATGTGCAGGAAGACGTCCTTGGAGCCGTCATCGGGCTGGATAAAGCCAAAGCCCTTGGTTGCGTTGAACCACTTCACAGTGCCGATGGACATGGTGGTGTTCCGTTCATGACAGAATTCCGCACAGCGACACCGCTGGACGGATCAAACTTCGAGGGGAGACGGACACCGGGCTCGGCGCTCGATCATGAGCAGGGAGAGCAGGCCGAACCAAACGAGCTGACTTTGCATAGATGGAGGGCCTGCTCTCAGCATGCAACTCTTTTTTTGCTGCTGTCACAATTAGATCGGATTTGCCGCCGGCGACCTCTGAAAGAACTGTCGCGGTTCAGATAGATCAAGGCTGTAGGCGTGCAGCGATTTCGAAAGGCGCCGCTCATCCGAGAAAATTTCTTGTGAGTGGAAGTTGGCGGGAGCGCCTGTGGGCTCGCTCCGGCGCTCGTGTCGGCGCATTGATCTCAGCGATAGACTGCCTTGGGAAAGCGGCGATGAAGCCACAGCCACTCCCCTGGGCGCGCCTTGATCCAGGCTTCCATTCGCTCGTTTGCCGCGAGTGTCAGGCTTCGTATGTCCGCCTGGCGGTCGCCACTATCCGGGTGCGGGAGCGGCGGCTCTACGACGACGCGGAAGCGGCAGGGACCGATTCGCTGAACATGAACGGGAACAACCGGGCAGCGAAAGCGCAGCGCGAATTCCGCAAGCGCTGACGCCGTCATCGCAGGCTGGCCCAGGAAGGAGAGCTCCAGCCCCTCATTCAGCTTCTGGTCTGCCAGCAGCCCCAGAACGCCTCCCTGCGAGAGATGGCGAAGGGCCTGCCGTCCGCCCTTTGCTCCCTTGGGGAAGAGAGGCAGCGGCGCCGACCCATGCCGCATCCTGCGGATCTCCGCATCGACGTAAGGGTTGTCGGGGGCGCGATAGAGGCTGCCGAGCACGATGCCATAGAGAAGGCTGGCGCGTGGCAGAACTTCCCAGTTGGCCAGGTGGGCGGAGAGCATGATCGCCCGCTGCCCAGGTTTGGGAAGGTGTTCCGCTCCTGTTACTTCCCAGCCAGGCCCCTCCTCGGTTGCCCCCAGCGTCGCGACGAGCGGCATCTCCATCATGCTGCGACCGAGGTTGTCCCAAGCAAGACGCAACGTTTCCTCGCGCCAGGCGATGCTGGCTGTAGGAAAGGCAAGCTCCAGATTCCGCCGCCCGACATGGGAGACGGGCAAGCGCGGCCCGATCCCCCGCAGGATCGCGCCCCCGAGGGATGATGCTCTGCGCGGCCCCAAACTGCGCGCCAGTGCAAAGCAACCTCGAACCAGCAAGGCCTGTGCCTTCCAGGCCAGGCGGCGCGTGGCCGGGACCTGGGTCGCATCGTGCATAAGGTGACTTTCACCGGAATACTGGGAGAGAGGCGCCGTTATGGCGGCTCATCGGGGCAGCCAGGAAGCTGAAGGTGACGTGCCGGCGGCGCAAGCGGGCAGTCAAGCTACCTCAGTGCCTGCCCCTGGCCCAGGGGCAGGCCGCTACCCTGCGCAGAATCCTTCAGCCAAGGCAAGAATGGCCTGCCTCCCCTACCGGATTATCACCATGCCCAACCGCCCCATTGCACGGGGGACCAGATCGCCAGCGTCGGCGGCCGGGGGTTCCGCGCCGGGCAGGTCGCGCCCTCCCTCAGCCGGCGGAGATTGTTCACCGACATCGCGACGCAGCGTTGCACGCCCTGCAGGTAGCTGCCGCGCTCGCCCTCACCCCGTGGCTAGCTCCCGGGCTCAGGTGGCCAGGATCTCAGCCAGGTCGCTCATCTGGAGAACAGCGGCAAGCGGCTGACCGGCGCCATCACCGGGATCATCCTGTTGCAGGGAGTGCGGACCCTGTTCAGCCTTGCCCTGTATGCCAGGAGCGTGGCGTGATCGGGCCGAGCCCCTGCCTCGGCTTCAAGGCGAGCTCTCCATGACCGTTTCCCGCCCATCGTTGCGACTGCCGCCGTTTGCGTCTCTATTGACCAGGTCCGGGGCCTGCTGCGGCCGGCGGCGCAAGCCGCCGCCGCACTATGGGCCCGGCACGACTTGGGTTCTGGCAGGCGGAGTGGCGATATGGGTTCCTTGATGATCAGCGGCGGCCGGGTGGTGGATCCGGCGAGCGGGATGGATGCCACCGCGGATGTGGTGATCCAGGATGGTAGGATCGCGGCCGTCGGCACCGACCTGGGAGAGGCGGAGCGGGTGATCGATGCCGCCGGCCTGGTGGTCGCCCCCGGTTTCATCGACCTCCACGCGCATGGCCAGTCCATCCCCGCCGACCGCATGCAGGCCTTCGACGGGGTGACGACGACGCTCGACCTGGAGGCCGGCGTGATGCCTGTCGCCTCCTGGTACCGGCGTCAGGCGGAACAGGGCCGCATCCTGAACTACGGCGCCTCCACCAACTGGGCCTTCGCCCGCATCGGCGCGATGGTCGGCACCAACGAGGAATCCTCGCTGGAGGCCTTCGGCCGCGCCATGCGCGACCGGCGCTGGATGGACAACATCGCCACGGACGCCGAGGTGACGGGAATCCTCGACCGCATCGCGCAGGGGCTGGACGAGGGCGGCATCGGCATCGGCATCCTGAACGCCTATGCGCCCGGCGCGGGCGTGCAGGAGCTGACGGCGGTGTGCCAGCTGGCGGCGGCGAAGAACGTGCCGACCTTCACCCATGTCGCCTATATGGCGCGGATCGATCCGAAGAGCGCCGCCGAGGCCTATATCCGGCTGATCGGCTATGCCGGCGCCACCGGCGCCCATATGCACATCTGTCACTTCAACAGCTCCAGCAAGACGGATATCGCGCGCTGCTACCAGCTGGTGCGCAAGGCGCAGGAGCAGGGGCTGCCGATCACGGTGGAGGCCTACCCCTACGGCACAGGCTCGACCGTGCTGGCCGCGGCATTCTTCAGCGATCCCGACTTCGAGGCGCGCAACGGCCTCGGCTATGATTCGGTCCAGCGGGTGACGGATGGACACCGTTTCCGCGACCGGGAGCAGTTGCTGGCGGCGCAGGCCGAGGATCCCTCGCAGCTGGTGCTGTGGCACGTGCTGGACATCGAGCACAACGAGCGCCACCGCGAGCTGCTCGACATGGCGGTGCTCTACCCGGATGGTGCGATCGCCTCGGATGCGATGCCCTGGAGCATGCCGGATGGCAGCATCTATGCCGGCGATGCCTGGCCGCTCCCGGAGGAGGCGACCTCCCACCCCCGCTCGGCCGGATGCTTCACCCGCTTCATCCGCCACTGGGTGCGCGAGCGGCAGGCGATTTCGCTGCTGGAAGGCATCCGCAAGTGCTCGCTGATCCCGGCGCAGATCCTGGAGGCCAGCACGCCCGCCATGCTCGGCAAGGGCCGGCTGCAGCCGGGCGCCGATGCCGATGTGGTGGTCTTCGACTTCGAGACGCTCAGCGACAAGGCGGAGTTCACCGCGATGAACCGCCCGGCCGAAGGCGTGCGGCACCTGATCGTCAGCGGCGAGGCGGTGATCGCCGATGGCGTGATGGATGTGGCGGCGCGGCCCGGCAAGCCGGTGCGGCGGCCCGCCGCGATCCGCTGATGTCGGGCAATCCCGTCCCCGTCCTGCTCGTCACCGGATTTCTGGGGGCGGGCAAGACCACGGTGGTCAACCACATCCTGGCGGAGGCCGGCGGGCGGCGGCTCGCCGCCGTGGTCAATGATTTCGGCGCCATCAACATCGATGCCGAGCTGATCGCGGGGGCCAGCGACGGGGTGGTCAGCCTGGCTAATGGCTGCATCTGCTGCACGCTGGAAGGCGACCTGCTGCGCACGCTCGCCACCCTGCTGCGCCGCGAGCCACGACCAGAGGCCATCATCATCGAGACCAGCGGCGTGGCCGATCCCGCGGAGATCGTGCGCAACCTGATGGACCCGGTGATCTGGCGGGAAGCGCCGCTGGAGACGGTGCTCTGCGTGGTGGACGCAGCCGCCCCGCCCGAGGCCATGGAGGACCCGCTGCTGCGCGCCCAGCTCCGCATGGCCGATGTGGTGGCGCTGAGCAAGACCGACCTGACCGATGAGGCCGGGCGGCAGCGTGTCCGCACGGCCGTGGCCGCCATCCGCCCGGCGGCGATCCTGATGGAGGCGCCGCAGGGCCGGGTGCCCCTGCCGCTGGTGCTCCCGGACGATCCCACCCGCCCGCCGGTGCCGCGCGCCCCCGGCCGCCGCCGCCCGCATGCGGACCGGTTCGAGACCCTGAGCTGGACAGCGGAGGCGCCCCTTTCCCTGCCTCGGTTCCAGGCGGCCATCGGGCGGCTGGCCCCCCGGTTGGCGCGGGCCAAGGGGGTGTTCGAGACGGCGGAGCAACCGGGCCGCCCCTTCCTGTTCCAGTTGGCCGGCGGCCGTGCGACCCTCGCGCCGATGGAACAGGAGGCGGGTGCGCCTCCTGCCGGGCGACCACGTGCCCGGATCGTGTTCATCGCGGAGATCGGCCGGCTATCCCGCGCGGAGATCGGAGCAGCGCTGGAAGGGTGCGTCACGGCACCCCCAGGTCAGGAACCCGAGGGGGGATAGCTGCGTTCGGGTAAGGCCGCCGGCGCGCGCTCCTCGGCGCCAAGCCTTAATCTCCGTCCGTCCGGCGATGTCCCTGCCACAGGACAGGCGCCGCGGCACGGACGTTGCTTGAACTGCCGCGCCACGCGCACCCGGCGTGATGGCGGCTCAGGCGCCTGTGCTCCCGGCCTGCGGCATCACCGGAAGCCGCGCGCGCAGTTCCTCGACCAGCACGCGCGTGTTCTCGGAATAATCGATCGGGACAGTCACGAGGTGGACGCCGCCGGCGGCGAAGGCCTGCTCCAGCACCGGAGCGAACCGGCCGATCTCGTCCACACGCCAGCCCTTCGCACCATAGCTTTCGGCGTAGCGAACGAAGTCCGGGTTGCCGAAGGTCATGCCGAAATCGGGGAACCAGTCCACAGCCTGCTTCCAGCGGATCATGCCATAGGCACCGTCCTCCAGGACCAGCACCACGAGGTTCAGCTTCAACCGGACGGCGGTTTCCATTTCCTGGCTGTTCATCATGAAGCCGCCATCGCCGCAGACGGCCAGCACGCGACGGTTCGGGTGCAGCATCGCTGCCATCATGGCGGAAGGCAGGCCCGCGCCCATGGTGGCCAGCGCGTTGTCCAGCAGCAGCGTATTGGCGACCGTGGTGCGATAGTTGCGCGCAAACCAGATTTTGTACATGCCGTTGTCGAGCGCGACGATGCCGTCCGCCGGAATCACCTGCCGGATGTCATGCACGATGCGCTGCGGCGTGAAGCGTTCTTCCGTCGCGCGGTCGGCGATGCGGGCCAGGATGCCCTCGCGCAACGGCAGCAATGCCGCAGCCTTCGGGATGCGCCCTTCCACTCGGTCGGCCAGCAGCTGCAGCGAAGGGCCGATATCGCCGATCAGTTCGGCCTGGGGAAAGTAGACCTGCTCCACCGTCGCAGGCTGGTAGCCGATATGGATCACCTGCGGACCACCCGGCCCCATGATGAAGGGCGGCTTCTCGATGGTATCGTGGCCGATCGAGATGATGAGGTCGGCACGCTCGATCGCCTCATGGACGTAGTCGCGCTCGCTCAGCGCGGCGGTGCCCATGTAGAGCGCGGTGCCACCCGGCACGGTGCCCTTGCCCATTTGCGTGGTAAAATAGGGGATGCGCGTGCGCAGCACGAACTGCGCGAGCCCCTCGGTGGAGCGGGGACGGGAGGCCGCGGCGCCCAGCATCACCAGCGGGCGCTCGGCCGCCAGGATCATCGCCGCCGCGCGGTCCAGCGCCTCCGTGCCGGCCACCGGCAGTTCGGCCGGATGCGGCGGGATCATCGGCAGGGGGTCGCATTCCTCGCCCGCGATGTCCTCGGGCAGTTCCAGGTGCACAGGGCCTGGGCGCTCCTCGGCGGCAACGCGGAAGGCTTCGCGCACCAGGGTCGGGATCATTTGCGGCGAGACGATCTGGCGCGTGAGTTTGGTCAGCGGCTTCATCGCCGCCACCACGTCCACCACCTGGAAGCGCGCCTGGCGAGAGGACAGGATGCCCTTCTGCCCCGTGATCATCACCATCGGCATGGCGCCGAGATGCGCATAGGCGGCGCCGGTGGAGAGGTTCAACGCCCCTGGCCCCAGCGTCGTCAGGCAGACCCCCGGCCTGCCGGTCAGCCGCCCATAGGTGGCGGCCATGAAGGCGGCTGCTTGCTCATGCCGGGTCAGCACCAGCTGGATGGAGGAGTTCCGCAGCGATTCGAGCACATCGAGGTTCTCCTCTCCGGGCACGCCGAAGATGCGATCGACGCCTTCATTGGCCAGTGCGGCCACCAGCAAGTCAGATCCCTTGGTCATCCTGCGCTCCTTCCAGCGAAGATGGTCACGCGGCCGCTCGGAACACGATGCAGACCGGGCAGCCAGCATCGGTCCGGAGACGCTGAATCGTATCGTCATCCTCGTCAGCGACAAACAGAAAGGTCCGGCGGGGTCAAGCGTGAAGAAGCGCGGGCTAGGGCTGCGGTGGGGGCGCAGCAGCCCTGGCACTGGGAACCATGCCATACAAGCGTGGGCCGCCCTCGTCAGTACCGCCTGGATGACGATTGGGCTTCTCTCGCCAGGGGAAAGGAGATAATGTTTCGTATCAGATACGAAAAGCCTGGATGCGGTATATACCCAAACAGGGAGGTTTGCCGTGAATCTGAGCAAATGCCTGCAGGCTTCGCTTGCAGTATTCTCTGTCGGCCTGCTCTCTTCTGCCCAAGCGGAAACTGTGCCGGAGGTCATTAACGGCGCGACCTGTATCCCCTATCCGCCCTACCAGACGACGACAGCCGTGCCCTATCAGCACTGGCTTTATGGCTTCCGGGAAATCGCCTTCTGCCACATCACCATGCCGCCCGGCTGGTCGGTGGAAGATCTTTCCTACGTCCTGTTCAATGTGAGCATCTCGAGCGGCACCCTGACCGCGCGTCTCTGTGTGCATTCCGGAAGCTTCTCCGTCACATGTGGCGCTCCGCGCACGATGTCCGGAAGTGCTTCCATCCACTGGGTGGCGCCGCCCGCGCTGCCGAGTTTCGCTTCGGGGGCCTTTGTGCAGTTCCAATTTCCGAGAGACAGCGTATCGACCATCCAGCAACTGATACCGGTCTGGTCGAGGTAAGCCACTGGCGATACAGAATCATGGAGGTGCCGTGATGAGTTCGCGATGCGGATTGCCGGTCAGATCATCCGGCATCATTCTTGCAACACTGACTCTGCTCTCCTGCGCGCCGGCACAGGTAAGGCCGGCTGATCAGACGCCGGATCAGCTGCGTATGGCGATGGAGAGCCGCAGCGCGCAGGAGGCGCGTTATCTCGAGAGTTTGGCGGCCGGAGTCCGGAACGAGCAGCGAAACGATGCCTGGGCCAAAGACCAGGAAGCTGCGCTGCGGGCGTCCTATAACGCTGACCCACGTCTGCCGCGAGGAAGCTTACGGTCCGTCGATTGCAGAAGTTCGAAATGCGAGCTTCTGCTTCAGATGGGCCCATGGCGCCAGGCTTCTGCTGCGCTCGATCAGTACCACGCCATCAACAGCTGGATCGCCGCCAGCGACGCATGTGGCTATACGCTGGTGGCTGCTCCGCCTCCCCAGGAGACGGCGGGAACAGCTCGGATCTTCCTGGACTGCGCCCAACGCTAGGGGCCCGGTGGGCTTCGGCGGTCCGGATGGACTGCATGTGGACAAGGGATCACGGCGCGCGGCGAGCAGCCTTCGAGCGGCGCCGCTCTCTGGCCAGTGGATGGATCAGGAGTGGCAGCTCCGCCAGCCCTGCCGCCGCCTGACAACCATCGCGGCAGGCCAGGTTCTACTCTACGCTCCCCGTCCTGCCCCTTGTGACGGGAAGCCGCGGTGCTGACGAGCACTCACCCCTGTCAGGCCCGTGCGGCTTCCATCACCTGCTCAGGCGACCTCCCTGCGCTCAGCCAGCAGCCTTTCGCCGATCAGCGCCATCTGCTGCGCAAGGCCAAGCCCACCCCCCTCTCCCGCCGCCACGGCCGCGAAGAAGCGACGCTTCAGGAAATGGCGCCAGCGCACAGGCTGCGCCATCAGGAAATCCGTCAGCAGGGCATAGCGCTCAGGTGACCAGACCGCCTCGAAGCCGCGCCGGGCCTCGCCGAGGTCGAAATGCGCCGGTGACGGCCCCTCGGCTCGCGCGGCACGCAACGCGGTGGTGGCCGCCGCATCCACCTCGCCCGCGCGCAGGATCACGCCGTAGGCGTCTCGTGCCGCCGCTTCGGAGACGAAGCCGCTGCGCACATCCGCCAGGACGAGCGCCGGGTCGCGCGTGAAGGGGTCGCCATAGCCGCCGGCCCCGGCACCCACCACGCGCACGATATCGCCCGGCTCGCAACGCAGGATATCGGTATTGCCGAGGCTGAGCTCCTCCGGTGTGCCGGGGTTGCGCAGGAAGCGCGAGGTCGCGCCGGCCCGGCCACCCATTACTCCCCAGGATGCGAAGACCGAGCGGTTGCGGTTGCGCGCCGTCACCACCGTATCGGGCGCGAAGACCTGGAACTCCATCATCGCCGAGAGCCCGCCACGATAGCGCCCCGGCCCGGCGCTGTCCGGCCAGAGGCCGTAGCGGCGGAAGAGGATCGGCACCTCGGCCTCACTGATCTCGATCGGCGTGTTCTTCAGGAAGGCCTGCGCACCGCCCGCACCGTTCGGTCCATCGGAGATCGGCGTGCCGCCGCCGCCGCCGCCGACCGGCCCGATCGAGGCCATCACCGGCCGCCCATCCCAGCCGGCGGTGCGCACGTTCATGATCGAGTTGCCGCCCGGCGAGGTAGCCGGCATCCGTCCCGGCATCGCCAGCGAGAAGGCGCCGAAGGTGACGATCTGTGTCAACATGCAGGTCAGCGAGCGCATGCCCACGGCGGCCGGCGCCACGGCATTCACCACCGTGCCCTCCGGCATGATGGCGCGCGCCGCACGCAGGGTGCCGGCATTCAGCAGCAGGTCGGGGTTGAGGGTGTAGAGCACATAGGTCAGCCCGACCAGGCCCAGCGGATGCCGCTCGTGCCCGCCGGTGGGCATGTTGAGCGAGGCCGCCACCTGCGGGTCGCTGCCAGTGTAATCGAGTTCCACCGTCTCGTCCTGCACGCGCAGCGTCAGCGCCACGCGGCAGGGAACGCCGCCCTCGCCATCCTCGTCGGCGAAGTCGGCGAAGAAGTATTCGCCATTGGGAATGTCGCGGATGACGGCGCGCGCCTGCTCCTCGGCATAGTCGAGCATCTGGCGGATGCCATCGCGGAAGGTCTCGGCGCCGAAGCGGGCGATGATCTCGTGGATCTTCCGCTCGCCGATATTCACCGAAGCGATCTGCGCCTTGAGGTCGCCCCAGTTCTGCTCCGGCGCGCGGACGTTGAGCCGCATGATGCGCAGCACGTCCTCGTTCACCCGCCCGCCGCGCACGAGCTTCAGCGGCGGCACCCGCAATCCTTCCTGCTCGATCTCGGTCAGCGAGCGGGAGAGCGAGGCCGGCACCGCGCCACCGACATCGGTATTGTGGATGTGGCCGACGACGAAACACATGATCTCGCCGTCGTGGAAGACCGGCTTCCAAATATGGATGTCGGGCGTATGGGTAGCGACATGGCCGCTGTACGGGTCGTTGGTGATGCAGATATCGCCTTCCTCGTAGAAGTCGATCATCTCCAGCACCGGGCCGTAGTCGATGCCGCTGTACCAGGGGGCGCCGAACTGGCGCGGCGAGGCGAAGGCCATGCCCTCCGTCGTCACCAGCGTGCAGGAGAAGTCCTCGGTTTCCTTGACGAAGGCGGAATGCGCGGTGCGCATCAGGGTGAAGGCCATCGCATCGGCGGCGGCGCCACAATGGTTGGCCAGGATCTGCAGGCTGCGGCGGTCGATCGGCATCCGACTGTCTCCTCAGCGGCCTTCGGGCGTGATGACGAGGTTTCCGAAGTCATCCACCACGATGCCGAAGCCGGCGGGCACGCAGGTGGTGCTGTCGGGCTGGGCGATGATGGCCGGCCCGGAAAAGGCATGCCCGGCGCGCAGCCCCGCGCGGGCGTAGAGCGGCACCGGCCGCCACGCGCCTTCGAGCCAGGCCTCCACCGTCGCTTCCGGGTGCGCGGGCGCCTCCGCGGGGGTCAGGCGCGGCAGCACCGGCTTCGGCGTCTCCCCCGTGATCACCAGCCGCAGCGAGACGACCTGCACCGCACCCTGGCGGTCGGCATGGCCGTGCAGTTGCTCGTGCCGGGCGTGGAAGGCCTCGCGTATTGCGGCGAGATCGCCCGCCTCGATCCAGCTCGGCTCCAGCGGCGTCTCCACCTCGAAGGACTGGCCGCGGTAGCGCATCTCGGCGGAGAGGCTGATCGCGGGTGTGCCGCCGAAGCCCTGCTCCTCCACCAGCCAGGCCAGCGCCTCGCGCCGCATGGCAACAAACGCCTCGCGCAGCGGCGCCTCCACGCCCAGCTCCAGGCCGATCCAGAGGGTGCGGATGAAGTCGTTGCGCAGGTCGGCGACGAGGCCGCCCAGCGCGCTCAGCACGCCCGGCGTCGGCGGCACCACCACGCCCGCCAGGTTCAGCTCGCGTGCCAGGAAGCAGGCCAGCATCGGCCCAGCGCCGCCGAAGGCCAGCATGCGGAAGGCCCGCGCATCCAGCCCGAAGCGCGAGATCAGCCCGCTGGCATCGGCATACATGGCGGAAACGGACAGCTCCAGGATGGTGGCCGCCGTCTCCTCAATGCCGGTGCCGAGCCGCGCCGCCAACCGCCCGACCGCCGCGCCCGCCACCGCTAGGTCGAGCCGCACCGCGCTGTAGCCGAGCTCGCTGTGCCCGATCAGCCCGAGTACGGCGACGGCATCGGTGATGGTGGGCTCCATGCCGCCCTTGCCGTAGCAGGCCGGGCCGGGCGTGGAGCCGGCGCTGCGCGGCCCCACCTGCAGCACGCCGAAGTCGTCCACCCAGGCGATCGAGCCACCGCCCTGCCCGATCGAGGTAACGGAGACGGAGGGAATGTGGATCTGGAAGTCGCCGATCACCTCGCCGGTGCCATATTCGGCCTCGCCGTCCACCAGCACCGCGAGGTCGGCGCTGGTGCCTCCGACGTCCAGCGTCAGCAGGCGCGGGAAGCCGCAGGCGCGGGCGATGAATCCCGCCCCGATCACGCCCGAGGCGGTGCCGGAGAGGATCATCTGCACGCATTCGGCACGTGCCTGGGCGAGGCCCATGACACCACCGTTTGACTTGGTGATGCGCGGTGCCGCCGGCACGCCGAGCCCGGCCAGCGTCGCCGCGAAGCGGTCGAGGTAATGCGCCACGCGCGGCTGCACATAGCCGCTGATGCAGGCGGTGACGCTACGCTCGTATTCGCGGATGATCGGCCAGATGCCGCTGCTGCGGAACACCGGCAGGCCGGGGTCCAACTCGGCCAGCATGGCCTCCACCGCCCGCTCGTGCGCGTCGTTGCGCCAGGCGTGCAGCAGCGCGATCACCACCGCCTCGGCACCCGCCGTGCGCGCCGCCGCATGCGCCGCCGCGACGCGCTCGCGGCTGACGGGCGCCAGCTCCCGCCCATCGGCGCGGATCCGCCCGTCGAGGCCGAAGACACGCGCGCGCGGCACCAGCGGGTCCGGGCGGCGCGCATAGAGGTTATGGTAGCGTGGCATCTTGAGCCGCGCCATCTCCAGCACGTCCTCGAAGCCTTCGGTGGTCAGCAGCGCGAGCCGCACGCCGTTACGCTGGATGACGGTGTTGATGCCGACCGTGGTGCCGTGGGTAAAGTAGCTGACCGCTTCGGGCGCCACGCCGTGGCGCGCCGCCAGCAGGCCGAGCCCCTGCTCGATCTCGGCGCCCGGCGCATCCGGGCGGGAGAAGACCTTCAGCGTGACGACCCGCCCATCTGCCTCATCCAGCGCGGCGAAGTCGGTGAAGGAGCCGCCCACATCCACGCCCACGCGCCAGCCCATGCCTTCCTCCTTGGTCGGGATTGCGATGACTGCCACGCGCGGCGCCAGGGGCGCCAATGACTTCTGGCCCGGCCGAGCAAACCCGGGGTTATGGCCTGCCGACCCATAACCCCGGGTTCTGGCGGCTGTGCCGAAAGCGATTGGACCACCACCGCGCCCTGCCCCGATCCTCGCCCCTGTGACCTGAAGGATCGGATGGAGGTGGTAGGAATGGCATGGCGGTTGCAGGGATGCCCCTCATGAATGCCGCGCCGGAATCCCTGCTGCGCCGGCTGGACGAGGCGCATCGCCAGCCCGTGGCCTTCACCCTGGACGGCCATCCCGCCACGGCCCTGGAGGGTGACACGCTGCTCACCGCCATCCTCACCAACGCCGCCGCGCTGCGCCTGTCGGAGTTCGGCGACGGGCCGCGCGCCGGCTTCTGCCTGATGGGCGCCTGCCAGGACTGCTGGGTCTGGACGGAGGAGGGCACGCGGCTGCGCGCCTGTAGTACGCCCGTCACGCCCGGCCTCCGCATCCTGACCACGGAGGCCCCATGGCCGCGCCTCGGGTGATCGTTGTCGGCGCCGGCCCGGCGGGGACGCGCGCCGCCGAACTGCTGACCGCCGCCGGGCTGCGTCCGCTGGTGGTGGACGAGGCGACCGACAATGGCGGGCAGATTTACCGTCGCCAGCCCGCCGGCTTCCGCCGCCCGGCCACGGCGCTCTACGGCACCGAGTCCGGCCGCGCGACCGCCCTGCACGCCGCCTTCGACGCGTTGCGCGAGCGCATCGAGCACTGGCCGGAAAGCCTCGCCTGGAATCTCTGGGATGGCGTGCTGCATGTGCTGCGCGGCGAGCGCAGCCATGTCCTGCCCTTCGACGCGCTGATCCTCGCCACCGGCGCCACTGACCGGCTGATTCCGCTGCCGGGCTGGACGCTGCCCGGCGTCTTCACCCTGGGCGGCGCGCAGATCGCGCTGAAGGCGCAGGCCTGCGCCATCGGCCGGCGGATCGCCTTCCTGGGCTCGGGACCGCTGCTCTATCTGGTGGCGGCGCAATACGTGAAGGCGGGGGCCGAGGTGACAGCGGTGCTGGACACCGCCCCGGCCGGCGCGCGTTGGCGCGCCCTGTCGCTGATGGCGGCGCGCCCCGCCCTGCTGGCCAAGGGCGCGGCGCTGCTCGCCCGGCTGCGCCGCGCGGGGGTGCCGGTGCATCGCGGCGTGATGCCGCTGCGGCTGGAGCCCGGCGCCTCCGGCACCCGGCTCGGCGGCATCGCCTTCCGCCATGCCGATGGTCGCGAGGTAAGGTTGGACTGCGACGCCGCCGGGCTCGGCTGGCACCTGCGCGCCGAGACCCAGCTCGCTGATCTTGCCGGCTGCGCCTTCGACTTCGACCCGGTCAGCCGGCAATGGCTGCCGCGCATCGACGAGGATGGTCGCAGCACGGTCCCGGGCCTTTATCTGGCCGGCGATGGCGTGCGGCTGCTGGGCGCCGATGGCGCCGAGATCGCCGGCCGGCTGGCCGCCCTCGCGGTGCTGCGGGACCTCGGGATCACGCCGCCCCAGGGGGCCGACGCCACCGCGCTGCGCCACCAACAGCAGGCGATGGACCGCTTTCGCCGCGGTCTCGCCATCGCCTTCCCCTGGCCGGCCGCGCTCGCCGCCTCCCTGCCGGACGAGACACTGGTCTGCCGCTGCGAGGCCATCACGGCGGGCGAGCTACGCCGCAGCGCGGGCGCCCTCGATGCACCCGAGGTGAACCGCGCCAAGGCCTTCAGCCGCGTCGGCATGGGCCGCTGTCAGGGACGGATGTGCGGCCTGGCGGGGGCTGAGATCCTGGCCGCCACGCGCGGCGTGCCGGTGGCCGAGGTCGGCCGGCTGCGCGGCCAGGCGCCGGTGAAGCCGCTGCCCATCGCCGCCCTCCAGGAGGAGGAGGCATGAGCGACAACCGCGCCGATGTGCTGGTGCTGGGCGGCGGGCTGATGGGCGCCGCCACCGCCTTCTTCCTGCGCCGCCGGGGACTTTCGGTCATTCTGCTGGAGCGCGGGCTGGTCGGGCAGCAGGCGAGTGGCGTCAATTTCGGCAATGTCCGTCGGCAGGGGCGCTTCCCGCCGCAGCTCCCGCTGGCCAACCGCTCCCGCGCCCTCTGGGGCCGCCTGCCGGGACTGCTTGGCGAGGACATCGAGTTCCTGCCCAGCGGTCATCTGCGCGTCGCCTATACGGACGAGGCGGTCGGCATGATGGAAGCCTATCGCGAGGCCGCCCGTCCCTATGGCCTCGAATTGGAAATCCTGAGCGGCAATACGGTGCGCACCCGCTTCCCTTGGCTCTCCGCTGAGGTGCGCGCCGGCTCCTGGTCGTCCGAGGACGGCCATGCCAATCCGCGCCTCGCCGCCCCCGCCTTCGCCCGTGCCGCGCGGCGGGCCGGCGCCCGCATCGAGGAGAATACCGAGGTGCTGGCCATCGAGCGCGAAGCCACCGGCTGGCGGCTGGACAGCGCCGACGGCCGCATCTTCCGGGCTCCTGTGCTGCAGGTCTCGGCCGGCGCCTGGGGCGGGCGGCTCGCGGCGCAGCTCGGCGAGCCCGTGCCGATCGTTGTGCGCGGGCCGCAGATGGGTGTGACGGAGCCGGTGCCCTATGCCCTCACCCCTGTCCTTGGCGTGACGACGAAGGTGGTCGGCGAGGTGATCTATCTGCGGCAGGTGACGCGCGGCAACATCGTCTTCGGCGGCACCGGCCACGGCCCCGCCGATCTTGACACGCGTCGCGCCCGCGTCGAGCCGCAGCACACGCTGCGGCAGTTCACCCAGCTTCGCCGCATGGTGCCGGCACTCGGCGCGCTGCGGATTATCCGCACCTGGAGCGGCATCGAGGGCTACATGCGCGACGACATCCCGGTGATGGGTCCGAGCGCCCGCTGGCCCGATCTCTTCTATGCCTTCGGCTTCTGCGGCCATGGCTTTCAGCTCGGCCCCGGCGTGGGCGACGTCATGGCCGAGCTGATTGCGACCGGCCGGAGCGAGACGCCGATCGAGCCCTTCCATATCGCCCGCTTCGCCGCCGAGGCCGCATGATCCTGCCGCCGCTCCCTTTCGAGACCCAGGTGCTGGAGCGGCGGCACGGCGCCTACCGCCTCTCCACCGACCGCGCGCTGCTCGACCTCGACGCCATTCACGCCTTCCTCGCGAAGGACTCCTACTGGGCGCGCGGCATCGAGCGAACGCTGGTCGAGCGCGCCATCCGCGGCTCGCTACCGGTCGGCGCCTATGATGCCGAGGGGCAGCTCGCCGGCTTCGCCCGCGCCGTCACCGATGGCGCCATCTTCGGCTATCTGCGCGATGTCTTCGTGTTGCCGGCGCATCGCGGCCAGGGGCTGGGGCAGGCACTGGCCGCTGCGCTGCTGGACCATCCCGATCTCGCCGGCTTGCGCAACTGGATGCTGGCCACCGAGGATGCGCACGGCCTTTATGCCACACTCGGCTTCGCGCCGGTCGCCAATCCCGCGCGCCTGATGCAGCGGCGGCGCCAACCGGACGCCCCCGCTTCCTGAAGGAGACCCGACCATGCCGCTGAAGCCCCGCCGCCGGCCGGCCATTTCACTGCCCCTGGCTCTCGCCGCCCTGCTCATGGCCGCGCCCGCCATGGCACAGTCGGTGCTGCGGATGGGCATCAGCGCGACGCCGGGCTCGGTGGACCCGCATTTCAACCAGGGCACCTCCACCCAGACCCTGACCTACCATATCTTCGAAACCCTCACCGACCGACGCCCCGATTCCAGCTTGGCGCCCGGCCTCGCGCTGAGCTGGAAGCCGGTCGGCGAGGACGCCTGGGAATTCAAGCTGCGCCCCGACGTGCGCTTCTCCGATGGCCAGCCCTTCACCGCCGACGACGTCGCCTTCACCATCGCCCGCGTGCCGCATGTGCCGAATGCCACGGCGAGCTATGCCGGGCAGACCCGCTCCATCCGGCGTGTCGAGGTGGTGGACCCGCTGACGGTGCGCTTCCACACCGATGGCCCCTCCCCCAACCTGCCGATCGACCTCGCCGTGGTCGGCATCGTCTCGCGCCATGCCGGCGAGGGTGCCACCACCGAGGACTACAATTCCCTCAAGGCCGCCATCGGCACCGGCCCCTTCATCCTGCGCTCCTTCGTGCCGGGGAATGAGGCGAAGCTGGAGCGCAACCCCGGCTGGTGGGGCCCGAAGCCGGATTGGGACGCGGTGGAGTTCCGCTACATCGCCAACCCCGGCTCACGCTCGGCGGCGCTGCTCTCGGGCGGCGTGGACCTGATCGACCTGCCCTCGCCTAATGACCTGCCGCGCTTCAGGTCGGACCCAGGTTTCTCCGTCTTCGCCACCCAGGGGCTGCGGCTGGTCTATCTGGCGCCCAACCAGGCGGCCGAGGTGGCGCCCTTCATCACCGGGAATGACGGCCAGCCACTGGCTCGCAATCCACTGCGCGACCAGCGGGTGCGGCGCGCACTCTCGGTGGCCATCAACCGCGCCGGCCTCACCGAGCGCGTGATGCAGGGCACGGCAGAGCCGAACGGGCAGTTCATGCCCAAGGGCACCTATTCCTACAACCCCGACATCCCGGTGCCGCCCTACGACCCAGCACTGGCGAAGAGGCTGTTGGCCGAGGCCGGCTATCCCGACGGCTTCCGCATGACGCTGCACGTGGCGCAGAACGCCCGGCCGACCGACCCGGTCTCGGCCCAGGCCATTGCGCAGATGTGGACCCGCGCCGGTGTGCAGACCGAGGTCGAGACTCTGCCGCTCTCGGCCTACAGCCCGCGCGCGGCCAAGATGGAATTCGCCGTTACGATGTGGGGCTGGGCCAGCCCGGGGCATGCCGGCCATCCGCTGGTCAGCGTGCTCAGCAGCTACGACCGCGAGAAGCTGACCGGCAGCTTCAACCGCCAGGGCTATTCCAACCCGGCGCTCGACGCGCTGATCCAACGCGCCGTGACCACCCTCGACGACGGCGCGCGCGAGAAGCTGTTCCAGCAGGCCATGGCCCAGGCGATGGACGATGTCGCCGTCATTCCGCTCTACCAGCTCACCAATATCTGGGCGACGCGCAAAGGCATCACCTACGAGGCCAGCGGCTACGACTATACCCGCGCCGTGCTGGCGCATAAGGCGCGCTGAGCCGATGCGCCTTTACATCTCGGCCGATATCGAAGGCATCGCCGGCGTCGTCTCGCGCCAGCAGACCCTGCCATCGGGACTGGAGTACGAGGCGGCGCGGCGCTGGATGACCGACAGCGTCGCCGCCGCCGCCGAGGCCGCCTTCGCCATGGGCGTGGAGGAGGTGGTGGCCTGCGACAGCCATCTCGTCTCGCAGAACATGATGATCGACCGGCTGCCGGAGCGGGTGCAGCTCATCCGCGGCGTGCGCCGGCCGCTCGGCATGGTGGCCGGCATCGACGAAGGGCGTTTCGACGGTGCCCTCTTCATCGGCTGGCACACGGGCAGCACGCATCGCTCGGGCGTGCTGGGGCACACCATGCGCGGCCTGGTGCTGCGCGAGGTTCGGCTCAATGGCCAGGTGGTCTCGGAGGCCGGCTTCTATCATCCGCTGCTCGGCCAGTTCGGCGTGCCGCTGATCGGCATCTCCGGCGATGACGCCTTCGTCGAGGAGACGCGCGGGCTGGTGGGCGATGTCGAGGCGGCGGTGGTGAAATGGGCCTATGGCCATCTCGCCGCGCGCAGCCTGACGCCGGCCGCGGCACAGGCGGAGATCGCCGCCATGACCCGCCGCGCCCTAGGGCGGCTGGCGGATTTCCGCCCGACGAAGCTCGAAGGGCCGATCGCGCTGGAGGTGGTGTTCAAGCACCGGCCGCCCGCCGACACCCTCTCGCTGCTGCCGCAGGTGGAGCGGCTCGACGCCTACAGCATCCGCGTGATGGTGCCGGACATGCGCGGCGCCTCGAACTTCATGGCGGTCGTGACCGGCTACGACCCGACGGAGCAGTAGCGCCGTCCGCCCCGCCGATGGCGGCGCGGATATCCTCGGCGATGTCCCGCACGAAGCGCGAGGCAGGCCGTGCGCCCGAGGTGACAAGGCTGAGGCTCATCAGCACGCGCGGCAGGAACGGCCGCGCCACCACGCCGGGGAAATCCGCCCAGGGCAGCATCCCGTCCACCAGCGCGATGCCAAGCCCCGCCTGCACCAGGGGCAGCGCGGCGATCGCCATGGCGATCTCGATATGCACCTGCCGCGGCAGCCCGGCGCGCTCGAAGGTGGCGTCCAGCAGCGACCCAACATCGGCGTGCGAGCCATAGGAGATCAGCCGCTCGCCCTGGAGGTCGCCCGGCTCGATGGCGGCGCGGCGAGCCAGCGGCGAGGCGGCCGGGATCAGCGCCACCACCGCCGTCGTGGTCAGCAGCTCGGTCTGCACCATCGGCACCTGGATGGCGGAGAGGGTCAGGCCGAGATCCACCTCGCCCACCAAGATCTTCTCGCTCAGCTCCTCGGCCGGCAGGGTACGCAGCAGCACCTTCACGCCGGGATGGCGCGCCTGAAAGGCGGTCAGCGCCGCTGGCAGCACGGCGAAGGTGGGCGGCGCGCTGGCGCCGATCCGAAGCAGCCCGACCCGTCGCTCCCGGATGCGGATGGCGAGGTCGCGCACCGTCTCGATCTCGCGGAAGACGCGGTCGGCATCGGCGAAGAGGAGCTGCGCCTCCGCGGTCGGGTGCAGCCGCCCGCCCGCGCGCTCGAACAGCCGGTAGCCGAGCTGGCTCTCCAGATGCCGCAGGATTTTGCTGACGGCGGGCTGGGAGACATTGAGGAGTTGCGCGGCGGCCGTGAGCGTGCCGCTGCGCATAATGGCACGGAAGACTTCGAGCTGGCGGGCATTCATGCCGCGAGCATAGGCGCCCGCGGCGGCGGCGCACCATGTCCTTCCACTCCCGTCAGGTGCCCGGTTCAGGTTGGGTGGGGTGCAGGGTCGGCTGTCAAGGCGCCGCCGGGATGGATCCGCTGCTCCACTTCCTCAGTCATGGCCTCGCCGAAGGCCGCTCGGCCCTGGGCGAGCCGGCCTGACAGAACGCTGACCGGGCGGGCCCTGGAAACAGGGCCCGCCCCCGGAGCAGGCCGGGATGTTGCGGCCCTGGCGGCAGGCTGCGGCGACACCCCCACGGATGCCGTGCTACCCTTTGGCGCCTTCCATCCCGAGCCGCCCCGTGACGTCCCCGATCCGCAAGATCATCCACATCGACATGGATGCCTTCTACGCCTCCGTCGAACAGCGGGACGATCCCTCCCTCAAGGGGAAGCCCGTGGCGGTCGGCGGCTCGCGCGAGCGCGGCGTGGTGGCGGCGGCGAGCTACGAAGCCAGGCGCTTCGGGGTGCGCTCGGCAATGCCGTCCCTGACGGCGCTGCGCCTCTGCCCCGACCTGATTTTCGTGCCGCCGCGCTTCGACCGCTACCGGGAGATCTCGCGGAGAATCCGTGGGATCTTTCTCGACTACACGCCGCTGGTCGAGCCCTTGTCGCTGGACGAAGCGTATCTCGACGTCACCGAGAACCTGAAGGGTCTCCCGACGGCGACCCGCGTGGCCCGGGAGATCCGGGCGCGCATCCTGGGGGAAACCGCGCTGACCGCCTCGGCAGGCATCAGCTACAACAAGTTCCTCGCCAAGCTCGCCTCGGACCACCGCAAGCCGAACGGGCAGTTCGTCATCACGCCGGAGATGGGGCCGGACTTCGTGGCCGACCTCGTGATCTCGCGCTTCCACGGCGTCGGACCGGCGACAGCGGCCAAGATGGAGGCGCTGGGAATCCGGACAGGCCGGGACCTCCGCGAGCAAAGCCTCGCCTTCCTGACGGCGCGCTTCGGCAAGGCGGGCGCACATTTCCACGCCATCGCGCGCGGCGAGGACGACAGGCCGGTCGTGCCGGACCGCCCGCGGAAATCCTCGGGGTCGGAGACGACCTATCCGCGCGACCTCTCCGACCCCGGGGAAATCGAGGCGGGCGTCGAGGCGCTGGCCGTCGAGGTCTGGGAATGGTGCGAGAAGGCGGGTGCGCTCGGCCGCACGGTCACGCTCAAGGTGAAGTATGCCGACTTCCAGCAGATCACCCGCAGCCGCTCTTCCGCCGAGCCGGTGTCGAGCCGCGCGGCTCTCGTCGGCACGGCCATCGAGTTGGTGCGCGGCGTATTCCCACTGGCCAAGAAAGTCCGCCTGCTCGGCGTCTCGGTGTCCAACTTCGAGGGAGAGCAAGCAGACGGCGGCACTCAGATGGCCTTCGACTTTGGCGGTGGCGCCTCGGGCTGAATTCGTCCCCGCACGGCCCCGATCAGGAACTGCCATGATCGCCCCCTGGGCGCCGGTCGAACCCCCTCCATCAATGTCTGCCTGCTGAGCGAAGCCGCCGCAGCTTCTGGGACATGACGACCGGCAGCTTCGTGCCAGGAAACACGGTCTGTGCGCTCCAGCGGCATGGGTGTGACCGGGATGCGGAGCCATGATGCCGCCAGGCGCATTGTCGGCCACAAGCGGCATACCCTGCTCAACACCGATTACAGGCTCCTGATGGTGGCTGTCTCGCCTGCGTCGCTGCACGACAGGCGCGGCGGGGCTGCGGTGCTGGCCGCATTCCGGCAGCCGATCCTTCCTGATCCGCTGTTTCGCCGTCCGTCGCTATGCCGGCTGGCGTGTGGTCGAGGCTTTACCCATCGCCGTCACCCTCGCCGCCGCCATGATCCTCGCCCGACGACGGGCTTGCGCGTCATGAAGTTGGTTCCGAAAGATTAAGGATGCTTGATCCACCTTGGGTTGTATGTAACAAATTAGTGAAAGAAAGTTCAGACCATGCGCTTTCCTGGCGCATGGAACTGCCATTCCGCCCCGCAGCCTCCCGAGGAAGAGCCGTCCATGACTGCGTTCGATCCGCTCCAGGCCCTGGACTGGGGACTGAAAGCTCCTGGCCCCTGGATCACCTACGCTTTCACGCCCGGCGGCCAGCTCGTCTCCAATAGCGCGGAAAACCCGCCCGACCCCTCGGACCCCGACAACTATACCCACGAGTGGAATGACTATGAGAAAGGCCAGATCCGCAAGGCCTTCGAGGTCTATTCCCAGATCACCAACCTGCGCTTCGGCGAGGTCGCGGTCGACGAGAATGGCGAGCCGGAACTGGAGCCGGTCCTGACGCTGAAGCTCGCGACGATGGATGACACTAATCTGCTCGGCTTCTGCGACCCAATGGGGCGAGCGGAGGAGGCTAAGGCGGTCTTCAATGTCCAGAGCGTCTTTTGGACGCGGGAGCCGGGTGGCGCACTGGAGCGCGGCGGCGCGATCTTCGAGACCTTCCTGCACGAGTTCGGGCACGGCTTCGGCCTCTCGCATCCGCATGACGCGGGCCTCCTCGGCACCTCGCCGGTCTTTCCGGGCGTGCTCGATCCCTTCGGCGCTCGTGGCTACGGAGAATTCGACCTCAACCAGGAAGTCTGGACGATGATGTCCTACGTCCAGGGCTGGGCGACCGGGCCGGACGGCACGTCGGGACATGGCGAATACGGCCAGGTGATGACGCCGATGGCCTTCGACATCGCGGTGTTGCAGGCCAAATACGGCGCCAATCTCTCCTGGAATGCCGGCGACGACGTCTACGACCTCGCCGACGAGAATGCTCCAGGCACCGGCTATGCCTGCGTCTGGGACGCAGGCGGCAACGATACCATCCGCTACACAGGCGCGCGCGACGCGGCGATCGACCTCAATGCCGCGACGCTGCGCTGGGAAGAGGGTGGCGCCGGCTGGATGTCCTACGCTCGAGGCGTGTTCGGCGGCTACACCATCGCCAATGGCGTCACCATCGAAAATGCGGTGACCGGCGCCGGCAATGACATCGTGCGCGGCAATGCCGCCGATAACGTCATCACGGGCGGGCTCGGCGATGACACACTGGATGGGAGGGCGGGGCACGATACGGCCATCTACAACGTGACCCTGGCCGAGCAGTCTGGCACCTGGCGCATGGAGGGGGGGGCCTATGTGCTCTCCGGGGCTGAGGGCACCGACACTCTTCGCGGTTTCGAGGCGTTCTCCTTCGCAGACGGCACGATCCGACTGGACGACACAAATCTGCTGGTGGACGATCTCGTCTACGCCATCACCAATCCGGACGTCTGGGCGGCAGGCATGGACGCGGAGGCGCATTACGACGCCTTTGGCTGGCACGAAGGACGTGACCCGAACGGCTTCTTCTCCACGCGGGGCTACCTTGCCGCCAATCCCGACGTGGCAGCCGCGGGCGTCAACCCGCTGGAGCACTACGTCACCTCGGGATGGCAGGAGGGGCGCGCGGCCTCGGCGTCGTTCGACAGCCGCATGTACCTGGAGCGTAATCCGGACGTCGCGGCCGCCGGGCTGAACCCGCTGCTACATTACCTGAGCCATGGCATGTCCGAAGGGCGGGAGGCCTATGCCGCAGTCGGCATCAGGATCGATGACGGATTCGACGCCACCTTCTACCTGCTCTCCAACCCGGATGTCGCCGCGGCAGGAGTGGATATCCAGGAGCACTGGCTGAATTACGGCTGGCAGGAAGGGCGCGATCCGAATGGCTGGTTCGATACCGACGCCTATCTCGTCGCCAATCCGGACGTGGCGGCAGCGGGCCTCAATCCCTTGACCCACTACGCACACTGGGGCTGGCGGGAGGGGCGTGACGCGGGCCCGCGCTTCGATACCCATGCCTACCTTACCGCCAACCCGGATGTGGCGGCGGCAGACCTCAGCCCGCTGCAGCACTTTCTTGCCTATGGCATCCACGAAGGAAGGGACGCCATCACCGTGGCATGACGTCGCGCCGAAGCGCGGACACCCCCTATGGTTCCAGGCGCGCGCCCGCTGCCACGCATCTCCCATGGCTGTTTGTCTGCGGGAGCGCCTCATTCCGAGGCGCTCTCTGCCTTCCTGGCCGGCTGAAGTGTGCTGATGCTGGCCACCTGACTACCGACCGCAAGGCGGACTGTACGGTCTGCACGGCAGGGCGATGGAAATCATCACCGGCATGAGTGGTGAATGTTCCAGGGCAGCATGGCCTCTCTGCGCCGGCGTGCCCGCACATGGCAGGTCCTGACCATGCTGTCTGGGGTTTCGTTCACGTTTCGGCTACACAAGCTTTGCATTTAGCGTGAAGGCTCCCTCGGAGAGCAGGGGAGCGCTGATATGTCGGAGGGAAGTTCGGTGTCAGCCACGGGAGAAGCTCCAGAGCAGATCTCTGCCGGATTCGGCCGGCCCAGATTCCTTTCCCTCGCCGCGGTGATCGGCGCAGCGGCGATCTTCGGCCTCACCTACAGCCTCACTGCTCCGCTGGTCGCTCTCAACCTCGCTGAGCGCGGGGTGGGGGAGACGATGATCGGCCTCAATGCCGCCATGCATGCACTGGGCGTGCTGCTGGTCGCCCCGATTCTGCCGCGCCTCGCGGGGCGCTTCGGCGCCCGGTCACTGATCCTGTTTGCCCTGGTACTCACCGCTGCCCTGCTGCTGCTTTTCCCCGCCATCCCACTGGTCTGGGTGTGGTTCGTCCTGCGTATCGGCCTCGGAATCGGCGCCGAGATCCTCTTCGTACTGACGGAGACCTGGGCCAGCGAGCTCAGCGACGACAGGACGAGGGGCCGCATCATGGCCATCTATACCGCTCTCCTCTCGCTCGGGTTTGCCGGCGGGCCGCTCATTCTTTCCTTCACCGGGCCGGATGGGCTGCTGCCCTTCGCGGTGGGCGCCGGCGTGTCGCTGCTGGCCCTGCTGCTGATGGCCCAGCCGGGGGTGGTGCGGCCGGCCATGCAGGCCCATGGCCATGGCAACCTGCTGCGCTTCATGCGGCTCGCCCCTGTCGCCATGTCCACCACCGCGCTGAACGCGGCGGTGGAAACGGCAGGACTTTCCTTCCTGACGCTCTATGCCGTCCGGCTGGGGTGGGAAGAGCAGGCCGGCACGCAGCTCATCACCACGCTCATGCTGGGAGCCATCCTGCTGCAGCTGCCTGTCGGCTGGCTGTGCGACAAGATGGACCGCCGCCGCCTGATGCTCGGCCTGAGCGCTTTGTCCACGGTCGGGGCGCTGGCCTGGCCACTGATGCTCCGTGAGCCCTGGATCGCCTATCCCGCCCTGTTCCTGTGGGGCGGGATGTTCGTCGGCATCTACACCACCATGCTGGCCATCATCGGCGCCCGCTTCCGTGGTACGGACCTCGTGGGGGTTTATGCGGCAATGGGCTTGCTATGGGGGGCGGGAGCGTTGCTCGGTCCCAGCCTCGCGGGGGTGGCGCTCGGCCTGACCACGCATGGCCTGCCGCTCCTCGTGGCTCTCGCCTGCGGCGTCTTCACCCTCTTCCTGCTGCGCTGGAAGGACGGGTGCCGTACCGAGGAAGACGCGCCGTGATCCGCATCATGCTTCTTCTGCTGGGTCATGAGCTGATCCAGCGGCGCTGGGCCGTGGTGCTGGCGGGAGGATTACTCTGGCTCGCCGCGGGCCTCTTCATTTTCATCGATGCGCTGGATGGGCAGACGCTCATCCCGCCACGCTTCTTCGGCTATTTCATCCTGCCGGAGGCCGCGCTCAGCCTGCTGGCCGGGCTGGGCAGCCAGGGCACGGCGCGCCGCCTGCGGCTGGTGAAGGGTGTCGCGCTGCTGGCGGCCGCCTTGCTGATCCTGAGTTCCTCTCCGCGAGCCAATTTTGCATTGGCCCTGGTGCTGGGCTTGGGCTTCATCGCGGATGGGGCCGTGCGCATCGCCAGCGCGCATGTCGTGCGCTTCTCGGGCTGGCGTGCCGCTCTGGCAGGGGGCGTGCTGGAGATCCTGCTCGCCATCGCGACGCTGCAGCCCTGGCCCACCTGGTATGCCGGCACGGTGGGCTGCAATGTCGGCCTGATCATGGCGGTCACGGGGCTCGGCATCGCCAGTATCGCTTGGCGTATCCGGCAGCTACCGCGCGGCGCGCCCATCTCCACCCTGTTCTCGCGCAGCCCGTTGGGGCAGGTGCTGATGCCGATGCCTGCCCTCGGTGCGAAAGGCCGCGCGGGAGATCTGGTTGTCCACGTCTGGACGCCAACGGGCACGGCCAGCACACCGCTGCACCAGCGCGCCGTCAGCCGCTACATCGCCGCCATGGACGCCAATGGCACCATCTCCACCGGCCATGCCGCGCTGGAGATGGCACCTGATGTCTATATCAGCCACTACCCCGCAGTGGAGATCGACCGCTCCCGCTCCGATTTCGCGCGGGTGCTGCGGGCGACGGTGGACAACAACGTCCCGGGCCGTTTCCTGCCGAGCTATGCGGAGGAGGCGGCAGGCTGGTGCCCCTCCACCGTGCAGGTGGTGTTCCGTGATTTCAACCGGGAGCGGCTTCATGCCTTCTGGGGGAACTACCGGAACGACCAGACATACAACCTGACCAGCCGGAACTGTTCCAGTGCGGTGGCCAATGCGCTTGATGCTGCGCTGGAGGGCGCCTTCACCGGCAAGCGCTGGCCGGTGCTTTCGGTGCTTGGCGCCATCACCAACCCCGAGCTCTGGACCGCCGGGCTGATCCGTCAGCGTGCCGAGAGCATGGCCTGGACCCCTGGGCTGGTGCTCGACTACGCCCGCGCCATGAGCGCGGTAATCCACCCGCCCGAGACGCTGTGGCGCCGCCTGCTGCAGGGCCGGAGCGCCGCCGCATGAAAGGTCTGGCGATACTGTTGCGTGCCTTCCTGCCGTGCGGCATCGCGATTGCCGGAATGGCCCCGGCTGAGGCGGAGGAGGTGTTCTTCGGGCAGGAGAGAGTAGGTTTTGAGCTGAATCTTGGAGCCGGGCCGTTCTTCTCGCCCGCCTATCCCGGCAGTGGCAGCACGCGCGTCCATCCCTTTCCCTATCTCAATGGCGGCTATGGCGAGTGGCTGGACTTCGATGTGCTGGACGGCGCCCGAATTTCCGCGCTGCAGGGGCACGGCTTCTCCCTGGGGCCGATGTTGCGGTTGCGCGAGGGGCGCGATGCCAGCGATGCACGCCGCAACCTGACGGGGCTGCGCAGCTTTTCCGACACAGTGGAAGGCGGTGCTTTCCTCGCCTATACCGCCGGCCCGCTCTATGCCGATGTCAGCCTGACGCAGGATCTGGCGCGGAGCCACGGCGGCGCGGCCCTGGAGGCCCGGGCGTTCCTCTCCATTCCCGTCGGCCGTGTCGCCTTCACCGCCGGCCCGGAGTTGCGCGCGGTGACGCGGCAATACGCGCAATCCTATTACGGCATCAGCGAAGCCGAGGCGGCGCGCACCCGCTACAGCGCCTATCGCGCGGGCGGCGGCCTGGAGCGGATCGGCGGGCTTGCCGTCATGCAGTGGCGTGTGTCCGAGCAGTGGAGCCTGCAAGGCTATGTGGAATACGGCCGTCTGCTGGGCGCGGCGGCGGAGTCACCGCTGGTGAAAACCTCCGGCGGCTCGCTAGACCAGATCCAGGCAGGCCTGTTCCTCTCTTACCGCCTGTTCTGAGGCGTCTGCACGCCCTCGGCCGTGCGCCAAGCGGGCCCCGGAGGACCGTGACGCGCTGGACGCTTGAGCAGTCATCGCCATGTCGCCGCAGGATATGGCACATCTTCCTCTGGGTGAGTTTCAGCTCCGCCAGCTTGGCTCGAAGCCAAGCCGCACTCTCAGGCGTGCCATGGATCGGCGGATTTGCGGACACGCCTTCTTTCTCGCTCATGCCGCTCGCACCATGCGCCGCGTCAGCGGCCCAGAAGGCTGCACACCCATTGTGAGATCACTGACAAAGCAGGACATTATAATAGAAAATCGGGAACTGGTCGCGGGCGAGGAAATTGAGTCCGTGCCCAGTGGGCTGATCATCCTCGGAGGCAACCGTGAAGATCACGTTCTACGCGCATGCGAGCTTTCGCCTGGAAGCAGATGGCCTGGTGGTCATCACTGATCCCTACGCGCCTGGTCGGAGCGGCTTCGCTCCCATCAATGAGCCTGCCGACATCGTGATCATGAGCTCGGCCACGGACGACTTCCATTCCGACCCGAGCCATGTGCGGGGCGACCCGGTTATCGTCAATGCACTCGACCTGCCGCCGGGGGGTACCGAGGTGCGCGGGATCACCATCCGGCCCTTTCCCGCCTACGAGAGCCTGACCTTCGACTATCAGGCGGCAGCCGGGCGGGACCCGGATGCCAATGCCCTCTACCATTTCACCCTGGGTGGCCTGCGCGTGCTCCACATGGGCGACATCGGCAATCCGGTTGCGCCGGAGCATCTGGAGGCCCTGCGCGGACAGGTCGACATCCTGCTGGCCCTGACGGGCGAGCATGCGACCATCGCGCTCGACGACCTGGACACGGCAATCAGGGCGATCGGTCCGCGTGTCATCATCCCCATGCACTACTTCAGCCCTCGCGGCGTGCTGAAGATCGAACCCGTGGAGCGGTTCACCGACCGGTTCCCACCAGAATCGGTCACACGGATCGGCAGCCCAGAGCTGGAACTGACACCCGAGACGCTGCCGAGCGATGCGCCGCATGTCTACGTGTTGGAGCAGTCGCGCTAGAAGAATTCCCGGTTGTAGAGCGGCGTACCAGAGGTCACCCCTCTGTTTTCGGCCACGGACAGTCCTACGCTCCAGCAGAGGAAGTGGATTGGAGGGGTTGCTGGCTTGGTCATGGCAGCCTGAGGAAGGCGGCTGTGGCGAGGTCCGTGGCGGGCAGCCGGAGACGTCTAACATTACAGTTGCATTTTTGGATGATCTCTGAGGCCATGGATGACGAGCGCTTCGATCAAGGCGGTGCTGGAGCGCTGGAGGTTGTCGTAGGGCTCGCGGTTGGGGCATGCTTGAAAGCCGACAGAGCATACAGGAAGCTCCAATGGTGAACTGGCACGATTGGCAGGCGCACTATGCCGCAGCCCTGATCGCCGAATCTGCTTCTGCGGTGATGGCATGATTGCCGCGCAGGCTCGCTTGACGGGGCGGGTTTGCATCGTCACCGGCGCCGCGTCCGGCATTGGACGTGCCATCGCGCGGCTGTTCGCCAAGCACGGCGCGGCTGTGGTGTTGGCGGATCTCGTGGATGCTCCGCTGGAGGGCGGTGCTCCAACATCCGACGTGATCCGCACGGAGGGCGGCGAGGTCTTGGATCATCCTACGGATGTGTCCAATGCTGCGCAGGTCGACGCACTGCTCACCGCAACGGTGGAGCGTTTCGGCCGGCTGGATGTCTTGGTCAATAACGCGTGTATCCGGCACGCCCGCCCCTTGCTGGAGATGGCCGAGGCCGATTGGGAGCGGGTGATGGCGGTTAATCTGAAAGGCGCCTTCCTCTGCAGCCAGGCGGCCGTGCGGCAGATGCTGACACAGGAACGCATCGGCGAAGTGCGGGGGCGGCTTATCAACCTTTCGTCACAGCATGGGATGATCGCGGCACCGGGCGACATTGCTTACGGCGTGAGCAAAGCGGGCGTAGACTACATGACCCGCCAGGTAGCAACGGATTACGCGGCCGAGGGCATCGTCTGTAATGCCGTTGCACCGGGTAAAATTCAGACTGGCCAGAGCGGGCGCGCGATGGATGCGGCAGTCCTGGACCGGGCCATGCGGCGTACACCCTGGCCACGGCTTGGCCGCCCGCAGGATGTCGCGCAGGCGGCACTGTTCCTGGCCAGCGACGAAGCCAGCTTCATCACCGGCGCCACCCTGATGGTCGATGGCGGCTGGATGGCCGCATAGGGGTGCCCCGAAACGCAGGGGAGGTCCGCTCGGCCTGAGGCGAGGAACCGCCGCCTCGGCTGCGTTCCGCTTCGTCTATCCCGTGTAGCCCATCCTGCCATCGAGTGCTTGCGCGGCATCGGCCCGCTCCGATGCCGGGCCATAGCCACCGCCGCCGGAGGTTTCCAGCCGGATAATATCGCCACGCACCAGCCGCAGGTTGTTCACCTTGGAGCCGAGTGCCCGGCGCTCACCCTGGCGGATCAGCCACAAATGGCCTTCACGGCCTGGCTCCCCGCCTTCCAACCCATAGGGGCGGAACTTGAAGCGTTCGGCATTGGCGGTGAAGACGGCTTCCACGCAGTCCACCCGCCATTCCCGGAACAAGCCCAGCCCGCCACGGTGCCGGCCTGCGCCGCCAGAGCCGGGCAGCAGGCCATAGGCCGCGATGGAGAGCGGCAACTCGCTCTCGATCATCTCAACGGGGATGTTGGAGTTGTTGTGCATGCCGTAGGTGTAGCCGTTGAGGCCGTCCCTATCGGTATGGCCGCCGCTGCCACCGACCTCGATCTCCACCAGGACGCCGCGTTCGCCACCTTCTCCGATGGTCTGGAAGGAACAGACATAGCTCACGCCATAATAGGCGGCTGGCACGCGGCCCGGCACGGCCTTATGGAGCGCCCCCAGCAAGGTGGTGGCCAGGCGATGCCCGACCGCGATGCGGTTCGCGACGGGTGCCGGATGCTGCGCATTCACCACACGGCCTTCCGGGGCGATCACGCGAACCGGGCGATAGCACCCCGCATTGGGCGCGATCTCGGTATCCGCGATCGCCATGATGGCGAAGGAGACAGCCGAGCCGGAGGAAGCGAGCGTGGCATTCACCGGCCCCAGCACCTGCGGGCCGCAGCCGGACAAATCCACCACCATCTCCTCGCCCCGCACCTCGACTGCCGCATGAATGCGGATCGGGTCCTGGGTGATCCCGTCATCGTCAAGGAAATCCTCGAACTCATACCGCCCGTCGGGGATGCGGCCAATCATGGCGCGCATGGCACGTTCCGATCCGTCCAGGATGCGGGCGCAGGCCTCCACGATGGTGGCGGCGCCGAAACGCGCCGCGATGCGCTGGATATTGGCCTCACCCACCGAAAGCGAGGCGAGTTGCGCCTGCAGGTCGCCCCACAGCATGTCTGGCCGGCGGACGTTCTGGCGCATCATCGCCAGCAGATCGTCGTTCAGCGTGCCACGGCGCACGAGCTTCAATGGCGGGATACGCAGCCCCTCCTGGAACACCTCCGTGGCGGTCGCGGCATAGCTGCCGGCCGCCATGCCGCCCATGTCGAGGTGATGGCACAGCGTACCGACGATAGCGATTCGCTGGCCGTCCACGAACACCGGGCGGAAGGCCAGGATGTCCGGAATATGCTGGCCGCCGCAGTAGGGATCGTTGGTGATGACCACATCGCCATCCTCCCACTGCTCCAGCGGCAGGAAATCCCGCACGACGGTCAGCAGACCCGTGCTCATGGAGTTGAGATGCTGCGGGATGCGGGCAGACTGGGCAACGTTGTAGCCGTGACGGTCGAAGATGGCCGTGGAGTAATCCAGCAACTCCCGCACCACGGTGGAGCGGCTGGTGCGCCAGACGGTCACATCCATCTCCGCCGCCGCAGCGGTCAAGGCATTGCGCAGGATCTCCAGCACGACGGGGCCCAGTGCCTCAGCCTTGCTCATGCCGTGATCCTCCGCGCGATCAGCGCGCCTTCGGGGCCGGGCGCGCAGCGCCAACCCTCGGCCACAAAGACGGTGGTGTATTCCTCCTCGATCAGCGCGGGGCCTTCCACGGCATCGCGAAGCTGTTCCCGCTGATGCACGGCAACGCGGCGCAGCGTGCCGGAGAGCCAGACGTCGCGCGCTGCGGTGGAGCGATCAGCGCCAGCACCAGGCTCACGGCGCGCTTCGGCGCGCGGCAGCAGGCCCGTCGCGGTCAGGCGCAGTGCCACCAGTTCCACGGGAGCCTCCGGATTGGAGTAGGAAAAGCGTTTGAAGTGGAGGAGATGGAACGCCTCCAGCAGTTGTTCCAGCGCCGGCTGTTCCGCCGCAGCCCCCCTCCAGGGCACCACCAGTTCGAAGGCCTGGCCGCGATAGCGCATATCCGCAGAGATCGCGAAGCGGCGCTCCGCTTCCGGCACCCCATCGGCCTCAAGCAAGGCCTGACCCTGGATACGAAGCTGTTCCAAGGCCGCAGCGATGCGGGGCAGGCTTTCTGCGGTTGCCGGCATCACCCGACTGCGCGCCACGTCATGCACGATATCGGAATGCAGGATGCCAAAGGCCGAGAAGGTACTGGCATCGGCCGGGAAAATGACCTCCGGCACACCAAGCTCTTCAGCCACGCGAATGGCATGCAGCCCTCCGGCGCCACCGAAGGAGAGAATGGAGAAGGCGCGAGGGTCCAGGCCCTTCTCGAACAGGCTCAGGCGGGCGGCAGAAGCCAGCCCGGCATTGGTCACGGCCAAAATACCCTCCGCCGCCTGCGCCGGCGTCAAGCCCAGAGGGGTTCCGACTTTTTGTGCAATGGCCTGCTCCGCGCCCGCCCGGTCTAGCGCCATGGCGCCGCCCAGGAAGAAGCGCGGGTCGAGTAGCCCCAGGGTGACATTCGCATCCGTCACCGTCGGCTCCGTGCCGCCGCGCCCGTAGCACACCGGACCCGGACGCGAGCCGGCACTGCGGGGGCCGGCCCGCAGTCGTCCCGCATCATCCACCGCTGCGATCGAACCACCGCCAGCCCCGATCGTGCGAATCTCGATCATCGGCAGCCGCACGGGAAGCCTGTCAATCTCCCCCTGCGTCATCTGGGTCACGGCGCCCTCCTGCACGACGCAGATGTCGAAGCTGGTGCCACCCATATCGACGCCGAGGAGATTGGGCCGATTGAGCGCCTGCGCCATCCGCAAGGTGGCCAGCGCACCGCCGCTGGGGCCGGAGAGCAGCAGGCGGGCGGGCTGGAACGCAGCCATGTCAACGCTGCACACACCGCCGTTCGACTGCACGAGCAGCAGCCTGGCCTTTAGCCCCGCTTCGTCCATGCGTGCGACCAACTGGCCGAGATAGGCACCGACCACCGGCATCAGCAGTGCATTCAGCACCGTGGTGGAGGATCTCTCATACTCCCGGATCTCCGGGCTGATTTCAGACGAAATGCAGATCGGGATGTCCGGCAGCGCCGCACGCAGCTCCTTTGCCAAAGCCTTCTCGTGCGCCGGATTCACATGGGCGTTCAGCAGGCAGATGGCCACGGCTTCGGCACCAAAGCCGCGAAGCTTTGCAGTAAGTCCGCTGACAGCATCCGGTGCCAGCGGTGTCTCTATGCTGCCATCGGCGCGCATCCGCTCGGCCAAGCCAATGCGGTGATCACGCGGGATCAGTGGTGGCTCGTTCCATGGCTTCAGCGCGTAAATCTCGCGGCGGGTATGACGGCCGATTTCCAGCACATCCTCGAACCCCGCTGTGGTCACCAGAACGCCACGTGGCAGTCGCCGCTCCAGCACGCTGTTGGTCGCGATGGTCGTGCCGTGCAGCAGCATCCGTATGTCAGAAAGGGCGAAGCCGAAGCGCTGGGCAGCCTCAGCTATTCCCGTCATCAGCCCGATGGAGGGGTCCTGGGGCGTGGTAGGCGTTTTCAGGCTGTGCAGCGAAAAGCTGCGCTCGTCCAGGATCTGGAGGTCGGTGAAGGTGCCTCCGATATCGATGCCGATGCGGATAAAGGGGCTGTTCGACAAGGGCTTATCCCGCCTCCGAAAAACGGTTTGGACGATGGGTACAGGAAGCCAGCCCACATTCCACTGCATATTTCAGCATCGGAGCCACCGCGGACGAGGCTAGTCAGAAGACAGCGAGCCGTGAATTCAGCAGATCCGTCACCAGCATATGCCCGGGCGCGTGCGTGATGCAGAAGGACGGCCGGCACGCTGCGACGACGATTTGCGGCGTGACGCCGCAGGCCCAGAACAGCGGCAACTCGTCCGGCATCACCGTCAGCGGTTGTCCGTCAAGCAACTCATCCAGATTCACGCCGATCTGCTCCGGCTTGCCGATATGTACGGGTGCGCCATGAACGGAGGGAAAGCGGGAGGTGATCTGAATGGCGCGGATGGCTTCCGCCGGACGGAACGCACGCATCGAAACCGCCATCGGTCCGTGGAAGCGCCCGGAAGGCGTGCAGGCGATATTGGTACGGTAGACCGGAACGGGCGTGTTGTTCGTGATGTGCCGCATCTCCAGCCCGTCGGCGATCAGCGCCTCTTCGAAGGAGTGCGAACAGCCGAGCAGGAAGGAAACAAGATCATCACGCCAATGGTCATGGAGATTATCCACCTCCCCCACCATCTCCCCATCCTTCCAGATGCGGTAGCGGGGCAGGTCCGTGCGGATATCGATGTCGCGGCCCAGAATGGGCAGGACAGGATCACCCGGCTCAGAACTGGCAAGCAGCGGACAGGGACGCGGATTCAGTGCGCAGAAGCGTTGAAACTCCGCCGCGTATTCCCGGGGAAGGATGGCCAGATTCGCCTGGACATAGCCCGGCGCCATGCCTTGCGTGACACCGCGCAGCGCACCGCGGCGGGCTCGCTGCCGGATCTCCCAACCCGTTTCCCTCAGCGATGATGCATGGTCCATCGGGGTCCCCCTTCTCGGCGGCTGGTCGGAGGATCATCGCAGCCTTCAGAACGACGCATGTCTAATCTTTATTTTGGATCAGCCGATAGATTTTCCTTATCAGCAACCATCACGGCGTTCTCCGCATCCTCGATCTGCGCCGCGAGTTCCCGGGCCAGCCCTGCTACCAGGGCCGCCAGATAGCTGTCGGGCTTGCGTAGATAACTGACGTGGAAGTTCACCGGCGGCAGGACGACGTCTTCCACCTCCAGCAACTGGAGCCGCCCCTCGGCCAGTTCCCGACGCACCATGACCGGCTGAATCACGCTGATACCGACACCATCCAGGGCCAGCCGTACCATAGCAGTCACAGAAGCGCTGCCCCACAGACGCAGCCCCGGGGCGCCTGTGTCCGCGAAGGCCTGGCGCAGCCCCGCCGAGACGGAGGTGTTGTGGGAGAAGCTGAGCAGCGGCCAGCGCGCCAGTTCTGACAGCTTCAAGGGGCGCTTCGGAAGGCCGAGATCTGGTCGCGCGATCCAGCCCAGTGGAAAGCCGCAGAGCGGCTGGTTCACAGCCCGAGGGTCATCCACCGCATCCACCGACATGGCGATATCGATGGCGCCGGAGAGAAGCTGCTCCCGCAAGGCGGGGGTGATATCCACCACCATGTCCAGGATCAGGGAGGGGTAAGCGGCGGCAATCCGCTCCACCAGCCGCGGCAGAAGGATGTGGACCAGCGTTTCGGAAAGCCCGAGGCGAAGGACGCCCTGCACAACCGCTGGGTGCGCCACGGCACGGAGCATCTCCCCACGCAGTTCCAGCATCTTCTCAGCATAGCGCAAAAGTATGGTGCCCGCGGCCGTTAGGGTGGCGCGACGCTGGCGCGGCTGGAACAGCGTAACACCCAGATCCTGCTCAAGCTGCTGGATGCGCGCCGAGACGGCCGGCTGGGTGGTGTGGAGGCGGGCGGCCGCGGCCCGGAAGCCACCCAGATGCGCCACCCAGACGAATGTTTCGAGGGAGCGGAGATCGCGCATGCGGCAGTTTATGATGCGCTTCGGGGGCCTGTAAATCTGGCCCCACCCCCGCCGTCTGGCGGGTGACAAAAGGTCGGCCCGGCTTCACCAGCCCCCAAGCCGCCGCTGGCGGCAAGGTCCGCTGACAGTGGCGAAACAGGATCCCCACCCACTCCACTTCGGATATCATTCCACCCTTGCATGCTCCTCATTTTAAGTGTCAGCATCGTACTGTCTTCCGGCTGCTTGCTACCGGCGAAGAAGCCATAACGATAAGATCGGTAACCTCAGAGGGATGCTCACGTGAGAACGCGCTTTCTGCTTGGTGCCGCGTTGGCGGCGCTCATTTTGCCGTTGCTCGGACGTGCAACCGCACAGGATCTGCCAAAGCTGCAGTTCAAAGTGGTCGGCCTCAACAGCCCAACCGTCGCCTCGATCGTGGATGAGATTCCGTTCTGGCGAAACACGATCCCTCAGGCCTCCAATGGCGCGATTACGGCCGACATCACGCCCCTGGATCAGATGAGCATCGACGACAAGACGATGCTGCGCCTCCTGAAGCTTGGCGTCATGGACTTCGCCAGCATGGATATCTCGAAGATGGCCGGCGACGACGCGCGCTTCGAGGGATGTGACCTCGCCGGCCTTACGCTTGATGCCGATAAGGCGAGGGCGGCGTGCGAGGCCTGGGCACCGGTGCTCGACCGGCAGATGCAGAAGAACTGGAATTCCAAGCTCCTCGCCATCGGCGGCAACCCGCCTCAAGTCTTCTGGTGCCGTTCCGTCGTTGGCGGCTTGGATGATCTTAAGGGCAAGAAGATCCGCGTTTTCAACAACACGATGCGGGACTTTCTGCAGGGGATCGGCGCAACGGCGGTCAGTATGGCCTTCGCGGAGGTCGTGCCAGCCCTGAACAATGGCGTCGTCGACTGCGGTGTAACGGGGAGCCTTTCCGGCAACACCGCCGGCTGGACCGAGGTGACGAAGTCGATCTACCCGATGTCACTCGGCTGGAGCATCAATGCGCTTGCCGTCAACCTCAACACCTGGAACAACCTGGACCCGAAAGTACAGGCTTTCTTCCTGGAGCAGATTAAGTCCTATGAGGACAAGATGTGGGAGACGATCAGGCAGGCAATCGTCCAGGCCGACAACTGCAATACCGGTAAGCAGCCCTGCACCATGGGCAAACCCGCGAATATGACGATCTCGCCGGTGACGCCGGCCGAAGAGGCAAAGCGCAGGAGCCTCGTCGAGGGCCCGGTCCTCACCAACTGGGCTAAGCGCTGCGGCACAGAATGCGTCCAGGAATGGAACCAGAAGGTAGGGCCCGTCGTCGGGCTGAAGGCACCGGTGCGGTGACGCACCTGCAAGGCCGGCACGGCGACTGATCGCCGTGCTCACTTTCATCCTGATCCGAAAGGAGGTGGCGCGTGCGGGCTGTGGTGACAGGTGCCGGTTACTTGGCACGAGCAGGCGTTTGGCTGGGCGGCGTAATAATTCTCCTCGCAGCCGTCCTGATCGGCATTGACGTCATGCTGCGCCAGGTATTCTCGACTTCGATTGGCGGTGCTGACGAACTCGCCGGCTATGCGCTGGCGATTGGAACAGCATGGGCACTCGCGGCGGCGTTGCTGGACCGCGCCCATATCCGTATTGATTCGCTCTATCTGCTGTTCTCGACGCGCTTCCGCATCCTCTGCGATCTCCTGGGCCTGGCGCTCATTGTCGGTTTCTTCGCTTTGGTCTTCTGGCATGGAATCGGTGTGGTGGAGCAATCCTGGGCCTCGGGTTCCCGCAGCCAGTCGGCCCTTCAGATTCCCATCGTCATACCGCAGCTGCTATGGGTCATCGGCCTCGGAAGTTTCGTGGCAATTGGAGTGGTGCTGTTCCTTGCTGCCCTTGGACGCCTCTTTGCAGGTGACCGCAGCGGTGTAGGGCAACTGATCGGGACCCGATCTGCCGAAGAGGAAGCCGAGGAAGAGATCCAGGCTCTTGCGGCACGGCGGATGGAGGTGAGCGACTGATGATCGCTACCACCCTCCTGATCCTGCTGACACTGCTCGCTCTTGCCGTTCCGGTCGCTGCCGCGCTCGGCGTCCTTGGTCTCGTGCTTGGCGAAATCTACGCGCGCTTCCCGCTCTCCCTGGCCATAGGTGAGTTGTCCTGGTCCACCTCCAATTCATTTCTCCTGGTCGCCATCCCGTTCTTCGTCCTTCTCGGCGAAATCCTGCTACGGTCGGGCTTAGCGGAGCGGATGTACGCGGCGCTCGTACAGTGGATGCCCTGGCTTCCGGGTGGCCTCATGCATTCAAACATCGCCGCTTGCGGTCTCTTCGCTGCGACCTCCGGCTCAAGTGTCGCGACGGCCGCGACGATCGGTACCGTCGCACTCGGCGAGATCGAGCGGCGCGGTTACAACGAGCGGCTTTTCCTTGGCACGATTGCGGCCGGCGGAACACTCGGAATCCTGATCCCGCCCTCCATCAACATCATCGTCTATGGCGTGCTGACCGAGACGTCGATCCCACAGCTTTATCTGGCAGGACTGCTACCCGGCATCGTACTGGCGCTTCTGTTCAGCGTCACGATTGTCATCGCATGCTTACTGCGCCCGAGTCTTGATGGCTCCAGAGTAAAGACAGACTGGCAAGGCCGCTGGCGCTCGCTTCCCGATCTAGTGCCGCCGCTTTTCATCTTCGTTGCGGTGGTAGGCTCCATCTATGCGGGCCTCGCCACTGCTACGGAATCGGCTGCCTTGGGTGTGCTGGCGGCCCTCGCCGTTGCCGCCTGGCGGCGGCGCCTGACGCTCGCAGTGATCCGCGAGGCCCTCGAGGGGACGATGCGGACAACGGCGATGATCATGGCGATCCTCATCGCGGCCTATTTTCTGAACTTCGTCATCACCTCAATCGGCCTAACAACTCAGGTGAATAATTACATAACCTCCCTTGGCCTCTCGCCAATGGAACTTCTCATCGTCGTCGTCATATTCTACCTGATTCTCGGCATGTTCATGGAAACACTTTCCATGATGGTCGCGACGGTGCCAATCATTGCGCCGCTGCTGGTCAAAGCTGGTTTCGATCCGGTTTGGTTTGGCATCCTTGTTGTGGTGCTCATGGAAACAGCGATGATTACGCCGCCCGTCGGAATTAATCTCTATGTCGTTCAGGGTGTACGCAAGCGCGGGCGCATCGACGATGTCATCATCGGTACCGCACCTTTCGTGCTGACGATGCTGGCCATGATTGTGGCCCTGATCCTCTGGCCAGAGATCGCTCTCTGGCTGCCGCAGAATGCCTCGCGCTGAGCACAGCGTCAGAGCGCGAGGTACCTTCTGCAGGTTTGGCTCGCCCTCCAGAACTTTCCTTGAAGAGAGTTGAGAAGGGCAAGGTGGATGTCGATCCTTCACTCGCAGCGGACGGCAAGGCGGCAGCCTGCGTCATCGCGCCAGTTCTGATCCAGCAGGAACTGTGCGACGGCCGACTCATGGTGCTGGAGATCGACATGGAGCTTCCGAGGCGGAACTTCACTGCCAGCTTCGGCGCCGCTGTTGGGGGCTTCCGTCGCCCAAATTGCGCGCCGGACGGCGCAGCAATGGGCATGATAAGCTCTCCCAATTGCAGAGCTTCACATTTATAGATTGGGCAGGCCAGAATTGTCCTGCCCGTCGTTCGATGCACCTTTGGCAGGATGTCGGATGCCGGCGCGCCAGTTACCCTCGCTCCAGTGGCGCGATTATTGGGTAGAGGCGAGCTACGCTGAACGCCCGGCCTTCCGCCTGGCAGCATGGAGATCGCATATCGATGCAGACCCTCGCTCCCGATCCCTTCGAGTTCGAGCTCTTCCGCAATGCGTTACTCTCGGTCGCTGACGAGATGGCACTGACAGTGCACCGCACCACATACTCTTCAGTGTTGCGCGATAATCTCGACTACTCGACCGCCTTCTTCGACGCGGAGGGTCGGATGATTGCACAGGGCTTTTCCCTGCCCTCACATCTCGGCTCGATGCCCACCGCCCTCGCCGCGGTGCTCCGGCGCTTCGCGGGGGAGATCCGCCCGGGCGACGTCTATGCGTTGAACGATCCCTTCCACGGTGGCATGCACCTGCCGGACATCTTCATCTTCAAGCCCATCTTTGTAGAGGGCGAGCAGGTCGCCTTTGCCGGCACCATCTCTCACCACACCGATGTCGGCGGCCGTGTGGCTGGCTCCAACGCGCCTGATTCGGTCGAGATCTACCAGGAAGGCGTCCGCATTCCGCCGATGCGGATCTTCGACGGCGGCAAACGAAACGAGACCTTCTTCGAGCTGATGGCGATGAATGTCCGCGTCCCCCGCATGGTGATGGGCGACATCCGTGCGCAGCTCGCCGCCTGCCATGTGGCGGAGCTCGCCTTCACCGAGCTCTGCCGCTCATACGGCATCCCCAAGGTTCGCCAGCTCACCGACGCCATGCTGGACCACACCGAGCGCCTGGCGCGCGCCGAGATCGCCAAGCTCCCCGATGGCACCTTCGCCTTCGAGGATTATCTGGACGATGACGGCATCGATCTCGGCAAGCGGATCGTGCTCAAGGTGACCGTCACCAAGAAGGGTGATGGTATCCTGTTCGACTGGACCGGCTCCTCACCTCAGGTGCGTGGCGCGCTGAACGCAACCCTCTCCTTCACCAAATCGGCCTCCTATTGCGGCGTGCTCTCGGTGACGGAGAATCCGATCCCCAACAACGACGGCGTGTTCCGCGCCATCGAGGTGATCGCGCCCGAGGGTACTATCGTGAACTGCGTCCACCCCGCTTCCGTCGCGGCGCGCGGCCTGACCGGCTTCCGTATGGTGGACACGGTGTTTGGGGCGCTGGCCCAGATGGTGCCCGGCAAGGTCACGGCGGCCGGCGACGGCGGCAACACCAACATCTCGATCGGCGGCTACGACGCCGAGCGCAAGCCCTACATCTTCTGCGACTTCACCTGCTGCGCCTGGGGCGGCCGCGCCTTCGCCGATGGCATTGATGGCAACTCTCATATGTTCGCCAACATGGCCGGGCAGTCCTCGGAGGTGATCGAGGCGGAGCAGCCGCTCTTCGTCGAGTGCTACGAGTTCGTGGGCGATCGCGGCGGTGCCGGCAAGTTCCGCGGCGGCGCGCCCTATCGCCGCGCCTACCGCTTCCTCGGCGACGAGGCGACCATCTCGATCCGCTCCGACCGCCGCGATGTCCGGCCTTACGGTCTCTATGGCGGCTATCCCGGCGGCGTCTCGATGAATTACCTGACTCGTGCCGGCGGCGAGACGCAGGTCTATCCAGCTAAGTTCTACGACCGCCTGCGCCATGGCGACCTTTTCGTCCACGAAACAGCGGCGGGCGGCGGCTGGGGGGATCCGTTGGAGCGCGATCCCGAGCATGTGCTGCGTGATGTCCGCAATGAGTTCGTCAGCCGCCAGGCTGCCCTGGAGCTCTACGGCGTGGCGCTACTGCCCGATGGCCGCGCGGTGGACCGCCCTGCCACCGAAGCGCTGCGCGCCCGCATCCGCGCCGACCGTGGCTGGCGCGAGACTCCCTATGTCCTGCGCGAAGTACCGCAGGGCCTTCCCAAGGCCGCCGAGTAAACGCGAAGCCAATTGGAGAACCGGAGATGAGCAAGATCCGCGTCGGCGTCGATATCGGCGGCACCTTCACCGACATCTGCATCATGGATGCGGAGGGAGGCATCATCACGAAGAAAGTCTCCTCGACGGCGGACAACTACGCCCGTGCCATCAGCGAGGGGCTGGCCGAGGTCTTCGCCGAGCATGGCATCGGCGCCGGCGAGGTGGCGGAACTGCTGCACGGCACCACCGTCGCCTCCAACGCCATCCTGGAGCTGAAGGGCGCCCGCACCGGGCTGATCACCACCAAAGGCTTCCGTGACATCCTGGAGTTGCGCCTGCTGCGCATGCCGCGCCTCTACGATCTGACCTGGGAGAAGCCTCCCACCCTGGTGGAGCGTAGTTTGCGCCTGGAGGTGGACGAGCGAATCGATGCCCAGGGCGCGATCGTCCGGCCGCTCGACCCGGCTGAGGTGGAGGCGGTGCTCGACCGCCTGCTCGCCGAAGGCGTTGAGGCCATCTCCGTCTGCCTGCTGCATTCCTATGTCAACGACGTGCATGAGCGCATGATCCGCGACATCATCCGGAAGAAGGCGCCGGAGATGGTGCTCTCCATCAGCTCAGAGGTGCTGCCGGAGATCAAGGAGTACGAACGCACCTCCACGACCGTCATCAACTCCTACGTCAAGCCGGTGGTCGGGCAGTACCTGAAATCCCTTTCCGCCGACCTGAAGCGCATCGAACTGAATGCGCCGCTCCTGCTGATGCAGTCGAATGGTGGCCTGACCCCGGCCGAGGTCGCCGCGGAAATGCCGGTGAACATCATCGAATCGGGTCCCGCCGCCGGGGTGATCGGCGCGCAGGTCCTCGCCCGCCGCGCTGGCTTCGATAAGGTGATCTCCTTCGACATGGGCGGCACCACGGCCAAGGCGGCCCTGGTCGAGAACGGCGAGGTCTCCCGTGCCGAGGAGTATTCAGTCGGCGGCGGCATCATGATCGGCTCCCGCCTGATGTCTGGCGCAGGCTATGTGCTGAAGGTTCCGGCTATTGACCTGGCGGAGGTCGGCGCGGGCGGCGGCTCCATTATCGCCATCGATGCTGGCGGCGCGCCGCAGGTCGGACCGCTGAGCGCCGGTTCCTTTCCTGGCCCCGTCTGTTACGACACCGGCGGCACCGAGCCCACCATCACCGACGCCAATGTCGTGCTCGGCTACATCAATCCGCAACATCTGGCCGGCGGCAGCATCAAGCTGCACGCGGAGAAGTCCCGCGTCGCGCTGGAAGCGAAGGTGGCGGCACCGCTCGGCCTACCGGTGGAGCAGGCGGCCTATGGGGCCCATCTGATCGCCGCCGCCAACATGATCCGCGCCATCAAGGCCGTCTCCTCCGAGCGCGGCCGCGACCCACGAGACTTCGCCCTGGTCGCCTTCGGCGGCAACGGTCCGCTCTTCGCCGCCGCCATGGCCCGCTCGCTCGGCATCCGCAGCGTCATCGTGCCGCCGCAGGCGGGGGTCTTCTCCTCAGTCGGCCTACTGCACTCGGATGTCGAATATCACCTCTCCCGCACCTACCGGCAGCTCACCAGCGCGCTCAACCTCGGTGAGCTGGTCGCAGTCTGGCAGGGTCTGGAGGAACAGGCGCGCACGAAGCTCGCCGCGGACGGCTTCGGGCCCGGGCAGATCCGGCTGCGGCGATTCGCCAAGCTGCACTATCGCGGCCAGGCCTATGAGCTTTCCGTGCCGATGCCGGAGGGGCCGATTACCGAGGCGACCGCCGCCCGCCTGGACGAGGCCTTCGGCGACGAGCACGAGCGCACCTATGGCCACCGCGCCGAGCCGGGGGAACCGGTGGAGCTGGTCAGCCTCAACCTCTTCGCCAGCGGCCGCCTGGACACGCCAGCCGGCGCCAAATCCCGCACTGCCGCGCCGGTCAAGGCCGCGCCGACCGAGCGGCAGGCCTATTTCGGCCCCGAGCATGGCTGGCTCGCAACACCGGTTCTACAGCGTGGCCATTTGGCGCAGCGTGACTGGCAGGGCCCGGCGGTGATCGAGGAATATGATTGCACCTGCGTCGTCCCGCCGGGCATGCGAGTGCGACTCGACCAGCACGGTAATATCGTCATCGAGGCCGACCTCAGCAGCTGAGCGGCACAGGGAGGGATAGGATGGCCGGGCCGGTATTGGTACTGGGCGCAGGGATGGTGGGCGTCTGCGTCGCCCTGCACCTGCGCCACCGCGGCTTCGACGTGCTGCTGGTCGACCGCCGCCCGCCCGGCGAGGGTGCTTCCTTTGGCAATGGCGGGCTGATCCAGCGTGAGGCGGTCGCGCCGCATCCCTTTCCCCGGGCCCTGTCGGAGTTGAGGCGCATCGCCGGGAACCGGCAGGTGGACGTCGCCTATCACCCTCTGGCGCTGCCCGGCTATGTCGCGCCCCTGCTCCGCTACTGGTGGCATTCCGAGCCTGAACGTTACCGCCGGGTGGTGACCGCCTATGCGCGGCTGATCGCCACCTGCCTCGACGAGCACCGCGCCCTGGCGGAACCAGCCGGGGCCATGGACCTGCTGCGCCCCGTGGGCTGGATGCGCCTCTACCGCCAGCAGGCCGCTCTGGAGGCGGCAATCGCCGAGGCAGAGCTGCTGCGGCGCGAGCATGGCATCAACTTCGCCGCGCTGGATGGGCGCGCCCTCGCCGCCGCCGAGCCGCATCTTCTGGCCGAGCGCGCGGGCGCCGTGCACTGGACCGATCCCTATGCGGTCAACGATCCGCATGCCCTGACGCTGGCCTATGCTGCCCTGTTCACCACCGCCGGCGGTGGTTTCACCCTCGGTGAGGCCGCCACCCTGCGCCGGCACGGGGCGGGCTGGCAGGTCGCAACGGCGGACGGGCCGGCTGAAGCGGCACAGGTGGTGGTGGCGCTTGGTGCAGCGGCGCTGACGGTCACCCGCCCCCTGGGCTATGCGCCGCCGCTGTTCGGCAAGCGCGGCTATCACCGGCATTTCGCGTTGCAGGGCAATGCGGTGCTGCACCGCCCGATCATGGACGTGGAGAGCCGCTTCCTGCTGGCGCCGATGCGGGCCGGCATCCGTCTGACCACGGGCGCCGAGTTCGCCCGCCCCGAGGCGCCGCCTACCCCCGTGCAGCTGGCACGGGCCGAGCCGCTGGCGCGCGCCCTCCTGCCCCTTGCCGAACCGGTGGAAGCCACGCCCTGGATCGGCGTGCGCCCTTGCATGCCGGACATGCTGCCGGTGATCGGCCCGCTGCCCGGCCAGACGGGCGCCTGGTGCGCCTTCGGCCACGGGCACCAGGGGCTGACGCTGGGGCCGACCACCGGCCGGCTGCTCGCCGAGATGATGGCAGGCGAGGCGCCGTTCCTCGATCCCTCCCCCTATCGCGCCGACCGCTTCTGACGCTTTTTGAAATGGCTGGCTCTTTGAGGGATGATCGTCTCCGCCCGGTCCCCATGCTACTCACTCCGGGGAAGCTCGGGCCGATGAAAAGGGCGGGGCAAGGCGATCATGAACCTGCGGCAACTCCGCTACTTCGCCAAGACGGTCGAGGCCGGCAACATCACCCGCGCCGCGGAGCAGCTCTTTGTCGCGCAACCGGGCCTCGGGCTGCAGATCCGGCAGTTGGAGGAGGAGCTGGGGGTCGCGCTGCTGCAGCGCCATTCACGCGGGGTCACGCCAACGCCGGCCGGGCAGGTTCTCTACGAGCGGGCCTGCGACATCCTCCGCCTCGTGGAGGATGCGCGGCGCGAGGTGAAGGCCGCCTCCGGCACGCTGCGGGAGAATATCTCCCTCGGAATGACGAACGGGGTGACCAACCTCCTTGGCGTGGAGATCATGCTCGCGGCGCGCAGGGAGCTGCCGGGCGTCCAGCTGCTGCTCGTCGAGAAGCAGACGCTCATGCTGATCGAGGCGCTGGAGCGCGACGAGATCGACCTCGCCATCACCTACGACGTTGCGGAGCGGCCGGGGCTCCTGCGCGTGCCGCTGATCGAGGACGAACTCCTGCTCGTCAGTGCGGCGCGGCCGGGAATGACGGATGAGCCCGTCACTTTCGCCGAGGTCGCGCGCCATGACCTCGTCCTTGGCGGCGAGCGCGACGCGCTGCGTCAGATGGTGCAGGCGACGGCCGAGCGCCTGGACATTCCGCTCCGCATTCCCTTCGAGGCCAGCTCCGTTGCCGCAATCCGCAGCCTTCTCCTGAAGGAAGACGTGGCGACCATCATGGCCTATGGCAGCGCGGTGGAAGACATCCAGGCGGGCCGGCTGGTCGGGCGGAGGATTACGGCGCCTGTCCTCGGGCGCACGCTCTACCTCGTCCGCTCGCTCCGGCGCGCGCTCTTCCTGAACGAGAGCGCGCTGATCGACGTGCTGGGCCGCGCGATGCAGCATCTGGTCGAGGCGATGGGGCCCTTGGCGCGCCCGCTGCCCAGCCTGGCCGGGCCGCTCTCGGGCACGGTGGACCGCCTCTCGCTGCCCCGGGCGGAGGGGGCCGAGGAAGCGAAGCTGCGCTGAGCCCGGCTGGGCCGGCCTGAGATCCGGCGGGATCTTCGACGATACAGTGAGGCCTGACGAAGCCCTGGGGGCCGTCGCGCCCTCCCTTTAGCCGGCGGCTGCCATAAATCCGGCTTCGGTCAGACAGAAACAATCTGATTTGGACAGGCTCGGCCCTCTCCTTCCACCGTCTGTCCGCACCGGCAGGTCAGGACGCCTGCCGGTGCGGGGAAGGAAAGGCGTCGCAAATGGCCTCGAAGGCTAAATTCCGCGTGGGGGTGCTGGGCTGCGGGCTGATCAGCGCCGACCACTTCCGGGCCTGGGCCAAATGCCGCGGCGCCTCGGTCGTGGCGCTCTGCGACCCCGATCTTGCGCGGGCGGAGACCCGCGCGCGGGAGTTCGGCATCGAGGCGGTCTATACCTCCCCCGAGGCGATGCTGGCGGAGGCCCGCCTTGACCTCGCCGACATCATCACGCCCCGGCAGACCCATGCGGATCTGGTCCGCCTGGCGGCGCGGCATGGTGTCCACGCCCTCTGCGAGAAGCCCCTCTGCCCGACGCTTGGCGAAGCCAGCGCCCTGGTGGACGAGGTGCAAGGCCGGATCCGCGTGATGGTCAACGAGAATTGGCGCTTCCGCGCCTATTTCCGCCGGATCGGCGCGTGGATCCAGGCAGGGCGCCTGGGGACACTCGTACAGGTGCGCCTCTCCCTCTGGCGCTCGAACCTGATTCCGCGCCTGGACGGCAGCGTACCGGCCCTCCAGCGGCAGCCCTTCGTCGCGCGGGAGCAGCGCTACCTCGTTGCCGAATCCCTCATCCACGAGCTGGACACGATCCGCTCGCTCTTCGGCGAGGTGGAGGTCGTCTCGGCGCGCCTCGCCCGCGCCTCCGAGCGTGTCATCGGCGAGGATTCGGCGACCATCCTCCTGGAGACGCGCGAGGGGATGCCGGTGGCCGTCGCGGGGGTCCTCTCCGCCGCCGGGCATCCGCCCCGTGCGCCGAACCGGATGGAGATCGCGGGAACGCGCTGCAGCGTGGTGCTCGACGATGCGGTGCTCCGGCTCATGGGTGCCGAGCAGGAGGAGCACCGCTTCGACGAGGACGCGGTGCGGCAGGAGAGCTTCGACGCCTCGGTGCAGCATTTCGTGGACCGGATCCGGGACGGCGGCCCGCTCTGGACCTCCGCCGAGGACCAGCTCCGCACCCTCGCGCTCGTCGAGCGCACCTATGAGCTCGCCGGGCCGGCACGTCCCCTCGTGCCGCGCCTGGCCGCTGCCAATGCCTGAAAACAGGCAGTTCCCAAGGGAGGAAACAATGACGATGCCGAAGGATGCGGTGCCACGCCGCTCGGTGCTCACCGGCGGGCTTCTCGCCGCCGGCGCGATGCTCGCCCGCCCGGCCCTGGCCCAGTCCTGGCCCGACAAGCCCATCCGCCTGGTCGTGGGCTATGCGCCGGGTGGGCTGACCGACCTCATCGCCCGCCTGATCGGCCCGGCCCTGACCGAGGAGCTCGGCCAGCCCGTCGTCGTGGAGAACCGCAGCGGCGCGGCGGGCAACCTTGCCACCGAGTACGTCGTGCGCGCCCCGGCCGACGGCTATGTGCTGCTCGCCTCGTCAGGCGGGCAGATCACCGTCTCGCCGCACACCTATACGAGCCTGCGGGTGGATCCGGTGAAGGAGCTCGAGCACATCACCATGATCGGTGAAGGGGACCAGATCGTCTGCACCAGCAGCGCTCTCCCGGTGCGGAACTTCGCGGAGTTCGTCGCGCTGGCGAAGGGCCGCCCTGGCAAGATGAGCTACGCGACCTCCGGCGCCGGCGGGAATCTCCACCTGTTCCTGGAGTTCCTGTGCTTGGAGACCGGCATCGACCTTGAGCCCATCCACTATCGCGGAGGCTCCGCGCTCCTGCCCGACCTGATGAACAACCAGGTCCAGCTCAGCCTCAGCACCTATCCCGTCGTCGAGGGTGCCATCCGTGAAGGGCAGATCCGGCCTCTGCTGATCATTGGGCGCCACCGCGAGGCGAGGCTGCCCGAGGTGCCAACGGCGACCGAGGCGAGTTATCCGGCGCTCGACACCTGCGTGAACTGGTTTGGCCTGCATGCCCCGAAGGGAACGCCCACGGCGATCCTCGACAGGCTCCAGGGCGTCGTCAGCCGCGCGCTCCGCAAGCCGGAGGTGCTGGAGCGCCTGGCGGTGCTCGGCCTCGATCCCGTCGGGAACACGCCGGCCCAGTTCCTGGAGAGGATCCGGAAAGAATCCCGTCTCTACGGGGAAGTCGCCCGCCGCGCCCAGCTGCAGGTCGGCTGAGCCGGTATCCGGGAGGAAGTGATGAACCGCTATCCAGCCGACGTGCTCAGGGATTTCGCCGCCGGCGTGTTCACGGCGGCCGGCCTCTCGGCGGAGGATGCGGCCATCTCAGCCGACTGCCTCGTCGCGGCGGATCTGCGCGGCACGCATTCCCATGGCGTGATCCGCCTGCCCTTCCTCGTCCGCCGGCTCGCGCAGGGAGGGGCCAATCCCGCGCCGCAGATCCGGGTCCTGCGCGACGCCCCAGCCACGGCCCTGCTGGACGGGGATGGAGGTCTCGGCGCGGTGACGGCGCACCGCGCCATGACGCTCGCCATGGAGAAGGCAGCGCGTTCGGGGGTCGGTCTCGTCCTGGCGCGCAACAGCGACTTCATCGGGACCTGCGCCTACAGCGCCATGCTGGCCCTGGAGAAGGACATGATCGGCCTGACCTGGACCAATGGCGCTCCTGGGATGGCGCCCTGGGGCGGGCGGCGGAATGCCATCGGGAACAATCCCCTCGGCATTGCCGTGCCGGCCGGACGATGCCCGCCCGTGGTGCTCGACATGGCGATGAGCGTCTCGGCCGGCGGAAAGGTCCGGCTGGCCGCCAAGCGCGGGGAACAGATCCCCTCCGGCTGGATCCTCGACCAGGAGGGGCATGACACGCAGGATCCGGGCGCCCTGGAAGCCGGCGGTTCCCTGCTGCCACTGGGCCACAAAGGCTTCGGCCTGGCCGTGATAGGCGAGATCCTCGCCGGTGTGCTGGGCGACGCCAGCATTCTTGGTGAGATCCCGCCCTGGTTCTCGGCGCCAGAGCGCCGGGTCGGCAGCGGCCACCTGCATCTCGCCATCGACATCGCCGCCTTCCGGAGCCCGGATGGCTTCCGCCAGCGCGTCGATCAGATGGCCGAGACCCTCAAGGGCACGCCGCGGCGCGAGGAGGCGCAGGAAATCCTCCTTCCGGGCGAGCGCGCCGCGCGGTTGGAAGCGGCCCGGACCCTGTCCGGCATCCCGATCCCGCCGGAGATCGCACTCGACCTGCGCCATCTCGCGGAAGCCTATGGCCTGCCCACGCCCGAGCCGCGCAGCGCCGGCTGAGGCCACCCGCCCTTCGCAGCCCCAGAGGAGGAGCCCCGATGGCCCGCCTGACCCTCGCCCATCTGACCGCCAGCGCGACCCCTGCCGAGACCATCGAGGCCGCGGCCGCGGCCGGGTTCGACGCGGTGGGCATCCGCATCTGCGGCCGCCGCCCTGGAGACGCCTATGCGGGGGAAGTGCTCGGCAGCCCGGAAGCCGTCCGGCACCTGCGAAGCCGGCTGGAGAGCAGCGGGATTCCCCTCTCCAATGTCTCGGCCTATCAGTTCTATCCCGAGGTGACCTGGGACCATCTGGCGCCGGTTGTGGAGATCGCCGCGGAGCTCGGGAGCGAGATGATCGTCGCCAACGGCTTCGACCCCGATCTTGGTCGCTTCGCGGACCTGCTCTCGCGCTATGCGGCGGCTGCAGCGCCGCTCGGAATCCGCATTGCGCTCGAGTTCATGCCCTATAGCGAGGTCCGCACCGTCAGCGAGGCACGCGACCTCGTGGCGCGCTGTAGCGCGCCCAATCTCGGCGTGCTGGTGGATTCCCTTCATCTCGACAGGTCCGGGGGCACGCCCGCGGACATCGCGGTGCTGGAGCCGGCCGACATCGCCTTTGCCCAGATCTGCGACGCCAAGCGCCTGCAGGCGCCCGCTTCCGCCCGGCAGCTGATGCAGGAGGCCCGCACGTCGCGCCTGCCCCTGGGGGAGGGCGATCTGCCGCTCTTCGCGTTCATGGACGCGCTGCCGCCAGGGGTCGAGATCGAATACGAGGTCGCGCGGAGCGACCTCGCCACGAGCACGGCCCTGGAGCGTGCCCTTGCCGCGAAGCTTGACGCCGACCGCTTTCTGGCGAGCTACGGCGCCCGTCCGGCAACCTGACGCACCGCTTTCCACCCCGCTTCAATCCCAGGAGGAAACGACCATGCCGCTTGCCGGCACCGGGATCATCGCGATCTGGAACGACATTTTGCCTGAAAAGCGCGAGGTTTTCTTTGAGTGGCATGCGCGTGAGCACATGCCGGAGCGGATCGGCATTCCAGGCTTCCGCCGCGGGCGGCGCTACGCGGCGATCGAGGCGGACATCGAGTTCCTGACCCTCTACGAGGCGGCGTCGATCGAGACCTTCTCGAGCGACGGCTACAAGGCGCGCCTCGGCCAGCCGACACCCTGGTCGCTGGAGGTGCTGCCCGCCTTCCGCAACAATCTCCGTGGCATCTGCCGCGTTCCCTTCACTGTCGGGCATACCGATGGCGGATATGCCTGGACGCTGCGCCTGGATCCTGCGGAGGGGCGCGCGGAGGCATTGAAGCAATCCCTTGCCGAGATCCTGCTGCCACCGCTTATCGAACATCCGAAGGTCACGGGCGTCCATTTCTTCGTCTGCGATCATTCGCTCAGCGGCACCAACACCGCTCTGCAGCGCGGCCGGACCATCACGCCACCCAACCTCGTCGTGATGATCGAGGGTTCCACGGGTGACGGGGTCCGCGCGGCGGCGGCGGCGCTCACGGATGACGTTCTCGCCCGGCACGGCGCGGCGGAGGGCGCCCGCCGTGGCCTCTACCAGCTGGAATACGGCCTGGCACGGATTGGCGACCATGCCGGCACCTGATGGCATGGCGGGGAGGGACGAGGGGCGGGGCCGGCTGGCCGTCGTCATCGGTGGGGGCAACGGTATCGGTGCCGCCACCTGCCGCCTGTTGCACCGGCGAGGCTGGCGCCTGGCAGTGGCCGACATCGACGAAGTGGCGGCCTCGTCGGTGGCGGAGGAATGCAGCGGGTGGAGCCAGCCGGTCGACGTGCTCGATGCGGCTTCGATCCGCCGTGCGGCGGGGGAGATCGAGGCCGGCTGCGGCGCGGTCCATGCCATGGTGAGCGCCGCCGCCATCTTCGCGCCGCGCCAGCCGCCGGAGGAACTGCCGATCGAGGTGTGGGACCGGATCGTCAATTCCAGCTATCGGGGAACCTATATCGCCAATGTCGAGTTCGCCCGTCGCATGGCGTCCCGCGGCGCCGGTGCGATCGTGAACATCTCCTCCATGGTGGGGCAGCGGCCGAACCACGGCCATGCCTACTACTCGGCCAAGGCGGCGGTGAACATGCTGACCGAAGGCATGGCGGGGGAATGGGGGCGCAGCGGCATCCGCGTGAATGCCGTCAGCCCCGGCTTCGTGGCCGTGCCCCGGATGGTCGAGAACATCCGCGCCGGCTCCCGCTATGCGGTCTCCCCGGCCGAGGTGAGCGCGCTCGGGCGCCTAGTCGAGCCCGAGGAGGTGGCAGCGGTCATTGCCTTCCTCCTCTCCGACGCTGCCTCTGCCGTGACAGGGACCAATATCGCGGTGGATGCAGGCGTGCTCGCCGTGAACGGCTGGGCCGTCCACGGCGGCGTGCCGCCCGCCCGTCCCCGGCATGAGGAAGCAGGAGGGTGAGAGCACCGCCCGCATCCGGCGACGGTTCAGCACCAAGCGCGCACAGACCCCGGGCCTCACTCAGCTTCCAGCCCAGGCTGGCCGCTTCCGAGCAAGGGCTAGAAGCCGCCATGGACCAGCCGCCCCTCGAAAAGCGTGGCCAGCACCGTCGTCCCGGCGATGGCCATGGGGTCGATGGCCATGAGGTCGCGATCCAGCATGATGAGGTCGGCGGACAGGCCGGGGGCAAGCCGCCCGGTCCGGTCGCCCCGGCGCATCGCCCGGGCGGGGTTGCGCGTGTAGAGTGGCAGCGCCTGCTCCAGGCTCAGCGCCTGATCCGGACGGTGCGCGCCCGGCCAGCGGCCGGTCGGGTCGCGCCGTGTCACCATGCCGCAGAGGGAGAGCCAGGGGTCGAGATCGGGCGCGATGGTCATCCAGTCCGACCCCACAGCGATATCAGCGCCGGATTCCAGGATGTCGCGGATCGCCCAACTCTGGGCATAGCGCAGCTTGCCTACCACCCGCTCATGCGTGAGGCTCGCGGAATTCGGGAACCATAGTGGCGGGTTCATGTCGGCCAGCACGTTCAGCGACCGCAGGCGCGGAATGTCCTCCTGCCGGATGAACTGGCCATGGGCGATTTGGTGCTGGACACCGGCGCCGTTGCGGGCGCGCACGTGCTCCACCGCGTCCAGTACGGCCCGCACCGCGCGGTCGCCGATGGCGTGAACCTTCACGCCCATGCCCTCTCGGTCGAAATCGGCGATGGCCTCGGCCAGTTCCTCCACCTCCATCGTCATGGCGATGGGCGGCTCACCCGGCGGCGCGGTGGCATAGGGTTCCAGCATGGCGGCGGTGCGCAGGGAGGGCACGCCGTCGAGGAAGACCTTGGCGAAGTCGGCCACCATATGCGGGCCGCACAGGCTCTGGCGGGTGCGGCGCAGTTCCTCCGCCGTCGCCGCGTCATAGCCCAGGCTGGTGGGGCTCAGCGCCAGGTTGAAGCCGGCCCAGCAGGTCAACTCACCCGCCGCGTCTAGCGCCTGGAAGGTGCGCAGCGCTCCCAGGGTCGTGCTGGCATCGCAGAAGCCGGTCAGGCCAAGGCTGTTGAGATAGCGCATCGCCTCCCGCGCAACCTCCAGCATCTCCGCTTCGGTGAGTTCGGGCATGGCATCGCGCACCAGCCAGCTGGCGGTCTCGTGCAGCAGGCCGGTGGGCCGGCCGGCGGCGTCCTTGACGATCTCCCCATCCGGCGGGTTGGGCGTGACGGCGGTGATGCCGACGCGCGCCAGCGCCGCCGAATTGGCGAATCCGCCATGCGCGCTGACATGGGTGAGGAAGACCGGGCGGCCGTGGCTCACCGCATCCAGCGCCGCCAGCGCGCCCGGCTGTTCCATGGCGGCCAGCGCCGTCGGACCGTATGGCCCAGCCGTAATCCAGTCCCGCCGCCCCGGCGCCTGGGCGGCGGCACCGATTCTGGCCAGCACGGCCGCGAAGTCATCCGCGGGGTCGAGGGGGGTGGAATGAAGCCGCGTGGTCATGCCACTCAGCAGATGCAAATGGAAATCGATGATCCCGGGCATCACCATCCGGCCACCGAGATTGATCCGTTTTGTGCCGGTGCCGCACAGTCCCTCCAGCGCAGCCATGCTGCCGAGGGCGAGAATACGCCCGCCCGCGATGGCGATGGCCTCGGCGCGCGGGCATCCTGGGTCCATGCTGTGGATGGCGCCGCCATGCAGCAGCAGCTCCGCCTTGCTCACGCGCGCCTCACATTCCAGAACAGCGGAAAGCCCTTCGAGAGCCCGGTGATCTCCTTGCGCCAGGCGGCTTGCGGCCGGAACTGGCCGAGCGGGATATAGGGTACGTCCTTCCAGGCCTGCAGCTGCAGCTCGCGGCAGATGCGCTGCTGGGTGGCCAGATCCGGCGCCTCGTACCAGGCAGCGCGCAGGCGCTCGATCTCGGGGGAGTTCAGCCAGCCGCCGGCTGCCTTGCCATCGCCGCGCAGCGTGACGCTGACAGCGGGGTTGGCGAGGTCGTTGCCCGACCAGGTCCCGACGAAGCCGCTCCAGCCGCCCTTCTCCGTCGGCTGGTTGCTGGTGCGACGCTGCATCACCGTGCCCCAGTCGGTTGAGACGTAATCGACATTCATGCCGAGGCGGGTCAGCGTGTCCTGCACCACGATGCTCATGGCGTTGATGGGCTCGATATTGCTGGCGCCGAGCAGCACCACCTTCTCGCCCTTGTAGCCGGCTTCCTCCAGCGCACGCTTGGCCTTCTGCAAATCCCGCGGGCCGTTCATCACCTCGATACCGGCATCCGTCGCCATCGGCGTGTCCGGGGTGAAGAAACCGACGCCGGTGCGATAGAGCGCGGGGTCGCCGCCGGCCACCGCCGCCATGCAGGCCTCCTGGTCCAGCGCGCTGAGCAACACGCGCAGGACCGCCGCATTGTTGAAGGGCGGATGCAGGTGGTTTATGCGCAGCACGCCGATGGTGCCCGTCGGGTCGATGGTCTGCACCACGACATTGCGATTGCGGCGCAGCGGCGGAAGCAGGTCGAAGCTCGGCGCTTCCAGCCAATCCACCTCGCCCGCCTGCAGTGCGGCGGCGGCGGTACCGCTGTCGGGTAGGCTGCGCCATTCCACGCGGTTGACATGGGCGAGCTTGGCACCGGCCAGGAAGCTGGAAGCGCCAAGCGCGGGCCTATACTTCTCGAAGCGGTGATAGACGGCGAGAGAGCCTGGGACCCGCTCGTTCGCGATGAAGCGGAAGGGGCCGCTGCCCACCATTTCCGTAACCTGGGTGGTCGCCGGCGTGGCGGCCAGCCGCGCGGGCATGATGGCGCACATCAGCGGGCTGCCCTTGGCCAGGGCCATCGGCAGCAGCGGAAAGGGGCGCTTCAGGCGGAAGCAGATTTCCTTGTCGCTGGGCGCGGACAGTTCGTCTGTCGCCGCCATCAACGTCTGGCCGAAGGCGTCGACCGAGGCCCAACGGCGGATGGAGGCCACGCAATCGGCGGCGAGAACCGGCGTCCCATCATGGAACATCAGCCCGTCACGCAGGGTGAGCTTCCACAGCCTGCCGTCATCTTCCTCGACATGGCCGGCCACCATCTGCGGCCGCGGGGTGAAGCTCTCGTCCAGCCCGTAGAGCGTGTCGAAGACCATGAAGGCGTGATTGCGGGTGACATAGGCGAGCGTCCAGATCGGATCGATGATCGCGAGGTCGCTGCCGGGCACGAAGCGGAGCGGCTGGGCGGCCTGCGCGCCTGCCAGACGCGGGGCGGCAAGCGGCATGCCGATCGCGGCGGCGCCCAGGGCGCCCATGAAGTGGCGTCGACGCATCTTTCTAGCCTCCTGTACCCGTCGATGATGGCCGTGAGCGCCCTTCCACGGGCTGCTCCCAGCTTGTGGTTGGAAGGACGCGGCGCACGCCGGGCGGCAGACGGCCCGGCCGGTCCCTGGAATGAGGCCGGGGGAAGCGGCTCCCCCGGCTGTTTATTCCTGCCGTATCAGGTGCCCCGGCGCAGCCAGGCGAGGGTTTCGTCCAGCCCCTCGGCGACGGCCGCGACGATGGTGTCGATCTCGGATTCGTTGATGATCAGTGGTGGGGAGAACAGCAGCGCGTCGTCGCGGCCGCGCAGCAGCACGCCGCGCTTCTGCACGCAGCTGGCGAGATAGCCCGGCACCTTCTGCGCGGCGGGGAAGGAGGCGCGGCTTTCCTTGTCCTGCACCAGCTCCATCGCCGCCATCAGGCCGACGCCACGCACCTCGCCCACCAGCGGATGGCTCTGCAGCGCGCGCAGCCCGTCGAGCAGGCGCGGAGAGACCTGGCGTACATGGCCGACGATGTCGCGCTCACGGTAGATGGCGAGCGTCTCCAGCGCCACGGCGGCCCCCACCGGATGGCCGCCATAGGTGAAGCCGTGGGAGAAATTGCCCAGCTTGTCGCTCTCCGCCAGCATGCCCTCATAGATCGCCTTCGACACCAGCGTGGCCGAGATGGGGAAATAGGCGGAGGAGAGCTGTTTGGCGCAGGTCAGCATGTCCGGCTGGATGCCGAAGCGCTCGCTGCCCCACATGGCGCCGGTTCGGCCGAAGCCGCAGATCACCTCATCGGCGATCATCAGCACCTCGTATTTGCGCAGCACCTGCTGGATGCGCGGAAAATAGCCCTTCGGCGGCACCACCACGCCACCAGTGCCCATCACCGGCTCGGCGATGAAGGCGCCCACCGTCTCCGGCCTCTCGGCCAGGATCAGCGCCTCCAGCTCCTCCGCCAGGCGCTCGACGAAGGCCGCTTCCGTCTCCCCTGGCTGGCCCTCGCGATAGAAATGCGGGCAGGTCACATGCAGCACGCCGGAGAGCGGCAGGTTGAAATCCTGGTGCATGTTGGGCAGGCCGGTCAGGCTGGCCGAGGCGATGGTGGTGCCGTGATAGGCCCGGCGCCGCGCGATGATCTTGCGCTTCTCCGGCTTGCCGATGGCATGGTGATAATACCAGACCAGCTTCATCGCCGTGTCGTTGGCCTCGGAGCCGGAGCACGCGAAGAGCGCCTTGTCCATGCGCTCCCCAGGACCTGGACCGGGCGCCATAGCGGTAAGTTGCGCCGCCAGCTCGATCACTGGGTCAGTGGAGCGATGGGCGAAGACCTGCATGTAGGGCAACCGGTCCATCTGGCGCTTTGCCGCCTCCGCCAGCCGCTTCTCGCTGAAGCCGAGGGAGGTGCACCACATGCCGCCCATCCCCTCGATCAGCCGGTTGCCTTCGGAATCGACGACATAGATGCCCTCGCCGTGGTCAATGACCAGCGGGCCCTGGCTTTCGTGCTGGCGGAGATTGGTCTGCGGGTGGATGTGGTTCGCGATGTCCCGCGCATAGGGGGAATTGAGATCGAGCGGCATCGGAAATCCGTTCTGCTGTCGGAAGTCGGTTGACACTCGCAACGATGTCGGAGGGAGGTTGACGTTGTCAAATATGAAATCTCAAATCTGTATTTGATAATAGAGCAACACAAACCATGCCGGAGTGCTCATGAAAACTGCCAGGAAGACCCTCCAGCTGCTACGCCAGTTCAGTATGGCCCAACCCGAACTCGGGGTGAGCGAACTGGCCCGGCGGCTGGAGATGGATCGCGCCGGCGTTCACCGTCTGCTGCGGGCCATGATGGAGGAACGCTTCATCGAGCAGGACCCGCAAAGCCGGCTCTACCGGCTCGGCCTCGGCGTGCTGGACGTGGCAGCGGTGCGTATCAGCCAGCATGGGCTGCTGGCCATCGCCACCCCGCATCTGGACCGCCTGCGCGAGGAGGTGGGGGAGACCGTGGCGCTGTTGGTGGCCGATGGGCTGGATGCGGTGTGCCTGGCCGTCGTGGAAAGCCGGCACCCCGTACGGGTGGGCTACGATATCGGTGAGCGCTTTCCGCTCCACAGCTCTGCGGGCGGGCAGGCGCTGCTCGCCTTCCTGGCGGAGAGCGAGCGGCAGGCGCTCTACGCGCGCGGGCTGAAACGCTTCACACCGAAGACTCCGATAGAGCCGGCAGAGCTGGAGGCAGAGCTGGCCGGCATCCGCGAGAGCCGCCTGTGCTGGTCGAGTGAAGGGTATATCGAAGGGGTGGTCAGCGCCGCCGCGCCGGTGATGGACCCGAAACGGGGCTTAGCGGGGGCTGTCTCCATTGCGGCGCCGGCCGCGCGCGTGGAGGTACGAGCGCTGCCCGACCTCGCCGCCGCTGCCCGCCGCGTGGCGGATGCCATCGAGGCGGAGTGGGCGGGCTTCGCCGTGCGCAGCACAGCGGCCCGGATCGTCTGAGCATCGGCCGGTGGAGCGTCGGCCCCCCTCGGACCGCCGCACAGAAGGCCCGCCCGGACGAAAAATGCATCTGCCATGGCAGGGTGCTTGAACGGGCGGGCTGAAGATCCGCGATCAGGTTGGGCCGCCTGTGCCCCCTCAGGGCAACGCCGTTACCCCTAGAGCAGCGAAATAGGCGTGGGCGCGAGGCCAAGCGCAGCAGACAACGACGCCGCCATCTCCTGCAGGCTTGGCAGCAGCCGGCCTTCCAACTCTGCAAGCGAAACGCGCGCAACCTCGACACTGAGGCCCATCGCCGCGACGACCCGTCCTCCGGAGGTGACCGGCACGCCAAGCGAGCGAAGGCCCATGATGGCCTCCTGGTCGTTGATCGCATAGCCCTGCTCACCCGCCCTTCGGACTGCCGCCCGGACGGCGTCGATATCGGCCAGCGTATTGGGCGTCAGCCGCTGGGTGATCTGTTGTGAAAGCAGCGCTTCCAGAGCCGCGGGTGGGAGCGCGGCAAGCAGCACTTTTCCAACCGATGTCGCGTGGGCCGGCAAGCGCGTGCCGACGGCCATGTAGTCGCGGCGCAGCCGGCGCGCGGGGGCGCGCGCCACGTAGACCACGTCAGGCCCGTCCAGCAGTGCCAGTGAGCAGGTTTCATCCGTTGTGCGCATCAGGGCCGAAAGCATCGGCTGCGCGATGGAGGTCAGCGGCAGTGAGGCGAGGTAGGCATAGCCAAGCTGCAGCGCGCGCGGCTTGAGGGAGAAGCGCCCTTCCTCCGCCCCCACATAGCCGAGGCTGGCCAGCGTCCGGAGGATGCGCTGCGCGGAGCCCGGGCTCATCCCGGTCCGCCGCGCCACCTCGCTGAGCGTCATGGCGGGCGTTTCCGCGCCGAAAGCCTCGATGACGGCGAGGCCTTTGGCGAGGGACTGCACGAGATCGCGGTCTAGATCCGCGTATCGCGTTGACATGGCTTTTGGCGTCATCCAAGCTTCTCCGCATAACGGATACCTTTCCGCATAGCGGAAGATCAAGAAACAATCCAGGGGGAACGTCGCGGCCCTTCCGCGGCATCGCGAAACGTCGTGGAAGCCCACGACAGGGGGGGATTGTCCATGCAGTTGACCCGCCGAGCCGCCTTGGCGGCGCTAGCCGCCGGCTTGCCACTGATTGCCCGGCGCGCGCATGCGCAGGACCACTATCCAGACCATCCGCCGCGCCTGGTGGTGCCCTATGCCGCCGGCACAGCCACCGACCTGATCGCGCGCCAGCTCGCCGGCTCCATCGGCAATGTGCTGGGGCAGCAGCCGATCATCGACAATCGCGCCGGCGCCGGCGGCATTGTCGGTACGGAGTCGGTGGCCCGCTCAGCGCCAGACGGCTATACGCTGCTCTTTGCGGGCAGCCAGACCCACGCGATCAACGTCAGCCTCTACCAGAATTTGCCCTACGACCCGGTCAAGGACTTCGCGCCGGTCGCGCGCGTCGCGAGCCAGCCGCTGGTGCTCGTCGTGAACGCCGATCTGCCCGTGCACTCGGTCGCCGATCTCGTTGCCCTGGCCAAGGCGCGACCGGGCAAGCTGAACTATGCGTCCTCCGGCATCGGCACCTCGGCGCATCTCTGCGGCTCGACCTTCCGCAAGCGGGCTGGCATCGACATCGTCCATGTGCCTTATGCGAGTGGCGGGCAGCTGTTCAGCGACCTGCTGCGCGGTGCAACCTCGATGATGTTCTATCCCTACCAGCCGCTGAAGCCGCATGTGGAAGCGGGGCGCCTCCGCGTGCTGGCCAGCACGGGTGCGACACGGCCGGCCTGGCTGCCCGACTCCCCCACCATGGTGGAGGCCGGCTTCGCCGACTTCGTGCTCAGCGCCTGGTTCGGCGTCTTCGCCCCGGCTTCGACCCCGGCGCCGCGCATCGAGGCCGTCGCCGAGGCGGTGCGGCGCGCCGTGGACAGCCCCGAGATCCGTGCTGCCTTCGCCGTCTCCGGCACGGAGCCTTTCTATGCGCCGCCCGATGCCTTTGCTGACTTCATCGCGGCGGAGATCAAGCGCTACAGAACGATCGTGGCGGACTCCGGGGCCAAGGTGGAGTGACGGCAATGGCAGGTATCGGAAGCGCGACGGCAATCGTCGGAATGGGCCGCGCCATGGCGCGCAAGGGCGATGCCGAACCGAAGACGCCGCTGCAGCTGGGCGCCGCCGCCGCGCGCCAGGCGATGGCGGCGGCCGGCATCGAGAGGCACCAGGTGGGAGCACTGTTCACTGGGCGCACGCCGCAATCCTACATGGTGCTGCAGTACAACCAGTCCTTGCTGAACGAATTGAAGATCGGGCCGACCTTCTGCAGCGAGATGACCTCCCATGGCGGCGGTGCGCTCGGAACATTGCAGCTGGCGGCGACGGCGCTGCATGCCGGGGTGATTGACTACGCGCTCTGCGTCACCAACGAGGCGAGCGGCATCTGGATGGATCAGGTCGGCTCCAACGCCGCCTGGGAAGGCGACCTGCAGTTCGAGGCGCCCTATGGACCCTCGACCCCCTCGATCTATGCGCAGACGGCGATGCGCTATATGCACGAGTATGGCGTGACGGCCGAGATGGCGGCGCAGGTCGCGGTGGAGAACCGCCGCTGGGCGTTGGACCATCCGCATGCGGCCATGCGCCACAAGGGCCCCATCACCGTGGAGGATGTCCTGTCCTCCCGCCTGGTGGCGACACCTTTCCGGCTGCTCGACTGCGCTGTGTGGTACCCGGGCGGCATCGCGACCGCCGTGGTGCTGACTCGCGCCGATCTGGCCCGTGCCCGCCATACCGAGCTCACCTGGCTCGCCGGCTTCGGCCAGTGCAACACCCATGAATGGATCGGCGAGCGCATGGGCGGATGGGGCTATGCGCCCTTCGAGGACGGTCCGGATCTGGTGCAGACCGGGGCTGGCGTCGCGGCGAAGCAGGCCTATGCCATGGCCGGGCTGACGCCTGCGGAGATCGACATCGCCGAAAGCTCCGCGCCCTTCTCCACCATCAACCTGATCATGCTAGAGGAGCTGGGCTTCTGTCCGCGCGGCGAAGGTGGGCGCTTCGTCGCCGATGGCGGCATCGCCTATGACGGCGGCCTGCCGTTCAACACCATCGGCGGCTATCTGTCCTTCGGGCAGGTCGCCCAGGGCCTCTACAACCTGCAGGAAGTCGTGGACCAGATCCACGGACGGGCCGAAGGGCGGCAGGTGCCCGATGTCCGGACGGGCATCGTGCACATGCATGGCGGACCGCTTGCCTGCCATTCCGTTGTCATCCTCAGCAAGGAGAGCCTGGCATGACCGGAACCCCCGCCGACTGGTCGCATGGCATGCCGCTGATGGCGGGCGACTGGTTCATCGGCCTGTATCAACCCTCCCCTGAGACCGTCGGCTACTGGGAAGCGGTGGCACGGCGTGAGCTGGTGCTGAAATACTCGCCTGCCGCGGGCCGCTGGTACCACCCGAAGCGGATCGTCTGCACCGAGACCGGCTCGACGGCGCTGGAGTGGCGACGGGCGAGCGGCCGCGGGACCGTCTATTCCTTCAGTGAGGTGCATCGCGCGCCAAGCGCCGTCTTCGCCGGATCTGTTCCCTATACGGTGGGGCTGGTGGCGCTCGAGGAGGGCGTGCACTTGTTCACCCGCTTCATCGCCGATGCCGGGCCGATCGCTATCGGCGCCCCGGCCAGGGTGGATTTCCAGGTGCTGGAGGGCGGCACGCTCCTGCCCGTCTTCCGGGTGGGAGCCGCGGCATGAGCGGCGGGCCGCTGGCGGGCATCCGCGTCATCGACACCACCCGCGCCCTGGCGGGACCCTTGACCACCATGGTTCTGGGCGACCTCGGCGCGGACGTCATCAAGGTCGAGATGCCGGGCGTGGGGGATGAGACCCGCTACTGGGGGCCTCCCTTCGCCGGCGATGCGGGGCCGACGCTGATCGGCTACAACCGCAACAAGCGCTCCGTGGCGCTCGATCTGCGCACGCCGGAGGGGCGCGACGCCTGCCTCGCCCTGGCGCGCGAGAGCGACGTCTTCGTCGAGAACTTCCGCCCGGGCACCGTGCGCCGCTTCGGGCTGGATTATGAGGCGGTCAAGGCCGTACGGCCGGATATCGTCTATTGCTCGATCAGCGGCTATGGCCAGACCGGGCCGATCGCCAGCCGCCCGGCCGTGGATCTGATGGTGCAGGCCTTCGGTGGGCTGATGGCCCAGACCGGCGAGCCCGAGGGCCGGCCGATGAAAGCCGCCGCGCCCGTCGCCGACACCATGGCAGGCCTCTCCGGTGCCATCGCCATCCTGGGGGCACTGATGGAGCGGCGCAACACCGGGCAGGGCCGGTTCCTGGATATTTCCATGCTGGACGGGCTGGTCGCCTTGATGGGCCAGTCAATCGCCGCCTGGGGCATGAGCGGTACGGCCCCGCGCCGCTGGGGCAATGCCCATCCGCTAATGGCGCCCTATGAGAGCTTCCGTGCCGCCGATCGCGAGTTGGTCATTGCCGTGACCAACGAGAAGAGCTGGGCCAGCCTGATGTCCATCGCGGACTTCGCGCCGCTCAAGGACGACCCGCGTTTCACGACCCAGACCGACCGCAACACGGCGCGCGCGGCGCTGGTCGCAGCCCTGTCGGAGATCTTTCTGCGTCGTGACGCCGCCGACTGGCTGGCCTTGCTGGACGCGGTCGGCATCCCCGCCGAGCCGGTGAACAGCCTGGCCGAGGTGGTGACCCACCCGCAGGTGACCGAACGCGGCATGTTGTTGGAGTTCGAGTATCCGCCGGGTTCCGGCAATCGCATCCGCACCGCTGGCATGCCTTGGCGAGATGTCGCCCATGAGGGGGCGGTTCGGCCGCCGCCCGGCCTTGGTCAGCACACGGAGGAAGTGCTCCGCAACTTGCGGCGAGATACGGCTGCAGTCGGTCGTCGATAGCCGGCACGAGATCCGTAGAGATGAGTGCTCACCAGGCAAGGCTTCCAGGCCGCTGGCGCGAGTCGGCCAGCAGAACCGGCCGGGCAGGCTCCCTCTCCGGTGAACGGGGGCGTGTTCCCAGGCTCCATCATTTCAGTACCTTCCTCGCAGACCATCCCGACCGGTGGGGGCCGTCGCTCGCGCGGATACTTCGGGCTTCTTCAACGTAATCGGCGCTTTCCGGTCCGAGATCCTGTTTAGGGAAGTCGGAACGGAGGGCCGCCCCGAGCTGGCACATTCAGACCAGCAAGAGTTGCAGCCACAACAGCGCTCACACCTGCCCTCACCGCCAAGTTTGTCCAGGCCCGCTTCGGCCATTCCTCTACGCGCCCATGTTGGTCATCTGTGTTCCGTGGCCGACGTCCCGGAAGCGGCCTTGCCTCGCAGGCCTTTGGACGGTTGAGATTGTGGAAAGGCACGACTGTTGACCCTTCCAGCCTGGCATGGCAGGCAGGGCCCATGCCGCAGCTCCAAGCCGCTCAGATCCCGGTTACGCCCTTCCAGCAAAACTGCGCCCTGATCTGGGACGCGGAAACCGGGCGCGGCACGGTGATCGACCCCGGCGGCGATGTACCACGCATCCTCGCCGCGCTGGACAAGGCAAGGTTCAAGGTGGACCGCATCCTCCTCACCCACGGTCACCTGGACCATGCCGGCGGTGCCGCCGCGCTGAAGCGCGAGTTGGAGGCGCGGCAGGGCGAGACCGTGCCGATCGAGGGGCCGGACCGCCGCGACGCCTTCCTCCTGCAAGGCTTGGCCGATCAGGGCGCGCGCTTCGGCATCGAGGGGCTGGAGAACGTGACGCCTGACCGCTGGCTGGCGGAGGGCGACACGGTCTCCGTCGCTGGGCAGGATTTCGCGGTGCTACACTGCCCCGGCCACACGCCCGGCCACCTGGCCTTCGTCTCCACCGCCCAGGGGGTCGCGTTAGTAGGGGACGTGATCTTCCGCGGCTCAGTCGGACGCACCGACTTCCCCTATGGCGACCACGCGGCGCTGATCGCCGCCATCAAGGGTAAGTTGCTACCGCTCGGCGACGAGATCCGCTTCCTCTGCGGCCACGGCCCGGGCTCCACCTTCGGCGAGGAGCGCCGGTCCAATCCCTTCCTCAACAGCCGGGACTGAGGTGTGGCCTTGCTCTTTGCCGAAAGGGCATCTTTAGCCGCTCCGATAACTCTGCGCCGCCCTGGCACGGGTCAAATCCCTGGCCCACAGGCTTCGATACCAGCGCCTGCCCCACGAAGAGCCGTACGCGCCGATCAGGGCGATAACGAGGCGAGTGCCTGGAGTTCGGGTACATGGGGCAAGTGCTGATGCTACCCTGCTTTCACCGGAGAGCATGAAGGCAGTTCTGGATTGGCGGCAGCCCGAGCGCACCGGGCGGCGTTTTGAGCCGCGACCTTAGCCTCCTTCCGGGCGTTCTGCTCGCTCCGTTCTTGCTCCTCTCACTTCCACTTCTGCCCCTCAAGCCCGCCGGACAGAAGACAGGCCAATGCCAACGCCGTGCATGCCCTCGCGCCCGCCATGTTCGAGGGCGGCTCAGGCGCGGATGCGGAACGGCTGATCGCCGCTTGGCTGCCGGGCTATGCCCGCAGTGGCCCGCTGCATGGCCATATTGCCTGGCACTCGGCGCTCGTCGCCCTAGAGCGTGGCGACACGACGCGCGCCGATGTTCAGCACGTTGATGATGCGCCCCCAGCGCCGCTCCGCCATCTGCGGCCAGACCAGCCGCGCCAGGCGGATGGCGGCGAATAGCTTGAGGTCGAGATCGGCCTGCCAGACCGCGTCGGTGATGGTCGTGAA
>DATMRU010000016.1:0-43780 GCA_035565935.1 Roseomonas sp.
GCCGATCGCCTGCCTGGAAGAGATCGCCTTCCTCAACGGCTTCATCGACACCGACCAGCTGCGCGCCCGCGGCCAGCTCTTCGCCAAAACCGCCTACGGACAGCACCTCCTCCGCCTCGCTAACCAACACACCTGAGGGGGGCAGAGGGAAAGAGCCGAGGGTGAGAACCCCGCCAGGAGCCGCTTCCCCCGACCCGGTGGCCGCGGCGCGCGTGGATCTGGCCTGTCTCCTGCGACACGCCCTGCGTGCTGCTCACCGGTCATCCCGGCAGTTCTGACCGGGCTTTTGCCCCTGCGGCGGAAGCCCGGCCGGGAGCCGCCTCCTGTTTGCTCCGGAGGCCCTGAAAGCTTAGGCCCAGTAACGGATCCTGCCGTGACTGACGGTCGAGGGGAGCCCAGGGAGCGAGCATTCCTGACCCGCAACCGTCACCAGCAAAATGCGTTTAGCTGGTGCAATCGTGGAAGATCGCCCGGATGAGCGGCTGCAGCGCCGCGCTGCCGTGAGCGGGCGCAGGCTGTTCCCGCGCCGGTGCGGGATTGCGCTGCCGGAGTCCTGTCCGAGAAAGGAACCGCTATGCCCACAAAGCCGACCATCGCCCGCATCTGGCGCGGACGCACGCGACGCGACATCGCCGACCGCTACGCGTCCTACCTGCGCACCGAGGGGATTCCACCGCTTGAGCGGACCGCGCTGGGCGTTCAGCTCCTTCGCGAGGACCGAGACGGGGAAACGTGGTTCACGACCATCTCCTACTGGGCGGACCTGGATGCGATGTCCCGCTTCACCAAGGGGGAGCCGACGAAGGTTCACCACCTGGACCGCGACCCCGAATTCCTGATCGAACTGCCCGAGCGGATCGAGATCCACCACATCCTCGTTGACGAGCAAGGGCTGCGCTAGCGGACCCGCCGGCCTGCCATGACCATTCGATCGGCCCTGCCTCATCGGGTCGCCGGTGATCTGGCGCTCGATTTCGCCAACACGATCAGCTGGCGCGGAACGCCGCGCGAGACCGATCACCTCGCCGATGGCGACGCGATCCTGGCCTGGGCGAAGGAGATGGGCCTGGTCGAGCCCGGCTTCGCGGTTCCAGATGGCGGGAAGGATGCACTCGTCAGGGATGCTCATCGCCTGCGCGACGCGATCACTGCGGCGGCCGGGGCCATTGCCCTCGGCACGACGTCACCCGCGCCCGCCTTGGCCACAATCCGCGACCTCGCGGCGCGCAGTCTCGCCGCAGCCTCCCTGACGGGTGCGCCCGCCCAAATGGAATTCACCAACACGGACCGCATCCTGGGACCATTGGCCTGGGCGGCACTCGACCTGTTGCGCGGCGGTGAACTGGGGCGCCTGAAGCGGTGCCCCTCCGCGGACTGCCATTGGCTGTTCGTGGACCGCACCAAGAACGGCTCGCGGCGGTGGTGCGACATGGCAACCTGCGGCGACCGGGCGAAGAAGCGCAGGCACCGCTCGTTCCAGGACGACCCCAGGGGCTAGCGGGGCAGCAGGGGACCTCCATGGGGCGACCTTTCGCCTTCGAGGGGGGCTCCTCCGCCCTGCGGTGGCCTCCTGCCTCCCATCAGCAATCGCGGCCCCGCAGCCATGCTGCCGGGCCGAGGCGTCGCGGCGTCAGGCCGCGAGGGGCTGCATCGGCGGGTAGATGCCCGGCATCAGGCCGAGATCGTTGCAGCGCAGGCCCTCCGGCTCCACCAGGCGAGATTCATGGCGGCCATCCTCGTGCAGCAGATGCTCGACATAGCCGAGGGGCTTGGAGCCGATACGATGCTGCCAGGTATCGCCCACCATGAAGGCAACAGCAGGGGCCCAGATCTGGCGCAGGCCTTCCGGCGCGCCGCGGTCGCGCCATTGATGCACATGGCCCGAAGCGATGAAGGCCGCGGGCCGCCGCGCCAGGAGATCGAGGATGCGCTGGCGCGGACGGGGCTGCACCGCCCAGTAGGTGACCTCCGCCTCGGCCACCGTCTCCTCGCAGAGCGGCTTGTGCAGGAACAGGCCGATGGCGCGGTCCCCGGCGGTCTCCAAAGCCTCTTCAAGAAACGCGAACTGGGCCTCGGCCTGCGGCAGATCGGTGCCGGTGATCAGCGTGTTCAGCCCGATCAGCCGCCAGCCCGGAATGTCGCGCAGGAAGCGGTCATCGCCCATGATGGCGTGCCAGCGGGCGAGGCGTTCCGCATCGGCCGGCGTCGGGCCGCCGCATTGCGGGTCGTTGCCGACGTCATGGTTGCCGGGGACGGCCAGCCAGTCGAGCCCGAGGGCCGTATGCTTCTCGCGCGCGAAGGCGAGGTCATCCCCCGCCAGCTCGCCATGCGCCGAGAGATCGCCGGTGTTCACCATGAGATCCGGCGCGGCCTTGCGCAGATGCGTGGCGAGGGCGTCGAAATTCGCGGTGAACTCGGGATGCTGCGCCGAGAGGTGCGTGTCGCTGATCTGCGCGATGCGGAAGGCCATGGCTCAGGGCTTCCGCGGCAGCATGCGGCGCACCTCGGCCGCCATCTCGGGCTGCACCTGCTCGGCCGTCGCGCGGCCCTCGACGATACGGGCGATGTTGTCCACCATGGTCTGCGTCACGCGCACCGAGTTGCTGCCGGGGAAGGCGTACCAGGGGATCGAGATCGGAATCTGCTTCACCGACGGCACGAAGAGCGGGTTCTCCTCGTAGAAGGCCGCGAGATACTTCGGGTCGTCGATGGCGATCTGGTTGCAGGGCAGGTAGCCGGTGTTCTTCACCATCATCGCCTGCCCCTCGGGGCCGGTGGAGAAGCGCAGGAACTTGTAGGCGGCCTCGCGCTTCGCCGGGTCCTTCGCCGTCAGCATGCCGGCGGCGCCGCCGGTGGGCAGGCGTCCCTTCTCGGCGTCGATGATGGGCATGCCGGTGGTGCGCAGCTCGAAATTGTTGCCGACGCCGGCGACGGTGCCGCGCACCAGCGCCGTGGTCTGGAAGATCATGCCGAGCTTGCCGGCGGCGAAGGCCTGGCGGGCGGCGGCCGCGCTCAGGTTCGGCATGCCGGCTTCCTTGACCATGCGCTCGATCAGCTTCAGCGCGGCGAGGCCCTCCGGCCCGGCGAAGCCGACATCGGTCTCGTCGGCGTTCAGCATCCGGCCGCCATAGCCGAAGAGCAGCGCCGAGAACATCCAGTCGTCACCGTTCCAGGTGTACCACATGCCCTCATTGCCATCGCCCAGCGCATCGATCTTCGCGGCGAGGGCCAGGACGCCGTTCCAGTCCTTCGGGAAGTTGTCCGGGTCGCCGCCGGCGCGCTTCACGAGATCGGCGTTGTAGTAGCAGATGGGGTTGGAGGCGGCGTAAGCGAGGCCAGCCTGCATGTTGCCGAAATAGGCGAGGTCCAGGAAGTTCTTGCCATAGCCCAGCTTCGCCGGGTCGCCTTCGGCCTTCAGCAGCGGCGTGAGGTCCTGGGCAATGCCGCGCTCGGCAAAGACGCGCAGCCGGTTGAAGCCCTGGTAGGAGAGGTCGGGCAGCTGGTTGGTCGCCGCCTGGCGCAGCAGGAGCTGGGCGCCTTCCTCGTAATTGGGGGTGGTGACGATGTTGACCTTGATGCCCGGCTCGCGCTTCGCGAACTCGGCCAGGATGGCGTCGTAGCTGTCCTTGTAGATATGCGGCTGGGCGTAGTGGACGGTGATGGCCGTGGCGCCCTGCGCGCGCGCGCCACGGGAGGCGATCGCGGGTATGGCAAGGGCGGCGGGCAGCGCCAGCGCGGCGCGGCGGGAGAGCTTCATGGCGGTCAACCTTTGAGGCCGGTGGAGGCAATGCCTTCGACGAAGCGGCGCTGTGCCAGCAGAAAGGCGATGACGAGGGGCGCGGTCATGATCATCGCTGCGGCCATCAGCGCGCCGAAGTCATCGCCCGCCTCGGCGGAGCGGAAGAACATGACGCCGAGCGCGGGCGTCGCATGACTTTCGCCATTGGCGACGATCAGCGGCCAGAACAAGTCGTTCCAATGGGCGACGACGGAGAAGATGGCAAAGGCCGTGGCGGCGGGCCAGGCATTGGGCAGCACCACGCGCCAGACAATGGCCATCTCGCCCATGCCGTCCAGCCGCGCGGCATGGATCAGGTCATCCGGCAGCGACTTGAAGAACTGCCGGAACAGGAAGATGGCGAAGACCGAGATGGTGAAGGGCGCGATCAGCGCGGTGTAGGTGTTGAGCAGCCCCATCTGGCTGAAGGCGACATAGAGCGGCAGCGCCGGCACATGCGGCGGCACCAGAAGGCCGAGCATCACCGCGCCGAAGACCAGCTCCCGCCCCTTGAAGCGCAGCTTGGCCAGCGCATAGCCGGCGGGCACGGCGAAGAGGATCTGGAAGAACAGGATGCCGCCGCAGACGATGACGCCGTTCAGCAGGTAGCGCCCGACCGGGATGCGCTCGAACACCTTGCCGTAATTCTCGATGGCGAAGAAGCGCTCGGGCCAGAGGGAGAGCGAGGCGCGGAAGATCTCGTCCAGCGGCTTCATGCTGGCCGCGGCCATCCAGATATAGGGCATCAGCATCAGCAGCCCCGCGATGGCCAGGAAGGCCAGGCGCGGCATGTCCCGCAGCAGGGGCCTCTCTTCAGTCATGTTTCAGGCCGCTCCGCTCAGGCATAGTGCACCCGCTTGTCGAGAACGCGCGTCTGCAGCCACATCAGGGCGAGCACGATGGCCAGGAAGACCAGGGTGATGGCCGCCGAATAGCCGATGCGGAAATAGGTGAAGCCCTCTTCGTACATGGTGTAGAGCAGCACCTGCGACGCCTTGTTCGGCCCGCCCTGGGTCAGCACCGCGACGGTATCGAAGACGCGCACGGCGCGGATCATGGTGATGGTCAGCACGAAGAGCGTCGTCGGTCCCAGCAACGGCCAGGTGACGAGACGGAAGCGCTCCCAGGCGGAGGGCACGCCGTCCACCGCGGCGGCGGCATAGAGTTCGCGCGGGATGGCGGTCAGCCCGGCCAGGAACAGCACCAGGTTGAAGCCCAGGTTTTCCCAGATGCCGATGCCGGCCAGCGAGAGCAGCACCGTGTCGGAGGAGGAAAGCCAGGCCGGGCCGTCGATGCCGACGCCGCGCAGTACGGCGTTCAGCGGGCCGATGGTCGGGTGCAGCAGGTACTGCCAGGCCGCTGCCATGGCGACGGTGAGCGACACCACGGGCAGGAAGAAGACGGCGCGGAACAGGGTGCGGCCGCGCGTGCCCGCCTCGATGGCAAGCGCCAGCAGCAGCGCCCCGGCGATGGAGCCGGGCGTGACGAGCCCGACATAGATCAGCGTGTTGCGCAGCGATTGCAGGAAGCCGCGATCGCCCAGCATCTCCGCGAAATTGCCGAGGCCGATCCAGCGGAAGCCGTCCATGCCCAGTTCGAAATCGGTGAAGGCCAGCGCGGCCGTGGCCAGGGCCGGCAAGAGTAGCATCAGGACATAGGCGATGGCCGCCGGAAGGGTCAGCGCCCAGGCGGCGAGCGCTTCGTCCCAGGGGGCACGCGCGCGGGCAGGCGCGCGGGCATGGGGCGCGCCGATGGCGAGATCAGACAAGGGCCGGCATCCTGGCCGCCACCGACCCAGCCTCGATCCGCGCGCCGTCGGCACCGAACAGCAGGCCGCGCCTTGGCGCGAAGCCCAGATGCAGGGCGGCGCCGGCAGCGGGCAGGCGCCCCGCGGCGTCGGGCGGCAGGCGCAGCACCAGCGGCGCCGCGCTGGCCTCGTGCCGGACGTGCAGCAGCAGGGATTCGCCCAGGAACTCCACCGCCTCGGCCCGCGCCGGCAGGCCCTCCGCGGCGGGCGCCAGATCCTCCGGTCGGATGGCGAGCGTCACCGGGCCGCGCGCCGCGCAGCGCAGGCCGATGGGCTGTCCGGTCACGCGCACCAGCCCCTCCGCATCGGCCTCGGCCTCCAGCAGGTTGATGCGGGGCGAGCCGATGAAGGTGGCGACGCGAAGATCGGCCGGGTCGGCATAGATGTCGCGCGGCGTGGCCACCTGCAGGATGCGCCCGCCCTGCATCACGGCGACGCGGTCCGCCATGGTCAGGGCTTCGGACTGGTCATGCGTGACATAGAGGGTGGCGGCGCCGGCGCGGCGATGGATTTCCACGATCTCGCGCCGCGTCTGCACGCGCAGGCTGGCATCGAGGTTGGAGAGCGGCTCGTCCATCAGGAAGGCGGCGGGGCGTCGGACGATGGCGCGGGCCAGCGCCACGCGCTGCCGCTGGCCGCCGGAAAGCTGCGCGGGGCGCCGGTCCAGCAGGGCGCCGAGGCCGAGCGCATCGGCGGCCGCCTTCACCTCGGCGCCGATGGCCTGGCGCGTGGCGCGCGTGCCGGGCAGTGCGCCGCCGATAATCGGTAGGCGCTGCCACGCTTTCAGGCGCCGCATCGTCAATGGCACCGCGATGTTCTCGGCCACGGTCAGGTGCGGGTAGAGCGCGTAGGACTGGAACACCATGGCGACGTCGCGCTCGCCCGGACGCAGCGCGGCCGCCTCGCGATCATTGATGCGCAGGCTGCCGCCATCCGGGCGCTCGATGCCGGCCACGATGCGCATCAGTGTCGTCTTGCCGCAACCCGAGGGCCCGACCAGCGCCACGAACTCCCCTGCCGCGACATCCAGTGAGACGCCGTGCAGGATCCTGTTGCTGCCAAAACTCTTGGTGACCGCCTGAAGGGAGATGCCCGCCAACCTGAACCCCGTGCCCTCTGTTGGGCGCGGCATCTACAGCCGCGATGTGACGGAGCGGTTCAGGTTGCATGAAGCTTTGAAGTCTTCGGGCCGCCAGCCGGCGGTGCTGCCGCTGGCGGTGGAGGTTTGGCCGCGCGCCTGCAGCCGGTGCGTGCCTTCTGCCGCCGCTTCCAACCTTTGCGGGCTTGCGGCCGGGGCGAAAGGCAGTTCACGCGCTGGCTCGGCAGTGTAGGCTCGCAAGGGCGCCACCTTCGGGGCGCCTGGGCCGGTCCCGCGACCTGCCCGCACGGCGCATCGCCTGGAAGCCAGGCGGCGCCACAACGATCCGGCCGAGCCGGGCGCAAGGGGGAGGGAACAGGATGGGAAAGACACTGGGTGGCGGCGACTGGGTCTTCGAGCCGGTCGAGGGCTGGCCGAGGCTGCCCGAGGAGATCGGCATCGCCGACCTCGGCGATGTCGCCGGCCTGGCGGTGGATGCGCAGGACCGCGTCTACATGTTCAACCGGGGCAAGCACCCCGTCATCGTCCTCGACCGGGAAGGCAAGGTCCTGCGGACCTGGGGCCATGGCCTGTTCTCCAATCCCCATGCCGCCCATATCGGTCCGGACGAGACGATCTACCTGACCGACAACGGCGACCACACCGTCCGCAAGTTCAGCCTGGACGGGAAGCTGCTGCTGCAGATCGGCACGCCGAACACGCCGGCCGAGTTCATGTGCGGCAAGCCCTTCTGCCGCTGCACCCACACGGCGCTGTCGCCGGAGGGCGACATCTACGTCTCCGATGGCTACGGAAACGCCTGCGTGCACAAATTCGCCCCCGACGGGCGGCATCTGTTCAGCTGGGGCCACTCCGGCACCGGTCCGGGCGAGTTCAACCTGCCCCACAATATCTGCTGCGACGCGGAGGGGCTGGTCTATGTCGCGGACCGGGAGAACCACCGGATTCAGGTCTTCGACGGGAAGGGCCGCTACATCCGACAGGTGAACAACTTGCACCGCCCCTGCGGGTTGGCGATCTTCGGCGGGCACTCCCCCAGCTTCCTGGTCGGCGAGCTCGGACCATATCAGCCCGTCAATCGCGCAACGCCGAATATCGGGCCACGGCTTTCCATCATGGGCAATGACGGAACGCTGCTCGCGCGCCTCGGTGGGCCGAAGGCCGGACGGGCGCCTGGGGAGTTCCTCGCCCCGCACAGCGTGGCCCTGGATTCCCACGGTGACCTTTATGTGGGCGAGGTGGCGGCCACGGACTGGGCCTCGCTCTATCCGGGAGAGCCCATGCCGAACCCGCTGCGCCGCGTCCAGAAGTTCGCGCGGGTCCGCGCCTCCTGAACCGCGCCCGAGACCGGGAGCGGCGCCCGGCCTCCGCGCATCACCCCGCGCGCCGGCTCCCGGCCGGGTTTCCCCCCCGCTTCCCCGGCCCATCCGCGCCCAGCAGGCACCAGGCGCGCAGTGTCAGGTCCTCGGCCAGGGTCTGCCGATAGACGCCCGCCTGCCGCAAGGCGCGCAGGCGGCGTAGCGGCCCGGCCGCGAAGGCCTCCCGCAGCACGCTCACCTTGGCTGCGGCCTCGGGCGTGAGCAGGCCTTCCGCCCCTGCGAGCGCCTCCAGGTGGCCGTGGAGCAGGCGCAAAAAGGCCTGCGGCCCGCGGCGGAAGGCGGCGATGCCACGGCCAAGCAGGGCACGGGGCGCGCCGACGACATTGGCCCCATGCTGGCGATAGAGGATGCAGGGATCGGCATCGAACAGCACCTGCCCGCCCGCGCCGCTGACCAGCAGATAGCACCACCAGTCATGCATGCTGCCCGGGGGCGGCGGCGGCGCGGCCAGCATCAGCCGACGCGCGGCGGCATTGAGCACCACGGTGCAGCCGGTGGCGATGTTCTGCACCAGGGCATTGGCGAAGCCGGGCGGGCGCCGCGGCAGGGGCGAAAGGCCGACCGGACGCAGTTCGGCATCCACCAGCTGCTGCCGACCGCAATAGAGCGCTGGCACCTCCTCCGGCAGGGCGTCGAGGCGCGCGGTGGCGCGGGCGAGCTTGTCCGGCAGCCACACGTCGTCCTGGTCGCAGAAGGCATGGAACGCCGCCCCGGGGCTGGCGGCGAGCAGCGCGAGGAAGGAGCGGGCGGCACCGAGGCGTCCGGTCAGCGCCGTTGCCTCCAGCACGCGGCAACCGGGCAGCCGGGCGGCACGCAGCAGTTCGGGGGTGCCGTCGGTCGAGCCGTCATCGCGCCAGAACAGGGCGCGGGGAAAGGCGCCCTCCTGCCGACCGATGCTGTCGAGCTGTTCCGGCAGGAAGCGCGCGCCGTTGTAGGTCGAAAGCAGGATGACGACGTCACGCATAAGGATGCGTGCCCATCTCGGCCACGAGGGCGGCGAGGGGGCTGCGATCCCCGCGCAGCCGGAGACCCTGTCCCAGCGTCGAGAAATTGGGGTTGAAGAAGGGGTCGCCGGTGATCTCCTGGCCGACCGCCGCGGGGGGGCGCCTGGTTGCGACGGCCGGCGCCCGCAACCGCGCGCGCGGCGTCCAGATCACCTGGCAGCCGGCCTGGCGCAGGCCGCGGCACAGCGTGAGGTTCCAGGTGTCGGAGGCCAGCCAGCCGGGGGCGAGGGCCGGCATGGCCTCGAAGGTGGCGCGCCGGACCAGCAGGCAATGGCCGCCCAGGGCCGAAACCTCGCGCGACAGGCGAAGCTGGCCATGATAGCCGGCATCGAGCTGCCGCAGGCCGGCCAGATAAGGCACCTCGCGGCCCCTCGTGCCGGCCGGGTCGGTGATCAGGCCGGCATGGAGCGCCAGCCCGTTCGCGGAAACCACGAGGGGACCGGCCGCGCCGACCTCCGGCCGCAGCGCCTGCGCCAGCAGCTCCGCGAACCATTCCGGATGGTCGGGGCGGAGGCCCGCATCCAGGAAGAGCAGCATCTCGCCGGTGGCGGCGCGCAGGGCGGCCTCGCGCTCCGCCGGTGCGGCGGGCAGGATCTCGGCCCCGGTGCCCTGCAGCGAGAAGGCGGCGCGCCGCGCTTCCAGCGGCCCGCCTCCGGCCGGGTTCAGGATGACGCTGAGCTTCGGCAGATCCGGCGGCAGCGGATGTGCCACCCGTGCCCAGCCCGGCAGGCCCGGTTGCGGCAGCACCCGCGCGCCCACCTCGCCGCGCCCGTGCAGATGCTCGGCGACGGCGCGACGCCCCGCGGCGGCGCAGCGCTCCAGGGCGGATTCGGAGAAGGAGGCATCCCCGGTGCCCTGCCGCCAGTGGTAGAGCACCATCGGGATATGCCGCACCTGCGCATGGCGCAGCGCCGCCGTGGCGCGTAGGGCGAGGTCCCAGTCCTGGCTGCCCTCGAAGCCTTCGCGGAAGCCGCCGATCGCTTCGAGCAGGCGCCGCCGGTAGATCCCGAGATGGCTGACGAGATTCTGCGCCAGCAGCAGCTCCGGATTCCAGCCCGGCTTGAAGTGGGGGTCGGAGCGGCGGCCGTGCTCGTCCACCTTGTCCTCGTCGGAGAACAGCACCTCCAGCGCCGGATCGCGGAGGATGTGGTGCGCCACCACCGCCAGCGCGTGCGGCGGCAGCAGATCGTCATGGTCCATCAGCGCGACGAAATCGCCGGTGGCGAGCGAGAGCGCGGTATTGCTGGCGGCGCTGATATGCCCGTTGCGCGTGCGGCGGACGAAGCGGATGCGCGCATCCCGCGCCGCCGCGTCCTGCAGCACCGCCGCCACATGCGGCTGCGGCGAGGCGTCATCGGCGATGCAGAGCTCCCAGTGCGGATAGATCTGCTGGCGGACGGAGTCGATGGCCGCGCGCAGATAGGCCGCGGGCGTGTTGTAGGCGGGCATGACCACCGAGATGAGCGGCGGGTTCGGCATGCGTGCCACCGCGGCGGCCATCTGCGCCGCGAGCTCCGGGGTGAGCTGGTCGTGCTGGCGGATCCACGCGCGATAATCCGCCGCGGGCACCGTGGCCCATTGGCCGCCGAGCCGGGCCAGCGCGCGCCGCAGGCCGGGCGTCCAGTGCGTCGCCGACAGGAAGGCCGAGCGGACCGTCCGATGTGCGGCGGGGTGCCGGCGCAGCCAATGGCGCGCCGCCTGCAGGGTGAAGAACGGCAAGTCTATCTCCACGCGAAACGGTTCATCCCGCCAGGGCGGGGTGTTCCGGCGGCCTTCATGGGCAAGATTGACAGAACGGGAACCGGACGTGGCGGTGGTGACGCGCTTTTCACCACAGGCCCGTAACTCGAAAGGGCAAGGCGCTCCAACTCCAGCGGCGGGACGTCGGGGGCAGGGGGCAGGTGCCTCCGGTCGGGCCGTGCCGGTCTGATGTATCGCAGACTGGCCCGAGCGGCCAGCGACCGGCGGCGACAAAGCGTCTGTCCCGGACTGACACTTGTGCCAGCTGCGGATCAACGGCCGCCTTGTGCGCCTGACGGTTGTATTTGGCGCATTTTCCACGCCGAACCGCGCACACTTCGGCTGAAAATGCGCTAGACCGCTGCGCATGCCCCGCTCACCGGCGCGCGCTGCCCGTGCCTCTTCGCTGTCCTCCGTGCCGGCCATGGCTGCCCGCGCCGTTCCCGCGGCAGCGCGCCGGCGCGGCGGCTTCGGGCGGTTGCTGCGCTGGGCGCTGCTGCTCGGCATCTGGGGCAGCCTCGGGCTGGCGGTGCTGCTGCTCTATTTCGCCTGGGATCTGCCGCGGCCGGAAGAGGCCCTCGCGGCGACGCGCCGCCCCTCAGTGACGCTGGAAAGCTCGGATGGCCGCCTGCTGGCCACCAGCGGCGATCTTTACGGCGAAAGGGTGCGGCTGGCTGATCTGCCCTCCTACCTGCCCAATGCCCTGCTGGCGGTGGAGGATCGCCGCTTCCGCTCGCATTTCGGCGTGGACCCGATCGGCCTGCTGCGGGCGGCGGCTGCCAACCTGCGCGCGGGCGGCGTGGTGCAGGGCGGCTCGACGCTGACGCAGCAACTCGCCAAGAACCTGTTCCTGACGCCGGAGCGCAGTCTGCGCCGCAAGGTGCAGGAGGCGATGCTGGCGCTGTGGCTGGAGCACCGCTTCACCAAGGACCAGCTGCTGGAGATCTATCTCAACCGCGTCTATCTCGGCAGCGGCGCCTATGGCGTGGATGCTGCGGCGCGGCTCTATTTCGGGGTGCCGGCGAAGCGCGTGACGCTCTGGCAGGCGGCGATCCTGGCCGGGCTGCCCAAGGCGCCCTCCCGCCTCAACCCGCGCGCGGCGCCCGACGCGGCGATGCGGCGCGGCGCCGATGTGCTGGCGGCCATGGCCGATGTCGGGCTGATCACCCCGCAGCGGGCGACGCAGGAGGGCGAGCGGATGGCGCTGCCGCCACGCCTCTCCGGCGGTGCCGGCTGGTTCGCCGAATGGGTGCAGGGTGACCTGGCGGAGAACTATCCCGGTGTCGGCGACCTGACCCTGCGCACCACGCTCGACCGCAAGGCACAGGCGGTGGTGGAGCAGCGGCTGGAGGCGATGCTGGCCGGCCCCGGCGCGGCGGCGCATGCCGGGCAGGGCGCCGTGGTGGTGCTGGACGCGCGCAGTGGCGCCGTGCGCGCCATGGCCGGCGGCCGCTCCTACCGACAGAGCCCCTTCAACCGCGCCACCATGGCGCGCCGGCAGCCCGGCTCGGCCTTCAAGCCCTTCGTCTGGCTGGCGGTGCTGGAAAAGGGCATGAGCCCGGAGGACGGCGTTTCCGACGCGCCGCTGACGCTCGGCCGCTGGTCGCCGGGCAATGGCCGCTGGCGCACGCGGGGCGTCATCTCGCTGCAGGAGGCGCTGGCGCACAGCGTCAACACGGCCGCCGTGCGGCTGCTGCAGCGCGCCGGCGGGCCGGGCGCGGTGGCGGCGGTAGCGCGCCGCCTCGGCGTGCAGGGACGCTTCCCGAAGGACGCCTCCCTGGCGCTCGGCACCGCGGAAGTGACGCTGCTGGACCTGACGGCGGGCTATGCTCCCTTCGCCAATGGCGGGTTCCGAGTGGTGCCCTATGGCGTGGAGCGGGCTGAGACGACGGACCGCCTGCTGGCCGTGCCGCGCACCGCGCCGCAGCGGGTGACCGGCGCCGAGGAGGCCGCGGCGATGCGGCGGATGCTGGCTGCCGTGGTGGAGGGCGGCACCGGCCGGGCCGCCGCCGTGCCAGGCCTTCCGGTGGCCGGCAAGACCGGCACCACGCAGGATTCCCGCGATGCTTGGTTCATCGGCATCGCCGGCCCCCTGGTCATCGGCGTCTGGCTCGGCAACGACGATGCGAGCCCGATGGAGGAAGTCAGCGGCGGCACCCTGCCGGCGCGCCTGTTTCACGAAATCCTGGAGGACATCACGCCATGACCGACGCGCCTGACCGGATGGCTGGCCTGGCCAGGCCGATGCAGCATGCGTTGAACAACCTGTTCATGGTGCTCAACGCCAACCTGGATTCCGTCGCCGCCAGCCTGCCGCCGGAGGATCGCTCGACGCTGCGGGTGAAGCGCGCGCTGCAGGGCGCGAAGGATCTGGAGGCGCTGCTGCGCGCCTATTTCCGCCTGGGCCGCCCGGCGGAGCAGACGCCGGTCGATTCGGGCCGCTTCCTGGAGGCGGTGCGCCCGGTGCTGGCGCTGACGCTCGGCAAGCCGCTGAAGGTGGAAGTGCTGGCCACCGCCACTATCCAGCCGCCCCGGCCGGTGGTGGATCTGGCGCTGCTGGATCTCATCATCGGCGGCCGGGAGATGGCGCCGGGCACGGCGCGGCTGGTGCTGGACGGCAAGGACATCACCGTGAACTGGCCGCCACCGGAAGGGGCGGAAGCCTCGCTCACGGCCGCCGGGCTTGGCGTCAGCGTGGAGGCGCAGACGACGCGCGTCACCCTGTCATGAGGGCCGGCGCGCCGCTGCGGGTCAGTGCCGCGGAGCGCCCCGCATGTAGCGGCGCTCGGGGCGGTAGCCGCCGCGGAGCCAGCGCAACAACTCGCGGAACGCGCGGCGACCGCGGGTCGGCAGGACGGAGAGGAGAGCGATTCGGGACTGAGGCATGGGAGCCGCGCTGCTGCTGCTGGTGGGAACCCCACCCTTCACGGCAAACATAAACCCGCCGTTAACAATGCGCCGCAGCAAGAACAAAGCAGCCGACCCCGGACGCCACTTCGCCCGGAGTTGTGCCATTTTCGCCACGGTACTGTTGCCGAACCTGCCGGCGCTGGCGCAGCCCACGCTGCTGCCCGGCCTGGGAGAGGCCGACTCCCGGCAGGTGGTGGCGGAGACGGCGGCGCCCTGGAGTGCCCTGGGGCGGGTCCAGACGGAACTGGGCGGCCGTTGCACGGGCGCTCTGCTCGGCCCGCGTACCGTGCTGACGGCGGCGCACTGCCTGGTGGCGCCACGCAGCCGGAAACTGGTGCAGCCCCGCTCCGTGCATTTCCTGCGCGGCTATCATCTCGGGCAGTGGCAGGCGGAAGGCCGGGCGATCCGCTTCGAGACCGGCCCCGGCTTCGATCCGGCGCGTCGTGGCCCCGCCGAGGCGGACTGGGCGGTGCTGACGCTGGACCGCGACGTGGCCGGATCGGTGCCGTCGCTGGTGCTGGAGCGGCATGTTCCATCGCCGGGAACGCCGCTGATGCTCGGCGGCTACCAGCAGGACCGGCCGGAACTGCTGCTTGCCGATCGCGCCTGCCATCTGCTCGGCGTGTCCGGACGGCGTGGCGCGGCGCGCCTGCTGTGGCATGACTGTGCCGGGACACGAGGCGCCAGCGGCGCGCCTCTGCTGGCGCAGCGGGCGTCGGGTGAATGGGCTGTGCTGGGCATCGCGGTGGCGGTCGCGAAGGATGCGCCGCGCGGCCTGGCGGTGCCGGCCGCAGCCTTGCCCGAGAGCATCGGCCAGGAGAACTGACCTCCCGCGGGCCAGACCGGCAGAAAAAAGTTGGGGGTTCGGGGGAATTCCTTCCCCCGACCTTCTTCAGGCGGCGGAGGGCCCCCCTCCCTCAGGGATAGTTCGGCCGGGTAGCACGGTGGCCTCGGCCAGCAGGAGCAGGGCCAGGGTCAAAGGCAGGCAGGCGGTGAAGCCGAAATGGCCGAAAGCCAGCGCGCCGGCCACGCCGCCTCCGATGAAGCTGCCGAGCAAGGCCAGCAGGAGCCGCAGCTTCGCGCGGTCGGCCAGCACACGCGGCGCCTGCGGGTCGCCAGCGGTTCCGTTGCAATAGAGCAGCTTGCCCAGCTCGATGCCGATATCCGTGACGATGCCCGTCACATGCGTGGTGCGGATGCGTGCCTGCGAGACCTTGGTGATCGTGGCGTTCTGCAGGCCCATCAGGAAGCAGAGCAGCGGCACCGCCAGCGCGGCGAGGGCGCCGGAATGCAAGGTGCCGCCGGCCAGCCCCGCCGCCAGCAACAGTGCCGCCTCCAGCCGCAGCGGCAACGCATACTGGCTGTGCCGGCGGTTGCGGCGGCCCCAGTTGATCAGCACCGCCGAGCAGGCCGCGCCGCCGGTGAATGCGAGCAGGGCGGCCAGCCCGGCCAGCACCAGCCCGGTGGCGCCCAGGACCAGGTCGTCGGCGATGGCCGAGGTGATGCCCGACATATGCGACGTGTAGTGCCCGACCAGCATGAAGCCGCCCGCATTGATCGCGCCGGCGACAAAGGCGAGCGTCAGCCCGAGGGTAGCCTCGGTGATCCGCAGGCCGGCAAGGGAGCGGAAAGACTGGCGCGCCTCGCCGGGCTGGGCGGCGGCCAGCCCACCGGCCCCGCTCTCAGGGCGACCGGGGCCGGCCTTGTTCACCGGTGCCGCCCTCGTTCCAGGATCTCCAGCGTGTATTCACGATAAGTCATGCCCACCGCCTCAGCCCGGGCGAGACGCCGCAGGGCGATCTCGCGGGGCGGCGTCTTCCAGGCCCGCTTGTGCGCGCGCCGCCAGCACCAGGCATTCCAGGAGGAATCCAGCTCCGGATCCAGCGGAGGCCCACCATTGTGGCCGATGCCCGTCACGTGCGGGGATGCGGCAATGGACGGCGGCCCGGCCGGAGCGGCGTCATACGGGGGAGGCGCTCATTCATGAACATGGGTTCCGACCGCATTATGCGCCAGACCATGCCCGCGCCAAATCAAAACGGCCGGGCCGGAGGAGCTCTGCCTCCCGGCCCGGGCGCCTGTCGAGAGCGGTCCGTCAGGGACGGGGGCTTTGCTTCGGTTCCTCGCCGGCGCGGCCGTTCAGCTCCAAAGCCTCATCCAGTCCGGCGATCATGCGTTGCAGCCCGGTCAGCCGCGCCGTGGCGGGCGATTCATGCACCTTGCCCAGGGTGCCGGCGATGTGGTTGCGGCGCGCCGCATAAGCCTGCTGCCGCAGGACACGCAGGTTGTCTGTCGCGGTCATGACTAGTCCCTCCAATTCGGCATCTGACGTGCCATCAAACATGATTCGCATGGGCGGCCGCCCTGACAAGGGCAGACGGTTCAGCTGTTCGGGAATAGGTGGCGCGCAGGACCGGCATTTGGCGCCGCATCGGCGAGGCAGCGGCGGCATTGACGCGCTCCGCCGCGCGCGCTTGCCTCCGGATTCCTCCGGGCTGGCCCGAGGTGGCGCTGCCCCGGCGGAGGAGGAGCCGCATGGCCCAGAACGAGAACCGGCCGCGCGCCGGGCGGGTGCGCCACTCCCTGCGTCATCCCCTGCGGCACCCCTGGCGCGAGTTCCTCGCCGAGGTCCTGAGCGATCACACCCAGACGGTGGCCGCAGCGCTGGCCTTCCATGCCATGTTCGGCGTCCTGCCGGCGCTGGCCGGCGCGGCGGCGCTGCTGGGGCGATTGGCTGACCCGGCCCTGCTGCGCGTGCCGGTCGAGGTGGGCGCCGAGCACCTGCTGGCGGACAAGGCGGCCGTCGCGCTGCTGGTGGAGTTCGTCACCACGGTGCCGCAGGGCTTCGGCCTGGGCATCGGGCTGGCGCTGAACCTGGTGGTGGTGCTCTGGGCCGCGCAGCGCGCCGCCAGCGGCCTGCTGACGGCGCTCAACATCGTCTATGACCAGACGGAGCAGCGCAGCTGGCTGCAGCGGGAGGGCGTGGCGATCGTCATTGCGCTGGTCACCTTCGCGCTGCTGATCCTGGCGCTCGGGCTGCTCGCCCTGCCGCCGCTGCTGAGCGGCCACGTGGAGAGCGCGCTGCTTGACGTCGTGAGCCTCGCCCGCTGGCCGGCCCTGGTGCTGCTCTTCGCCCTCGCCGTCGGGGCGCTCTACACCTATGCGCCGAGCCGGCCTCGGCCACGGCAGGACTGGATCTCCTGGGGCACCGCCACCGCCACGCTGCTCTGGCTCGCGGCCTCGGTCGGCCTGTCGGTCTATGTCTCCCATGCCCAGAGCTTCGGCGTGTTCTACGGCTCGCTCGGCGGTGCCGTGGTGTTGATGCTCTGGTTCTATCTCACCGCCCTGGCCCTGTTGGCCGGCGCGGAGGTCAACGGGCTGCGGCAGGAATGGGCGCGCGGCCGCGAGGATCCGGTCAAGCGGAGCCTGCGCGAGCGGGAGGCCCGGCCGGAGGGGGAGGACGGCTGATCCCGCCCGGCCGGGGAAAAGCGGGGGGCAGGAAAACCCTGCCCCGCCGTTGCTAGGCCCCGGCGCGCTGCAGGGCCGTGGCCAGGATGCCCAGCGCCTCCTGCAACTGCGCGTCCGTCGTCACCAGCGGCGCCAGGAAGCGGACGACATTGCGCTGCACGCCGCATTTGATGATCAGCAGCCCGCCCTCGCGCGCGGCGTCGATCACCTTCTGAGCCATCGCCGCATCCGGCGCGCGGGTGGCGGGGTCGGCCACCATCTCGATGGCGCACATGAAGCCGGTGCCGCGCACGGCGCCGATCGCGCGGTGCTTCGCCTGCAGCGCCCGCAATCCCTTGCCCAGCGCCTCGCCCAGGGCGCGGCTGCGCGCCAGCAGGCCCTCCTGCTCGAAGGCGTCCAGCACGGCGAGCGCGGCGGCGCAGGCCAGCGCATTGCCGCCATAGGTGCCGCCGAGGCCGCCCGGCATCGGTGCCTCCATGATCGCCGCGCGCCCCACCACGCCGGAGAGCGGCAGGCCGCCCGCCAGGCTCTTGGCCACCGTCACCAGGTCGGGGCGGATGCCAGCCTGCTCATAGGCGAACATCGTGCCGGTGCGGCCGAAGCCGGACTGGATCTCGTCGGCGACCAGCACGATGCCGTGCTGCGTCGTGATCTCGCGCAGGGCGCGCAGGAAATCGGGCGGCGCCGGCAGAAAGCCGCCATCGCCCTGCACCGGCTCGATCAGGATGGCGGCGACGCGGTCGGGCGCGACCTCGGTGGCGAAGCAGGTTTCCAGCGCGGCCAGCGCGTCCTCGCCCGAGATGCCGTGATAGGCATCGGGGAAGGGCACATGGAAGACCTCGGGCGCGAAGGGCCCGAAATTCTGCTTGTAGGGCTGGCTCATGCCGGTGAGCGTGGTACCCAGCAGCGTACGGCCATGGAAGGCGCCACGGAAGGCGATCACCGCCGGGCGGTTGGTATGGGCGCGGGCGATCTTCACCGCATTTTCCACCGCCTCGGCGCCCGAGGTGAAGAAGACGCTCTTATAGTCCTCGCCCTGGCCCACCAGCGCGTTCAGCCGCGCCGCCAGCTCCAGATAGGGCGGATAGGCGGCCACCTGGAAGGCGGCATGGCTGATGCGGGTGAGCTGCTCCTGCACTGCCGCGACCACGCGCGGATGGTTGTGGCCGACATTCAGCACGCCGATGCCACCGACGAAGTCGAGATAGCGGCGCCCGTCCACGTCCCAGACCTCGGCGCCCTGGGCGCGCTCCAGCACCACCGGATGCGCGGTCAGCACGCCACGGGGCACGTCGCGTTCGCGCGCGCGCAGGCTCTGTTCGGTGCGGTTGGGGGTATCGAGCATGGAGACAACTCCCGAGGCTGATGCGGACGCTGCGGAGCGCCCTCGCGGCAGCCTAGGGCGGGCGGCGCGGCGCGATCGGCGGCATGGCCCGGTCGCACAGCGCATCCCTCGCTTTCTGGGTGGGGCGGACGGCAGATTCCGCTGCCGGCGGAAAAAAGTCCGGAGGAAGGAATTCCCCCGGACCCCCATCTCCCTTCTGTCAGTTTGGCGCTGCGCCCCGAGCGAGCGCGGGAAACTCGAAGAAGGGGGCCTGGGGGAATTCATTCCCCCAGCCTTTTTCTCAAAGTCCGAGCAGCCCCGGCAGCCCGCCGATATCCGGGATCATCTGCGCGCCATAATACGGGATGGTCGGCTCATGCCCCCGCGCCACATGCGCGCGCTGGCCGATGCGCAGGTCATGTGCCGACATCAGGTCGTAGCGATAGCTGGAGGAGACGTGCAGGATGTCCTGCGGATCGGCGCCCAGCTGGTCGAACATGTATTCGAAGGCCTGGAAGCGCGGCTTGTAGGCCTGGGCCTGCTCGGCGGTGAAGACAGCGTGGAAGGGCGCCTCCAGCTTGGCGACGTTGCTGTGGATCTGGTCGTTGGAAGCGTTGGAGAGGACGACGAGCGGGAATTCCTTCGCCACCCGCTTCAGCGGCTCCGGCACGTCAGGGTGCGGGCCCCAGCTCGGCACGGCGTCATAGAAGCGCTGGCCGTCCGCCTCCGCATAGGGGATGCCGTGCAGCTTGCAGGTGCGCTCGCAGGCCTGCTTCAGCACGTCCACATAGGGCTTCCAGGCGCCCAGCACCTCGTCCAGGCGATAGGCGGAGAAATCCTTGACGAAGGCGTCCATCCGCTCGGCCGGGACGCGATCGGCGAAGACCTCGCGCGCCAGCTCACCCATGCGGAAGTTGGTCAGGGTGCCGTAGCAGTCGAAGGTGATGAATTTCGGCCGGAAACGGGGCATGGCTTGGTCCTCTGGCTGGAGAGAAGGCCCGCGAAAGATGCGGCGGGGTTGTGGTCCCGGCTGCGCCGCGCTGGTCCTTCGCGCGGGATGCGGCATGATGCTGCGACTGTCGCGGCGGGGATGTCCGCGCGGCGGACGGCGCGACGGCAGCGGAAGCTGCCGAATTTTGCCGCAGTCCGGCATCATGTTCTTGGCCGCGGCGGTATTGCTGCGGCCCGAGCTGCGAGAAGGAGGAGCCGTGTCGGATCACCGTGCGGAGACGGAGCTGCGGCGGCTCGCGCCGGAAGATCTCGCGGCGGCGCATGGCCTTTCCCGCGCCGTGTCCTGGCCACACCGGCTGGAGGACTGGCAGTTCGTCCATGACCTCGGCTTCGGCCTCGCGGCGGCGCGGTCCGGCGCCCTGCTCGGCACCGCCATGGGCTGGCGCTTCGGCGCGCGGCATGCCGCGCTCGGCATGATCATCGTGGCGCCCGAAGAGCAGGGCCAGGGATTGGGCCGGCGGCTGACCGCAGCGGTTCTGGCGGAGCTGGAAGGGCGCGGCGTCCTGCTGCATGCCACGACGGCGGGCCTGCCGCTCTATGCCAGCCTCGGCTTCGTCGAGACGGGCGAGGTGCGGCAGCACCAGGGTGCCGCCTTCTCGGTGGGCGTGGTGCCGCTCGGCGCCGGCGAGCGGCTGCGGCCCCTGGGCCGCAGCGATGCGCCGGCCCTGGCGGCGCTGGACGCGGCGGCGACCGGCCTCGACCGCGCGCCGCTGATCGCCGCCCTGCTCGCCAGCTCCGAGGCCGTGGTGCTGGATCGCGAGGGTCGGCCGGCCGGCTTCTCGCTGCTGCGCCGCTTCGGGCGCGGCCATGTCATCGGCCCGGTGGTGGCGCCCGACGAGGCCGCGGCACGGGCGCTGGTGGCGCATTGGCTCGGCGTGCGCAGCGGCCAGTTCCTGCGCATCGACGTGCCGGCGGAAAGCGGGCTCTCGCCCTGGCTGCAGGAGCTGGGGCTGGCGCAGGTGGGCGGCGGGACGGCCATGCTGCGCGGCCCGGCGCCGCAGCCCGACGGGGCGGTGCGCCGCTTCGCGCTGGTCAACCAGGCGCTGGGCTGAGGCGCGGGCGCCGCTTCCGCCACGCGGGCGATTCCGCCCGCCCGCGATCTGCTCTAGGCTCGGCCAGGAGGCACGCATCGCCGCATGGTCAATGGACTGCCCAAGCTCGACCGGATCGATCTGCGGATCCTGACGCATCTGCAGAAGAACGGCCGCATGACGAATGTGGATCTGGCGGATGCGGTCGGGCTTTCCGCCAGCCCCTGCCTGATGCGCGTGAAGCGGTTGGAGAAGGCCGGCTACATCACCGGCTATGGCGCCCACATCCACCTGCAGAAGCTCGGCGACACCACCACCATCTTCACCGAGGTGACGCTGTCGGACCACCGCAGCCACGACTTCCAGCGCTTCGAGGCGCGAATCCGTGCGCTGGACGAGGTGATCGAGTGCCATCTGGTCAGCGGCGGCTACGACTACCTGCTGAAATTCGTCACCCGTAGCATCCAGCACTACCAGGACACGATCGAGGTGCTGCTGGCGCAGAACATCGGCATCGAGAAGTATTTCAGCTACGTCGTCATCAAGACGGTCTTCGCCAAGCACCACTATCCGCTGGAGAGCTTCTTCCAGGCGCCGGGCTGAGGCCACCGGGACGCCGTGGGCGAGATTGCCGCTCCCGGGGATGTACGGCAGATCCTGCCGCCAGCCGCGCCGATACGGAATGCCGCACCGCGCGCGGTGGCCTAGCCTCATGCCTGGAGCCACCAGCAGGGAGCTGCGCGAATGGGACGTGAGCCGAAGGTGCTGACCTTCGACGTGGTCGGCACGCTGATCGATTTCGAGCGCGGGATGCTCGACTACATCCGGGCGGAATGCGGTCCGGCCGCCGCCGCCTGGGACGACGACACCATCCTGGAGCACTATCGCCGTACCCGCGGCAATGCCAAGCCGAAGCGCTTCCCGGACGACCTGGAGCGGGTCTACCACGAGATCCGCGATCCGCTCGGCCTGCCGGAGAGCGAGCGGATCGCGCAAGGCTTCGTGCAGTCCATCCGCGACTGGCCGGCCTTCCCGGATTCCGTCTCCGCGCTGAAGCGACTCGGCCAGCGCTACAAGCTGGTGGCGATGACCAACGCGCAGCGCTGGGCGTTGGACCTGATGGAGCGCACGCTCGGGCACCCCTTCCACGACAGCGTCACGGTGGACGAGGCGCTGTGCGAGAAGCCCGATCCGAAATTCTTCGCCTTCGCGCGCGGCCGGCTGAGCCGGGACGGCTTCCGGCTGGAGGACATCCTGCACGTCGCACAGAGCCAATACCACGACATCGGCGTGGCGCGGCAGCTCGGCTACACCGTGTGCTGGATCGAGCGCCGCCAGGGCATGAAGGGCTTCGGCGGTACGCTGGAAGTGGCGGAGCTGACCCGGCCGGACTATCACTTCGCCACCCTGGCCGAACTCGCCGACCTGGCCGAGGCTGGTAAGCTCGTCATGCCGGGCTGAGTCCTGGCGCGGGGGAGGGGATTCCTCCCCCGGCCGGCGGCGCGGCTCACATATGCGCCGTGGGCTGGGGGCGGCTGCCATCGGTGAAGCGCGAATAGCGGTAGGGTGCCGGGTCGATCACCGGCCGGTCGCCGGCGACCAGGTCCGCCGCGAGGCGCCCCGAGGCCGGGCCGAGGCCGAAGCCGAGCCCGCTGAAGCCGGTGGCGATGTGGAAGCCGGGCAGTTTCTCGACCGGCGAGATGACGGGCCGTGCATCCGGGGTGGAATCGATGAAGCCGCCCCAGGCCTCGGCCACGCGCAGGCCGCGCAGCGCGGGGAAGTCGGCGCGGAAATGGCGCATCGCCTTATCCACCAGCCGTTCGCTCGCCGGCGGATCGAGCACGCGGATGCGCTCGAAGGGCGACTCGCGGTCGAAGGACCAGTTGGCCATCACCTCTGGCCCCTCGCGGAAGGAGCGGCCGATGCCGAAGCTGAGCTTCTTCCGCCGCTTCAGGAAGAGCGGAAAGAAATCGAAGGCATAGCGGAGGTTCTGCGGCGTCAGATCCACCCGGCCGGCGCCGCCCAGCGCCACCGTGTAGCCGCCGTCCTCGCGCCGACGGAAGGCGTAGGTGCCGTCGTTGATGCCGCCGGTGAAGACATCCGGCGCCGCCTCGGTGCGACAGGCGGTAGCGAAGACGCCGGCCTGCGGCAGCCGGATGCCATGCCGGCGGCAGAACAGGGAGGTCCAGGCGCCGCCGGCGCAAAGCACCGCCTGGGTGCGGATGCGGCCCCGTTCCGTCACCACCGCCGAAACGGCGCCGCCGGTGGTCTCCATCCCGCGCGCGGCGCAGTTCTGGTGGATGGTGACGCCACGCCGCCGCGCCGCCTCGGCAATGGCGGGAGCGGCCTGGCTAGGCTCTGCCCGTCCGTCGGAGGCGGAATAGACCCCGGCCACCCAGCGGCCGCTCGCCGCCGGCACCAGGGCGCGCATCTCCTCCGCGCTGAGGATGCGGCCATCGAGCTGGTAGGGCTTGGCCTGGGCCAGCCAGTCCTCCCAGTAGGCGAGTTCGCTCGGATCGTGCAGCGCCGCCAGCATGCCGGTGTGGCGGAAGCCCGTCTCCGCACCGATCTCTTCGTTCATGCCGCTCCAGAGCCGCAGGCTGAGCGTGGCCAGCGGCAGGTCAGGCAGGGCGCGACCATGCACGCGGCACCAGCCCCAGTTGCGGCTGGACTGCTCGGCGCCGACCTGCCCCTTCTCCAGCAGTGCGACGGAATGGCCTTTCTTCGCCAGCTCATAGGCCGCCGTGACGCCGATGATGCCGCCGCCGATGACCACGACATCGACCTGTTCCGGGAGTTTCTCGTCACTGGCGACCTTCTCGACGGGCGGCGACATGCAGCGTGTTCCTTTCGGTTCAGGCAGAGCGATCGGGTGCGGGACAGCACCGGGCGCGGCCCGGGGTGGCGGGCTGGCCCGGATGCTCCCGCCCGCGCCTTGCCGCGCCCAGCGCCAGGCAGCATGAGCGTGGGCCATAGGGTCGGCCGAGGCAGGGCCGGCGACTGTGTCTGCCGCTGCGGAGCGTCACATCACGCTCGCTGCGGTGCCGGACAGCGCCGCCGGGGTATCGGCCCTGGCAACGCGCGGCGGTGCCTTGCACGGCCGGAAGGCGGCGGCGAAGCGGCCGGGCGAGACGCCGTAGTGTCGCCGGAAATGGCGACACAGATGGCTCTGGTCGAAGAAGCCCACCTCGATTGCGGCATCCGCCGGCGAGAGGCCCTGGCGCAGCAGGCGCTGCGCCTGCCGTACGCGAACCTGGCAGAGATACTGGTGCGGCGGGATGCCCACCTGGCGGCGGAACACCGTCGCGAAGCGGTGCATGCTGAGGTTGCACTGCTCCGCCAGCTCCGGGAGCCGCAAGGCCTCGGAGAAGTTCAGCTCAATGAATTCGATGACCTTGCGGATGGCCGGCGAGATGTCCGCCGGATGCGGACGGGCCGGCGCGGCCATGCCGCCATCGCCATGAAGAGAGACGTCCATGCGGGCCTCCGTGCCTCAGTCGCTGCGCTTCGCCGGGCCGGTCCGTGATGGGTTCCGCAGCGGGGCAGGACGACGGATGCGCGCCGGGCGTGGCTCGCCCACGGGGCCTGCGCCACGCCGGCGGTCCGAAACGGCACCGCGAATGCTCCCAAGCACCTTGCCATCGCCTGCCCCCTCGCGTGCGGAAAGCGGACCGGCCGTGAAACCACCTGTATTCCCTTTGCGGAATGTTATCCGCGTGCCGCCGGTCTTCTCGGCTGGTCTTCGCCGCATGGTCCCGGCGGCGACGGGCGAGCCGGACCGGGGTCAGGCTCAGCGATCACTATGGAAAGCTCCCCTGGGGCTGTCCACGCCACAAAGCGGCAGAGGGTATAAGCCGAGGTTATGGAGAGGCGATGCCCTGGCGCGGAGAGCAGGATTTCCAGGCATCTCGCCGCGGCCGGAAGAAGGAAGCATCGGCCGGCACCGCAAAATCGGCATAATCGACGGTTTCGGCAGGCGCTTTGCGCATCGTCACCCGGGCTTCAACCGGGGCCTGGGCTTCGATCCCGCCTCCTGCGGCAAGGGGGACGGGCCGGAGCATTGCGAACCGGCGCGCACCCTCCGTCGCAGCGCGGTATCCGACGGTGGGCTGCCGGTCCTTATTTCCGCCGCGCCCTGTTCAGCGCGGCGCCGCCTCGCCGTTCCGCGCCTCCGGGACGACCAGATAGACCCAGAGCAGGTTGGCGAGGAACAGCATGCCGGTCAGCACGAAAACCCAGCGGATGCCCGCCATCGCGGCGATGCTGCCGCCGGTGAAAGGCCCGAGCGAACTGCCGAGGAAGGTGGCCGAGGCCGTCAGCCCATAGACCAGCCCGCGCTGCGCGCTGGGCGTCAGCCGCCCCACCAGGGCATTGGCCGTGGGCAGGATGCCGCCGACGAAGACGCCGAGGCCGAAGCGCAGCGCCAGGAACTGCCAGTAGGCGCCGGCCCAGGCCTGCGGCAGGCTCATCAGCCCGGCGCCGAGCAGGCTGATCAGCAGCACGCGGCGATAGCCCAGCACGTCGCTGCGCTTGCCCAGGAAGGGCGAGGCGAGAAGGTCGGCGATGCCGGTGACGGAGAAGGCGAAGCCCGCGAGCGTCGCCAGCCCCGCCTGGTGCCCGGCCAGGTCCTGCACGAAGAGCGTGACCACCGGCTGCACGGTGCGCACACCGAACTGCGCCAGCAGCAGCACGAGGAAAAGCGGCAGCAGGCCGCGCACCCGCGCCACCTGCCCCAGGGTGTGCCAGATCGGCGCCCGTGCCTTGGTGGCGGCGCGCGCGAAGTTCTCGCGCACGCCGAGATAGGCCAGGGTGGCGGCGAGGGCGGCGAAACCCGAGGTCCAGAAGAACACGATGCGGTAACTGCCGGTCAGATCGGCGAGGAAGCCGCCCAGCACCGGCCCCATCAGGCTGCCGACGAGCTGCCCGGTGCTGAGCCAGCCCAGCGCGAAGCCCAGCCGCTCCTCGCGCACCTGCGTCGCCACCAGCGCGATGGCCGAGGCGGAGAAGCCGCTGAAGGCGCCCATGCAGGCGCGCAGCGTCACCAGGTGCCAGAGATGGGTGGAGAGGCCCATCAGCGCGGTGAAGAAGCAGATCGCCAGGCTGGAGCGCAGCACCATGGCCTTGCGGCCCGTGCGGTCGGCCATCGAGCCCCAGAAGGGCGAGGCGAAGGCGGCGACGAAGGCGTTCAGCGAGCCCAGCACGCCGGCCCAGAACTCCACCGGCCCGCCGGTCTGCACGCCGATCTGCGGCAGGAAGAGCGGCAGGATCGGGCTGGCGACGGAAAGGGCCAAGCTCATGATGAACTGGACGCCGACCATCAGCCACAAGGTCCGCATCCCGTCCGTGGGCGGGGAAGTCTGCAAGGGGCGCTCCCGATGCTGGGGCAGGGATGTGGGGCCCGGCACGGGACCGGGCGGGAGAGTGCGGCGCCTCCGCAGGCGGCCATGCCAGGTGCCGGCCTCCGCCTCGGCGCCTTCCGGCCGCTCCGCGCCAGGGTGGAGGAAATGTCCGGCAGGCGGCCGCCGTTGGAAACCGCGAAAAAAGGGGCGGCTGAACTGCGGCGGCGACAGACCGGCCGCTCTTCAGGCATGGCCGCCCAACTAAAACCGTTGCTGATAGCGGGATCGGGGAAAGCGGGAGGACAGGCGGCCCCGGAAGGCGTAGCACAGGGGCTGCCCACAAGACCGCCCGCGCCCGCCGCGAGGCCCAGGGAAGGAAGACGCCGCATGACCGCAACGGCCGGCCGGAAAAGCCTCATGGGAAAGCCCCGCCGCATGCCGGAGCCGCGCTGAGCCATGGCGAGCCCGGCGTCCCCGTCGCAGCCGGCCGAGCTGCGGGCCGCGATCGGCACCTATCCGCACACGCGGCCGCTGAAGGAGGGCGCGGTCGGCTCCGCGCTGCTGCGCCTCCACTTCGCCGATGTCCCGGCGATCACCAGCGCCTTCGCGCCGATGGTGCGGGAGCTGCGCTTCGACGTCTCGGAAATGGCGGTCGCCACCTTCCTCCAGGCCCGGGCCTGCAACAGGCCGCTGGTGCTGCTGCCGGTGGTGCTGACTGCCCGCTTCCAGCAATCCGCCCTGCTGTGCCGCGCCGATAGCGAGATCCGCGGCGTTGCCGACCTTGTCGGGCGCCGGGTGGGTGTGCGCGCCTATAGCCAGACGACCGGCATGTGGCTGCGCGGCATCATGGCGGAGGAGGGCGGGCCGCGCGCCGAGGCGATCCGCTGGGTCACCTTCGAGGATGCGCATGTGGCCGAGATCCGCGACCCGCCCTGGGCCGAGCGTGCCGCCCCGGGCCAGGACATGCTGGCCATGCTGCGCGCCGGCGCGCTGGACGCGGCGATCGTCGGCAGCGATGCGCCGGCCGATCCGGCCCTGCGCACCGTCTATCCCGATCCCGATGCTGCCGCCGCAGCCTTCTGGCAGCGGCACCGCCTGGTGCCGGTCAACCACATGGTGGCGGTCCGGCGCGAACTGGCGGAGCGGCGGCCGGAACTGGTCGCCGAGTTGCTGCGGCTCTTTGCCGCTGCCGGCGCCATGGTGCCGGACTCGCGCGGCGCGCGGCGGGGAGGGCGGGAAGCGCTGCGTCCCGTGCTGGAACTCGCGCTCCATTACATGGCCGGGCAGCGGATGCTGCCGCGACCGCTGAGCCTCGACGAGATCTGGGACGGATTGCCGCCCGGACTGGGGTGAGGCGCATCGCCGCAGGATCCTGATCGACCACCCCAACCGCCTCTACGGGGCACGCTGAAAGGGGAGACCACCATGTCCGGCACGCAGAAATCAGGCCTCGTCGTCACCGCGCATCCCGGCGACTTCGTCTGGCGCGCGGGGGGTGCCATCGCGCTGCACGCGAGGATGGGCTACCGCATGAAGATCGTCTGCCTCTCCTATGGCGAGCGCGGTGAGAGCCAGGGCGCCTGGAAGCAGCCGGGCACGACGCTGGAGGCCTGCAAGGCCGGCCGTCGCGCCGAGGCGGAGGCCGCCGCCGCGGTGCTCGGGGCCGAGATCGAGTTCTTCGACGCCGGCGACTATCCGCTGCGCCTCACCGACGCCATGCTCGACCGCCTGATCGACATCTACCGCGAGGTGAGGCCCGCCTTCGTCCTGACCCATGCGGTGGCCGACCCTTACAACGTCGATCACCCGGAGGCCTCCCGCTTCGCGCAGGAGGCGCGCATCATCGCCCAGGCCGCCGGCCACAAGCCGGGGCCCGGCGGCGTCGCCTATTCCGCGCCGCAGGTCTTCCAGTTCGAGCCGCACCAGCCGGAGCAGTGCGGCTTCAAGCCGAACCGCATCCTCAACATCACCGAGGTGTGGGAGACCAAGTGGAAGGCCTTCGAGCAGCTGCCCGCGCAGAAGCACCTCTGGCACTACTACGAGCGCGTGGCGCTGAACCGCGGCATGCAGGGCGGCCGCAACTCGGGCAAGGCCATGACCTATGGCGAGGCCTACCAGGCCATCTTCCTCGATGCGGTGGAAGTGCTGGCATGAAGCCCGTCCTCGTCACCCACATCGAGCGCCTGCCGTGCGCGACCATCGACCGCTTCCCGCCGCTCGGCATCCCCATGACGCATGAGGCCTCGGGCCGCGCCATCTCGGCGCGTGGCACGGTGAAGGCGACCCTTGGCCTGGTGAATGTCCCGGTGGTCTGCGCCGGCGGGCCCGGTCTCGACCTCCACGGCCTGTGCCCGACGTTGAAGAAAGCCAGACTGCGCTACGTCGAGAAGCTGGACGAGGGCTGAGGCGGGCGGGGCGCCGCCCCGCCTTTCACGCAGCGGCGCGGCCCTCCAGCACCTGGCGGAGGATCAGCGGGATCATGCCGCCCGCCTGTATTAACCGCACCTCGCGCGTGGTCTCCAGCAGCGCCGTTGCTTCCACCCGTGCTGTCTCGCCATTGCTCCGGCGCAGCGTCACGCCGATGGCGGCACGCGGCGCCAGGGCAGCGGGGTTCCAGTCGATCGCGAAGGTATCGCCGGGCTGCAGGCCGAGCGCCTCCGGCTTCCAGTCCGCCGGCAGTTTCAGTGGCAGCACGCCCATGCCGACGAGATTGGTGCGGTGGATGCGCTCGAAGCTGTTGGCCAGCACCGCGCGGACGCCCAGCAGTTGCGCGCCCTTGGCCGCCCAGTCGCGCGAGGAGCCGGTGCCGTAGCGCTCGCCGGCCAGCAGCACCACCGGTAGCCCGGCCTCGGCATAGCGGGCGGCGGCCCGCCAGACGGGCAGCACCTCGCCGGTCGGCGCGAAGACGGTCCGCCCGGCCTTGTGGCGGGCGCCCAGGAAGTTGGTCACGCTGCGATTGGTGAAGAGGCCGCGCAGCATGACCTCCCAATTGCCGCGCCGCGCGGCATAGACGTTGAGGTCGCGCGGGTTCGCGCCGCGCTCCACCAGCCAGGCGGCGGCGTCGCTCCCGGCGGGGATGGCGCCGGCGGGGGAGATGTGGTCGGTGGTGATGTCGTCGCCCAGCACCAGCAGCGGATGCGCCTGCAGGATGCCCGGCGCCACCTCCCCCTGCCCGAGCGCCACGAAGGGCGGCCGGCGCAGATAGGTGGAGGCCGGGTCCCAGGGGAAGCGCGGCGTGCCCGGCGCCGCCAGCGCTGCCCAGGCCGGCGAGGCATCGGCCTCCCGCCCGGCGGCGGCGATGTCCGCGGGGTCGAGCCCGGCGGCGACGGCGGCCTCGATCTCGGCGCTGCCCGGCCAGAGATCCGCGAGATGAACGGGACGTCCATCGGGCGCAGTGCCCAGCGGGGCGCGCGTGATGTCGAGGCCGGCGCGGCCGGCCACCGCATAGGCCACCACCAGTGGCGGCGAAGCCAGGAAGGCGGATTCGATCTGCGCGTGCACGCGCCCCGGAAAATTGCGGTTGCCGGAGAGCACGGCGACGGGCTTCAGCCCGCCCGTCTCGACGGCCTCCGCGACCTGCGGCAGCAGCGGCCCCGAATTGCCGATGCAGGTGGCGCAGCCATAGCCGGCGAGCCCGAAGCCGAGGGCTTCGAGATCCTCCAGCAGCCCGGCCCGGCGCAGCCGCCGCTCGGCGGCGGGCGAGCCCGGGGTCAGCGAGGTCTTGACCCAGGCCGGCACCGCCAGCCCCAGCGCCCGCGCCTTGCGCGCCACCAGCCCCGCCGCCACCAGCAGCGCGAAGTCGGAGGTGTTGGTGCAGGAGGTGATGGCGGCGATGGCGACCGCATCGGCGGGGATGCCCCGCACCGCGGCGCCATCGGGCGGCGTTCCGGCCGCGGCGAGGGCGGCCGGCACCGCGGCCGGCGCCAGGCGGTCCTGCGGGCGGCGTGGCCCGGCGACCGAGGGCCGCAGCGCGGCGAGGTCCAGCTCCAGGACCGCCGTGTAGCGCGGTTCGGCCGCCGGGTCGTGCCAGAGCCCCTGCGCCCTGGCATAGGCTTCCACCAGGGCGATGGCGGCCGCATCGCGGCCGGTGGCGCGCAGGTAATCCAGCGTCTGGCCATCGATCGGGAACATGCCGGTGGTGGCGCCGTATTCCGGAGCCATGTTGGCGACAACGGCGCGCTGCCCCGCCGTCAGGCCGCCGAGGCCGAGGCCGAAGAACTCGACGAACTCGCCGGCGACGCCGTGCCGCCGGAGCAGCTCGGTGACGCGCAGGGCGAGGTCGGTGGCCAGCACGCCCTCCGGCAGCGCGCCGGACAGCCGCACGCCGATCACCTCGGGCAGGCGCAGGGAAACCGGCACGCCGAACATCACGCCCTCGGCCTCGATGCCGCCGACGCCCCAGCCCAGCACGCCGATGCCGTTGATCATCGGCGTGTGGCTGTCGGTGCCGACCAGCGTGTCGGGCACGGCCCAGGTGGCGCCGTCCCGCTGCACGGTGGTGACGACCGTCGCCAGGCGCTCCAGGTTGATGGTGTGCATGATGCCAGTGCCGGGCGGGAAGACCCGGAAGCCCCGCACCGCCGCGGCCGCCCATTTCATGAAGCGGTAGCGCTCGGCGTTGCGCTCCATCTCGCGCGCCATGTTGCGCGACAGCGCATCCGGCATGGCCGAGAGATCGACGGCGAGCGAGTGGTCGGTCGAGGTTGCCACCGGCACGGCGGGGTTCAGCCGCTGCGGGTCGCCGCCCTGCTCCGCCACCACGTCGCGCATCGCGGCGATGTCCACCAGGGCCGGGCCGCAGGTGGTGTCGTGCATCAGGATGCGCAACGGCGCGAAGGGGATCTCGGCCGTGCTGGTGCCGCTCTCCAGCCAGTCCAGCATCGCCTGCAGCCCGGCGGTGCGGACCTCCGGCTCCTCCTGCCGCAGCAGGTTCTCCAGCAGGACGCGGTGGCACCAGGGCATGCGGCGCAGCGCCGGGCCGGCGGCGCGGTGGAGGTCCAGGATGCGGACCTCCCCGAAGCTGCCGGCCAGGATGCGGCCGGTGCCGCTGCTGTCGAGGGGCGGCATCGGCGGTGCCTCAGCCGCGCGCCAGGGCTTCGACCGCCCGCAGGTCGGCGCTGGCCACCGCCACGCCCTCCCGCCGGCTGCGGGCATAGACGGCCATTTCCCGGTCGCCCGGCGCCATCACCGGCGCGGCGGGGTCGGCCGGCGGCGTGCCGCGCAGGATCTCCCCGAAATCCGCCATGCGCTCCTGCAGCCATTCCCGCGCCTGCAGGCGGCTGGTGTCGATCAGGATGAAGACATGGCCGAGATTCTGCGCGACGCCCGGGTTCTTGTCCCAGGCCTGCACATGAGTCAGGTAGGCGGCGCCGGAGAGCAGCCCGGCCAGCAGGTCGATCATGACCGCAAGCCCGTAGCCCTTGTGGCCGCCGACCGGCAGCAGGAAGCCCTTCAGCGCCCTGGCCGGATCGGTGGTGGGCTTGCCCTCGGCATCGGTCGCCCAGCCTTCCGGCATGGCGGCGCCCTGTTCCGCCAGCTTGCGGATCTTCGCCCGCGCCGCGACGCTCAGCGCCATGTCCAGGATGATCGGGTCACCACCCGGGTTCGGCATGCCGATGCCCATCGGGTTGTTGCCGACCCGCGTGTCCTTGCCGCCCCAGGGCGCGATGGTCGTCGTGGCATTGCTGGCGATGAAGGAGGCGAAGCCCTCCTGCGCCGCCAGGAAGGCATAGGGCAGCACCGGGCCGAAATGGTTGCTGCCGCGCGCGAAGGCGGCGCCGATGCCGACCTCGCGGGCGGATTCCGTCGCTGCCCGCAGCGCCCGCATGCCGACCAGCGTGCCGACGCCGTTCTGCCCGTCGATCATGCTGAGGCCGGGCGCCATGCGCATGACCTGCACCGCGGCGCGCGGGTTGATGCCGCCCAGCTTCACCCGCTCCAGATACTGCGCGACGCGGCTGATGCCATGGGTGCGCAGGCCGAACATGTCGGCGAGCACCAGCACGCGCGCTGCCTCGCCCGCCTCGGCCTCCGGCATGCCGCTGCGGGCGAGGGCGCGCGTGGCGAGGGCGAGAAGCTCGGCCTCGGGGATCGTCGTCTCGGTCATGGTGCCTCAGTCGCAGCGGAGTTCGAAACGGGTGATGTGCTCGATATCCTCGCCGAACCAGGCGGCGATGGCGGCGGCGCGGGTGCCGACATATTCGGCGCGCCCGGCGTCATCGAGGCGCAGGGTCAGGTCGTGGCCGGGGATCACCAGCGTGCCCGGCACCTTGCGCCAGAGCTCCCAGATGGCGGCGATGGAGCGGCCGGTGGCCGCCTCGTCCTCGCTCATGTCCGCCCGCCCGCAGATCAGCTCGGCGCGGTTCTTGGCGGCGTCGCCGGTGAAGATCACCGGCGTCTCGTTCGCCGTCAGATGGAAAACGAGGCAGCCCGGCGTGTGGCCGGGCGCCAGCATGGCGTGCAGGCCGGGCAGGAACTCCTCGCCGTCCCTGATGCGCCGTACATCCGGGTTCTGGTTCAGCGCGGCGACATAGAGCTCGGGCAGCGGGTCGAAGCCCGGCGGCTGCGCGGAGGCCCAGCGCAGCTCCTCCTCGCCGATCCAGACGGTGGCGCGTGGGAAGAGCGTGAAGTTCACCGCGTGGTCGTAATGTGCATGGGTCAGCACGACATCGGTGACATCCTCCGGCGTCACGCCCTGCGCGGCGAGCTGCTTCGCCAGATGCTTGCGCACGCCGAAGGCGCCGACATCGATCAGGATGCAACGGCCCTCGCCGCGCAGCAGGGCGATGGTGCTCCAGCCGAGCCCGCCATGGCAGACGGACTTGCCGGGAAAGCCCTGCACGAGAACGTCGATACGATACATCCCGCCTACCCTTCCGCTGTGATGTTGGCGTCGTTGATGATCTTGGCGAATTTCACCGCATCCTCCTCGACGAAGCGGCGGAAGGCGGCCGGATCCATGCGGCGCGGGATGATGCCCTGCTCCATCAGCTTGCGCTGCAGCGTCTCGTCCTGCAGGGCGCGGTCGGCGGCGATGGCCAGCTTGTCCATCACCGGCGCCGGCAGGCCGGCGGGGGCGAAGAGGCCGAACCAGTTGATCAGCTCGTAGCCCTCCATCCCCGGCGCGGTACTGAGCGGCGCGACATCCGGCAGCTGCGGCATCGGCGTGCTGGAGGTGACGGCGACGGCGCGCAGCTTGCCGTCCTGGATCAGCGGCAGCGCCGCGCCCAGGCTGCTGAAGCTCATCGTCACGCGCCCGGCCGCCACGTCGGTCACGGCGGGGGCGGAGCCGCGATAGGGCACGTGCAGCACGTCCGTCCCGGCCATGTGGTTCATCAGCTCGCCCGCCAGGTGCTGCGGGTTGCCGATGCCGGAGGAGGAGAAGGAAAGCTTGCCCTTGTTCGCTTTTGCATAGGCGATCAGCTCGGCCGGATTGTGAACGGGCAGGCTGGCCGGCACCACGACCAGGCAGGGCACGGTGCCGCAGAGCGCGACCGGCGCCAGCTCCTTTGCCGGGTCATAGGTCATGCGGTCCTTGTAAAGCGAGGGATTGACCGCGATCTCGCCCGCTGCCGCGAAGAGCAGGCTGTAGCCGTCGGGCGCCGCCTTGGCGACCGCCTGGGCGGCGATCATGGCGCTGGCGCCGGGCCGGTTCTCCACGATCACGGGCTGGCCGAGCGCCTTCTGCATCGGCTCGCCCACCAGGCGCGCAACGATGTCCACGCCGCCGCCCGGCGGATAGCCGACGATGGCGCGGATGGGGCGGTCGGGAAAGCTGGATTGTGCCTGCGGGGATTGTGCCTGGGCGGACTTGCCCCGCCCGGCCAGCAGGGCCAAGCCGGCGGTGGCGGCCAGACGGCGTCGGGTCAGCATGGTCGTTTCTTCCCTGGTGCGCTGGGCAGCGTACGGGCCGCTGCTCTGGTTCGTCCTCTCTCGGCGTCATATTGCATATTGGTAGAAGCAAATGCAATCCAGGAAGAGCGCTTCGCATCCTGGCGCGCTGTGGCATACCAGGGCCATGGAGCAGGTCTTCGGCACCCCGCCCGGCGCACGGGCCCCGAGAGGCATGGTGGAGGAGCTGGCGGCGGCCATCGCCGGCGAGATCGGCAGCGGCATGGCGCCGCCCGGCACGCATCTGCCCGCCCAGTCGCTGGCCGACCGCTTCGGCGTCTCGCGCTTCCCGGTGAGCCAGGCGCTGCGCCTGCTGGCCGAGCACGGCGTGCTGCGGGCCGAGCCGCGGCGCGGCTTCTTCGTTGCCGAGGCCGGGCCGGACCGTGCCGGGGCAATGGCCGGGCGGGGCGACCGCGACCGGCTCTCGCAGGTCTATTTCGCCATGGCCGAGGATCGCGTCGCCGGACGGCTGCCGGATTCGATCTCGGAGGCGGCGCTGCGGGACCGCTACGGCGTCAGCAAGGGCCAGCTCGCGCAGCTGCTCGACCGCATCGCGGCGGAGGGCTGGGCCGAACGGCGGCCGGGCTATGGCTGGCGCTTCTCCTCCGTGCTGACCACGCCGGACGCGCTGGAGCAGACCTACCGCCTGCGTCTGGCGATCGAGCCGGCGGCGCTGCTGGAGCCCGGCTACCGGCTGGACCCCGAAACCGCCGCGCAGTGCCGCGCGGTGGAGGAGCACATGCTCGCCGGCGGCATCGAGACCGCCTCCGCCGACGCGCTCTACGAGCGTGGCGTGCGTTACCACGAGGCGGTCGTCGGCGCCTCGGGCAATCCCTTCATGCTGGACACGCTGCGGCGGGTGAACCGCATCCGCCGCCTGCTGGTCTATCGCTCCCTGACCGACCGGGAGCGCTTCTACCGGCAGGCGCGCGAGCACCTCGCCATGCTGGACCTGCTGCAGGCCGGGCGGAACGCAGAGGCGGCCGAGGCGATGCGGGCGCATCTGAGCGAGGTGGTGACCAGTCTGCGCCGGATGCGCGGCCTGCTGGAAGCACGCTGAGGCGCCGCGTTCCCCGCGGCGCTGGTGGCGCTCAGGTGATGGCGGCGAAGGCCTCGCAGTTCCGCGTCGGGCCGGAGACGATCAGCAGGTCACCGCGCTGGATCAGGGTTTCCGGCCGGGCATAGGTGAAATCCTCGCGCGGCCGTTTCACGCCGACCACGGTGACGCCGTAGCGCTTGCGCAGGGCGCTCTCGGCCAGTGTCTTACCCATGGCCTCGCGCGGCGCGCAGGTTTTCACGATGGCGAAGCCGTCATCGAACTCGATGAAGTCGATCATCTTGCCGGTGACCAGATGGGCGACGCGCTCGCCCATGGCCGCCTCCGGATAGATCACGTGATGCGCCCCGGTGCGCTCCAGGATGCGGCCGTGCTTGGGGCTGAGTGCCTTGGCCCAGATATCCGGCACGCCCAGTTCGCTGAGCGCCAGCACGGTCAATACGCTGGCCTCGATATCGGTGCCGATGCCGACGACGGCGCGCCCGAACTCATGCACGCCGAGCCGGCGCAGCGTCTCGCCGCTGCTGGCGTCCGCCTGCACCACATGGGTGAGCCGGTCCGCCCAGGACTGCACCAGCTCGGCGCTCTCGTCGATGCCGAGGACGTCATGCCCGAGCCGCACCAGCGACTCGGCGACCGCCCCGCCGAAGCGGCCGAGGCCGATGACGACGACGCCGTCGCTGGAGGATGTGTTGCTAGCCAACGATGGGGCGCTCCTCTGGATAGCGGTAGGGCCGATGGCGGCCGCGCAGGGCCAGGCCGACCGCGACGGTGGTGATGCCGACCCGGCCCAGGAACATCAGCAGCATGATCAGGATCTGGCCGGCCGGCGGCAGGCTCGCCGTGACGCCCGTGGAGAGCCCGACGGTGGAGACGGCCGAGACCACCTCGAACAGCGCGGCTCCGGCGGGAAGGGTCGTCACGCTCAGCAAGGCCAGGGTCGCGGTCCCTACGAGAACGATGACGAGCAGCACGACGGCGAGCGCCTGCCGCTGCACCTCGGGCGGGATGCGGCGGCGGAAGACGGTGGCATCCGGCTCGCCGCGGATCTCCGCCCAGACCACGGAGCCCAGCACCAGGAAGGTCGTCACCTTCATGCCGCCGGCGGTGCCGGCGCTGCCGCCGCCGATCAGCATCAGCCCATAGCTGACGGCCAGGGTCTCGGGCCGCATCTCCGTGACGTCCAGCGCGTTGAACCCCGCCGTCCGCAGCATGGCGGAGTGGAAGGCGGCGTTCAGCAGCCTGCCCGCCGGGCCGAGCGGGCCCAGCGTCTCCGGGTTGCCGCCCTCATAGATCAGGATCACCGCGCCGCCGCCGGCCAGCAGCAGGGCGGTGCCGAGCAGGGTGAGCTTGGTGTGCAGCGACCAGCGGGACGGTCGGCGCGGCTCGCGCCGCAGCTCGTGCAGCACGGGGAAGCCGAGGCCGCCCAGGATCACCGCGAGCATGATCGGCCCGAGGATCAGCGCATCGGGCGCGAAGCCGATCAGGCTATCGGAATAGGTGGAAAAGCCGGCATTGTTGAAGGCGGAGACGGCCTGGAACAGCCCGTGCCAGAGGGCCTCCTCCCAGGGCTGCTGATAGGCGAGGCGCAGGCGCGCCGCCAGCACGGCGGTGGTCGCCAGCTCGACGCCGACCGTCACCGCCAGGACCAGCCGCAGCACGCTGACCACGTCTCCCAGCGCCAGGCTGCGGGTCTCGGCCTGCGCCACCAGCCGGGTGCCGAGCCGCAGCCGCCGGGTGACGAGCAGCCCGAGCAGCGTGGCACCGCTCATGATGCCGAGGCCGCCGATCTGGAAGAGGCCCAGGATCACCGCCTGCCCGAAGCCCGACCAGTAGGTGGGCGTGTCCTGGACGACGAGGCCGGTGACGCAGACGGCCGAGGTCGCGGTGAACAACGCCGTCAGGAGGGATGCGCCCTCGCCGCCGGCATGGGAGGCGGGCAGCATCAGCAGGCCGGTGCCTGCCAGGATGGCGAGGAGGAAGGCCAGCGGCACCAGCCGGGTCGGATGCTGAAGCGTGCGCGACAAGGCGACTCCCTGGGCCCTGGGTGGGGGCGGGAAGGGTGGCCGCCCGGCCCGCCGTCTCGGCGCTCAGCTTTGCGGGATGCCACGCCCGCCGGCAACCGCCGCCTGCGGCGCCGTCCGGCCTCAGCGGAGAAAGGGCAGGGGCGCAGGCGCCGGTCCCTGGGCGGGAGGGCGCTTCCCCGCCGACACCTGCCGCTGCAAGGGCCGCGCGGCCCTTCGCAGCGGCAGGACGAGAGCGTTTTCCGTTCGCATGGGCTCACGGGTAACGCTCTAGAACATCGTTTACGCGAGCGTCCTTACCCGATCAGGCGATTCCGCCTGACCGGGATTTGCTCTAGCGCGGCGTGCTCTCGCTAGCCGGCACGGCGGCACTGCTGGGAGACGACTCGGCCGGCTGCTGGTCGGCCGGCGGCGCGCCGGGGGTGGCGGTACCCTGGCCGGCGTTCGCGCCCGCGCTGCCCAGGGAGGTCTGCAGGGCCGCCAGGCGCTGCTCGGCGGACTGCACCTGCGAGGCCAGCCGCTGCCGCCGCTGGTCCAGCTCGCTGTTCTCCCGCTGCAGCGTCTCGTTCGCGGTGGTGATGCGGGCCGCTTCCTGTCGCAGGTTCTGCACGGCGGCATTTGCCTGCTCGGCCTCGCTGCGGGCCTGCGCCAGGCGCGTCTCGGCCTCGCGCACCGCCTTGTTGCGATCGGCCAGGGCCGCCTCCGCCTTCTGCAACTCCTCCTGCACGCCGGCCAGGCGGCGCTCGGCCTCGTCGCGCTGCTGCTGGCGCTCGGTGACGGCCTGCTGCGCCTCCCCGGCGCTGGCGCGGATCGCGTCCAGGTTCTGCTGCGCCGACTGCACCTGCCCACGCAGATCGGCAAGCTGCGCCTCGGTGTTGCGAATCGCGGTGTCGAGCTCGCCGCGGCGCGCGGTGAGCGCATTCACAGCATTGGAGGCCTCCGTGCGCGCGGCGGTCTGGCGCGTGATGTCGGCCTGCAGGCGCTGCAGCTCCTCGCGGCGCTGCGCCAGCGAGGCCTCCTCGCGGGCCAGGCTGTCGCGCACGCCGTCGGCCCGCTGGCGCAGGCCGTTCAGCCGCTGCTCCTGCTGCTGCGATTGGCCGGTCAGCTCGGTGTAGCGCTGCTCCAGCGTCTGCAGGCGCGCGGCGGACTGGTCGATCTGCCGGGTCGCGTCCTGCAGCTTCGCCTGCGCGTCAGCCACGGCGGCGCTGCGGCGATCCAGCTCCGCCTGGGCGGCCTGGGCGGCCTGCTGCGTCCGCTGCAGCCGCGCCTCGATCTGCTCCAGCGCCTCACGCCGGCTCGCCAGTTCCGATTCGGCGCGCGTGCGGTCGTCGCCGAGGCGTTGCAGGCGGCCCTGCTCAGTCTCGTTGCCCTGCGACAGCTCCTGGAGCCGCCGCTCATTCGCCGCGATCTGGGCGCGGATCTCGGCGACCCGCCGCGCGGCTTCGGCCCGGGCGCGCTCGGTGGCGCTGCGGGCGGAGCGGGCCTGGGCCAGTTCCTGGTTCAGCGATTCGAGGTCCCGCGCCGCCTGTCGCTGGGCCGCCAGGGTGGATTCCAGCTCGGCCACGCGCTGTTCCAGCGTGGCGACGCGCCGCTCGGCCGAGGCCAGGGCCTGCTCGCGGGCATTGACGGTGGTGGTCCGCTCGACGGTGATGCCGCAGCCAGCCGTGGCCAGCGAAAGGGAGAGGGCGAGCGTGAAGGAGGCGGGCTTCCGCAGGCGCTGGGCCGTCATATTCGTTGCATCCCCCGGTCGTCGGCGCCCGAAGCCCAGCCGCATGGCCCGGTCGCGCCGTGTTGGCTGCTTGACCGTAGCGGCCTTTTTCCTGCTCCGGAATGGCTGTCCTGCACGCCGGAATGGCTCATTGGGATAGTTGAAGGGCGCCGCCAGATCGCCGTGGCGGTTCGCTGCCGCTATGCCGGGTCGGGAATGATCCTCGGCCTTTATCTTTCATCCATGCCTCTCGCGTAAGAGGCGATCAGCGCAGATCTGATCCGGCGTCGCGGCGCGCAACCCAAAGGCAGGCCTTCTTCTAGTGTCCTGCCCGCGAAGTTCGCTGCATCTGCAGCGGACGAAGCGGATCAGCAGACCACCGAAAACAAAGCCGAGTGTCCTGTTTCCGCAGCCCTGCGGACTTCGGAAACAGGACACTAAAAGGCTTCCCGGCCCGCGATCCATTCCAGGGAAGCGCCATGCGGATCGGTCCAGCCGACCGGGCGTCCATTGACCGAGAGCAGGAACAGGCCCGGTGCGCCAGGCCTCGCGGCGCGGCCGGCGATCTCCGGGAAGACCCGCGGCGCTTCGTTGCAGATCCAGTAGCGGGACAGGGACGATGCGCGTTCGGCAAAGGCCTGGCGGTCGGACGGATTCGCCACATAGGACAACACCGCCGTGTGGAAGATGACAAGCGTGGCTTCCTTCGGCGCCTCGCGACAAAGCGCCGGCAGGTCATCGCCGGAAAGATCCCCTCTGACCTGACGAGGCTTCGCATCCGCTGCGACCCGGAGGGCCGCCCGCAGGTTCCTGAGGCGCTCCGCCTGACCGGGCCAGACCAGGCTCTCCAGCCAGGCGGCTTCGGAAGAGTCCGTGGCGTCCAGGGGGTTGAGATCCAGGCCTGCTCGCCAGATGACCCGCGGGAGAGCCGCGGGGACTGGCGTCGCGTCACTGACGGCGCAGCGGAAGACGGGATATGCCGCCTCGTCCGCAGGGGGCCGCAGTTCCCGCCCGCCATAGTCGTAGCCGTAGCGGTCGGGCAGGAGGCACAGCCCCGCCGATGCGCCCACCTCGATCAGGGCCAGCGGCTGCGGCAGACGGGCGAGGATCGGGAGCAGGACGGCACACCGGGCCGGCTCGTTCGTCTGTGTGGACCGTGTTTCCATCACGGACCGGACCGCTTCGGCATGGGCCAGAAGGGTTGCCCTGAACTGCGCCACGTCCTCCTGGAGGCCGAACAGGTGGCGGACGGCAGCCAGCAACAGGTTCGGTTGCTGCTTGCTCTCCGGCAGTCCGGAGAGGAAGGCGAGCACGTCCTCATCCTCCGCGATACCGTGAGCCAGCGCCTCGTAAAGGGGTGAGCGTCCTGCGGCCTCCTCCCGGGCGAATCGGTGATAGCGTTCCGAGAGGCTTGAGAAGCGTTCGTGGTTCAAGATGGCTGCCCATCCGCGCGGTTCAGGAGATTGCTGCGTCCCCGAAGGATGGAAGCCTTTCCCGCCGGCCGCAAATGGAGGCCCGATCACCGCCCCGGATGCCTCAGTCCAGCCTCGCCAGCCGAAGGCCCCCGCATAATGCGCGCGGTCGGCCTCGCCGCGTACCGGGGTGCAGCGCGGCACCTTCGCCACGCTGAAATCCGGCTCGATTTCCAGAAGCGGGTCGCGCAGCCTGGCAGCCTCCGCGCGCTCGCCGAGATGGCCGAGGGCCGAGAGATAGGTCTTGTAGGGATAGCTGAACCCGGGCCGCAGCGCGACGCAGGCGCGGCCCACGGCGGCGGCCTCCGCATGGCGCCGCAGCATCAGTAGCGGGATGCTGCGCCCCGCGTCGAAGAAGGCATGCGGGTGGCAGGGCGACAGCGCCGCATAGCGGTCGAACTGCGCCAGCGCCGCCTCGTGCCGCCCCGGATAGCTCTCCGCCATGCCGGAGAAGACCCAGGCCATGGCCAGGTTGGGGTTCAGCGCCAGGGCGCGGGCATGCAACTCGGCGCCTTCCTGCATCTGGTGCTGCAGGAAGGCGCGCACATGCCCGTGGCTAGTGAGCGCCTGCGCGTCCATCGGGTCGAGCGCGCTGGCATGGCGGGCCAGCCGGTGGATCGCGGGGATGGCGCGCAGCAGGAGGTCATAGGCGCCGCCGGCGCGGCATCGCTGCGCAGCACGGCCGGCGCATCCACCCAGACCGCCTCGCTCCGCAGCAGAAGGGAGTCCCCCCCCCGGATTGCAGCAGCGGCGTGCCTCTGGCGTGCCGATGCCGCCTAGTATCGCCTGCAGCTCGTGCAGCGCTTGCGGCAGCGAGCCGCGCTGCTGCTCCTCGCCGCGGCGGGACCAGAGCAACTCAGCAAGCCGGCTGCGCGGCACCGGCTGCCCCAGCGCCATGCCGAGGATGGCGAGCAGGGCCCGCGCCTTGCGCGAGCGCGGCAGCACGGCGCGGCTGGAAAGGGTCCAGGCTTCCATCGGCCCGATCAGCCCCAGGCGCAGCCGGGGGCCTGCCCGGGCCGCGTGGCGTACAACGCTGTCGGCGGTCCCGTCTCGCTCCGGGCACTCCCGGCCAATCCGCCGCGAACCATGCCTGCGAGCTTGACCGATGCAATCCTCTTTCACACGGGCAAAGGCCGGCGGTTCAGGCCTTGTCCTCCGGAGAGGCCAGGGCTCGGCCATCCTGCAGCGCCTCGGCAGTGCGGACCGCGTGGCACAGCGCGCGCGGCGTCCTCCAGTTCGAAGGCCGCGAAGTCGCGCTCGATCGCCTCGGCGAGGCTGTCGGGCATCTCCTCCATGCGCGCCTGCATGGCCTGGGCGCGTTCCCGGTACAACATGAAGCGGCGCGCCTGGGTGTAGACCGCCCGCAGAAGGTCCTGATCCTGCTTCGTCGGAAGGGGATTCTCGATCTGGGTCATCATCATCGCCGCTGTTGCGCTCGTGCCGGAGGATCTGCCCGGACTGTAGTTAGTCCTGACACCGGCGGCGCATCATTGCCGCATCGTCGGTGTTAGCTTCTTGTCAAATCGACAGGGCAGGGGTTGGAATCGGAAAAGGAAACTAATCCTAACATTATAGAGAATTCCCACGAACCCTCATTTTCTTTTCATCAGTTGGGACTGCGCTGGCCGTCAGCACCGGAGACTCGAAGAAAAAAGATGGGGGGTCGAACGCACTGCGTTCGACAAGAATTCCTTCCCCCAGCCTTGCTCAGCCTGACAGCCGCACATTGGCGTCGCGCGCGACGCTCCGCCATTTGTCCATCTCACCACGGATGAAGCCGCCGAACTCCTCCGGCGTCCCGGGCGCGGGGAAGCCGCCCATCTCCACCATGCGCGCGGCTACCGCGGGGTCGCGCAGGATGGCGACGACATCGGCGTTGATCCGCGCGATGATGGCGGGCGGCGTCGCGGCCGGCGCCACCAGCCCGGACCAGCCCAGCGCCTCGTAGCCGGCCAGGCCGCTCTCGGCCACGGTTGGCGTGTCGGGAAGCTGCTTGACCCGCTCGCGCCCGGTGATCGCCAGGGCGCGCACCCGGCCGGACTGCACATGCGGCAGGGCGCTGGCCAGGCTGTCCATCATCAGCGGCACGTTGCCGGCGATGAGATCGGCCATGGCCGGGCCGCTGCCGCGATAGGGCACATGCGTCATCCGCACCCCGGCGCGATGCGCCAGCATTTCCATCGCCAGGTGCTGCGCCGTGCCCGGCCCGGCAGAGGCATAGTTCAGTTGGCCCGGCTGTTCCTTCGCGCGCGCCAGCACCGTGCGCAGGCTGTCCAGCCCTGAGCCGGGATGCGCCACCACGACCAGCGGCAGGGTGAAGATGTTGCTGATGGCGGCGAAGTCGCGCGCGGCGTCATAGGGCAGGTTGGGCATCACGGATGGATTGATGCCGAGTGTGCCGGAGGTGCCGACCACCAGCGTATAGCCATCGGGTTCCGAGCGCGCGCCCGCTTCCATGCCGATGGCGCCGGCGCCGCCCGCCCGGTTCTCGACGAAGACGCGCTGCGGCCAGCGCTTGGAGAGCTCGTCGGCGACCAGCCGGCCGAAGAGGTCTGCCGCCTGGCCGGGCGGGAAGGGCACGATCACCCGCACCGGGCGGTTCGGATAATCGCTCGTTGCCGCCTGGGCCTGTGCCAGGCGCGGTGCCAGCCCGGCCAGAGCGGCGGCGCCGAGCAGGCCGCGGCGGGTTGCTCCTTTCCACATCAGCTTTCTCCTCCCATGTGGCGCGGCGCTTCCGGCCGCGTTCCCCACGTCGGGGCGGACCGTGAAGCCCTGCGCCCGACGCCGTTCCCTCTTGACGCGGGTATCCTGGCATCGCCAACAATGCATACGCAAACGAATTCCTAAGCGCGCATGACCGCCACCACGGTCGTCCGCCTGACCCAGGGAGGCGCCGTGAATCCCGCCCCGATATCCCGCAGCGCGGAGCCGCCCCGCCCGCCCAGCGCCGCCGATCTGGCGCATGCCCGCCTCAAGGCGCTGATCCTGGACAACACCTTGCCGCCCGGCGCGCAGCGGCTGGAGAGCGAACTGGCCCTGCAACTCGGCCTCTCCCGGACCCCCGTGCGGGAGGCGCTGGTGCGGCTGCAACAGGAAGGGCTGGTCGAGATCACTCCGCGCCACGGCATGCGCGTGCAGCCCATCGCCGCCGCCGACATGCGCGAGATCTACGAGGTGCTGAACAGCCTGGAGCCGACAGCCGCCGAGCTGCTGGCGCGGCGCCGCGAGCCCGCCGCCGGGCTGGAACGGCTGGAGGCAGCCTGCACCGCCATGGAGCAGGCCCTCGCCGCGCAGGACCGCCGCGCCTGGGCCGCCGCTGACGAGGCCTTCCATCTCGGTCTCGTCGAGCTGTGCGGCAACCGGCGCCTAGCGGGCATGGTGATGCAGGTGTGGGACCAGTCGCACCGCGCCCGCATGTTCACGCTGCACCAGCGCCCGCTGCCGGCGCGCAGCACCGCCGAGCACCGCCGCGTGCTCGACGCCATCGCCGCCGGCGACCCCGACCGCGCGCGCGAGCTGTACCGCCGGCATCGCCGGCGCAGCGGCGAGGAACTCGTCTCCCTCATCGAACGGAGTGGCGTGGCATGGCTGTGAGCCGCAACGCAGTGCATATCGCCCTGATGCCCGGCGACGGCATCGGCACCGAGGTCACCGAGGCCTGCGTCGCCGTGCTGGAGCCGCTGGCGCGTCGGCATGGCCTGGGGCTGGATTTCGAGCGGCTGCGCGCCGGCGCCATGGC
>DATMRU010000017.1:0-51786 GCA_035565935.1 Roseomonas sp.
CTTGGCGCGGCTGCTCTGCGCCTGCAGCAGATAGGAAGAGAAGTCGGTGGATTGCAGCGGGTGCCGCACGCTGCCGAGCACCTTACCGCCCGCCGCCTTGACGAAATTCCCCGTGTCGCGCTCGAGGGAATGGCCGAAGGCGTAATCGGCGGTGATGAAGAACCAGCTGTCGCCGCCGGCCTTCACCATGGCGCCGCCGGTGGACTTGGCCAGCATGTAGGTGTCGTAGGTCCAGTGCACCGTGTTCGGGCTGCACTGGCCGCCGGTCAGTTCCGTGGTGGCGGCACCGGAGTTCAGGTAGACTTTGTTCTTCTCGCGCACGACAGTGTTCACCGCCAGCGCCACGGAGGAGTTCGGCACGTCCACGATGACGTCCACGCCATCCTGGTCGAACCACTGGCGGGCGATGGTGGCGCCGACATCGGGCTTGTTCTGATGGTCGGCGAAGACGACCTCGACGGTGGTGCCCGGCGGCGACATCTCCTTCACCGCCTGCTTCACGCAGGCCACCGAGGTGGGCCCCGAGGTCTCGCGATAGACGCCCGACTGATCATTCAGCACGCCGATCTTGATGGTCGTGGACTGCGCGCGCACGCGGGCGGGCAGGCTGGCCAGGCCGGCGCCCAGCGCCGGCGCCACGGCGGCGGCGGCAACACTCTTCAGCAGGCTGCGACGATCTTGAGTCATGGATCCGTTTCTCCCAACGCCCCTGTCTTCCCCGGGGCCGGTTCCGCAACCCGCACGGCGACGGCCATTGGCTGGCCGGGCCGGGCGAAACTCGATCCGGGCGCCGCCTCAGACGCCCAGGTAGCCGTGCAGCCGGTCCATCGCCCCGGCCATCTCCGCATTGCTCACGGCATCGACGACATGGCCGTGTTCCATGACGTAGTGGCGGTCGGCCACGGTCTGCGCGAAGCGGAAGTTCTGCTCCACCAGCAGCACGGTGAAGCCGCGCTCCTTGATGGCGCGGATGGTCCGGCCGATCTGCTGCACGATCACCGGCGCGAGCCCCTCGGTCGGCTCGTCCAGCATCAGCAGCCGCGCCCCGGTGCGCAGGATGCGCGCGATGGCCAGCATCTGCTGCTCGCCGCCCGACAGCCGGGTGCCCGGCGAGCGCGCCCGCTCCTTCAGGTTCGGGAACAGGGTGTAGATGGCGTCGAGATCCATCCCGCCCGGCCGCACCACTGGCGGCAGCAGCAGGTTCTCGGTTACGTCGAGGCTGGCGAAGATGCCGCGCTCCTCCGGGCAGAGCGCGATTCCGGCGCGGGCGATGCGGTCGCTGCGCGCGTTCACCAGCTCCTGCCCTTCGAAGCGCACGCTACCGCTGCGCCGCCCGACCAGGCCCATGATGGCGCGCAGCGTCGTGGTCTTGCCCGCGCCGTTACGGCCGAGCAGCGTGACCACCTCTCCTTCCCGCACCTCGATATCGACGCCGTGCAGGATATGGCTTTCGCCATACCAGGCCTGCAGCTTCTCGACCGTCAGCAGCGGCTCAGCCATGCGCCTGCGCTCCGGAGACGGCGGGATCGGTGCCGAGATAGGCGGCGACCACTTCCGGATCGCGCGAGACGGTGGCGTAATTGCCTTCCGCCAGCACGCGGCCGCGTGTCAGCACCGTGATGGTGTCGCAAAGCCCCTCCACCACGCGGAGGTTGTGTTCCACCATCAGGACGGTGCGGCCCTGCGCCACACGGCGCACCAGCGCCACGACGCGGTCCACGTCCTCATGCGCCATGCCGGCCGTCGGCTCGTCGAGCAGCAGCATCACCGGGTCGAGCGCCAGGGTGGTGGCGATCTCCAGCGCCCGCTTGCGGCCATAGGGAAGTTGTCCTGCCAAGAGATGTGCATAGGCGCCGAGCCCGACATCCTCGAGCAATTCGCGCGCCCGGACGTCATATTGACCCAGTACCTTCTCGGAGCGCCAGAAATCGAAGCTGCGGCCCCGCGCCCGCTGCAGCGCCACCCGCACATTCTCCAGCACGGTGAGGTGTGGAAAGACCGCGGAGATCTGGAAGGAGCGCACCAGGCCGAGCCGCGCCACCTCCGCCGGCTTCATCCCGGTGATGTCGCGCCCCTCGAAGCGAATGGTGCCCCGCGTCGGCTGCAGGAACTTGGTCAGGAGATTGAAGCAGGTGGTCTTGCCGGCGCCATTCGGGCCGATCAGCCCATGGATGCTGCCGCGCCGGATGCTAAGCGAAACGCCGCTCACCGCCGTGAAACCAAGGAACTCCTTGGTCAGGCCGTCCGTTGCCAGGATGGTGTCCACCCTGCATCTCCCGATTCTCAGAATGCTTCCCGTGGCTCTTGAATCGAGCCTTGTGGGCGAGCATGGCGAAGCGGCAGCGGCAGTGCAAGCAAAGGCTTGTTAAACCAAGCCTTTCAGTTAGATGGCAAAATTCAGGGCCTCCGGCGCCGGGCGGCGCAGCCCGGCCAGGGTGGCCCGCCGCAGCAACTCGGCCACGGTCCGGGCGCCCAGCGCCTCCATCAGCCCCGTTTCCAGCTCCGCCCAGAGCGGCTGCATGACCAGCGTCTGCAAGGCGGAAGGCGGCGCCGCCTCGGCCTCCGGAGCGGCGTCCGGCGCGGCGACCGCACCCACCACCTCGGCCAGGGTGATGTCGCGCGCCGCCCGTCCCAGCCGGTAGCCTCCCTTCGGGCCGCGCGTGCTGCTGAGGATGCCCGCCCGCGAGAGCGCCTGCAGCACCGGCTCGATCCCGCGCCGCGCCTCGCCCAGCCGGTCGGCGATGTCGCCAGCGGGCACGGTGGTGCCGCGCCCGGCATGGAAAGCCACGTCCAGGACAATGGAAACCGCCGTCATGGCCCGGTCCCGCCGCAGTAACATCGTGACTCTCTCCTGATCCACGCGCGCAAGACGTGGTATAACGCGCCCATGCCCGAAGGAAACACCTCCCGCCCCGCTTTCCCCGCCCGATCGGCGCGGACACCTGGCCACATGCATGCGAGCGTGCTCTCGACCATCGGCAACACGCCCCTGGTCCGCCTGCCCCGCATCGAGGCGGAGCGCGGACTGCGCGCGAAGCTCGCGCTGAAGCTGGAGTTCTTCAACCCGCTGGGCTCGGTGAAGGACCGCATCGGCCTGGCCATGATCGAGGCGGCGGAGCGCAACGGTACCATCGCGCCCGGCCGCTCGGTGCTGGTGGAGCCGACCTCGGGCAATACCGGCATCGCGCTCGGCTTCGTGGCGGCGGCCAAGGGCTACCGACTAATCGTCACCATGCCGGACGGGGCCAGCGTAGAGCGGCGCAAGATGCTGCGCCTGCTCGGCGCCGAGGTGGAACTGACGCCGGGTAACCAGGGCATGTCGGGCGCCATCGCCCGTGCCGAGGCGATCGTCGCCTCCACGCCGGGCGCCTGGATGCCGCGCCAGTTCGACAACCCCGACAATCCCGCCGTGCACGAGGCCACCACGGCGGAGGAGATCTGGACCGATACCGGGGGGCAGGTGGATGTCGTGGTCGGTGGCATCGGCACCGGCGGCACGCTGACCGGGATCGCCAGGGCGCTGAAGCCGCGCCGGGAGGGGTTGCGGGTGATCGGCGTGGAGCCGGCCGAATCGGCCGTGCTCTCCGGCGACGATCCCGGCCCACACGAGATCCAGGGCATTGGCGCCGGATTCCGTCCGGCCGTGCTGGAGTTGGCCCGGCTCGACGAGGTGCGCCGCGTCACGGAGCGGGAGAGCTTCGCCGCCGCGCGGCTCTGTGCCCGAACGGAGGGCCTGCCGATCGGCATTTCCTCGGGTGCCGTGCTGCACGCCATGCTGGAGCTGGGCGCCACGCCGGAGATGGAGGGCCGGCTGATCGTCGGCATCGCAGCCTCCTTCGCCGAGCGCTATCTCTCGACGGATCTCTTCGCGGGGCTCTGATCGCCAGCCGGGCGCAGGCCGTTCTCTTCCTCCGCATGGGGATGCAGCGGCGTGGCGACAGGCGTCGTCCCCGGCAACGCCTGGAAAGGCCCCTGCGCCTCGGCGGCGGGGGCGGCGCGCATCCGGGTGCGCCAAAGGCCGAAAAGGGTGGCGGCCAGCGCCGCGGCACCCGTAAAGCCGAACAGGCCCGGCGGCCCGGCCATCGACATCCCCACCGAGGCGACCAGCGGGCCGATCGTCGCGCCGACCGAGTTGGCGAAGATCAGCCCGCCGCTCGCCGCCACCAGATCCACCCGCTCGACATGGTCGTTCGTGTGGGAGGCGGAGAGCGGATAGAGGGTGAAGGACAGGCCGCCGAACAGCAGGCTCAGCGCCAGCAGCACCCCCGGCCCGCGAAGCCCGGCGGCCATGACCATGCCGAGGCTGACCAGCGTCAGCGCGGCGGAAAGGCCGATGATCACGCTCCGGCGGTCGAAGCGGTCGGACAGGCGGCCGAGTGGCCATTGCAGGCCGACGCCGCCCAGGATCACGCAGGTCATGAACAGCGCCGTCCCGGCAGTTCCGAAGCCCGACTCGGCACCGAAGACCGGCCCCAGGCCGTAGATCGCCCCGCTCACCCCACCGCTGACGAAGGCACCGACCACCCCGAGAGGAGAGGCCTGATAAAGCCGCCGGAAGCCGAAGGAGCGGATATCCGGCAGCGTCGGCGCCGTGGCGCGTGTCAGCGCGACGGGGATCAGCGCGAGCGAGAGCAGGATGGCGATGACGACGAAGCGCTGCATGCCGGTCGGATCGGGCAGGTTCAGGAACTGCTGCCCCAGCCCCACCGCGCCATAGAGCGTGATCATGTAGAGGGAGAGCATCTGGCCCCGCGTCCGCGAGGTCGCCTTATCGTTCAGCCAGCTCTCGATGCACATGTAGAGACCGGCCATGCAGAAGCCTTCGACCAGCCGCAAGGCGCCCCAGGCCGGCAGGGCGAAGGCCAGCACATGGCTGAGCGCGGCGGCGGAAAAGGCGGCCGCGAAGGCCGAAAATGCCCGGATATGGCCGACTCGTAGGATGATCCGGTGCGCCTGCAGCGAACCGGCGGTCAGTCCGGCGAAATAGGCGGCGGTGATCAGGCCGATGGCCATGGTCCCGGTCCCGGCTTCGCTCAGCCGTAGGCTGACAAGCGAGGAGAGCGTTCCGCTGCCGAGCATGAGCAGGCCCACGGCCGCCAGCAGGGAAGAGATGGATCTGGCGATCTGGAGCATGCGGGGCGCGTGTTCCCGGTGGTGTCGATCGAGGACGCGCGGCTCCGCTCCCGCCTGCGGCGGGCCAAGGATGATGGCCAGGCAAGCCGGCGAGCGGGACGCGCCGACGTGGCCGGCCCTGCCCCTTGGATAAAGGGCGCGCCCTGTCAGGGGCTGGTGATGAGAAGCCGGGAAGGAGGAATTTGTTTCCGCGTGGCGGGCTCTGCAGAGCCCGCAGAGGATGTCCGTTTCCGGACAATGGTCGGAGCGGCGGGATTTGAACCCACGACCCCCAGTCCCCCAGACTGATGCGCTACCAGGCTGCGCTACGCTCCGACGCGGAGGGCAATAGCACCGGGACCCGCCCCCCTCAAGCCCCGCCGCAGCAAGTCTTGCCGCCTCAGTGCTCTTCCGCGTCCGGTGGATTCCCCTCGCCAAGCAGCCGCAGCTCGGCCGCGATGGCCTCCAGCTCGCTCAGGATCTCGCGCAGCGCGGCCTGACCGGACGGCGCGACCGGCGGCTCGGCCTCCAGCTCCACCGCTTCCGCCTCGCCAGCCTCGGCGCCTTCGAGGCCACTCTCACGGAGCAGCCGCTGCACGCCCTTGATGGTGTAGCCCTGGGTGTAGAGGAGATCCCCGATGCGGCGCAGCAGAGCGATATCCTCCGGGCGGTAATAGCGCCGGCCGCCACCCCGCTTCAGCGGCTTGAGCTGCGGGAACTTGGTCTCCCAGAAGCGCAGCACGTGCTGCGGGATCTGCAGATCCTCGGCGACCTCGGAGATGGTGCGGAAGGCCGTGGGCGCTTTGCGCAGGCGGCCGGAAGCCTCCGGGTCCTCAGGCATGAGATGCACCCCGTCGTTCATCGATCGGATCCAGGCTGTGCAGCCGCCTCGCGGCGGCCAGCGTCATTCGTCATCGGGGCCGGCCGACTCGCCGTTCAGCCGCGCCTTCAGGACCTGGCTCGGCCGGAAGGTCAGGACCTTGCGGGGCATGATCGGAACCTCCACGCCCGTCTTTGGGTTGCGCCCGACGCGCATGCCCTTCTGCCGGACGGAGAATGTGCCGAAGGCGGAGATCTTCACCGGGCGGCCCGCCTCCAGCGCGGTGGAGATGCGCTCCAGCACATCTTCCAGCAACGCAGCGCTCTCGTTGCGTGACAGGCCGACCTGCGCATAGATCGCCTCGGCCAGTTGCGCGCGCGTGATGGTGTTCATGACCGAGCGCGGCCCATGGCGTGAGACTCCTCGCAACCCCTTCTTCTTCCAACAGAACCGGGATGGCCGGCCGAGGTCAACCGCGAGGCAGGGTGTGGCGTGGAAGCTTCAGCTGGGTGATGCTTTTATGCAACAGCCATCCCACTGGGATGCCGGATTCAGGCCCCGTCAGCGCGGGCCGTGGCGGTGAGGAGTCGCTCGATCGGGTCCCAGAGCATGGCCGTCTGCTCCACGGGCCGCCCCCCGACATGAATCATCTCAGTGGCAACGAGCCGCCCGCCCAGCCTTTGATAGAACCAGCGGGCGGGATTCTGGCTGAGTACCCAGAGCATCACCGAGCCGCAGCCGATCGCGGCGAGATGCGCCGCCCCCGCCCGCATCAGGCGCCGGCCCAGCCCGAGGTCGCGCCAGTCATCCAGAACATAGAGGGTTTCGATTTCGCCCTCGGCAAGGCCGTGCCGGCGCGCGCGGCGACAGGAGGCAAAGCCCACGATCCGCGGCGTTTCCTCCCGCAATTGCGGCGGCGCCACGGCGACGAAGACGGCCTCCCCGTTCTGTCGTTCGAGCAGGCCACGCTGATAGCCTGCCGCGACGCGCGACAGGGATAGGCCGGCGAGATAGCCGTCCGGCAGGAGGCCAGGATAGGTGCTGCGCCAGGAAGCGACATGCACGGCGGCGATGGCGGCAGCGTCGGCGGGCTGAGCCCGGCGGATGCAGATCATCGACGCGAGGCCCCCTCCCCTGGTTGCCCTTCCTCAGGCGCGACGGCGCAGCACGGCCGCGAAGAAGCCGTCGGTTCCCTGCCGATGCGGCGCCAACTCCATCCAGGGCCCAGCCCCCGGTGGCGGTGGCGGCGCAGCCGGTGCGAAAGCCTCCGCCCAGGCATCAGCCAGGGGGACCGCCTCATACTCGGCGTGGCGCGACAGGAAGTTCTCCACCTGCAGTCCGTCCTCCTCGGGCAAAACGGAACAGGTAGCGTAGACCAGCCTTCCACCCGGGCGCACCAGCCCGGCGACACTCTCCAGGATAGCGCGCTGCTTCGTGATCAGCTCCTCAAGGTCGCGAGCGCCGGTGCGCGTCCGTGCGTCGGGGTTGCGGCGCCAGGTTCCGCTACCTGTGCAGGGCGCATCCACCAGCACGCAATCGAACTGTCCGGCGCGACGCTTCAACCACCGGTCGCCGGGCGCGAGCAGATGGCGCTCGGCATTGTCCACGCCGGCGCGACGCAGGCGCTTCGCCGCGCCGTCCAGCCGCACTGCCGAGACATCGCAGGCGATGATCCGCCCCCGATTGCCCATCATCGCCGCCACCGCGAGCGTCTTTCCCGCGGCGCCAGCACAATAGTCGGCGACGCGCATGCCTGGCTTGGCACCCGTCAGGAGGGCGATGAGCTGGCTGCCCTCGTCCTGGATCTCGACCAGGCCCTCGGTGAAGGCGCGGCTGGCCAGGATCGGGCGACGGTCCGGAATGCGCAGGCCCCAGGGGGAGAAGGCCATCGGCTCGGCGGCGATGCCCTCGGCCGCCAGGGCGGCGGCGGCCTCCTCGCGGGTGGCGCGGAGCAGGTTGGCGCGCAGGTCGAGCGGCGCGCCGCCATCCATGGCCGCGGCCGCCTCGGGCAGTTCCTCGCCAAAGCGCGCGCGATAGCCGGGGAGTGCCCAGTCCGGCAGGTTGAGGCGCGGCCCCTCGGGCATCTCGGGAGCGATCAGCGGAGCGCCTTCCAGCGCCTTGATGGTGGCGAGTTCCCCCGGATCGGGCGGATCGGCATTGAAGCGGCCGCCCGGGAAGCCCTGCAGCACCTCCTCCCGCTTCCACCGCTCCACCAGCAGGAGATAGGCCATCAGCAGCAGGCGCGGCGTCGGCGGCAGGCCGCGCCGGGCGAGGTGCCATTCCAGGCGCAGGCGCTGGCGGAGCACGCCCCAGGCGCGCTCCGCGACCGCTCGCCGATCGCCGCTGCCGATGTAGCGGCGCTCGCGGAAAAAGGCATTGGCGGTGGCATCCGCCGGGCGGCGCGGCACGGCCTCCACCTCGGTGAGCAGCGCCACCGTGGCGGCAATGCGCGCGGCGGGAGTCATGATGCGGCGTCAGCCTTCCTGGCGATAGTTCGGCGCTTCGCGGGTAATGGCGACGTCATGCACATGCGATTCCCGCAGCCCCGCATTGGTGATGCGGCGGAAGGTGCAGTTCTTCTGCATGTCGGCGATGGTCGCGTTGCCGGTATAGCCCATGGCGGAGCGCAGCCCGCCGACGAGCTGGTGGATCACCGGACCCACCGGGCCCTTGTAGCCGACGCGGCCCTCGATGCCTTCCGGCACGAACTTCATCTGGTCCTGCACCTCGGCCTGGAAGTAGCGGTCGGCCGAGCCGCGGGCCATGGCACCGAGGCTGCCCATGCCGCGATAGGACTTGTAGGAGCGGCCCTGGTAGAGGAACACCTCGCCCGGCGCCTCGTCCGTGCCGGCGAAGAGGCTGCCCATCATCACGCAGTCGGCGCCGGCCGCGATCGCCTTGGCGATGTCGCCGGAGGACCGGATGCCGCCATCGGCAATCGCCGGCACACCCCTCTCATGCGCTGCCGCGGCACATTCCAGCACGGCGGTAAGCTGCGGCACACCGACGCCCGCCACAATGCGGGTGGTGCAGATGGAGCCCGGGCCGATGCCGATCTTCACCGCATCCGCCCCGGCCTCGGCAAGGGCCTCCACCGCCTCGGGCGTTGCCACATTGCCGGCGATCACCTGCACGCTGTTGGAGAGCTGCTTGATGCGCTCGACGGCCTTCAGCACGCCCGCCGAATGGCCGTGGGCGGTGTCCACCACAAGGACATCGACCTCCGCCTCAATCAGCAGCTCGGCGCGGCGCAGCCCGTCCTCGCCCGTGCCGGTGGCGGCGGCGGCGCGCAGCCGACCCATCGCGTCCTTCACCGCGTTGGGGTTGGCCTGGGCCTTGTCCATATCCTTGACGGTGATCAGGCCGATGCAGCGATAGGCATCGTCCACCACCAGCAGTTTCTCGATGCGATGCTTGTGCAGCAGCCCGCGCGCCTTCTCCGCCGAGACGTCGGAGGTCACGGTCACCAAGTTCTCGCGCGTCATCAGCTCATAGACGCGAATGGTGGGGTCGGTGGCGAAGCGCACGTCGCGATGGGTCAGGATGCCGACCAGCCGGTTGCTCTCGCGCTCTACCACCGGGATGCCGCTGATCCGGTAGCTGGTCATCAGCGCCTGGGCCTCGGCCAGCGTCTGGTCGGGATGGATGGTGACGGGGTTCACCACCATGCCGCTTTCGAACTTCTTCACCTGCCGGACCTGAGCGGCCTGCTCCTCCGGCGTCAGATTCTTATGGATCACGCCGATGCCGCCAGCCTGTGCCATGGCGATGGCCATCTGGCTTTCCGTCACCGTATCCATGGCGGCGGAGATCACCGGCATGTTCAGCGCGATCTCGCGCGTCAGCCGGGTGCGGATGTCGGTCTGCGACGGCAGGACCGTCGAATAGGCCGGCACCAGCAACACGTCGTCGAAGGCATAGGCCTCGGCGATGAGGGTACGGCGCGGCGCGGCGCCGCGGTCAGCGGGGCCGTTGGTCGGGATGGTGTCGGGAGCCATGGCGGGAGCCTTTCGCAGAACTCACAGGCGCGTTCCGCAGCCTTGGCGCGTCCCCCTACTCCAGAATCACGCCCCGCCGCAAGCGCCACAGGCGTGATGATCACGCAACCGGGACCCGCGCCGCCCGCTCAACCCTGCCCGCCGCGATAACCCTGGGCGACGACATACATCTCGGCGCTGTCCTTGCGGCTGGCCGGCGGCTTGGCATGCTTCACCGTGGCGAAGTCGCGCTTCATGCGGTTCAGCAGCTCACGTTCGGTACCGCCCTGGAACACCTTGGCCACGAAGGCGCCCCCTGGCGTCAGCACCTTGCCGGCGAAGTCGAGCGCCAGCTCAACCAATCCGAGGATGCGCAGATGGTCGGTCGCGTTGTGGCCGGTGGTGTTGGGCGCCATGTCGGACAGCACCAGGTCGGCGGGGCCGTCCAGCGCCTCGAGTACGCGCTGCTCCACGGCCTCCTCCTGGAAATCGCCCTGCAGCAGGATGGCGCCAGCGATCTCGTCCATCGGCAGCAGGTCGAGCCCTACCACCTTGCCGCGCTCACCCGCGCGCTGCACCGCCACCTGCGTCCAGCCGCCGGGCGCGGCGCCGAGGTCCACCACCCGCTGGCCGGGGTGGAACAGCTTGTACTTCTCGTCCAGCTCCAGGATCTTGAAGGCGGCCCGGGAGCGCCAGCCGGCCGCTTTCGCCGCGCGCACATAGGGGTCGTTCAACTGGCGCTCCAGCCATTTCTGACTGGCAGTGCTGCGGCCCTTGGCGGTGCGCAGCCGCGTGGTCAGGCCGCGTCCGGCCTCGCTTGGCAGCTTCACGGTGGCTTCCTTCTTCAGGGCGCAGGATGGGCCGCCGCCCGGTACCAGGCGCTGCTGCGGCGCGGCACCCTCCGCTCCTGCCGCATCATGCGCAGCAGCATGCCTTCGCGCAGGCCGCGATCGGCCACGGTGACGGAGGAGCAGGGCCAGACCCGCCGGATGGCCGCGTAGATGGCGCAGCCCGGCAGCACGAAATCCGCGCGCTCCGGCCCGATGCAGGGATGCGCCCGCAGCCCGTCCGGGCCCAGGGCGAAAAGATCACGCAGCGCCTGGTCAGCGGCCTCGGTGTCCAGCACGCGCCCATCGACCAGGGGCCGGGAATAGCGTGGCAGAGCCAACGCCACGCCGGCCAGGGTGGTTACGGTGCCGCTGGTGCCCATCAGCCGCACGCCGCCCGCCCGCATCTCCCGGGCGATGCTGTGGACCCTGTCGAAGCAGGCCAGTTCCTCCGCCACCTCGTCCACCACCCGGCTGAATCCCTCCGGCGTGTCGCAGCAGGTGCCAGCGCGTTCGGCCAGGGTCACGACACCGAGCGGCAGCGAGACATAGCCGATCAGCTCGGCGGAACGGCCCTCGCTGCGGATCCAGGCGATCTCGGTGCTGCCGCCGCCGATGTCAAAGAGCAGCGCGCGCCGGTCCTGGGTGCGCAGCAGCGGTGCGCAGGATTCCATGGCGAGCTCTGCCTCCTCCCGCGCCGAGATGATGCGGATCGGAAGTCCGGTCGCGGCGCGGGCGGCAGCGACGAAGGCGGGGCCATTCTTCGCCTGGCGGCAGGCCTCGGTCGTCACCGCCAGAAGGCGGCGCAAGGGTCGCCGCAGAAGCCTTTGCGCGCAGGTCTGAAGGGCGGTGAGCGCCCGCTCCATTGCGCCCTCGGAAAGCCGCCCATGGGCTGCCAGCCCCTCTCCCAGGCGGACGACGCGGCTATAGCTGTCCAGCACCCGAAAGGAGCCCGCGGGAGTGGGGGCGCCGACCAAAAGCCGGCAATTGTTGGTGCCCAGGTCAATGGCGGCGAAGGTCGCCGGGGTATGGTCCGAGGAGGAACGTGGCTGGGCTGCGGCAGGACGGGGCAAAGCTTCTGACATGTTGATTCGGCCTTCCCACGGCCGCCGGAGCAGCGGCAACACGGGGGGCTTTTTCATGATCCGGCCTGCGGGCCATGAGGGCAAGCGGTTTCGCACCGCATTGCGAAAGGTTTTGCCAGACATCTTGCATCCCTCCGGGGACGACGCTATATCGCCGCCACAGCCGGACGGCTGGTGGGGAATAGTTTAACGGTAGAACTCCCGACTCTGACTCGGGCAGTCTTGGTTCGAATCCAGGTTCCCCAGCCAAATTCCCTAAATATTCGTAAGTATTGCGGAAGGTGGCCCGGCTTTCAGTCGGAGCCGCCTTTGTCTATTTCCCTCCGACAACCCTCCTACATCATCCGCAAGGACGGCATCTACTACTCCGCCGTCGCCTGCCCTCCGGCTTGCGCGGAGGCAGAGAAGTCGCCGTCACCCTCCGTACTCGGCACTTCCGGGAAGCTGAGTTTCTGCCGGAGACGATCGCCCCTGCGTTTGATGGCGCTTTGGCGCGGGCAAGGGCTGCGGTGACAGCGGATAGCGTGGACCTGAATGCGATCTTGCGGCCTACCTCAAGGAGGCCCTTGATCGAGACCTACAACGGCGGATGGACCGACCGGCGGGCGCTCCCGCTTTGTCCATTGGTGGGGAGCCCGGCGATCCCGGTACGGCGGCAGAGGTGGATCTAGAGGCCATCCGCAACGCACGGGCAAGCTTGGCGAGTGACCTCGCCGCCAACACCCAAAGGAGATGGGGGAGCTAGCCGAGACGCTTCTTCGGCGGCACGGCGCTCCCCGAGCGCCTGCTCCGCCCTCTTGCTTTCGGGCTGGTCGAGGCCGCCATTCGGAGCTGGAATGTGGCGGAGCGGCGGACCCTCGGGCTGGAACTGCTCGTCTTTTCCGATGAGGATGGTGCAGCCACCGCGCCAGACCCCGCTGCAGCAGCGGCCAAGGCAGCCCCTCCCCCACCGCCGCTCTCTGCCCCCCTCGCCTCCGCCCGGGTCGAAACCTTCTTCAAGCAGCGAGGGGAAGGACGGCCAAACCTCCCACCACGATATGATCCAAGAGTGCGGCACCCTCCGCCGCTTCCTGGAATTCTCTGGGGACAAGCCGGTTGATCGGTATGAGCGGGGGGCGTGATCCGCTTCGTGGACACCCTACGTCGCCTGCCGCCCACCCACGGCAAGCCCCCCCAAAGGCCGCCACCGCTCCCTTGCCGAGATCATCGCGGAGGTCGACGCAAAGGGCGCCCCTGGGGTTGAGGACAAGACCGTAAAGCGGCACCTCTCGGCCCTCTCGTCATTCTTCCGCTATGTATGGACAGGGCCACATCACACGGCAGCAGCGCGAGGAGCTGATCGCGGATCATGCCTTCAAGTCATCTCGGGCCGCCGAGGAGCAGCGGGACGCTTAGACCTCGGAGGAGCACGCGAGCAGCCTGGGATTACCGTCTCTTCTGCATCCTGATATTGCGGAGGACGATTTTCGTACCCAAGGGCAGCTTTTTCACCGTAGAAAACACAACCTCAATGTGTCCCGTGTCGCTCGGGTTCGTGAATTCAGCCCCCAACCTCGCTTCGATCCTCTCGGATGTCTCTGGAACCTCCGCCTTCACGCGCCCCTGCTCAGCTGCGGGGACGCCTTTCGTGATGCGCATAAGAACAATGTTTTCAGGTTGGACCGGGAAGAAGTCAGACTCGGGGGGTTCGATCGCGACCTCCGCAGAGACCGACCATTCTCCCGCAGGAATGCGGATATAGGGCCCAAAGGCCAGAGTGGATTGGTTTGTACTGGTCTTAATGGAGAGGCCGCCATCCTTCAGGACAGACGAATGGGATGACCTCATCAGGTCGAGGCTGATTTCGAACTCATCCCTGGTGTCGTAGAAGAAGTCCTTGAAGTAGCCGCCGGAGTACCGCTTCGCCGCAATCTCGCCCCCGCGGGCGGTTCCGGATTTATAGGGCGAGATACCCTCACCCACCACGACCCCCAATTTCTCACGGATAGTCTTCCGGATGCTGCCCACATACCTGTCCAGGTGTTCGGAAAGCCATGCGCGACGCTCATCGTCGTCCTGCTGCGGCTTCTCGCAGAGCGGCAGCGCCAGCGCTTGATCGAAGTCGGACTGATTGCGCAGCGGTATCACCCTGAAGCGGGCGCCGAAGTCTTCGCCCAGGAGAGAGCGCCTGTCGATCCCGAGTAGGGATACGTTCAGGCCCAAAGTCCAGGCGGGGAGCGCCCCATGCACCCGCAGTGACAGAAGATTCTGCGAGGAAGCCAGATAAGTGAGGAAGCGGTCGGCGTCAGTAAACGTTACGAAAGGAATCCCCATTTCGGCGAGCATGGCGCAATCCTGCTCATCATGCGCGAGGAAAACTCGGGTGGAATCCCGCTCCCATAGCCTGCGGTAGAATCCGTGGACATCACCGGCGACGCGGTTCCAGAAGCTGGCAGTGCCATTCAAGACAGAAACCAGCTGCTCCTGGCGCCGGAACAACGGGCGGGGCTCGAAAATGGCTGAGAAGAAGCCCGGGCAGGGTAGCGCCAGCGGATCAACTCCAAGTTTCCTCAAGGCTGCCACGCCAGCGAAATCCCGGCACGTGCAAAGGTCGAAATTCGAGTATTGGGCATAGGCTGAGGCAATGGGCGCCTGCCGAATCCGCTCGCCGAACGCGTCGTCCAACGAACTTCTCAGTTCGCCGAAAGCATCGAAATAAAAGGAACCTGCACCTAGGTTGATTTTGACCGGAATGTCGCTGTTAGCGGCCTCCAGAATACGCTGCAGATTCTGGCTGGGAGAGGCAGTAACCAATATCTGCGGAGTGCCGCAGACGACAATGATATCGGTGTCGCGCGGGAAGCTTTCATTGTCCGAAAGAAAACGGACTTCCTCCTCATGCTCGCCGATTGCGCTCCGCATAATGTTCCGCGCACCCAGGTAGATAATCCGGTCACCCAGATTGAGGGATTTCCCATCACGCTCGTGCGGAAGGGTTAGGTAGGTGACCTTCATCAGGTGAGTTCTTCTCACTGTGCTCGGGAGCTGTCCAAGGCGTTACTCGGAAGGGAGAGTAAAGAAGCCCTATGGACTCACGGGCGGTCCTTGCTGCCCCAATCCGGATCGTACCCCTGGCGGGAGAGGAGCGGGTGAAGCCTGCCGATAATGTTCATTGCTTCCGAATTGAACCCTGCGGCTCTCTCCTCCGCCTCTCGGGCAGCATTTTCCGGCGCCACCCACTCGACGTAGGCTGCACAACAGGAGGTCATGCGCTGCTCGGGCGTAATTCGTCCCTGCGTCATCCAAAGACCTGCTAAACTTCTGATAGATAGACGGCGGCCCTTGTACCCCATCACACTGGGTTGTGAAAACGGATTCAGTCGCCTTCTTCCATGTCGCTCGGAGCCACGCCCCGACGCCCCCTGCGGAACCGCGCCTGGAGCAAGGATGCGCCTAGGGAAGAGGCTGACGAGCGGATCTCTTTCTCGTCACCTTCCCGCCTAAGCCAGTAGCGCTATCGCCACTGAAAACCGCTGGCCCTCGTCGCATGGCTCTGACCATCCTTGTCAGTTGTGTACATCGGCAGGGTCTTCCGGTGCGAATCAGTAGCGCTCGTTGAGCGCTATCGGCTCTCCCACACTACGCACAAAGGCGCCGTCTTCTACTTCTGCTGCCGTTATCCTTCGCACCAGGAAGTCGAAATGCTCGGGAACTCACAAACCTATGGATGCGGAGGCGAAGCGCGGGGCCGCATGAACTTCTTGCGCGGCTCTGGCCGTTTTTTGTCGGCCTTTGCCCCACTCCCCTCCTTACCACATCGCTAGGCGGCTCACGGGCGACCTCATAACGCCGGGACGACCTGTCTCGTGCCTGAGATCCGCATCAGACCTCGCTCCTCCTCCATCGGTCAGCGAGGCCAGATCCGACCTTTACCGCCCGGCATCTCCCATATTTTGCAATAGGTTGTACAACGCCGTTCCCACGCCCTACCGGGCGCGGGAGAGCGCAGGCCGTCGATCGACGGATAATCTAAGGATGGCCATGCTGGCTCCTGAAGCGGACAGGGGCGGCTGAGCGGAGATGGAGCAGAGCGCGGCCAGATGAGCCGAAAGACGAGCCGGACTGTTGAAAAAGCCCCTCCCAGGTCACCCGCGCGAAAGCCCCGGAGCGGCGGGAAAACCCTCCCCCCGAAGACGCGCACCGCTGGGGGCCGGGTGCGCGCGGCATCCAGCCGGAAGACCGGCGCCGCACCAGAAACCGAGGCCCATCGGCCACGCTCCGGCTGGCTCGCGCTGGGAGATTACGCCCTTGGCTTGGCCATGCTCGCGGCCGGGGTGTGGGCTCTGGTGAAGTTCCTCGCGGCCGGCTGACGCTGGCTCGCGGAGAGCGGGCCGGGCGCGGCCGTCATGGTACTGGGCCTGTTGCTGCCCCCTTCTGTGCAGAGGGGGACCGCATAGGTCGCACCTGCAAAGCCGCTGCAGCAGCCACATTCCAACAAGGGCAACTTGGCCGTGGCCGAATCCGACGAAATTTGGGCGCTACGGCGGCATCTTTGCCGTATTTGGAACGCCAGGAACGCTCATCCGGATTCTCTCTCGTAATCAGTCGCTTACTAGCCACCAAATGGCACAGACAGGCCCTCTTCCCCTGCCGTTGCCTTCACAAATAAGGCAGAAAAATGTTATCAGGCTGGCATTGGGGCTGAAATGTGGCATCTTCGGCCCCAATTAGGGTGGCAGCAGAGGAGATCGCACCATGGACCGGAAGCCGACCCAGATCGAAATGGCCACCGAGCGCCGCCCGGGCACCAATGCCGCCGACAGCAGCCGCCCCGACACGTTCCGCGAGGAGGTCGGCCCTGGCTATCTCAGCAGCTGGAATTCCTGGGGTGAGCGTAACCCCTTGACGCTGGGCTCCTACGGCCGCTGGTAAGCGGTCGCCTTTTACGTCTGACATCCCCCTTCTCTGCAGAGCCCGGCTCCCCCAGCCGGGCTTTTGCTTTTCCAGGCGCCAGCATTAACCCGGCGGCGACCAGGGTGCTGCGATTCTGCCGCGACCCGGCGGCAGCGGACTCCATCCCGTGCAGCGGGCCCTGGAGAGCACCCGATGACGCAGAGCCGCGCCGCCTGGCCCGAGCGCCGCAAAGTCCTGGATGGCCGCCTTTGCCGGAGCCGGTGGAGCGTGCCGCACGGCCTGCTCACCCTCCTGACCCTGATCGCGGCAACGGCCGTCGCCCTGGTGCCGCCCGGCAGCTATCTCCTGGCCCAGCGTGCCCGCATGGCCGAGGCGCTGGAGATGCGCGCGCTGGCCCTGGCCGCCGAACTGGCGCGGCATGACCGGCGGCTCGCTGCACCAGAGGGCGGCCCTTCCCTCCAAGCGGCCCTGCGGGCCGTTGCGGGCAGCACTCCGCAGGAAGGCCTGCGGGTTCTGACTCCGGAGGGCGGTCTGCTGGCGATGGCGGAGACCGACGTGCCGCCGCCAGCCCCTTATCTGCGCCGCCGTGCCCCAATCGGCACCTCCACGGCCATTCTGGGTGAGGTCGAGGTGGTGCATTCGCTCCGGCCGGCACTCCAGGGCGCGGCGTTGCTGCTGCTTCCTTTCGCCGCGCTCGGCGCTGCGATCTTCCTCCTGCTGCGGCAATTGCCATTGCGCATGCTGGCCCGGGCGCTGGGCCAGGCCTCCTACCTTTCGGCGCATGACACCCTGACCGGTCTGCCCAATCGCGACAGCTTCCAGCACCGGCTGCGTGAGGCAGCGCGGGAGCGGCAGGCTATCACCGTGCTGGTGCTGGACCTGCATCGCTTCAGATCGGTGAACGAGGCCCTTGGCCATGTCGCAGGCGATGCGCTGCTCTCCGCTGTCGCCACCCGGCTCGCGGGCAGCCTCGGCGCGGGCGATACTCTGGCCCGCCTGGGCGGAGATGCCTTCGCCATGATCCGGGCCGGTGGGGACCCGCAACAGGCCGCTGAGTTAGCCCGGCACCTGCTCGCGTCCCTTGCCCCGCCCTTTGACCTGGGCGGCCCTTCCGCGGAGGTCGGCGCGCGCATCGGCATCGCGCTCGGCGGGGAGGCCGGCACGGCGGCGCTCCTGGAACAGGCGGAACTGGCCCTGCAGCGGGCGAAGGAGGATGGCCCCTCAGCCTTCCGCTTCTTCCTGCCAGAGATGCAGCAGCGCCTGCGGGAGCGCCACAGCCTGGAGCGGGATCTCCGGCGCGCCATGGCGGAAGGCCAGTTCCGGCTCGCCTACCAGCCGCTGGTCTGCCTGGCCTCGGGTCGCATCCTGGGCGCGGAGGCACTGCTCCGCTGGAACCGGCCCGGGCATGGCGATGTCCCGCCCGACCGGTTCATTGGTGCCGCCGAGGAAATCGGCCTGATCGGGCCGCTGGGCGCCTGGGTGCTCGGCGAGGCCTGCCGCGAGGCCGCCGCCTGGCCTGAGCCACTGGATGTCGCGGTCAACGTCTCGCCCTTGCAGTTCCGGCACGCGGGCCTTTGCGCGGCCGTCGAGGCGGCACTGCGCGAGAGCGGCCTTGATCCAGCGCGGCTGGAGCTGGAAATCACCGAGAGCGCCCTGCTGCGGCACACGCAGGACATCCTCGACTCCCTGCAACGCCTGCGGTCGCTTGGGGTGCGCATCGCGATGGACGATTTCGGCACCGGTTATTCCAGCCTCGGCTACCTGAACCGCTTCGGCTTCGACAAGATCAAGATCGACCGCAGCTTCGTGCAGCGTATGGCGCAGGACCCCAAGGCCAAGGCGGTGATTCGCGCCGTAATGGGCCTCAGCCAGACGCTGGGCATCCGCGCCAATGCGGAGGGGGTGGAAAGCGACGAGCAGGCGGAACTACTGCGCCAGGAAGGCTGCGAGGAGGTGCAGGGCTATCTCTATGGCCGGCCGATGCCACCGGCGCAGTTCGCGGCGCTCTGCCGGGCGGCGGCGGCCCCTCTGCCCCTTCGCGGGAAGCTGCGGAGTTGACGCGGGGCGCCGATCTGGCGCACCAACCCGCGCTATCCGCGCCAACCAGCCCGACAAGGCAGAGTGATGACCGAACTGGCCTTCCACAACAGCGCCACGCGCCGGCGGGAGACCTTTGTCCCCCTGGACCCGCAGCATGTGCGCCTCTACGTGTGCGGCCCGACGGTCTATGACCTGGCGCATCTCGGCAATGCCCGGCCGGTCGTGGTCTTCGACGTGCTGGCGCGGCTGCTGCGACGGCGCTTCCCGCGCGTCACCTACGTCCGCAACATCACCGACGTGGACGACAAGATCAACGCCCGCTCGCGCGAGAGCGGCGAGCCGATCGCCGCCATCACCGCCCGCACCACATCCGATTTCCACCGCGACATGGCCGCCCTCGGCAACCTGCCGCCGGATGAGGAGCCCCGCGCGACCGAGAACATCGACCGCATGATCACCCTGATCGAGCGGCTGATCGCCAACGGCAACGCCTATGTTGCCGAGGGGCATGTGCTCTTCGCGGTGTCGAGCTACCCGGCCTATGGCGCGCTGTCCGGCCGCTCCACCGAGGAGATGCTCGCCGGCGCCCGGGTGGAGGTCGCCCCCTATAAGCGTGACCCCGGCGATTTCGTGCTCTGGAAGCCTTCGGAGGAGGACCTGCCGGGCTGGGAGAGCCCCTGGGGGCGCGGCCGCCCGGGCTGGCACATCGAGTGCTCGGCTATGTCCTGGCGCTACCTCGGCACGGATTTCGATATCCATGGCGGCGGGCACGACCTGCTCTTCCCGCACCACGAGAACGAGGCCGCGCAATCGGTCTGCGCCTTCCCGGGCAGCCGCTTCGCCCGCTATTGGCTGCACAACGGTATGCTGCTGGTGAACGGCGAGAAGATGTCGAAGTCGCTCGGCAACTTCCTTACCGTGCGCGACATTCTCGCCGCCGGCCCCTGGGCCGGCGAGGCCTTCCGCCTGCTGCTGCTCAAGACGCATTACCGCGCCGCCCTCGACTACACCGCCGAACGGCTGGAGGAAGCCAAGGCCGAGCTGGATGATTTCTATGCCCTGTTCGCCCGCGACCTGCCCCAGCCCGACGAAGAGGACGCGCTGGTGGCCGAGATGGCGGAATGGGCGCTGGAGCCGCTGGCCGACGACCTCAATACCCCCCTCGCCCTGACCCGGCTGCGGGATCTCCGGACGCTGGAGAACGTGGCGACGGTGGGCGGCTCGGCGGCCACCGTGCTGGGGCGCATCGGGCGCAACTGGCAGCCGGAATCCGGGCAGGCGGCGGCGGCACTGCGTCAGGCGGCCGCGGTGCTCGGGCTGCTGGGCAGCGATCCCTTGGCTTGGCGCCAGGGCGGCGCGGCGGATGAGGCGGCGGCCATCGAGGCCGCCATCGCCGCGCGCCTGGCCGCGCGCAAGGCGAAGAACTGGGCGGAGGCCGACCGCATCCGCGCCGAGCTGGCCGCGCAGGGCATCGTGCTGGAGGATGGTCCTGGCGGCACCACCTGGCGCCGCGCCTGAGACCGGGCGCTGGCGCTCAGTGCGCCGGACGCGGGCTGGGCAGCCGCTCGCGCAACAGCCGGGCGGTTCGCAGCGCCGCCGCGCCCAGCCCGGCGATGCCCACCCAGAGTGCCGGCCGAAGCCCGAAACTGACATCGAGATTCGCCAGCAGCACCGGCCAGGGCGCCACGCCGGTCCCGACCGCGTACCAGCCGGCCTCCAGCAGCGCCGTGCCCAGCGCGGCCGCCACCCCCAGCAGGAGCAGGCGCGGCAGGCTCGGCGCCCCCCCCTTGGGGGCCAGCAGGCGGTAGCCCATCAGCCAGAGGAAGAGGCCGGCCATCAGCATGGCCTCGGTGACGTCGATCTTCGACTGCAAGGCGAAATGCACCAGCGCCAGCGCGCCGATGCCGTAGACGATGCGGTGCAGGCGCTGCCAGCGCCGGCCGCCCAGCCGCCGCACCCAGCCGTCGGTGGAGGTGACGCCCAGCGCGGCCAGCCCGAGCAGGGCCACGAAGCCGATTGTCAGGTAGAAGCGCAGAACGATCTCGCTCGCGACCTTCGGCAGGTTCCATTGCAGGTCGAAGGCGTAGAGAACGAGGTGCAGCAGCGCATAGGCCAGGGCGCCCAGGCCCAACATGCGCCGCACCAGCATCACGCGCGGCCAGCGCAGCATCTGCCGCAGCGGTGTGACCAGCAGCGACAGCAGCAGGATGCGCACGGTCCAGAGCCCGGCCTGGTGGATGGCTTCCATGATCGGCCTTGGGCCGAGGCTGCCTTGCCCTGCCTGCCAAGCCAGCCACAGCGCCGGCAGGGTGAGGCCCAGCAGCACCGCGAGCTTCAGCGGCGAGAAGGCGTCCTGGCGGTCGCGCCAGGGCAGCGGGAAGCGGCGGGGCTCGGCCATGGGGTCTCCGGCACAGGAATTCTGGCGCAGGGCATGTGGGGCCGCTACCCCCTCCTGCCAGCGGGCCCGCCTGTTACGGAGCATTTCCTTTCGTGCCCTGCTCTTGCCTTCCCCCCCGGGGAGGGTGGCATCTGCCTGCCGCGACCATGTCACAACCGGAGAATTCGATGACCCGCATGCTTTCGGCCACCGCCGGCGTCCTGGCCGCCCTGCTCCTCGCCAGCCCGGGGCAGGCGCAGCACACCGGCCGCGCCACATCCGGCGGGGCGCCCGCCTCTCCTGCCACCCAGGAGTATCGCGCCGCGGCCGAGCGGATGCACCGCGACATGGACATCCCCTATACCGGCGATCCGGACCATGACTTCGCCGCCGGCATGATCGCGCATCACCAGGGCGCCATCGAGATGGCGCAGGTCCAGCTCCGCTACGGCAAGGATCCGGTGCTGCGGCAGATGGCCGAGGAAATCATCGCCACGCAGGAGAAGGAGATCGCGGTGCTGCGCACCTATCTGCAGCCGACGCGCCGCTGAACGATCGCCCCTTCCGTTGGCGGCTCCGGAGAGCTATCGGGCCGGGTTATCGGGCCGCCCAGCCCTTCAGCCTGTGAGGATGACCCGCCCATGACCGGCCGCGACGGTGGCGCCGACCTGAAGCCATTGCCGGGCGAGAGCCCGATCGTCGTGCTGGTGCGGCCGCAATTGGCCGAGAACATCGGCACGGCGGCCCGCGCCATGGCGAATGGCGGGCTGTTCCATCTGCGGCTGGTGGCGCCGCGCGACGGCTGGCCGCAGGAGCGCGCCTGGTTCGCCTCTTCCGGCGCCGACCGCATCCTGGATGCCGCGACGGTGCATGCCACGGTCGCCGAGGCGGTGGCGGACTGCCACCGCGTCTTCGCCACCTGTCCCCGCCTGCGCCATGTCATCACGCCTCTGCGGACGGCTCGCTCCGCCGCAGAGGACCTCGTGGAGATCTGCCGGGGCCGTGGCCTGCGCAGCGCCGTGCTGTTCGGCCCGGAGCGCGCCGGGCTGGAGAATGACGACATGGCGCATGCCGATACCTGGGTGCGCTATCCGCTGAACCCGGACCACATGTCGCTGAACCTGGCCCAGGCGGTGATGATCCTGGCCTATGAGTGGTGGAACGCCGCCGAGGACCGCACACCGCCCCGCCAGCTCGTCACCAACGAGACGCATGTGGCCACCAAGGGCGAGCTGGAGGGCTTCCTCAACCGCTTGGTGGCCGAGCTGGATGCCAGCGGCTTCCTCGACAATCTTCCCAAGCGCCCGGGCATGGTGCGCAACCTCCGCCACTGGTTCCAGCGGGGCGAGGTGACCGAGCAGGAGCTGCGCACGCTACACGGCGTAGTGACGGAGCTTTCCCGCGGCCGGATGCGACGCGGCCGGCCGCCGGCGGAAGATCCACCGCCGCCCTGGGGCGCCGCCTAGGCGCCCGGCGCCCTTCCTCAAGCCATCTCCCAGCTGTGGACCACGGCGCTCCAGGTGGTGAAGGGCTGCCCCTCCAGCACCCAGTCGACCTCGGCGGCAAAGGGAATCCAGCGCCCCTGGTGCTGGCGATAGTCGCCGAAGCGGCCGCGCCAGGGCCGCTCGACAAAACCATCTCCCTCCTCGCGCGGCCGGTCATCCGCCGTCACCTCAGTGATCCGCCCCTGCACATCGAGCTGCAGCGTGACCTCGCCGCGTCCCGCCCCATGGCCGGCGCGGACACGCAGGCGCCGCTCGTCCACCACCTGCCAGCTCAGTTCGGGGTTCATTAGGATGGCGTCGGGCGCCCAGGCGAGTTCCGCCAGGTAGCGCATGATCTCGCCCTTGGTCAGTGCCGGGCTGGCCGCCGCGCTGCCGAGGGGAATGACGCGCAGAAGCCGCAGATCAAGCTGTGCCTCGCTTTCCTCCAGCGCATCCACGACGGAGACGCAGCCGAGCGGCCCCACACTGGCGTGCCAGGAGAAGGCGCATCGCCGGAGGTCGATGTGCTGGAACGCGGAGAATCGCAACGGCCGGCCTTCCGGCGATCCGCGCATGGTGCCGGACTGGGTCAGCTCTACCGCCGAGAGCTGAGGTGCTCCGGTGGCACCGAGGCGTGTCGCGAGGGCGCTCACGGCCTCGGGCAGTGGCGACAGCGTCTGGGTCGACGGATCGGAAAACCTGGTTTCCATGCGGACCGCCGCTCAAGGAGGCTTGGCCGGCCTGCCGCCGGCGCGTGGCAGCCCATCTGCCCTGCCTTGGCCGTAACCTCCTAAATGTTCGTATAAGGCGGCATGACCAAGGAAGCGCAAGCCGCCTCACTGGCGGTACTACCAAATGAGCGGGGGAACGTCACCCGGCTCGCTGTCGCCCAGGCTCTGGCCGGGGCCAATGCCACGATCGTCTATGCAACCGGCGCGGTCGTGGGCAACACGCTGGCGCCAGACAAGGCGCTGGCCACTCTCCCGATCACCATCTTCGTGGTCGGCATGGCCGCCTGCACCCTGCCCGCCGGCGCACTGGCGCAGCGATATGGCCGTCGCGCCGCCTTCATGCTCGGCACGGGCTGCGGTGTCCTCGTCGGCGTGCTGGCGGCGCTGGCGGTGCTTGTCGCTTCCTTCTGGCTGTTCTGCCTCGCGACTTTCTTTGGCGGCGCCTATGCGGCCGTCGTGCTGACCTTCCGCTTCGCCGCGGCCGACTGCGTCCCGCCCGCCCGGCGCGCCAGGGCCATATCCGCCGTCATGGCGGGCGGCGTCTTCGCCGGGGTGATCGGGCCGCAGCTCGTCACCCACACGATGGACCTCTGGCCGCCCTATCTCTTCGTCCCGACCTACCTCGCCCAGGCCGGCGTCGCGGTCCTCTGTGCCCTCGTCCTTGCCGGGGTCGAACTGCCGAGGCCGAAGGCGACCGAGGCCGGCGAGCGCGGCCGCCCCCTCTCGGAGATCGCCCGCCAGCCGCGCTTCGTGAGCGCCGTCACGGCCGGCGTGATCTCCTACCTGATCATGAACCTGGTCATGACCTCCGCCCCGCTGGCGATGCGCCTCTGCGGGCTGTCCCAGGACGACGCGAATCTCGGGCTGCAATGGCATGTGATCGCCATGTACGGCCCCTCCTTCTTCACCGGCCGCATCATCGCGCGCTTCGGGGCGCCCCGCGTGGTGACCGCCGGCCTGCTCCTGACCGCCTGCGCGGCCGCGACCGGCCTCACCGGCATCTCGGTCGGCCATTTCTGGCTGACGCTGATCTTCCTCGGCCTCGGCTGGAACTTCGGCTTCGTCGGCGCATCCGCCATGGTGGTGGAATGCCACCGCCCGGAGGAGCGGGCGAAGGTCCAGAGCCTGAACGACTTCCTGATTTTCGGGCTGATGGTGATCGGCTCTTTCGCCTCGGGCGGGCTGCTGAACAGCTATGGGTGGGAGATGGTGTGCTGGGTGTCCCTGCCGCCGCTGCTCGCCGCCGCCCTCACCCTCTGGGCCACCGGCTCGTTCCGAGCGCAGCCCGCCACGTCCTGAACGGCACGGGCACGCTTCGCCTCGGGCGGCCGCAGGGCCGCCCGAGCCCCACCCTCAGAAATGGCTCCAGCCCCCATGGTCGAGGCGCAGCGGCGCCCCGCGCGCGTCCCGCACCGTCACCACGGCCTCGCCCGACACGAAATGGCCGATTCGGGTCACGGCCACGCCACAGGCGGCCGCGCGCGCGGCGATCCCGGCCGCCGCCTCGGGCGGCGCGGCGAAGAGCAGCTCATAGTCGTCGCCGCCCGTCAGCAGCCGGGGCAGCAGGTCCGGCTGGCCGCGCAGCAGCGTTGCCGCGGCCTCGGAAAGCGGCACCGCAGCGGCCTGCAACTCAGCGCCGCAGCCGGCGGCGCGGCAGAGATGCCCGAGGTCTTGCACCAGCCCGTCGGAGACATCCATCGCGGCGGTCGCCAGTCCCACCAGCGCCTGCCCCAGCGGCAGGCGCGGGTGCGGCGTACGGTAGCGCGCGGCGAGCCATCCCTTGGCATCGCCGGGCAGTTCCCCTTTCAGCACCGCGAGCCCCAGCGTGCCGTCACCGATGCTGCCGGAAACCCAGACATCCTGCCCCGGCGCTGCCCCGACCCGGCGCAGCGCAGCGCCGGGCGCGACATGCCCGAGGATGGTCAGCGACAGTGCCACGGGCCCCGAGGTGGACACCGTGTCGCCCCCCAGCAGGGAAAGGCCGAACTCCGCCTGGTCCTCCCGCAGCCCGGCGGCGAAGGCGGCGAGCCAGGCTTCCCCGGTGCCGCGCGGCAGGGCCGTCGTCAGCAGGTAGCCAAGTGGCGCGGCCCCCATGGCCGCGAGATCGGAGAGGTTGGTGCGCAGCAGCTTGCGACCGATCGTCTCCGGTGGGTCATCCGGCAGGAAATGCACGCCAGCCACCATGGCATCGGCGGCCAGCACCAGCTCCCGCCCGGGGGGCGGGGCCAGCAATGCGGCGTCGTCGAGAAGGTCGAGGGCGCCCGGGCCGGCGAGAGGCCGGAAATGGCGGGCGATCAGGGCGAATTCAGGCGGCAGGCTCATCCCGTCACTCTGCGTGGCGCCGCGCGGGGATGCCAGTCCCTCCGGCCAGCTGCGAACCCGGGGAGCGATCCCTCCCCGGCGGTGGCTTCAGCGTTGGAACTCGTCCGGACGCAGCGCGCGGGCCATGGCATCCAGCACGCCATTGGCGAAGCGCGGCTCCTCGCCACCGAAGAACCCGTGCGCGATGTCCATGTACTCGTTGATGACCACTCGCGCCGGCGGCTCGGAGCCGGATGACAGCTCATAGGCGGCGGCACGCAGCAGGGCGCGCAGCACCGGGTCGAGCCGCGCCATGGTCCAGTCCTTCGCCAGATAGCCGGCAACGATGGCGTCCAGGCTTTCGGACTGTCGCGCCACGCCGCGCGCCAATTCGGCAAAGAGCGGCACATCGGCCAACGGCACGCGGCCATCCTCATAGCCTCCAGCATCGGGGCCGATGCGGTGCCGCACGAACTGGTCGATCACCGTCTCCGTGGTTTCGCCGGCCTGCTCGCTCTGGAACAGCGCCTGGATGGCGGCGACGCGGGAGCCGGTGCGCGGGCGGCCCTGGACGGCCGGGCGGCGCGTGGGCCTGGCAGGGTTCGCGTTCATCGCAGGCCCCACTTCCGCCCCAGGGCGATCTGGCCGAGCAGCGCATGCGCCGCCTCGGCACCCTTGTTGTGACGATCCTCGGCGCTGCGGGCCTCGGCCTGGGCCAGATTCTCCACCGTCAGCAGGCCAAACCCGAGCGGGATGCCCGTCTCGCCGGCAATGTCCATCACGCCCTGGCAAACGGCCTCGCAGATGAACTGGTAGTGGTCCGTCTCGCCCTTCACCACGCAGCCGAGCAGCAGGAAGCCGTCCCAGCCCGGCGCGACCTTTTGCGCCATGCGCAGCGCCGCCGGCAGCTCATAGGCGCCGGCGACGTCCACCACCTCCAGGTTGGCACCGACCTCGGCCAGCACCCGCTCGGCGCCGCGCCGCATGCCGCCGACGACGGCTACGTAGTAGGGCGCCTGGATCAGCAGAATGCGCGGCGCAGGGCCTGGGATGGCAGGGGTGGCGCGCTCCGGCGCGTCGATGGTGCTCATGCGGCGCCTTCCTCGATCGGTCGTGTCTCGGCCACGGTCAGGCCGTAGCCCTCCAGGCCGACAATGGCCTTGGGATGGTTGGTTAGCAGAATCATCTCATGCACGCCGAGATCGGCCAGGATCTGCGCACCGATGCCGTAGTCACGCAGCTCGGGCCGGATGGGGCGCTGGCGGCCGTCGCGCACCCGCTCGGAAAGGGCAGTCGGCGTGACCTCGCGGATCAGCACCACCACGCCGCGCCCGGCCTCGCCGATCTCGCGCATGGCGGCCTGCAATTCGCGGGGCCCATGCGGGCCGACGATGTCGGTGAACAGGTTGACCGCGTGCATGCGCACCAGCGCCGGGCCGCCGCGCGAAAGGTCGCCCTTCACCAGGGCGATGTGCTCGCCGTATTCCAGGGCATTGGCATAGACGATGATGCGCCACTCGCCGCCGGGCGCCTCCGGCAGCAGGCCCTCCTGGACGCGGCGGACCAGCCGCTCGGTGCGGCGGCGATGCGCGATCAGGTCGGCGATGGTGCCGAGCTTCAGCCCGTGGTGCTGCGCGAAGGCCACCAGGTCCGGCATGCGAGCCATGGTGCCGTCTTCGTTCATGATCTCGCAGATCACGCCGGCCGGGTTGAGCCCGGCGAGGCGCGCGAAATCCACCGCCGCCTCGGTATGGCCGGCGCGCACCAGGGTGCCGCCCTCGCGCGCCACCAGGGGGAAGACATGGCCCGGCGTCACGATCTCGTCGCGCCCCGCCTCGGGGTTGATGGCCACGGCCACGGTGCGGGCGCGGTCGGCGGCGGAGATGCCGGTGGTGACACCGTCTCGCGCCTCGATGGAGACAGTGAAGGCGGTCTGGTGGCGCGTGCCGTTGCTCTGCGCCATCAGCGGCAGGCCGAGCTGCTCCACGCGCGCCTTGGTCATCGCCAGGCAGATCAGGCCGCGGGCGTGGCGGGCCATGAAGTTGATGGCGTCGGGCGTCGCGAACTGCGCGGGGATGACGAGGTCGCCCTCGTTCTCCCGGTCCTCGTCATCGACCAGGATGAACATGCGCCCACAGCGCGCCTCCTCCAGCAGCTCCTCCGTCGGGCTCAGGAAGTCGGCAAAGGAGGTGCGGCTCGTCAGGACGGTCATGCGGTGAGATCCTTCGCGTTGAACTGACGCAGCCGTGCGACATAGCGCGCCAGCATGTCGATCTCGACATTCACCGGCTGGCCCGGCCGCAGCTCGCCCAAGGTAGTGACGGCCGCGGTATGGGGGATCAGGTTGACCCCGAAGCTGGCGCCCTCGACCTCGTTCACCGTCAGCGAGACACCCTCGATGGTGATCGAGCCCTTGGGCGCGACGAAGGGCGCGAGCCCCTGCGGAAGCTGGAACAGCATACGCAGCGAGCCGTTCTCCGGCGTCACGGACAGCACCTCGGCGACGCCGTCCACATGGCCGGAGACGACATGGCCGCCCATCTCGTCGCCCATGCGCAACGCGCGCTCCAGGTTGATGCGGCTGCCCTGCCGCCACTGGTCCAGCGTCGTCCTGGACAGGGTCTCGCCCGAGACCTCGACGGTGAAGCGGTCGGTCTCCAGCGTCACCACGGTCAGGCAGCAGCCGGAGCAGGCGATCGAGGCACCGATGGCCGCGCCTTCCAGCCAGCCGGCCGGGGTGTCGATGGCGAGGCGCATGTCATGCCCCTTACCATCCTCCCCCGCGCCGATCGGCTCGATGCCGGCAACGGTGCCGGTGGCGGTGATGATGCCCGTGAACATTCAGGCGGCCCCATATCTCTCGGTGACGAACTCGCTGAGCAGGTCCGGCCCCAGTGGCGCCAGGCCGACGCGGCGATATCTGGGCATCGCGGCGAGAACCTCCAACGGCAGGGCGTCCGCCGCCGGCCTTCCATCCGCGCCCATCACCGCGGGCGCATGGAACCAGGCGAGCCGGTCCACCAGGCCGGCGCGCAGCAGGCCGGCGGCCAGGGCGGCGCCACCCTCGGCCAGCACGCGGGTCAGGCCGCGCGCGGCCAGGGCCCGCAGCAGGGCGGCGACGTCCAGGCCCGGGCCTGCCTCCGCCTCGGGCACCTCGACGATCTCGGCGCCGGCCGCGCGCAGCGCCGCCAGCGGCGCCTCGGGGTGGCCGGCACGGGTGGCGATCCAGACCGGCCCCGGACCCTGGAACAGGCGGGCGGTGGGCAGCACCCGCAGCCGGGCATCCGCTACCACGCGGACGGTCGGCACGGGCGCGAAGCCCGGGATGCGGCAGGAAAGGTCCGGATCATCCGCGACGGCGGTGCCGCTGCCGACCAGCACCGCGTCATGCCGGCCGCGCAAGGCATGGGCGGCGCGGCGCGCCGCGGGGCCGGTGATCCACTGGCTCTCGCCGGTGCGGGTGGCGATGCGGCCGTCCAGCGTGCTCGCCAGCTTCAGCGTCACCAGTGGGCGGCCCTCCTCCAGCCGCATGATGAAGCCGGCGTTCAGCGCCCGCGCCTCCTCCTCCAGCACGCCGACGCTCACCGCCACGCCGGCGGCGCGCAGCCGCTCCAGCCCGGCGCCATCGACGCGCGGGTCCGGGTCGCGCAGGGCGACGACCACGCGCGCGACCCCGGCGGCGACCAGGGCATCCGTGCAGGGCGGTGTGCGGCCCCAGTGGCAGCAGGGCTCCAGCGTCACATAGGCGGTGGCGCCACGGGCGGCGCCACCAGCACGCTCCAGTGCCTCCGTCTCGGCATGCGGGCGGCCGCCGGGCGCCGTCCAGCCGCGCCCGACCACCACGCCGTCCCGCACGATGACGCAGCCCACGGCGGGATTCGGCCAGGTATTGCCCAGCCCCCGCGCGGCCAGCGCCAGGGCCGCGCGCATATGCGCCACGTCCTGCGCCAGCACCGGGGAGGCGGGCGGCGGGCTCATGCGGCGGCGCTGAGCGGGGCCGGCAGCGGCTTGGTCAGCATGCAATGCGGCAGCAGCGCGCCAAGCACCGGCTCGCTCCGCTTCCCGGCCGCTTGCATGGCGTAGCCACGGCGGCGGAACAGGCCGAGCGCGCGCAGGTTGCCGCTTGGCACCCGCACCCGCAGCGTCTCGGCGCCTTCGGCGGCCAGCAGTGTCTCCATGGCTTCCAGCAGGGCGGAGCCGATGCCCTGGCCGGCGGCCTGCGGCGCCACCCAGAGGCCGGTGAGCCGCGCGGTGCCGCCCTCGGCGAGCGGTTCGGCGAGGATGCAGCCCAGCGGCTGGCCCTCGCCATCCTCGGCCAGCAGCAGCGGCCCGCCCGCGGCAAACAGGGCCCGGAAGCGCGCCGCATTGGCACTGCCCCGCAGCCGGGCCGGCACCAGGGCCGCCGCCCCCTGCGCGAAAGCCTCCGCCGCCAGCGCGGCCAGCGCCGCATGGTCGGCCACGCGGGCGGCCCGCAGCGGCAGGGCGCCCGGGAAGGAGATGGCGGAAAGGCCCCCGACGGCCAGCGCCGCGGGATGGAAGAGCTTGACCACGATGCGTTCAGCCGTTTCCGTGAGGGTCCAGCGAGCCAAGAAAGGCCTGGAAGTCCTTGGCCTCGCTGAAGTTGCGATAGACCGAGGCGAAGCGCACATAGGCCACCTGGTCGAGTTCCTTGAGCGTCTCCATCACCATCTCGCCGATGGTGCGGCTGCTGATCTCGCTCTCACCCTCGGCTTCCAGGCGACGCTGGATGCCGTTGACGATCCGCTCCACCCGATCCTCGTCCACCGGCCGCTTGCGCAGCGCGATGCGGATCGAGCGGGCGAGCTTGTCGCGGTCGAAGGGCACGCGGCGCTGATCCGCCTTCACCACCGTCAGCTCGCGCAGCGTGACGCGCTCGAAGGTGGTGAAGCGCGCGCCGCAGGAGGGGCAGGAGCGCCGGCGCCGGATCGCCGCCCCGTCATCGGCGGGACGGCTGTCCTTCACCTGCGTGTCCTCGCTGCCGCAGAAGGGACAGCGCATCGCCTTCGGCCCTCCTGCCCTGCCCGCCTCAGGCGCGATAGATCGGGAAGCGGTTGCAGAGGTCGAGCACGCGGGCGCCGACGTCCTTCTCCACCGCGGCGTTGCCCTCGGGATCGTTGGCGCGGGAGAGGCCGGTCAGCACCTGGCCGATCATGCGCCCGATCTCGCGGAACTCCGCCTCGCCCAGACCGCGCGTGGTGCCAGCCGGCGTGCCGAGGCGGATGCCGGAGGTGACGGCGGGCTTCGCCGGGTCGAAGGGAATGGCGTTCTTGTTGCAGGTCAGGTGGGCGCGGCCCAGCGCGGCCTCGGCGGCCTTGCCGGTCAGGTTCATCGGGCGCAGGTCCACCAGCATCAGGTGGTTGTCGGTGCCGCCCGTCACGATGCCCGCGCCCTGGGCCACCAGCTCGGCGGCCAGCGCCTTGGCATTGGCCACGACAGCCGCGGCATAGGCGCGGAACTCGGGGCGCAGCGCCTCGCCGAAGGCCACCGCCTTGGCGGCGATGACATGCTCCAGCGGGCCGCCCTGGAGGCCCGGGAAGACGGCGCTGTTCAGCTTCTTCGCCAGCGCCTCGTCATTGGTCAGGATCATGCCGCCGCGCGGGCCGCGCAGCGTCTTGTGCGTCGTCGTGGTGACGACATGCGCGTGCGGGAACGGGCTGTCATGCGCGCCGCCGGCCACGAGCCCGGCGAAATGCGCCATGTCCACCATGAACCAGGCGCCCACCTCGTCGGCGATCGCGCGGAAGCGGGCGAAGTCCCAGGCGCGGGAATAGGCGGAGCCGCCGGCGACGATCACCTTGGGGCGGCTCTCGCGGGCGATGCGGGCCACCTCCTCCATGTCGATGGTGCCGGTCTCGCGGCCCACCGTGTAGGGCGCGACCTTGAACCACTTGCCGGAGTAGTTGACGTGCGAGCCATGGGTCAGGTGCCCGCCGGCGGCGAGGTCGAGGCCCATGAAGGTGTCGCCCGGCTGCATCAGCGCGAAGAACACGGCCATGTTCGCCTGCGCGCCGGAATGCGGCTGCACATTGGCGAAGCCGCAACCGAAGAGCCGCTTGGCGCGCTCGATGGCCAGCGTCTCGACCTCGTCCACGAACTCGCAGCCGCCGTAGTAGCGCTTGCCCGGCAGGCCCTCGGCGTACTTGTTGGTCAATACTGAGCCCTGCGCCTCCAGCACCGCGCGGGAGACGATGTTCTCGGAGGCGATCAGCTCGATCCCGTCCTGCTGGCGGGTCAGCTCGCGGCCGATCAGGCCGGCGATCTCCGGATCGGCCTCGTTGAGCGGCGCGGCGAAGAAACGGCCGGTGCCGTGCGCGGGGGACAGCTCGTTCATGGGTTCAGGCCTCCTGCGGACGGGCGCCGGGTGTCAGCTTGGCGATGCGCCGGTCATGCCGACCACCCTCATAAGGCGTGGTGAGGAAAGCGGAAAGCGCGTCCAGCACCACTTCCGGCCCCATGGTGCGGGCCCCGAAGCAGGCGACGTTGGCGTCGTTGTGGGCGCGGGTCAGGCGCGCCTCGGTCGTGTTGTGCACCACCACCGCGCGGATGGCCGGATGGCGGTTGGCGGCGATGGCCATGCCGATGCCCGTGCCGCAGACCAGGACCGCGAACTTCGCCTTGCCCGTGCTCACGGCATCCGACACCGGGTGGGCGAAATCGGCATAGTCGCAGCTCGCCGCCCCATGCGTGCCGAAGTCGAGCACCGGATGGCCGGCCGCCTCCAGAGCGGCCCGCAGGCTATCCTTCAGGGCGACGCCGGCATGGTCGGCGCCAAGGGCGATAGGGGTGCTGGCCGGATTCATGGCGCCTCCGTTACCACGCCTTGTTGATGGGGGAAACTCGTGCCACCAAAGCTTGCGCGCAACCCCGGCATGTGCGGTCGCGCAGGCTTCTTTCCTCCGTAACTCTTGAAGGCGCGCCATCTTCTCCCACGGCGGCAGCCGACGCCGTTTGCCCACGGCACGCCGACATGGCACCACGGCGGCAAAGGAATGGGAGGCAGGCCATGGCCAGCGACAGCTACACCCACCCCGAGACCATCGCCCTGCACGCCGGATGGCGGGCGGACCCGACGACGGGCTCGGTGGCGGTGCCGATTTACCAGACTACCAGCTATCAGTTCCAGGACACCGGCCATGCCGCGCGCCTCTTCGCGCTGGAGGAACTGGGCAATATCTACACCCGCATCATGAACCCCACCGTGGATGTGCTGGAGAAGCGCATCGCGGCGCTGGAGGGCGGGGTGGCGGCGCTGGCGGTGGGCTCCGGCCAGGCGGCCAGCACCTTCAGCGTGATGAATCTCTGCTCGGCGGGAGACAACATCGTCTCCTCCACGGCCATCTATGGCGGCACCTGGAACCTCTTCGCCAATACTCTCAAGCAGTTCGGTATCGAAGTTCGCTTCGTGGAGCCGGGCGACCCCGAGGCCTTCGCCCGCGCCTCCGACGCGCGCACCCGCGCTTGGTATGCCGAAACCCTGCCCAACCCGGCGCTGGAGGTCTTCCCCATTGCCGAGGTGGCGGCGCTGGGGCGCAAGCTCGGCATTCCGCTGATCATGGACAACACCTCGGCACCGGTGCTCTGCCGCCCCCTGCAGCACGGCGCCGCCATCGTCATGCACTCGACCACCAAATGGATCGGCGGCCATGGCACCAGCATAGGGGGCGTGGTGGTGGATGGCGGCAATTTCGACTGGGCGGCGCATCGCGACCGCTTCCCCACCCTGAACCAGCCCGACCCTTCCTATCACGGCGCCGTCTGGACCGAGACGGCGAAGCCGCTGGGCCCGATCGCCTATATCCTGCGGATGCGGACCTGCCTGCTGCGCGACGTCGGTGCGGCCATGAGCCCGATGAACGCCTTCCTCTTCCTGCAAGGGCTGGAAACCCTGCCGCTGCGGATGGAGCGGCAATGCGCCAATGCCCTGCGCGTCGCCGCCTACCTGTCCGGACACCCGGCGGTGACGCGGGTGATCCATCCCTCCGTGGCGCAGGGCGAGGCGCGGCGGCGGGCGGAAGCGCATCTCAAGAGTGGCCTCGGCAGCCTGCTCGGCTTCGAGCTGAAAGGTGGCATCGAGGCTGGCCGCCGCTTCATCGAGGCGCTGCGACTGTTCTACCACGTCGCCAATATCGGCGATGCGCGCAGCCTGGCGATCCATCCCGGCACTACGACGCACAGCCAGCTTTCCGCCGAGGAGCAACTGGCGGCGGGCGTCACGCCGGGTTATGTGCGCCTCTCCATCGGCATCGAGCACATCGACGACATCCTGGCCGACCTCGACCAGGCGCTGGTCGCCGCAGGAGAGACTGCATGACCGCTCCCGCCCCAGCCGCCTACCACGGCGCCTTCCCTGCCATCCGCCCCCGCCGCAACCGCAATGACGCCTGGACGCGGCGGCTGGTGGCGGAGAACCGCCTCTCGGTGGATGACCTGATCTGGCCGATCTTCGTCATGGAGGGGCGCGAGACCGTCACTGAGGTCGGCTCCATGCCGGGCGTGCAGCGCGTGACGCTGGACCGGCTGGAGGCGCATGTGGCCCCGGCAGCGGAGCTGGGCATCCCGGCCCTGGCACTCTTCCCGGCGACGCCAGCCGAGAAGAAGAATGCCGAGGGCACCGAGGCACGCAATCCGGAGAACCTGATGTGCCGGGCCTCCCGGTTGCTGAAGGAGAAATTCCCCCAGATCGGCCTTGTTGGGGACGTGGCGCTCGACCCTTATACCGACCACGGTCATGACGGCGTAATCCGCAACGGCTATGTGGACAATGACGAATCCCTGGAGGTGCTGACCGCCCAGGCCGTGGTGCAGGCCGAGGCGGGGATCGATGTCATCGCCCCCTCCGACATGATGGACGGCCGCGTCGGCGCCATCCGCGCGGCGCTGGATGCGCAGGGGCTGATCCACACCCGCATCATGTCCTATGCGGCGAAATACGCCTCCGCCTTCTACGGCCCCTTCCGCGACGCGGTAGGCTCCGGCGGCGCCCTGAAGGGCGACAAGAAGACCTACCAGATGGACCCGGCGAATACCGACGAGGCGCTGCGCGAGGTGGCGCTCGACCTCGCGGAAGGCGCGGACATGGTCATGGTGAAGCCGGGGATGCCCTATCTCGACATCATCCAGAGGGTGAAGGAGCGCTTTGCGGTGCCGACCTTCGCCTATCAGGTCAGTGGCGAGTACGCGATGATCATGGCGGCCGTGCGCAACGGCTGGCTGGATCATGAGAAGGCGATGATGGAAAGCCTGCTCGCCTTCAAGCGCGCCGGGGCGAATGGCGTGCTGACCTATTTCGCCATCGAGGCAGCCCAGCGGCTCCGGGCGGGCTGAAGCTCCGTTCCCGGCCGATCCAGGCCGGGAGCATTTTCTTACAAGCCCCTGAGTTTAAAGCTTTCCCGAGGGCAGAAATGGCGCGGCGATCTTGCGTTCGCCGGCTGGCTGGGTGGCCCTCCGATGGGCAGCCCACCTCCTCGCTCCCCCCGCAAAGCAGCCTCTCACAGCTTCGTTCGTGTTCAGCGAAGCTGCAGAAACGGCGTGTAAGCGCCTGTTCCTGCGGCTTTTCTCTTTTGGCGTTCTAGCTGGCCCGGTTCAGCCGCTCGATGTCTTCGGGCGAGAGGCGCAGCTCGGCGGCGCCGATCAGCTCCTCTAGTTGCTCCAGTCGGGTCGCACTGGCGATCGGTGCCGTGATGCCGGGCCGGGCCACCAGCCAAGCCAGTGCCACCTGCGCCGGCTTGGCCTTATGACGCGCCGCCACCTCGTCCAGGGCGGCCAGGATGCCGATGCCCCGCTCGTCGAGATACTTGGCCACGCCCTGCCCGCGCGGGCTCTGCCCCAGATCCTTGAAGGAGCGGTACTTGCCGGTGAGGAAACCGGCGGCGAGAGAGAAATAGGGGATCACCCCAAGCCCCTCTTCGCGGCAGAGCGCCTCCAGCCCGGACTCGTAATGCGCCCGCTCCACCAGGTTGTAGTGGGGTTGCAGGCTCTCGTAGCGTGGCAGGCTGTGGCGGGCACTCGCCTTGAGCGCCGCCTTCAGCCGGGGCGCCTCGTAATTGGAGGCGCCGATCGCCCTCACCTTCCCCGCCTTGATCAGCTCCGCATAGGCGCCGAGCGTCTCCTCTAGCGGTGTCTCCGGGTCATCCTTGTGGGACTGGTAGAGGTCGATGACGTCGGTCCTGAGCCGGCGTAGCGACTCCTCCACGGCGCGGCGGATATAGGCGGCGGAAAGGCCCTTCCGGTCCGGCCCCATCTCCATGCCGAGCTTGGTGGCGATCACCACCCGGCCCCGCTTGCCGCTGCGCGCCAGCCAATTGCCGATGACCGTCTCCGACTCCCCGCCCTGGTGGCCCGGCGCCCAGCGGGAATAGACATCGGCCGTGTCGATGAAGTTGAAGCCGGCATCGACGAAGCGGTCGAGCAGGCGGAAGGAATCCGCCTCGTTTGCCGTCCAGCCGAACACATTGCCGCCGAAGCAGAGCGGCGAAACCTTCAGGCCCGAGCGGCCGAGCTGCCGCATTTCCATCTCCAGGCTCCTCGTCTTGCGTGAGGGCGCCGCCGGGCGGCCGCTCCGGTAGGAGCGGAGGTCGGGCGGGCCGGTCCGGATGGGAGAGTGGCGTCTCCGCCTCCAACGTGAAAGGCCCGCGCGAATAGCCAGGGGAGCTGCACCCCGGGAGCCGCACTCCGGGAGTCGACTCCCCTGGCCGACCTTGTTCCCGCGGCCGTGGGGGCGGAGCGCAGGATCAAGCGAAACCTGGACAGGCAGCCCTCAGCCGCGCCGCGCGCGGTCCCGGACCCGTTCCGGCACCACCACCGCCGGCGCCGGCAGCGCGAAGGCCGACTGCAACTCGCCCGCCATGAAGCGTTGGGCGTCGCCCGCCTTGCGCAGCACGAAGGGGCTGACGCCGAAGAACTCGTGCGTGACGCCCGGAAAGTCCTGCGCCACCACCGTCACGCCGGCCTGCCGCAGGCGCTCGGCCAGCAGCATGCCGTCGCTGCGCAGCGGATCGATCTCGGCGGTGATGATGATCGCCTTGGGCAGGCCGCGCAGCTCCGCCCGGCCGTAGACGTTCAGGCGGGTGTCCTGCAGGTCGCTCGGGCTGTTGACGTACTTGTCGAAGAACCAGCGCATCATCGCCGCGTTCAGCGGCTTGGCATTGGCGTTCTCGACATAAGAGGGCGTGGTCATGTCGGTGCCGGCCACCGGATAGATCAGGCCCATGGCCACCGGCAGCGGTGTGCGCGCCTCGCGGGCCGCCATGGCGACGTTGATCGCCAGGTTGCCGCCGGCGCTCTCGCCCACCACCGCGACGCGCGAGAGGTCGGCGCCGAACTGCGCAGCGTTCTGCAATGCCCAGAGATAGCCGGCATAGGCATCGTTCACCGCCGCGGGGAACTTGGCCTCCGGCGACTGGCGATAGTGCACGGCCAGCACCACGGCCTGGGCTTCCGCGGCCAGGGCGCGCGCCGAGGCGTCGTAGGCGTCCAGGCTGCCGATCACCCAGCCGCCACCATGGAAATAGACGATCATCGGCATCAGCGGGCGCGCTGCCTGGCCGGAGCGGGGCCGCTCGACCGGGCTGTAGAGCCGCGCCATCAGCGGTCCGGCGGGGCCAGGAATCTGCAGGTCCTGAACCACCGGCAGCGGCTGCGGCGCGTCGGAACGGCCCAGGGCGCTCAGGCGGTGCTTCACGGCATCCGCCATGGTCGGTTGCAGGCGCGCCTCGGCGGGGCTGAGCGTCTCGATCGGCTTCGGGCGCAGCGCCTGCAGGCTCTCCAGCAGCGCCCGCATCTCGGCGTCGGCACGGCCTGTGGGATCGGCGGGAGGGAGGGATTCGGGGGCGGTGGCACAGGCGGAGGCCAGCCCGGCCAGGCCGAGCGGAAGCAGCAGGCTCGCGCGGCGCGACAGAAGATGCATGTGAGTTCTCCTCGGGTCCGGCCAGGAGGCCAGGCTACGCGAGGAAGCCAACGTGGACTTGGCGGCTGGGTTGCACCGCGCGCGGCCCGGCCACGACGGCCGGGCCGGACAGTCTCAGACGATGCCCTGCTCCCGCAGCGCGGCGATCTGCTCGGCCGAGTAGCCAAGCCCGCCCAACACCGCCTCGCTGTGCTGCCCGAGCAGCGGCGGGGCGGAACGGTAGTCGGGCGGCGTGGCCGAGAGCTTCACCGGATTGGCGATGACCTTCACCGTCTCGCCCGAGGCATGCGGCATCTCCACCACCATGTTCCGCGCCACCACATGCGGGTCGGCAAAGACGTCCTTCAGCGTGTTGATCGGGCCGCAACCGATCTTCAGTGCCTCCAGCTTCGCGATCCACTCCTTGGTGGGCATGGTCTTCGTGACGGCCGTCAGCGTCTCCGTCACCAGGGCGCGGTTGCCCACGCGGGCGGCGTTGGTGGCGTAGCGCTCGTCGGCCAGCAGGTGTTCCAGCCCGAAATTCTTGCAGAAGCGCTCGAAGGTCGGGTCGTTCCCGATGGAGAGCACCATGTAGCCGTCCGAAGTCGGGAAGACCTGGTACGGCACGATATTCGGGTGCTGGTTGCCGAGGCGCGGCGGGTTCTCGCCGGTGGCCAGGTAGTTCATGCCCTGGTTCGCCAGCCAGGCGACATGGGTGTCCAGCATGCCGATATCGATCTGCTGCCCCTGCCCCGTCGCCTGCTTGTGGCGCAGCGCGGCCAGGATGCCGATGGTGCCGTAGAGGCCGGCGAAGAGATCGGCGACGGGAATGCCGACCTTCTGCGGCTCGCCATCCGGCTCGCCGGTCAGGCTCATCACCCCGCCCATGGCCTGGACCAGCGCGTCGTAGCCGGGGCGCGGCGCATAGGGGCCGGTCTGGCCGAAGCCGGTGATCGAGCAGTAGATCAGGCCGGGATACTTCTCCTTAAGTTGCTCCCAGCCAAGCCCGTACTTCGCCAGCGCGCCGACCTTGAAGTTCTCAACCAGGATGTCGGCCGTCTCCAGTAGCTTATGGACGATCGCCTGCCCCTCGGGCCTGGCGATGTCCAGCGTCAGCGACTTCTTGTTGCGATTGACGCCGACGAAATAGGCGCTCTCCCGGGTGTTCGGCACATAGGGCGGCGCAAAGCCGCGCGTGTCGTCGCCCGCCTCGGGCCGCTCGATCTTGATCACCTCGGCGCCGAGGTCGGCCAGCATCTGGGTGCAGGTGGGGCCGGCCAGCACCCGCGTCAGATCGACAACGCGCAGCCCCTTCAGCGGGCCGGAGGGGGTGGCGGGACTTGCCTCACTCATGACGTCTGCCTTCCATGTTGTTCTGGCGTCGAAGCAATGGCGGCCGCGCGCGGGCTCTGCTTGCGCGCGGGCCGGGGAAACGCGGCGGGGGCGGTCACAGCCATCCTGGCACGATCAGCACCGCCCAGGCGAGCAGCGGGCCGGCGATCACCACCAGGCCGCTATAGATCAGGAAGCGGCGGAACAGGCGGTCCCGCTCGCCCTCCGGCGCATTGGCCAGCACCAGCGCGCCATTGGTCGAGAAGGGGCTGACATCGACGATGGTGGCGGAGATGGCCAGCGAGGCGATCATGCCCACCGCGCCGATCTCGCCACCGGCCAGGAAGGGCACGGCGAGCGGGATGATGGCGCCGAGCACGCCGGTCGAGGATGCGAAGGCGGAGACCACGCCGCCGATGTAGCACAGCAGCAGCGCCGCCAGCAGGGGCGCGCCCAGCTGGGCCACGCTGTTGCTGACCATGTCGATGGCGCCCGCTTTCTGCAGCACCCCGACATAGGTGATCACGCCGGCGATCAGCAGGACGGTGGACCAGCTGACCTTGTCCACCGCCCCCTTCTGGGCCTCCGGCGCCAGCAGCGCCAGCACCACGGCGACACTGATCGCCATCAGGCCGACATTGAGGCTGAAGGCGAGCGAGCCGACGCCGAGCACCAGCAGGCCGATCAGCGTCAGCACACGGTCGCGGTTGGCCTGCGGCGGCGCATGAGGCTCGCCGTTACGCGGCGCGGCGGGGGTGCCGCCATGGCCGGTGACAGGCAGGTTGGCGCGGCCGCCCTCCTCGAACTCCTCATGCAGGTCCGTGTCCCGCCGCCCGATCAGCTTGCCGCCGCCGAAGACGAAGAACACGCTGACGGCGACCGCGAGGTTGAACAGCAAGCTGGCCAGGAACAGCGCCGTCTCGTCGCCCGGCAGCCCGGCCCGGGCGACGATCTGGTTGGTGATGCCGCCGTAGATGGAGATCGGCGAGAAGCCGCCGCCCTGCGCGCCATGCACCACCAGCAGGCCCATCATCAGCGGGTCGATCCGGTAGTGGCGGGCGAAGCGCAGCGCGATCGGCGCGATGATCGCCACCGCCGCCGGGCTGACCGCGCCGATCGCGGTGAGCACGGCGGCGACGCCGAACATCACCCAGGGGATCGCTGCGATATGGCCGCCGACCGCCCGCACGGCCCAGTGGACCAGCAGGTCGATCGTGCCGTTCTTCTGCGCGATGGCGAAAAGATAGGTGATGCCGACAAGGGTGACGACGAGGTCGCCCGGAAAGCCTGCCAGGATGGCATTGGCCGACATCCCGACGAACGCGCTGCCGATCAGGAAGGCCAGGGCGAAGGCCAGCGCGCCCATGTTGATCGGCAGCGCGGTGCCGAGGATGAACATCACGACCAGCCCCAGGATCGAGGCAAGGGAGGCAGACATGACGAGGACGTTCCTGTTGCTTTGTTAAGTTTAGACCCGGAGGCGGTACGCGGCCGGCCTTAAAAGCCTTGATGCCGATGTGCAAACCGGCCGGTAGCAGAGCGCGGCCGGCAGCCGGCCGCGCCCGGCCTGGGGCGGCTTTATCCACCAGCCTCCGGCCGGGCCGGCGCCGGGGCCTCGCTGCTGCCGCTGCCGCCGAGCAGCCGCGGCAGGCGCCCGCGCCCGGTCGACGCGGCGGGCGAGGGCAGACGGGGGCGCGGCAGCATCGCATCGACCACGGCGGAGCGGACCACCGTCCCGGAACGGGTGAAGGCCTCGTGGTTCGCCTCGATGCTGTCGGGGTCGTAGAGGTAGTTCACCATTACCCCGAAGGATTCCTCCATCCCGCGCGGCGCGGTGTTGCCGAGCCAGTTGATCCGCTCTAGCCGGGCGCCGTTGCCAAGATGGAACCGCGCCACCGGGTCGATGATGCCAATGCCGGTATTGGCGCGGGTGAGATACTCGGCCGCCAGGCGCATCAGCGGCGGGCGCAGCGCGGCCTCGCGGGCCGGCTCGCGCCACCACTCGCCCTCCGCGACGCGCTCCAGCAGGACGAAAGAGGACAGCGGCGCGGGCTCCTCGGCGGCTTCTTCCTGCGGCGCCGGCAGCAGCGCTGAAAGCGCGCCGCGCTCCTCCGGGGTTAGCGCCTCCTCGTCCCGCTCAAGGCGGCGGCGCAGCCAGCGGCGGAAGCCGGGCACCGGGGAGAGCGTGGAGAACTGCTTCAGCCCCGGTAGCTCAGCCTGCAGTTCCTCCACCACCTGCTTGATCAGGAAGTTGCCGAAGGAGACGCCCCGCAGGCCCTCCTGGCAGTTGGAGATCGAATAGAAGATCGCGGTGTCGAACCCCTCGGGCGGCTGCGGCGCCGGGCCCCGGCCGCGCGCCAGCAGGGGCTGGATGGCACCGGTCAGACCCTTCACCAATGCCACCTCGACGAAGATCAGCGGCTCGCCCGGCAGGGCACGATGGAAGAAGCCGAAGCAGCGGCGGTCCGGCGCGAGGCGGCGGCGCAAGTCGTCCCAGCCATCGATCTCGTGCACCGCCTCGTACTGGATCAGCTTCTCCAGGATGGCGGCGGGCGTGTCCCAGTCGATCCGCCGCAGCTCCAGGAAGCCGCGGTTGAACCAGGAGGCGAAGAGGTGCCGCAGGTCGCTGTCGAGCGGCTTCAGGGCGGGCTCCCGCTTGAGCGAGCCGAGCAGCTCCTGCCGCATGGCGACCAGCGCGGCGGTGCCGCCCGGGGCCATGTTCATCCGCCGCAGCAGTTCCTGCCGCGGTGGCTCGGCGCATTCATAGAGGGCAGCGGCCCGCTCCGGCGTGGGGCCGGCCAGATAGGCCTCGGCAGCGGCGCGGAGCTTGTCAGGGTCGGGCAGGAAGTTGCTGGCCAGGTAGTGGCGGAAGGCAGCGCGGTCACCGCCCTCCAGCATGCCGAGCACCTGCAGCAGCTCGCGCGCGACGGCGGCGCCCGATGCCTCGCCGCGTTCGGAGAGCAGGGCGGCGGCCAGCAGGCGGGCGCGATCGAGCGGTGGTGTGGCGGCACCCGGCACGTCGGCATATTCGCGCCCGCGATCAGCGATGCCTGACCAAAGGCGCTCGATCCAGGTGCGCGCCCCAAGGGTGATGGACAGCGCCATGGGCGGGGTTCCTCCGATAGTCCTGCGGCACAGGGCCGCGCTTCATCGCCAGTAGAGCCCAGACCAGCGAGGGCCGCAAATGCGGAAATTATACTTGAACAGCTTGTCAACGCTTTTTTGTATGCAAAATCGTCGAGATTAGCGCTCCGTTACGCCCAGCCCCCGTATGTACCGCGCCAGGGAGGCACTGGCAGAGAGCATGTGCGCGCGCATCAGCTGCGCTGCCTCCTCGCCCGCGCCGCGCAGCATCCGCTCCAGCACCGCCTGGTGCTCCGCATAGGACCGCTCGATCCGGCGGTCGCCACGGAACTGCGCGCGCCGGTACGGCGCCAGGCGCTGGCGCAGCCCTGCCGCATGCTCCGCCAGTACCCGGTTGTGGGTGCCCTGGTAGAGCATCTGGTGGAAGCGGTGGTTGTAGTTGTCATAGGCGGTCAGCGCGCCCTCCTCCTCCTCCGGGCGCGGATGGAATTCCTCCTGCAACTGCTGAAGTGCGAAGCGTTCGTTGGCCGTCATGCGCCAGGTGGCGAAGCGGGCGCACATCGCCTCCGTCTCCGCCAGCAGTTCGAAGAGTTCCCCGAGTTCCTCAAGCGTCACCCGCGCCACCCGGACGCCGCGACGTGGCGTGATCTCCACCATGCCGGCGGCGGCGAGCTCGCGCAGCGCTTCACGCACCGGCGTGCGGGAGGCGCCGAACCGCTCCGCCAGCGCGCTCTCATCGATCTCGCTGCCCGGGGTGAGGTGGCCGGCGGTGATCTCCTCGGCCAGCCGCAGGCGAATGGTCTCGGTGAGGGTCGGGGATACGCAGCTCATGACGGGATGCTGCGCCGCGGGCGCGGGCGCGGCAAGGCGCGCCCGCAGGATTCAGGCCTTCAGCGCCTCCCGGGGCCGCGTCCCGGCCAGCAGGCTCTCCAGCTCGACCGGCCGCGCGATGCCATAGCCCTGGGCGAAATCCACGCCCAGCGCGCGCAACTGCTCCAGCACCCGGTCACTCTCGACGAATTCGGCCACCGTCGCGGCGCCCAGCTCGCGGGCGATGCGGTGGATGGAGCGGACGATGGCCTGGTCGATCGGGCTGTCCGGCAGGTCGCGAATGAAGCTGCCGTCGATCTTGATGGTATCGACGCGGAAGGCGCGCAGATAGCCGAAGGAGCTGAGTCCGGCGCCGAAGTCGTCGAGCGCGATGCGGCAGCCGAGCCGGCGGATGCTTTCCAGCATCGTCGCGGCGGAGGTCAGGTTGCTGACCAGCGCGGTCTCGGTGATCTCCAGCACCAGCGCCTGCGGCGGCAGCGGCGAGCGCTCCAGCAGGCCGAGGAAGAAGGGCAGGAAGCCGGGATCGTTCAGCGAGTGGGCCGAAAGGTTGATGCTGAGCGACAGGCCCGGCACTGCTGTGAGCCGCGCGGCGTAGCGCTCCAGGATCTCGCGCAGGACCCAGCGGTCCAGCTCGGCCATCAGGTCGTAGCGCTCGGCGACGGGGATGAACAGCGCCGGCGCCACCAGGACGCCATCGCGCCCGACCATGCGCAGCAACAGCTCGTAGTGCTCGCCCGCCTCAGGCCCGATCGCGACGATGCGCTGGGCATGCAGCAGGAAGCGCCCTTCCCCCAGTGCCGCGCGGATCTCGGCCGCCATGATGATCTCGCGATGATGAGCGCCGCCTGCCTCGTCCTCCATATCATAGACGCTGATGCGGTTGCGCCCCGCCAGCTTGGCCGCATAGCAGGCCACATCGGCGTGCTTCATCACGCTGGCGGGCGTGGCCACGGCGCCGACTGCCGCCACGCCGATGCTAGTGGTGATGGGGTGGTCGCGGCCCTCCCAGGTGAAGGGAAGCGCGGCGATCGCCTCGAGGGCCGGTGCCAGCACCTGGCGGGCCTGCGTCACCGGGCAGCCGAACAGCAGGACGGCGAATTCGTCGTCGCCCAGGCGCGCCACCATGTCGGTCGGGCGCAGGATGCGCGAGAGCGTCTCCGCCACAGCCCGCAGCAGGGCGTCCCCCGCCGCATGCCCGGCGGTGTCGTTGATGATCTTGAAGCGGTCGAGGTCCAGGAAGCAGAGCGTGTGCTCACCGCCGCCGGCACGGGCCGAATCCACGGCGCTGGCCAGAGCCGCCTCAAACTTGCGGCGGTTCGGCAGGCCGGTCAGAGCATCGTGCAGCGCACTGAACTCCAGCTTCCTCTGCATGCTGCGGACCATCCGGACATCCTGGAACACCAGCACCGCACCGAGCGGGGTGCCGCCCTTTGCAAGGATCGGCGCGGAGGAATCCCGCACCTCGACGCGCTGCCCCTGCCGACCGACCAGCACCACCTGGCGCATCAGGCTGAACGGGCGCCGCGTTGCCAGGGCCGCGCGCAGCGGGTTGAGCAGGGCCTCGCCGCTCTCGGCATCCGCGATATCGAAGACCGCCTCGACCGGACGGTGGACGGCCTCAGCCAGGCTCCAGCCGGTGATCGCCTCTGCCGCCGGGTTCATGAAGCGGATGCGCCCCTCCGCATCGGTGCTGATCACGCCGTCGGTAATGGCATGGAAGGTGACATGGAGGCGTTCGCGCTCTTCATGCAACGCCGCCTCGCATTGCCGCAAAGGGTCCAGGTCCTGGATCTGGGCGATGAAATGCTGCGGCCGGCCCGCCGCGTCACGCTGCAGGGACATCACGAGCAGTGCCCGGACCAGGATGCCGTCCTTGCGGCGATAACGCTTCTCCAGCCGGCAGCTCTCCGCCCGCCCCTGCAGGAGCGCCAGCCGCTGTTCCAGCTCCGCAGCGCGATCCTCGGGATGCGAGAAGTCCTGCGAGGGTCGGCCGAGGAGCTCGGCCTTGGTATAGCCGAGCAACGCGCAGGCAGCGGGGTTGATCTGCAGGAAAGCACCGTCCAGGCCGACCAGGGCCATGCCGATCGGGGAATGGTGCATGGCGCTGTGGAAGCCGGCCTTGCTGACGCGCAGGGCTCGCCTCCCTTTGTCGTCGGCTGCCTGCAGGCCCGACATGGCACGACCCCTCCGCTGCATTCCCGAAGGCCGCAAGAATGCGGCCAGGCAGGCACCCCATGATGCGGCGCAATGTCGTTGACTGACAAAGGGTTGGACATAACGCCTCAGAGTAAAATCTCAGAAAGTTGAAAAAGGCGCAAGATAATGTGACCAAAGGTTCTGAAATGACCCACGACCCCGGCCCGGGGTCGTGGCGGGGTTGCCCGCTCGCGCGCGCCGGCGCATGGTCGGGGCTTCCCGAACGCCAGAACGCAGCGGAGGAAACCCATGCTCGACCGTCCGAACCCTGCGCCGGAAGCGCCCTGTCTCGATCCCTTCGCGCTGGCCAAGGCGCTCTCGGGCGTGCATCTCATCGGCGGCCGGTTCACCCCCGCCCGCTCGGGGCGCAACTTCGCCGTCGTCAACCCGGCGACCGGCGCCGAGGTGGCGCAGGCCGCCGAGGGCGATGCCCAGGATGTCGAGGCCGCGGTGGCCGATGCGGCCCGGGCGCAGAAGGAATGGGCCAGGATGCCGGCGCGCAAGCGCGGCGCGCTGGTCGCGCAATGCGCCACCCTGATGCGCGAGCATGTGGAGGAGCTGGGCCGCCTCATCGCGCTCGAAACCGGCAAGGCGCTGCGCACCGAGAGCCGGGTGGAAGCCAACACCGTCGCCGACATCCTGGAGTTCTTCGGCGGCCTGGGCGGCGAGCTGAAGGGTGAGACGGTGCCTTTCGCGCCCGACGTGCTCTCCGTCACCGTGCGGGAGCCGCTGGGGGTGGTGGGCGCCATCATCCCCTGGAACGTGCCGATGCTGCTAATGGCGCTGAAGGTCGCGCCCGCCCTGGTGGCCGGCAATTCGGTGGTGGTGAAGAGCGCCGAGGAGGCGCCGCTCGCCGTATTGCGCATCTGCGAGCTGATGAACCGCGTCCTGCCGGCCGGCGTGTTCAACATGGTCTCGGGCTTCGGCCCGGAATGCGGCGCGCCGCTGGTCGCGCATCCGCTGGTGCGGAAGGTAACCTTCACCGGCTCGGTCGAGACCGGGAAGATCGTCTACAGGACGGCGGCCGAGAAGCTGATCCCGGTGACGCTGGAACTGGGCGGCAAGTCGCCGATGATTGTCTTCGCCGACTGCGACTTCGAGAAGACGCTGGCCGGCGCCCTCACCTCCATGCGCTTCACCCGCCAGGGGCAGAGCTGCACCGCCGCCAGCCGCATCTATGTCGAGCGGCCGATCTTCCAGAAATTCGTCGATGCCATGGCCAAGCGCGTGGACCAGATGGTGATGGGCGACCCGCTCGACGAGAAGACCGATATCGGCACCATCATCTCCGAGGGCCAGTTCGAGAAGGTCCGCGGCTTCATCGAGGAGGGCAAGGCGACCGCCGGGGCGACGGGCCGCGCATGCTCTGCCATGCCGAAGGATCCGGCGCTGAAGAAGGGGCTGTTCATCCAGCCGCATATCTTCACCGGCCTTAGCAAGGAGAGCCGGCTGGTGCGCGAGGAGATCTTCGGCCCTGTCACCTGCATCTTCCCCTTCGACGATCCCGAGGCGGTGCTGGAGGAGGCGAATGACAGCGAATACGGCTTGGCCGCCAGCCTCTGGACCAACAACCTGAAGGTCGGTCTGACCCTGGCGCATCGGCTGGAGGCGGGGCTGGTGCAGATCAACCAGAACCTCGTGGTCCAGGCGAACCTCTCCTATGGCGGCGTGAAGTCCTCGGGGCTGGGCAAGGAGGCCTCGCTGGAGGCGATGCTCGAGCACTTCACCCACAAGAAGACGATCATGGTGAACATGAGCTAGTATCCTGCCCGCGAAGTTCGCTGCCTTTGCAGCGGGCGAAGCGGGCCAGCAGGACACTCATCCCCCACCAAGACGAGGAAGCGGCCACCGCCGGGACGGTGGCCGCCCCCAGCGGCCCCGGTTTAAAATCCGTCCCCGGCATGGCAGGTTGGGCGCCGCATGCGCCTCTCCCTCCCCGTGATCGCCAATGATCGCCGCTTCCTCATCATGCTGGCCCTCGGCTTCTCCTCCGGGGTGCCGCTGCCGCTCACGGCCTTCGTGCTGCGGCAATGGATGTCGGAATCCGGCATCGACCTGACGGCGATCGGCCTGACCGCGCTGGTCGGGCTTTCCTACTCGCTGAAGTTCCTCTGGTCGCCGCTGATCGACCACTCCGCGCCGCCCCTGTTCCGCAACTGGGGACGCCGGCGCGGCTGGCTGGCGACGATCCAGCCCGTGCTGGCGCTGGCCATCCTGGCCCTGGGCTTTACCAACCCGGCGGTGGCGCCGGAAATCACCGTCGCGGTCGCGGTGCTGGTCGCCTTCCTCTCCGCCAGCCAGGACATCGTGGTGGATGCCTTCCGCATCGAGATCCTGGAGGAGCGGCAGCAGGGGCTCGGCCTCGCCTATTATGTCTGGGGCTATCGCGGAGCGCTGCTGGCGGCGAATGCCGGGGCGCTGACGGTCGCCAACTTCGCGGGCTGGCCGGCCGCCTTCACCTATTGCGCGGCGCTGGTGGGCGTGGGCTTCACGGCTGTCGCCCTCGCCGCCGAGCCCTCCGCCCCGCCGCGCCCGGCCCTGGCCTGGGCGGCGCGGATGCGCGCGGCGGTGGTTGACCCCTTCGCCGACTTCATGCGGCGGCCCTACTGGCTGGCGATCCTGCTGTTCATCGCCCTCTTCAAGCTGGGCGAGGCGCTGGCCGGCGTGATGACGGCCCCCTTCTATCGCGAGATGGGCTTTAGCCGCGTCGAGGTGGCGGCGGTGGGCAGCGTCTTCGGCCTCTTCGCCACGCTGATCGGCGCCCTGGCCGGCGGCTGGCTGGTGGTGCGGATCGGCACCGCCCGCGCCCTCGTGCTGACCGGCCTGACACAGATGCTCTCCAACCTGATGTATGTCGCCCTCGCCCATGCCGGGCATGACATGCCGATGCTCTGGGCCCAGGTGGGGGTGGAGAACTTCACCGACGGCCTCGCCGATGCCGCCTTCGTCACCTACCTCTCCAGCCTGACCAGCCGGGCCTTCACCGCGACCCAGTATGCCCTGCTCTCCTCGCTGGCGGCGGTGCCGCTGCGCACGCTGGGCGCCAGTTCCGGCAGCCTGGCGGAGTGGCTGGGCTGGGCCGATTTCTTCCTGCTCACCACCGTCGCCGCCCTGCCGGCCATGGGAGTGATGATCTTCCTGCTGGTGCGGCTGCCGCCGCCCAGCCCGGCGCCGGAACCGGCCTTGCCTGCATCCGAAGCCTGAGCTGCGGCGTTGCAGGGGAAACAAGGCCCCTGCCCGGAGCTCATCCCATGCCCTCGCCGCGCCCCGCGCTCGAACTCCTGGCCCGCTGCGGCTATGCCGCGCGGGGGGTCGTCAACCTGCTGATCGGGGTGTTGGCCCTGTTCGCCGCGGTCGGCGCGAGCGGCGGAGAAGCCACCGATTCCAAGGGCGCGCTGCAGGAGCTATTACTGCACCCGTTTGGCAGCCTGTTGCTCGGCGCGGTGGCGCTTGGCCTGTTCGGCTTTGCCCTGTGGCGGGTGCTGCAATCGCTGCTGGACGCGGACAACAAGGGCCGCAGTGCAAAGGCCCTCGCCGTACGCGGCGGCCAGCTCGTCTCCGCGCTCGTGTATGCCAGCCTTGGCGTCTTCGCCGTCGGCCTGCTGATCGGCAATGCGACCCGCAGCAGCGACGGGCAATCGGCGCGCGACTGGACGCGCTGGCTGCTGGCGCAGCCGGCCGGCGAGATGCTGGTCGCGCTGGCCGGCCTGGTGGTGGCCGGGGTGGGGCTCGTCATGCTGTACTGGGCTTGGAGCCGTGGCTTCACCCGGCACCTCCGCTGCCCAGGCGATACCGCCCGCTGGGTGGTTCCGCTGGGCCGCCTCGGCTTCGCGGCGCGGGGCGTGGTGTTCCTGATCATCGGCGCCTTTCTCGGCATCGCCGCCTGGATGTCGGACCCCAGCCAGGTGCGCGGCCTGGGCGGCGCGCTGCTGGCGCTGCAGCAGCAGCCCTTCGGCCGGGTGCTGTTCGGGCTGGTGGCGCTGGGGTTGGCCGCCTTCGGGGCCTTCGAATTCGCCGAGGCGCGCTATCGCCGTATCGATGCGCCTGGCTAAGGCCTTCGCCCATGCGCCGCCGGTCCGCGGACCGGACCGGCGGCTTCACCAGGCGCCGGAGCGGCGGCGCTTGAATCTCCGTCATCCCCGCTCAAACTGAATCCCTGCCTTAGGAGGACGCGCATCATGTCCCAGACTCCCACTCCAAAGTCCGAGGCCCTTGCGGCTTTCGAGGTGCTCAAGAATGCGGTGGACATCGCCTGCAAGCGGAAGAGCCACCTGATCGCCGTGGAGACGGCGATGGAGCAGGGCCTGAGCATGAGCAGCGCGGATGACGACCTCGAGCGTGATTCCCTGCAGCGCCGGACCTGGCCGGAGGCGGGGCTGACGCTGAGCCTGCACTTCAGGCGCTACGACAAGCTCAACCCCTTCCAGCTGCAGCCCAAGTTCGACCGGCTGGAACTGACGCTGTCCGACCGCACAGGCATCCTTCTGAGTCACGAGGGCAGCTTCAAGGAATAGCCGCTCCCGGCGGGACCGGGGCCTCAGCCGCGCTCCCGCATCAGTCGGGCCTTGTCGCGCTGCCAGTCGCGCTCGGCGATGGCATGGCGCTTATCGGCCTTTGTTTTGCCCTCGGCGAGGCCGAGCACGACCTTGGCAATCCCGCGTTTGTTGAACAGGATCTCGAGCGGCACGATCGTCACGCCCTCGCGGGTCACGGCGCCGATCAGCTCGCGCATCTGGTTGCGGTGCAACAACAGCTTGCGGGGCCGGCGCGGCTCGAATTTGGCGACGTAGCTGCCCGCCTGCCATTCCGGGATGTAGCTGTTGAACAGCCACAGCTCTCCGTCCCGTTCGCCGGCCCAGGCGTCGGCCAGCGCAGCGCGCCCGGCGCGCAGCGACTTCACCTCCGGCCCGACCAGCACGATGCCGGCCTCCACGGTGTCGTTGATCTTGTAGTCGAAGCGCGCCTTCCGGTTCTGCGCGGCGGTGCCGTGGGAGATCAGCGCTTTCTTGCGAGGCTCGGCCATATCGTTCCTGAGGTGTTTCCCCCCTGCTGGCGGGGTCCAGGGGGCCGGAGGCATGCCTCCGGTAGCCCCCCGGCGGGGGACCTAAGGGGGCGGCGCCCCCTCGGCCGCGGTTTCAGTTCAGCAGCCCGGCTGCCACCATCGCGGCCTTGATGCGCGCCCGGTTTGCCTCTCCGACCGGCGCCAGCGGCAGCCGGCAATGCGGGGAGGAGTAGCCGAGCAGGCTGGCGGCGTATTTCACCGGTCCCGGCGAGGTCTCGCAGAACATGGCGTCGTGCAGCGGCGTCAGCCGGTCCTGGATTTCCATCGCCTCCTGGATCCGCCCGGCCTCCCAGGCCGCGTGCATCCCGGCGCAGAGGCGCGGGGCGACATTGGCGGTGACGCTGATGCAGCCCACCCCGCCCGCCGCACGGAAGGCGAGCGCCGTATGGTCCTCGCCCGAGAGCTGGCAGAAATCCGGCCCGCAGGCGAGCCGGGTGTGCAGCGGCCGCGTCAGGTTGGCGGTCGCGTCCTTCACGCCGACGATGTTGGGGTGCTTCGCCAGCCGCGCCATCGTCTCCACGGACATGTCGATCACGCTACGCGGCGGGATGTTGTAGATGATGATCGGCAAGTCCACCGCATCGGCGATGGCGGTGAAGTGCAGGTACATCCCCTCCTGCGTCGGCTTGTTGTAGTAGGGCGTGACGACCAGGGCGGCATCGGCCCCCGCCTGCTTGGCATGGCGGGTCAACGCAATCGCTTCCTCGGTGCTGTTGGAGCCGGCGCCGGCGATCACCGGCACGCGCCCCGCCGCCGCCTCGACGCAGAGCTCCACCACCCGGTGATGCTCCTCGTGCGACAGGGTCGGGCTTTCGCCGGTGGTGCCGACCGGGATCAGCCCGCCCGTACCCTCGGCGATCTGCCATTCCACGAAGTCCTGGAACGCTTTCGCATCGAGGGCTCCAGTCTCGGTCATCGGCGTGATCAGCGCGACGAGGGATCCCTTGAACATCGGACGAAACTTTCCTTCCCGGAATGGCGGCGGCGTGCTGGCGCGAAGCTAGGCGCCCGCCCCGCCCCGCACAAGCACCGGCCACCGCATGTATCCCCCGCAAACGCCGGGACAATCGCTCAAGGATCAGCTAGTTTCCCAGCCCATGCTTCCCGTGCCGCGTGCTTCCGCCTCCCGCCCCGCCCTGGGCCGCGCCCTGGCGCTGGCTCTGTTACCCGCCCTGGCGCTGATGGCGCCGGCCGCCATGGCCCAGCCCTGGGCGCCGGACCAGGTCCGCGCCGCCGGGCGCGCCGCCATGATCGCCGCCAATGCCGGCCGCTGGAGCGAGGCGCAGGCCCTGGCTGACCAAGGCGCGGACCCGCTCGCGGACAAGATCGTAACCTGGATGCGGCTGCAGGTGCGCGGTCAGGCGAGCGCGGCGGAGGTTGCCGACTTCCTGGCCGCCAATCCCGGCTGGCCGTTGCAGGCCACCCTGACGCAGCGCGGCGAGGAGGCGCTGCCGGTACTGGCCGACGATGCGCTGGTGTTGCGGCTTTTCGCCCGCGTCCCGCCACGCGGCCTGCCCGCCGTCCGGCAACTGGCGGAGGCCCTGCAGCGCCAGGGCGATTCCGCTGCTGCCCGCCGTGCCGTTCAACTCGGCTGGCGCGACGCCACGCCCGACCCTGAGGCGGAAGCCGGCTTTCTCGCTGCCCTTGGCGGCGTCCTGACCCCGGACGACCACCGCGCCCGCTTCGAGCGCCTGACCTGGACGGGCCAGACCTCTGCTGCGGCACGCCT
>DATMRU010000018.1:0-6551 GCA_035565935.1 Roseomonas sp.
GAAGGTGGACACGCTGGTCGTGGACAAGACCGGTACCCTGACCGAGGGCAAGCCCAAGGTCGTGGCCGTGGTCCCGGCGCCGGGCCTGACCGAGGCAGAGGTGCTGCCTCTGGCCGCCAGCCTGGAGCGGTCGAGCGAGCATCCGCTGGCGGCCGCCGTGGTAGCGGCGGCCAGGGAACGCGGCGTGACCTTCGGCGAGCCCGCCGACTTCGCCTCCGTCACCGGCAAGGGTGTGACCGGGACCGTGGGCGGGCGCCGGGTAGCGCTGGGCAACGCGCGGCTGATGCGGGAGCTCGGGGTGGAACTGGGCGACCTCGCCGCCAAGGCCGACGAGCTCCGGCGCGAGGGCGGCACGGCGCTGTTCCTGGCCGTGGACGGCGCGCCGGGCGGCGTCATCGCCGTGGCCGACCCCGTCAAGGAGACCACGCCTGCCGCGCTGCAAAGCCTGCGGGCTGACGGCATCCACATCGTCATGCTGACCGGCGACAACCGCACGACGGCGGAGGCGGTGGCCCGCAAGCTCGGCATCGATGAGTTCCAGGGCGACGTGCTGCCCGAGGACAAGCACCGCATCGTCCGGGAGCTCCGCGCGAAGAGGAAGGTCGTCGCCATGGCGGGCGACGGGGTGAACGATGCTCCGGCGCTGGCGGAAGCCGATGTGGGAATCGCCATGGGCACCGGCACGGACGTCGCCATGCAGAGCGCGGGGGTGACCTTGGTGAAGGGCGACCTCGCGGGCATCGCGCGGGCGCGGCACCTGTCGCGCGCGGTGATGCGCAACATCCGGCAGAATCTGTTCTTCGCCTTCATCTACAACGCGGCCGGGGTGCCGCTGGCGGCGGGCGTGCTCTACCCGTTCCTTGGCCTCCTGCTCAGCCCGATCGTCGCAGCCCTGGCCATGGCGCTGAGCTCGGTCTCGGTCATCGGCAACGCGCTCCGGTTGCGAACTTTGCGCCTGCATTGACGGCTTGGTGGAGAGAAGGGAGGTGCAGCGGGTTTGTCATCATGGAATCTCTCCTCCCCAGACAGGAAGGAAACCATGCAAATGGCGAGGACTTACTGAGGTGGACTTGCGGAGCGGATGAACCGATGCGCCGGATGGCGAGCGTGATCCAAGCTGTGGTTGTCTTGGCACTCGCCGTGTGCGTATCCATTCTCGCTGTGCCTGCGGCGGCCCACAACGCTCCGCCCGCAGCGACGACCACTTCCAGCGCAGTTCTCGTTTCTGCACATGTAGGTCACACAGTGCCTGCTGCGCATCATGCCTGGGCGACTGGGACGGCCGTGAAGGCCAGAACGACTGGAAAGAAGTGCTGCCCGAACTGTGCCGACGATGCCTTCCGACCAAGCTGCTGCACCCTCGGGCATTGTGGCAGCAGCGCTGCGCTGCTGCCGATGAGGCCTCAGATCGCGCTCCTGGTCAGCAGCGGCAGTTTCTTTGTCGCACCTCCGGCTCAAACCGCAGGCATCATACCTGACCTTCCTTCTCCACCACCCCGATAAGGCGTCCTGAGTCGCCCCGTAGAGCCTTGAGATCTGCGGGAGGCAGAGCGTGTTCAAACCGCCGCCCTGTCGGTGCGGTGCCGAACCAACGCTCGTTGCCTGGATTGGGCAGTCAACCTGCTGCGCAGGCTGGCGGGCCCTGCCTCACAGACGTTCTTTCTGGAGAAGAGACATGCATCAGATGACCCCTGCCATGCAGGCCTGCATCGAGGAATGCCTGCGCTGTCACTCCATCTGCCTTGGCATGGCCATGAACCATTGCCTGGAAGAAGGCGGCAAGCATGTGGAGCCGCAGCATTTCAGGCTGATGATGGCCTGCGCCACCATCTGCCAAACGGCCGCCAACATGATGCTGATCGGCACGCACCACCATAAGCACACCTGTGCCGAATGTGCCGAGATCTGCGAGGAGTGCGCCAAAAGCTGCGAGGCCGTCGGCGGTATGGAGGATTGCGTCGAGCAGTGCCGCAAGTGCGCCGCGTCCTGCCGTGCGATGAGCGCCTGACGCCCGGGTGGCAGGCCAGGCCGGTTGTCCGGCCTGCCGCCACCTTCCACCGGAAGCGAATGTTTCCGGAATGGCATCACTCGTTCTGAGAGAGATTCGGCATGACCATCAAGCATCATGGCGGGAGCCTACCCGACGGCAATGCGGATCGACTCGCTGACGTCATCCATAGCGCCCTGGGTGGCCTTCACTTCGACTTCCAAGCTGGAGGCCATACCCACAACATCACCTTTGGCGGCGAGCACGGTGACGTCTTCGGTGGAAGCGAGGGCGCTGACTTCACCTGGGGGCTAGGAGGCGAGGACCACATCGGCGGGGGCGCCATGGGTGACGTTCTCCACGGTGGCCCTGGCACCGACCTCGTCTCCGGCAACATGGGCGACGACGAGGTCGAAGGTGGCGACGGGGACGATACCCTTTACGGCGGTGCGGGCGCCGATACGGTGCGGGGCGGGCCCGGGAACGACTTCCTCGACGAGGGGGAAGGGCACAGCACCGTGGATGGCGGCATGGGCGACGACACCCTGGTCGGCGGCGGTGGCCCGGACGCCTTCATGATCGGCCGGACGAGCGGCCATGACGTCATCAAGGACTTCACCGCCGGGCCGGGCATGTTCGACCACCTGGCGGTCATGGACGGCCTCCAGTGGACGGACCTCTCCTTCACGGACACGGCGGACGGGGTCCAGGTCTCTTGGAACGGCGGCTCCGTCCTGCTGGAAGGGGTCGCCATGTCGGATCTGGCCCAGGACGACTTCATGTTCGGTGACGCGGCCGACCTGCCGCCCGGCCTGCGGGAACCCGGGGGTCCGGCCGATGAAGCCCCGACGCCAAGCGTCGCGGGGCCGGAGGTGTCCGGCGGAGAGCAGGCCGGAGCGGCTTTCGACTGGCTGGCCGATCACGTGTTCAACAACCGCACCCTGAGCTTCGACATCGACGAGAATGCCGTGCTCCGCGGGACCGCTAGGGCCGACACCCTGGTAGGCTCCGAGACTGGGGATACGGTCTTCGGGCTGGCTGGAGATGACGACATCTCAGGCCTGGGCGGAGACGATCATCTCCAGGGCGGCAATGGCGGCGACACCCTGGCGGGCGGCGACGGCATGGACCGCCTGATGGGCGAGGCAGGCGATGACAGGCTCTCGGGCGGCGCGGAGTCCGATGAGCTTATGGGTGGTGACGGGGACGACTACCTCGATGAGGGCGCCGCCCATGGCATGCTGAACGGCGGCATGGGCAACGACACCCTGGTCGGTGGCACTGGCGCCGACGCCTTCATGGTGTCGATGGACAGCGGCCACGACGTGGTCCGGGACTTCGAGGCGACCGGAGATGCCCAGGGCGCCTTCGACCACATCGCCTTCATGGACATCCAGGCCGCGGAGGTCGAGGTCCGGGATACCGCCGAGGGCGCCCTGGTCGGCTGGGGCATGGGCGAGGATGGTGCCTTCGAGGGATCCATCCTCCTCGAGGGGGTCGCCAAGGGTGACCTGCGGCAGACCGACTTCATGTTCGCCGACAGGCCCCAGTACGTCGAGGGCATTGGCGACTTCGGCTCCTGGTACATCTTCCCGGAGAGCAGCGGTCCGATCGCCTGACCCCTTGGTGGGGGCGGCCAACCGGAAGCTCCCTCTCCTGCGGCCGATGCTCGTGGGCGTCGGCCGCCACCAACCCGACGCTCATCGTCGAGGCTGAAACCTCCCGACCTTTGAAGAGAAGCACTCCTCCATGAGCTACATGCGCTTCGGCCTGATGATCCTGGTATCAACCGTGGTCATGTTCGGGCTGATGTACCTGAACACCTATACCCTGGAGCACGTCTTCTACAGCCAGACCCGGACCTGGATGGCTCTCGTCATGGGGGCGACCATGGCCGTCATCATGCTCCTGTTCATGCTGGGCATGTACCGGAATCAAGCAGCTAACGTGGCCATCCTCGCCGGTAGTGCCCTGGTGTTTGTGGGGGCGCTCTGGCTGGTCAGAAGCCAGCAGACGGTAGGCGACGTGGCCTACATGAAGGCGATGATCCCGCACCACTCCATCGCCATCATGACCAGCGAGCGGGCCCAGATCCGCGACCCGCGCGTCCGGCGTCTGGCCGACAGCATCATCGAGGCGCAGGTGCGGGAGATTGGCGAGATGAAGCAATTGGTCGCCGAACTGGAAGCTAATCTTCCGGCTTCGTCGGCACCGGTGCTCCAGCCAGCGCGCTGAACCGCACGATCAGCGGGCTCCACGGTTCGGCCAGGACCGGGGACGAGCAGCCGGACGGTGAGGCAGCCGTACCTGCCGCTAAAGATCCGCGGGGCTGCTTCGCAGCGGGGTAAGCGCCTCGGATTGCCTCGCTCTCCTTTAGAATCTAGGAATCTCCCGCCGTCTCGAGACTAGAAGTCTGTATTCTTGAGGATTTTCGCTCCAACCCCGTGGCCTCCCTCCTTGCGGTGGACACCGCTACGGCTGAGGTGAAAACCCCGATGAGGAGGGCTGCCTGGACACATCCTTCCCATCTGAAACCCTCCTACATGGGAGGGGCGCTTTTCCTTCTCTGTCCGCAACAAGGGAGGAAATCGTATGCGCAAGTTCATCGTCCCGGCTATCGCGCTGGCGGGGGCCCTGGCAACGGTGGGCGCCTTCGCCCAAGGCACCCCGCAACCCCAGGGCGGCACGATGCAGCAGATGCCAATGATGCAGGGACAGGGCAGCATGATGATGGGCGGCTGCCCGATGATGCAGCGGATGGCCGCAATGGACACCCGCCTCCGACAGCTTGAGGAGCGGGCGGGAATACCGGCCCCGGCAACCCCGCCTGACGCTAACCGGTAAAGGGCGCGGGCCTGAGGGGCAGAAGATCGCGGATGATGCACGGCGGGATGGAGGGGATGGGCTGGATGATGGGCGGCATGGGCCTGGTTGGGCTCATGCTGCTCGTTCTTCTCGTCCTCGGGATCGCGGCGCTCATCAAGTATCTCCGCCGCTGACTGGCCCAGGCGCTAGCAGACCCTAAGCTGACAACGTCAAGGCTCCGCATGGAAGGCGTGAACTGGATTGGGGTGGCCACCCTCTACCGGCGCGAGGTTCGGCGCTTCCTCTCCGTCGGCGCGCAGACGGTCGGCGGCCCGGCGGTGGGCACCCTCCTCTTTCTCGTCGTCTTCGGGGTTGCACTGGGCCGCCACGCACCCACACCGGGCGGCGTGCCCTACCTCGTCTTCATCATCCCCGGGCTTGTCATGATGGCGATCGCCCAGAACGCCTTCGCCAACACTTCGTCCTCCCTTCTGATCGCTAAGGTCCAGGGCAATATCGTCGACCTGCTGCTGGCCCCGCTCGGGCCGGGCGAGCTCCTGGCAGGCTTGGTGCTCGGGGGCGTTACGCGTGGTCTCCTGGTGGGTGCGCTGACCGCCCTCGCGGCCTGGCTGGTCGTGCCGCTGCCTTTAGTGATCCCCGCCCTCGCCCTGTTCTACGCCGTCGGCGGCGCCCTGGTGTTCTCGCTGCTGGGCGTCCTGGGCGGGCTCTGGGCGCAGAAGATGGATCAGCAGGCGGCGGTCACGAACTTCGTCATTGCGCCCCTGACGCTGCTCTCGGGCACCTTCTACGCCGTCAACACCCTGTCGGAGCCGTTCCGGTCCATCGCCTACTTCGATCCCGTCTTCTACATCGTGGATGGCTTCCGGCACGGTGTCACCGGGATGTCGGAGGCGCCGCCTCTGGTTGGGGTCCTTGTCGTCCTCGTCGCCAATGCCCTGCTCGGCGCCCTCTGCCACCGACTGCTCGCATCCGGCTGGCGCCTGCGACAGTGATGCCGCCCGCCATGACCAAGCATGACCAGCCCATGGCTGTCGAGGTCGCAGGCCTCGAGAAGTTCTATCCGGGAACGGGAGGCCGAGGCGGTAACCACGCCCTCAAGGGGGTGAGCCTAACTATTCCCCGCGGCAGCATCTTCGGCCTGCTGGGGCCGAACGGCGCCGGGAAGTCGACCCTCATCAACATCCTCGCCGGGCTGGTGCGGAAGTCGGGCGGTACGGCTCGGGTCTGGGGTATCGACGTCGACGAGCAGCCCCGGGCAGCCCGTGCCGCCATCGGCGTGGTCCCGCAGGAACTCACCCTTGACCCCTACTTTCCCGCGCACGACGCGCTTGAATTGCAGGCCGGGCTCTTCGGCATCCCCAAGGCCGCGCGGCGCACGGACGAACTCCTCCAAGTCCTCGGGCTGGCGGACAAAGCGACGGCGCCCGCCCGCAGCTTGTCCGGCGGTATGCGGCGGCGTCTGATGGTCGGCAAGGCCCTGGTCCACAACCCGCCGGTCCTCGTCCTCGACGAGCCGACCGCGGGTGTCGACGTCCTGCTGCGGCAGCAACTCTGGGATTACGTCCGGCTCCTGAACCGCAACGGCACCACCGTCCTCCGTAAGCGTCGTCTGACCCCCATGGTTGAGGTGCACAGCCTTGGGGGAGGAGGATTGAGCCTTCTGGAGAGAGGGCAGGCAGTGGACGGTGATCCGGTCGGGAGCATGGAGGCGAGCACTCCTATGAGTGATCGTATGAGT
>DATMRU010000019.1:0-104512 GCA_035565935.1 Roseomonas sp.
CCCCCATCCTGCACGCCATCCCCGTGCAGCTGCTGGCCTATCACGTGGCCGTCCTGAAGGGCACCGACGTGGACCAGCCCCGCAACCTGGCCAAGGCCGTGACCGTGGAATGAGCCGCATCGCCTGAAACCAGGAAGGCTCGGTGCAGAAGCATGGTGCAGCCGATCTGTACCGGTAGGGCGCCGGACGCTGCCAGCCGCGGATCAACGACGGGCAGAGTCTGCCCTACACGACGCAGGCTAGAGCGGTTTCCGTTCGTCTTGGCTCACGTCAACCGCTCTCGTCTTTCGTCTTAACGCCTATCTTCATCCGATCAGATGTTTCCATCTGATCGGGATCTGCTCTAGGCGGCGGCAGGCCGCCCGATCCTGGCCGAAGAAGGCGCCGCTTAGATCGTCTGTTCTCCCCTTAAAGGGGCGAAGAACCAGCGGTTCCGCATTGCGGATGCCTCGGTCTGTACCAGTCCGCATCTAGCCCCCCGCGCAGCGACGGCGCTCAGAACATGCGGCAGCACGAGTTCTGAGACACGCGGCGCCAGGGCCCCTGGCCCGCCAAAGGGATCCTCGTGCAGGAGCACGATACTGCCGGGAAGGCGGCGGATCTTCCGCATACGCTCGCCCAGCGCCTTACAGCGCGCTTCGAGTTGCTCAAGGGTCGCGCAACCGTCTGCCAACCGATAGTCCTGCGGGGAGATGGTCCACCAGGCGAAGCAGGCATTGGGATGGAACCGTGCCATCGCCTTATGCATCCAGGCGCGGCGAAAGCCATCATTGTAGGGCAGGCGAATGAGATAGAGCGAAGGCGTCGGCCGGAACTGCGCCAGCAGGGCCTCGACGCGCTGCATTGCCTCAAGGGCCGCTGCCGGCCCCGCCGCTTCAAGATGAACGTGCTCCCAGCCATGCCCGTACACGGCATGCCCTTCAGCGATAATGGCCCGGACCAGTTCGGGATAGGCCTGGACGCGGGTGCCCGTGAGAAAGAAGGTCGCCTTCGCATCGGCGCGCGCGAGCATCTCCAGCACAGTGACTGTCGTGATCGGCGAGGGCCCATCATCGAAGGTCAGGGCGACGTCGGTAACCCCGTGCGGCTGCCGGCGGAGCACTGGGCGCCACTGTGCGGAGGGAAGGCGGAACCGGGGCATCCCCATCGGGGCGCCCTTCGCTAACGTGCGCAACATCTAATTGGCCCGCAGCAAGAAAAATGGTCGCATGGGAAATTCATCCAGCACGTCTGGCCAAGACCTCATGAAGTGCGTGACATCTAGTCTAAATGCCTGATTCAACAGTGTTGGATCACGCTATCGAGAGCAAGGCTCGTAACCGGCTTCTCCCCGTTCGAGCCAAAAAGCCGAACAACCAGAAAGGGGTACCCTGGCCTGTTGTCGCGCAGCCTGACCACCGCACACCAGCGAAAATATCGACATCTCCGCGAGCAAACTCCGTAAGCTGCCATTCACGGTGGTAAGGCCTCGACCGCACCGCGGGACACAGTGGGCGCAATGTAAATGTTACTGGAAAACAACCACCAATGTCCCGCACCTTCACTGCCGAACGTGAGCGCATGGCGCGCCACGACCGTGCCGTTAAGGGCGCCCGCTGTCTCATGACGACCGAAATCCCACCCCTCACGCAGGATCGCCCCCGCCATGATCTGGCAAGCGATGAGGCCACCCTGCAGCCGGTTGCATCACACCCCCACCCGGAGGGAGCGCGGCCACTTCTGTCAGTCATCATCAAAACACTGAACGAGGCGGAGAAGATTGGCGCCTGCCTCACTTCGGTCCTGGAGGCGGTGCGTGCCTATCCGACGCAAGTCATCGTCGCCGACTCCCGTTCGGACGATGCGACGGCTGAGATCGCGCAAAGCTTCGGGGTGAATGTGGTGACACTGGCACCAGAGGAGGCCCGGAGTTGTGGCATTGGGCCACAGGTCGGCTACCAGCACGCGACCGGGCGCTACCTCCTCCTGCTCGACGGGGACATGCAGCTGCACCCTGCCTTCCTGCCGGCGGCCCTTCGTGCGATGGAAGAGGATTCCCGCCTGGCGGGAGTCGGCGGTGGCATTGAGTTCGACGCCGCCAATCTCGAGTATCGGCTGCGCCGCGAACGCGGCATGCCGCATCTTCAGCCCGGCCTCGTGAACCGCCTGGAGGGTGGAGGCCTGTTCCGTCGCGAGGCCATCGACCAGCTTGGATATTTCACCAACCAGAACCTGCACTCCTTCGAAGAGCTCGATCTCGGATTGCGGCTTCAGGAGAAGGGATGGCGCCTGCGGCGGATCGGCGTGCCGGCCGTCTCCCACAGCGGGCATACGATGCCAGCCCTAGCGCTTCTGCTGCGGCGCTGGCACACCCGCTATGTGGATGGCCAGGGTGAGGTCTTGCGTGCAGCGCTCGGCACCTCGCGCATCCCGATCCTCCTACGGGTCTTCTGGATCAGCCTGGCGGTCATCGCATGGTGGGGCGCCATCCTGCTCTGCGCCGTCATGGTCATGCAGCAGCAGTTGAACGCGCTCTTCCTTCTGGCTTTGGCCGGCCTGCCGCTTGCCGTCATGGTTCTGAAGAAGCGCAGCCTCGTGAAGGGCAGCTACGCGGTGCTGCAGTGGCAAGTCTGCGCAGCCGGATTACTGCGCGGCTTGTTGCGGCCACAGCGGCCGCCCACCCGGCAGGTCTCCACCCTGGTAGTCGCTACCTCAACCATGTTTCCGGTCGGCAAAGCGCAACCTTCAGCACTGCTGGACCAGTGGCAGCATGCAACGGCTGAGTAGCTTATGCCGGCGGGGCGAGCACGACCTGCGCGCATGAGCAATACGACCGGCGAGGCCGGCATGGCCTCTGCCGCGTTCCTGCGTACATAGGGCGGGCCATAAAGCCTGACCGGGCGCTGGTTATCCGCCGCGTCATCCCTCCCCTCCTCCCTTTGCGACACGATGCGGCGCAGCGCAGAACGCGGCCAGCATGGCATGAAAGGCCGGCTTTGGGCGCAGCTCCGCGTCGAAGGGAAGAGGGCGCGTGGGAAGGCCATCCGGCCGCGAGAAGACCCGTGAGAAGCTCGGTCGCAGCCAGGTATACCGGTCGGATAATCCCCACGTGATGACGGCGGCAACGGCACGCTCGCTCAGCACCGTTTCGAGGTAATCCCGGTACATGTCCGCCACCGCAAGATCCCGCGGACCCACGGCAGAGGGCGCGCCGATGTCCAGAACATCAAGTTCGGTGATGATGATGCGCACACCTCGCGCCGCAATCTGCCCGAGGAATGCTGCAAAGCTCCTGCTGTTGAAAGGCTCCTTGAGCCTGAGATGCGACTGCAGCCCGATGGCGTCGATGGGGATCTTTGCCGCGAGCAAGGCGTCCAAGCGCCGCAGCAGGGCAGCACGCTTGGCCAGGGCGTCCCCGTACTCCTGCTCCATTCCGTAGTCGTTGTAGACCAGGACTGCGTCGGGAAACGCCTCTCGTGCAGCACGAAAGGCGAAGTCCCAATAGGAATCTCCGAAAATTCGCGAGAAAGGATCTCTGCGCAAGCCGTCCTCGCGCCGGTCTGTGGGGTTCAGGGCTTCGTTAATGACGTTGATGGACCAGGTATCGCGCGCGAGTCTGGCGCCGGCGCGGTGAATATGCGCGATCACGGCCTGACGGGCTTCGCGAGGATCTGACAGCGCAGCGAACCATCGTGGTATGGCTTCGTGCCAAAGGAGATGACTCCCTGTGAGCGGGAGATCATTGGCCTTCGCCCAAGCCACCACGCCTTTGTCGGTGTTCTCCTCAAAGCGTCCGGAAGTAGGACTCACCTGTGACCAGTTCAGCACTGGCACGACCAGCCCGCACTGCTGAAGGACGAGGTGATCGTATTCGGGCGTGAACACTGGGGGATAGTCATGCGCAGCCGCACCGTAGCGGAGCCCGATACCTGCAGCGGCCTCGCGCAGGCTGGGCAAGGCTGGCGCCGCTTCGCTCGCCCGAAGATGCGCCAGAGGGCCTATAGCAGGGACGCCCCCCAGCGCACGCAGGCACCAGCGCCTGGACACCAGACTGCCCCGTCCGGTGAAATCTGCTCGCCTTCCCAGCGGTTCATGGGTTGTGCTCTCCACCCTGGCACCTCTCCCGACTTGCACCGCACGCGCCTCTCCCTTCCAACACCGGCGCACCACCCTGTACCGCCGCCTCGGCTGTTGGTATGGCAACAGACTGCGAAGCTCGCGAGCGTCGGCCTTTGGCGTGTCGTCGCACGGCCAGCCTGTTCCATAACACCATACCTCAAAACTATGGAGGCGGAACCTTCTGGTTTTGAAAGATCATGGCGCATGGCAAGACCATTGTGCGACAGCAAATCACGGCGGGTCTCAACTGGCCAGAAATTCTCTGCGCCAGCAATAGCTTTGCTCCGGTAAGCCCATGCCATTCCGCGGGGCGCCTGGGTACCGGGAGGCCGGAGGCCCTAAAGAGTTAAGCTAAGCAACTCTTAGCCCTACGCATACAGATTGTATGCGGCGGTATGGATAGGGGATTCCCGCTAAGGATTGGCATGCTTCAGGGGAAGCCGGCTGTAGAGAACCGGCAGCTGGATAAGGCAGTCACAGCCTGAACTGCGCCTGCTTAACTGGTGCTAGTCAGGGGACTCATCTGGACCCACTCAGTGGCGGCGGCGAGGAAGCCGAGTGCGGCGACGAAGTTCTGAACCAGCCGGCCGTATCGGGTAGTCAGGCGGCGCCAACTCTTCAGGCGGCCGGGCAGGCGCTCGATACGGTTGCGCCGCGGTAGGCACGCCGGTCGAGCGGATAGGGCCTGCAGCTGGTTGCGGCGAGGGGATGGTGGCCTTGATGCGGAGCGCCTTCAGTCAGCGGCGCGGGCTCTTGGCGTCGGAGGCTTTGTCGGCGGCCAGGCGCTTGGGGGTGGCCACGGCGTCGAGCAGCGGCAGGGCCCAGCTGGTGCGGGCGACGTTGCCCGGAGTCAGCGCGAAAGCGAGCGGTCGGCCATAGTCGTCGGCGAGGCACCGGATCTTCGAAGTGCGGCCGCTCAGCAACTCTACAAGGAGGCCGGATCCGCATGAAAGTCCGCGTCTGGAGCCGCCAAACAACCATGTTGCTGGACGAGGTGCTGCGCAGATTGGATAATCCCCCGTGTTGCCTCGGAACAAATCCCCAGCGACACAGTTCGACCGACGTTACAGCTCACTATACGATCTCTGATGAGAGGGCATGACGATGTTCACTCTGGGATTCAGCGGCCTTGTGCAGACCGAGAGGTTCTTGCAGTCCCATTTCCCGGAGCAGATGGCCGGCTCCTCGCGCATCATTCAGGGGCTGGACTCGGCGGCCGCCCTCCTTAAGGATGGGCAGATCGTTGCCGCTGCAGCCCAGGAACGGTTTGACCGGGAGAAGAAGAGCGGCGCCTTCCCCTTTGAGGCGATCGATTTCTGCCTTCGGGCAGCAGGTATTTCCTTCGCTGATCTGGACGCCGTCTGCGGCAACTTCGACTTTGGGCGCTACGCCGTGGCTTTCCAGGAGCCGCTGGCGAAGCAATATTTCGAGGAGTGCCTCTCGCCTCGCGCTCTCGGGAACCAGCTGACCAAGCGGTACGGCACAACACCGCACCTCGTTCCAATGGACCATCACCTCGCCCACCTGCATTGTGCCCTGGCCAGCGCGCCTTTCGACCGATGCCTCGGAGTAGTCATGGATGCAGCCGGCGAGATAGGCTCGCTTTCGGTCTTCCGCGTCGAAGCGGGCGGCTCGCAGCGGCTTGCACGCTTCCCCATCCATCAGTCGCTTGGCGTCTTCTATTCCCTCATCACGCAGTTTCTTGGCTTTGCCTTCAACGAGGACGAGTACAAGGTGATGGGGCTGGCGAGCTTCGGGAATGCCGACCGATACGCCGAGTTTTTCGCCGATGCCATTCGCCTACGCCCTGAAGGACGCATCGAAATTCCGTGCCTCGAAATCAATACGGACTTCAGCGACAGGCTATTCTTCACGGCCAGTATGCGGGCGATCGAGACAGGGCTCGGCTTTCACGGCGCCGGGGCTCCGGTCGAGCAGAAAGCGGATGTCAGCGCCGCGCTGCAACGGCGCTTCACCGAGGCCGTCATGCATATCTGCGCTCACTTCGCTGAGCGCGAGAACATGCGCGATCTTCTTCTAAGTGGCGGCTGCGCTGAGAACTGCATGACAGCCGGCGCCCTCCGAGCCGATGGACGCTTCGGTGAAATCCATGTCGGGTATGCCTCGGGTGACGACGGCACCGCGCTGGGCGCGGCGGCCGCGCACAGCTTCGCAATGGGCCAACCGGTCCGCATTCCCCACCAGATGCCGTTCTTCGGTCCATCCCCTCAGCTCGAGCAAACCTTGGCTGCGGCCTCCCGCCAGGGCCTCAGCACAGTGCTCTTTGCCTCTGAACAAGCCATGCTGGAAGCTGCCGCCGCCGAGGTGGCCGGCGACGGAGTTGTCGCCCTATGCAACGGCCCCATGGAGTACGGCGCACGCGCGCTCGGCAATAGAAGCTTGCTCGCGCTACCATCAAATCCGGCGAACAAGGAGCGCATCAATCTCGCGATCAAAAAACGGCAGAATTATCGCCCATTTGCGCCAGCCGTTACGGCTGAGAAAGCCCATGTGTACTTCGATCTGCAGCCAGGCGAAGCATATCCCTACATGACAATGTTGACACATGTGCGCCCCGAGTACACCGGACGCCTACCGGCGATCACGCATATCGACGGGACTGCGCGCGTACAAACCGTGGACCGGGAGCACAATCCAAGCTTCTACCGCTTCCTGTCGCATCTTGGCGAGCGGACCGGTATGCCTGTGGTTCTCAACACCAGCTATAACGTCAACCACCAGCCGATTGTCTGCATGGAAGATGAGGCCGTTACCACCTTTGTGGAAATGGGCATCGACGCTTTGTATATCGCCGGCGCGCGCATTTCCCGCTAGGCCCGTGACGCGCGGGGCGGCGGTCTGACCGCCGCTCCGACAGCCCATCAAAGGCGATCGGCGATGAACCCCGGGATGAACTGGCGATGGCGGTTCATGACAACCCCAGCCAGGCGCCCGCCGGCCTGCATAATTTCCGCCTTGGCACGGAGGGCGGAATAGATCCGTGTCTTCCCTGTCTGCATGACCAGGATGACTTCGGGCGCTTCCTGCGCAATGCGCACGAAGTAGGGAACCTCCAGCACCGGCGGGCAGTCCACCACGATCAGCTCATAGGCGCTGCGAAGTGTCTCGTAGAGGTTCGGAACAATCCTTGCTGCTTGGCGTGAGCCGCTGGGGTCAAAATCGGGCGACAACTTTGCAGCATGAAAACTGCTGCCGCCTGAAGCGATGGCAGCGACCTCGGCATGACCGCGGCTCAGGCAGGAGCCGACGAGATCAGGAAGCTCCAGCCCGAAGGCGCTGCTCTGGTCGTCCTCGCCGATGTTGCAGTCGATCAATAGAACCCGAAAGAATTGTCCGGAACTCGCGGCAAAGGCCAGTTCGCGCGCTGTTGTCGAGGCACCGGCACCACGTTCGGCCGCAGTGACATGCAGGACCGGGCTTCCGCCCTCAGCCATTGCGTTTCGGACTCGCCGGAATAGCGGCGCGATTTCGCGCCTAAGCCCGAAAGTCTCGCTCGGCAAGCTGATCCGCATGGCGACTGTCGGATGCACGAGAGCAGCCGGCGGCCGTTCCGGGGCAGGGAAGGATTGTTCTGCATCCAGATCACCATGCACGCGGCTTTGCAGGCCAGACTGTGTCAGCCTGTAGAACAGCAGCGCCAGATCTTCGACGGACTTCTCCATGCCTATTCCTTGTCAGCGGAACGAACCGCCAGTATGTGTCGTCTCGCAGCTGAGGGCCGAAGGCAGGCCGGATCATGCCCCTGCATCATGGGTGCAGGATCACCAGCAGAGGCCGTCATAATGTGCCCGGCTTACATCCTGTGTGCCGGGCATACGCACGAGGTCGATCACCCGTCGCCCTGCACTCAGCGCTGGCAGGCTATATCCCTCGCCAAGATCGGAATGCGCCAGCACCAGCGTCTCTCCATGCTCGACCACATCCTGCAGCTCATCCCGCAGCAGACACGCAAGATGCGGGATCCGGCTCTGGATGAAGGCGAGGTTGGCTCCCATCAGGCGGGCATAACTGACATTCCGGTCGAAGATCCGGATGTCATATCCCTTACCGAAGAGGCGCTCGGCGAGCTCGACCGCAGGGCTTTCCCGCAGATCGTCGGTGCCGTTCTTGAAAGCCAGGCCGATCAGGCCAACCCGCCGGTTCCCGGCGGCCTGCACCATGTCGAAGGCACGCCGAACCTGCTCCTCGTTTGATGGCAGCAGCGATCCCAGCATTGGGCACTGCAGATCAAGGTTCTTTGCCTTGTACATCAGAGCGCGAAGATCCTTGGGCAGGCAGGATCCGCCGAAGGCGAAGCCCGGCCGCAGATAGGCCGACGAGATGTTCAGGCGCGTGTCAGCGCAGAGCGCCGCCATGACCTGGTGACTGTCGATGCCCAATTGCTTGCAGATTGCACCGATTTCGTTAGCAAAGGTAATCTTCGTGGCATGCCAGGCGTTGTTCGTGTACTTCACCATCTCCGCCGTGGCGGTATTCAGCGCGATGGCCCGTTCCGCAGCCTTGCCAATGAGATTCCGTAGCGGGGCCAGGCTGCGCTCGTCATCGGCGCCGATGACGACGGTCTTTGCCTCATCGTAGTCCCGGATCGCGCTGCCCTCACGCAGGAATTCCGGGTAGATGGCGATGCCGATGTCCTTGCCGAGCTTGCGTCCGGACGACGCCTCCAAGGTCGGCACAACCACACCGGACATGGAACCTGGCAGCATCGTCGAGCGGATGACGACGGTGTGAAAGCCGGGTTTCCGGGCGATTGCGCGCCCAATCTCACCGCAAACACGCCTAATCTGGGAGAGGTCAAGGCTGCCGTTTGGCAGGCTCGGTGTGCCGACGCAGACCAAGGACAAGGAGGTTTCTGCCACGGCGGCGGCCGCATCAGTGGTTGCCCGCAACCGCTCTGCCCGCACGGCTTGCCTGACCAGGGCGGCAAGCCCTTTCTCGACTACCGGGGATTCTCCAGCATTGATGATGTCGACTTTCGCCTGGCTGTTATCCACCGCGACGAGATCGTGGCCGTCGCGCGCAAGGCAGGCGGCCGAGACGGCGCCGACATAGCCGATGCCGAAGACAGAAACCCGCATAGCCGTCCCCCATTAGATCGTCGGTAACGCCAGTATTCTCTGGAGGAAGCCGATCTTTCCTCACAGGAGCGGCATGCTATCGGCCCCGGAGAGCAACGATATACCGCTCGATCGGTGTAACTCGGTCGGTTCTGGGGATTCCGGATGGGGAATGACCCAACGGGAGTACGCCTTTCCGCGCCCGCCCCGCCCATGGCTGTGATGTGAGGGAGAGTGCGGGAATGGTTTTGTACTGGCTCGTTGAGAGCCCACGCCGCGGTCAGGGCACCCTCCGCCGGAGTTCATAATGCCGCCGACAATTCTACCGGCAAGAAAATCGACGCGGCATCCTCCGCCAGGAAGAGTACTCCGCCGTATCCACCGCATACGACTTCGCCGAGGCTACATTACCGACGCCGGCGCATTGACCGCATGATGCCGAAAGCGCGGCGGCCAATCCAAGTCTAGGCGGAGCCTCCTTGTGCAGCCTGTCGCTTCCCTTCCCTCCCCGCGTGAGGTCGTGGCCGTTGCCTTCAGGCATCGCCGGTTGATTCTGGTTGCGGCACTTCTGCCCGTTCTCCTCGGTGTCGCCCTGCCCTTCCTACTGACACCGACCTACGAGGCGCGCACGCGCGTCCTGGTCCGTGGCGGACGGGAGTTCATGCCGCAGATCGATGCGCCAGGCATGCTCCAGACGCCGCAGACGACCATGCGCGAAATGGTCGACACGGTCATTCAGATCCTGCAGAGCGTTGACTTGTTCCGCGACGTGGTGGGCGACGTCTCAGTTCAGAAGCTCTACCCGAAGCTCGCCGCGGAACCACCAAAGGGCCTGACGCCGGAGAATGCCTCGGTGATCGCGCTTAGCCGGGACATCTCTGCCGCACCCGTCCGGCTGACCAACGTCATCGAGATTAGCCTACGCAACCCCGACGCACAGGTTGCGGTGAAGGGCCTGGAGACGGTGCTCACCCGGTTCCAGGAGCGCTACGTGCGCGCTTTCAGCCAGCGCCGGAGCGCCCTTCTGGAGGTGCAGATCGAGGAGAACCAGCGGCACCTGGCCGCCGTACAGGAGGAGCGCGCCGCCTATATGGCCTCGCACGAACTCTACTCCCTCGCGGATCAGAGAAGTCTGCTGGTCCAGAGACATGCCCGGGAAAAGGAGGCGCTGCGTGCCGTCGAGATGCGCAAGAGTCTGCTCGAGGAGCAGATCCGCTTCCTAACTTCCGAGCTGGAGCGGCAGCCTGCCACCATCACGGTTCAGACGACCAGCCAGGATTCCCTCCTGGCCACCGATGCCCTTCGGCGCCTGAGGGAGCTTCAGGAGCGCGAGCGGGAGATGCTCAGGACCCTTGGCCCCGAGCACCCCTCTGTGCGCGGCGTCCGCGCGGCCATCCAGACGACGCAGCAGGTCATCGCGCAGACCAACGCACGGACGACTGCGGTGTCCATGGGCGTCAACCCGCTGGTGACGACGCTCAAGACGCAGCTCGCGGCGACCGAGGCCGAGTTGGCGCCCCTCGCCGGGCAAATCCTCGCCTATGGCCAGTCACTCGCAACGGAGGAAGCTCGGCTGCGGCAGATCGGCGCGGACGAGATCCAGCTGCAGGCCTATGATCGAACTATCAACCAAATCGAGGGTGCCATCCGCGAGCTGCGGCAGCGCCAGACAGATGCCCGCTTCAACGAGGAGCTTGATCGCGCCCAGGTGGCGGGCCTCAGCGTCATCGAGCAGCCGCAGGCCTCCGACCGGCCCGTCGCTCCGAAGAAGATCCTGTTCATGGCGGGCGGCGTCGTCGGGGGCGGCATTATGGGCTGCTTTGCCTTGCTGCTGGCGATGACCTTCGGCCGGCCCTTCCTCACCACAGAGACCGCCGAGCGCATGCTGGGCGTGCCGGTCCTCGCCACCCTGCCGCCCGTGATCGGCCTGCCGGGCCGCCGGCAGATGCTGGAGGCCAGCGCGGAGGAGGTTCCGCCACCCGGCATCGAGGCGAGGACATGACGCCACTCTGGTATTTGCGCCGGCTGCGCAGCATGGGGCCGGCCGAGTTGCTCTGGCGCCTGCGCAGCCTGACGCTGCAGCAGGCCTGGCGCGGCCGACGGGGCGAGGCCTGGCCACTTCCGCCGGCCACACCGCGCTGGGCTGGCAGCTGCCTGCCGGGCGAGATGGCCTTGCAAGGCGGGGAGGTCTCTGCACTGGTCGCGCAGGCGGATGCCATCCTGGAGGGACGCTGGCCAATCTTCTCCGTGCAGGCCGATCTTGCCGGCGCGGACCCGGACTGGTTCCGGGATCCGATGACCAGTCATGCTGCATGCCCTGATCGATACTTCGCCGATGTCCCCTATCGGGACGAAGCACAGGTGGGGAACGTCAAGGCCCTCTGGGAGGTGTCGCGGCAGCATCATGTCAGCCTGCTGGCGGCTGCCTATCACCAGACGGGGGAGGAGCGCTATGCGGAGCGTGCCGTGGCGCATCTGCATTCCTGGTGGCGACGCAACCCACCCCTCTGTGGCGTGCACTGGGTCAGCGGTATTGAGCTAGGGATTCGCCTCATCGCCTGGGTCTGGGCACGCCGCCTCCTGGATGGCTTGCCTGGCATCAGCGGCATCTTCGAGCGTAATCCGCTGTTCCAGCGGCAGCTTCATGCGCACCAGTCCTGGCTCGCTACCTTCCGCAGCCGCGGCAGCTCGGCGAACAACCACCTGATCGCGGAAATGGCGGGATTGCTCACCAGCAGCCTGGCCTTTCCTCTCTTTGAGGTAAGCGCCGCTTGGGAAAAGATGGGAGCGGCGGAGCTCGAACGGGAAATTGAGCGGCAGACTTTCCCCGATGGGCTCAACCGCGAGCTGGCCGGCGGCTATCACGTCTTCGCGCTGGAGCTCTTGCTGGTCGCAGCCTGCGAAGCCGACGCCGCTGGCGCACCAATGAGCGACAGCTTCTGGCGAAAGCTGCAGTCCATGGCCGACGCGCTGGCCGCCACGGTGGACGTGCGGCTGCAAGCGGCCCGGCAGGGCGATGCGGATGACGGCCGCGCGCTGCTGCTGTCGCCCCCTCACCGTCCGGCAAGCACCGAGGTTCTGGAGGCTTGTGGTCGCGTCCTGGGCGCCGCGTCATGGTGGCCCAAGCTTCCCGACAGCGCTCCGGGACCGGCATATCTGGCCAAGATTGCGCGCCACAGGCGCCTGCCCGACGGCCGGCCATACGCCCGGCCGCATCTATTCCCGGATGCGGGCGTCTCCATTCTGCGCGACCTGCAGCCAGGTCCGGGGGAGATCTGGTGCCGGCTTGATCATGGCCCGCACGGCTACCTGCGCACTGCAGCGCATGCGCATGCCGACGCCTTATCCTTCGAGCTGCGCCTCGGCGGGCAGCAGATCCTCGTCGACCCCGGGACCTATTGCTACCATGGCGAACCGGCTTGGCGGCAGTATTTCCGCTCCACCATTGCGCACAACACGTTGGAACTGCACGGCCGGGATCAAGCCCTGGCAGGAGGGCCGTTCCTCTGGCTTTCCCATCCGTCCGGGCAACTGCTCTTGGCCGATGGCCTGGACGAGGGCGATCGGGCCGTGGTCGAGGCCTCGCAGAGCGCTTACCGTCACCTTCCGGGTGATGCCATCCACCGGCGCCGGCTGATGTTGGACCGGATCGCGCGCAGCCTGGAGGTGGTGGACGTGATCGACGGCAACGGACCGGTACCCGCGCGCCTCGCCTTCAGCCTGCACCCGGCGATCGCGTGCAGGCTGCACGGCGGCCGGGCCAAGCTGTCATGGGCCGCCGCGGGCGGGCCGGAAGAGGCCGAGCTTGCGCTGCCGGACGGGTTGGAATGGTCAATGCATCGCGGCGAGACAGCACCGATCCTTGGCTGGTACTCCGATGGCTTCGGACGAAAGGAGCCAACCACGCTCCTGCTCGGCTGTGGCCAGCTCAGACCGGGGCAGGAACTGCGCAGCCACATCACCTTCGCGCCGCTCACCACACGCAAGACGACACCGCAGAAACAGGCCCAGGAGGCATAGGCTATGCAGGAAGGCGGCTCTCCGGGTCGTACACGACGCGTGCTCATCGTCGTGCAGAACCTGCCCGTTCCTTTCGACCGGCGGGTCTGGCTTGAGGCGACGACGCTCACCCGCTCGGGTTACGAGGTGAGCGTGATCTGTCCCAAGATGAAAGGCTTCAATGCCTCACGCGAGACGCTCGAAGGCGTGGAGATCTACCGCTACCCCTTGCCCTTCGACGCGCAGGGCGCTGCCGGATTCTTCGCCGAGTTCGCATGGTGCTTTGTCATGACAGCACTTCTCAGCCTGAGGGTGGCGCTGTTCGGGCGTGGCTTCGACGTCCTGCATGTCTGTAACCCGCCAGAGATCTACTGGCCTCTCGGCCTTTTCTGGCGGCTGTTCGGCAAAGTTTTCCTGTTCGACCACCACGATCTCTCGCCCGAAATGTATGCCGCCAAGTTCGAGCGCGACGAGGGGCTCCTGCTGCGGATGCTGCTCTTCCTGGAGCGCATGACCTTCCGGGTGTCACAGGTTGTGATCACCACCAACGAAAGCCATAAAGCGGTCGCGTTGTCCCGCGGCGGCAAGGCGCCGGAGGAGGTCTACGTGGTCCGCTCCGGCCCCGATCTCTCCCGTTTCGTGCTCCATGAACGGTCGTCCGAGTGGTCTCACGGGAAACCCTTCCTCCTCGCTTACCTCGGCGAGATCTGCAAGCAGGACGGGGTGGACCATCTGGTTCGCGCCATGCGGATCCTGCGCGACGAACTGGGCCGCCGGGACGTCCACTGCATCCTGATGGGCGGTGGCCCGCACCAGCCTCAGATCGCCCGCTATGCCGAGGAAATCGGCGTGACGGATTGCTGCACCTTCACGGGCCGCGTGAGCGACGAAGACCTCTGCCGCATCCTCTCCTCGGCCGATATCGGCGTGGACCCGGATCCGAAGAATCCCTGGTCTGACCGCAGCACCATGAACAAGGTCGTGGAATACATGTTCTTTGGCCTTCCCGTTCTCGCCTACGACCTGCATGAGACGCGTGTCTCGGCCGGCGAGGCTGGACACTACGTGACCGCCAACGACGAGCGGGCGCTGGCGACCGGCATCGCGCAGTTGCTCGATGACGCCGCAGCGCGGCAGCGCATGGGCCAGACCGGGCGCCGACGCGTCCAGACGGCACTGGCCTGGACCTATTCGGTCCCGCCGCTGATAGCCGCCTACGACCATGCCTTTGCGATACGGGAGGAAGGCCGAATCGTAGCGCCCGGCCGCAGTGGCGGCGGGGCTTCGGCCTGACATCATGCTCGTCCGCGAAGGAGCCATCTACGTCGTCAGCAGGACAGTGCCGGGGGTGCTGGCCTTCGCCACATCCATGCTGCTGACCTGGCTTTTGCCCGCGCACGAATTCGGCCTCTACGGCTTCGGCATCGCGGTCGCCGTCCTGGGCAACAATGCCCTCTTCGAGTGGTTCGGCCATGGCCTCATTCGCTGGTACGAATCCCACCAGGATAATCCCGTTTTCATGCCGACGGTGCTGGCGCTGTTCGCCGCCTCCTGCCTGGTGTCTCTCCTGCTGCCCATCCTCGCGGCCACCTTCGGCCTGCTTGAGGGTGATCAGACGCTGCCCTGGGTTCTGCTGTTTGGGATCTGGGCCTATGGCTGGTTCGAGTTTACCTCCCGGATCCAGACCTGCCGCTTCCAGCCGATGCGCTACCTCTTCATGAGTATCACGCGCAACGGGCTGATCCTGGCCGGCGGCATTCTCGCAGCCTTTCTGATGGGATCAGGCGAAGCCGTCCTGCTGGTCGCCTTCGGTGCCATGCTTTTCTCCGGCTCGCTCTACATGCGGGAATGGGCGAGGCCCATGCGCCTGACCTTTGATCCAGTACTAGCCCGCCAGCTTCTGGAGTATGGCGCGCCGATGTTCCTGGCGATGGTCTTCAGCGGCCTCATGACGTCAATCCAACCGGTCCTACTCGGCACTCTGGCCAGCAAGGCGGCCGTCGGCGGCTTCACGATTTCCTTCACGCTGGTGCAGATGACCGTGCTCACGATCACGCAGGGCATCAGCATGGCGACCTGGCCCCGATCGGTGCGAGCGATCGAAAGCGGCGACGCGGCCGCCTCAGATCACCAGCTCCGGAGCACTTTCACGCTGCTGCTCGGCGCGGTGCTGCCTGCCAGTGCCGGCCTTGCTCTGTTGGCGCCGGAGCTCGGGCAGATCTTCGTCAATCCGGAGTACCAGGACGCCATTGTTAGGACATCGCCCTGGCTGAGTGCCTGTGCTGTACTGGTTGCCCTGCGCTCCTCCTATCTCGATGCAGCTTTCCAGCTCGGCCGGCGGACCGCACTCCTGGCCCAGGTCACCGGCGTCGGGGCAGCGGTCAATCTCGGCCTCGCTGTCGCGCTGATTCCCCGCTGGGGCGACCTTGGCGCGGCCATGGCCATGACCATTGCTTTCGCCGTCTCCACTGTCCATGCAGTCATCCTGGTGCGGCGCCATTGCCCCCTGCCGTTTCCGCGGCGCGAGACAGCGTGCATCACCTTCGCGACGCTCGTGATGGCGGTGGCGGTGGTGTCGCTGGCTGGCCGCGGCAGCTTCCATCTGCCGCTGCAGATCATGGCTGGCGTACTGACCTATGCCGCAGTCCTGGGAGCGTTCTTCTGGTACGCGATTTCACAGGGGCTGGTGAGCAGGGATGCTCTGGCCCGCGCCTGGGGGCGGGCGCCATGAGGCCCGACAGGTTCTTGGCGGGCGGTGCGGAACGCTCCGGGATGAGCCGCGTCATCGGCGCCGTCGAAATCGCCTTCTGCTTCTTTGCCCTTTCGATTTATAGCGGAGCTTACACACCACTTCCGGTTTCGGCCAGCGGCGTCGAGTACCAGATGGGCGAGACAAATCCGCTCAACGCCGCGGCTATGGCGCTTCTACTCTGCGGCACGATCGTCGCCGTGGCGATCCGGTGGCGCAGGGTTCTCTTCATCGCGCGGCATGGCGGCGCGGTCAACATGTTCCTCTTGCTAGCTCTGTTCTCCGCCACTTGGTCCTACTACCCCGCAATCTCCCTCAAGCGCTCCGTGATCCTGCTGCAGACCGTGCTATTCGGTTACTATCTTGCGGCCAGCTTTCCGATGCACCGCATCATTCGGCTCTGGGCATCAGCGCTCTTCATCGCGCTGCTTGCCTCGCTGGTGGTCGCTTTGGCCTTCCCCAGCATCGGAATTATGAGTAAAGGTGAGGTCGCCAACACTTGGCGTGGTGTCTTCGCGCATAAGAGCAGCCTGGGAGGTGCCACAGTACTGGCTGCCCTGTGCAGCGGCTGGCTCTGGATGCATGACCCGCGCCGCCGTCTACGCCACAGCTTCGCACTGCTGCTTTGCTTGGGCCTCGCGGTCATGTCCAGTTCCAAAACCGCGCAAGTCGCCATCCTGCTGATTATTGCCATCTCACTTTGTCTGCCGCTTCTGCGGCTGCCTGGCCTCGCCCGGATCTGGGCAAACTTTGCACTCGCCGTCGGCATCATCTGTGGCACGACTTTGATGGCGCTGTTCTTCACCGACATCATGGAAGGCCTCGGCAAGGACCCCTCGCTGACCGGCCGCGTTCCCGTATGGTTGGTCCTGCTCGACCTGGCCAGCAACCGCCTTGGTCTCGGCTATGGCTATAGCGCCTTCTTCATCGAGGGTAATCCCGACAGCGAGCTCGTCTCGGGTCTGGCAGGGTGGGTCATCAACGAAGCGCACAACACCTATGTCGAGGTGGTGATCCAACTCGGCATCCCGGGGCTGGCCATTGCGCTCTGGGCCCTGGGCGAATCCATCTATCGTGCATTCGCGCTGCAGCACGATGGGCCCCGCCCTTGGCTCAGCTTCGCCATCATCTACACGCTCAGCTTTTCGGCCACGAATCTGGTCGAAACCATCTTGTTCCGTGCCGGCGATATGCATTGCGTCATGTTCACCCTGATCTATGCCGTTATGCGGATCGAGACGGCCCGGCGGGCTGCCGCCTCGCAGAACGGGCTGTATCCACTGCGCCGCCCCCTCGATCCCCTCTATGCCGTCGTGACCCCCTGATACGGCGAAATCTGCCGCGCAGTTGCCACAGCGCTTCAGGGTACCTGCTCGCGTCCCGGCTGCACCGCCGTGGAAGCGATCTCATCAAGAGGGGACCGCGCTCGGCCGGCCAGGGCCAGCCAGGCGGCCTCAAGGGTCGGAAGCACCGCGCTGGCCACGTAGCGGCTCTGTACGATGGCTTGGCCTTCCGCGGCCAAGGCGCTTCGCAGCCCTGGCCGGCATGCAAGCCGGGTCACTGCTTCGGCCAGAGCGTGCGGATCGCGCAGCGGAATAAGCGCGGCGCTGCCATCGCCGAGGATTTCCGGCACCGCCCCAACCGGGGTGGCCAGGCATGCTGCTCCCGAGGCCATTGCCTCGATCAGCGAATTTGGAAATCCCTCGCCGCGGGAGGGCAGAAGAAATATATCGGCCTCGCACATGATGGACAGCATCCGCGCATGGTCGACATAGCCCTCGGCGAGAACCATGCTGCCGAAATCCTCTGCCTCTAGGCGCGCGAGCAAGCTCGGCGGCAAGGCAAGCAGCCGGAAGCGGACCGGCGTTCCTGCGTCCCGCACCAGTCGTATCGCGGCGAAGACGTCATCAACACCCTTGCGCACCGCTTCGGTGCCAGCGACGAAGAGGCAGGTGGGGATGCCGCCAGCAGAGCGCCGGCGCGCCACCACGAGGTCGTCCGGAACCCAGTTCGGCAGCACGACGATGCCTTCGGTGCGGCCGAGCCGTTGCACCAGATCGCGCCAATACGAGGATTGCACGATCAACCGGTCGGGCAGACGCAACACGCGGCGAATGAGCGAGCGCGAGCGCGGGGACGACACCTCATAGAAATGGTCGAAGGCGCCCCCGAGGCGCATGAGCACCGGCCGCCGCAGCATCCGGCTCAGCAGCACGTAGAGCGCCGCCTCCCAGAAGGTCTGGAAGTCGGAGGCCTGGATCTGCACGATATCCGCCCGGCGCCAGAGCACGGCAAAGGGAAATATCATGAGATGCCAGAACGTCAGGGCAGCGCCGAGCAGAACGCGGCGCACGCCGCCCCGCAGAACCGAGGCATAGCCGTAATTGTTCGTGACGTCCTTCTTCGGCGGGCGAGATGTGGTGAAACGGATGAAGTCGTTCCTTTCTCGCAGTGGAGAGTTCACGACATTCAGCATGAAGGTTGTCACACCACCCGTCGTCGGCGGCCAAGGGCCGACGAGCATGATCCGCAGCCTACGGCTCAAGGCTCAGGTTCTCCTGCTTAAGGCCATGCGTGCCGCACCACAGTTCGAACATCAGCAGGGCCCAGAGCGCGGATCCCCAGTCGCGCGCACCACGGGCATGCTCGCCGAGCAGCATCTCCAGAGTGTGCCGGGGCACGATGCCCTGGACCGTGGCTCCAGGGGAGAGCAACCGGTCCCGGAGGAAGCCTGCGAGGTCATCCTTGAACCACAGGCTGAGCGGTACAACGAAGCCTTGCTTGCGCCTCCATAGGAAGTCGGCAGGAAGGTATCGCTCAAGGGCCTTGCGCAGGATATATTTCTGCCGCCCGCCCGCCATTTTCGCGCTGAAGGAAGCGCGGTTCATCAGCTCGCCGAGACGGTGGTCGAGAAAGGGCGCCCTCACCTCCAGGCCATGCGCCATGCTCATCCGATCCACCTTGTGCAGCATGTCGTCCGGCAGGCTGACGCGCTGTTGCCAAGCCGCAATCGCCCCCAGGGGATGCAGGCCGGGCTCGTGCAGGAGACGGGAAGCCGTGCACTCCGGAATATCGGCCTCAGCCAGAAGAGCGACATGCTGGCGCAGGAAGGCGCCGCGGAACACCGTCTGCTGCTTGGCGATGAAGCGTTCGCCGGCTTCAAGGCCTGCATCCTCGATGTTGCGCGCCAGGCGCAACAGCGCGAGCGAGCGGACGCTGCCCGAAGACGCGGCGGCCCGCAGCGCTGCGACTGCCAACGAGCGCAGCGCCGCCGGCATCCGGCGTACCCGCTCGCTCAGCGCATGGCTGCGGTAGACGTCGTAGCCGGCAAAGAACTCGTCGCCCCCATCTCCCGACAGCGCCACCTTCACATGCTGGCAGGTGAGCTCCGAAAGGAACCAGGTCGGCAGTGCAGCCTGATCGGCAAAGGGTTCGTCGGCGTGCCAAGCGATGCGCTCCAGGACTTCCACGCTCTGGGGCTGCAGGATGAACTCATGATGCCGCGCCGCGAAGCGCTTGGCCACGATCCGCGCATAGGGCCGTTCGTCGTAGCGCGCATCGGCAAAGCCGACGGAGAAGGCCTCCAGGGGCCGATCCGAGACCTCAGCGGCCAGGGCCAGAACCGCGCTTGAATCCACGCCCCCGGAGAGGAAGCAGCCGACTGGCACATCCGCGACCAGGCGCATCCGCACCGAGTCCCGCAGCAACTCCAGACTCTGCTCGACCAGCGCCTCTGGATCGTCGATCTCGTCCGAGGGCAGCGGCGGCTGGTACCAAGGGCGCTGCTCCAGACCAGTGCCGGGCGCGTAGGTCAGCACATGCCCGGGCAGCAGACGGCCAACATTGCGGAAGATGGAGCGCTCGCCAGTTACGTAGCCAAGCGTGAGGAAGCTGTACAAGGCGAGAGGATCAAGCCGCTTCTCCGCAACTCCGCTCACCGCGAGGGCCTTGAGCTCCGAGGCAAGATAGACGGCCTCAGCGGTTTCACAGACATAGAGGGGCTTCTCGCCAAAGCGGTCGCGTGCGGCGGTGAGAGTCTCGCGCTCGCGGTCAAAGACGACGAAGACGAACATGCCGTTGAGTCGGTGCAGGCAGGCCTCGCCCCAGTGCTGCCAGGCGCGGAGAAGCACCTCCGTATCCGAAGTTTCAGCGAAGGTGTGGCCCAGCGCCTCAAGCTCGGCACGGACCTCCCGATGATTGTAGATCTCGCCGTTGAAGGCGATCCAGAACCTCCCGTCGCGGGTGGACATGGGCTGCTTCCCGCCATCAAGGTCAATGATGGCCAGACGGCAATGCGCCATTGCGATTGGGCCGACCCGGCATTCGCCAAACTCGTCAGGCCCCCGATGCCGGATCGAGGCGGCCGCGGCGGCGAAGCGCTGATCCGGCTCCGGACTAGTCGCGACCTTACTGTAGGACAGGACGAAGCCACACATCAGGATGCATTCCCCGACTCAGATGAAGTCCGGCCACACCGGACTGCGCGCGTGTTGCGCCACGACCCCTTGGGCTCGGCGAGAGGCATTTCCGCCAAGTCCTTCGGGGTCATCGCCTCAGCCGCTGCATCCCGCTCATGCCTGCTGCGCTTCAGCACGCGGTCACACTTCCGAACCGTAAACCGCGGTGGTTCGGGTGCGCATTGGCGCTGCCGGACTACTTCAAAAGAGATGTGCGCAGCGCTGGGGAGCGGGGACTAGGATCGGGCCGCGGTGCCTGTCCGCGCGCTCAAAGCTTCCCCTCCCGCAGGCCGGCATCTCGAGCGGCCGGCGAAGAAGGACGTCCAGACATGTGCGGCATCGCCGGAATCCTCCGCCTTGATGGCACCGCGCCGTCGCAGGCGGAACTGCTCGCCATGGCCGCGGCGATGGCCCATCGTGGGCCAGATGACGAGGGGATTTACCGCAGCGGCGGCCTCGGCCTTGCCTTTCGGCGCTTGGCCATCCTCGATCTTTCCGCCTCAGGGCACCAGCCCATGGCCACGGCGGACGGCCGGCATGCCATCGTCTTCAACGGCGAGATCTACAACCATATGGAGTTGCGGGCCCGCCTCGAAAGCGAAGGCGGCGCCCCGGCAGGCGGCTGGGTGTCGGGCTCCGACAGTGAAACCCTGCTGCATGCCTGCGCCGCCTGGGGAGCCAGCCGAGCCTGCCGGGCCGCCAATGGTATGTTCGCCTTCGCGTGGTGGGATGGGGAGGCACAGCGGCTCACCCTGGCGCGCGACCGCTTTGGCAAGAAGCCGCTGTTCCTTGCCTGGGACGGGTTGAATGGACTCGCCTTTGCCTCAGAGTTGCGTGCCCTCCGCGCCGCCTCGCCCCTGGCCGGGCGCCGCCCGGAGATGGACCAGCGCCGACTTGCCGCCTTCCTCTGCTACCGCTTTGTCCCCGGCCAGGAGACGTTGCTTGCCGGGGTGGAGCCGCTATCTCCAGGATGCACCCTGGAGATCGAAGCAAAAGGGTGGTCGGCCTCGGCACCGATGCCCATCTCCCGGCCCTATTACGATTACGACTTCTCGCGCGGGCCCAAGGCGGTACAGGCCGCCACCATGCAGCAGGCAGAGGCATCGGATACCGGCAGTCTTCCGCCCGATCATCTGTCGGACGAAGCTGAGGCGGCCAGCCTGCTGCATGAATTGCTGGAGGACGCCGTCCGCCTAAGATTGCTGAGCGACGTGCCTTTCGGCGCATTCCTGTCGGGCGGCCTCGATTCCTCCCTAATTGTGGCGCTGATGGCACGGCTGCATCCTGAGCCGGTGAAGACCTACTCGATCGGCTTCGACACCGGCTTCAGTGAGACCGGCCCGGCAGAGCGGGTGGCGCGCCATCTTGGCACCGATCACCACGCGCTGACGGTCGGCGCGGCGGATCTGGTACGGGCAATCCCTGCTGCGCTCTGGAGCCGAGAGACGCCAATCAGCGAGCCGAGCGATGTGCCAATCTACCTTCTTGCACGCCTGGCACGGGAGAAGGTCACTGTGGTGCTGTCCGGTGAGGGTGCCGACGAGGCCTTTGCCGGGTATCCAAAATACGCCGCGCAAGCGGCTGCGCACAGCGCTCCGGGTCGGGCCGTCCTGAATCTACCCGGTGCCCGCAACGTCCTCGGCACTGTCGCGCGTGCGCTGCCGGCCTCACTGCGCCGGGCGCAGACCGCGCTGGAGGCCTTCGCATTGCAGGAGCGCTTCGAGCGACACGCCGCATGGTTCGGCGCCTTCTCGGCTGATGAGCGGCGGGAGATTCTCTCCCCTGCCCTGTTCGCGGAGTCGGAGGAGCATGTGCATGCGGCCGCCGGGCTTGTGATGCACGGGCGAAGCGAAGGTAGCCTGGCCTTCCCCTCTCCGGTCGAAGAAGCACTCTATCTCGATACCCGCCTCTGGTTGCCCGCGAACCTCCTGCTGCGTGGCGACCGAATGACCATGGCGCATTCACTGGAGCTGCGATGCCCCTTCCTCGACTGGCGGGTGGTCGAGTTCGCAGCGCGCCGCTTGCCGCGCTGGATGAAGGTCCGCGGCCGTCATGGCAAACGGCTCCTGAAGCGGGTCGCCGAGGAGCACGCCGGGCTGCCGTCGGATATCGTCCACCGCCCCAAATGGGGATTCAAGGTTCCCGTCAGTGCATGGTTCCGCGGCGGTGCCCTGGGCGCCTCCCTGAGGGACGCGCTGCTCTCCCGCGAGGCAAGGGCGCGCGGCTGGTACCAGGAGGTCGCCATCCGACGCCTGATAGAGGACCATGCGGCCGGGCGGGCGGATAATGGCAGGAAACTCTGGATACTTTATCAGCTGGAACTCTGGCACCGCATGTTCGTGGACGGCACGCTGTCGCCTGCCGACGACCTGACGGCCTGAGCCCTGCCGCCACCCGCCGGAAGCTCCATGTTCCCCGCCAAACCTCCACGCGCCCGGAGCCGAAACTCCGGGCGGAAGCAGCCTGACGTTCGAAGCTGCTCCAGCGGAGAAAGCCTGGAGCATCCAGGCCCAACAGTCGGCCTGAATGGCTCCAGGAAGCAGGAGGCATGCTGGCCACAGCGTCTCGCGAGAGCTGTGGCCGACCGACGCCGATCAGCCGAAGCTGAAGTCGTTCCAGTCCAGCGCGTGGACGTTGGGCAGGAAGACGCCACCATTCTGGCCGTTGTTATAGACGACCTCCAGGCCGCTGCCGACGCCGTTCCAGGTGGTTTCGTGCCAGGAGATGTCGGACTGGCTCATGCCCTCCATCTTCAGCGTGTCGCTGCCCCGGGTGAAGTCGGAGATCCAGTCGAAGCCATCCCCCTTCGAAAAGGCGAAGACATCATGCCCATCGGCACCGGTCAGCTTGTCGTTGCCCTGCGCGCCGGTGATGAGGTCAGCGCCCGAGGTGCCGGCCAGCGCGTCATCGCCCGCAGTTCCGTTCACCGCATGCGCGGCGCTCGTGCCGACTGCCGCGCTGTTGCCCGACGAGGCGGCCGTATCGTTGATCTGGAAGCTGGCCGGGCCATTGCTGGTCAGGGACAGGCTGGCGCCGCTCACCTCGGTGCCGTTGTAGGTGGCACCGTCCACATGCAGGTTGCGGTCGGTCGCTGCCGTCCCACCATAGGCATCGTTCAGGAAATTCACCGCGACAGTGTGCGCGCCGGCGTCCCAATCGCCCTGGACCGTGATGGTGTCGTACTGCCCGGCGGCGTGCGATGCGGAGGCCGTCAGCGTGCCGCCAACCTGCTGGCCGTCGACGCTCACCGTGTACTGCGCGCTGCCGTTATAGGCATCCTGGCTGATCTTGAGCACCAGGCTGTCGGATCCACTGCCGATCGTGGTCCCTGCGGGGGATGAGTCCGACGAAGCGTCCGTGCCGGAAGGCGCAGTCGGGGTCGTCGCTGCCGGAGGAGGCGAAGAGGAGGTCGAGCTGGGGAGACCGTCCCAGACCTGGACATTATCGACCAGCATGTCGGCCGGTGTGTTGCTGTACGGGCTGGCCAGGAAGATGCGGTCAATCGGGGCGTTGTTCTGGCCGATCGTATCACCAACATGGTCGAAAACGGTCTGGCCGTTGACCTTCAGCCACACCTGGCCATTCGTGTTGTCGCGGTTCGTATAGAACTCGACATGCGCCCACTCTCCCTGGGGCACCGGCACCGAGTGGTTCTGCCCCTCCCAGAAAGTCTGCATCGGGACATTGCCGTTGGCATTCGTATCCCACTTCATGGCCCAATAGGGCGTGCCGTTGTTGTCCACCTGGATATTGGTGACAACCCGGAAATCACCTGCGGACTTCCACTCCGGAACCCCCGTCATCCAGCCACCAGGCCCGAGCAGCTCGCCCAGGTTGGACGGCAGCTTGATCCACTCGCTGATGTAGAACTCGCTCGGGCTCTGCTGCGGGCTGATCATGAAGGGCGATTGCGACGCGTCGCTGATCTTCTGATTAACATCCAGATGCAGCGCCTGGGTCGATGCGCCATCGACTCCCGAGACAGTATCGATGCTGTTCGAGATGACGCTGGACATATCACCGCCCATGGTCAGCAGCTGGATGGTGCTCTTTCCACCCCAGATATCACCCGGCCAGCTATAGCCAGTCGAGGAATCCGTTCCGCTGATGTCCTGGTAGGCGTTGCCGCCCGAAACGTTGTAGGGCGCGGTCAGGCTGAGGTTACCCTCAAAACCCGAGGACAAGAGGAGGTTAGCCATATTCTATCCTGCGGTGTTGTGTCGCATGTACGATCTCATCTTGATCATCATTGCGAACAGAAAATTAACCGTGGGTTGAAATTCGACTCGCACAGACACTGCCTGAGCCGCCGGCATTTGTTCGGCACCCGACTTCAGCGTCAGCCAGCTAACCGGCCGCCGCCGCGCTTAAGGATTTTTCTCCTAGCATCCTGCACGGCGAACCGCCGCTTGCGGTACAGGGGCGCGGCCGTCAGCTATCGCTCACCGCGACTGCCACACACCACCGGACGGTTGCGAGTTGGGTCCGGAGATCGGAGATCTCCGGTGCGACAACGGCGTGACTCACCGCCGCCGCACAAGCAGCTTCAAAAGCGCATAGGCCTGAATCCTTTCGCGTGTGCCCTAGGCACATGCCCTCCCATGCCCGGACCTGCATTCTGATGCAGATCAATCCGGGACACCGGTGAAGACATTATCCTGGTGAAAGCGCCGGGCCGCTCGTGCGGGACAGCCCGCGACAACTGGCGCGCGCCGGAACTTTCAAGGGCTGTAGCGAGCTTGCACGCCATGGCAGCGCATGGCGAACGACAGAGGAAGGCGAACTGGACTAGAGAATTGCTGTAACGAACGACTCCGTCGTGCGAGAGGCAATCAAAAGGTCATCGGCGCGAGAATCAGGCTGGAATGCAGCCGTGGTGTTGACATCAAACGCGACGGGCGAGCCGACACCGTCCCCGTCGCCGCCCCCGATTGCCATTCATCATCATCCTGGTCAAGCTAGATTGAGTCCTCGTCAGGATCGAATTCTGATTTACGCAGTCGTCGTGGAGGCCAAGAAAGTTCTGGAGGCGGAAAATTCGTGTTGGTTCCTCTGCTGCCAAGCATCGAAGAAGACTTGGCTTTGCAGGCCCTCCGTGCAGCCGGATACCGCAGTAGCTTTCGCGACGTCACCCTGAAGGCAAACAGGCCGCGCATTCAGTCCACGCCAGCGGTTACTTCGCGGCGCCCCAAGGCGCTCTGTGCGAATCCATCCGGCGCCCTCTCTCGGCGAGCCCCGAAAGCTGCGCAGGAAATCGGGCGTAGACATCGGGTCGGTTCTGCGTTCTCATCGCTGGTGCCTGCTGAGTGTGGTCAAGGGACCACTGGACAGGGCGTCGGACCAGGTCACCGGCGAGAATGTGGCTGGCAGAGAGGCAACTCCGCGCAGCTCGCGCCCTTGATGCATCGCCCTCTGGCGTTCAGCCGGTCAGCACTCTCGGGCTTTCCTGTGGCTGCCCGAAACGGGCCAGCCGACCCAATCCGGGTCGCCGCTACAGGGCGTCCGCTGCGGCGACCGCTCGGGACATCTTCTGCTACCACACGACCATTCTGTGATGCAGCCTGCGCAACGTGAAGCCCGCTGTTGCTCAGGCCTCAACCGTACAGGACGGCACAAATGATGAGTCGCCACGTAACGATACCGCCCCATCGCGCGATGTGATCCGCGGTCGAGCAGCACCCTGCCGCCGCAGTGTGTCTCGGGGGCAACTATGCCAAGTCACAGGGTCAAAGCCACAGAGTTGCGTGTCAAATGGGCAGAAGCACGATCTCCGAATACAAGGCGTCGAGGCCACCCCCCGCCAGCACCGGAGAGCGGTAGCATGTTCGCGCCGGGATCAGTACGCCGGGCGGCCGGCTCGAGAAGAGCCGCGCATCCGACACCAGGGCCACCGTCCGCTGGCGGCGCAGGATCGCCAGTTTGACGCGTTCGAGATGGCGCGCCAGCACCTCGGGTGCGCTGCAATGCAGAATATCTGAGTACGGGACTCGCAACGGCAGGATCTTTCCCAGGCGACTCGCGGATACTCTGTGTGTGCGGCGCTTGACCACCAGATACGCATAGTCGGCCCCGTCTCTGACGGTGAGTTGCAGGCATTCATAAGGCGCATGATCGTCGAAGATCTGCTGTTGCTGGGCGGTCAACATCGCACGAACCACGGCAGGATCGAAGCTGATGACCGGCCCTCGTAGCCCGAACAGCCCTCTCACCTGCAGCAGTGGGGGCATGATGATCCTGTGCGAATCTAGCGGCACGAAGTGCTGCGCCAGGAGCGCGGCCCAGGAGGTTGGTCCGGGGGTAAAGGCTGTGTAGGTGAGACTCTCCTCCCGCAGAACCGCAGCGAGCAGGGCCATGCCCCAACCGCGATATCTCTCATGAACTGACCAGGAAGAGATATTGCAGACGACCACCGACTCACCACCCAACTGGCGACGAGCCGCGATGGTACCGAGGAAGCCCACGACCTCATCCCCGTCCAGAAGCACCAGTCCGCGCGCATGCTCGGACCATTGGTGATCGAACAACCTGCGCCAGGTGGATGCTTTGATGCTCGATCCCCGGAAGGCTTCTTCGAGGAAGCGGCAGACCGGGTCGTAGTCCTGCGGAGTCGCCACACGGAAATGTAGCCCTGTTCCGTTGGCCTGCGGGGCCTTCGTGGCTTCCGCACCGGCGGATAGCGCGGCAGCCAATCCTTCGATCGAGGGGGCGGATAGCAAGGTCGAGAGGGGCAGAGCATGCCCCGCATAACCTTCAATCTCGACGAGAAGGTTTACCATCGCCAGGGAATCAGCCCCGATACTAAGAAGGTTATCAGACCACTCAATGGGAGAGACACCCAGCACGCGCTCCGAGATCGCCTGCAACTCTCGTCGCAGACGATCACCATCGGGGATTGCGCTATGGTCCGGGGCTGTCCGCGTCGGTGCCCTGGTCGCGGGGAGTGCGCTGAGGGCCGGATGGCGGGCAATCGCCTCAAGGCTCTCTGGGTTCTGCAACGCCTCGCGGTTCCGCACCGGGCGGCCATTCACCGCATCGCGCGCGGCCGTCTCAGACCGCTTGCCGTTGAACGTGACGGGAAGCGCGTCCACCTGCGCGATGCGTGCCGGCACGAAAGCGGGAGAGCCGCAGCGCGCGAGCTCCGCACGGATACGTCGTATCAGCGCATGGTCCAGCAGCCCCTTGCGCAACACGACCAGAAGAACCATGCGTGTACCGCCAGGCTCGTCTTCAGCCTGCTGCTCGACAGCCATCGCTTCACTTATCTCCTCGAACTCACCGAGGATGCGATAGATCTCTGCAGTGCCGATACGGATGCCTCGCACGTTGAGAACCCCGTCGGACCGGCCATGCAGCCGCCAGCCGCCAAAAGGCGTGAGCTCGATGAGGTCCCCATGCGTCCACACCCCCGGGTTCTGGCTGAAATAGGCTGCGTGGAAGCGCGCCCCGTCGGCATCGCCATAGAAGCCCAGCGGGCGCGAGGGGAAGGGATTGGCGCAGATCAGTTCGCCGATGCGCGCTTCCGGATCGTCCTGCGGCGGCAGCGACCGGACGTCGAGACCAAGGCTGCGACACTGCGCCTCCCCCCGGCGCACAGGCAAGTTCGGGTTGCCCAAGACGAAACAGCCAATGATGTCGGTGCCGCCCGAGATCGACTGCAACGGTATCCCTGCCTTCACCTGGCTACGCACCCAATCGTATTGGCGCGGCTGCAAAATCGAGCCGGTGCAAAGCACTCCACGCAGCGCCGACAGATCGAGCGCCCCACCCGGAGAGAAGCCCGCCGTCTCGCAGAACTGCAGGTAAGCGGGATTGGTGCCAAAAACCGTCACATGCTCTTCGGCAGCAATCTGCCAAAAAGTCTCCGGTCCCTCGAGTGGTCCGTCATAAAGCACGAGTTCCACACCGGATGCCAAGGCGGAGAGCTGCCAGTTCCACATCATCCAGCCGCAGGATGTCTGGAAGAACAGCTTGTCGCCTGCCCGGAGATCGCAGTGTAACCGATGCTCCTTCACATGCTCTAGCAAGGTGCCGCCAATGCCGTGCTGGATGCATTTCGGCGCACCTGTCGTACCGGAGGAAAACATCGTGAACAGAGCTTGGTTGAACGGGTAGCGCAGCCAGTCGGGCTGCGCCTCGCTGCCAGCAGGAGATTGGATCAGGTCCGCGAGCCTGTGCAGGGGTACCCTCATCTCGCTGGCCAGAAATGCGCCGTCGTCCAACGCGACAATGGCACTGAGCTCCGACAGCGCGGCAGCCGTGGCAGCGAGCCGCTCCGCAACCGGAGCACCCGAATCCCAGGGCTCTGAACGGAGGCATCCGAATAGCACTACGGGCCGGAGGGGAACGAAGCGCGCGAGAATGGCGGGCACGCCCATATCCGGCGCACAGCTGGCGAAGGTCGCGCCAATGGCAGCGGTGGCCAGGGCGGCGATGACCGCTTCTGCATTGTTGCGTGCGATGGCTACGACATGATCGCCGCGGCCCACGCCCAACCGGTGTAGCGACGCCGCGAGCCGGACGACCGCAAGGCGTAGCGCCCCATGCGTGAACTGCTCTCGGCGGCCACCTGCGTGGCGGGCCGTCAGGGCAGGCTGCCCAGCGCTGCCGGAGAGAAGGCATTCGGCGTAGTTGAGATGAAGATCGGGGAAGAAATGGGCGGTTTCACAAGCATCGCCGACGCAGACCGGCTCCGCCGCGCCCTCCCAGGGCAGGGCGGACCACTCCAGGAAAAGACGCCAGAAGCTGCGAAACTCCTCTACTGAGAAGCGATCCAGCGCCGCATCGTCAGGAAGAGATCGTCCTGTCCTGGTTGCGCACCACTGTCTGAAGGCAGTCAGTTGCGATTGCGCGGCGACCTGGCTGTCAGGATCGAACACCACCTCTTCTGGTACCGGCTTGATCGGCGCCCACAGGCCGGTCATGACCACCCTCCTTTTTTCATTCCGGCGCCAGCGCCGAACTGGAAATTTTCCCTATCGAGCCGTGGTGCGTGGCGGCACGGCCGGTATGCGCGGCGTCTTTCCACAAAGTGTTTTGGAACACTCATGGCAGTCCGGCGGCGAGACGACACATCGCGCATCTGGAGCCTCTCTTGCCGCCATTGCTAGGCCGGTTTGTGGGCCGGACGTGAGCCGGTGGCGACTACCGATGATGGTGCTCAACGCCCTGGAGCCGTTCAGATCGCCATACAGGGTATTGCGTGCGACCTGGGGACAAGCGGCGGATCAGTTCGAGGAGTGAATCAGGAAGTGGTTCCACACGCCCACCCCGCAGCTCCCATTTGTATTCTACTCCAAAAATAGTCTTCCTGGCGCCGGCAAACCGAGATTATCGTAGAATAGATCTCTCTGGCTACTTGACTTTCTTGACCCTTAACTGGGAAGGCTCCAATTTTCTGGCCGGCCGGCGCCGTCCTTACGGCCGGAAGCTGGACAATCTTCGCCGCACCGGAGCCACGACTGGCCTCCTGTGCCATTTCGAGCCGAGCGCAAATTAGTTGCGATAACCCTCTGCACGGAGCTTTCGCCTTCCGGGCTGGCTCACCTTTATGAGGCGCCAGCGGCAGCAGCGCCGCACCCGCCGGGCAAGTACGCATGGATTTCCCTTCCGGACTATCGGTGATCATCCCAGGCAGCTGGCAGAGCTGTAGCCTCGGCTTTCCGGCCGAGCTTCTGCAGCGCTTTGCGGAACACGATGCCGGTGGTCTCGAGGTCAAACGCCTCGCGTGGAATGTCGAGAATGAAGCAGCTTGCACCGAGGCGGAGGTAGCTCGCGACCTGATCAGCAACCGTATCGTAGTCACCAACCAGATAGGGGCAGAAGGTCCCGTAGTTCTCGAAGGGCCAGAGCCAGTATGTATCGCTGCGCCCAGGCTCCCGCCCGGCCAGTTCCGAGAGTTGCCGGTGCCAGAGCGAATCGCTGGTTTGCATGGCCATCTGATGGGCAAGACGGCCGCGCCGGTCTTCCGGAAAGCGCTGATGAGCAATGCGCCAGGCTTCCTCCGCATCGCTGCGGGCGATGATGCCGACGCGGATGCCGCACGGCCTGCCGCCGGCCGTGACCTCACCGCCAAGCGCCCCACTCTCCGCGATCGGTTTTGGATATTCCACCGGCGTCGCTCCGATCGCGGCGGCGGCTTGCCGCCCTGCCTCCGAGGAGCCGGAGATGAGGAAGCCAGGAAAAAGCTCGGCCGGCAATGGTGGCGTCATTCGCAGGTTTCGCACCTGATAGTAATGGCCCTCCAACGTGACGGGGGCATCCGCCTCCAGCAGGCGTCGCAGTATGAGGGTGTACTCGATCGTTCGCGCATAGCGCTCGTCGTGCGGTGTCGTATCGCCGAGGGCAAGCAGATCATTCCTGAAGCCGCCCGCCAGCATATTGAGATGAATGCGCCGGCCATGCAGATAGCCGAGGGAGGACACCATCTTCGCGGCCGAGTAAGGATGCATGTAGACTGGCTGTACAGCCACTAATGGGCTGAGCTGTCGGGTGGATTGCAGAACGGTCTCTGCGACCAGCCACGGATCGACGATGCCGTTGTCGGTGTAGATGAGCATCCCTGTACAGCCCGCTTCGTCGCTCCAGGCCGCGACCTCGCGCACGATGCGCAGGTACTCCGCCGGCGCCATGGCTCGCGATTGCGGGCAGGTGGTGAAGATCTCGATTGCACCCTCGAAACTGAGCATCGGCTCGCCTCCGTGCAGATGTCGTCAGGCAGGCGCGGTGAGCAGGCTTCCGCTCCGCGCACCATGGTAGCGCTCCCGGAGTGCCGGGAAGGGCAACGAATCGTCGGCCCGCAGATAGCCCGCATCGATCTGCGCAGGTGGCGGAAGGCCCTGCTTCGACCACCAGTGACTGAGATGCGGCTTACGGGCGAAGAAGCCGGCCTTCCGCAGGGCGGCCACCTTCACCTCGCTCGATGCGCAGCAGCGGATGATGCCGGCTCCTTGCGCAGCAAGCCGCGCGACGGTCTCAGTGATAACCCAGTCGGCCAGCGCCTGGTCGTCCCGGGCAAGTTGAAGATGGAGAATGCAGGCATCGAAGCCGGAAACCGCGGGCTCCAGTTGCGAGAGCGAGAAGCCAAGATTTTCGCCATCGAGCGTGAAGACCAAGCCGAGCGGCTGGGCGAACTCCGTCGGTATTGCGGCGAACCAGGCGAGATCTTCCGGGGAAAGGAGTTGCACCAGCCCTCGCCGATGCGGCGTGGGCAGCGGCGGGGGAAGACCAGGGCGCCACCTACTGACACGCGCATCCCCGGCCGGTGGTAAGGCTCGCCGGGGGCGACGCAGCGGCACCGACCCGGGAATGGCCCTGGTCCACTGCTCGTTCCCAGGCCAACGCATCCGGACAACGGTGCCCATGAGGCTGCGGATTCGCAGTGGGAGGACCCATTTCTGCACCTCGGGGATCCGCGTCCAGCGCAGCCGCGGCACAAGCGCGAGGGTGGCTGCCGAGCCGCCGCTCAGGAACAGCGGCTCGGGGCAGGCCATGGCTCGGCGCATCAGCGAGATGCCGACACCGAGTGGCCTGTAGCGTGGCAAACAGAACCAGTCGCAGGTTTCCCGCACGCGCAGCGGCGTGCCGTCGGAGAGGTAGGGCCTGACGAAGGTATCCAGCAGCGCGACGCATTGCGCACCGTCGAAAGCAAGCCAGGTATCGCCGCCGGGCGGCTTCTCGTCGTAGCGCCAGCGGACCAGGGCGCGACCGAGTTCGCCGTCCCAGTTCGCCTCCCAGGCATACACCAGCAGCCGCTCGAGGCCGGGTCGCGTGGTTTCATCAAGTCGCGCCACACTTATGGCCATGCATTCTGTCTCCGCCGCCCTGAGGCATGCAGCGCTGGTCAGCCTCTTTCAGGCAAAGGCCAGGGCGAGCGCACCGAGTGTGACGCCGTTCTCGAAGTTGATGCGGGCCGGATCGAACATCAGGCCGCAATTTTCCTCCACCTCGAGGATGAGATCGAGCAGGCCCTGGGAGTCGACCACACCGACATCGAAGAGGTTGCTGTTATCTCCGATTGCGGGCGTCCGCCTGCTGGCTCCGCCGAGTTTGCGCGCCAACGCCTGCCTGAGGGCCTGGAGGGCGGTGTCGGCATTTGAAGCGATGGCAGCGATGTTCTGTTGCAAGGTCGTCACTCCGTCATTCTGCGCAGGGCGGCATAGTCGGTTTTCCCGTTGTCGTTCACCGGCCATTCGGCGACGCGATGGATGCAGAACGGTACCATGTAGGGCGGCAGCGTCGCGCGGCAGGCCTCCAGGATCGCCTCGCTGTCGAGGCTGTCCTCCGTGACGAAGGCGGTGATGCCCCGGGGCAGCCCGAGTGGGTCCAGTGGCCAGGCAATGGCGGCAACGCTGTCGGTGCCCGCTGCCCGGCGCAGCGCCACCTCGACCTCTTGCAGCTCCACGCGGTGCCCACCGACCTTCACCTGACGGTCGAGGCGGCCAAGAAAGACCAGCCCGTGCTCCGCGGTCAGCATCGCCCTGTCACCGGTACGGTACCAGCGAGCCAGCCCCGCCTGGTCCGCCGAGGCTAAGAAGCGCTCCGCCGTCAGATCCGGCCGGCGCCAATAGCCCTCCGTCACCTGACTGCCGCCCAGGTACAGTTCGCCGTCCACGCCCTCCGCGGCCGCACTGCCATCCGCGGTGATCACCCTGGCCTGCTGCCCAGGCAGCGGTGCGCCGATCGGCACGATCTCCGGCAGGCGAGCGATGGCCGCGGGATCGGCAGGCAGCCGGAAGGTGGTGATCGCAATGCTGGCCTCGGTTGGCCCGTACAGGTTCTCGATCGGGGCGTTCGGCGCTGCCGCAGCCCAGACCTCGGCAATCCGCCGGGGCAGGGCCTCGCCGCAGAAGAGGCTCCAGCGGAGGCTCGGGAGGGAGCCGGGCTGCAGCATGCGCAGACGGGTCATGAGCATCGCGACGGAAGGCACCGAGAACCAGAAGCTCAGGACATGCCGACGGACAAAATCGCCGGGTGCGACCCTCGCCTTATCCGGGACGCAGTACAGCGCGGCGCCTGCCTTCCAGCACAGAAACATGTCATGGACCGAAAGATCGAAGGTCAGGTCGAAGAGCTGCGTGAACCGATCCTCGGGTGTTGGCCGGTAGCGGTCGAAGACGCTGGCGAGATAGGCCAGAACATTGGCTTGGCGCACGAGCACACCCTTGGGCGCTCCCGTGCTGCCAGAGGTGAAGAGCAGATAGGCGCCGTCGTCAGGATTGCCCCCGCCGAGGCCGGCGAGCACAGGCGCCGCCAGATCGCCGCGGCACAGGAAGGTGTGCCGGGACAGACCCTTCGCCCAGTCAGGGGGGCTCGGGCGGTCCAGCATGACGACGCATAGCGGGCGGTCCAGGCGGGCCAGCAGTTCACCGCCTAGTACGACTGAGTGCTCGTCGATGACGAGGGTGTCCACCTCCGCGGCCTCGATGACATGTGCTAGACGCTCCACTGGATGGCGCGGATTCAGGGGCACCCAGGCGGAGCGCGCCAGGGCCGCCGCGGCAACGCCGGTGAAAGCGCCGATGCTCCGTGCGCCGAGCACTGCGCACCGCCGCGCCGGCCCGGCGAGCTCTGCCGCAACCAGCGTATTGGCCAGGCTTGCAGCGCGCGCGACGAATTCCCGGTAGGACAGCCGCGCGCCGTCGGCCCAGAGCGCGGTCCGCTCACCGTGGTGTAGCGCGCTCTTGAGCAGGATTTCCCCCAGCGTATCAACCCGCGTCGGGGTAGCGGGTCTGCAAGAGGACCATTCGGGTGGTGTGAACATGCGCTCGACACGCTCGGCAGAAATAGGCCGGACACCGATCCGATCCCGTCAGCGCCGGCCATCACGACGGGACTGGTTGTGGCACGCTCGCACGAGACGACCCGCACCTGCGGATCGGGCTCCAGTCGCCTCGCCCTCTCTCCCGAATACAGCCCCCGTGGGCAGGGACCTCGCTGCGCTGACCCAGCGTGTTGCCGGACCGCAATCTCCACCTGAAGTGGAAATCTCGAACAGGCCCGTGCGCGTCAGGTCATTGCATCAAAAACGTCTCCAGAAAATACTTTGCATCTTCTGCCCGCCGGAAGTTCTTTCCTACATCTGAAAGCTTAGGCCTATATTGATGTAGCGGGGCAACATATCTTTTGAGGTAAGCTTCACCCGCGCGGCATAGCTATATCCACGCGGCGGAACATCGCGCACTGCGCGGAATGTGGAGCCTCCTGCCGGACAGCGAAAGACTGCTACCGCCTTAAGGCAGCGCAGATTGGATTCGTGCCGCGCCGGAAGCACGTGCCACTACCCGGCAAACTCAGCGGGGAGCCTCGAAGCCCAGCACCAGCCGCACCATGCGCAACAGCACGTAATGCGCGAAGTTGGCTTCGGCGAAACTGTAGATATCGGCGCCGGCTCCGATGCAGCGCCGCACCGCCCCCGTGTCGAGCAGACGCGCCCAGAGTCCTGGATCGGCCGAAGTGCCCGCAACAGTGATCCGCCCCTCAGGCGTATAGGTGGCGCGGAACCGGCCAAAGCGATCCTGTTCGCCGGCTGCAATGGCACGCAGCAAGGATGTCATTGGCCCGGCTTTCTCGCCCTGGGTCAGCGCCTCGTACAGGACAATGACCCGCGGGGCAGCCTCGGTGATGGTCCGTTCAATGGCGTACCGCAAGTCCGCAGCGCTGACCGCCATGTCGCCACGATCCAGCGCCGCCTGCCCCGCCCGCAAGGCCAGGAGTTGTGCATGATAGGGCACACCGCGCGCCAGGGCCGCGATGCAGGTCCGCACCTGAGCCGAGAACTCCAGGCCGGAATGCCGGGCGCCCCGCAGCACGATTTCCTCGACTTCCGCATTCGTCAGAAGCGGCAGCGACACGCCGACGACACTGCGCTGTATTGAGGGGTGCCGGCCCAGTAGCTGCTCCAGACTGTCCGATGCTCCGATGATGAAGAAGAAAACGGGAGCGGCATGCTCAGAGAGGAGCTTGATGGTGTCGGCGATGCGCGTGCGCGTGACGTCGCTCGGCAATCGGTCGAACTCGTCCACCATCAGAATTAGGCGGCAATCCACCAACTGTCCCGGCAAGGCAAGGACATGCCATGGCTGCAGCGGCCCCGGCGGAAACATGGCCTCACAGCCGATGAGCGCGGAGGTCTGCCTGGGAGAGGATAGCAGCAGCCGGTCCGGAAGGCTGCGGGCAAGGCCGCGCAAGATGTCCTCGAAGTCACTCTCGGCCGTGCAGCTGTAGCGCGCGACGGTGAAGCCAGCCGCACGGGCCGCCTCGGTGGCGAGGTTCGCCAGGGAGGTCTTGCCACGCCCTCGTTCTCCACAAAGGCAGACATGCGCCTGCTCCTCCATGATCGCCTGCCGAATGCGTGCGAGTTGCTCCCGGCGCCCTACGAAACGCACTGCGTTGTGCTGCGGGTTTGCGGGTGTGAAAGCCTGCCGCAGCGCTTGCCGGCGTGCTGCGGAATACGCCGGCTCCGGCGCACTCTCGGCCGGTGAGGAGATATTCGTCCCACCATCCATACCCGCCATCCCCTCCGACAACTCCGCGGAAAATTCGCGCTGCACTGAACCCTGCGCCTGCCTCACCCGCGTGCGGCCGGCGACGATTAAGAAAAAGCCCATGACGGCAGCCGAGGCGAGCCCGGTGAAGCCGAGGAGCAGGAATTTGGGAGGCCAAAAGCCGGCCGTCGGCCTCTCTGCTCTGTGGAGGATTCTGGGATCGGCCTGAGCCGGTCTGGTCTGTCGGTCACCTTCACGCTGCTCCTGGCCGGTGAACTCGGAAGGTCGGGTGGCAGTGCCCTCTCCTCTCAGCCCGTCGAGCCTGTTCGCGGCCTGATTGCGATCGCCGAACTGTCGCTCAAGTGCCGCAAGCTCAAGGCGCAGCGACCGATTGCGGTCAGCAGCAGCCCGGAGTTCCGCCTTCAGGGAAGAGGCGGCGCCATCCGGCTCCCAACCCGGCGCCGAGTTCAGCGTGGCCAGCGAGGCGTCCGGCGCGCCTGGCAAGGCAGGCATCTGGGCGGCCAGCGCCTCTACGGCCGCACTCCGCATTCGCGGCGGCGGAACCTGCGAGCGCAGTTCCGCCGGCTCTTGCACGGCCATGTCTTCGTTCCTGCCGACCAGACCAGCCCTGTTCCGATATTGCTCAATGGCTTTGCTGGAGCTGGCGACGCTCTGCTGCAGCTGACCGAGGTGGCCGCGCAGAACAGCCAGGGCTTGGCCCGTTACGGCCACCTTCTCGTCCAGCGCCCTCCGGACATAAAGCTCCGCAAGCGTGTTTGCCAGCAATGCGGCCCGGTCGGGATTGGTCGACCACGCCGAGATGGCGAGCGTGCCGGAATCCTCCATCTGCTGCACGGAGATGTGCTGGCTGACAGTCCTGACCACATCGGCCCGCCGGTCCGCCGGCAACTCAGCGCCGGGCCACAACCGTTCCTTGAGGGCGGCTGCCTGGCTGTGCAGCCAATGCGGAATCCAGTCTCGAAGTGGCGGCGCGAGCGCAGCATTGAACTCGGGGTCTTCCACCAGGCGCAGGCGCTCAGCCAGTTCGCTGAGGAGACTCTCCGACTGAATGATCTGAATTTCTGTCTCGAGTTGCGACTGGAATGCCTCGGAGTTCTCTCCCCGGTCAGGGACGGCGGCCTGCAGGACTGCCCCGGTCGGGGTCCTCACGCCGGCCAGCACCACACTCTGCGCGGCATAGTGAGGCGCCGCGTTGGCAAGCACCAAGGCGCCGACCCCAAGCACGGCCATTCCCGCCGCAAGAATAAACCCTCTCCCCTTTCTGGGCTTGCCAAGGAAGGCAGAAAGGCCCGATGCACGCTCCTCCATACCCGTTTCGGAAGTATTCCCGTGCCAGGAGCTCCCGGTCTCTGCCGTCGGGGCTGGGGAAATTGTCATAGTCCTTCACCAATCTTCATCGCAGTCGTCTGCAGAAGAAGCGAGCCACCGCGCCTAATCGTATTCGGCGAAAGTCCTTGTTCCAGTATAAAACTTGGCGTCTTCAGCTTGCCAGGGGCTACTCCCTTCCCAGTCTGAAGCCTCGGAGCGGACAGCCGTAGCTCTATTGTGGATTACCCCGCACGGCATGGAGGATGGCCAAGTTGAGGTTGTCGCCTGCCAGGGCCGACCCCCGCGCCTGGTGCAGCGCTTCGCCACCTCGGAAGGGGGACAGGCGCCGCCAGAGAGCATGCCGCGGGGCGTCATGCCAAGGAAAGTCACCTTTGACTTCCGGCAGCCGGACGAAGACGGGAGGAGTCAAACATGCCGGACCAGAGACTAGTCGCGTTTATCGCCGCCATGGGCGCGGCGGCGATCAGGCCGACCAGCCGAGCCCGCTCCATAATGACCATTTGGGAATGGAAGGTTCCCCTCTTTCCGCCCCTGGGAGGCGGCGTGCCGCATAGGCCAGGGTGGAGTGGTGCGGCACCTTTCTGAGCCCGAGCATCTTCCTCGACTCCTGCCACTCTGCCACCACGGTCACCAATCCACGGCAGTCGGTTCGCAGAAACTGGCGTAGCACCAGCGGGGCAAATAGCTGTGCCTGGGCATAGTCGTGCCGCAAAGTTCGGCCGCCATAGGGCGGAGAGGTCCGTCGCCCGGCGGTCAGTGCCTCACGGGCAACCCGCACGGCCGACTTGATCATTCCGCGCATCGTAGACCTCATGGCCGGACGTCAAAAACCCTCCGCGCCCTTCCGGCCAAAAGTTCCAACAGAGCCACCAGCACCCATAACCTGGCCTCCGGGACCCGCGGCTGTCTCGGGCCACAGTAGGTCAGCCGGTGGGGCTCCCCTGCGTCGCCTGAATCCCCAGCATTTCTGCGAAATGCGCGATGGTGCGGCGAAGCCCTTCCTCCAGCGGAACACAGGGCTGCCAGCCCAGAAGCTTTTCAGCACGGGTGATGTCGGGGCAGCGCTGCAGCGGATCGTCCTGCGGCAGCGGCCGGGCGATCAGCTTGGAGCGGGCGCCGGTCAGGGCGATGATGCGCTCGGCCAACTCTCGCACGGAGATCTCGTGCGGATTTCCGAGATTGATCGGCCCGGTGATGTCATCATCCGCCTCCATCATGGCGATGAAGCCTTCGATCAGGTCGTCCACGTAGCAGAAGGAGCGGGTCTGCCGGCCGTCACCATAGATGGTAATGTCCTGGCCCTGCAGGGCCTGCAGGATGAAGTTCGAGACCACACGCCCATCGCTGGGATGAAGCCGGGGACCGTAGGTGTTGAAGATACGAACCACCCGGATCGCGACCTGATGCTGCCGGGCATAATCGAAGAACAATGTCTCCGCGCAGCGCTTGCCTTCATCATAACAGGCACGCGGGCCGAGCATATTGACGTTCCCACGATAATCCTCTGTCTGCGGGTTTACCGAGGGATCGCCATAGACCTCACTGGTCGAGGCCTGCAGGATACGTGCCCCCGTCCGCTTGGCCAGACCCAGCATGTTGATGGCGCCGATGACGCTGACCTTGGTGGTCTGCACCGGGTCGTACTGGTAGTGCACGGGCGATGCGGGACAGGCCAGATTGAAGATCCGATCGACCTCAACATAGAGCGGGAACGTGATGTCGTGCCGCATCGCCTCGAAATGCGGGTTGCTCAGCAGGTGAGCGATATTCTCCTTACGTCCCGTGAAGTAGTTGTCGACGCAGAGGACATCGTGCCCATCCCGCAGCAGCCTCTCGCACAGATGCGAGCCAAGGAACCCGGCCCCACCGGTGACCAGAACGCGCTTGCGGATCGTGCTCATACTGACCTCCTGGCAGTGATGGAACGGCATTTGGTGGCTGGCTTTCCGGAAAGGGCGAGTTGCATCATCAATGTGCTCCGCGGGCGCCGAGCACGGCTGGGATAGTGCCCAGCACGATGTAGAGGTCGAGCCAGAGCGACCAGTTCCGGATGTAGAAGCTGTCGATTTCCTGCTGTTGCCTCAGGTCGGCATCGCTGCGTGCGGAGATCTGCCACAGCCCGGTCAGGCCTGGCTTGACACTGGCGCGCAATGCCTGGAACTCGGCGCCGAAGCGCTCGACATGATAGTCTGGAAAGGGGCGCGGCCCCACCAAGCTGATGTCGCCGCGAATGACGTTCCAGAGCTGCGGCAGCTCATCCAGACTGGTGCGCCGCAAGAACAGGCCGATGCCTGGGAGCACGCGGGGGTCGCGGGCGAGCTTGACGTGACGCTCCCACTCCTCCCGAGCTGCTGCGTCTCGTTGCAGCAGGTCCTGAAGCCGGGCTTCCGCGTCGTAGTACATGGTGCGCAGCTTCAGAATGGTGATCGGCCGACCATGATGGCCAACGCGGCGTTGTGTATAGAAGGCTGGCCCGCGGCTGCTCAGCCGGATCGCCAGCGCCAGCAGCAGAATCAGCGGCAGCATAAACAGCAGGGCAGGAACCGCGACGCAGACGTCAAAGGTGCGCTTAAGCCGTAGCGCACCTGCTCGCCGGGACCGGCTACTGAACTCGAGGCCCGGTGCCTCGCCAAACTGCCTCACTGCACCCGCCGAGGCCGGGAGGCCCTGCATGTTGTGCATGATGATGACGCGCCGGAAGGGCAGCCGCGCCACATCCAGCGCCGCCGCGGCCGGGCCGGTGATGACTGCGATCTCGGCTAGCTCGCCGAACTGCGTCGCCCGGCTGGTTGGCCCGAGCCGTGGTACGCAGCTGCTCTCTCCGCCGGGCCCGGCCTCCGTCAGGATGCCGACGGGTCGCACGCCCAGCTCGGGGTGAGCAAGGAGAGAGGATGCGAGCCGCTCAGCACCTTCCCCGACCACTACCGCGCTGGCGCCCCAGGCCTTGTGCCCGATCAGCAGCCGGCGCAGCAGTTCCTCGACCAGGAAGCCGAGCGGGATCAGCAGGGCGGCGGCCAGCAGCAGCACCGGCACCGCCGGCGGGGCTGGCCGACCGGCCACGGTGATGGGAACCAAGGCGAGGCAAGGCATGGCGGCGGCGACAAGAGCACGCAAACGGAAACGCTCGACCGGCCCTCGTCCGGCCGTGTCGTAGAGGCCATGCCAGGCATGGCCGACAATTAGCCCCAACGAGGCCGCCAGAATCAGCGGTGCGTCGAGCGGCGTACCGGAGGATTCCACCCATCCCGACAAAAAAGCGAGGCATGCGCCTGCGACGATGACCGCAAGTCCTGCGGCGAGAACATCGGCCAGCAGGAGCACCGGCATTCGCGCCGCATGCCAGACGCCGCGTGCGGGGCGGTCTTGCAGCGGGCCGAGAGGGGCAAGGTGCCCATTGGAGTCAAAAAGCCCTGTCCGGCTCCGGGGCAGGCTCGTGAAGGTGTCGCTCATGAATCATGCTCCGGTGCCACGGGAAGGAAGGCCACGCGAGCGCCATGTTCCGCTCCGGCAGACGGGCCGGCAGGCTCAGGCGCCATGCGCGCCGCCACCTGCGCCGCGATCCAGGGGCCGGTTCGCGCGACGCCCCCGCGCACCACGGTCATCGGCGTCCGGCCGGAGGTCCGACGCGGGCAGGCTTCCATCAGTGCGTCCGTATCGAGATTCAGCCGCCAAACTCGGCCGGCATCCCTGCGCCGCCGCCTGTCATCGGCGCATGCATCCACACCCATGAAGGAGGGCTGCGGCTTGTTTTTGCTCTCCGAAACGGCGGTGCTGCTACCGAGGACCGGGGCGGCCGCTCGACAGGGCACCCTCTCTCCGTGCGAGCCCCCAGCCTCCAGCATGCCGGTGCCCGTCATGGTGTTGCTGTGCGGAATCGCGGCGTTCCGACGAAGAACGCAGGCGAGTTCGCCCATGCCTGCCCCAAGGCGACGGACATCAGGAATTTTCGGCACCGCGCCCACGCAGGTGCAGCGAGCGGGCAGGCGGAGAGCCTGAAATCCCGGGGCTGTTCTGCTACAGGCCTCGAGTGCCTCTGCTCGGCGCCACATGCCCGGTATCCCAATGGCATCACGCACCAGGCAGAATGGTAGTCAACGAAACCGCTGGCGCCGGCCACCAGGATAGGTTTGACCGTCATTGCAGAAGCTCCCCGCAGGAGATAGGGCATGCCGCGCCGGCGGTTATAGGTGATCCACCTCCCTCATTCCGCTAGAGCAAAGGGATGATGTCCCATCGGAGGGGGATGTGCCTGCCTCACCTGCGGGTGGTATGCCCGGGAATGAGGAGCAGCGGGCAGGGGCGACCCTCGTGGCAATTCCCTGTCGAGGGCCAGGTCGTTGCGTCGCGCGCGGCCGGCGATCTGGCGCGACCCCGCCACCTCCGGGAGCATTCCCCAAGTCGGCGTTCGCGGCTCGTCGCCCGTCAAGCCTCCTATCGGGCAATCCAGGGCGACAGGGGAGAGCGCGCAGAAGGCAGCGCAGGGCATCCAGCAATTCGGCAGGCAGGGATGGACGCACCTGGGCCTTCTCGTTTCTGTCTTTCAGGCGCGACCGCCGGCCGCGCAGGAATTCGGAGCCGCGGCCTCGCTGCAGTGCGGAAGCCTCCGCCGCACAGCAGGATAATCAAAAGCAGCAGCTCCTATCCGGAGCCGCATCAGCATGGCGGCACGAGAAGGAGGAGCCGTGCTGCACGGAGCGCAGAAGGGCTGAAATCTGAACGCCGCCCGCATACCTTCCGAGAGTGGTAATCCCGAATAGCTGGTCGGCCGCTCCGCAGTCATGGAGAAGGCAGGCTTTAGCTCCTTTGCCCCTTCCGGCGTGATGCGGGTCCCGTGCCGCACGACGCCAGCGCCGCCACCGATTATCCGGAGGAAGACAGACCGGAGAACCCGCTCGGCATCAAGGACGTCGGCGAGTTGGGTTGCGGCGGCCATTGCCGATCCGGCCGGAGCACCTGCTGTAGCGCAGGCAAAAAGTCCGGGGGAAGAAATTCCCCCGGACTCCCATCTTCTTTTAATCAGCTCGACGCTGCGCTTCCCGCCTGCGCGGGAAAAGCGAAGGAAAAAGAGGAAGGCCTGGGGGCTGTTCGGGGCAGTACCGCGCCCTCAGCCTTTTACGCTTCCCCCACCTCGAAGCCGATACGCGGCCGCTGGCTTGGCCGCTGCTGCTTGAGGCTGTCGCGGAGCTGCTCGTACTCGCGCTCCATCTCCGGCGTGACCGAGGCGCGTGCCTCGGAGAGCGCCTTCTCAAACTCCGCGCGCTGCACCGCCGGCGCGCCCAGGTCCCGCCGCAAGGCCAGAAGGCCAGCGCGGCGGACAACGTCGCCAAGATCGGCGCCGGTATAGCCATGCGTGCGCCGCGCGATCTCGGCGAGGTCCACATCCTCCGCCAGCGGCGTGTTCTTGGTCTGGATGCGCAGGATATGCAGCCGGGCCTGCTCGTCCGGCACCGGCACATAGACCAGTTCGTCGAAGCGGCCCGGCCGCAGCAGCGCGGGGTCGAGCAGGTTGGGGCGGTTGGTGGCACCGATCACCACAACGCCCTGAAGTTCTTCCAGCCCGTCCATCTCCGCCAGGATGGTGTTGACCACGCGCTCCGTCACCTGCGGCTCACCGAGGCCGCCACCGCGCGCCGGCACGAGGCTGTCGATCTCGTCGATGAAGATGACGGTCGGCGCCACCTGCCGGGCGCGGGCGAAGAGGCGGCTCACCTGCTGCTCGGACTCGCCATACCATTTGGAGAGCAGGTCGGCCGATTTGGTGGCGATGAAGTTGGCATTCGCCTCCCGCGCCACCGCCTTGGCCATCAGCGTCTTGCCCGTGCCGGGCGGGCCGAAGAGCAGGAAGCCCTTGGCCGGGCGAATGCCGATACGGCGGAAGGCCTCCAGGTGCCCGAGCGGCAATTCGATGCCTTCGCGCAGCTGCTCGCGCGCCGCCTCGACACCGCCGACATCCTCCCAGGTGACGTTCGGCACCTGGATCATGATCTCGCGCAGCGCGGAAGGCTGGATGCGCTTCAGCGCGCTTTCGAAATCCCCGCGGCAGACGCGCATGCCGGCCAGGATCTCGGGCGGTATGCCTTCGCGCAGGTTGATCTTCGGCAGCACCCGGCGCACCGCATCCATTGCCGCCTCGCGCGCCAGGGCAGAAAGGTCGGCGCCGACGAAGCCATAGGTCATGCGCGCGAGGTTATCGAGATCGACATCCTCCGCCAGCGGCATGCCGCGGGTGTGGATGGCCAGCACCTGCCGCCGCCCGTCCTGGTCCGGCACGCCGATGACGATCTCGCGGTCGAAGCGGCCGGGCCGGCGCAAGGCCTCGTCGATGGCGTCGATCCGGTTGGTGGCGGCGATCACGACCACGTTCTGCCGCGGCTCCAGCCCGTCCATCAACGTCAGCAGCTGTGCGACGATGCGCCGCTCCACCTCGCCGCGCGCCTCCTCGCGCTTGGGCGCGATGCTGTCCACCTCGTCGATGAAGATAATGGAGGGCGCCCGCTTGCCGGCTTCCTGGAAGATGTCACGCAGCCGCTGCTCGGATTCGCCGTAGTGGCTGCCCATGATTTCGGGACCGGCGATGCTGAAGAAGGAAGCCTCGGACTCGTTCGCCACCGCCTTGGCCAGCAGGGTCTTGCCGGTGCCCGGCGGGCCATGGAGGATCACACCCTTCGGCGGATCGATGCCGAGGCGCTGGAACAGCTCGGGATGGCGCAGCGGCAGCTCGACCATCTCCCGCACCTGCTCCACCGCATTGCCGAGGCCGCCGATATCGTCATAGGTGACGTCGGCGCGCCGGGTCTCCTTCGGCTCGACATATTGCGGCAGAAGCTCGATCTCGGTTTCCGGCCCGATCCGCACGATGCCCTTGGGCGCGGTGTCGACGACGTTCAGCCGGATCTCCTGCAGCGCATAGGCCTGCCGCTCCATCATCTGGCGGAAGAACTCGTCCGGAAAGCCGTCCGGATTTCCGCCCGTGCGCTGATACACGGAAGTGGAAACCACGTCGCCGGCGACCAGCGGGCGGCCCATGAAGGTGCGCCGCAGCGCCTCGCCGGAGCCGGTCAGCCGCAGGTTCTTCTGCGCCGGCGCCAGGGTGACTCGGGCGGCCGGGCGCGCCTGGGCACGCCGTACCTCGATGCGCTCACCCGCCGTGACACCGGCATTGGCACGCTGCAATCCGTCGAGGCGGATGATCTCCAGGTCCTCGTCCTCAGGATAAGGCGGCGCGGCGATAACGGCGGTGTGGCGCTGGCTGATCAGTTCCAACACGTCGCCAGGACGCATCTCCAGCGCCTGGATGGCCTTGCGGCTGATGCGGGCAAGGCCCTGGCCGACATCCTCGGGGCGGGCGTTGGCCACCTGGACCTGGACGCCTTTGGCTTCAGCATCGCTCATCGCCGCATCGTCTCCTGCTTCCTTGTCCATCGAATGCTGCCGGTGGAACCTCGGCCAAGCCGCCGCGCCCCATCAACAGGCTCCCTGCGCCGGGGGTTCCCGCACCGCGCAGGTTCAGCTGGCGGAAGCGCCGCCCATCCCCTTGCCGGGCTGGCTGCCACCCGTCATCGTCGCCAGCGACCGCGCGCGCTCGGCCGGCATGTTGAGCCGCACCTGATCGATATGGACGGAATCGACACTGCTGACGGGGAGGTAATGGTGGTGCAGGCCACTGTGGTCCGGGTCGTCGTTCCGGGTCAGCTTGATGCGGTCGCCCTCGACCTTGTCCACCGTCCCGACATGCTGCCCGTCGCTGCCGACGATCTCCATGTGTTCGCGGATGTGAGGAACTTTGTCGCTCATCCTCCGGCTCCCGTCCTGGCGTGCCTGCACTGGCATCCCTGCCCCGGGATGCAACGGGGAAACGGCTGAGCGGGGGATGGGATGCAGCGGCGCGTCGCATGGGAGGGCCAGAAAAAGGTCGGAGGGAAAGAATTCCCCCGAACCCTCCATCTTCTTTTTGTCAGTTTGGCGCTGTGCTGGCAGCCAGCACGGCGCCTCAGAGCGCTACGGCATAGGCCGGCCGGCGCGGATCGGCCCCCGCCAGCCGCAGCCCGGTGGCCGGCTCGCTCCGCACAGCCTCGACGCTGCCGGCGAGCCAGGTCCAGTCCGGCCAGTCCTTCACCTCGTGCCCGCGTGCCCGCAGGGCGTCGCGCGTGGTCGCGTCGATGCGCCCTTCCACCGCCAGGCGCGCGGGGAAGTAGTCATAGGGCGCAAAGGAGGAAGGAAAAGAGTAGGAGGCGACGCGCGGCGCCTCGATCGCCTCCTGCAGGTCCATGCCGAAGTGGAGATGGTTCAGCAGCACCTGGAGCATGGCCTGGGTCTGCACGTCGCCGCCCGGCGTACCGAAAGGCATGACGCCGCCGTCGCGCAGCACCACCATCGCCGGGTTGGGCGTCAGCCGGGGCCGCCGGCCGGGGCCGACGCCGCAGGGATGCGACGGATCGGGCCGCGACTGCGTCCCCCGCCCGGAGGCGATGATGCCGAGGCCAGGAATGATCGGCCCATTGTAGGTGCCATCCGAGGGCGTGGCCGAGAAAGCATTGCCCTCGACATCCACCACCGCGACATAGGAGGTATCGGGCTCGATGGCCGGCATCGGGCGCTTGCTGGGGGGCGGCAGTTCCGTCCCGCGCCCGAGCAGCGGTTCCGGCATTCCCGGATGCGCCCGCACCGGGTCGATGGCGGCCAGACGGGCGGCGAGATGCCCCTCGCCCAGCAACGTGTCGATCGGCACCTCGGTGAAGGCCGGGTCGGCGAAGTGGTACTCGCGGTCGGCCATCGCCACTTTCAGGCATTCGGCCATCAGGTGCAGGTAGTCGGGGCTGTTGTGCGCCATGCCGTGGAAGCCGGCGCGCTCCATCAGCAGCAGCGCCTCCAGCAGCGCCGGCCCTTGGCACCAGGGGCCGCAGGTGGTGACCTGATGGCCGCGCCAGCCACGGGTGACGACAGGCTCCAGGCGCGAATGGAACCCGGCCATGTCCTCGTCCGAGAGATAGCCGCCCTCGGACTGGATGAACTTCACGATCGCCCGGGCGATGTCGCCGCGGTAGAAGGCGTGGTGCGCGGCGGCCAACCCGGCCAGGCGGCCCTTCGCCGCCGCCGCGCGCCGGTCCTCATCCGCCATGTGGCGGAGCATGGCGGCCAGTTCGGTCTGGCGGAACAGCGCGCCCTCCGGCGGCGGCGCGCCCCCGGGCAGGAAGACCGCGGCGTTGCTCGGCCAGCGGGCATAGTCCTTCACATGCTCGGCGATGCTGTCGGCTAGCAGCTTGTAGACCTGGAAGCCTTCCTCGGCGCAGCGGATGGCAGGCTCCGCCACCTGCGCGAAGCCGAGCCGGCCATGCCGCTCCAGCGCGGTGATCCAGGCATCCGGCGCAGCCGGCACCACCGTGCGCAGCACGCCCTGCGGCATCTTGCCGCCATGCTCGCGCATGAAGAGGTCAGGCGGCAGGGAGCGCGGCCAGTGGCCGAGGCCGGCGATGCTCTCCATCGTGCCGTCGGCGCGGCGGATCAGGATCGGCGCCACGCCGCCGATATTGACGATGTCCGGCTGCACCACGCCGAGCACCAGCCCGGCGGCCACGCCGGCATCGATGGCGTTGCCGCCGGCCTCCAGGATGGCGAAGCCGGCGCTGGCGGCGAGATAGTGCCCGGCGCTGACCGCGTGCCGGGCACCGGCGATGAGAGGACGCGTCGCCATCAGCGGGCGGCCTGCACGGGGTGGGCGTAATAAGCGACCATCTGTTCATCCATACGTGGGGTGTACTCGACGCTCTTCTGTCCAGCGGCGATCGTCACCTGATTGTAGAGCGGGATGATGGGGAAGCGCTCGATGGCCGCCCGCATCGCGCTGCGCAGCGCCGCCTCCCGCCCATCATCCATGCGGACGATGGCGGCATCGATGATGCGGTCCATCTCCGGGTCGCTGAAGGCACCGCGATTGCCCTGCCCGAAGGCCTGGGCAACGTTGCGGGTGTGGACGGAGGTGGAGAGGATGTAGCTCGGGTCTCGCGAGGAGGAGAGCGAGAGGCCGTAGAGCATCAGCGGCAGGTCGTTCTTGCCGGGGAAGGTGCGGGGAAAGAAGACGCTGCCCGGCAGCGTCTCCACCTTGGCCTGCAGCCCCAGCCGGGCGAGCATCTGCCCCACGACTTGGCAAACCCGCGCGTCGTTGACGAAGCGGTTGTTGGAGCAGCCCACGGTCAGGCCGAAGCCATCGGGATACCCAGCCTCGGCGAGCAGGCGCCGCGCCTCGTCGAGATCGGCACGCGGCGCCGGGATATCCGGGTCGTAGCCGCTGAACTGCTCAGGCACCATCTGGCCGGTGGGGATGGCCTGTCCGTCCATGGCGCGCTCCGCCAGGGCATAGCGATCCATCGCTAGGGAGAGGGCCCGCCGCACCCGCACATCGCGCAGCGGATTCTCCTTCAAGGGCTGCCCCTGGGCACCGGTCAGCAGCGGCAGCGTCTCGGCGCCGACATGCGGGATCAGGAACATGATGCGGTCGGAGTTGCGCTTGAAGACGCGCACCTGCCCCTCGCGCTCCAGCCGCGCCGCGTCGGCGGGGGCGACATCCTCGATCAGGTCCACATCCCCGGCCAGCAGCGCTGCGATGCGGGCGGCGTCATTGCCGATGACGCGCAGGTTGACCTTCGCATAGGCCGCCTTGTCGCCCCAGAAGGCATCGTTGCGGAGGACAGACATGCCCTCGGCGCCGCGGAAGTTCTCCAGCCGGAAGGGGCCGGTGCCGATCGCTGCCTTGCCGGAGGTGAAGTCGGCCGTGCTGGCATTCTCGGCGGCGTGCTTCGAGACGACGAAGATGTTGGTGAGCTGCCCCATCAGCGTCGGGTTGGGCCGGTCGGTGATCAGCCGCACCGTATAGGGGTCCACCACCTGTACGTCGCGGATGGTGCGCAGGTTGGAGGTATAGGGGCCCGGGTTGTTCGGCACCTTCGGCACGCGCGCCAGGGTGAAGGCGACATCCTCGGCAGTGAAGGGACTGCCGTCATGAAAGGTGACGCCGCGTCGCAGCTTCAGCTCCCAGGTCGTCTCGTCCACGGCCCGCCAGGACTCGACGATGCCCGGCACCATGCGGCTTTCCGGATCGCGGTTGATCAGGCTGTCATAGATGTGGCGCGCCGCCGCCATGTTCGGCCCGACGAAGAGGAAATGCGGGTCGATGCCGAAGGGTGCCTGCACGCCGACGGTAAGCTGCTGCGCCTGCGCCGGCGCCGCGAGGCCGAGCGCAAGGCCGAGCAGGGCGAGACGCGCAGGATGGCGGTAGAGTCGGGTACGACGCTGCATGGCGGGTGGCTCCCCTGACACTGGCCGGAAGTCGGAAATCCTGCGGGGCCATGGCACCCCGCGGCTCGGGAACGTTACGTCGGCATCCAAGGCGGATTTTCAGGACGGTGCAACCCTGCGGCCAGGTTCGCGGTTGGCACGGATGCAACAATGTCCACGCCGGCAAGGCGTGAAATCTGCCGGGGAGGTGAAGTGGCGTCGGGTTGATGAGGATCAGTGCGTCGCTCACAGTCTTCCTTCCAGGCTTGGGAATTCAGGCTGCTTTCGGCGCGGGTTGAACAATCGGCGGCCAGGCTCCCACCGCTCGACGGTTCCATCTGCCCTCTGTCGGAGATCGAGAGGTCCATGAGGGTGCTCTTCGTGACGAGCGAGTTCGCCGGGCTCGCTAAGGCAGGGGGACTGGGGGATGTCTCCGCTGCCTTACCGCGCGCCCTGATCAGGCAGGGCGTCGATATCCGCCTGGTGATGCCGGCCTATCCCGAGGTGATGGCCCGCATCGGCGGCGTGGAGCTGGTCGGCGAATTGCCGGGCCGTGCCGGGATTCCGCCCTGCCAGGTCGGGCGGGCGCGGCTGGAGGATGGGCTCGTCCTCTACCTGCTGATCTGCCCCTCGCTCTACGACCGGCCCGGCAATCCCTATTGCACGCCGGGCGGCGAGGAATGGCCGGACCAGCACCTGCGCTTCGGCCGGCTGTCGCTGGCGGCGGCGGACATGGCGCGCGGCGTCGGCGGCCTGGGCTGGGCCCCGGAGCTGCTGCACGTGAACGACTGGCCCGGCAGCCTCGCCCCCGCTTATCTGGCCTGGGACGGCGGGACGGTGCCGAGCCTGCTCACCGCGCACAATGTCGCGCACCAGGGCGTCTTTCCCGCCGACCGTCGCGCCGCGCTCGGCATCCCCGAACATGCCTTCGCCATGGAAGGCGTGGAGTTCTACGGCAACATCGCCTTCCTGAAGGCCGGGCTGTTCTATTCCAGCCATGTCTGTGCCGTCAGCCAGACCTATGCGCGGGAGATCACCACCCAGGCGCTGGGCGGCGGGCTGCACGGACTGCTCGCCGGCCTGGCCGGGCTGGGCCGCCTCTCCGGCATCGTCAACGGCATCGACGAGAGCTGGGACCCCGCGCGCGACCCGTACCTGCCCTACCACTTCCAGCCGGACGACCTGCACGGCAAGCGGATGCTGGCCGAGTTGGTGCGCACCAGCCTGTGCCTCGAGCATTCCGACGGGCCGCTTTTCGCCATCGTCTCCCGCCTGGTGCACCAGAAGGGGCTAGACCTGGTGGCCGAGGCGGCACCGGAGATCGTGCGCATGGGCGGCCAGATCGCCATCCTGGGCATGGGGCAGCCTTCAGTGGAGCAGCTCCTGCACCGCGTCTCGCGCCAGTACCGCGACCGGATCGCCCTGCTTGTCGGCTTCAATGAGCCGATGGCGCACCGCCTCGTGGCCGGCGGCGACTTCCTTCTGATGCCCTCGCGCTTCGAGCCCTGCGGCCTGACTCAGCTGCAGGCGCAACATTGCGGCACGCTGCCGGTGGCCCATGCGACCGGCGGGCTGGTCGATACGATCGAGGATGGCGGCACCGGCTTCCTCTTCCAGGAAGCCAGCGTGGAGGGGCTGCTCGGCGCCTGCCGTCGCGCCTTCGAGGTGTTCCGCCGCCCGGCCGAGCTGGCGCGGATGCGGCGCCGGGCCATGTCGCGCACGTTCAGCTGGGCGCGCTCGGCTGAGCAATATCGCGAACTCTACGGCCACCTGCTCGGCGGCTCAGAGCCCTTTCCCTGGCCGCAGTGCCGGCTGGACCGGCTCCTGCCTCGCCCGGGGCTCGACCGGGCCGCCTAGGGCCGCCGACGGGCGGGTGAGGTCATCGCGGGGCCGGCGGCTTCGCTGAGAAGTCCAGATCCCGCCCGCTCTGGCGCGCCGCGCGATCCGCCTGACGCCACACCGGCGCCGGGCGGCAGGGCGGCGTGACTCCGCGCGCCTCCCTGCGCTTTGCCCGCTCCCGCACCTTCCGCATGGCGCCCTGTCAGCGACATCGTCCGGCAGCCTCCCGGCGAAGTGACCAATCCGGCCGCCAGGCCGCAAGCGCGAGATAGCGTGTGGTGGGTCCAAAGGTCTTTACTCGCTCTGGTGTCTCGCTGAAGGGGGCTTGCCCGTGGCGCCTATCGATCGCTTCCTGCCGCATACCTGCATTGCTTATCTCTCCATGGAAATCGCGCTGGAGCCGGCGATCCCAACCTATTCCGGAGGTCTCGGCGTTCTCGCCGGCGACACTGTGCGTTCCGCCGCCGATCTGGAATTGCCGATGGTCTTTGTCACTCTCGCCAGCCGCGAGGGTTACCTGCGACAGACCATCGGCCCGGATGGCGGGCAGATCGACGCGCCCGACCCCTGGAACCTCGCCGAGAACGTGATCTTGCTGGACGCGGCGGTGGCGGTGCGCATCGAGGAGCGGCCGGTCTGGATCCTGCCCTGGCTCTACCTGCATCAATGCCCGCATGGCGGCTGCACGCCGGTGATCCTGCTCGACACCCGCCTGGACGTGAACCACCCCGAGGACCGCGGCATCACCGACCGCCTCTATGGCGACGGCGAGGAACTGCGCCTGAAGCAGGAGATCGTGCTCGGCATCGGCGGCGAGCGGATTCTTCGCGCGCTGGGCTTCGAGATCAAGACCTGGCACCTGAACGAGGGCCACGCGGCGCTCCTGTCGCTTTCGCTGCTGCGGCGGCACCCGCTGGGCAAGGACAGCCCGGCCAACGGACCGCTGCGCTACGATGTGGACCCGGTGCGGGAGAGCTGCGTGTTCACCACGCACACGCCGGTGGAAGCCGGGCATGACCGCTTCTCCTACGACCTGATCACACGCATGCTGGGCGACTTCTTCGAGATCGACCAGTTGAAGCGGCTCGCGGGCGAGGATGCGCTGAACATGACGCGGCTGGCGCTCAATCTGAGCGGCTGGGTCAATGGCGTCGCCAATCGGCATGCGGAAACCGCACAGCGCATGTTCCCGGGCTACCATATCCACGCAGTCACCAACGGCGTGCACGTGCCGACCTGGACGCATCCGGCCTTCGCCGACCTCTTCCAGACGGTAGCGCCGGAATGGGCGCATGATCCCGGCACGCTGCGCGGCGCCGACCACCTACCGGCGGAGGCGGTGTGGGAAGCCCACATGCAGGCCAAGCGGGAACTGCTGGAGGAAGTCGCGCAGCGCTGCGGCACCACGCTCGACCCCAATCTGCCGCTGATTGCCTTCGCCCGGCGGATGACCGGCTACAAGCGGGCCGACCTGCTCTTCAGCGATCTTGACCAGTTGCGCACCATCGCCCGCGAGTTTCCCTTCCAGGTCCTGCTGGCGGGCAAGGCGCACCCGCGCGATGAGGGCGGCAAGGCGCTGATCCGCGAGGTGCACGCGCATGCGCGGGCCCTGGCGAACACGCTGCCGGTCGTCTTCGTGCCGAACTACGAGATGGGGCTGGCGAAGAAGCTGGTTTCCGGCGCCGATATCTGGCTGAACACGCCGCTGCCACCGATGGAGGCCTCCGGCACCAGTGGCATGAAGGCGGCGCTCAACGGCGTGCCGCATCTCAGCGTGCTGGACGGGTGGTGGGCGGAAGCCTGTGAGGAGGGCGCGAATGGCTGGGCCATCGGCAGCGAGGATACGCCCGCCTCCCAGCATGCGAACGAGCTCTACGACAAGCTCTTTCACACCGTGCTGCCGCTCTGGTACCGCGACCGCAGCGCCTGGATCACGTTGATGAAGGACGTCATCTCCCGCACCGGCTCACGCTTCCACAGCCAGCGCATGATGCGGCGCTACGCCGCTGAGGCCTATCTGCGCTGAGCCGGCCAGGCCGCGGCGACCCGGGATTGGCTCCCCCCGGGCCGCCGCCCGCGCGGAGAAGGCTGGCCAGAGCCGGCTAACCGGCGTTCAATGGTAACCCGCTGCCCCTGCCCTCCCGCGCGAAGGAGAAGCCGATGTCCCATGTCCTGCACCGCACGGTGCGCGCCGAGCCGGAACTCGCCGTCCGCGGTGACGGCATCATGCTGACGCTGGCGGATGGCCGGCAGATCATCGATGCCGCCGGCGGCGCGGCGGTCGCCTGCCTCGGGCATGGGAATGCGCGCGTCATCGAGGCAGTTGCGGCACAGGCGCGGCAGCTCAGCTATATCCACACCGGCTTTTTCACCTCGGCTCCGGCGGAGGCGCTGGCCGACCAGATTCTCGGCCACGAGCCCGGCGGCCTGACCCGCGCCTTCTTTGTCTCCTCCGGCTCCGAGGCCATGGAAAGCGCCCTCAAGATGGCGCGGCAATACTTCGTCGAGCTCGGCCAGCCGCAGCGCACGCATTTCATCTCGCGGCGGCAGGGCTACCACGGCAATACCTTCGGCGCTCTCGCCGCCAGCGGCCACCCGGCGCGCCGCGGCATCTACGAGCCGGTGCTGTCACCGAGCTTCAGCCGCGTCTCGCCCTGTTTCGCCTATCGCGAGCAGCGCGCGGAAGAGAGCGATGCCGAGTATGTCGAGCGCCTCGCCGCCGAGCTGGAAGCCGAGTTCCAGCGGCTCGGGCCGGACAAGGTGATCGCCTTCTGCGCCGAGACCATCGTCGGCGCCGCCACCGGCTGCGTCACCGCCGTGCCCGGCTATTTCAAGGCGATCCGCGAGGTCTGCGACCGCCACGGCGCGCTGCTGATCCTGGACGAGGTGATGAGCGGCATGGGCCGCAGCGGCACCACCCATGCCTGGGAGCAGGAAGGTATCGCGCCCGACCTGCAGGCGGTGGCGAAGGGCCTCGGCGGCGGCTACCAGCCAATCGGCGCGCTGCTGATCTCGCGCCGCGTGCTGGAAGTGCTGGAGGCCGGCAGCGGCGCCTTCGTGCATGGTCATACCTACCAGGCGCATCCTCTCGCCTGCGCGGCGGCGCTCGAAGTGCAGCGCATCATTGCCGAAGAGGACCTACTGGCCAATGTCCGCGCCATGGGCGCCCGGCTGGAAGCCGGGCTGACGGAGCGCTTCGGCAACCATGCGCATGTCGGCGACATCCGCGGGCGCGGCCTGTTCCGCGCGCTGGAATTCGTCGCCGACCGTGCGAGCAAGCGGCCCTTCGACCCCGCGCATGGCCTCGCCATGCGGCTGAAGGATGCCGGCCTCGCCAAGGGAATCGCCGCCTATCCGTGTTCCGGCACCATCGACGGCCGGCTGGGCGAGCATCTGATCGTCGCGCCGCCCTACAATGTCACGCCCGCGCAGATCGACAGCATCGTCGAGCGGCTGGGCGACACGGTGGAGACCGCTCTGGCCGGCATCGCCTGACGGCGGGGCAGGCGACCAGGGCGCCAGCCAGGGAGAGTCGGGTATGCGGCTGAACGAACGCGTCACCATCATCACTGGCGCCGCCTCCGGCATCGGCCGGGCTTCGGCGCTCCTCTTCGCGCGGGAGGGGGCGCGGCTCTGCCTGGTGGACCGCGACCCCGCGGCGCTGGAGGACGTGGCGGAAGCCGTGCGCGCCACCGGCGCCGAAGTCCTCACCCGCGTCTCGGATGTCGGCACGCCCGGCACGGCGGAAGCGGATGCGGAAGCCGCGCTGGCGCGCTGGGACCGCATCGACGTGCTGCTCACTGCGGCCGGCTTCTCCACCGGCGGTACCGCGCTCACCACCGAGCTGGCCGACTGGCAGGCCGTGATGCGCGTCAATCTCGACGGCACCTGGCTCTGGGCACGCGCCGTGCTGCCCGCGATGCGGGCGCAGGGCAGCGGCTCCATCATCACCATCGCCTCGCAGCTCGCCCGGGCGGGCGGGCGCAACAACACGGCCTATATCGCTTCCAAGGGCGCGATCCTCAGCCTCACCCGGACCATGGCGCTGGACTTCGCGCCCGACGGCATCCGGGTGAACACCATCCTGCCCGGCGCCATCGAGACGCCACTGCTGCGCCGCAGCTTCGGCCGGGCTGCGGACCCGGCGGCGGCGCGCGAGGCGTCCCGCAGCCGCCATCCGATGGGCCGCCTCGGCCGGCCGGAAGAGGTGGCGGAGGCGGCGCTTTATCTCGCGAGCGATGCCTCCTCCTTCACCACCGGCAGCGAATTGGTGGTGGATGGTGGCTGGCTGGCGGGCTGAGCCGCCCTCGGGAGGCCGCGGCCATAGCCCTCCAGAGTGCACCCGGCATGCTGGCCACCGGCGCGCAGGGGCAGCGTCCCGCATCACGCCATGAACGAAGCGGCGCCCCGACGCTACGCGATGCCGCTTGGCGCCAGGCTCGCCGGATCAGCCACGGGTCAGGAGGGAATCGGCTGCGCCGTCCAATCGCTCCGCCTCACTCCGCCACAGGACGAAGAATTCCAAGCGACGCACGCGCAAGGCACACGTAGCGGCCTCGTGCTCATCTGACGAGGCAACCGCGCCGGCCTCCGCAAAAGGCCGGCGCCCTCTGCCGCCCGCGCGGCGGCGGAACCCGGCCGGCCCTCAGCAGGGCCGGTCCTCCCCCGCCGGCAGCGAGAACAGCGCCCCCCAGCCGGTCATTCCGGCCATGCCGGAACCCGCCATGTGCAGCGCCTTCCACACCACCGTCGCCGCGCTGTCATAGATGGGCAGGCCCAGTTCCGCCTCCAGCCGCGCCACCAGCGGCGCGCCGCGCAGATTGGTGCAGACCACGGCGATCGCCTCGGGCGCTTCGGCCGCCACCTCCCGCACCATCCCCTCCACCGTCGCTTCCGTCACCTCCGCGAAGGCGAAATTCTCCTGCAGCCCGAGATGCCGCTCGGCCCTGCAATCCACGCCGAGCGTCGCATAATTGGCGATGATCCTGGCCTGCAGGTCGTCGCGATAGGGCGTGACGAGCCCCAGGCGCCTGACGCCGGTGAGCGCCAGAGCCTCGTTCAGCGCCAGCATCGAGGTCGTGGCGGGAATGCCGGTGATCGCGGTGATGCGCTGGCAGAGCCGCCGGTCGGCCTCGAAGCCGAGCCAGCCGCCCGAGGTGCCGCTCCAGCCGATCACGTCCACCCGCGCATCCGCCAGCAGCTCCGCCGCCTGCAGGATGGCACTGTCGTCGAACTGCGCCAGCGCCTCCGGCGAAAGCGCGATCTCCGTGACGCGGAAGCGCGCGAAATGTGCGGAGACGCCGGGCAGGCCGGCGAGCATTGCCTGCGTCACCGGCTCCAGCACCGTGTTGGAGGAGGGCGTCAGGATACCGAGGCGAATGCGGGGTTCACTCATTCTGGCCGCTCCCGGGATGAGCCTGGCTGGCGCTCCGGCGGCGCGCGCCGGGCCGTGTGACGAGGCGCCCCACCCTCTCCGCGCGATGGGAGTGCCACGGGTCACGGCAGGCCGCGTCATTCCGCTCCTGGTCAGCCCTCACCGCCTTCCTCCCGCCACCGGAACAATAGGAGCAGGCTTTCCCGCCCTTTGTCGAGCGAAAGCCTTGCCGCCATCGCCAGCCCCCGCCGCAGACCCTAGGATGCCCGCGCGAAAGAGGGAGAGGGACTGCCATGAACCTTGTCGCACAATGCGATGCGGTCCTGCGCGATGCCGCGGCTCAGGGCCGGGTGCCGGGCGTGGTCGCCATGGCCGCGGGGCCCGAGGGCATGCTGTACCAGGGCGCCGCCGGGTTACGCGACGTCGCCACCGGCCTGCCGATGCAGCCCGACACCGTGTTCCGCATCGCCTCGCTGACCAAGGCGGTGACATCCGTCGCGGCGCTGCAACTGGTCGAGCGAGGCGCCCTTTCCCTGGATACGCCACTCGCCGGCCTGCTGCCGGAGATGGCCGACCTGCAAGTGCTCGAAGGCTTCGGCACCGATGGCACCCCCCGTCTCCGGCCGCCGGCCCGCCCGGTGACGTTGCGGCACCTTCTCACCCATACCGCCGGCTTTGGTTATGACATGTGGAACCCCGAGATCCTCCGCTACCAGGAGGTAACGGACCATCCCTCCACCCGCACCGCCCGCAGGGCGGCGTTGTTGGCGCCCTTGCTCTTCGACCCCGGCGAGCGCTGGAACTACAGCATTGCCACCGACTGGGCCGGTCTGGCGGTGGAGGCGGCCAGCGGCCTCGGGCTGGAGGACTATGTCCAGCGCCATATCCTCGGCCCCCTCGGCATGCGCGACAGCGGCTTCCTGCTGCCGCGCGAGCGGCAGGCGCGGCTAGCAGCCCTGCACCGGCGGGACGAGGAAGGCGGCTGGTCCAACCAGCCACCTGCCCCCGCCAGCCCGCCGCCCGAGTTCCACCGCGGCGGCGGAGCGATGTACGCGACGGCGCCGGACTATCTCACCTTCCTCCGCATGCTGCTGGCCGGCGGGGAATGGGGCGGCGCCCGCATCCTTTCCCCCGCCAGCATGGCGCTGGTGTCCCATAACCAGATCGGCGACCGGCCGGTCACGCCGATGCGCAGCGCCATGCCGGCCCTGACCTGCGACGTGGACCTCTTCCCCGGCACTCCCTTGCGCTGGAGCCTCGCCTTCCTGGTCAACGAGGCGGACGTACCCGGGCGGCGCCGCGCCGGTAGCTTCGGATGGGCGGGGCTGACCAACTGCTACGGCTGGGTGGATCCGTCGCGGCAGCTCGCCGCGATCCTCATGATGCAGTTCCACCCCTTCGCCGATCCAGCAGCACTCGCCGTGCTGGAGGATTTCGAGCGGGTGCTTTACGCAGGGACATGAAAAAGGCTGGGGGAAAGAATTCCCCCAGGCCCCCATCTTTTTTCTTCGAGTTTCGGGCGCTGGCGGCCAGCACAGCGCCAAACTGACAGAAAAAAGAAAGGGGTTCGGGGGAATTCTTTCCCCCGACCTTGTTCTATTCCGCCGGCTCCATGCCGAAATAGGCGGCTTCCAGCTTCTGCGCCAAACCTTCCGTTCCGGTCGGGGCAGACAGCGCCACCTTCCCCTGCACCAGCGCATAGACGCGGTTGGAAACCGCCAGCGCCTTCTCGATCAACTGCTCGACCAGCAGCACCGAGACGCCGCGCCCGCGCAGTGCCGAGACGACGGAGAGCACCCGGTCCACCAGCACCGGCGAAAGGCCGGCGGAGGGTTCGTCCAGCATCAGCAGCCGGGGGCGGCGCACCAGGCCCTGGGCCACGGTCAGCATCTGCTGCTGCCCGCCGCTCAGCGCCCCACCGCGCTCATGCCGCTTGGCGGCGATCTCGGGGAAGAATTCCAGCGCCTCTTCCACCCGCGCATGCCGCTCGGCGCGCGGCAGGCCGTAAGCCGCCAGCAGCAGGTTGTCCAACACCGTCACCTGAGTGAAGACGCGGTGCCCCTCGATGACATGCACCAGCCCCGCTGCCGCCGTCTCGCGCGGGCCGGCGCTGGTCAGGTCCCGCCCGTCGAAATGGATGCTGCCGGATTCACGGGGCAGCAGGCCGGAGATTGCTGAGAGCAGCGTCGTCTTGCCGGCCCCATTGGGCCCCAGCAGGGCCACCACCTCGCCGGCGCCCACCACCAGGTCCACACCGTGCAGCACGCGGATGCGGCCGTGCCCGGCATGCAGGCCGCGCACCGCCAGCAGCACGTCAGGCTCCGAGATAGGCACTGATCACCTCCTTATGCGCGCGGACCTCGGCCGGCTTGCCCTCGGCCAGCACGCGGCCGAGATTGAGCACCGTGACATGGCCGCAGATCTCGAAGATCAGGTCGGCATGATGCTCCACCAGCAGCACGCCGGTGCCATGCGTGCTGATCTCGCGGATGAGCTGGCCCAGGCGGCGGATCTCCTCGCTGGAAAGGCCCGCCGCCGGCTCGTCCAGCAGCAGATAGGCCGGGCGCAGCATCAGCGCGCGGGCGATCTCGACGAAGCGCAGTTCGCTATGCTGCAGCCGGTCGGCGCGGAACCCGGCCAGCGCCTCCAGCCCCACCGCCTGTAGAGCCAGGCGCGCATCGGCCTCCAACCGCGCCTCGTCTGCCGACTGGCGCGGCAGCCAGAGCATCGCCTCCGCGAAGCTGGCGCGCCCGGAGAGGGTGCCACCGATCATGACGTTCTGCAGCACGGTTGCTTCGCCGATGATGCGCGGCGTCTGGAAGGTGCGGGCGATGCCATGCGCCGCGCGGTTTTCCGGCCGTCCCACCGGCATGGGGTCATCGCCCAGCGAAAGGCTCCCCTGCTGCGGCCGGTAGTAACCGGAAATGACGTTCAGCGTCGTCGTCTTGCCGCTGCCATTGGGGCCGATCAGCCCATGCACCTCGCCCGGGCGCAGCATCAGGTCGAGGCCGTCGATGGCGCGCAGCCCACCGAACTGCAAGGTGATGTCCTTGAGTTGCATCGGCGGCGCCGGCGGGCGCTGGCCGAGCAAAGCGCCCAGCGCCGCCGGTCGCGGCAGGATGGCACGGTCGGCCGGCAGGCGCTTGCGGCGACCAAGGTCAAGCAGCGCCGCGATGCCGCCCGGAATCGCCAGCACGATGCCGAGCAGCATCACGGCGTAGAGCAATGTGGACCAGGCGGCGAGCGGTGCCGCGATCTCCGGCAGCAGCGTCAGCAACAAAGTGCCGAGCAAGGGGCCGAATATCGAGCCGCGCCCGCCGATCAGCACGGCGATGAAGAACAGCAGCGACAGCTCGAAGGTGAAGGCCTCGGGCGTGATATAGGTCTGCAGCCCGGCGAAAAGCCCGCCCGCCACTGCCCCCATGGCGCCGGCGAAGAGAAAGACGCAGGCGAGCAGCGCCGGCTTGAAGATGCCCGCCGCCTCCGCCGCCACCTCGGCATCGCGGATGGCGATCAGCGCGCGGCCGAAGCGGCTGCGTCCGAGATTGCCGGCCAGGATGGTGGCGACGACCGCGAAGCCGAGGCAGAGATAATAGAACCCCCAGGCCGTGTCGAAGGGCGCCGGGAAGTAGGGGCCGGCGATACCGATGCCGCCGCCCGTCACATCCTGCCAGGCCAGCGCGACCTGCGTGACGATGGTGGCGAAGCCGAGCGTCGCCATGGCGAAGTAGAAGGTGCGCAGCCGCAGCGCCGGCAGGCCGACGACCAGCCCCGCCACGGCGCCGACCACGGCGGCGCAGCCCAGCGCCAGGAAGGGCGAGATCTCCGGCAGCACCGTGCCGGCGACGAGCACGCTCGTGGTATAGGCGCCGAGCGTCAGCAGCGCGACATAGCCGATGGCGAGTTGCCCGGCGAAGCCGACGATCAGGTTCAGCCCGGCCACCAGCACCCAGTAGATGGCGGCGCGGGTGGCGATCAGCGCCCAGTATTCATTGCCCGTCAGCGGCAGGGCGGCGGCAAGCGCCAGCAGCACGATGAAGGGCAGCAGCGCCGCGGGCAGCGCCGGGCGGCGCACGGCGGGGGCGGCAGGCATCGTGGCGGCGCCGTTGTCTGCGCTGGCCATGTCAGACCCTCCGGCTGGCGGCGGCGCCGAACAGCCCTTGCGGTGCCGCCAGCAGCACGACGATGAACAGGACGAAGACGGCGACCGAGGAGAAGATACCGCCAACGGTGAAGTTGGCTGCCTGCTGGAACAGCCCCAGCGCCAGCCCGCCGATCACGGCGCCACGATTGTTGCCGAGCCCGCCCAGCGCCACGGGGATGAAGCCGTAGAAGTTCAGCAGAGGCCCATTAGCGAAGAAGGCGAGGAGAAGCTGCCCGCCAGAGAAGCCGGCCAGCGCGCCAATCGCGCCCGCGAGCGCATAGCTGCCGATGCGCAGGTTGCGCTCCGGCAGGCCGAGGGCACGGGCGGCGAAATTGTCCTCCGCCACGGCGATGAAGGCATGGCCGAGCAAGGTGCGGCGGTAGAGATATTCCAGCCCGCCGATGGTGACGGCGCAGGCCGCCACCGGCAGCCAGTACTTCTCGTGCCAGACCCCCTCCCCGACCTCCAGGAGGCGCGGGAAAGGCGCCGGCTCGGTGCCCCATTCGATGGCGGTGATCTGCTGGATGATCAGCGCCACGGCCAGGGTGGTCAGCACGTAGAGGTGCTGGTCCAGGCTCTTCAGCACCGGCCGTACCGCGACGAACTCGGTGACGACGCCGACCAGCGCACAGGCGGCCAGCGTCAGCGGCAGGGCCACGATCAGCGGCAGCCCCCATTGCAGCATGAGCAGCGAGCCGAACACGCCGCCCAGCATGCCGAGCTGCCCGGCGGTGAAGCTCATCACCCGCGAGGTGGCGAACATGGTGTTGTAGGTGATGCCGATGAGCGCATAGACCGCGCCCATCGCCAGGCCGGTCGCGAGGATGGAGGCCAGCATGGTGCCGCGCCGCCTCAGCTATAGCCCGGCGCGAGGGCGAAGGTGCCGCTGCGGGCCGAGCTGGCCTCGGACATCACCACATCCTCAGTCGGGTAGCCGTTATGTTCGGTCGGCGAGAAGGTATAGGTGCCGAAATAGCCGGGGTATTTCTTCAGAGAGTTCCAGTAGCCGATGATGTCGGCGCTGGCGGAGGAGCCGGTCTCCTTCACGGCGTCCGCGACGAGTTGCACCGCGTCATAACCGCCGGCCACCCACCAGAGCAGCGTGTCGTCCAGCGAAACCTTGCCCTTCAGCCGGTCCACCAGCTCCTGGGTATGCGCGGGCAGCTTGCCCTCGGCGTCGTAGCTGCAGCTGCGGTAGCCGATGGCATAGACCTTCTTCCAGTTCTCCGGCTTGTTCACGAGGCCGGCGATCTCGCCCGAGGCCATCGAGGGATGCCCGACGAAGGGCACGTCCCAGCCCATGCCGGCACGGGTGTTGAACAGCCGTGCGTCCATGCCGGTGGAGACGCTCCAGACCACGATCGCCTCGGCGCCGGCATTGCGGGCGCGCAGCATGTCCGGCGTCATGTCGGGCTGGGTGGAGTCGATATTGGCCTGATAGACCACCTCGGCGCCGTCCTTCTGAAAGCCCGCGACCGAGGCCTTCGCGGCGCTGACGCCGTAGCCCGTGGTGTCGCCGATCACCGCGACCTTCTTCACCTTCAGGATCTTCAGGCAGTAGTTGCGCACCGCGTCATCCCACTGGGTGTTCGACGGCGCCAGGCGGAAGGCGTTCGGGTAGCGCTTCTCGTCGATCAGGCTGTCCACCACGCAGGGATGCACGTTGGGCATCTTGGCGCGCGCCATGATCGCCGTGACCGCCAGGGATTCGCCGGAATTGGTCGGCCCCCAGATGGCATGGGCCTTGACCTGGCTGATCATCTCCTGCGTCGCGTTGACGCATTTGGTCGGGTCGCCCTGGGTGTCGCGGGTGATGATGTCGATCTTGCGCCCCTTCACCCCGCCGGCGGCATTGATGGCCGCAGCGGCGAACTCGACGCCGCGGTTGAAGCCGACGGCCGGGGCCGAGCTGGGCCCGGTCATGGCGGCCAGCCAGCCGATGCGGATGGGCTCATTCTGCGCCAGCGCGGGGCGGGCGAGGCCCAGGGGAAAGCCGGCGGCGCCGGCGGCCATGGCACCAAGGCCGATCTGGCCGAACTGGCGGCGGGTCAGGGTCATGGGTCGTTCCTCCGTTGTGGCGTCATGTCCGGCGGGCGGCCCGTCTTCGCGGGCTCTTGCCGCCTCAGCGGCCGAGATGGGCGATGTAGTCCTCATCGAAGGTGAAGCCCCAGCCCGGCCGCTCCGGCAGCAGGGCGCAGCCCTCCGCGAAGTCCAGCCGCTCGCGGTAGAGGCGCGAGAACCAGGGCATGTATTCCAGGAAGATCGCGTTGCTCAGCGCCCCGAGCAGCGAGAGGCTGGTTTCCGGGAAGAGGTGGCTGGAAACCGGAATGTCGTGGCTTTCCGCGAGGTGGCCGACGCGCATGAACTCGCTGACGCCGCCGACGCGCTGCAGGTCCGGCATCAGGATGTCGGCGGCGCGCAGGCCGATCATCTGGCGGAAGCCGTATCGCGTGTATTCGGTCTCTCCGCTGGCGATCGGCGTGTCGAGCGCGGCGGCGACGCGCGCCAGCCCCTCGATGTCCCAGGCCGGCAGCGGCTCCTCGAACCAGGTGAGGTTGTGCTCTTCCAGGCCCCGCCCGAGGCGGATCGCCTCGTTCTCCGTCAGGCCCTGGTTGGCGTCGGCCATCAGGCGGATCTCCGGCCCGATGGCGCGGCGCACGGCGGCGACGCGCGCGAGGTCCTGCTCGGCACCGAGGCCGAGGCGCATCTTCATCGCGGTGAAGCCCTGCGCGGCGAAGGATTCCGCCTCCGCCACCAGTTCGGCGGTGGAGCGCGAGAGCCAGAGCCCGCCGCTATGGTAGGCTGGCACCCGGTCCTGCGCACCGCCCAGTATGCGGTAGAGCGGCATCTTCGCGGCCTTGCCCAGCGCGTCCCACAGCGCGCCGTCGATGGCGGAGATGCCCATCACAGGCACCCCCTTGTGGCCGAGGAAGTTGTTGTCCTTCCAGGCGCGCGCCCAGAAGCGGCCGATATGTCCGGCATCCTGGCCGATGGCCAGTTCGCCCAGCTCCTCCACCATCTGCCGAAGCACGGCGGTGCGGCGGTTGTTCAGGGTGAAGACGATGTTCTCGCCGGTGATGCCGTCTGTGGTGCGCAGCGTGACCAGCACGCAGCCGAAGCCGCCGATCTGGCCGAGCGCGCTGCCGATCGGCGGATCGAGCGGCAGATGGACGACGCGGGTGGAGAGGCTCTCGACCTTCATGCCTTCAGCTCCTGCCGGTTTGGGGTGCCCTTGCCGTAGCGGGCCAGGATCTCGGGATCGGGGTCGCAGCCCAGGCCCGGCCCTGGCGGCAGGCGCACCATGCCCCCTTCCGTCCGCACCCAGGGGTCGAAGGGGTTGGCCTCCATGTCGAGCCAGAGGATCTCGATCAGCGGCTTCTCGATTAGCGCGGCGGCGATCTGCATCGTCGCGATCAGGCCGGGGCCGAAATAGGGGCTATGCGGCGCCACCTCGATCCCCGCCGCCTGGCAGAGATGGATGGTACGGACCATCTCGGCCACACCGCCGATCTTGGTGACGCTGGGCTGGGCGATGTCGATGGCGCCGGCCTCGATCAGCCGCCGGAAGCCATGCAGCCCGGCGACATTCTCGCCCGCCGAGAGCGGGATGCCGACCGCCCGCAAGCTGGCCAGCCCGGTGGTATCCTCCGGCGGCCAGACCGGCTCCTCCAGCCAGCGCAGCCCCTCCCCCGCCAGCGCCCGCGCCATGGCCCGCGCCTCCACCGGGGACCAGGCGCAGTTGACATCGAGCATGATCTCGACGCCCGGCGCCGCTTCCCGCGCCGCCCGCACCGCCTCGACCGTGGTCTCGTGCAGCTTGATGGAGCGGTAGCCCCGTGCCGCCGCCTCGGCGCAGTTGCGCGCCACCAGTTCCGGCGTGCCGTAGTTCAGCAGGCTGGCATAGGCCGGCATCGGCCCCGGATCGCGCCCGCCGAGCAGGCGGTGGAGCGGCTGCCCGGCGCGCTTGCCGGCAAGGTCCCACAGCGCGATCTCGATGCCCGAAAAGCCATAGGCGAAGGGACCGTTGCGCCCGAGCAGGTGCACCGCGTGCGGGATCTTGCGCCACAGCCCCTCGATGTCGGTGGCGTCGCGCCCGAGCAGCAGCGGCGCCAGCACGGTGTCGATGGCGGCGCGCGTGGTGGGGATGGCGACATGGCCGAAGGCCTCGCCCCAGCCGACCAGCCCATCCTCCGTCTCGACGCGCACGAGCAGGATGTCGAGATGGTCCCAGAGCTGCCCGGCGAAGCTGGAATACGGCCCGCCCATGGTGAAAGGCAGGGACACGACCGCTGTCTCGATGGCGGTGATCTTCAAGCGCTTTCCTCCCCGCGGCACCTTCCTCCGGTTGTCCGGCTTCTTGGGGTGCGGCACCGCTCTCCGAGGGAAGGCTAGGCTGCGGGCCGGATAACCTCAATTGCGCAGCCCTTAATACCGTATAAGCTGAGCTGATGATTTTCAGCTTCCGGCAGCTGGAGGTGGTGCGCGCGGTCAGTCGCCATGGCTCGGTCACCATGGCCGCCCTGGCGCTCGGCATCTCGCAGCCGGCGGTCAGCATGATGCTGCGCGAATGCACGGCCCAGGCGGGCTTCCCCCTGTTCCGCCGTCAGCAGGGCCGGATGCAGCCCACCGCCGAGACCGGCGCCCTGCTCACCGACCTGGAGCGCGTTTTCGAAGGCGTCGAGCGCATCAACCGCCTGGTCGAGGAGATGCGCGACATCAGCGTCGGCTCGGTGCATGTGGCGGTGACGCCGGCGCTGACGGAAAGCCTTTTGCCGCAAGCCGTGGCGCGGCTGCAGCGCAGCCGCCCGGGCATCCAGATCGCCATCGACAGCGTGGACATCCTCGGCGTGACGGAGATGGTGACGCAGGAGCGGGTGGATTTCGGCCTGGTGCTGGCGCCGCTCGGCCATGCCGATGCGCGGCTGGTGCCGCTCTATGGCGGGGCGCTGGTGGCGGTGGTGGCGCCGGACCATCCGCTGGCCGGGCAGCCGCATGTCACCCCAGCCGATCTCGCCGCCCATCCGCTGATTTCCTTCAGCCGCATCCACCCGCTGGGCGAGCTGATCGAGGGCTGCTTCCAGGCCGCCGGGGTCAAGCGCCGTATCGCCATCGAGGTGAACCAGTCCTCCGTCGCCTGCGCCATGGTGCGCGCCGGGGCGGGCGTGACGGTGATCGACCCCTTCCTGCTCAGCGAACCGCGCAACCACGGCGTGGTCTGCCTGCCCTTGCGACCGAGCGTGCCGGTGAACGCGCTGGCGCTGGTGCCGCGCCAAAGGCGGCTCTCCCGCCCCGCCCAGCTCCTGCTGGCGACCCTCCGGCGCCTGGCGGCCGGCCAGCGGCGGGAGGCGCGCATCGCCACTCCGCCCGTGGAGGGCTGAGACCGGCGGTCCCGCCCCTGGCTCCCGGAATGCCAAGGGCCGGCGCGCCTCACGGCGCCCGGCCCTCATCACGCTTCCGGGCGGCGTGGCGCCCGGCTGCCTTGGTTCAGCGGGCCGCCATCAGGTCCTGACCGGTCGGGGCAGGAAGATAGGCCACATCGCCCTGGGAGCCGCCGACGAACACCGGTAGGCCAGGCGCGCGCCGGGCGAACTGGGGATCGTCATAGAAAATCTGCAGGTTGCGGCCCTTCCCCTCGGTGCGGACCGTGCCGCCGCCGAGGATATTGCCGGTATAATCATCGGCATAGCTCACCGCGAAATTCTCGCCCTGGTTGGTCACCGTCAACGGGGCGGCCAGGGCGCTAACGCCGGAGAGGCCCAGAAGGGCGGCGGCGGCCAGAAGGGTGCGGGAACGGGTCATGGTAGGGATCCTTTGTTGGTCCGGCGCCGCTCCGGCGCCGTGCTGATCCCCATGTAGGTCGCGATTAGATCGCACACGATGTTATCGTGCGCATGGCGGTCATGCGGGCTCAGCGCCCCTGCCCGTTCGCCTCCGATACGATATACTGCGCGACAGGCAGCTGATCCCTGCCCGGGAGCCACGATGACCGAGAGCCACCTCGACCTCGACGAGTTTCTCTGCTTCGCCATCCACTCGACGGCGCATGCCATCCAGCGCGCCAACAAGCCGCTGCTGGAAGCGCTCGGGCTGACCTATCCGCAGTATCTGGTCATGGTGGTGCTCTGGGCGCAGGACGACCAGACGGTCGGCAGCATCGGCGACCGACTCTTCCTGGAAAGCAGCACCCTCACCCCCTTGCTGAAGCGCCTCGAGGCCGCCGGCTACATCCACCGCGTCCGCGACCCCGCCGATGAGCGGCAGGTGCGCGTCCGCCTGACCGAGGAGGGCCGCGCCCTGCAGGAAAAGGCCCACAAGGCGCCCGGCTGGATGGAATGCGCCTTCGGCGACAGCACCGAGGAGGCCAGGGCGCTGCGCGAGAGCGTCATCCGGCTGCGCAACCGGCTGCTGCAAAGCCAGCGCTGAGGCCTGCCCTCCTCCTCCCGTTCAGGCGGGCGGCAGGTGCAGGCAGACCACCTCGCCCCCACCGCCGGCCAGGGGCGGATAGCGCCGCAGCACCTCCGGGTCATGCCCCGGCACCACGCGGCTTTCCTCGCCGCCGGCCAGGCGGCGGACGGTGCGCCAGCCCTGGGCCATGGCGCCCATGTCGAAGACGATGGGGAAAGGGCTCTCCCGCTCCATATTGGCGTAGTAATGCGCCGCGTCGCTCGCCAGCACCACCGGGCCGCGCGCCGTGGCGACGCGCACCACCTGCAGCCCGTCGGTATGCCCGCCGACCCGGTGCAGGGTGACGCCCGGCGCCACCTCCCCCTCCTCGTCATGGAAGACGACACGGTCGGCATAGACCGCCCGCACCATGGCCACCACGTCCTCCACCTCGAAGGCGTGGCGGATGCAACCGAAGCACATGGCGCGGCCGGTGGCGAAGGCCATCTCGCGGTCCTGCACATGCAGCCGGGCAGCGGGGAAGAGGCCCAGATTGCCGGCATGGTCATAGTGCAGATGTGTCAGCACCACGTCGCGCACCGCGGCCGGGTCCACGCCCATCGCGCGCAGCGCCTCCGGCACCGGGCGCACCATCCGGCGGCCGCGCCCGGTGCCGACCTCCGGCGTGAAGCCGGTATCCACCACGATCTCGCGCCCCTCCGGCCCGCGCAGCAGCCAGATGAAATAGTCCATCGGCATCGGCGCGCCGTGCGGATCGGGCGGCTGGATGAAGTTCTCCCGCGCGGTCCGCTCATGCGTGGCGTAGCGGAGCGCGTAGATCTCCCACACGTCAGTCGCCCGCCGGCGGAGCATTGTCGCCACCCAGCGCCGTGCCGCTGAGCCGCTCGGAAAGCTGCGCCGCCGCCGTGTGATCCTGCCCCGGCCCCAGCAGGGCACCGGCGCTGGCCCAGAGCTCGCGGCAGAGGGCGGCGAAGGGTGTCGGCGTCGCCGTGTCGCGCCCCACCTCCAGCGCGATGGACAGGTCCTTCACCATCAGGTCCAACCCGAAGCCGGAATCGAAGCGCCGCGACAGCACGAACTGCCTGAACTTCTTCTGCGTGCTGTTGTTCATCCCCGTCGAGGCGTTCAGCACATCCACCATCAGCGCCGGATCGAGCCCGAAGCGCTGCCCGATCAGCAGCGCCTCGATGCCGATCAGGAATCCACCCGCCGAGACCAGGTTGTTCAGCGCCTTCATCGCCTGCCCGGCACCGACGCCGCCGCAGCGATGCACCGTGGTGCCCATGGCCTTCAGCACCGGCTCCACACGGTCGAGCTGCGCCGCATCCCCGCCCGCCATGATCGCCAGTTCGCCGGTGCGGGCGCGCGGCACCCCGCCCGAAACCGGGCAGTCCACCACCGCGACGCCACGCGGCTGCAGCGCCGCCGCCAGCGCGCGCGTGACGCCCGGCACGCCGGAGGACATTTCGATCAGCGTGGCGCCGGAAGGCAGCGCCTCCCGAACTTCCTCGACCACAGCGGCAACCTGCTTGCTGGCGGGCAGGATGGTGATCACGGCATCGGCCTCGCGCACCGCCTCCGCCGCATCCGCCGCGGCATGGCCGCCCACTTCCTTCGCGAAGCGCGCGGCACGCCCGGGCGCCACATCGGCCACCGCCACCTCGAAGCCCGCCTTCAGCAGATTCGCGGCCATTGGCCAGCCCATGTTGCCGATGCCGATGAAGCCGATGCGGCGGATCGGGTCGGCGCTCATTCGGCGGGCTTCGCCGCTGGCAGGGCGCCCTCGGCCTTCAGCACCTCATGCGCCGCCTTGAAGGCATCCAGCCCGGCGGGAATGCCGCAATAGACCGTGGCGTGCAGCAGGATCTCCTTGATCTCCTCCACCGTGACGCCGTTGTTCAGCGCACCCTTCACATGCAGCTTGATCTCAGGCGTCTTGCCCAGCGCGGTCAGCATCGCAAGGTTCAGCATGCTGCGCGTCTTCGGCGTCAGCCCCGGACGGTTCCAGGCATAATCCCAGCACCACTCGGTGGTGATGCGCTGGAAGGCCATCATGAAGTCGTCGGCCTTGGCCAGGCTACCGTCCACATACTCCGCCCCCAGCACCTTGCGGCGCGTCTCCAGGCCACGCTGGAACATCTCGCTTTCGGGCATGTCTCTTCTCCCTTCCTGGACGGCAGGAAGGATGCTGGCAGGCGAATTGTCGGTCAATCCACTTTCCACGGAGGGCTTACATTATCGGAACATGCGGATCGGATCAGTCCAACAGTCTGCAATTGCCTGACAATCCACGCGATCCGGAGAAGGTCGGGGGAATGAATTCCCCCGAACCCCCATCTTCTTTTTGCCAGTTGGCGCTGCACAGGCCGCTAGCACGAGGTTGCAAGCTGAGGCGGCACGGGCCCCGCCTTCTCCACCCACGGGCAGAAAGAAGAAGGGGGTCTGGGGGAATTCATTCCCCCAGCCTTCCTGCCTGACATGGCGCAGCTTCCGCGCCGCTTCAGCCTGCACAATCCTGACCTGAAAAAGCCGCAATGCCTCGAAACAGCTTCGCACCCCTCGCGTTCGGTTTGGCAGAAGCGGAGCGAAGCCGGCCGCCACCGGCGGCTGAACAGGAGGACGAGGGATGGCCGATACCGTCAGCGATTTTTTCTGGCAGCGGCTCTCCGACTGGGGAGTGCGTCGCGTCTTCGGTTATCCGGGCGACGGCATCAACGGCCTGATCGGCGCGCTCGACCGCGCCAAGGACAAGATCGACTTCGTTCAGGCGCGTCACGAGGAAATGGCCGCGTTCATGGCCGGTGCGCATGCCAAGTTCACTGGCGAGGTGGGTGTCTGTCTCGCCACGTCCGGCCCCGGCGCCATCCACCTGCTGAACGGCCTCTACGACGCACGGCTCGACCACATGCCCGTGCTGGCCATTGTCGGCCAGCAGGCGCGCGCCGCGCTGGGCGGCCACTATCAGCAGGAAGTCGATCTGCAGAACCTGTTCAAGGACGTGGCGGGCGCCTTCGTGCAGGAAGCCACCGTGCCGGCGCAGGTGCGCCACCTGATCGACCGCGCCATGCGCATCGCCAAGGCGGAGCGCAGGGTCACCTGCATCATCATGCCGAACGACCTGCAGGAGCTGCCGGCCGTCGAGACGCCACCGCGCCAGCACGGCACCGTCCATTCCGGCCTCGGCTACGAGCGGCCGCTCGTCATGCCGACGCAGCCACAGTTGCAGCGCGCGGCGGAGGTGCTCAACGCCGGCAAGAAGGTCGCCATGCTGGTCGGTGCCGGCGCGCTGCAGGCCACGGACGAGGTCATCGCCGTGGCCGAGCGGCTCGGCGCCGGCGTGGCCAAGGCGTTGCTCGGCAAGGCCGCGGTTCCGGACGACCTGTCCTTCGTGACCGGCTCCATCGGCCTGCTCGGCACCAAGCCAAGCTGGGACATGATGATGGAATGCGACACGCTGCTGATGGTCGGCAGCGGCTTCCCCTATTCGGAGTTCCTGCCGAAGGAAGGCCAGGCGCGCGGCGTGCAGATCGACATCGCGCCCGAGATGCTGAGCCTGCGCTACCCCATGGAGGTCAGCCTTCAGGGTGACAGCCGCGCGACGCTGGAGGCGCTACTCCCGCTGCTGAAGCCGAAGCCGGACCGCTCCTGGCGCGAGGGAATCGAGAAGAACATCGCCAAGTGGTGGGAGACGCTGGAAGCGCGTGCCATGCACGCGGCCGATCCGGTGAACCCGCAACGCATCTTCTGGGAGCTCTCGCCACGCCTGCCGGAGCGCTGCATCATCACCGGTGACAGTGGTTCGCACACCAACTGGTACGCGCGCGACGTGAAGCTGCGCCGGGGCATGATGGCCTCGCTCTCCGGCGGGCTCGCCACCATGGGCTCCGGCATGCCTTATGCCATCGGCGCCAAGTTCGCCCATCCGGACCGCCCGGTGCTGGCCATCTGCGGTGACGGCGCGATGCAGATGAACGGCATGGCCGAGCTGATCACCGTCTCCAAGTACTGGCAGAAGTGGCGCGACCCGCGCCTGGTGGTGATGGTGCTCAACAACCAGGACCTGAACCAGGTCACTTGGGAACAGCGCGTGATGGCCGGCGACCCGAAATTCCTGGGATCGCAGAGCCTGCCCAACGTCCCCTATCACCGCTTCGCCGAGCTGATCGGTCTGCGCGGTATCTATGTGGACAACCCCGATCGCCTTGCGCCGGCCTGGGAGGAAGCCTTCGCCTCCGATCGGCCGGTGGTGCTGGAGGTCAAGGCCGACCCGAACGTGCCGCCGCTGCCGCCGCATATCACGCTGCAGCAGATGAAGAAGTTCACCGCCAGCCTGCTCGCCCCGGACCCGGAGGAAGGCAGCGTGCTGGTGAACACCGCCCGCGAGGTGCTGAGCGGTGTGCTCCCGGGCAAGAGCCACTGACCATGCCGGGCACGGGGAAAGCCGCACCTGTGCAGGCGATCCGTGCACAGGCCTATGTGATCCCGACCGACGCACCGGAAGCGGACGGGACGATGCACTGGACCTCCACCACGCTGATCGTGGTGGAGGCGGAGGCCGGCGGCGAGACTGGCCTGGGCTACACCTACACCGATGCCGCTGTCGTGCTGCTTATCCGCGGCATGCTGGCCGAGGCGGTGCAGGGGCAGGAGGCGCTGGACGTGCCGGCGGCCTGGCAGGCGATGCAGCGCCGCGTGCGCAACATCGGCCGCCAGGGCCTCGCCGCCACCGCCATCGCCGCCGTGGACGCCGCCCTCTGGGACCTGAAGGCGAAGCTGCTCGGCCTGCCGCTGGCCCTGCTGCTGGGCCGCGTGCGCGACGCGGTGCCGATCTATGGCAGTGGCGGCTTTACCACCTATTCCGATGCGCAGCTGCGCGAACAGCTCTCCGGCTGGGTGGAGCGAGATGGCTGCCGCTGGGTGAAGATGAAGATCAGCACCCATCCCGAGCAGGACGCGCATCGCGTCGCGGTGGCGCGGGCGGCGATCGGCGAGCACGGCCTCTTCGTGGACAGCAATGGCGCGCTCGGCACCAAGCAGGCGCTGGCCACCGCCGAGTTCCTGGCGCGCGACTACGGCGTGCTCTGGTACGAGGAGCCGGTCTCCTCCGACGACCTGGAAGGGCTGCGGCTGCTGCGCCAGCGTGCCCCCGCCGCGCTGGAGATCGCCGCGGGCGAGTATGGCTATGACATCGACTATTTCCGCCGGATGCTGAGTGCCGGCGCGGTGGACGTGCAGCAGGCCGATGCCTCGCGCTGCGGCGGCATCACCGGTTTCCTGCAGGTGGCGGTGCTGTGCGACGCGCATCACACGGACCTCTCCGGCCATTGCGCGCCGACGCTCCATCTGCACGCCGCCTGCGCCGCACCGCGCTTCCGGCATCTCGAATGGTTCCACGACCATGTCCGCATCGAGCAGATGCTGTTCGACGGCGCCCCCGTCGCGCGCGACGGCATGATCCGCCCCGACCTCTCCCGACCGGGGCTCGGCATCGCCTTCCGCCGCAAGGATGCGGAGCGCTACGCCGCCTGAGGAGACGCAGGAATGACGACGAAGCAAGCGGGGTTGGGGCTCCTCGGCTCCCTCGCCCTGGGGGCCATTGGCGTGGCGCTGCTCGGCAGGGTCGGGCATGAGCCCCTCTCGGCACGGCGGCGGATGCTCGATGCCCTCGCCCTGCCGCCCCCCGCGCCGCCTCCGCTGGAGCGGCTGCGCGCGTTCGGCGCCGGGGCGGCGCCGGCCGGGCGCCTGACCCGCTGGCTCGGCCTTCCTCCCTCCCCCGCCGTGAGTCGCGCCAGCCGGGTCCAGGCGGCGCGGCGGTTGAACCGCTCGGCCGGCCTGCTGGCCAGCGCCGTGCTGCTCGACAGCGCCCTGGAGCATCATCGGGGCTCCTTCCGCAACCCGGCGATGTACACCCCGCTCGGCGTCTCCGTGCTGAGCCTGGCCGCCGCTCTGCACGGCACCGGCGACCGGCGCTCGGGCCGGCATCCGTTCCGCACCGCCGTCTATGCCGCCGCCGCCACCACCGGCCTCGTCGGCACCGGCTTCCACATCTACAACATCACCCGTCGTCCGGGCGGCTTTGTCTGGCAGAATCTGTTCTACGGCGCGCCGATCGGCGCGCCGATGGCGATCTCGCTCGCCGGGCTAATGGGGAGCGCGGCCGAGCATGTGCGCGACGACCGGCCTGGCCGCGCGCCGCGCATCTTCGGCCTGCCCGCCGGGCGCATGCTGGCGGCGCTGAGCAGTGCCGGCATCCTCGGCACGGTGGGCGAGGTCGGGCTGCTCCATTTCCGCGGTGCCTACCACAATCCGGCGATGTTCCTGCCCGTCACCATGCCGCCTGTCGCCTCGGCGCTGCTGCTCAACACCGCACTTGGCCCGGCCCGGCGTGACCGCTGGTTCACCCGCTGGTGGCTGCGCCTCACCGCGCTGCTCGGCTTCGTCGGCGTCGGCTTCCACGCCTATGGCGTGCAGCGGAACATGGGCGGTTGGCGCAACTGGAGCCAGAACCTGCTGAACGGCCCGCCGCTGCCCGCGCCACCCTCCTTCACCGGCCTTGCCCTCGCCGGCTTGGCCGCCCTCGACCTGCTGGAGGATGAGCCCCATGCCTGAACCCGGCCGCTTTCCTGGCTACGATGTCCTGCGCAAGCGCCACACGCCGTCCTGGAACGAAAAGACGCGCCAGGTGATCAACGAGCGTCTGGCGGTGCCCCGCGATCCGCGCATCCTCACCGCGCATGAGTTCGCCACCGTCACCGCCATCGCGGATCGCCTGGTGCCGCAGCCACGGAGCCGACCGCCCATCCCTGTGGCGGCGCTGATCGACGAGAAGCTGTTCAAGGGCCAGGAAGACGGCTTCCGCGGCGAAGACATGCCGCGCGAGCGGGAGGCCTGGCAGCGCGGCCTGGCCGCCCTGGACGCCGAGGCGCGCGAGCGCCATGGCACGGAGTTCCTCCACCTCACCGGCAACCAGCAGGATGCGCTGCTGAAGCAGATGGAGAAGGGCGAGCTGACCGGCGCGGCCTGGGGCGGCATGCCAAGCGAGGCCTTCTTCAAGCAGCGCATGGCGAAGGATATCGTCTTCGCCTACTACGCGCATCCCACCGCCTGGAGCGAGATCGGCTTCGGCGGCCCGGCCAGCCCGCGCGGCTATGTGCGTCTCGGCTATGACGAGCGCGACCCCTGGGAAGCCGCCGAGGTCAAGGACGGCGATGTCGAGGCCGCGCACCAGAAGAACCGCCATGTCGGATGATCCGCGCCAGACGCCGCGCGCCCGCGATGGCCGCGCACCCGACGTGTTCCGCCCCGGCGCCTGGGTGCCGATGCGGCAGTACCGGGACGAGGAGACGGTGGATTTCGTCATCGTCGGCACCGGCGCCGGCGGCGGCACGCTCGCCTGCAAGCTGGCCGAGCACGGCTTTTCCGTCGTCGCCCTGGATGCTGGCCCCTACTGGCGGCCACTGGAGGATTTCGCCTCCGATGAATCTGAGCAGACCAAGCTCTACTGGACCGACGACCGCATCAGCACCGGCGAGAACCCGCTGCAGCTCGGCAGCAACAACAGCGGCAAGGCGGTCGGCGGCAGCACTGTGCATTTCGCCATGGTGTCGCTGCGCTTCCGACCAGAATGGTTCAAGTCGCGCACGTTGCTGGGCTACGGCTTCGACTGGCCGCTCGACTGGCGCGAGATGTGGGAATACTACCGCGAGGTCGAGGAGGCGCTGAAGATCGCCGGCCCCATCACCTATCCCTGGGGCCCGCCGCGCCCACGCTATCCCTATCGCGCGCATCCGCTGAACGCCGCCGCCCAGGCGCTCGCCCAGGGCTGCGAGGCGTTGGGCATCGCCTGGACGGAAACGCCGATCGCCACCCTCTCCGCGCCGCGTGGCCTAGCGCATCCCTGCGTCTATCGCGGCTTCTGCGTCGCCGGCTGTTCCACCAATGCCAAGCAGAGCGTGCTGGTCACCTGGATCCCGCGCGCCATCGCCGCGGGCGCCGAGATCCGCGATCTCGCCATGGTGGGGCGTGTCGAGACCGGCCCCGATGGCCTCGCCACCGGCGTGCACTACCATCGCGAGGGCCGCTGGCGCTTCCAGAAGGCGCGCAACGTCGTCGTCGCCGGCTATGCGATCGAGACGCCGCGCCTGCTGCTGAATTCCGCCAACCCGCGCTATCCGGAGGGCCTCGCCAACAGCTCCGGGCTGGTTGGCAAGTATCTCATGGTGCAGGCCAATCAGGCCGTCTGGGGCCGGATGGCGGCGGAGGTGCGTTCCTACAAGGCGCCCCCCTCCCTCGCCATCACCGAGCACTGGAACTACGACGACAACAAGGATTTCTTCGGCGGCTATTGCTACATGAGCCAGGGCCCGCTGCCGCAGCTCTGGGCCAATACGCAGCTCCAGGCCCACGGCCTCTGGGGCGAGCCACTGATGGCTGAGATGCAGCACTACAATCACCAGGTCGGCCTCAAGATTGTCGGCGAGATGCTGCCGCAGGAGCGCAACGGCGTGACACTGGCGGAGGACAAGGACCAGTACGGCCTGCCCATCCCGCGCGTGAGCTATTCCTGGTGCGACAACGACAGGGCGCTGATCGCCCATTCGCTCGACTTCATGGAAAAGGCGCTGCGGGCGATCGACGCCAGGGATATCTGGCGGCAGGAGGACGACACCTGCCACCTCAATGGCGGCGCCCGCATGGGCGACGATCCGCGCTCCAGCGTGGTGGATGCCGACTGCCGAAGCTGGGATATCCGCAATCTCTGGATATGCGACGGCTCGGTCTTTCCCACCGTGGGCGGCGTCAATCCATCCCTCACCATCCAGGCGATCGCCTGCCGCACCGGCGACCGCATCAAGCAGATGGCGGTGCGGGGCGAGCTCTAAGATCTAGGAGCCATTGAAGCGCCTCCCCTGTTCGGGGCATGGCTGATGAAGGCGCGAACCGGCCTGGCCTCAGTCGCGGACAGGCGCATCGACAGGTTGCTGGGCGTTAGCACCTTCGGAGTGATCCCCAGCGAGGAGCGGGGCCTGCCGGAGCCCGGCTCCGGGCGTCAAGAAAGCCGGGCCGCGGCGGCCGGCAGAGACATGAGAGGGTCCCGGCACACCACGGAGACCCGGCACGGCGGGGTTCTTGACCCCCAGGCTGGCTTCTGGTGGACTGCGGCCCGGCTCGATCGGAGCCCCCGTGTCCGCGGAAAGGGCTGCGCCCACGCTCACTCGCAGTGGCATGAACGACCAGCCACCCTTTCCTGTCTGATCGGCGGACGCAGACGCAAGGAAGGGGGCTTGCTTGTCCGGCCATCCATCACCCGAGCGCGCCACCGGCGCCCGTCGCGACCCATCGCCATTCCGCCTGAACCTCGAGCAGCAGCGCAAGCGCGCGAAGGAACTGCTGAAAGCGCTGCGCGCGGGCGAGGCTCATGCCCTCCGCCGCTTCCGCCTGCACCATCCCCAGGCGGCCCGCACGGACGGCGCCGCGCCGCCCGACAACCTGCTGCGCCTGAGCGAGGCGCAACTGATCGTCGCGCGCGAGCTTGGCCTGCCGAGCTGGCCACGGCTGAAGGCGCATATCCAGGCCATGGACCGCAGCTGGGAACGCATCGCGCGCGGCGATGCGGCGCCGGATCGCGGCATGACGACCCTGCATATCCGCTGCGGATCGGATATCGCCCCCACCCTCAGGGCGGCCGGCTTCCTCGGCGATTTCCTGGAGTATTCCGATCCCCTCTGCCAGGGCCCGGTCTGTGACGGGGCCGACTGGCTGGACAGGCGCGCCAGCTTCCTCGCCGGGAGCGTCGGCGCCCTCACGGGGCAGAACCATCAGCAGATCGCCACCAAGCTGCGCCTGGCCGAGGATGGCCTGCGCGCGGCGGCCGGGCGCTACCAGCGCATCGTCCTCTGGTTCGAGCACGACACCTACGACCAGCTCATCCTGGCGCGCTGCCTCGCACAGCTCGCCGAAGCACCGCCCGCGCGGCTCGAACTGATCTCGCCGGGGCGCTATCCGGGGGACACGCGCTTCATCGGCCTTGGACAACTGCCGCCGGAGGCGCTGCGCCTGCTCTGGGAGGAGCGCCGGCCGGTCTCGGAAGCGAGCCTGCGGGCCGGGAACAGCGTCTGGGCCATGCTGTGCGCTCCCGACCCGCGGCCGCTTGCCGCCCTGGCGCGGGCCGGCATCCCGGACCTCCCCCAGCTCGCCCGGGCGGTACGGCGGCATTGCCAGGAGCTGCCCTGGACCACGGACGGGCTCGGCCTCACCGAGCGCCTGACCCTGCAGCTCCTCGCCGAGGAACCGCGCACCGTCGGCCAGGCCTTCAGCCGCCTCATGATGGAGCGGGAGCCGCTTCCCTGGCTCAGCGACCTACTCTTTCTCCTCGTCGTGGAGAGCATGAAGCGCGTGGAGCGGCCCGTCTTCACCGGCACCTTCGAAGGCGAGGACCGCCACTGGCCGAAGGAGCGCCTCGCCATCACCCCGCTGGGCCGTGCCGTGCTAGCCGGCGAGGTGGACTGGCTGTCGCTGCATCCGCCGCCCCGATGGCTGGGCGGCGTGCTGGTCCCGGGCACCGCGCCCTGCTGGCGCTGGGACGAGAGCGCGGCCGCCGTCGTGTGGCACTGAACGGAAGGGGGGCCTTCCGACGCACCCGCCGGCGGCTTGCGGGCGCTCGCCCCGAGCGCCCGCTCCCGCGTCCTACCCCGCTGTCGGGTAGGGCGGTTTGGTGAGGCGCGCGGGCGAAAGCGTGAAGATCTCGCAACCCGTCTCGGTGACCCCGATGCTGTGCTCGAACTGCGCGGAGAGGCTCCGGTCGCGTGTCACGGCCGTCCAGCCGTCGCCGAGAACCTTCACGTCCGGGCGCCCCGCGTTCACCATCGGCTCGACCGTCAGGAACATCCCCGGCTGCAGCTCGGGGCCCTCGCCCGGACGGCCGTAGTTCAGGACATCCGGTGCGTCGTGATAGACGCGCCCCAACCCGTGCCCGCAGAAATCCCGCACGACGTTGAAGCGCGCCTCCTCCACATATCGCTGGATGGCAAAGCCGATATCGCCAACCGTCGCGCCGGGCCGGATTGCCGCGATGCCCCGCATCATGGCTTCGTAGGCCACGTCCATCAGGCGCGCGGCCCGCGTGCCGACCCTCCCCACCCCGTACATGCGGCTGCTGTCGCCATGCCAGCCGTCGAGGACCACCGCCAGGTCGATGTTGAGGATATCGCCCTCCATCAGCCGCCGCTCGCCGGGTATGCCGTGACAGACGACATGGTTGAGCGAGATGCAGGTCGCGTGGGCATAGCCGCGGTAGCCCAGCGAAGCGGGCGTGCCGCCGTGGTCCCGCACGAATTCATGGCAGAGGCGGTCGAGCTCGGCCGTCGTGACGCCTTCGCGGACTTGCGCGGTGATCATGTCCAGCGCGGCCGCGGCGAGCCGCCCGGCGGCCCGCATCCCCGCGAAATCCTCTGCGGCGTGCAGCTTGATGCATCGGCGATCGGCAGACTCGTTCATGGGCGATCCAAGGCAAAGGGAGGAGCGGCGCCCTCACACGCAGCCGGCACAGGCCGCATGCCCCCGCTCCGCGTGTCGGCGATGGGCATCCCGGTGTGGAGCTCGTCGATCATCCGCGCCACGAAGGGCGGCAGCGGGCCTCTCTTCAGAAGATGAGGGCGAAGGATGGCAATGGGTGCGTCGAAAATCAGAAACTTCGCCCGCGCCAGTTCCTCCTCCCGGACGGCCCCGCTCCCGTGCAGGGCAACGCAGGTCCGGAAAGCATTGTCGAACTCGTCCTCCAGCCTCTCGAGTTCCTCCCGCAGCGCTGCCGGGGGCGGAGCGTCCTCGAACAGCGCGACCGGGTCATTCAGGAGCAGGAAGCGGGCGCGGCGCTCGTCCTCCGCTGACCAGGGCAGGATCGCGAGGGCCGCCTCGCGGGAATGGCCCGCGCGCAACAAGGGAGCGAGGGCGCCGACGAAGGAGGCATAGGCCGCATTCCAGGCGGCGCCCAGGATGGTCGAGCGGGACTCGAAGCGATGGTAGATCGAGCCGGTGGGCGCTCCCACCCTGCGCGCGATCGCCTGCATGGTGGCCGCGGCGGGACCACCCTCCGCGATCAGAGCCATCGTCGCGTCGATGAAGACGTCCTCGGAAAAGCGCGCGGTTCTGACCATGTATTCTAGAATGCACGTTCTAGAATACACAGTCCAGTAGGCGCAGGCAGTTCCTTTCTGTCGGATCGGATCGATCCCGGGCGGGACCATATAGTGGGGTGCCCCCGTTCCCGCCCAACGCGGCCGCCCGGCGCCACCCCGCCAAGGGCAGCGGGGAAACTCAGCCTTCGGGGGTCGTGACAATCTCCCCTTCCGGCTGACCCTTCATCCGTGCCAGCAGCTCGTCCACGCCATGGCTGACCTGCTCCCAGGCGAAGGAGAGCCCGAAACTGCGCTCCGCCTCCGGACGCGTCATCCCACCCTCCACGTGCAGCCGGTCCATCGCGGCGATGATCGCGCGGATGCGGGCGTGGAAGCGCTCGGGCGGCGGTGTCGGCTGTCGCTGCGCCAGGGCCTTGCCGGTCTCGCGCAGGAAGCACTCGGCTTCCCGCGTGGCGCTTCGAACCGGCCCCGCCAGCAGGGACCGCGCCCGCTCCGGCAGGGGCTCGCCGCTGAGGCGGTCCAGTATCGCCAGCGTGTACCAGAGCCGTTCGACCTGCTGGAGCAGGCACGCAGGGTAGCGACGGTGTGATCGCCGGTGACTCTGCCTTGACATCTGCCCCGCCTGCGCCAGTGCGTCCGAGATCCGCCCATGCACCGCCTGCAGGTCGGGTGCGTCGCCGCCCAGCATCTTCGTCATGCAGGCGGCGAGCAGTGCCCCGCACTCCGCCACCGCGCGCCCGAGGTGTTGCTCGGCGACCAGATGCGCCTGGCGCGGCAGCACCAGCATGCTGGCGAGGGCGCCGGCAGCGGAACCTAAGGCGATGGCCGCAATCTTGAGAAGGGCGCCCTCCACCACCGCGGGGCCGGGCGCGAGGATCAGGATGGCCACCGGCACCAGCCCGTAGCTGAACTGTGGCCTGGCACCCGCAATGAGGCCCATGGCACCGACACCCACCGCCAGGGAGAGTATCGTCCACCATTCGCCCGTGCCGATCGCGAAGATGCAGGCCAGCGCCAGCAGTGCACCAATTACGGCGCCCAGCACGCGGTCCGCCGCCGCCGTCAAGGTTCCACCAATGCTGCTCTGGATGACGAACAGCGCCGAGAAAACCGCCCAGGAAGCGTCCGGCAGCCGCAGCAGGCGCGCGGCGCCATAGGAAGCCAACACCGCCGCCACAGTCTGGATGGCAAAGCGCAGAGCCTGCCACCGGCCGGGCCCGAGGCTGTGCAGGCGGGCTTTCAGAAAGGACCCCACCGTGGAGGGCCAGCATGATCCGTGCTCATAGGGGGAGGAACCGGCCGGTCCCCCGGGCGTTGCCCGGCCTGCTCTCCCCGAGGCTACCTTCCGCTATCAGCCGCCCCCCGTTGCCGCGGCCCCGGCCGCTCCGGAGCATGCCAGCCGGGGAGAGGTCATGGAGAGGAGGGTGGCACCGCCCCTGCCCGACCCCCTCCAGGCGCTACCGGTAGGGGGCGGCGGCGCGGCGCTCCCTGGCGCCTCTATTGCGCCGTCACATGCGCTGCCTTGATCACCGGCTCCCAGCGGTCGAACTCCTCGCGCACGAAACGGTCGAGCGCGGCGGGCTCGGAGGTGTCGGGCTCGACGCCCAGCTCCTTCAACCGCGCCTGCATGGCGGGCTCGGCCATCATCTCCCGCACCGCCGCGTTCAGCCGCTCCACCACCGCCGGCGGGGTGCCATGCGGCGTGAAGAGGGCGGTCCAGGAGCGCACCGCGAAGCCCGGCACGCCCGATTCCGCCACCGTCGGGATCTCCGGCTTCAGCGCGCTGCGCTTCTCGCCGGCCACCGCCAGGATCTTCACCCGCCCCGCCTCGTCCTGGGGCAGCGCCGTCGGCAAATTGAGGAAGGCCAGGGAGACCTGCCCGGCCACCAGGTCGTTCAGCGCCGGGCCGCCGCCGCGATAAGGGACATGCACGATGTCCACATCCGCCTTCATGCGGAACAGCTCGCCTGCCAGATGCTGCGAGCCGCCGACGCCGGAGGAGGCGAAGCTGTGCTTCCCGGGTTCCCGCCGCAGCAGCGCCAGCAGGCCCGGCACGTCCTTGACGCCCAGCCGGTTCGCCACCGTCAGCGCCAGCGGCACCTCCACCAGCATCGAGACGCCGTCGAATGCGGTGCGCACGTCGTAGCTGTGGTCCGGCACCACCAGCGGGTTCATCACGTGGTTGCTGGCCGAGGAGACCAGCAGCGTGGAGCCGTCCGGCGCGCTGCGGGCCACGGCGGCGGTGCCGATGGCGCCGCCGGCGCCGGCGCGGTTCTCGACCACGAAGGACTGGCCGAACCGCGCCTGCAACCCCGGCGCCAGCAGCCGCGCCACCACGTCGTTGGAGCCGCCAGCCGCATAGGGCACCACCAGGGTGACCGCCCGCTCCGGCCAGTTGGACTGCGCCCGCGCCGGGCGGATGAAGGACAGCGCCGAAAACCCCGCGAGGGCGGCGCGCCGCGAAAGAGTGAACATGCTGACCATCCCGTTTCCGCAACTGCGCGCCGGCCCGGCGCGGAGGGTTCCGGGGAGGTGACACCTCCCCGCAGGCGCACTCAGTCCACCGTCGCGCCGGAAAGCTTCACCACCTCGCCCCAGCGCGGGATCTGGTCCTCCAGGAAGGCGCGGAACTCGGCGGGCGTGCTGGCCACCGGGTCGGCGCCCTGCTCCACCATCACCTTCTCGATGTCCGGCTGCTTCAGCACCGCGATCATATCGGCAGCGATCTTCTGCACGATGGCCGGCGGCGTGCCCTTGGGTGCCACCACGCCGAACCAGGAGGAGGCGTCGAAGCCGGGGAAGCCGCTCTCGATCATGGTCGGCACCTCGGGCGCCGCGCGCGAGCGGTAGGTGCTGCTCACCGCCAGCGCGCGCAGCCTGCCGGCGCGGACATGCTCGATGCAGGAGGGAATGGTGGCGTACATGAAGTCCAGCCGCCCGGTGAGCAGGTCGTTCAGCGCCCCCGCGCCGCGATAGGGCACATGCACGGTCTTGATGCCCGCCATGTGGTCGGCCAGCGCCGCCGAAAGGTGCGAGGAGGTGCCGACGCCGGTGGAGCCGTAGCTCAGCTTGCCGGGATTCGCCTTCGCCTTGGCCACCAGGTCGGCGACGCTCTTCAGCTCGGAGCTGGCGGGCACCACCAGGATGTTCGGCACCCCCGCCAGCTCGGTGACCGGCGCGAAGTCACGCAGCGTGTCGAAGCCCGGGTTGCGGTAGAGGGTCTGGTTGACCACCAGCGGCCCGACCGAGCCAACCAGCAGCGTGTAGCCATCCGGCTCGGCATGGGCGACGTATTCGGTGCCGATGTTGCCGCCGGCGCCTGGGCGGTTCTCCACCACCACCGGCTGCCCCCAGCGCTCGCTGAGCACATTGCCGACCAGGCGGGCGATGATGTCGGTCGTCCCGCCGGCGGTGAAGGAGACGATGAAGCGGACGGGCCGCTCCGGCCATTGCGCGGCCCGGCCGACGGCCGGCAGGGCGAGCAGCGGCGCGGCCAGCAGCAGGCTCCGGCGCGTGGTGGAAAGGCTCATGGATCGATTCTCCCTGGCATCGTTGCTCTCATGGGGCCGGGGCCGGTGCGGCCGGCCCCGCCAGGCCCGCCCGGGCTGGCGGCCCGGGGCGCGGAACCGCCGCCTCAGAGGGGCGGAAAGCCGTAGAGCCGCTCCGGATTGCGGGTGAGCACCCGCTCGCGCAGGGCCGGGTCGGGGGTCCAGTCGAGGAAGACCTCGAGCAGCCGCGCCGCATCGGGCACCGGCCCCTCCGGGCGCGGATGCGGCCAGTCCGTGCCCCAGACCAGCACCTCCGGATTGGCCGCCAGCAGCGCCTCGTGGAAGGGCCGCGCCTCGGCATAGTCGGGCGCCGTGGCGCCCAGGCGATAGGTGCCGGAGAGCTTGGCCCAGAGCCTGCCTTCCCCCACCCCGCGCCGCAGCGCCTCGAAGCCTGGATCATGGGTGCCGCGGCTGTGGTGCAGCCGGCCCATGTGATCGACCACCACCGGTACCGGCAGCGCCGCGAGACGTGGCAGCAGCATCGGCAGGTCGGCGGCGTCGATCCAGAGCTGCAGGTGCCAGCCGAGATCGGCCATGGTGGGCATCAGCGGTTCGATCTCGGCGAGGCGGACACCACCGTGATAGGCCGCCTGCCCGGCGCGCCGGTACTCGTTGGCGCGCAGGCCGCGGATGCCGGCGGCGTGCATCTCCCGGAGGCGCGCCGGGGTCAGCTCGGCGCCGCCCACGGCCACGCCGCGCAGCCGCTCCGGCGCGCGGCGCAGCGCGTCCAGCGTGGCGCTGTTGTCGCGATCATAGGCGCTGGGCTGCACCACCACGCCGCGCGCCAGGCCGAGCCGGTCGAGCAGCGCCAGATAGTCCTCCAGCGGCGCGTCCTCCGGCGTGTAGGAGCGCGGCTCCGCATAAGGGAAGCGCGCGGCGGGGCCGAAGACATGGCAATGGCAGTCGCAAGCCCCGGGCGGAATACGGGGGTCGCTCATGTCGGCTGCAGCCCGGCGAGGTCGGCGGCATGCTTGGCCAGCCGCGCCTGCTCCCGCAGGAAGGCGGTGAAGCCCTCGGGCGTCAGCAGTGCGCCCTCGGCCATCTCGGAGCCCATGGCCTCCAGCTGTCGCCGCACGCCGGGATCGGCCACGGCGGCGGCCGCCGCCTCGCGCAGCCGGCCCTGCACGGCGGCGGGCGTGGCGCGCGGCGCGAAGAGGCCGCAATAGCTGGCGGCGGTGAAATCGGCCACGCCCTGCTCGATGAAGGTCGGCACATCGGGCAGCAGCGGCGAGCGGTGCTCGGCGGCAATGGCCAGGATGCGCCCCTTGCCGTCGCGGTGCAGCGGCAGTGCGGTGGAATACTCGATGATCATGGCGCCGATATTGCCGGCGATAAAGTCCGGCACCACCGCGCCGCCGCCGCGATAGGGCACGTGCAGCAGATGTGCGCCGGTGCTGTTGTTGAACAGTTCCAGCGCCAGGTGCCCGGTGCTGCCCGCCCCCGCCGTGCCGGTGGCGACGCCCTTGCCCGCCTTCGATTCCGCGATCAGCGCCTTCAGGTCGCGCGCCTCGACCTTCCCGGTCACCATCAGCACCAGCGGCACGCGGTTGATCATGACGATCGGCGCGAAATCCTCCAGCGGCTTGTAGGGCAGGCTGGCCTGCACCAGCGGGTTCACGGTGATCGGCCCGTTGGAGCCAGCGAGCAGTGTATAGCCGTCAGGCGCCGCGCGGGCGACACTCTCGGCGCCGACGCTGCCGCCGGCGCCAGCGCGGTTCTCCACCACCACCGGCTGGCCGAGGCTCTCGGAGAGGTTGGCGCCGACCAGCCGGGAGACGAGGTCGATATTGCCGCCGGCGGCATAGGGCACGATGAGGTGGACGGGCCGCTCCGGCCATTCGGCGGTGCGGGCGGCGGCGGGAAGCAGGGTGGCGGCCGGCATCGCGACCGCCAGCCCCAGGGCATGGCGACGGGTCAGCATCTCGGTTCCTCCGGGCGGCCCGCTTTCTGATGCGCGGTGCCTGCCTTTGTTCTTTCCTGGACGTCAGCGGCGCCGGCACGGAGTCCGCCGTCCCGGCGCGGTCGCTCAGCTCTCGTAGGAGGGGTCGAGCCGGTCGAGCATCCGCAGCAGGGCCGGCCATTCCATCACGCCATAGGGCCGGCGGGTCTGCGGCTGGTAGTTCATGTAGGTGGCCTCCAGCACGTCCCGCGGCACCTCGACGAGCGGCGTGTTGCAGGCCATGGCAGCGAGTTGCGCGCGGCAGGACAGTTCCAGCCGGTGCATGGCGTTGAAGGCCTCGGCGATGGTCCGGCCGGTGGTGAGCAGGCCGTGGTTGCGCAGGATCAGCGCGTTGTTGTCGCCAAGGTCGGCGACCAGCGACTCCTTCTCCGCGTCATCCAGCACCACGCCCTGGTAGTCGTGATAGCCGATACGGACGAAACGCATCGCCGTCTGCGTCATCGGCAGCAGGCCGCAGGCGAGCGAGGAGACCGCCATACCGGCCCAGGTATGGGTGTGGATGACGCAGTCCACCTCATGCTTCGCGGCATGCACGGCGCTGTGGATGACATAGCCGGCGCGATTGATGCCGTAGTCGAAGTCGCCATAGTCCGGCTTGCCGAGGATCTGCCCGGAGGCATCGACCTTGATCAACGAGGAGGCGGTGATCTCCTCGTACATCATGCCATAGGGATTGATGAGGAAGGCATTGTCCTCGCCGGGCACGCGGGCCGAGATGTGGTTGGCCATCATGTCGGCCATGGCGTAATGCGCGACGAGCCGGTAGCAGGCGGCGAGATTGACCCGCGCCTCCCATTCCTCCGGCGAGACCCTGGACCGCATGTCGCTGATGCGGAGCTTCTTGCGGGTGGTTTCGAGCATGGACGTCCTCCGGTTTCTGAGGCTGTGCCGTCAGGGGCTGGCGGCGGCCGGTCGGGCGGCGCGGTGCCGCTCCAGCGCCGCGCGCAGCAGCGCGGCCGAACGGTACACGCCATGCACCATCTTGCTGTAAGGCAAGAGCAGGAAGAGCGAGAGCACGATGCCGAGATGGACGGCGAGCAGCACACCCATCGCCGCCGTGTCGCGCAGCGCCAGCAGCATCAGGCCCGTCGCCGCCGTCAGCAGCAACAGGCTGAGCAGGGCGAAGTCGGCGCCCAGCAGGTGGCGCGCGGTGGGCGCTTGGTCCTGCACCACCTTCAGCCAGATCAGCCCGGCGCAACCCGCCACCATGCCGAAGCCGCCAATGGTGCCGAGCATCACCGGCAGGCTGAAGAAGGGATAGGGCGCGGGGTGGCCGAGATAGTGGTCATAGACCGTGGCCACCGACGTCGCGGCGAAGCAGAACAGGAAGCCGTAGAACAGCGCGTGGTGGAAGCGGCGGCGGATGGTGGAGAAGCGCTCGTCGCGGTCGTTGCAGCCATGCCCGCCGCCGCCGAGATTCTTCAGCGTCAGCACGTCGTGCAGCGCCGACATCACCGGCCGCAGCTCCGCCGAGGCGGGCAGCTGCGTGCCGCAGTCCCGCCAGTAGTTGCGGCAACCCATGGCCAGCGCCAGCAGCGCGAAGAGGAAGGTGCCGCCGGCCAGCAGCACCATCAGCCACCAGGGGATGACGCGGTAGAAGGCGCCCGGCCCCTGTTGCGCCCCGTAGAGCACCGTCGGGTCCTGCAGCGCGGCGGTCAGGATCAGCGCCAGGGCGATGCCGAGGGCACTGACCAGCGCCACCACCGTGCCGTTGCGCTGGAACAGCCCGGCCAGCGGGCGCGGCCAGGCATATTCCTCGTAGCTCTGCGCGCGCAGCGTGGCGAAGCTCTGCGGCAGGTTGATGCCGAACTCATGCGGCGGCGCGTACTGGCAGGCATGATAGCAGCCGCGGCAGTTGTGGCAGAGATTGGCGAGATGCCCGAGATCGGCCGCGGCGAAGTCGCGCCGCAGCGCCATGGCGGGGAAGACCGCGCAGAAGCCCTCGCAATAGCGGCAGGCGTTGCAGATCTCCATCTCCCGCCGCGCGGTGCGCAGGGCGTCAGTTTCTTGCATGGCGTGCGGCCTCCCTGCCCGCGATCCGGCCGAAGACGGTGCCGATGGTCATGCCGAAGCCGGCCAGATAGCCCTTCCCCAGGATATTGCCGGCCATGATCTCGCCCGAGGCGAAGAGGTTCTCGCTGGGCCGCCCGTCCTCCATCAGCACGCGGGCATTCTCGTCCACCCGCACGCCGAGATAGGTGAAGGTGATGCCCGGCCGCAGCGGATAGGCGCTGTAGGGCGGCGTATCGATGGGCCGCGCCCAATGGGTCTTGGGCGGGTCCAGCCCTTCGGTGCGGCAGCCATCCAGCTTCGTGCCATCGAAAGGGCCGGGCCGGCAGGCGGTGTTGAAGTCGCGGATGGTCTGCTCCACCGTCGCCACGTCCAGCCCGAGCTTGCCGGCGAGTTCCGCGATGCTGTCGGCGCGGATAGCGGGAAAGACCGAGGGCATGAACAGCCGCTCGCTCTTGCTGTCGATGATGGACCAGGCGATCTGCCCCGGCCGCTGCGCCACCAGCCTTCCCCAGATGGCATAGCGCTTGGGCCAGACATCCTCACCCTCGTCGTAGAAGCGCCGGCCGCTGCGGTCCACCACCACGCTGAAGGGCACGCAGTCGAGCCGCGTGACGATGCCGCCGTCGAATTTCGGCGCGCGGGCGTCGATGGCCACGGCGTGGCACTGCGTCGGGTCGCCCACGGTGGCGACGCCCTGGGCCAGCAGGTTCTTCAGCACGCCGCCCTTGGCATAGGGGGTGCCGCGGATCAGGAAGTTCTCCGCCGCCTCCCCCCAGTATTCCTTCAGCCACTCGATATTGCCCTGGAAGCCGCCGGAGCTCGCCACCACGCAGCGCGCCCGCACCGTCTCGGGGAAGCCCTTGTGGGTGATCTCGGCCTCGCGCACCCGGCCCCCGTCGAGCTTCAGCGACAGCACCTCGGTGTCGTAGAGCACCTCGACCCCGAGCCGCTCAGCGGTGGCGTAATAGGCGTTCACCAGCGCCTTGCCGCCGCCGAGGAAGAAGGCATTGGTCCGGCTGAGGCTGAGCGTGCCGGTCAGCGAGGGCTGGAAGCGCACGCCGCAGGCCTCCATGAAGGGCAGCGCCTCCTGCGAGGCGCGGATGGTCATGCGCGCCAGCCCCTCGTCGGTCTGGCCGCCGGTCACCCGCAGCAGGTCGTCCCAGTATTCGTCTTCCAGATAGGCCTCGGTCAGCACCGAGGTGGGGGCGGTGTGCATGGCCCGCAGGTTGCGCGTGTGCCGGCTGTTGCCGCCGCGGAAATGGCGTGGCGCATGCTCCAGCAGCAGCACCGAGGCGCCCGCCTGGCGCGCCGTGACGGCGGCGCAGAGCGCGGCATTGCCGCCGCCCACCACCAGCACGTCGAAGACCCGTGTCAGATCGACCATCCGCCTCCGTTTCCACCCCGTAACTTATGGTATCCGTTGGGATACAATAGAAGGGGCGGCGGCAGGGCACAAGCGGCTTGCGGCCCCTTCGAGGGCCGGCTCTCAGCCCTCGGCGGAAGGGGTGATGAGCTGGATGCGCGCCTTGAAGGCGTTGCGGATATGGTGCCGCGCCGCCGCCTCGGCGGCCTCGGGGTCATGCGCGGCGATGGCGGCGACGATCCGCGCATGCTCCTCCACCGCCACATGGCCGCGCTGCGGGATGCCGAGCGTGGTGCCGCTCAGCAGCGCCAGGGAGAGGCGCAGGTTCTCCAGCATGGTGTTCAGGAAGCGGTTGCGGGCGGAAAGCCGGATCTGTCGGTGGAATAGCCGGTTGGTGGCGGCCAGGGCCGGCGCGTCCTCCTCCAGGCCGCGGTCCCGCTCGACCATCTCCTGCAGCACCTCGATCTCGGTCGGCGTGGCGTGCAGCGCCGCCTGGCGCGCTGCCGTGCCCTCCAGCACCGCGCGCATGTCATAGAGCTCCACCATCTGCCCATAGTCGAGCGTGGCGACGATGGCGCCGTGATGCGGCTCGTGGCTGACCAGCCCCTGGGCCTCCAGCCGCTTCAGCGCCTCCCGCACCGGCGTCCGGCTGATGCGGAAGCGCTCGGCCAGATCGGCCTCCCGCAGCCGGGTGCCGGGCGGCAGGGCGCCGGAATCGATGGCGTCCAGCAACAGTTCATAGGCGCTGGATCCGGTGGACTTGCTAGGCTTCACCGCGTTCATTCCCCAACTGGGCTCCCCGATCGCTGCGGCGGGGATAGGCGAAACGCCCGGCCAGGGGAATGCGCGGGGCGGCCTGGCACCGCCGCCCCGCCAGCCCCGCTCAGACCGCCGCGGCCCGCGGCCAGGCGGCGGCCCAGGGCCGCGCCGCCTCCAGCACGCCGCCGAGCCGCAGCAGGTCGAGATCCGCGCCCCAGCGGCCGACCAGCTGCACCGCCGTCGGCAGCCCGTCCGTGCCGAAGCCGGAGGGCACCGTCAGCGCCGGATGGCCGGTCAGGTTGAAGGGATAGACATAGCTGCTCCAGCCCTGGCGGGTGATGCCACAGCGCTCGCCCTCCACCTCCACCTCGTCATTGGCGGCATCGAAATCGGCCGGCAGGGCGGTGCGGCTGAGGGTCGGCGTCACCAGCAGGTCATAGCGCTCGAACAGCGCCTGGATGGCGCGGAACAGGCGCGTGCGGGCGAATTGCGCCTGGCGGAACTCAGGCAGCGAGAAGCCGTCGCCGCGCTGCATGAAGGCCAGCAGCGTGGGGTCCATCTTCTCGCGCCACTCCGGCAGGTGCTTCGCCATGGCGACGGCGAAATTGGCCTGGTACATGATGCGGCCGGGGAACTCGATCCAGTCGATCGCCTCCGTCACCGGCTCCACGGTGGCGCCCTGCGCCTCCAGCGCCGCCAGCATGGCCCGCGTGTTCTCCGCCATGTCGGCGGCGAGGCGCGGATTGGCGGCGCGCTCGATGTAGCCGACGCGCAGGCCGGAAAGGTCGTTGCCCGCCAGCGCCGGATTGAGCCGGGGCGCCTGCGGGGCCGAGATGGACCAGGGGTCGCGCTCCGTCGGGCCGGCCATCGCGGCGAACATCACCGCCGCGTCGCCGATGCTGCGCGCCATCGGCCCGGCATAGGTATAGTTGCCGAAGGCATCCGCCGCCGACTGCCAGGGCACCATGCCCAGGGTCGGCTTCAGCCCGACGATGCCGCAGCAGGCCGCCGGGATGCGCACCGAGCCGGCGCCGTCCGTCCCCAGCGCGACCGGCCCCAGCCCCGCCGCCACCGCCGCCGCGGCGCCGCCACTCGATCCGCCGGAGGTGCGCGAGAGGTCCCAGGGATTGGGCGTGGTGCCGAAGGAGGGCCCGTCGGTCAGCCCCTTGTGGCCGAACTCCGGCATATGCGTCTTGCCGAAGATGATGGCGCCCGCCGCGCGCAGCCGCTGCACCAGCACGTCGTCCGCCGCGGCCGGCGCCTGCCCGGCGAAGATCGCGGAGCCATGCCCGGTCGTCAGGCCGGCGACGTCCACCTGATCCTTGATGCTGACGGGCACGCCGTGCAGCGGCCCGAGCGGGGCGCCCTGCATCACGGCCACCTCGGCCCGCCGCGCGCCGTCCAGCGCGGCCTCCTCCGCCAGGGCGGCGAAGGCGTTCAGGCGCGGCTGCGCGGCGCGCGCCGCCGCCAGCACGGCCTGCATGTATTCGACGGGCGAGAGCCGGCGGGCGCGGATCAGGCCGGCGGCGCGCTGCGCGGTCATGCGCAGCAATTCGGCATCGGGCATGGAGCCTCCTCAAATCTGCGCCGTCCGGAATGCGGCGCCTTGACGCGGAGGGCAGCCTGATATCGGATATATCATCTTTCAAGAGACTTCCGGTCAGGACCTCGACAGAAGGCCGCCGGAAAGGGCTCGGGTCGCCTTATCGCGCCTCGGGCTCGCTGAGAGGACAAACCAGAACAACGGCACCGGACCACCCCCGGCAAGGCCGCCACGAAGAGGGAGAGCAGAGCATGATCCGAGACGGCTTCACCAGGCGCCATCTGTTGGCCGGCACCGCCGCCGCCGTGGCGCTGCCGATGATCGGCCTGCCGCGCCCCGCCCGCGCCGCCGGCCAGGTGAACGTGGTGCTGGAATCCGAGGTCGTCATCCTCGATCCGCACGCCACCACCGCCGCCATCACCCGCAGCTTTGCCTATCACGTCTTCGACACGCTCTTCTCGATGGACTCCGCGGGCGATATCCACCCGCAGATGGCCGCCGGGCATGAGGTCTCGGCCGACGGCCTGACCTGGACCATCCCGTTGCGCGACGGCCTGCTCTGGCACGATGGCAAGCCCGTCACCGCCGCCGACTGCGCCGCCTCGCTGGCGCGCTGGGCCCCGCGTGACGGGCTGGGGCGCATGATGATGGCCGCCGGCGCCGCCTTCGCGGCAAAGGACGCGAAGACCATCACCATCACGCTGAAGCAGCCCTTCCCGCTGATGCTCGACGTATTGGGCAAGCCGAACGCGCCGGTGCCCGTCATGATGCCGGAGCGCATCATCAAGGCGGCCGGCGACCAGCGCATCAAGGAGATCATCGGCTCCGGCCCCTTCGTCTTCCGCCCCGATCTCTGGCGCACCGGCGACAGCATGACGCTGGACCGCAACGACAAATACGTGCCGCGCGAGGAAGCGCCGGACTTCCTGGCCGGCGGCAAGCGCGTGAAGATCGACCAGCTCGTGCTGAAGGTGATGCCGGACGAGTCGACCGGCGCGAATGCGCTCGCCGCCGGCGAGATCGACTACATGCAGTATCTGCCCTTCGATTTCCTGGACCTGCTGGGCCGCAACAAGGACATCAGCCTGATCGGCCTGGGCGGCATCCACATGTTTCAGGGCAATTTCCGCCTGAACCACGCCAGCGGCCCCCTCGCCGACCCCGCCGTGCGCCGCGTGCTGTGGAAGCTGGTGGACCAGAAGGCGATCCTGACCGCCATCGGCATCCCGGAAAAGTTCCGCGTCGAGAGCTGCCCCTCCTTCTTCATGTGCGACACGCCGCTGGAAACCGACGCGGGGGCCGGCATCGCCGGGCTCGACATCGAGGGCGCGCGCGCCGAGCTGGCCAAGACCGGCTACAAGGGCGAGCCCGTGGTGATGCTGGAGGTTTCCGGCTCGATCTCGCAGACCGCCGGGCACATCCTGGCCGAGAACATGAAGGCCGCCGGCTTCACCGTCGATGAGCAGACGATGGACTGGGGCACCGTGCTCGCCCGCCGCGGGAAGAAGGAGGGCTGGAGCATCTATCCCGTCTATTCCAACGGCGTGGACATGGTGTCGCCGCTGAACCACTTCTACATCGCCAACAACTGCGCCGACTATGCCGGCTGGAGCTGCGACGCCCGCACCACCAGGCTGCTGGAAGACTTCCTCAAGGCACCCGATGCGGCCGCCCGCAAGAAGATTGCCACGCAGATCCAGGAGATCGCCTACGAGACGGTGCCGAGCGTGATGTGGGGCCAGTTCTCGCGGCCCGCCGGCTACCGCAAGCGGCTGAAGAACATGATCGAGTCCAGCTTCCCGATGTTCTGGCAGGTCGAAGTCTGAGAGAAAAAAGTCCGGGGGAAGGAATTCCCCCAGAGGCTTCCCTTTGGCCCCCATCTTTTTTCTGTCAGTTGGCGCTGTGCGCAACGGCGCCGCCTGCCCGCCAGAAAACGAATAGAAAAAGATGAGGGGGCGCGGGGGAGAATTCCTTCTCCCCTGCCCTTCCCCTCCACCAAGGACGTCCGATGCCCCTCGACCGCGCCACCCTCGATGCCGCGCTGCCCGACCTCGACGGCACGCTCCCGCTTTCCGGCCTCGCAGCCCCCGTCACCATCCTGCGCGACGAATGGGGCATCCCGCACATCCGCGCGACGACGAGCCGCGATGCCTGGATGGCGCTGGGCTTCGTGCATGCGCAGGATCGACTGTTCCAGATGGACCTGACGCGGCGGCGCGCGCTCGGCCGCGCGGCGGAATGGCTCGGGCCTTCGGCCGCCGAGAGCGACATCCTGGTCCGCCGCCTCGGTATGGAGGCCGCCTGCCGACGCGACTTCGCGGCACTCAGCGCGGCGGCGCACGACATGCTGGAGGCCTATAGCGCGGGCGTGAATGCCTGGATCGCCGCCGACCAGCCGAAGCCCGTCGAATACGCGCTGCTGGAGGCCGCACCGGAACCCTGGGAGCCCTGGCACAGCATCGCGGTAATGCGGCGGCTCGGCCTGCTGATGGGCTCGGTGTGGTTCAAGCTGTGGCGCGCCGCCGCCCTGCCGGTGGTCGGGCCGGAAGGCGCGGCGAAGCTGCGCTACGACGACGGCGGCACCGACCTGCTGTGCATCCCGCCCGGCGCGGAGGCGAATCGCCATCAGGCCGATCTGGCGGCGCTGGCGCCCGCCATCCGCGCCCTGCTGGAGAGCATGGGCAAGGCCTCGGGCGGCGACGAGACCGGCGGCGGCAGCAACAACTGGGCGGTAGGACCCGCGCGCAGCGCCACCGGCCGGCCGGTGTTGGCGGGCGACCCGCATCGCGTCTTCGAAATCCCGAACATGTACGCGCAGCACCATCTCGCCTGCGACGAATTCGACATGATCGGCCTGACCGTGCCGGGCGTGCCGGGCTTCCCGCATTTCGGGCACAACGATCGCGTCGCCTATTGCGTCACGCATGCCTTCATGGACATCCACGACCTGTTCCTGGAGCGCTTCGACGCCGATGCCCGCCACACCGAGGCGCCGGATGGCCCGGCCGCCGTCACGCGCCGGCGCGACAGCATTCGCATCCGCGGCGGCGAGACGCGCGACTTCGAAATCGTCGAGACGCGCCACGGCCCGGTGATCGCCGGTGATCCCGCCAAGGGTACCGCCATCGCGCTGCGCTCCGTGCAGTTCGCGGAGACCGACCTCTCCTTCGACTGCCTGCCGCGCATGGTCACCGCCGGCAGCGTGGAGGCACTGTACGAGGCAACACGCGGCTGGGGTCTGATCGACCACAACCTGGTGGCGGGCGACACGGAGGGGCATATCGGCCATCTCGTCCGCGCCCGCCTGCCGCGCCGCCCGCGCGAGAACGGCTGGCTGCCGGTGCCCGGCTGGACCACTGCGCATGACTGGCAGGGCTGGATCCCGCATGAGGAGATGCCGCGCAGCCTCGACCCCGAGGGCGGCATCATCGTCACCGCCAACAACCGCGTCGTCGCCGATGACGGGCATCCCGACTACCTCTGCACGGATTGCCACCCGCCCTATCGCGCCCGCCGCATCGCCGAGCGCCTGGCGGAAGGCGGCGCCTTCGCGCCCGAGGATGCGGCGGCCATCCATGCCGACACGCTCTCGCTGAACGCGCTGCTCCTGCGCGACCGGCTGGCCACCCTGCCCGCCCCGGCCGAGCCGGCCGCCGCCGCCTTGCGCGAACGCCTGCTGGCCTGGGATGGCCGCATGGAGCCGGGCGCCAGCGCGCCGGCCGCCTATATCGCCCTGCGCCGCGCCCTGACCGCCATCCTGGCCGAGCGCAGCGGCCTCGCCGCCGCCGGGGCCGACCCGCTGGCACAGGTCTCACCGGGCATTGTGCCGCAGAACCAGCTCTGGTGGACCCTGCCCGAGCTGCTGCGCCGCGACGATGCCAGCCTGCTCGGCGGCTGGAGCTGGGGTCAGGCATTGCAGGCCGCCCTGGCGCGCGCCGCCGCCACACCGACCGAGACGGCCTGGGGCGAGGTGCACCAGCCGCGCTTCGCCCATCCGCTTTCCGCTCTCTTCCCGGCGGCGGCACCGCTGCTCGATCCGCCGTCCCGCCCGGTCGGCGGCGACGGCGACACGGTGCTGGCCAACGGCCTGCTCTGCGCCAGCGGGCCGGCCGCCACCTACGGGGCGCTGGCGCGCTATGTCTTCGATGTCGGCAACTGGGATGCGAGCCGATGGGCCGTCTTCCACGGCGTCTCCGGCCAGCCGGGCAGTCCGCACTATGCCGACCAGAACGAGCCTTGGTCGGCCACGCAGATGGTGCCGATGCGCTATGGCTGGGAGGGGATCGAGAAGGCCGCCCGGCACCGGCAACGGCTGGAACCCGGCGCGGGAAAAAGGGCGGGGGAATGAATTCCCCCGAACCCCCTTCTTCTTTCTATCTGTTCAATAGCCACGGAGGGCGTGCGCAGCGCGTCCCGAGAACCGACAGAAAGTGAGGGGGCGCGGGGGAGCCCTGCTCCCCCGCAACAATCCGGAAGCAGCGGCTTGCAGCCGGCTTGATATATCAAATAGTCTTTCCTCGGACCAAGCCACCAAGGAGGCAGGGTGCGGAAGCTTGAGGCGGACCGGAGTGCCGGCAGCATCACCATCGAAGGGCTCGTCAAGCGCTTCGGCACGGTGCACGCCGTCGATGGCGTCTCGCTCGACATCCGCGCCGGCGAGTTCCTGGCGCTGCTCGGCCCCTCGGGCTCCGGCAAGACGACCATCCTGATGGCGATCGCCGGCTTCGAGTATCCCGATGAGGGCCGCATCCTGCTCGGCGGCGAGGACATTACCTGGCTGCCACCGAACCGCCGCAACCTCGGCATGGTCTTCCAGCGCTACACCCTCTTCCCGCATATGAGCGTGCTGGAGAACATCGCCTTTCCGCTGAAGATGCGCGGCATCGGCCGCGCGGAGCGGGAGGAGCGGGCGCACGCCGCGCTGCGCACCGTGCGGCTGGAGCAGATGGGCGGGCGCCAGCCGGCACAGCTTTCCGGGGGGCAGCAGCAGCGCGTGGCGATCGCGCGCGCCATCGTCTATCGCCCGCGCGTGCTGCTGATGGACGAGCCGCTTTCCGCGCTGGACAAGAATCTGCGCGAGGAGATGCAGATCGAGATCAAGCATCTCCAGCGCGAGATCGGCATCACCGTCGTCTTCGTCACGCATGACCAGACCGAGGCGCTGACCATGGCCGACCGCGTCGCGGTGCTCGACCACGGCCGGTTGCAGCAGCTCGGCGCGCCGCGCGAGCTCTACGAGGCGCCGCAGACCGAGTTCGTCGCCGGCTTCATCGGCGAGACCAATTTCTGGTCCGGCACCGCCGCCGCCGCCGCCGCGCCGGGCCAGCCCGTCGGCGTGCGGCTCGATGGCGGCGGGCTGATGGAGGCCACGGCGGCCTCGCCGGTGGCGGCCGGTGGCCGCGTGCGGCTTGCTTTGCGGCCCGAGCGGCTGCGCATTCTGCCCGCCGGCGAAGGCGGCGTGCCGGCGCGCGTTACCGAGGCCATCTATGCCGGCAATGCCACGACGCTGATGCTGGAGGCTAGCGGCAGCCAGACGCTGCGGTTGCGCATCCCCGCCGGCGCGGGCCTGCCCGAGCCTGCCGCCGGCGACTCCGTCACCCTGGGCTGGCATGCGGGTGACGCGCGCGCCTTCGCGGTGGCGCCATGAGCCGCCGCCCCCCCCGCTTCCTGCTGGGCGGACGGCGCTTCAGCCCGGCGGCGAGCCTCGCCCTGGCGGCGCCCTTCCTGCTGCTGCTCGCCGTGGTCTTCCTCCTGCCGCTGGCGACGCTGCTGCACGAAAGCCTCTTCGTGCCCGCCCCCGGGGTGGAGAACTACGCGCATGCGCTGCAGGAGCCCGTCTACCTGCGCGTGATGCTGCGGACGCTGCGCATCGCCTTTTTCGTCACGCTGCTGGCGCTGCTGCTGGCCTGGCCGCTGGCCTGGGTGATGTCGCGCAGCCGCGGGCTGGGCCTGGCGCTGCTGGGCGCGGCCGTGCTGCTGCCGCTCTGGACCTCCGTGCTGGTGCGCACCTATGCCTGGATGGTGCTGCTGCAGCGGAACGGGGTGATCAACCAGATCCTGGCGCAGCTCGGGCTGATCGACCAGCCGGCGCGCCTGCTCTACACCGAGGGCGCGGTGGTGCTGGCCATGGCGCATGTGCTGCTGCCCTTCATGGTGCTGCCGCTCTATTCCGCGCTGAAGGGCATCCCGGAGGACTATCCGCGCGCGGCGCAGATGCTCGGCGCCTCCCCCTGGGCCACGTTCCGCGAGGTGATCTGGCCGCTCTGCCTGCCCGGCGTCACCTCGGGCTGCCTGATGGTCTTCCTGCTGGCACTGGGCTTCTTCGTGACGCCGGCGCTGATCGGCGGGCCGCAGCAGATGATGATCGCGACCCTGGTCTCGCAACAGGTGCGGGAGCTGCTGGACTGGCCCTTCGCCGGCGCGCTGGTCGGCATCCTGCTGGCCTTCGTCCTGGTGCTCACCCTGATCTTCCGCCGCGCCGTGCGGCTCGACCGCTTCGTGGGGCAGGCGTGATGGCCGCCCCGCGCACCCCGCCGAACCGGGCCGGGCGGATGGCCGTGAACGCGGCGGCCTATGCCGTCACGGTTTTCCTTCTGCTGCCCACCCTCATCATCATCCCGATGTCGGTCGGGCCGGAACGCTTCCTGCGCTTCCCGCCCGCCGGCGTCTCGCTGCGCTGGTATGCCGAGTATTTCCGCGACCCCGACTGGATCGCCGCCACGCTGTTCAGCCTGGAGATTGGGCTGATCACCGCGCTCTGCGCCACCGTCATCGGCACGATGCTGGCCCTGGCCCTGGTGCGCGGGCGGCTGCCCGGGCGCGGGCTGGTCGAGCTGTTGGTGGTCGGGCCGGTGATCGTGCCGCATGTGGCGCTGGCGGTCGCCATGCTGCTGGTCTTCGAGCAGATGCGGCTGACCGGCACGCTGCTCGGCTTCGTCATGGCCCATACGGTGCTGGCGCTGCCCTTCGTCGTCTTCACCGTGCTGGCAGCGCTCTACCGCTTCGACGCCGAGCTGGAGCGGGCCGCGCTCTCCTGCGGCGCCGGGCGGTTCGCCACCTTCCGCCATGTCACGCTGCCGCTGATCGCCCCCGGCGTGATCTCGGCCGCACTCTTCGCCTTCATCATCTCCTTCGACGAGCCGGTGGTCTCCTTCTTCATCTCGGCGCTCGACCGCAAGTCCCTGCCGCGCAAGATGTTCGAGGACATTGATTACAACGTCTCCCCCACCCTCGCCGCCGTCGCCACCATGCTGACGGCGCTGACGGTGCTTGCCCTTCTGGTGGGCTTCGTGCTGAAGCGCGCCGCGGAACGGCGTGCAGCGGCAAGGAGTGGCTAGAAGCATGGCAGAGGCAGCGCAGGTCATCGATTTCGTGGCGCCGGTCGGGCGGGAGAACCTCGCCGGCCGGGTCTATGAGGAGCTGCGCACGGCGCTGTTCGAGGGGCGGATGCGCCCGGGGCAGCGGCTGAAGATCCGCGATCTGGCGGCGGCGATGCAGGTCTCCGAGACGCCGGTGCGGGAGGCGGTGGTGCAACTCGCGCGGGAGCGGGCGCTGCGGCTGGAGGCGGCGCGCTCGATCACCGTGGCGCGGTTGAGCCTGGAACAGTACCTGGAGCTGCGCACCATCCGGCTGGAGCTGGAGGGGCTGGCGGCCGAGGCGGCGGCGCTGCGCATCGACGAGGCCGGCATCGCGGCGCTGGACGAAGCACATGCGGCGCTGACCATCGCCGAGGATGCCGGCGACGCGCTGGCGGCCAACCGCGCCAACTGGGCCTTCCACCATGGCCTCTACCGCGCGGGGGGAATGCCCGAGCTGCTGGCGATCATCGAGAGCATCTGGCTGCGCAACGGCCCGATGCATGCCTTCCTCTACCCTGATGCGCGACCGAGCTATCCGGGGCGGCACCGCCATCTGGACATCATCGACGGCCTGCGGGCGCATGACCCGCTGGCGACGCGCCAGGCGCTTTGCGCCGACCTGACCGAGGGCGGGGCCAATCTCGTGGCGCTGCTGGGCCGCATGGAGGAGGCATGACCATGCGGCGCTCCCCTCCCCGAGGCCTAGCGAACAGAAAAAAGAAGGGAGTCCGGGGGAATTCATTCCCCCGGCCTTCCCTTCCCAACAGCAGGGAAGCAGAACGATGGAACTCAACCGCAGGAGTCTGCTGGCCGCATCGGCACTGACCGCGCTCGGCGCCCCGCGCCTCGCGCGCGCGCAGGGCGGTTCGGGCGAGGTCATCATCGCCACCACCGGCGGGCTGATGGAACGCAGCCTGCAGGAGCATTTCTACAAGCGCTTCGAGCAGGAGACCGGCATCCGCGTCCGCTCGATCCCCATCGAGCTGCCGGACCAGTGGGCCCGCGCCCAGGCCGGGAAGCGCAGCGGCAATATTCCCTTCGACATCGTGACGGCAACGCCGCCGGACCTGATCCAGCATGCCGACATGCTGCTGACGATCGACTGCAAGGGCATGCCGGGCATCGCCGCCCATGCGCTGCCGGATGCCTGCTTCGAGCACGGCATCATCCGCACCGCCGGGGCCATGGCGCTGGTCTGGAGCAAGAAGGCCTTCCCGCAAGGCGGCCCGGCCTCCTGGGCGGATTTCTTCGACCTGCAGAAATTCCCCGGCCCACGCTCGCTCCCCGACACGGGCGACCGCGAATGGTGGGTACCGCTCGCCGCGCTGATGGCCGATGGCGTGCCGCGCGACAAGCTCTTCCCGATGGATCTCGACCGCGCCTACCGCAAGCTCGACGCCCTCAAGCCGCAGGTGGCGGCCTGGTGGAAGAGTGGCGACAACTGCATGCAGATCATGCGCGGCGGCGACGCGGTGATGACCATGTCCTATTCCAGCCGCGCCGTGCCGCTGGCCAAGAGCGGCGAGTTCGACTTCACCTGGAACCAGGCGATCCGCGATGTCGGCAACTGGGCCGTGCTGAAGGGCGGGCCGAACACGCAGAACGCCCTCAAGTTCCTCGACTTCTTCGTCCAGAACCCGAAGGAGCACGTGGCCTTCAGCGAGAAGGTCAGCTTCGACTCCAACAACCGCGAGGCGCCCTCGCTGGTGCCCGAGGCGGAGCGGCGCTTCCGCCCCTCCTGGCCGGAGAACTGGGAGAAGCTGGTGGTCGCCGACTACGAGTGGATCGCCGAGCATCGCCCCGCGCTGCGCGAGCGCTGGGTGACCTGGCTGACGGCATGACACGCGCGGGACGCTGAGCCGATGCTGGTCAACGACCCCGAGGCGGCGCACTGGCCGGTGGACCCGGCGCGGCTCGATCTGGTGGAGGAGTTCCGCCGGAAGCCGCGCGGGCCGCACAGCGACGCGCTGCAGAAGCTGCTGCACCGGATGCGCTGGTCCGGTGTCGGCCGGCGCCACGTGCTGATCGTGCTGGAACCCAACCGCCGCTGGATGCTCGGGCGCCTGCCCGGGCGCCGCGGCGCGCCGATCGAGACCTTCCCGAATCGCGTCTTCACCGACCTCGCCGCCGCCGAATGGGCGGTCTTCGTCATGCGCTGGGAGGCGCTGACGGGGCAGAAGCTGGAGGATGGAAACCCCGCCGCATGACCGACACCACCGCTGTCCTCGGCTATGCCTGGCCGTTGGTCGTCTCTCCCGGCGAGGAGGTCGCCTTCCATCTCTCCAGCGCCAGCCTGACCGAGGCCGAGGCGACGCTGCTGCGCGTGCGCTGCGGCGACCCCGACCCGGACGGGCCGGGCCTGCGCTTCACCACGCCCGGCACGCCAATCGACGGGCGCGTGGCGCTGCGGCACCAGCCGCTCCATCCGGGCTCCTGCGCCATCGTCCCCGACGCCCCGGCGCTGCGGCGGGCGGGATCACTGTCGGTTGGCTGCTTCCTCTGGCCGACGGCGCCGCTGGCCGGTCCGCAGACCATCCTCTCCCGCTGGCGGGAGGACCGGAAGGAAGGCTGGCGGCTCGGCCTCGATGCCGAGGGCCGGCTGGAATTCGAAATCGGCAGCGGCGGCCGCTCCTGGCGCGTGGTGGCGCCGCGGCCGCTGCTGGAACGCGAATGGGCCTTCGTCGGCGGTATTCTCGATGCCGGGGCCGGTGAGATCCGCGTCGTGCAGCAGAGCCTCGACCCGCAGGCCGGGCGCGACCGCAGCGGCAGCGCCACCGCCCCCGGCCCGAGTTCCGTCGCCTGGCCGGAGGCGACCGCCCTGGTCATCGCCGCCCAGGCGCGGGAGGGCAGCGACACCCCGCTGACGGCCGCGCATCTCGACGGCAAGATCGACCGGCCGCGCCTCTACGCCTCCGCGCTCGACGCCGCCGCCCTGCGCGCCCTCTGCGAGAGCCTCGCTCCGCCGCCGGGCGATCCGGACCTGCTCGCCGCCTGGGATTTCTCGCGCGACATTCCGACCGGCCGCATACGCGACCTTTCCGCCAACCGGCTGGACGGCACGCTGCGCCACCTGCCCATGCGCGGCATGACCGGCGCCAATTGGGACGGCCGCACGGTGCAATGGACGGAGGCGCCGCATCTCTACGGCGCCATCCACTTCCACAGCGACGACATGCATGACGCCGGCTGGTCGCCGGACCTGCGCTTCACCATCCCCGAGGACTGGCGCAGCGGCTTCTACGCCCTGCGGCTGCGCGCGCGGCAGGGTTCCGAGGATCCGGTGGAGAGCTTCGTCGCCTTCTTCGTCCGCGCGCCGCTCGGCAAGCCGCGCTCGCGGCTGGCGCTGGTGGCCAGCACCGCCACCTTCCTCGCTTATGCCAACAGCGCGCTTCGCCTGGACCAGGTGCATGCTGAGGCGATGCTGGAGGGCCTGCTCACCCTCTCGCGCGATGACGTTTATCTTCAGGAACACCGCGAGCTGGGCCTGTCCACCTATGACACGCACAGCGACGGTAGTGGATGGTGCTACTCCAGCGCCAAAAGGCCGATCCTGAACATGCGGCCGCGCGGCGCCACCTTCAACTACGGCAACGACACCCACATCATCGACTGGCTGGAGCAGATTGGCCAGGACTACGACATCATCGCCGATGACGACATCGACCGGCACGGCGCGCAGCTCCTCGCCGGCTACGATTGCGTCATCACCGGCTCGCATCCCGAATATTTCAGCCGCGCGATGCTCGACGCCTTCGACGCCTATCAGCGTGGCGGCGGGCGGCACATCTATCTCGGCGGCAACGGCTTCTACTGGCGCATCGGCTGGCACCCGACCCAGCCGCACACCATGGAGATCCGCCGCGGCATGAACGGCCTGCGCACCTGGGAAGGCGAGGCGGGCGAGAACACCCTCTCCTTCACCGGCGAGCCCTCCGGCCTCTGGCGTACCAATGGCCGCCCGCCGCAGCGGCTGGTCGGCGTCGGCTTCGACGCGCAGGTCTTCACCCGGTCCTACCCCTACCGCTGGCGCGAGGAGGCGCGCGACCCGCGCATCCGCTGGCTGGTGGAGGGGATCGACCTGGAGAAGCCGCTTGGCGATGCCGGCCTGCGCGGCGGCGGCGCGGCGGGGCTGGAAGTGGACCGGGTGGACCACACCCTCGGCTCGCCGCCGCACCTGCTCTGGATCGCCACCGCCGACCAACTCGACTACGGCGGCGTGCCGACCTTGGAAGAACTCCGCACCCTGCATCGCGGCGCCATGGGCGACCAGAACGCCCGCGTCCGCGCCGATGTCGCCTTCTTCCCGACCGCCAAAGGGGGCGCTGTGTTCTCCACTGGGTCTATCGCCTGGGCCTGCGCTCTCTCCTGCAACAACTACGACAACAGCGTTAGCCGGCTGACCGGGAACGTGTTGCGGCGATTCCTCGACCCCCGGCCCTTCGAGGGCTTCGACTGACGGCCAGGGAGGGCGCCGCCCTCCCTGGACCCACCCGCCGGGGTGACAGTGTCACCCCGGACCCCGCCGCGACGTGCCAAGCAAAGAACCGAGGAACGGGCCATGCAACGGACCCCCATCAGCACCGAAACACCCTGGTTCCGCCTCGAATCCGACGAGAGCGACTGGGCCGCCGAGAACCCGGCCGATCTCGCGCGCTGGATGGAGCAGCTCCTGCTGATCCGCCGCTTCGAGGAGAAGATCCTCGACCTGCACGGCCAGGGGCTGATCCACGGGCCGGCCCATGCCTCCATCGGGCAGGAGGCCGGCGCGGTCGGCGCCATGTCCGTGCTCGGCACGCAGGACAAGATCAACGGCACCCATCGTGCGCATCACCAGATTCTCGCCAAGCTGCTGAACAGCGCCCTGCCCGAGGGCTACGACCCCCGCCAGGACGCGCCGCTGGAGGAGGCCGGCACCCTCGTCCGCCGCGCCATGGCAGAAATCATGGGGCTGGAGGAAGGCTTCTGCGCCGGGCGCGGCGGCTCCATGCACATGCGCTGGGCGCCGGCCGGCATCGTCGGCACCAGCGCCATCATCGGCGCCAACCTGCCACATGCCGTGGGCTACGGCCTGGCCGACAAGGTGCTGGGGCGCGACAACATCTCCGTCGCCTTCTTCGGCGACGGCACGCTGATGGCCGGCCAGTCGCTGGAGGCCATCAACCTCGCCGCCCTCTACCGGCTGCCCGTCATCTTCTTCCTGGAGAACAATTTCTACGCCGTCTCCACCCATGTCCGCGAGCAGACGCGCGAGACGCGGCTGACTTCGCGTGGCGCCATGTTCGGCGTGCCCAGCGTGGAATGCGACGGCATGGACCTGCTCGCCGTGCGCCAAGCCATGCGCTGGGCGGTCGAGACCATTCGCGAGGGCGGCGGGCCGGTCTTTGTCGAGGCGCTGTGCTACCGCTTCCTGCACCAGAGCGGGCCGCTGCTCGGCAGCCAGTTCGGCTATCGCGACAAGGCCGAGGAGGAGGCCTGGCGCGCGCGTGACCCGCTGGCCACCATGCCGGCGCGGCTGAAGGCCATGGGCGTGCTGGACGAGGCCGGGCTCGCCGCGCTGGACGATCGCGCCCGCGGCATGGTGGAGGCCGCTGCCACGGCACTTACCGAGGTGCCGCGCGGCTCCAACAGCCTGCAGGTGCGCGCCGGCACCTATCCCGACCCCGCGCGGGTGGACGAGGGCATCCGCGGCGACCTTTCCGAACTAGCCGGCGAACGCTTCCTGGAGGCCGATCAGGTGCCCGCCGAGGCGCGCAGCGAACAAAAATACATCGAGGCCGTGGCCGCCGTTCTGCTGCGGAACATGGAGCGCGACCCGCGCATCGTGCTGGTCGGCGAGGATGTGCACCGGCTGCGTGGCGGCGTCTCCGGCTCCTCGCGCGGCGTGATGGAGCGCTTTCCCGAGCGCGTCTTCGCCACGCCGATCTGCGAGAACGGCTTCACCGGCATGGCGCTGGGCGCCTCGCTCTGCGGGCTGCGGCCGGTGGTGGACATCATGTTCGGCGATTTCTGCATCGTCGCCGCCGACCAGATGTTCAACGGCATCGGCAAGTTCGCCCATATGTTCGGCGGCGGCTTCGGCGTGCCCGTCGTGGTGCGGGCGCGCGTCTCACCGCAGACGGGCTACGGCTCGCAGCACTCGATGGACCCCTCGGCCCTCTTCGCGCTCTATCCGGGCTGGCGGATCGTCGCGCCCTCCACGCCGCACGACTATGTCGGCCTGATGAACTCGGCGCTGCGCTGCGACGACCCTGTGTTGATCATCGAGCACCAGGACCTCTTCCAGACCACCGGCCCCCTGCCGCGCGACGACCTCGATTTCTGCCTGCCGCTTGGCCGTGCCCGCATCGCCCGCCCGGGTCGCGCCTGCACCGTGCTGACCTATGGCGCCATGGTGCAGCCCTCCATCGGCGCCGCCGAGGCCGCCGCCGTGGATGCCGAGGTGGTGGATCTGCGCAGCCTCGACCCCACCGGGCTGGACTGGGAAACCGTCACCGCCAGCATCCGCCGCACCAACCGGGTGCTGATCGCCGAGCAGACGGCGCGCGGCACCAGCCATGGCGCGCGCCTCGCGCAAGAAATCCAGGAGCGCTGCTTCGACTGGCTCGATGCCGAGATCCTGCGCGTCTCCGGCGGCGAGGCGGCCCCGGTCGTCTCGCGCCCGCTCAATATGGCGGCGCTGGGCAATGCGGCAAAGGTCGAGGCGGCACTGCGCCGCCTGACGGCCTGAGGGGCGAGGAGAATCTTGGATACGGTCGGCGAAATATGATATATCAAGATTCGCCATGCCCCAGGAAACGCTGATGCCCGAGCCCTCCTCCCTCGCCAGCCGGTCGCTGGACGCCGCCCTGCGCCAGCGCGCGCGCCAGGTCATCCCGGGTGGCCTCTGGGGCCACCTGAACGCCGCCCGCCTGCCGGAGGGCTATCCGCAGTACTTTGCCGAGGCCGAGGGCTGCCGCCTGCGCGATGTGGACGGGCGGGAGTTCATTGACTTCATGTGCTCCTGGGGGCCGGTGGTGCTCGGTCATCATCATCCGGTGGTGGAGGCGGCGGCGCAGGCCCAGGCGGCCCGGGGCGACTGCATGAACGGCCCGGCACCCGTGCTGGTGGATTTGGCCGAGCTACTGGTCGGCATGATCCCGCATGCTGACTGGTGCCTGCTGGCCAAGAACGGCACCGATGCCACCACGGCCTGCGTCACCATCGCGCGCGCCGCCACCGGCCGGCGCAAGGTGCTGGTGGCCCGCGGCAGCTATCATGGCGCGGTGCCCTGGTGCTCCCCCTCCGTCGCCGGCGTGACCGCGGAGGACCGGGCGCATCTGCTCACCTTCGAGTACAACGACACCGCGAGCCTGGATGCCGCCGTGGTCGAGGCGGCGGGCGACCTCGCGGCGGTGATCGTCACGCCCTTCCGGCATGATTTCGCGCGCGACCAGGAACTGGCCTCGGACGCCTTTGCCCGGCATCTCCGGGAGGTCTGCGATTCCAGCGGCGCGGCGCTGATCCTCGACGACGTGCGCGCCGGCTTCCGCCTGCATCTCGGCGGCTCCTGGGAGCCGCTGGGCGTCCGGCCGGATCTCGCCGCCTATAG
>DATMRU010000020.1:0-319909 GCA_035565935.1 Roseomonas sp.
GCGGTCCGTCAGGTCGGCGCGGTCGAAGTCGAAGAACACCAGGTAGGTGCGAGCGGGCGCCGGAGCGGCGGCCGGCGCGGGCGCCACGACCGGAACCGGCGCGGGCGGCACCGGCTGGTTGAAGGCGTAGCGGATGCCGATGAATGCGGAGTGGTTGTAGTTCTCCGTCTCCACCTTGGTGCGGACGGCGGCGCCGGTAGCGGTGCGGCTAACCGCCTCCATCTCCGGATCCAGCGAGCCCAGGAAGCGGTACTCGGCGGTCAGCGCCAGGCCCGGCACGGCGGAGATCGGGAAGGCAAGACCGGCGATGCCCTGGAAGGCGAACTTGCCCTCGTCGTCGTCGATCGTCACGCTGTTGACGCCGGCATTGCCCGGGGTCGCGCGGCTACGGACGGTGTCGTAGTCGTGCCACACATAGCCGACGCCGGCACCGATGTACGGCACCACCGGCAGGCCCAGGTGGAAGTCGTACAGGGCGTTGACCATCGCGCCGTAGGTGCGGACCTTGCCGCCGATGCCCGGCAGCGCAGCGCCAGCGCTCAGCTGGTCAACCTCGTTCTCGCGATAGTTGCCTTCGACTTCGGCGCGCAGGCCGTTGCCGAAGCCATAGCCGAGGCTGACCACGCCGCCCCAGCCGTTCTCGAACTCCGCGGTGAGGTCGCGGCGGGGGCCGTAGGCGGTGCCGAGGGACGGGCCGTTGCCGTCCACGGTGATGTCGCTGTCCTGGAGGTAGTTGTAGCCGGCGCCGGCGCCGACATACACGCCCGTGACAGGCTGCGCCTGAGCCGCGAGCGGCAGCGCCAGAACGGTCGCGGCCAGAAGCGCCTTCTTGAGGCTCATTAGAATTCTCCTCGATCCTTCAGAGGCATGCTCGCTGCGCTTGGTCACGAAGAAGTCGAAGCCTTCGAGTCCGGCGCCGCGTCCGATTGATGTAGCATCCCGAAGGAAACAGCGCAGTATGCGCTGCTGTGATTTCTGCCACATGTGGCATCCATGCCACAGGAGAATTCAAGGACTTATTCACATACCCGTGAGAGGCGCTACCGTGCTGGAACTGGCCAGCGAGCCTCGCGCGAGCAGATGGTTGGCATGCCCCATCTTACGCCCCGCGCGTGCGGAGGCCTTGCCATAAAGATGCACCGAGGTCGCCGGGCGCGCCAGCAATTCCGGCAGCAGCGCCATTCCCTCCGGCCCGACGAGGTTCTGCATCACGGCGTCCGAATGCCGTTCGGTGCTCCCCAGGGGCAGGCCGGCGACGGCCCGGATATGCTGGTGGAACTGGCTGGACTGGCAGGCATCCATTGTCCAATGCCCGGAATTGTGCGGGCGCGGGGCGATTTCGTTGCCCAGCAACCGGCCCTCCGGCAGCAGGAAGAATTCCACCGCGAGCACGCCCACCAGTTCCAGTTCCGCCGCGACTCGCGCGATATGACCCCGCGCCGCCTGCGCCACAGCCTCCGGCACGCGCGCAGGCGCAAAGGACAGGTCAAGGATGTGGTGTCGGTGCTGATTCTCCACCGCGTCATAGACCGCCGTGGCGCCATCCGCGCCGCGCGCCGCCACGGCCGAGATCTCCTGGGTGAAGGGCACGAAGGCCTCCAGGATCAGCGGCTTCGGCTCCAGCCGGGCGAAAGCCGACGCGGCATCCTCCGGCCGGCGCAGCACGGACTGGCCGCGCCCGTCATAGCCGAGGCGGGTGGTCTTCAGCACCGCCGGGAGGCCGATCTCGCCGATCGCTGCCTCCAGCTCTTCCAGGCTGTGCACTGGCCGCCAGGGGGCCACGGGGACACCCGCCTGCTCCAGGAAGTGCTTCTCCAACAGCCGGTCCTGGCAGATCGCCAGCGCCTTGCGGCCGGGCCGGCAGGGCACCAGGGGAGCAAGAATATCCAACGTCGCAGCCGGGACATTCTCGAATTCGAAGGTCACGACATCCACCGCGGCGGCGAAGGCGGCCAGAGCGGCGGGGTCCTCATAGGGCGCCACAGTCTGCGCGGCGGCCACTTGCATGCCGGGCGAGTCGGCTTCGGGCGCGTAGATGTGGCAGCGATAGCCCAGTTCGGCGGCCGCCAGCGCCGACATGCGGCCGAGTTGCCCGCCCCCCAGGATGCCGATGGTGGAATTGGGCGGCAGCGGGAAACGGCCGGTGTCCTTTGCCTCACTCATGCCGGCTCCTCCGCCACAGCGGCCGTCTGCTCGGCGCGGAAGGCCTCGAGCCGCCCGGCCAGCGCGACATCGGTGGTCGCCAGCATGGCGGCGGCGAGCAAGGCAGCATTGACCGCTCCGGCGCGGCCGATTGCCAGCGTGCCGACCGGCACGCCGGCCGGCATCTGCACAATAGAGAGCAGGCTGTCCATGCCCTTGAGCGCGTGGCTCTCCACCGGCACGCCAAGCACCGGTAGGCGGGTCATGGCCGCGGCCATGCCGGGCAGGTGCGCCGCGCCCCCGGCCCCGGCGATGATGACACGCAACCCGCGCCCGACGGCGGCATGGGCATAGTCATAGAGGCGCTGGGGCGTCCGGTGCGCCGAGACCACGCGGGTCTCGTGCGGAATGCCGAGGCGGGTCAGCGTCTCGGCTGCGTGGCGCATCGTCTCCCAATCCGAACGGCTGCCCATGATGATGCCGACGAGCGGCGCGGCTTCGGTTTCGGTCACGCGGAGGATCCTGCGGCAGAAAGGAGGACAGGGCCGGCCTGTGCCGCGCCCGGCCGGGATTGTCCACCGCTTTCGTCACGCGGAGGCAGGAAACTCTCCCCCTGCCGATGTTCGGGCGGGCTTGCGGCGGCAGCGCTGCAGCCGCCCCAGCTCGCCCAGCCGCCGGTCCAGGAAGGCCAGCGTTGCTGCTGCCTCGGGATCGGGGTCCTGCAGCCAGAAGCCCAGCGTCGCGACATAGATCCCGGCCAGGGTGGCGCGGCGGGTGTAGAAGGAAGCATCGGCCGAGGTGTCGCCGGCCGCCTGCCACATGGCGTCCACCGTGCGGGCGGTGGCGCGGGTAGCAACGCTCAGGTTCCAGGGCAGCGCCAACAGGGCCAAGGCGCGGCGTACCGCCTCCTTATGCGGCGCTTGCTGACGCAGGCGGATGGCGATCAGGCTGCGGATGCGTGCGGGAATCCGCTGGCTGTCCAGCCCCGCCTCGGCGGCCTCGGCCACCATGTCGCGGTCGGCCAGATCACACCAGGCCTCCACCAAGCCGATTGGCCCGCGCGGGAAGAGCCACTCCGCCGCCTCCGGATCGTCGCCACGGGCCGCGAGTCCGGCCCGCAGCGCCTTGGTGGTCCAGCCGAGGCGCGGCACCTCGGGCAGCATGGCCCGCAGGGCGGCATCGCGCTCGGCGCTGCGCTCCAGGCTCATCGCGGCGGCTCCGCCGTGGTGGGCTGCGCCTGTTGCTGCTGATGGGCCAGCACGGCGGCGCGGGCCAGTTCGTCGGTGAAGCCGAACAGGGAGAGATCGCTCATCCGACTCGGGTAGAGGATTCCGTTCAGATGGTCGAACTCGTGCTGCATGACGCGGGCCAGCATTCCCTCCGCCTCCCCCTCCACCGCCTTGCCCTCGATATCCAGGCCCCGGAAGCCGACCCGTGCGGCCCGCTCCACATTGCCGCGCAGGCCGGGAATCGAGAGACAGCCTTCCCAGCCGCGCTGGTCGGCCGGGGTGAGCAGCTCGATCTCCGGGTTGAGCAGGGCGGCGACGTCGTCACCGTTCCGCCAGACGAAGATGCGCAGCGGGACATGCACCTGCGGCGCAGCCAGGCCGAGGCCAGAGGCGTCGAGCATGGTCTCGGCCATGTCCTCCACGAGGTCGCGGATCTCCGGAGCGGTTGGGTCGTCCACCGCCTCGGCGACTTGCAACAGGACGGGGTGGCCCATGCGGGCGATCTTCAGGATGGCCATGCGCCGTCTCCGATCGAGGGGAACCGCGTGACATTTGGTTGTGCGCAGGGCGCGTGGAAGGGCTTCCAATCCGGCGCCGAGGCGTGTTATTCGCTGCACTCCTTGCAGGAAGCACCGGCATGCGCCGGCGCTTTGTTTTTGCTTATCCACAAACCTGGCTTCCAGGCCTTGGCTGAAAGAGGAGACCGCACAGCGTGCAGGTCGTCGTTCGGGACAACAACATCGATCAGGCCCTCAAGGCCCTCAAGAAGAAGCTGCAGCGCGAAGGCGTGTTTCGCGAGATGAAGCTGCGCCGCCACTATGAGAAGCCCTCCGAGCGCCGCGCCCGCGAGGCCGCCGAGGCTGTCCGCCGCGCTCGCAAGGTGGAGCGCAAGCGGCTGGAGCGCGAAGGCTTCTGATCGCCTTCTGGTGCCGTCGCCCCGGGAACGGGGCCGCACCAGTGCAGGCCAAGCTGCGATGATGACCGCGGGGCAGGTGATGAATCCTGCCAGCCGCGGTTTTCTCGTTTCTGGCGAGGCGATCGCGTATCTGTGCACGCCCAGCGGGAAAAACTCCGCCGATTTGGCTTTTCGCCGGCTTTGTAACCGGCAATGATCTCTGGCGCAGAAAAGTAACGCAGCGCATCAGCGCCTATGCCATCATGTGGTGCCGCCTTATTCGTACAAGGCGCCCCCAGGTCACGGGACCCCATGATGGCTTTGCGTTCGCACATCCTCCTGCTGGCGGGCATGCTTGGCCTTGCCTTGGCATGGCCCCTTGCCCCGGTGCTGGCACAGGATACCGGCCCCTCGGCGGTGCCGGTGCTCGTCAGCCCGGCGCAGCGCGGGCCCATCCCGCTTGAGATCACCGCCAACGGCAATGTGGTGGCCGAGGCCACGGTCTCGGTCCGCAGCCGGGTGGATGGGCAGATCCGCGAGGTGCATGTCGCCGAGGGCCAGCGCGTGCGGCGCGGCCAGGTGCTGTTCACTCTGGACTCGAGCATGGCCGAGGCACTGCTCGCCCAGCAGGAGGCGCAGCTCGCCCGGGAGCGGGCCCTGTCTCTTCGTGCCCGGCAGGACGCCACGCGCTACTCGGCGCTGCGGGGCGAAGGCTATGCTGCCGCCCAGCGTCTCGAACAGGCGCAGGCCGATGCCGCGGCCGGCGAGGCGACGGTGCGGGCAATGGAAGCGCAGATCGCGCAGACCAGGCTAACCATCGGCTATGCCACCATCCGCGCCGAGATCGATGGTCGCCTCGGCGCCCTGCCGGCGACCGAAGGCAATCTGGTGCGCGCCGGCGACTCCATGCCGCTCGCCACCATCACCCAGACCGATCCCATCCAGGTCCAGTTCGCCGTGCCGGAACGCTGGCTGCCGGAGATCCAGAGCGCCATGCAGTCGGGCCAGCCGGAGGTGACCGCCCAGCCTCCCGGCGACAAGCACCCGCCCCTGCACGGCAAGCTCTTCTTCGTGGACAGCCAGGTGGACACCGCCTCCGGCACCATCCAGCTCAAGGCACGCTTCGCCAATCCCGAAGGCCATCTCTGGCCGGGGCAGTATGTCAATGTGGTGCTGGTCCCTCGTGTCGAGCCGGATGCGCTGAGCGTGCCGGTGCAGGCGGTGCAGACCGGCAGCGAGGGCAGCCGCTTCGTCTATGTCCTGGACGGCGAGAACCGCGCCCGGCGGAAGGTCGTCAGGCTGGAGCGCGTGGTCGCGGGCCGCGCCGTGCTGAAGGCCGAGATCGCCGCCGGCGACAAGGTTGTGATCGAGGGAGCCCAGCTCCTCACCGACGGGGCGCGGGTGACGGAACGCCCCGGCCGCGACGCGCCGCGCCCTTCGCAGAGCTAGGAACCCGCCGCGATGCACCTCTCCGAGCTTTGCATCCGCCGCCCGGTGATGACCGGGCTCCTGGCGGCAGCCGCCGTCCTGGCGGGGATCGTGGCCTATTTCCAGCTGCCCGTGGCGGCCATCCCACGGGTGGACTTCCCGGTGATCAGCGTTTCCGCCCAGTTGCCCGGTGCCAGCCCAGAGACCATGGCGAACTCAGTGGCGCTGCCGCTGGAGCGCGAGTTCTCGACCATCGCCGGCATCGACCAGATGTCCTCCACCAGCGGCCAGGGGAGGACGCAGATCACGCTGCAGTTCGTGCTGGGGCGGGATATCGACGCGGCGGCCCTGGACGTACAGTCCGCCCTGTCCCGCGCGCAGCGGAGGCTGCCGCAGGAGATGACCGAGCCGCCCTCCTTCCGGAAATCGAACCCGGCCGATGCGCCGGTGGTGCTGCTGAACCTGCGCGGCGGCGACGTGCCTCTCTACCGTCTCAACGAGGTTGCGGCGGTGCTGATCTCCCCTGCCCTCTCGCGCATTCCCGGCGTGGCGCAGGTGATCACCTACGGCGAGCAGAAATATGCCGTCCGCGTGCAGCTCGACCCCGACCGGCTTGCTGCCCTCGGCCTCGGCTTCGATGAGGCGCAGCGCGCCATCGCCGCCGCCAACAGCAACACCCCGGTGGGCGCGCTGAACGGCCCGCGCCAGCAGCTCACCCTGCGCGCCAACGACCAGTTGCAGGATGCTCAGGAGTTCGGCCGGCTCATCATCGGTGGCCGCGGCAACGCACCGATCCGGGTGCAGGACGTGGCGACCGTGATCGACGGCGCGGAGAACAACCGCGTCGCCGCCTGGATGAACGGCACGCGCGGCCTCACCCTGGCGGTGCAGCGCCAGCCGGATGCGAACACCGTGGACGTGGTGGACGGCGTGAAGGCCGCCCTGCCCGCCCTGCAGGCCGCCCTGCCGCCCGGTGCCGAGCTGACCGTGATGCTCGACCGCTCCGTCTCGATCCGCGAGGCGGTGCATGACGTGCAGCACCACCTGATGATCGCCGTCGGGCTGGTGGTGCTGGTGATCTTCCTCTTCCTGCGCAAGCTCAGCGCGACGCTGATTCCGGGCGTCGCCGTGCCGATCTCCCTGGCCGGCACCTTCGGGCTGATGTACGCGCTGGGCTACGGCATCGACAACATCACCCTGCTCGGCCTGACGCTGGCCGTGGGCCTGGTGGTGGACGATGCCATCGTCATGCTGGAGGCCATCGTCCGGCACATGGAGGAGGGCATGAAGCCTTTCGCCGCCGCCGTGCGCGGTGCGCGGGAGATCGGCTTCACCATCATCTCCATCACCCTGTCGCTGATCGCGGTCTTCCTGCCGATCCTGCTGATGGGCGGCGTGGTGGGCCGGGTGTTCAATGCCTTCGCCGCCACCGTCTCGCTGGCGGTGATCGTCTCCTGCTTCGTCTCGCTGACGCTGACGCCGCTGATGGCGAGCCGCCTACCGGCGCATGGCCGCCCTTCCCGCTTCGACGCCACGCTGGAGAAGGGCTTCCGCGCGGTCGAGCGCGGTTATGGCTGGCTGCTCGACAAGGCGCTGCACTTCCGGCCGGCGGTCTGGCTGATCTTCCTCGCCTCCATCGGGCTTTCCGGCTGGCTGGCCATCACCATCCCGAAGGGCTTCTTCCCCATCGAGGACACGGGCCTGCTCAGCGTCGGCACCCAGGGGCCGCAGGATACCTCTTTCGACGACATGGCCGCCCGGCAGGCGCGGGTAGCCGAGATCGTCGCCAAAAACCCCTCGGTGGAGCTGGTCAACTCGATCATCGGCATCAGCGGTTCGAGCAGCGCGCTGAACCAGGGCCGCATGTTCGTCCAGCTCAAGCCGCACACGCAGCGGCCGCCGATCGGCGAGATCATCCAGGAGCTGCGCCACCAGACGGCCGGCATTCCCGGCATGCGGGTCTTCTTCAACCCGATCCAGAACCTGAACTTCGGCGCCCGCCCCTCCCGTACCCTCTACCAATACACGCTGCAGGGGCTGCGGGCGGACGAGCTCTACGACTGGTCGCAGCGGATGACGGCGGCGCTGCACAAGCTGCCCGAGCTGCAGGACGTCAACAGCGACCTGCAGATGGCCGCGCCGATCCTGGCGGTGAACGTGGACCGCGACCGCGCCGCCGCCCTCGGCGTAACGGTGGACCAGGTGCGGCAGGCGCTCTACTCCGCCTATGGCGCGCGGCAGATCAGCACCATCTTCGGCGCCTCCGACAGCTATGCCGTCATCCTGGAGGCGCTGCCGCGCGACCAGCAGGACGAGATGGGGCTTTCCAAGATCTATCTGCGCGCCAGTTCCGGGCGGCTGGTGCCACTGGCCGGCATCGCCACCATCGAGCGCCGCGTCGGCCCGCTGACGGTGGCGCACCAGGGCCAGCTCCCGGCGGTGACGATCGGCTTCAACACCGCGCCGGGCGTCGCGCTGGGCGATGCGACCCAGGCCATTGCCCGCGTCGAGCGGGAGCTGGGCCTGCCGCCCACCATCGTCCCCGGCTATTCCGGCACGGCGCAGATCTTCCAGCAGGCGCTGGCCGGCCAGGGCATGCTGCTGCTCGCCGCCGTGCTGATCATGTATGTGGTGCTGGGCGTGCTCTACGAGAGCCTGGTCCATCCGCTGACCATCCTGTCGGGCCTGCCGGCCGCGGCGCTTGGCGCGCTGGCGACGCTCTGGCTCTTCGGGCTGGATCTTTCGGTGATCGCCGTGATCGGCGTGCTGCTGCTGATCGGGTTGGTGAAGAAGAACGCTATCATGGTGGTGGACGTGGCGCTGGCCCGGCAGCGCGCCGGCGACGACCCGCTGACGGCGGTGCGCGAGGCCAGCATCCTGCGCTTCCGCCCGATCATGATGACCACCCTGGCGGCCGCTGCCGGCGCGATCCCGATCGCGGCCGGCTGGGGCGCCTCGGCGGAGCTGCGGCAGCCGCTGGGGCTCGCGGTGGTGGGCGGTCTCGCCGTGTCGCAGGCGCTGACACTCTTCGTGACCCCGGTGCTGTATCTTGCCTTCGAGGGCGTGGCGCGGCGGTTCAGCCGCGGTGCGGCGGTGCCCCAGGCGGCGGAATAGCTGGCGGCGCGCCCGCCGGCGAAAGCGGGCGGACGCGCCGCGAACCCGTGCAGGTGGAGATGGCGGGAGAGGTTCCAGGCACCGGCTCAAGCCGGCCCCCGAGGCCCCTTCCGTCAGGCCCAGTGCCGACGGAGGCCGTCCGGCAGCCCCTTACGGACGGTGAGGAAGCCTTCGTAAAGGAAATTCCCGAAGTGGCTGCGGCAGCTACCGCCGGCCACTCACGATCCCCTCGCCCACATCCTTCGGCAGGCGGGCCGCCAGCGGCGCGGCCAGCAGTGCCAGGAAGGCCCCGGCCAGGAAGCCGGCGGTGAAGTCCGGCATGGCCGCCGCCTCGCGGCCGCCGAGGGCCACGCTCGTCTGCAGCACGGCCGCGGCGACGGCGACACCCAGTGCCTGCGGCAATTGCTGTGCCGTGCTGTAGAGGCTGGTCGCAGCGGAAAGCTTCTCCTGCGGCACGTCGGCATAGGCCAGAGTGTTGAGGGTGGTGAAGTGCAGCGAGCGGAACAGGCCGCCCATCAGCAGCACGACGAATACCGCCGCCATCGGCCAGCCCGGCCGGAAGGTGGCGCAGGCGGCAATGCTCAGGGCGGCGCAGACGCCGTTCCAGACCAGCACATTGTGGAAGCCGAAGCGGCCGAGCGCGAATTTGGCCATCGGCTTCATGGCGAAGGCGCCGAGCGCTGTGGCGAAGCTGACCATGCCGCTCTGCGCCGCGCTGGCGCCGAAGCCGAGCTGCAAGGTTAGCGGCACAAGAAAGGGCACCACCCCGGCGCCGATGCGGAAGAGCACGCCCGCCACATTGGGCACGCGAAAGCTCGGGATAGCCATCAGGCTGAAGTCGAGCGCCGGATTGGGCGCGCGCAGGCAGTGCCGCACGGCGATGGCAGTGAGCACGATGCCCAGCACCAGCCCCCCTTCCGCCACGCCGCCCGGCACTAGGCCACGCCCCAGCGTCTCGAAGGCGAACATCAGGCAGGCCAGGGCCGCGCCCACCAGCGTCAGGCCACGCAGGTCCGGCGGTGGCGGCAGGCTGGCCGGCAGGGAGGGGATGATCCGCCAGACCAGCAGCAATCCGAGCAGGCCGACCGGAATATTGATCCAGAACACGGCGCGCCAGGAAAGCAGGTCAGTCAGTAGGCCGCCCACCGGAGGGCCGAGGAGTGGGCCAAGCAGGCCCGGCATGGTCAGCCAGGTGGTGACGGAGAGCAGTTCCTCCTTGCGCACCCGCCGCAGCAGCACCAGGCGCCCCACCGGCACCATCATGGCGCCGCCGAGGCCTTGCAGCACGCGGGCCGCCACCATCTCCGCGAGGCCGCTCGAGAGGCCGCAGAGCGCCGAGGCCAGAGTGAAGGTGGCGATCGCCCACATGAAGACCTGCTTGGCCCCGAAGCGGTCCGCCACCCAGCCGCTGAGCGGGATGAAGACGGTGAGCGCCACCAGGTAGGAGGTGATTGCCACGCCCATCACCAGCGGGTCCTCGCCCAGCGAACGGGCCATGGCCGGCAGGGCGGTGGCCACCACCGTGCTGTCCAAGTTCTGCATGAAGAGGGCACTGGCGACGATAGCCGCCATCAGCCGTGGGTCGGGAAGCCTGGGCTCAGGGAGAGTCGAATCGTCGCGCACCCTTGAAAGCTACGCCGCGGCGGCCGCGGCGACCATGACCCCCTCGCCGGCAGCAATCCGCAACGGGAGCGGAAAAGGCCCGGGAGGAGGTTTCTTCCCGGAGCCCCTTCCACCGCGCCGTTGCCGGCTTCAGAACTGGAAGTAGACGAACTCCTTCACGTCGGCCATCAGCGACAGGGCCAGCAGAAAGGCAGCGGCTGCGGTCCAGGCCGAGGCCATGACCGGACGGAAGCGCAGACGGTGCCAGCGTTGCGGCTCGTCCGGCTCGGCCGCCCGCCCGTCCACGATCTGCTGCGAGTTCGGCGCCAGGAGGATCGCCACGAGCGCGCCGGCCAGGATCAGCAGGCTGAGGCTGGTGGTGAGCAGCGCCATACCGCCGGTCGCCGCGGCGAGCGCCGCCGGTCCGCCTTGCAGGGCCGCATCGGCAAGCGCCACCGTGCCCGGCTGCAGCAGCCCGTTCAGCCCGGCCATGCCGCCCAGCACCGCCATGGCAGCGCCGAGGTCGGGCGCGGCGAAGAACACCCAGGCGACCATCACCGCCAGCAGGGTCAGCGCACGGGAGGCGACCGGGCCGAGCGGTGGCAGGCGGCGGCCCTGAAGGGCGGCAGCACGCCAAGCGTGGTTCACCAATAGATAGGCGCCGTGCAGCCCGCCCCAGATGACGAAGGTCCAGCCGGCCCCGTGCCACAAGCCGCCGAGCAGCATGGTGGCCATCAGGTTGGCGTGGCGGCGCACGGCGCCTCGCCGGTTGCCGCCCAGCGCGATGTAGACGTAGTCCCGCAGGAAGCGCGACAGCGTCATGTGCCAGCGGCGCCAGAAGTCGATAATCGAGTCCGCCTTGTAGGGAGCATTGAAGTTGTAGGGGAAGCGGATGCCGAACATGCGGGCAAGGCCGATCGCCATGTCGGAATAGGCCGAGAAGTCGAAGTAGAGCCCGACCGAGAAGGCCACCGTGCCGAGCCAAGCCTCGACGAGCCCCGGCGGCGTTCCCGCCGCTGTCTGAAAGATCGGCGTGGCCAGCGCGCCCACCGGATCGGCCACCACCAGCTTCTTGATCAGGCCGATGGTGAAGAAGGCCAGGCCGGCGGCCATGTCCTCCGCGTGGAAGCGGTAGATGGCGCGGCGGTGGAACTGCGGGATCAGCTCGTGGTGGTGCACGATTGGGCCAGCGATCAGGTGCGGAAAGAAGGTGACGAACAGGGTGTAGTCCAGCAGTCCGTAGTTCTCGGCGCGGCCTCTCCAGGTATCCACCAGATAGGCGATCTGCAGGAAGGTATAGAAGGAGATGGCGAGCGGCAGCACCACGCCGCCGATGGCGAATTCCAGCCCGGTCAGCGCCGCGACGTTGTCGGCGATGAAGCTGGCGTATTTGTACCAGGCGAGCAGGCCGATATTGGCGGCGACACCGAGCAGCATCAGTGCCTTTGCCCGCCGTGGCTCGCCCGTCCGCCAGGCGCCGATGCGGTGGCCGAGCGCGTAGTTCACCAGCATCGAGCCGAGCAGCAGGCCGAGGAAGGCGAGACTCCACCAGCCATAGAAGACCAGCGAGGCCAGCAGCAGCCAGAGCCGCGCCGGCCTCGTGTCCGGCAGCCGGCCGAGCAGGAAGTAGCCGGCCAGCGTCACCGGCAGGAAGAGCAGGATGAAGACATGCGAGTTGAACAGCATGGCGCTTCAGCTCCCCGCTTGCCCGGCCATGGCCTCGGCGATGAAGTCGGTGAAGGACCTGTGGTAGGGATAGAGAAGATGCACCGGGTCGGCGAAGCGCTCGTCATCCCAGCCGAGCTGCCGCCCGTCCACCAGCAGCGTCTCCGGCCGGCGCAACGCCGCCCGCATGTCCTGCATCCAGCCCTCGATAATCGTGCCGTCCGGGTCGAAGCGCTCGCCCCATTCCGGCATCACCGGCAGGGTGGCGATCACCAGCCGGGCACCGCGCGCCGCCACGGCCTCTTCCAGCGCCGTGAGACCTTCGTAGCAGGCGGGATCGAAGACCGGTTCCGGGCGCCAGAAATGCGGCTTGCGCATGATACTGGAGCCGCGGCCATCCTCAGCCATCACGTCAGGACCGGGCGGCACGTTCTCCTGCTCGACCGCCTCGCGGGCCAGGTAGACCGGCCGGAAGCCGGTGACATAAGGCAGCCAGGAAGGCACCTCTCCCGCAAGGTATGCGTCCGCCAGTTGCAGGTCGAAGAAGGCGCGTTGGCTGGCGGGGCAGGCCTCGAAGTCACGCGGCGCGACGATGCTGAGGACCGTCTCCACCTGCGGCATGTGCCGCAACAGGAACTCGGCCATGTAGGCCGTCTGGTCGATATGCAGGTAGCAGGGCGCGGCGTTGATAGCGCGGGTCCCCGGCAGGTGCCGCTCCAGCAGCGGCATGTCCAGGTTGCGCCAGGTGGCCGAGGAACCAATGGCGAAGAGATTGTAGGAGGCGAGAGGCTGCTCGCGCAGGAAGGCGAACTTCTCGTCGATGCACCAAGTCGCGGTGAGCGGCGGTGGCGGCAGCAGCCCCCGTCTGTCGAGCGCCACATGGGCGGCGGCCACGGCGCCGATGCCGCCCAGCACCAGCAGCAGGAAGGCCACGAGGAAGCGGAGGGCGGGGCTGGCCAGGGCAGCCCGGCATCGGCCGGCTTCGGCGCTGGAAGGCCGGGGTCGGGAGGCGCGATGATCAGGCACGGGTCGATTCCCTCGGTCGGGCGCGCGGCTGCCAGTTGGCGCGGCGCGTCAGGTCGGATCGATGCGGGAAAAGCGGAACCGGGACATGGCCGCGCAGCGGCGGGGAAGACGGGCAATGCCATGCCCTGAAGCACGGCCCTGGAGGAAGAACCTCCGAAGCCCGGCTGCCGGGTTCATGGCCGCCCGCCCGCGCTGCGGGGCGGGGATCCGAGGCCTATGGCGGAGTGATCCGGCTTGGCTCGAAGGCCGGGCAACATGTCCGTTCCATGGAATTTTCTTAACATTATGGACGCGGCGCGAGCAATGAGAACGAGCCGGCAGGAGCGCAGCAGGCGAACACATTCCAGCGAGTTGCGCGTTTGAGGCGGTGACTCGGCAGGGACGGAGAGAGGCAGCAACGCAACATCGCCGGGGTCCGGCATCAATCTCATGACCCCACCGCCTGCTCTAACGCAGATGTGAGATCGCCGCCCGCCATCGCCTTAACAGAAAACATCTCATCCCCCGAAGAATTCGCGGGAAGGCTGCCGCGGCTTTTTGCCTGACGATTCCCGCGCGTGAATAGGGCGGGCGGCAGCGGTGCTGGCGATGATTTGCGCCCTGCCTTGCCTCCGCTCCAGAAGCACCGCCTTGGACGCCGGGGGCCTTCTGTGCGAAGGGTTCGCCATGCTCTCCCGCCTGCATAAGCCTGACAGCTCCCAGCCCCGCCCCGGGGCCGATCCTGCCGGACCCGTGCGGCAGGAGCGCCCCGCTCCGCAGCGGGCCGACCTGCCGCAGCCGGCGCCGGAACCCGCCGCGCCGCAGCACCCGCTCGACCCCGCGCTAACGGGCGAGTTCGGCCCGCAGCCCTCCACCAGCGAGCGGCGCCGGGCGATCCTGCCGCAGGCCCGCGCGGCACTGGGCGACCCCGCCCTGCGCCAGGCCTACGAGGCCTTCGTGCGCGCCGCCACCGATCTGGCGGAAGCGGGCATGGTCTTCGAGATGGTGCACCGCACGGGACCCGATGGCGAAATGGCGCCGCGCGAGCCGCGCAGCCTGTCGGTCGCCGTGGTGCCTGAAGCGGGTATCGAGAAGGACTGCCACACCGTCGTGCTGATGGGGGTCGGCTTCTGGGAGTTCCTGCCCGGCTTCTTCTGGGGCAGCGAACGGGTGATCGAGGGCCGCCGCATCGCCATGGATGTGGGCAGCTTCCGCTTCGTCGAGAGCACGCCCTCGGGGGATGCCGAGATCGTCGGCAACACCGAAGCCGGGCCGCTGGCGCAGTACATGCGGATCGACGTCAGCGGCGACGGGCTGGTGAAGTCGCTGGCCATCAGCAATGCCGCGCTGGGCGGCGCCTTCGTGGCCGCCTACCGCGCCTATATCGAAGTGCTGGCCGGCTGCCCCTACAAGATCCTGCACCCCTACCGGCAGCTCAGCGCGCCGATGCCGCCGGCGGCCCCGGCGCAGCAGCGCCCTGCCCCGCCGCGCGCCACGGCGCCGCTCAGCGCCCACCGCCCGGCCCGTGAGCGCATGCCGCGACCCAGCTGGGCCTGGGCCTGGCTCGCGGTGCCGCCGGCCCTGGTGATCGCCTACTTGGTCGGGAGCATGGGGGGCCCGGATGCACCGGTGCCAGCGCCCACACCCGCGCCGACCGCAGCACCGCCCCTGGTGGAACGCTCGATCGAACAGGCTCCACCAGCCTCGCGCGCCCTGCCACCCGCGCCCCCCCGGGCCACGCCCGCGCCCGGCACAGCCTTCGAGCCGCCGGCTTCCTCGGCCGGGACACCAGCCTCTGAGGACGATGCCGCCGCGGCGCTGCCCCTGCCGCCACCAGCGCCGCCGAGCCCGCCTCCCGCTCCGCCGGCGAGCAGCAGCATCACCACGCCCGCCGCACCGCCGCCGAGCCCGGAGCTGACGGCACCCGCCCCCACTCCCACGCTGACACCGCCTCCGGCGCCCAGCGAACCGGCTCCGACGGCCGCGCCAGAGGGCCAGCTCGGCGGGATGTGGCGCCGCGGCGTGGTCATGCAGGATTCCAACCTGCGCGCCGGACCCTCGGGCGGCGCAGCCATCCTGCGCGTCCTGCCAAGCGGAACGCAGGTGCGGGTGATCGAGAACAGCCAGGGATGGCTGCGCGTGGCGCTGCCGGACGGCACGCCGCTCGGCTGGGTCTATGGCGGGCTGGTGGGGGTGTACCAGTAGCCCCGGCCCGCCGGGGCGCCCTCAGCCGGCGAGCAGATCCCGCAGCCGGATGGGCAAGGGGCGGAATTCCTCCAGCCCCTCCTCGCGGCGCCGGAGCTCGTCCAGGAAGGCCTCCGGCTCGGCCAGCCGCATTCCGGCGAAATCGAGAAAGCTGAAGCGCCACCAGCGCATTTCCAGCAGGGCCTGCACGGTCTCCTCATTGAAGCGCATCCGGATGACCCGCGCCGGATTGCCGCCGACGATGGCATAGGGCGGCACGTCCCGCGTGACGGTGGCGCTGGCCGCCACCACCGCGCCGTCGCCGATGCGGATGCCGGGCATCAGCGTGCAGTTGCTGCCGATCCAGACATCGTTGCCGATCACTGGCAGGCCTTTCTGCGGGTTGGGCTGGAAATTTTCGTAAGCGACGCCTGCGTCCTCGATATGCGCGCGGACGATGCTGAACCGGCGGTCATACATGAAGGAGGCGGTGCTGAGCTTGTCGAACGGGTGGCGCGGCTGCGGCACGGTCAGCCCCGCCGCGATGGAGCAATACCGCCCCACCCGTAGCCGCCGATGCAGCCGCGACCAGGAATAGGAAAAGGCGCCGATCGTGCAGAGGGTGTTGCCGGCGAGGATGCCGCAATAGGGCTCGACCTCCGTGTCCTCCTCGAATTCGAGCGTCTGGCCGGGCTTCAGGCGGAAACCGTCGAGGCTCGTCTCAAAGAAGATCCTGTGCGCCCGCAAGGATTGGATGGAATTCTCGTCCAGCACCGCCCGCATGCAACGATTCCTTACCGCATCGCCTTTTGAAGTCGTTACAGTGCTTTGCCCGCCTGGCAAGCGTACGGGGACTTTCCCCAGCCGCCGAGTGCAGGCGGGCTGCGCGTGGCGTCCAGCAGCTTCTGCCGGGCCATGCTGCGCAATCCAGGCCCGCCATGGCCAGGCGTGGCCGTTGCGAGCAGCCGCCCGACGTGGAAAACTCTCATTCGAGGGAGGTCCAGGGCATCGCATGCGGGGCATAGCCGGTCTTCCCCTTCGAGGGTATTCCGCGGCGGCGCGGATCATGGGTGGCGGCGAGGCCAGGGGCACGCCGCACGGCTTCTGCCGGCAAGGCTGCCGGCGGCGAAAGGCCGCAATGCGCGCCATCCGGCCGGGCGGTGGAGCCGGCCGATGAAGGACTTCCGGCACGACCTCCCTTTCACCGAGGCCGAGCGCCTCGCCGCGGTGGCGCGCTCGGGCCTGCTGGACACGCCGCCCGAGCAGGCCTTCGACGAGCTGGCACAACTGACCGCCGAACTCTTCGATGCGCCAATGGCCGCCATCCACCTGATCGCCAAGGACCGGCAATGGGCGAAGGCGGAGGTGGGGCTGGGCCGGCGCGAGATGCCGCGCGAGATCTCCTTCTGTGCCCACACGCTGAACGAACCGGACGGCATGGTGGTGCCCGACGCGAGCCGTGACCCCCGCTTCGCGGCGAACCCGCTGGTCACGGGCAAGCCGGGCATCCGCTTCTACGCGGGCGAGCCGCTGGAACTGGAAGGGCTGCCGATCGGCGCCCTCTGCGTCCTCGACACCCGGCCGCGGCAGGGTGGGCTGAGCCAGGAGCAACGCATGGTGCTGCGGCGGCTGGCCTCCCAGGCCAACAGCCAGATCGCCCTCCGCCACGCCCTGGCGCAGCGGGACGCTCAGCTCGACGCCCGCGAGCGCGCCGAAGCCCTGCGGCATCGCCTCCTCGAGAGCGCATCGGAATACGCCATCGTCAGCACCGGCCTCGATGGCCGGGTGACGGGCTGGAACGCCGGCGCGGAGCATGTCTTCGGCTGGCGCAAGGTGGAGATGCTGGGTCGCAACCTGCGGCACATCTTCGGCGATGAGGACGCGGCAGCGGAGGATCGCGCCGCCGCCGAGATGCGCCAAGCGGCGGTGGAGGGCTGGAGCCCCGATACCGGCTGGCACCTGCGCAGCGACCATAGCCGCTTCTGGGCTTCCGGCGGCATGACGCCGCTGCGCGATGCCCAAGGCAGCCATATCGGCTATGTCAAAGTACTGCGCGACGAGACGCAGCAGCACGCCGCGGCGGAGCAGCGACGTATCGCGACCGCCGAATTCAGCGCCCTGGTCGCCGCGCAGCAGGCAGTGACACGCGGCCCAGGCAGCGAGCTGATGATCTGGCGCGCTGTCGTTTCAGCGGCGATGGGCGTCGTCGGCACGGCGGAAAGCGCCTGCGTCGAGACGCCGGACGGCAACGATCTCGTCTATCGCGTAGTGCACGGCGCCTGCACCGCGGGGACGCGCGTCCCGCGCCAGGGCAGCCTTTCCGGCCTGTGCCTCGAGGAAGGCCGGATGCTGCTCTCGAACGACACGCAGGCTGACCCGCGCCTCGACGCGGCGCTTTATCGCAAATTCGGCCTTCGCTCCGTCATCACCGTGCCGGTGCCACGGCGCGACAGCTTCGTCGCGGTGCTGAAGCTGGCCTCCAGCCGGCGCGGCGCCTTCACCGAGGAGGATGCCGCGCTGGCTGAGCTGCTGGTCGGCATCATCAGCTCCGGGCTAAGCCTCCTGGCCGAGGAGCGCTCCCTGCAGGCCCTGCAGAGCAGCGAGACGCGGCTGCGGCTGATGGCGGATGCCGTACCGCAGATCGTCTGGCAGGCCGACGCCGAGGGGCAGCTCGACTTTCTCAACCGGCGCTGGGCGGAGTTCACCGGCGTCCCCGTCGAGGAGGGCCTGTCCGGCCGCCGCATGCTCGAACTCCTGCATCCCGACGACGTGGAGCCCACCCTCGCCGCCTGGCGGGAGGCGCGCACCGCCGGGCGGCCGTTCCGCATCAATCACCGCCTGCGCGCGGCGGGTGGCAGCTATCGCTGGCTGCTCACGATCGCCCTGCCCTACCGCGACCCGGAGAGCGGCACCATCCTGCGCTGGTTCGGCGGCTCGACGGATGTGGACGCGGAATACCGCGCTCAGGAGACCATTCGCCGGCTGAAGGACACGCTGGAGCGCCGCGTGGCCGAGCGCACCGAGGAGCGGGACCGCATCTGGCAGCTCAGTCGCGACATGCTGGGCGTTTCCAGCGCCAGCGGCGTCTTCGTCAGTGTCAATCCGGCCTGGACCCGCACCCTTGGCTGGAGTGCAGCGGAACTGGTGGGGCGCAGCCCGGAATGGCTGGTGCATCCGGAGGACCTCGAGGCCACCCGGGCGGAGCTGGCGCGTCTGGCGGCCGGCGAGACCACCGCGCATTTCGAGAACCGCCTGCGCACCAAGTCCGGCGAATACCGCTGGCTCTCCTGGAGCACGGCGCCAGCGGGCGGCATGCTCTATGCCGTCGCGCGCGATGTCACGGAGGAGAAGAACCAGGCGCTCGCCCTGGCGCAGGCGGAGGAGCAGCTCCGGCAGTCGCAGAAGATGGAGGCGGTAGGCCAGCTCACCGGCGGCCTGGCGCACGACTTCAACAACCTGCTCGCCGGCATCATCGCGGGGCTGGAGATGCTGCAGGGGCGTGTCGCCCAGGGGCGCTACAAGGAGCTGGACCGCTATATCGGCCTCGCCCGCAGCGCCGCCGACCGGGCCGCCGCCCTCACCCACCGCCTGTTGGCCTTCTCGCGCCGGCAGACGCTCGACCCGCGCCCGACCGATCTGAACCAGCTCGTCGCCGGCATGGAGGAGTTGATCCGCCGCACGGTGACGCCGGCTATCCAGCTGGAGGTCGCCGCCGCCCCCGACCTGTGGCTGACGCTGTGCGACCGCAATCAGGTCGAGAACGCACTGCTGAACCTCTGCATCAATGCGCGCGATGCCATGCCCGACGGAGGGCGGCTCATCCTCGGTACGGAGAATGCCGACTTCAGCAGCGGCAGACGGCCGGTGCGCGATCTGCCGCCCGGACAGTACGTCGCCCTCTGGGTGACCGATACTGGCACCGGGATGGCACCCGAGGTGATCGCCCACGCCTTTGACCCCTTCTACACCACCAAGCCCTCCGGCCAGGGCACCGGGCTTGGGCTGTCCATGGTCTATGGCTTCGCGCGCCAGAGCGGTGGGCAGGTCCATATCGCCAGCGAGCTCGGCCGGGGCACCAGCGTGACGATCTACCTGCCGCGCCATGTCGGCCCCGCCGAAGGCGAGACCAGTACCGAGAACGCCGCGCCGGCCGCGACGGGCCAGGCCAGGGGAACAATCATGGTGGTGGACGACGAGCCGGCGATCCGGGTCCTGATGGCGGAGGCCCTGCGGGAACTCGGCTACACCGTCATCGAGGCGCAGGACACGTCGGGGCTGCGCATCCTGGAGCGCGGCAGGCGCGTGGACCTGCTGCTCACCGATGTCGGCCTGCCCGGCGGGATGAACGGCCGGCAGCTCGCCGATGCGGCGCGCGCGCGGCACCCTGACCTGAAGGTGCTCTTCATCACGGGCTATGCCGAGAAGGCGGCAGTCGGCGACAGGCTCGAGCCCGGCATGGAGGTGATGAGCAAGCCCTTCACCATGCAGGCGCTCGGGGCAAAGGTGCGCGCGATGCTGGGCGAAGAGGCCGCTTGAGAGCACCGACGGAAGATATGTGGGAATATCATCCACGCAGTGTCAAATTCTCTCTAAATCCCGTCCATCGAGAGTACTCGGGCTAGCAGGCTCATGACTTCCTTATGAAGAATACCCAAGTAATTGTACGATAATTTTGCGGATCATTCGAGATCATGCTAAGATTCCGCTAATAAAACTGCCCTGCATCACAGGGGAATGGGTTCGCCACGATGCGACCGTCTGGCCTCTCGCGGACCTCCCCGGTCGACGGCCCGGTCCTGTCGTCTTCACGCACATGGGCTCCCGGCCGCCCTGCCGCGGCGCGCCTGAGCGGTGCGGCGCTGCTCATCGCCGGGGGATAGCGCCTGCAATACCGCATCTTGCGCTGCGCAGTGCTTCGAGCGGGTTTATGCCCTAGGCACGTGGGAGGCGCCCGCTGACCCATTCCGCGGCCTTTCGAGACTTCCGAGAACTGACGCCTGACGCTCCCCCCTTCGGGCAGGCGAGCGTCGCGCTGGCGGGCGCCCGGATGGCGCTGCACAAGGGAGTGCGGGACTTCGGCGTCTCCGGCCAGGAGGTGCGCGACGCGAGCGGGCGCCCCACCCGTCTCGCCTGACGGCGGCTGGGCGCATCGGCCGCCCTCCTCGTCGCGTCCGGCTCGCCCTGACCCGCTTGCCGCGGCTGCCCAGGCACGCGATGGTGCCAAACCATGCAGCCCTTCTGTCTCATTCCGCCTGTCGCGATGGTGTGCCGCCTTGAAGCGGCGAGGTGCCGCTACCCGGCCGCCACACGGTGAGCGCCGGGCACCGGCAGACTTGGCGGATGGCGCTGGGCGTCACTCTGACCATGCAAACGGCGGCAGCGGCGCTGGGCCAGACCCTGCCCGTGGTCGCGCCGGTGATGACGGACGCCATTGGCCTCGCGCCTGAAAGCATCGGCTATCTCTCTGGGCTGGGCTCGCTTGGAACCGCGCTGTTCCTGGCCTGCGGCGCGCCGGTGCTGGCGCGGCTGGGGCCCGTGCGGACGCTGCAGGCCGGCGTGGTTCTCGCTGGCTGCTCGATCGGCCTGGCGGCGCTGGGCTGGCCGGCCGTGCTGTTCCTGGCCTCGCTGCTCCTGGGCATCGGCTACGGGCCGACGCCACCCGCCGGCAGCCGCATCCTGGCGGCCACCGCGCCGCCGCAGCACCGCACGCTGATCTTCTCAGTCAAGCAGGCTGGGGCGCCGCTGGGTGCCTCCTTGGCGGGCCTCACGGCACCCGCCATCGCCCTGCGCTTCGGCTGGGAAGCGGTCTGCTTGGCCGGTCTGCTGGTCGGCTGCGCCGCGGCACTGCTGGCGCAGCCCTGGCGCGCCGCGCTGGACACCGAGCGCGACCCGCGCCGCCCCGTCGGCCCGCGCGCACTGTTCGGCCCCAGCAATCTCGCAGCCCCTTTCACGGCACTGCGGCTGCACCCGCTGCTCCTGCCCCTGGCACTGCTGAGTGGCGCCTTTGCCTGCCTGCAGGGCTCCCTCTTCGCCTTCGTCGTCACCTGGCTGGTGGGCAAGCACGGGCTGGCCTTGCCACAGGCCGGGCTGATCTTCGCTGTCATGCAGGGCGCAGGAGTGACGGCGCGGCTGGCTCTGGGCTGGCTCGCCGACCGCAGCGGCCGGCCCAGCCTCGTGCTCGCCGTGCAGGCCTTTGCCGGCGCCGCGCTGGCCGCGATCTTCGCCCTGGTGCCGGTCGGCACGCCGGCCGCCATGCTGGGTCTGCTTGCCGCCGGCACCGGCTTCGTGGCGGCGAGCTGGAACGGGATCGCGCTGGCCGAGGTGGCACGGGTGGCGCCGCCGGCGCGGATCAGCGACGCCACTTCGGGCGTCACGCTGATCGTGTTCTTCTGCTATTTCGCCGCGCCGATCGGCTTCGCGGCCGGCGCGGCGACGCTGGGCTGGACCCTGCCGCTGCTGCTGATGGCGGCCCTACCGGCATTGGCCGGGCTCTGCGTGGTGCCCCGGCTGCTGCGCGGCTAGAGCAGATCCCGATCAGGCGGAAGCGCCTGATCGGGTGAAGATGCCCGTAAAGACAACGCTCCAAGGGCGCGCGGCCCTCAGCCGCCGCGCGGCGGCACCCTGCCCTCGCCGATGTCCCACCAGATGCCAGCTATGATGCCGAGCCCATCGCGCAGCAGCGGCGCCAGGGCATGCTCGTCCGGCCCGTGCTGGTTGCAGCCGGCATAGGAGTTCGGAATCCAGATCACCGGCGTGCCCAGCTCGTCCACGAAGATCTCGGACGGATTGGAGCCGGAGGAGTTCGGCAGGATGTTCGGCGCCCGCCCATAGGTCCGCTCCACCGAGGCGGCGACGGCACGCACCCAGGGGTGGTCGGGATCGGTGCGGGAGGCGCTGAACACATCGTCCTCCATGGCCGGCACGATGGCGATCTTCTCGAAGCCATGTGCATCCAGGTGGCGGCGCAGCGCGGGGATGATATCGGCGCCCTTCACGTCGGCGGTGTGGCGCACCTGCAGTCGTGCCCGCGCCTCTGGCTGCACGGCGTTGGTCGGGTTGTCCGGGTGGCCGGTGAGGCTGGCGAGCACGATCACGCTCGTCCAGGCGAAGACCTTCTCCGCCTTGGACAGGCCGGGCTCGCCCCAGTCCGGATCGGGCTCCGGCGTGCCGGGGATGCGCGGGAACTGCAGCGCCTGGCAGGCGCGCCGCACCGAGTCGGGCACATGCTTCGGCAGCCAGCCCTCCACCTGGATGCGGCCGCGACGATCGACGATGCTGGACAGCGCCTGCGCCAGGATGAAGCCGGGATCGGCCAGCACGCCGCCCCAATGGCCGGAGTGGTGCGCGTGCTCGCGCAGCTTCAGCACAAGGTCGAAGGCGACGATGCCCCGCGCACCGAGCTTCAGGTCGGGCACCGTCTGCGTCTCGCGCGGGCCGTCGAGGCCGATGAAGACGTCGGCCGCCAGCTTCTCGCGGTCACGGATCATCATGTCGCGCAGGCCGGGCGAGCCCACCTCCTCGCCTGTCTCGACGAAGACCTTGGCGTTGAAGCCAAGCCGCCCGCGCTCCTCGATCACCGCCCGCAGCGCCTGGATGGCGATCAGGTGCTGCCCCTTGTTGTCCACGGTGCCGCGGCCGTACCAGCGGTCGCCATCGACCGTCACCGACCAGGGGTCGAAGTTGTCACGCCAGCGGCCGGCGAGGCCGCGCACCACGTCGCCGTGGCCATAGACCAGCACGGTGGGTAGCGCCGGGTCCTCGATGCGGGTGGCCAACATGGCCGGGCCGCGCCCGGGGCGGGTGCCTTCCAGCAGGCTGATCTCGAAGCCGATATCGGACAGCTCGGGCGGCAGCGCCTCGGTGCAGTAGCGGCGGAGCGCCGGCTCGCAATCGGGCATCTGGCTCTCCGTCGGCACCGCCACCAGGCGCCTCAGTGAATCGAGGTAGCGCCCGCCGTCGAAAAAGCCCTGCGCGCGTGCGATCGCGCCCTCTCGTGTTCCCGCCATGGTGCCAGCCGGTTTCCTGCAGATGGGTGGTTGCGTGTGTGAAAGGTTGCATCCAAGCTGCGCCAAGGGGAAGGCCTGACAGGTCGGGAGCTGCAACGATGCGATTCAGAACCCTTGCCGCCGCCATGGCGGCCACCCTGCTGGCCGCCGGCGCCGCCAAGGCCGGGCCCGCGGACAACAGCCTGCGCTGGGCCTCGGACAGCGAGCCGGCCAATATCCTGCCCTACTACAACAACGTGCGCGAAGGTGTCGTCCTGAGCTACCTGGTCTGGGACGCGCCGATCTACCGCGACCCCGCCAGTGGCACGTACAAGCCGCATCTCGCCGAGTCCTTCCGGCTGCTCGACGACACGACCATCGAGCTGAAGATGCGGCCCGGCATCGTCGCGCATAACGGCGAGACGATCGACGCCAATGACGTGGCGCAGACCGTCACCGCCATGCTGGACCCAGCCAACAAGGTCACGGCCTTCAACCGCGTCTCCTGGCTCTCCGGCGCCAAGGTTGTCGACGACCGCACCGTGCACCTGACGATGGCCAAGCCCTTCGGCCCCTGGCAGGAATATCTGACGACGCTGTCGATCCTGCCCGGCGACCTGCTGAAGACCGAGGGACCCGAGGCGCTGGCCCGCACGCCGGTCGGCACCGGCCCTTACCGGGTGGCCGAGCTGAGCCCCGGCCGGCAGATCGTGCTGGAGCGATTCGACAAGTATTTCGGCGGCGCCAAGGGCGCAGCTTCGATCGAGAAGCTGGTGTTCCGCCGCATTCCCGAGCGCAACACGCAGATGGCCGAGCTGATGACCGGCGGGCTCGACTGGATCTGGCGTCTGCAGCCCGACCAGGCGCGGAACCTGAAGGGGCGGCGCGGCATCCGCGTGGTCAGCGGCGAGACCATCCGCATCTTCTACCTCGGCCTCGACGCCGCCGGCCGCACCGGCAGCGAGAACAACCCGCTGACCGACCTGCGCGTGCGCCGCGCCATCAACCACGCCATCGACCGGCCCGGCATTGTGCGCAACCTCGTCGGCGAGGGCGCGCAGGTGCTGAACACCCCCTGCCATCCCGAGCAGTTCGGCTGCACGCAGGAAGGCATCACCAAATACGACTATGATCCGGCCAAGGCCAAGGCGCTGCTCGCCGAGGCCGGCTATGCCGGCGGCTTCGACGTGACGATCACCGCCTATCGCGAGCGCCCCTGGGTGGAGGCGATCATCGGCAATCTGCGCGCCGTCGGCATCCGCGCCAAGCTGAACTGGGTGCAGGCCGATACCTTCTCGAGCGATACCCGCGCCGGCAAGGTGCAGGTCGGCTTCGGCTCCTGGGGCTCCACCTCGCTCTATGACGTCGCCGCCATCACCACCTATTTCTTCGGCAAGACGCCCGACGACCAGGCGCGCGACGACGCGGTAGCCCAGGCGCTGCATGCCGGCGACGCCGCGACCGATCCGGACAAGCGGAAGTCGCTCTACGCGCCGGCCATCCGCCGCATCACCGAGCAGGCCTATTGGGTGCCACTCTGGACCTTCCCGCTGACCTACGCGATGAATGAGAAGCTCGACTTCACCCCCTCGGCCGACGAGGTGCCCCGCTTCTTCAATTCACGCTGGAAGCAGTAACGGGCGATGCTGCGTTTCGCCGCGCGGCGGCTGCTGCTGGCGCTGGCCGTGGCCTTCACCGTCTCGGCCATCGCCTTCATGCTGCTGCGACTCTCCGGCGATCTCGCCACCACGATGGCCGGCCAGGAGGCGCGGGCTGAGGATGTGGAGCGTATCCGCCAACAGTTCGGTCTCGACCGGCCGCTGATCCTGCAATACGGCGACTGGCTCTGGCGCGCGTTGCGCGGGGATTTCGGCCGCTCGCTGTTCTATCCCGAAAGTGTGGGCGCGCTGATCCGCGACCGGCTGCCGAACACGGCGCTGCTCGCCTCGCTCGGGCTGCTTATCGCGCTGGGCCTGTCCATCCCGCTCGGCATGGCGGCGGCGCTGTGGCGCAATTCCTGGATCGACCGGCTGGCGCTGATGCTGGCGGTGCTTGGCCAGGCCATGCCGAATTTCTGGTTCGCCCTGCTACTGGTCTTCCTCTTCGGCATGACGCTGGGCTGGCTGCCGATCTCCGGCACCGAGAGCTTCGCCAACTTCATCATGCCCGCCATGGCGCTGGGCTGGTACGCCACGCCGGTGCTGATGCGCCTGACCCGCGCCGGCATGGTGGACGTGCTGGCAGCCGACTATGTCCGCACCGCCCATGCCAAGGGCCTGCCGCTGCGCGTCGTGCTGATCAAGCACGCGCTGCGCAACGCCATCGTGCCCGTCGTCGCCCTGGCGGCGGTGCAGTTCGGCAACATGCTCTCCGGCTCGGTGGTGATCGAGACGGTCTTCGCGCTCCAGGGCATCGGCTATCTCGCCTGGGAGTCCATCTCGCGGCGCGACTTTCCCGTGGTGCAGGGCATCCTGCTCGTCGTCGCGCTCTTCTACGTGGTGCTCACTCTGCTGACCGACCTGCTCAATGCCTGGCTTGACCCCCGTATCCGCTCCCGCTGAGGAGATGGCGGCGCAGGCCGCCCTTCCCGCCCCGGCCCTTCGCCGCCGCCGCCCGTCCTGGCTGCGCAACCTCGGCCTGATCGGCTCCGCGCTGGTGCTGGCCGCCATTGTCGTCGCGGCGCTGGCCGCGCCCTGGCTGGCGCCGCACGATCCCTATGTGCAGTCGCTGGACGACCGCCTGTTGCCACCCTTCTTCGTCGATGCCGAGCGCGCCATCCCCGGCCATCCGCTGGGCACCGATAATCTGGGCCGCGACTATCTCTCGCGACTGCTCTACGGGGCGCGCATCTCGCTGCTGATCGGCTTCTTCGCCATGGTGGTCTCGGGCACCATCGGCACGGTGATGGGCGTGCTGGCCGGCTATTTCGGCGGCCGCACCGATACCGCGATTTCCTTCCTCGTCACCACGCGACTTTCCCTGCCCATCGTCATGGTGGCGCTGGCGGTGGTCTCCATCTTCGGCGGCTCGCTGCAGGTGGTGGTGCTGGTGCTCGGCTTCCTGCTGTGGGACCGCTTCGCCGTCGTCATGCGCAGCGCCACGCATCAGCTGCGCGGGCGCGAGTACATCCTCGCCGCCCAGGCCATCGGCTGCTCGGTGCCGCGCATCCTCTGGCAGGAGGTCATGCCGAACCTGTTCTCCAGCCTCGTCGTCATCGCCAGCTACGAGATGGCCCAGGCCATCCTGCTGGAAGCTGCGCTCTCGTTCCTGGGCCTTGGCGTGCAGCCGCCGCTGCCCTCCTGGGGGCTGATGGTGGCGGAGGCGAAGGAGGTCATGCTGTTCGAACCCTGGATGATCATGCTGCCGGGCGCCGCCATCTGCGTCCTGGCGCTGGCCATCAACCTGCTGGGCGATGGCATCCGCGACCTGACGGTGCCGGAGGGGCGGGCATGAGCGAAGCAGTGCTGCTCGAGGTGGCAGGGCTGGCGGTGGACATCCCTACCGAGGCCGGGGTGCTGCATGCGGTGCGCGATGTGTCCCTGACCGTCTGCCGGGGCGAGACGCTCTGCGTCGTCGGGGAATCCGGCTGTGGGAAATCCCTGACCTCGCTGGCCATCATGGGGCTGCTTCCGCCGACCGCTGAGCGCCGCGCAGAGCGTCTCGCCCTGGCGGGCGAGGACCTGCTGGCGGCCTCCCCCCGCCGGCTGCGGACCCTGCGGGGCGACCGCATGGCCATGATCTTCCAGGACCCGATGACCTGCCTGAACCCGGCCTGGAGCATCGGCGACCAGCTGGAGGAAGTCTTCATCCGGCATGGCAGGGGCAACCGGCGCGCCGCGCGCGAGCGTGCCGTGGCGCTGCTGGAGCGCGTCGGCATCGCCAATGCGGCCGGCCGGCTGGCGCAATACCCGCACCAGCTTTCGGGCGGGCTGCGGCAGCGGGTGATGATCGCCATGGCGCTGATGTGCAGCCCGGATCTGGTGCTGGCCGACGAGCCCACCACCGCGCTCGACGCGACCATCCAGCTCGGCATCCTGCAATTGCTGGCCGAGTTGCAGTCGGAGTTGCGCATGGGGATGATGCTGGTCACGCATGATCTCGGTGTGGTCGCGCGCATCGCCCACCGCGTGGCGGTGATGTATGCCGGCGAGGTGGTGGAAGAAGGCACCGCACGCACCGTCTTCACCGCGCCGCGTCATCCCTATACGCGCGGCCTGATCGACTGCATCCCGCAACCCGATCGCATGGCACCGGGGCAGCGCCTCGGCACCATCCCCGGCATGGTGCCCTCCTTGGTCGGAGATGTGCAGGGCTGCGCCTTCCGCACGCGCTGCGCCTTCGCGCGCCCGGAATGCGCCGCGACCGTGGCGCCCCGGCAGGGGCCGGACGGCCACATGTGGCGCTGCGTCCTCCCACCCGAAACACTGGATCGCGCCGCGTGACCACCGCTCCGCTGCTCGAGCTGCGCGAGGTGCGCCGGCGCTATTCCGTCGGCGGCGGCGTCTTCGCGCCCCGCCGGGTGCTGACCGCCGTTGCCGGCGTTTCCCTGACGCTCGGCGCCGGCGAGGTGCTGGGGCTGGTGGGTGAGTCCGGCTGTGGCAAGAGCACCCTCGCCCGCCTCGTGCTCGGGCTGGAAGCGCCGAGCGAGGGCGAGGTGCTGGTGACGGGAAAGCCGATCGCGGCACTGCACCGGCTGGAACGCTCGCGGCTGGTGCAGCCCGTCTTTCAGGATCCCTATTCCTCGCTGAACCCGCGCCGCAGCATTGCCGAGATCCTCACCCAGCCGCTGGCGGTGCATGGCATCGGCACGCCGGCCGAGCGGCGCGACCAGGTGGCGGAAATGCTGGACCTGGTCGGGCTGGCGCCACGCCACGCGGCAGCGCTCCCCGTGCAGCTTTCCGGCGGGCAGCGACAGCGCGTGGCCATCGCCCGCGCCCTGGTGCTGCGCCCCGCGCTGGTGGTCTGCGACGAGCCGACCAGCGCACTCGACGTCTCCGTCCAGGCGCAGATCCTGAACCTGCTGCTCGACCTGCGGGAGCGGCTGAACCTTTCCTATCTGTTCATCAGCCACAACCTCGCCGTCGTGCAGATGCTCGCCGCCCGCGTGGCGGTGATGTATCTCGGCCGCGTGGTGGAGGAAGGCGCGGCGCAGCGGGTGCTGACGGAGCCGGCGCATCCCTATACCCGTGCCCTGCTGGCTTCGGTGCTGACGCCCGACCCGGTGCTGGGCTTGCCGGCGATGCGCCTCGGCACTGCCTTCCCCGATCCGCTGAACGTTCCGCCAGGCTGCGCCTTCAACCCGCGCTGCCCCTTCGCCTTCGACCGCTGCCGGGTGGAGCCGCCGGCACTGCTGCCACGCGAAGGCGGAACCCTGGCTGCCTGCCATCTGGCGGCGGAGGCGCCGGTCGCGGCAGTCTAGCAGCCGTGGTGGCCCGCCCTCGGGTCACGCCCCCGACCGGAGCTCCTGACCATGGCAGCGCAGCGACAGCTTCACCTCGGCGCCTTCATGCGCCCGACCACCATCCACACCGGCGCGTGGCGCTATCCCGGCGCCTTCCCGGACGCCAACTTCAACTTCGCCCATCTGAAGCGCTTCGCCCAGACGCTGGAGCGGGGCTGCTTCGACGCCTTCTTCATGGCCGACCACCTCGCCCTGCTGAACATGCCGATGGAGGCGCTGAAGCGCAGCCATACCGTCACCTCCTTCGACCCGCTGACCCTGCTGCCGGCGCTGGCGGCGGTGACGGAGCGGGTCGGGCTGATCGCCACCGCCTCGACCACTTTCAACGAACCCTATCACATCGCCCGCAAGTTCGCCTCACTGGACCACCTGAGTAACGGCCGTGCGGGGTGGAACATCGTCACCACCTCCAACCCCGACGCGGCGCTGAACTTCGGGCTGGAGGAGCATGTCGAGCACGGAGAGCGCTACCGCCGCGGCCGCGAGTTCTTCGATGTGGTCACGGGGCTCTGGGACAGCTGGGCGGACGACGCCTTCCTGCGCGACCAGGAGCAGGGCCTGTTCTTCGACCCCGCGAAGCTGCATGTGCTGAACCACAAGGGCGAGCACTTCAAGGTGCGTGGCCCGCTCAACGTGGCGCGGCCCGTACAGGGCTGGCCGGTGATCGTGCAGGCCGGCGCCTCGGAGGCGGGCCGCCAGCTCGCCGCCGAAACCGCCGAGGTGATCTTCGCCGCCGCACCCACCCTGGCGGATGGCCAGCGCTTCTATCGCGACGTGAAGGGCCGCATGGCCGCGCTCGGCCGCGCGCCGGGGCATCTGAAGGTGTTGCCCGGCGCTTTCGTGGTGATCGGCGAGACGCTGGAGGAGGCACGGACCAAGCGAGCGAAGCTGGACAGCCTTGTCTATTACGAGAGCGGCATTGCCGCGCTCTCCATCGCGCTCGGGCATGACGCCTCGGGCTTCGACCCGGATGGCCCGCTGCCGGAAATCCCGCCGAGCAATGCCAGCCAGAGCGGCCGCGAGCGTGCCATCGCCCTCGCCCGGCGTGAGGGTCTGACGGTACGGCAACTGGCGCAGCGGCTCGGCGGCTACCCCGGGCTGGCGATGATCGGCACCCCCGCCATGGTCGCCGACCAGATGGAGGAATGGCTGCACAGCGAAGCCTGCGACGGCTTCAACGTGATGTTCTCGCATCTTCCCGGCGGGCTGGACGATTTCGTCGGCCAGGTGGTGCCAGAACTCCAGCGGCGCGGCCTGTTCCGGCGCGCCTATGAGGGCCGGACGCTGCGCGACCATCTCGGCCTGCCCCGCCCGGCGAACCGCTTCTTCCCGGCCTGAGGCGGATCATGGCTTCTTTGGCGGCGGCTCCTTGCGCGCCCCGCCGAAGGAAGCGTTCAGCATGGCCTGCATCATCTCCTGCATCTGGCCGGGGGTCCAGGCGGCGCCGGGGAGCCAGTTGCGCATCAGCGCTTCCGGCGAGGCCTGGGCCAGCGCGTCGAGCATCTGCTTCTCCATCTTCTGCATCACGGCCGCCTGCATCGGCTTGACGTCCGGCAGGCCGAAGAAGCTGCGCGCCTCCTCCGGCGTGCAGTCGATCTCGATGTTGAACTTCACGCGCCTTTCTCCTGCATCGCGTCACGTCTCCAGCACATAGCGGCCCGGCGCATCCTCCAGCGGCGGATGCGCTTCGCTGCCCATCGGCGGCGGCGCACCACGCCGGCCGGAATGCTCGGCCAGCCAGGCCGCCCAGTCCGGCCACCAGCTTCCGGCGTGCTGGACAGCCGCCCGCCGCCATTCGGCCGCGCTGGCCGGCGCCGGCGCATCCGGGTCGCCGGTCCAGTGGAAACCCTTCCCGCCCGGCGGGTTGATGATGCCCGCGATATGTCCGCTGGAGGCCAGCACATAGCGTACCTTACCGCCGACCAGCTGCGTGATGCGCCAGGCCGCGTCCCAGGGCACGATATGGTCCTTCTCGGCGCCCACGGCATAGATGTCGTTGCGGATGCGGCCGAGGTCGATCGCCTCGCCTTTCAGCCGGATGCGGCCCGGGATGATGAGATTGTTCTCGCGATAGGTGTTGCGCAGGTACCAGCTGTGCGCCGCGCGCGCCATGCGGGTGCCGTCGCTGTTCCAGTATAGCAGATCGAAGGCGGCTGGCTTCTCGCCCATCAGGTAGTTGTTGACCACATTGGCCCAGATCAGGTCGTTCGAGCGCAGCAGGTTGAACATATTGGACATCTCGCGGCTGTCGAGATAGCCGCGTTCCATCATCTGCCGCTCGATCAGCTCGATACTCGAATCCTCCATGAACACCGCCGTGTCGCCGACCTTCGAGAAGTCCTGCAGCGAGACCATGAAGGTCGTGGCGTTGAAGCGGTTGTCCTTCTTCGCCGCGAGCCAGGCCAACACCATCGCCAGCAGCGTGCCGCCGATGCAGTAGCCCATGACATTCACCCGCGCGCTGCCGGTGATCTCGCGCGCGACGTCGCAGGCTTCCAGCGGGCCGAGATCCATGTAGTCCTCGATGGTGGTGCCATCCATCGAGGCGTCCGGGTTCTTCCAGGAGATCATGAACACAGTGAAGCCCTGCTCGGTCAGGTAGCGCACCATGCTGTTCTTCGGCTGCAGGTCGAGGATGTAGTACTTGTTGATCCAGGGCGGGATGATCAGCAGCGGCGTGGCATGCACCTTGTCGCTGGCCGGCGCGTACTGGATCAGCTCGATCAGCTTGTTGCGGTGGACGACCTTGCCGGGCGAGAGGGCGAGATTGCGGCCCGGCCTGAAGGCCGAGGCGTCCACCATGCTCAGCCGGCCGACCTGGAGGTCGTTGAGCAGGTTGCGGGCGCCGTCGGCGACGCTGGCGCCCCCCGTCTCCATCGCCCGCCGCAGCGCCACGGGGTTGGAGATCAGCAGCAGCGAAGGGCTCATCGCATCGACGAACTGCCGCAGATGGAAGGCGATGCGCCGCTGCTCGGCGGGCTCCAGATCGGTCGCCTCGCCCTGCTGGAGCAGCCAGTCGGAGGCGAGGAGATAGGCTTCCTTCAGGCTGCGATAAACCGGATTGTTGTGCCATTCCGGCGCCGCGAAGCGCTTATCGCCCCCCGTTGGCTGCGGCGCCGGGCCTGGGTCGCTGGCCAGCCAGCGCCGCGCCGCCTCGGCCCAGCTGTCGGCGGCGCTGCGCCAGAGCGCGGCATTCAGCTCGGCCGCCGAAGCCATGGCCTTGGCGGGATCGCTCATCGAGCGCAGCCAGACGATGCGCAGCGCCCGCGCGATCTCGGCCCAGTCCACCGGGATGACCTCGCGCAGCGGATTGGCATTCCACATCCGGTCCACCGCGTGCAGCACGGGGTCCTGGCTGAGCAGCCGCGCCGTCTGCCGGGCGAGGCTGCCGAACATCTGCCCCGCCTGCTCGTCGGCCTGCAAGGGCGCCTGACCGGCCCAGCCCTCCGACATGCGGGACATCGAGGCGAGCCAGGCGGACCAGACGCCCGCGGCAGCGTCAACACCGGGCGGCGTGGCGTCCCCGGCGGGGGGCGCACCCTCGCCCGCGCCGGCCTTCGTGTCATCCTTGCGCCCCTTGTCTTCCGCCATCGCCTCCTCCCTGGAACACGCGCCTCGTGTCTGAGCGCCTTCGCCGAACCGGCCTCGCGGAGCAGGATGGCACCCGCCGCCTCTGGTTCGAAGGTGAAATAAGCGCGTCCGGCCCCGGGTTGCAGGTGCCGAGGGCGCCGGCGGATCTCAGCCCGGGCCGCTACTTCGGGCGGCCCTTGCTCCAGGTCACCTGCTGGCCATAGAGCGGCACGGTCGAGATGGCCATCTTGGCGCTGCCATCCTTCACCCGCCGGGAATAGGACACGTAGATCAGGGTATCGTTCTCGCGATCATAGAGGCGACGGACCACCAGGGACTTGAACACCAGGCTGCGGCCCTCGCTGAAGACCTCCTCGCCATTCCCGTCCGTCTCGATCTCGCTGATGACGATCGGGCCGGTCTGCCGGCAGGCGATCGAGGAATTGGACGGATCCTCGAACCAGTTGCCCTTGGAGAAGCGGTCGATGAGGCCGCGGCTGAAATAGGTCAGGTGGCAGGTGACGCCCTGCACCGCGGGGTCGCGGAGCGCCTCGATGACGATGTCGTTCCCCGTCCAGTCGGTGCTGATCTCGCCGACCTGTTTGGCGCCAGCCGGTGCGGCCGCCAGCAGCAGCGCCGCGGCAAGAAGGAATGGGCGTTTCATGACATGCTCCTTATGGCCCTGATGCCGCGGCGAGGCCTGTCGGCCGCGCCGCTCCAGAGGTCCCTCCGCCGGACGGAGAGGGTGCCCCCGGGATCCTCAACCCCGCCTAGCGGACTGGCGCGCCGCCGCCCGGCCGGCGCAACGCGGGGATCGGGCCGGGCCGCAGCGGCTCCACCAGCAGCTTGTCGATCCGGCGGCCATCGAGATCGACCACCTCGAAGCGCCAGCCGCCCACCGCCACAGCCTCGCCCACCCGGGGCAGGCGCTTCATCACCTCCAGCATGAAGCCGGCGGCCGTCTGGTAGCTGCGTTCCTCAGGAAGCGGCAGCCGCAGCATGTCCGCCATCTCGTCCGCCGGCAGCCAGCCCGCGAGCAGCCAGGAACCATCCTCGCGCTGCACCGCCGCGGGCTCGTCGCCCGTCTCCACGTCCGAACGGAACTCACCGACGATGGCGCCGGTCAGGTCGGTGGGCGTCACCAGCCCCTCGAAATGCCCGTACTCGTCATGCACCAGCGCCATCGGCACTTCCGCCTCGCGCAGGCGGGCCAGCACGTCCAGCGCCTCGGCGGTGTCGGGCACGACCGGCGCGACGCGCGTCCGCGCCCGGATGTCGAAGCCCTCGCCCCGCAGCATGGCCGCGAGCAGCTCGCGCGACTGCACCACGCCGATCAGCATGTCCGGCGCGCCATCGCCGACCGGCAGGCGCGAATGGCTGGTGCGCATCAGCACCTCGCGCGCCGCCTCCTCGCCGGCCGCGGCGTCGATCCAGTCCACCTCCCCGCGCGGCGTCATGACGCCGCGCACGGGCCGCTCGCCCAACCGCAGCACGCCGGCGATCATCTGGCGCTCCGCCGCCTCGATCGAGCCGTGCCGCTCCGCCTCGGCGACCAGCGCCCGCACATCGTCTTCCGTGACCCTCTCCTCCGGATCCTCACTGCGGCCGAGCAGGCGGAAGATCAGGCCGGTCGAGCCGTTCAGCAGCCAGACGAGCGGCGCCGCGATGCGGGAGACGAGGCGCATCAGGGGCGCAACAGTGCAGGCCAGCCCCTCGGCGTTGCTCAGGGCCAGGCGCTTCGGCACGAGCTCGCCGACCACGATGGAAAGATAGGTCACCAGCGCGACGACGGCGCCGAAGCCCAGCGGCTCCGCGACGCCCTGCGGAACGCCGAGGCCGGCGAGCCAGGCCGAGAGGCGGCCGCCCAGCGCGGAGCCGGAGAAGGCGCCGGCCAGGACGCCGACCAGAGTGATGCCGATCTGTACGGTGGACAGGAAGCGCCCCGGATCGGCGGCGAGTGCCAGGGCCGCTTGGGCCCCGCCGCGCCCTGCCTCGGCCATGGCGCGCAGCCGGGAACGGCGCGCCGAAACCACGGCCAGCTCGGAAAGGGAGAAGACCCCATTCAGGACGACGAGAAACAGGACGACGGCAAGCTCGAACAAAAGGTCCTCCAAAAGGCCGGATGCGGCAATCCGCCGGCGGCGGATACCGCCCGGCCACGGTAAGCGGCGTGATATGGCGGGCGCAATCTCACCCCCCGGCGGCGCCCCTGCGCCGGGCGACAGCGGCGCGGTGGGAATATCGGCCGGCCTGGATGGATGCGGCTGGAGAACAGCGCGCGCCCGGTGACACCTGCCGGGTCGCTCACCGGCCCGCCTGGCCTTCGGCGGGGAAGATTCGCGCCGCCTCGATACGCGGTGTACAGGACTCTCCCCGGCGCGGCGCGGCCCAGCCCGGGGCCGGCGCCGCATCCAGGACCACATCCCCGGCAGCAATCCGGAGATGCAGCGCGCGGCCATCGTGCCGGACGCCCTGCACCACCCAGCCGCCTGACTCCGCCGGGGCCGGCGCGGCGAGCAGGTCGCAGGGCCGGATGAAGGCGGAGGCTGGCCCATCCGGCGCTTCCGTCGGCAGCGGCGGCAATGGCAGGTCAGCGAAATGCGCCTGCCCTCCCATGACGGTACAGGGAAGCTGGTTGGTCTCGCCGAGGAAGCCGGCGATGAAGGCGTCGGCGGGGCGCTCCAGCAGCGCCGAGGGCTCGCCGAACTGGACAATATGGCCTTCCCGCAGCACCGCGATGCGGTCGGCGATCTCCATCGCCTCGTCCTGGTCGTGCGTGACGAAGAGCGTGGTGATGCCGAGGCTGTCGTGCAGCCCGCGCAGCCACAGGCGAAGCCCCTTGCGCACCTGCGCGTCGAGCGCGCCGAAGGGCTCGTCGAGCAGCAGCAATGGCGGCTCGATGGCGAGGGCGCGTGCCAGCGCGACGCGCTGCCGCTGGCCGCCGGAAATCTGGTCGGGGTAGCGTTGCTCCAGCTCCGGGATCTGCACCAGCGCTAGCAGGCGCCGGACCCGCGCCGCGATCTCCGCGCCAGAAGGGCGGACGGCGCGGGGGCGCACGCGCAGGCCGAAGGCGACATTCTCGAACACCGTCATGTGCCGGAACAGGGCATAGCTCTGGAAGACGAAGCCGACACCCCGCTCCCGCGCCGGCACCTCCGCGACATCGCGCCCGCCGATCCGCACTGCTCCGGCATCCGGGAATTCGAGGCCGGCCAGGATGCGCAGCAACGTCGTCTTGCCGGAGCCCGAAGGGCCGAGCAGCGCCACGAACTCACCCGTACGGACGGAAAGATCCACCCCCCGCAGGGCCGGCGTTCCGGGACCGAAGCGCCGCGTCAGTCCGGTGACCTCGACACTCATGGGTGCAGCGAGGCTCGGCGGCCCGTCAGCCGCTCCAGCAGCGCCTTGGCGCCGAGCGTGACGAGGGCCAGGAGAGCAAGGAGCGCGGCGACCGCGAAGGCGCCGGCGAACTGGTATTCGTTGTAGAGGATCTCGACATGCAGCGGCATGGTGGTGGTCTGGCCACGGATATGGCCGGAGACCACGGCCACGGCGCCGAACTCGCCCATGGCCCGGGCATTGCAGAGCAGGACGCCGGAGAGCAGCGCCCAGCGGATATTGGGCAGCGTGACGCGCCAGAAGGTTTGCCAGCCGGAGGCGCCGAGAGTCGCGGCGGCCTCCTCCTCGTCCCGCCCCTGGTCCTGCATCAGCGGGATGAGGGTGCGCGCGACGAAGGGGAAGGTGACGAAAATCGTCGCCAGCACCAGCCCCGGCAGGGCGAAGACGATGCGGATGTCGTGCTGCTGCAGCCATGGCCCGAGCCAGCCCTGGGCGCCGAAGAGCAGCATCCAAACCAGCCCCGAGATGACGGGCGAGACGGCGAAGGGCAGCTCGATCAGCGCCGTTAGCAGGCGGCGACCGGGGAAGTCGAACCGGGCGATGCACCAGGCGGACGCGATACCGCCCAGCATGTTGACGGGCACGGCGATGGCGGCCACCAGCAGTGTCAGCCGGATCGCCGCCAGCGCATCCGGGTCCGTGATGGCTGCCATGGCGGGCGCGATGCCCCGGCGAAACGCCTCGGTGAACACGGTGGCGAGGGGCAGCAGGAAGCACAGGCCCAGCACGGCCAGCGCTAGCGCGATCGCTGCCCGGCGGGCCCAGGCCGGGTCGGCCGCTGCCCGCCTCATGCGCCCCGGGCCCAGGGCCGCAGCGCCCATTGCAGCCGGTTGACGAGAAGCAGGATGACGAAGGCGAAGGCTAGCATCGTCAGGCCGATGGCCGCGGCGCCGGCATAGTTGAACTCCTCTAGCCGGATAACGATCAGCAGCGGTGCGATCTCGCTGACCATCGGCAGGTTGCCGGCGATGAAAATGACGCTGCCATACTCGCCCACCGCCCGGGCGAAGGCGAGGCCGAAGCCGGTCAGCAGCGCGGGCGCGAGAGCCGGGAGCACCACGCGCCGCAGCGTCTGCAGGCGGGTGGCGCCGAGCGTCGCGGCCGCCTCCTCCGCCTCCACCGGCAGATCGCGCAGCACCGGCTCCACGGTACGCACGATGAAGGGCAGGCCGACGAAGACCAGCGCCACCATCACGCCGGCCGGGGTATAGGCGATGCGCCATCCGAAGGCCCCGGCCAGAGGCGCGCCCAGCCAGCCGTTCGGCGCGTAAAGGGCAGTGAGCGCGACGCCTGCCACCGCCGTCGGCAGGGCGAAGGGCAGGTCCACCATGGCATCCGCCAGGCGCCGGCCGGGAAAGTCGTAGCGGTTGAGGGCCCAGGCCAGTAGGAGGCCGAGCGGCAGGTTCACCGCCGCGGCGGCCAGTGCCGCACCGAAGGACAGGCGCAGCGCGGCCAGGACACGCGGCTCGGTGACGGAGGCCCAGGCGCTCGCGAGCCCGTGCTCCCAGGGCCGCAAGGCCAGCGCCGCGAGCGGCACGAGCACGAAGGCCGAAAGCCAAAACAGCGTGACGCCCAGGGCCAGCCCGAAGCCCGGCAGCGCGCTGCGGGGCGGAAAGCGCGCCAGCCCGCCCGGAGCCGTCACCGGCCCGCCCGCGCCATGCGGTCGAACAGGGCGCCATCGGCGAAGTGCCGCCGCTGCGCCTCGCGCCAGCCGCCGAAATCCCCCACCGTAACCAGTTCCAGCCGCGGGAAGAGCGCCGCATTGGCGGCCAGCACCTGGGTGTCGCGAGGTCGGTAGAAGTGCTTGGCCGCCAGGGCCTGCCCTTCCGGGCTGTAGAGATGCCCGAGATAGGCCTCTGCCAGCGCCCGCGTGCCATGCCGCTCGGCGATCCGGTCCACCACGGCCACCGAGGGCTCGGCGAGGATGGACAGGGAGGGATAGACGATGTCGAAGGTCCCCGCGCCGAACTGGTTCAGCGCCAGATGCGCCTCGTTCTCCCAGGCCAGCAGCACGTCGCCGAGGCCACGCTGCGCGAAGGTCGTGGTCGCGCCTCTTGCACCGGTGTCCAGCACCGGCACATTGCGGAAGAGGCGGGTGACGAAATCCTCGGCCGTAACATCAGAGCCGCCGGGCTGGCGCATCGCCCAGGCCCAGGCGGCGAGATAGTTCCAGCGCGCCCCCCCCGAAGTCTTGGGGTTCGGCGTGATGACCCCCACGCCAGGCGCGGCGAGATCGCCCCAGTCGCGCAGGCGTTTCGGGTTTCCCTTCCGCACCAGGAAGACGATCGTGCTCGTATAGGGCGCGCTGTTGTCCGGCAGGCGGCCCTGCCAGTCGGGTGCGATCAGCCCGCGCTCGGCGATGGCGTCGATGTCATAGGCGAGCGCCAGCGTCACCACATCCGCTTCCAGCCCGTCGATCACCGAGCGTGCCTGACTGCCAGAGCCGCCATGGGAGGTGTTGACGCGCACGCCCTGCCCCGTCTGCCGGCGCCATTGCTCGGTGAAGGCGGCATTGAAGGCGCGGTAGAACTCGCGTGTCGGATCATAGGAGACGTTCAGGAGAGTGGCTGCCGCCTGTGCCCGTGCCTCCCGGGTCAGCAGGCCCAGGGCCGTGCCGACGAGGAGTGCGCGCCGCGATCGGTCCGGGATGGGCATGGCTTCGGATCTCCCGCTGTGAGCGGTGAGGATGTTGCCGGATGGACCTCATCCTTTGGTCGTCACGATTGAATGACCAACGGGCTGGTATCGGCGCCCGGTGCAAGCCCCGTCCCCGCTCTACCCGCCCGAGGCTCCGGCCTACCGACGGAGGCCATCATCCCACGGCCGGGAGGCCAGGCCCCTGCTCGCCACGTCGCCTGAGCGGGATGACGGCCGCCCCCTTCCCTCCGCCCAGGGCGGCCTGGATGGCCTGCGCGAGCGTTGCCTGGTGGAAGGGCTTGTTCAGCCTGGGAAGGCGGTCATCCGTGTCGGCCGGCAGTTCCGCGTAGCCGCTCACGAGAAGGACTGGCAGGCCCGGATGCGCGGCCCAAAGCGCCGCTGCCAGCTGGGTGCCCGTCATGCCGGGCATGGCCTGGTCCGTCACCACCAGATCGATCTGGTGTCCCGCGCCGAGTTGCGCCAGGGCCTCTTGCCCATTGAAGGCCTGCAGCACCTTATGGCCCAGGTCCTCCAGCATGGCCGCCGTATTGGCCAGGACGAGGGCATCATCATCGACGACCAGGATCGTCAGCGAGGCCGGCGGGGATAGGGTCTCCGGCGCATTCCCCTCTGCTTCCGAGAGCTCGGCGGACGCCGCCTGCGCGGCAGGGAGCCACAGCTCGGCGGTGGTCCCCCGGCCAGGCTGGCTGCGCAGCACAAGGTGGCCGCCCGATTGCGCGGCCAGTCCCTGGGCCATGGATAGTCCCAGCCCGGTCCCCTTGCCGACGTCCTTGGTGGTGAAGAACGGCTCGGTGGCGCGCGCGAGGGTGTCGGCGTCCATGCCGGTGCCGGTGTCGGTGACCGAAAGACAGATGTACCGGCCGGGCTTCAGGCCGTCCGATGCGTCCGGCGCCAGCACATGCTCGGAGGCCGAGATGCGCAAGCTGCCGCCCTGCGGCATGGCATCGCGGGCATTCACCGCCAGGTTGAGCAGGGCCAGCTCAAGCTGGTTGGCATCCACATGCGCGCTGCGCAGGTTGGGAGGGAACTGCGTGTCGATCTGGATCATCGGCCCGATGGAACGCCGGAGCAGCTCGGTCATGCCGCGCACCAGCTCCGGCACGTCCACCGCCGTCGGCTTGAGGTCCTGCTTGCGGGCGAAGGCGAGAAGGCGCTGGGTCAGACCGGCGCCGCGATGCACGCCCTGCAGGGCGTTCTCCACCAGCTGCGTGATCCTGGGATCCTCCGGCAGGCGCCGGCGCAGGAGCTCCAGATTCCCCATAATCACGGCCAGGAGGTTGTTGAAGTCGTGCGCCACGCCGCCCGTGAGCTGGCCAAGGGCCTCGATCTTCTGCGACTGGCGCAGCGCCTCCTCGGCCCGCTTGCGCGCGGTGACATTGGTCAGCCCGCCGAGGATGCGCGGCGGACTCCCCGGCTCCTCTCGCTCGACGCGCGCGGAAGCCACGACATCGAGGAATGCGCCCGCCTTGGTGACGACCCGGTACTCGGTGTCTCCCAGCCTGCCCTGCTGCAACAGCAGCGGCCAGTCGGAGCGTGCGAATTGCCGCGCCGAGGCCTCCGCCATGAAGGTAATGAGAGGCCGCCCGATGACCTCGTTCCGTTGATACCCCATCATCTCGAGCCAGGCCTCCGTGACCTCCTCGATACGGCCTTCCGCATCCAGCGAGTGGAGCGGAAGCGGCGTCCGCTGATAGAGCGACCGGAAGCGTTCCTCGCTACGGCGCAGCACCACCGCCTCACGCTCGGTCAGCATGGCGAAGCGGCGGTCGAACATGGCCGCGACGAGCGACAGGAAGAGGATCAGGAAGGTCGAGGCGGCCACGGCGAGCGCGAGGGTCACCTGGGTCAGGCTTGTCCAGCCATGCGCCATGTCGAGGCCGGGCTGGGCGGTGAATACGGCCCCGCGCATGCCGGCGTAGTGCATGCCCGCGATCGCGCAGCCCATGACGATGGCCGCCGAGATCCGCGTGGTCATGCGGCGGGTCCGCAGCGAGAGCCATAGCGCCACGGTCGCCGCGCCGATGGCGATCAGCACCGACACCGCCACCCAGAGATGGTCATAGCGGAGATCGGCCGTCATCCGCATCGCCGCCATGCCGATATAGTGCATCGCCACGATGCCGAGCCCCATGAACAGCCCACTGGCCAGGAGCAGCATGGGCCCCGGGCTGGACCGGCTCACCGCCGCGAAGCTGGCGGCGGTAACGCCGATCGGCACGACCAGGGACAGCAGGGTCAGGCCGAGATCATAGCCCACCTCCATGCCCGGCATGCTGAAGGCGAGCATGGCCACGAAATGCATCGCCCAGATGCCGCCGCCCATTGCGAGGGCCGCCGTCGCCAGCCAGGCGTGGCGGGCCCCGCCGGAGGAGGCGCGGACGCGACCCGCCAAGTCGAGCGCCGTGTAGGACGCCGCCATGGCGATCAGGATAGACAGGGCGACGAGAGCGGCGTCGTGCGTTCCGGAGATGATCATGGTTTGTTGGCTTTTCCGTCACCCAGGAATTGTTCTCAGGCGTGGGCGGCAATCTCCACACGGGAGTGGTGATGGGGCACCTTCATGGGATGACGTACAACCTATGGGTGTGCCGTAGCGGAACATTGTTAAGAAGAAGTTGCGGAACGCCTAAAAAAAGAACGGTGGTAGGGAAGGCATTGTAACCTATTTTTTACTATCATCACAAGTAATTCATCGCCTTAGGCCCCGCCTACGCTGCTGCGCAAGCTGCTACCTGAGATTGGCAGAGGCTCTACTCCCCCGGCGCCCCGAAGGGCTCCCCCCTCACCTCCCGCCCCGGGACAGAGCAGGAAGAAGGACGATGACGGAAGGCAGCACGGTCGGAAAGAATCCGGGGCCGGGTACGTCTGGCGAAGATAAAGATTCATGACCCGGAACGTTTCAGGCAGCACACGGCCCTGTCCGCGCCGGCCGTAAAGGTGGCGCCTTACGACCCGATCCTTGCCCCTTCGCCGGCACAGGGGGACCGGGCAGGCCAGGCGGTTCTGAAGGACCACCGGCCCGTTATGCAGACAGGCCGACGCGCTCCCAACGGAATGCTGTACCCGTATCGCTACGACTCAGGGTGCCGGGTGAACAGCGGTCGCCAGGGTCTGCTCGTCGGCGCGTGCCTCATAGGTCAGGCCCCGCCGCGTCGCCCAGGTGTTCTGCAGCAGGAAGAGCGGCAGGATGCCAAGCTCCTGCGCCTCCAGCGCCACCGCCTCGCGCAGCACCTTCTCGCGCTCGGCATCATCGAGAATGGTGATGGCCCGCTCGGTCAGGGCGTCCAGTGCGGGGTTGCTGTAGCGGCTGAAATTGGGCGACCCCCAGCCCTTCTCGCGGTCATAGGTGCCGACGATGTTGCGCAGCAGATAGCTGGCCTCGCCCGTGGGGCTGCCCCAGCCGCCTAGCCGGAAGGCGAACTCCTGGTTCCGCCCCCGCGTCAGGTAAGTGGCCCATGGAAGCGCCTCGACCTCGGTCCGCACGCCGATGCGGGTCCAGAACTGGGCGACAGCCTGGGCGGTCTTGGCATCACCGGGATAGCGGTCGTTCGGCGTGGAGAGGGTCAGCCGGAAGCCGTCCGGAAAGCCGGCCTCGGCCAGCAGGCGCTTTGCCGCCGCCGGGTCGGGGCGGGTGACAGGCACCTCGGGGTTGTAGGAATAGGTCCCCTCCGGCAGCCATTGCCCGGTGGGAATGGCCGTACCTTCCATCACGCGCGACGCCAGCGCCTGACGGTCGATAGCGAGATCCAGCGCCCGCCGCACCCGGCGGTCGAGGAAGGGGTTGCGCTCGAGCGGCCGGCCTTGGTGGTCGGTGACGGTGGGCACCGGTCCCTGGCGCGAGAAATCCGCCTGGAGATAGATCAGCCGCACGCCCGGCGTCTCGCTGATCCGCAGCCTGGCCTCGCGCCGCAGGCGGGCCAGGTCGTTGGCCGGAACCTGGTCGATCACATCCACATCGCCGGCCAGGATGGCGGCAACGCGGGCCCCGTCATTCGGCAGGAAGCGGTAGTCGACGCGTGCCCAGGGCTGGCGCCCGGCCCAATAGGCTTCGTTGCGGACGAACTCCGCGCCCTGGCCGGGCCGGAAGGCCAGAAGCCGGTAGGGCCCCGTGCCGATCGCCGCCTGGCCGCTGTTGAACTGCTCCGCCTGCGCGCCCTCGGCCGCATGGCGGGCGATGATCTGCACATTGGCGAAGTCGTTCGGCAGCAGCGGGGTTGGACGATCGGTGTGCAAGCGGATCGTGTGCGCGTCCACGACCTCGACACGGCGGATCGGCCGCACGGCGAAGGAGTATCCCGCGCCACTTGGGATGGTCGGCACGCGCGCGATGGTGAAGGCCACGTCATCGGCCGTGAAGGGCTTGCCGTCATGCCAGGTGACATCCTGGCGCAGGCGGAACTCCCAGACCGTGTCGGTGACGGCGCGCCAGCTCGTGGCCAGACCCGGCTGCAGGCGCAGCTTCGCATCGCGGGCCACCAGCGTGTCGAAGATGTGGCCGGTCAGGGCGAAATTCGAGGTGGTGTTGGACACATGTGGGTCGGTCGAGCCCACGGGATTGGCAACGCCGAGCGTCAGGTCCTGAGCCGCGGCGGTGCAGGTCAGCCCGGTCAGAGCCAACAGTAAAAGGCCCGCCGCGGTGCGGCGGGCCGAGAGGGGGCGACGGTGTGGCATGGCGGGCTTCCGGCGGCTGTGACGCGTTCGAGCGATATTAACGATCTTTGATCGTCATTCCCTTCAAACCGCACTATCCCGTGATTATGACGGCGAGACAACCCCCGCCTCCCGCTGCTGGCCCCTCATTCCAGCCGAACTCCTCTGCGGCAGCCGAAAAAGCGGGCGCTTACAGCTGGACCGCAGAAAAACATTGACGCGCATCCCATAGTGGAAATGAATATCGACCACGATAAATACGATTGGAATTCGCATATATGGCAGAAGCGCCGATGCCGCGCCGGTTGGCCCTTCCCCGCCGCCGCTTCCTGACCGCCCTGGGTACCGCCGGCCTGGCCGCACCTCTGATCGGCAGCCGCAAGGCCCACGCTCAGGATTACCCGAGCCGGCTGATCCGCTACGTCGTGCCCTATTCGCCGGGTGCCACCAGCGACGGCACGGCGCGCGTCATGGCGCGCCCACTCGCCGCGCGGCTCGGCCAGGAGGTGGTGGTGGAGAACCGGGCCGGCGCCGGCGGCTCGGTCGGCGCCCGCCATGTCGCGGAGTCCGAACCGGACGGGTATGTGCTGCTGAACGCCTCCGGCGGCATCCTGAGCGTCGCGCCCTACATCAGTCCGGTGGGCTATGATCCGCTGAAGGATCTCGCGGCCGTCGCGCTCACCGGCGAGGCCTATAGCCTGGTGGCCATCAACAATGATCTGCCTGTCACCAGCCTGCCGGAGCTGGTCGCCTTCGCGCGCGCCAGGCCCGCCTTCCTGAATTACGCTTCCGCGGGCGTGGGCTCGACCGGCCAGATCCGCGCGGCGCTCCTGGCCGAGCAGGCGGGCTTCCAGGCCGTGCATGTGCCCTTCCCGGGGAGCGCGCCGGCCATCAACAGCATCCTTGCCGGGAACTGCCACATCTTCATCGATCCGGCCACGGCGCCCGCCGTGCGGGCCGGGCGGATGCGCGCCCTGGCCGTGGTCGGGCCCGGCCGCTGGGAAGATTTCCCCGAGGTTCCGAACATCACCGAATTCGGCATCGGCGAGGATTGGCCGGCCACGGGCTGGTATGGGCTCTTCGCGCCCGGCGGCACGCCGGTCCCGGTGATCGAGCGGCTGAACAAAGCCTTCAATGCCGGCCTCGCCGACCCGGAAATCGCCACCGCGCTCCGCCGCCTGGGATTGAAGCCGGAACCCACCAGTCCTGAAGCCCTCGCCCGGCGTGTCGCCGCCGAATACGCGGCCAGTGGCGCCATCCTGAAGCGCCTCGGAATCACGTGAGGGGGAAGGAACGATGCAACAGCACCCACGGCCGATGACCGGCAGAAGCGGCCCTGAAGGAGGGGTGACAGGATGACCAGGACGAGCTTGCATCCGGAGACCCTGGCGCTGCATGCCGGCTGGCGCGCCGCCGCCGGCAATGGCGCGGTGGCGGTCCCGATCTTCCAGACCACCTCCTATCAGTTCGAGAGCAGCGAGCACGCCCGCAGCCTCTTCGCGCTGGAGCAGCTCGGCTTCATCTACTCGCGCACGGGCAATCCGACCGTCGATGTGCTGGAACGGCGGCTGGCCGCGCTGGAGGGCGGCGCCGGCGCGCTGGCGCTGGGCTCGGGTCAGGCCGCATCCGCCTTCTCCGTCCTGGCGCTGGCGCAGGTGGGCGACAACATCGTCTCCTCCACGGATCTCTACGGCGGCACCTGGAACCTCTTCGCCAATACCTTGCGGCGGCAGGGCATCGAGGTGCGCTTCGTCGATCCCACCGATCCCGAGAACTTCCGCCGCGCCACGGACGAGCGCACCCGGGCCTATTACGGCGAGACGCTGCCCAACCCGAAGCTGGTCGCCTTCCCCATCGCCGAAGTGGCAGCGATCGGGCAGCCGCTGGGCATACCGCTGATTCTCGACAACACGGCGGCGCCCTTGCTGGCGCGGCCCTTCGAGCATGGCGCCGCCATCGTCGTCTATTCCGCCACCAAATACCTCGGCGGACACGGCACCAGCATCGCCGGAGCCATCATCGGCAGCGGGACCTTCGACTGGCAGGCGGTGCCCGGGCGCCAGCCCGCGCTGACCGAGCCGGACCCCAGCTATCACGGCGCCATCTGGGCCGAGGCGGCGCCGAGGCTCGGCGTGGCCCCTTACATCGCCGCCGTCCGCGCCTCGGTGCAGCGTGACCTCGGTGCGCCGCTCTCACCGTTCAACGCCTTCCAGATCCTGCAAGGCATCGAGACGCTGCCGCTGCGCATCCGCCGACACAGCGAAACCGCCGCCCTGGTCGCACAGTGGCTCGCGGAGAGGCCCGAGGTGGTGCGGGTCATCCATCCCTCGCAACAGACGGGCGCGCAGCGCGCCCGCGCGCAACGATACCTGACTGGCGGATTCGGCGGCCTTGTCGGGGTGGAACTGGCCGGGGGCCGCGAGGCCGGGCAGCGCTTCATCGACGCACTGCAACTGCTTTACCACGTCGCCAATATCGGCGACGCCCGCAGCCTCGCCATCCATCCGGCCAGCACCACGCACAGCCAGCTTTCCCCGGAGGAGCAGGCCCTGACCGGCGTGACGCCCGGCTATGTACGCCTCTCCATCGGCCTCGAGCACCCCGACGATATCCTGGCCGACCTGACCCGTGGCCTGGAGGCCGCCGCCGGCCTGGCCAGAGCCGCCTGACGCCGCCACCCTGCACGCATCAGCACCCGCGAGGAAATCCAAGCATGTCCATCGCCACCGAGACGCCGAGCCCTTCCACCGCGGCCCGCCTGCCTCTGCTCGATATCAGCCGGCTGGAGGGCGGAGCCTCCGGGCGGGCCGCCTTCCTGGAGGAGCTGCGGCAGGCGGCGCGGGATGTCGGCTTCTTCTATCTCACCGGCCACGGCGTGCCGGCGGCGCTGGAGGCGCAGGTGCGCGACGTCTCGCGACGCTTCTTCGCCCTGCCGGAGGCGGAGAAGCTGAAGGTCCAGATGATCCATTCGCCGCATTTCCGCGGCTACAACCGCGCGGGGCTGGAACTGACCCGCGGGAAGCCCGACTGGCGCGAGCAGTTCGATATCCATGCCGAGCGCGAGCCCCTGCCGCTGGGGCCCGGAACACCGCCCTGGGCACGCCTGCAGGGCCCGAATCTCTGGCCGGATGCGGCGCTGCCGGAACTGCGACCCATCCTGCTGGAATGGCAGGCACGCCTCACCGAAGTCGCCATCCGGCTGGTGCGGGCCTTCACCGAGGCGCTGGTCGGCGATCCCGATGCGTTGGAGCCGATCTATGCTGGCTCCCCCAACCAGACCATGAAGATCATCCGCTATCCCGGGCGCGCAGCGCAGGAGCCCGCTCAGGGGGTCGGCGCGCACAAGGACAGCGGCCTGCTGACCTTCGTGCTGCAGGACGATATCGGCGGGCTGCAGGTGGAAACCGAGAACGGCTGGGTGGATGCGGTCCCCCTGCCCGGCACCTTCGTGGTCAATATCGGGGAACTGCTCGAGCTGGCCTCGAATGGCTATCTCAAGGCCACGGTACATCGCGTCGTCAGCCCGCCGGCGGGGCGTGACCGCTTCTCCATCGCCTTTTTCCTGGGTGCCCGCCTGGATGCCACGGTGCCGCTGCTCGACCTGCCCCCGGCCCTCGCCGCCGAGGCGCAGGGCCCCGCCAGCGACCCGGACAATCCGCTCTTCCGCAATGTCGGCGCCAACTACCTGAAGGGCCGCCTGCGTTCGCACCCTGATGTGGCGCAGCGCTATCACGCCGACCTGCTGGGATAGGCAGGAAGCCGCGCAGCCGAAAGAAGGGAAGCGTCGGTCAGGAGGTGCCAGTCCGTTCGTCCGCTCTGCCGTTCAGCAAGTCGCTCGCCTGGCGCAGGAAGGACTGGGTCACGACCGAAACCGGCCGGCTGCGCGGCATCACCGCCTCCAGCGACAGGCGCGCGGCATTGGCCAGCGGCACGCTGCGGACGCCAGGGAACAGCGGCCCGAGCGCCGAGAAGGGATCGACGATCGACACCCCCGCTCCTGCCTGCACCATGGTCCAGGCCTGGACGATATGCTCGACCTCGGCCGCCGCACGATAGTCCAGCCCGGCCTCGGCAAAGAGCCGTCGCAGCAGGGCGTTCATCGACTGGAGCGACGTGAAGCCGATCAGCGGCTGGCCGACGAGGTCGTGCAGAGACAACCTGTCGCGCCTGGCCAGCGGATGGCCGGCCTGCAGCAGGACGCGCAGCCGGTCCCGCCGCAGCTCCCGCCGCTGCAGGCGGCTGTCCTGGCCCATCAGGAAGGTCAGGCCGAGATCGAACTGCTCGTTCAGCAGCGCCTCGGTCATCTCGTGCCGCCGCATGACCATCAGGCGGCTCTCCACACGCGGTGAGGCGGCGGCGAAGGCGCCGAGCAGAACGGGAGCGAGCGCGAGGCCCAGCGCGTTGATGCTGACGATCCGAAGGCCGCCCAGATCCGCATCGCGCAGTCCCTGGGCGACGCGGTGCACGCGCTCGACGCCTTCGAAAACCCGCTCCACTTCACGGAACAGCCGCCGCGCCTCGGGGGTCGGGTGCAGCCGGCCCTTGCTGCGCTCGAACAGCCGCAGGCCCAGCCGGTCCTCGGTGTGGCGCAGGATCTCGCTCACCGAGGGCTGCGAGACGCCGAGCGCCACGGCAGCGGCGGTGATGCCGCCTTCCTGCATCACCGCGCGGAATACCTCCATCTGCCGCAGGTTCATCGCCCGGCCGCCCCTCGCACGGCGAAACCATAGGATAGCCCTATGGGCGGCGAAAGGCTTCATATTGGCCGGCCCGGGCACGGCTCTCTAGCCTTTCCTCCCAGCCACCGGCGCCGAATGACCGGGCAACCGCCTGGGAGAAGACGCGGGCGCAAGGCGACGGGCGGCCAGGGAGATCTCCACCGTGATGCGACGCCGCACACTGCTGGGCAGCAGCGCTGCTGCCACCATGCTGCCGCTGATGACGCCGCGCCTGGCGCGCGCAGCCGACCCGCGGGTCCTGCGCTTCGTGCCGCAGGCCAATCTCTCGGCGCTCGATCCGGTCTGGACCACGGCCGCCGTCACGATCACGCACGGCTACTGCGTCTTCGACACCCTCTACGGCGTGGACGGACGGATGCGGCCGCAGCCGCAGATGGCCGAGGGCGCGGAGACCTCCACCGACGGCCGCACCTGGCTGATCCGGCTGCGTGAGGGCCTGCGCTTCCACGACGGCGAGCCGGTCCGGGCACAGGACTGTGCGGCCAGCCTGGCGCGCTGGAGCCAACGCGACACCTACGGCCAGACCCTCGGCGCCGCGGTCGAGGCCTTCGAGGCCGCCGACGACCGCACCCTCCGCATCCGCCTGAAGCAGCCCTTTCCCCGGCTGCTGGATGCGATTGGCAAGCCGCATTCCTCACCCGCCTTCATGATGCCGGAGCGGCTGGCGAAGACCGACCCCACCAAGCCGGTCACCGAGATGATCGGTTCGGGACCCTATCGCTTCCTGGCCGACGAGTATGTCTCCGGCAGCCGCGCGGTCTATGCGCGCTTTGATGGCTACCGCCCGCGCGAGGGCGCGCCTGACTGGACCTCCGGCGCCAAGGTGGCGCATCTCGAGCGGCTGGAATGGATCGTCATGCCGGACCCGGCGACGGCCGCCGCGGCGCTGCAGGCCGGCGAGATCGACTGGTGGGAGCAGGTCCTGCCCGATCTCGCGCCGCTGCTGGCGCGCAGCCGCGACATCACCATGCAGCGGCAGGATCCCTACGGATTCATTTCCTTCGCGCGCTTCAACCACCTGCAGCCCCCCTTCGACAACCCGGCGATGCGGCGGGCCGTTCTCTCCGCCGTCCGGCAGCAGGACTACATGCGCGCCATCCAGGGCGACGATACCGAGACCTGGAAGGAATGCCTGGCCATGTTCCCCTGTGGCCTGCCCCAAGTGACGGAAGGCTGGTCCAAGGCCATGCCCGGCGATCTGGAGGCGGCCCGCGCGGCGGTGCAGGCCGCCGGCTACAAGGGCGAGACGGTGGTCATCCTCAATCCCACGGACTATCCCTCCATCAGTCCGCACGGCCAGCTGACCGCCGCGCTGCTGCGCCAGCTCGGCATGAAGGTCGATCTGCAGGACATGGATTGGGGCAGCGTTCTGCAGCGCCGGTTGAACCGGGGGCCGGTCAGCCAGGGTGGCTGGAACATCTATCATACCAACTGGCCCAGCGTGTCGATCGCCAACCCCGCAATGAACGCCACCATCCGTGGCCAGGGGGACAAGGGCTGGATCGGCTGGTATGCCAGCCCGGAGATGGAGCGGCTGACCAACGAATGGCTCGACGCGGCGGCGCCGGAGGCCAGCCAGCAGCTGATGGACCGCATCCAGCAGCTCGCCTTCACCGATGTGCCTTCGCTGCCGCTTGGCCAGTACTTCTCCCGCATGGCCTATCGCAAGACGCTCAGCGGCGTGCTGCAGGGCTCGGCGGCCTTCTTCTGGAACGTGCGGAAAGCGTAATGGCATGAGCGAGGCGATGCGTTTCGACGTGGTGATCCTGGGCGGCGGCTCGGCCGGCTGCGTGCTGGCGGCGCGGCTGTCGGAAGATCCGGGCCGCCGCGTGCTGCTGGTGGAGGCCGGGCGCGATCTCCGGCCCGGCGCCATGCCGCGCGACATCGCCTCGCCCTATCCCGGGCGGGCCTATTTCAACCCGGCGAACACCTGGCCGGGCCTGCGCGTCAGCATGGGGCGGGACCCCGGCAATACCGGCGATGCCACCGTCCGGCCCTACGAGCAGGCGCGGCTGCTTGGCGGCGGCTCCTCGATCAACGGCATCGGCGCCAATCGCGGCTCGCCGCACGACTATGCCGAATGGGTGGCCGAGGGCGCGACGGGCTGGGGCTGGGATGACGTGCTGCCCTATTTCCGCAAGCTGGAGACCGACCTGGATTTCGCGGCCGATACCGCGCTGCATGGCGCCGACGGCCCCTTGCCGATCCAGCGCGTTCCGCGCCGCCTGCATACCCCTTTCGCCCAGCAGGTCGAGGCAGAGCTGCTACGCCATGGCTTCATCGCCCGCGAGGACCAGAACGGAGCCTGGGAAGACGGGATATACCCGATCACGGTCAATCTCGACCGCGACGGCGTCCGCACCTCCACCGCCACCGTCTATCTGACGGAGGCGGTGCGCCGCCGGCCGAACCTGACGCTGTGGACCGAGACGGAGGCGGAGAGACTGCTCTTCGACAGCCGCCGTGCCACGGGCGCCCGGCTGCTACGGCAGGGCCAGCCAGTCAGCGTCGCGGCGCCGCTGGTGATCGTCAGTGCCGGCGCGCTGCATTCGCCGGCGCTGCTGATGCGCAGCGGCATCGGGCCGGGGCGGGTGCTGGCGGCGCTGGACATTCCCGTCGTCGCCAGGCGGGAAGGTGTCGGGCGCAACCTGCTGGAGCACCCTTCCATCGGCATGTCCGCTTTCATCCGGCCGGAGGCGCGACTGCCGGCGGGCGACCGCTATCATATCCAGTCGATCCTTCGCTGGTCCTCCGGGATGGCGGGCACGCCGCCCGGGGACATGCACACGGCGATCAACACCCGCTCGGGCTGGCATGCGGTGGGGCATCGCATCGCCACGCTCTTCTCCTGGGTGAACAAGTCCTATTCCCAGGGGGTGGTGACACTGGCCTCGCCGGATTTCCGGGCCTCCCCGCAGGTGGATTTCCGGATGCTCTCCGACGGGCGCGATCTGGAGCGGCTGGCGCAGGCCTTCCGCCTGGCGGCCGGCCTGCTGCGGGCGCCCTCGATGCAGGAGATGGTGGTCGAGGCCTTCCCCTCGACCTATTCGGCACAGGTGAAGAAGCTGCTGGCGCTGTCGCGCCGGAACGGCGTGCTGACGGCGCTGGCCGGACCTGCCATGGACCGCAGCCCCGCCATCCGCCGCCGTATCCTGGCCATGGCGCAGGACGGCATCGCGCCGCTCGACCTGCTCTGCACGGATGACGAGGCGCTGCGCATGCATCTGCGCAAGCATGTCGGGGGGGTCTGGCATCCCTGCGGCACCTGCCGCTTGGGCGCGGAGGACGACCCGAGGGCGGTCTGTGACCCGGAGGGCCGGGTGATCGGCGTCGAGGGGCTGATGGTCTGCGACGCCTCGGTGATGCCAACCATTCCCTGCGCCAACCTGAACGTGCCGGTGATCATGATCGCCGAAAAGCTGGCCGATGCCGTGAAGGCGCGGGACAAGGCTAGACCTGCGGAGGCGGTCGGCCAGGTGGCCTGAGCGTCGGCCACGCTCGCGCAGCCCCTAGCCAGACGAGGAAACCGCCAGCACAGCTTCCTACCCTGACAGGAGACGGTACCGATGGCTTTCATGCTTTCCGCCCGCTCTGCCTTCCCCTTGGCCGGTCGAAAGGCCGGCATGGTGCTGCTACGCGGCGCCACCTGCGCCCTGCTGCTGCAGGCCGCGGCCGCATTCAGCCCAAGCGCCGCACGGGCGGAGAGCGTCCTGCGCTATGCAGCCTCGGCCGAGCCGCGCACGCTGGATTCCATCGTCAACTGGCTGTCGATCACGCATCAGCACAGTTACCTCGTCTATGACACGCTGTTCTCGCTGGATGCGGCGCTGACGCCGCAGCCACAGATGGTGGAGAGCGTGGAAAAGACCAGCGCCGGCCAGGGCACGCGATGGCTGATGACGCTGCGCCCCGGCCTCGCCTTCCATGATGGCCGGCCGGTCGCCGCCCAGGACGTCGTCGCCTCCATCCAACGCTGGGCGAAGCGCGATGTCAGCGGCCGCAAGCTGGTCGAACTCGGGATGGCGCTTGAGGTGGTGGACGAGAGGCGCTTCGCCGTCTCGCTCTCCGTCGACACGCCGCTGCTGATCGAGTCCTTCGCCAAGCCCACTGCCACCGGCCTGTTCATCATGCGGGCGGAAGAAGCGGCGACAGACCCGATGACGCCCGTGAAGGAGATCATCGGCTCCGGCCCCTTCCGCTTCGACCGCGCCGCCTATCGCCCGGGCGATCGCATGATCTATCGCCGTAATGCCGAGTACCGGCCACGGGAGGAACCGCCGAGCAACTTCGCGGGCGGCAAGGTGGTGCGGATCGACCGGCTGGAATGGCTGGTGCTGCCGGATTCCGCATCGGCTGTCGCCGCCTTGCAGAGCGGTGAGTTGGACATCTACGAGACGCCACCCCTCGATCTGCTGCCACTCCTGGACCGGAACAAGGAGGTGCGCGTGGCCGTGCATGGCAAGCAGGGGCAGTTCGGGTTCCTGCGCCCCAACCATACCCAGCCGCCCTTCGACAAGCCCGAGGCCCGGCGCGCCCTGGCGCTGCTGACCGACCAGCGCGAGTTCATGGCGATCACCGCCGGCAGTGACGGCAAGTACTGGCGCGAGTGCTACAGCTTTCTCTCCTGCGGCGGGCTCAACGAGAACCAGGCCGGCGGGGAATGGATGCGCGGTGCGAGAGTCGAGGAGGCCAAGCGACTCTTCCAGCAGGCCGGATATGCCGGCCAGCCCATCGTCGTCATCGCGCCCGGCGATAACGAGATCATCAAGGGCTTTGGCACGCTGGCGGCCGAGCGGATGCGCGCCGCGGGTCTTGCCGTCGACCTCCAATACATGGATTTCGCCAGCATGATGTCCCGCCGCAACCGCCGCGAGCCGCCGCAGGCCGGCGGCTGGAACATCTTTCCCATGTGGTCCTATGGCTTCGAGCTGGACAATCCGATCGCCAATGTCGCGCTCAGTACGAGCTGCACGGATGGATCCTATGCTGGCTGGGCCTGCTCGCCGCGCATCGAGGAACTGAAGAACACCTGGGCGCGGGAGAGCGATCCCGGCCGGCGCAAGGCGCTGATCGCCGAATTGCAGCAGGAGGCTTCGGCGCTGGTGCCAATCGTGCCGGTGGGCCAGTTCTTCGCGCCCGTTGCCTATCGCACGAATGTGGTCAACTTCCTCGAGACGCCTGTTCCGGTCTTCTGGAACGTTGAGAAGAAGTGACGCACGGGCGTCCTGGAGCGTTCTCAGGCCCGCCGTGCAGCCCATCAGCGGCTGAACCCGGCTCGTCCGGGGCGGAGCACGGCGCGCCACCGCCCCGGCCTGAATCATCTGGTCCAGGGGCATTATGCTCCGCAACCGGAAGGTCTATCTTTACGGGCAAGCAGTGAAGCCGTGATGCCAGCCGGCTTTCGGCTGGCAGGTCTCAGCAACGGCGACACATTCCGGTCAGCGAAGGAGGCTGGGAGTGGCCCGATACTTCAAAACTGTCTCCTCGCCCGTCGGCACCCTGAAGCTGGTCGCCAGCGACAAGGGTCTGGCCGCCGTCTTGTGGGAGAATGAGGACCCGAAGCGCCTCCGCCTCGGCGAGGCCGAGGAAAGGCCGGACCACCCAGTTCTGGTCGAGGCGGAGCGGCAGCTCGGGGCGTATTTTGCAGGTGAGCTGACGCGTTTCGATATCGCGCTCGATCTCGTCGGCACGGAGTTCCAGAAGAAGGTCTGGGCCGCGCTTCTGGAGATCCCCTTTGGTGAGACGCGCAGCTATGGCCAGATCGCAGCCCAACTCGGCAAGCCTGCGACAGCGCGCGCCGTCGGTGCCGCGAACGGGCGCAATCCGATCTCGATCATCGCGCCTTGTCATCGGCTTATCGGCTCGGATGGAAGCCTGACAGGCTTTGCCGGCGGGCTCGGCAGCAAGCGCTATCTCCTCGACCTGGAAAGCGCAGTTGCCAAAGTCGCAACCTCGTAGTCCCTGAGGCAGAATGAAGCGCTGATGACACGGCCGCCCTGGCGCAGCGGCCCCGGCTCGGACGTGGCGGCAACAGGAGCGTGAGACATGGCCCGGAACCGGTATCTTATCTTTGAAACCGCGGTTGGCTTCTGCGGCATTGCGTGGAACGACAGGGGTATTGCCCATTTCCAGCTGCCGACCAAAGCCGCCAAGGCCACGGAGCGGCTGCTTTTGCGCCGCATGTCAGAGGCAGTCCCCGGAGATCCGACGCCGGAAGTCGCGCAGGCAATCGCTGCCACGAAGGACTATTTCGAAGGCAGAAATGTCGATTTCTCTCGGTTCCAGCTCGACCTCAGCGAACAGGATGATCTGTTCAGGGAGATCTATGAGGCGGTGCGGCAGGTAGGCTGGGGCGACACCACGACCTATGGCGCGCTGGCAAAGAAGCTCGGCAAGGAGCCCCAGGTCGCCCGTGACGTTGGGCGAGCCATGGCCACCAATCCGATCCCCTGATCATCCCGTGCCACCGCGTGTTGGCCGCCGGAGGCAAGGTGGGCGGTTTCTCTGCACCGGGAGGAGCGGCCGCGAAGCTCCGGATGCTTGACCTTGAGGGTGTCCGCATCGCACCCGGGGACACATCCCGGCAGCCCTCGCTGCCATTGCTATGACAGCAGGCGCTACGGAGGCCTGTGGCCGCTCAAGCCTCTGCCGGCTGCCAGGACAGAGGCGTCCCTCTCGCCCCCTCCCCCTGCCGGCCTAGGCATCACGCATTCGCGACTAAACGTTATTTGTCCGTCACGGTTGCGCGCGGCCTCCCGACCTGTGTAGCCTGCCCCAAAAGGGCGGGCCGCATCATGGATGCGCCCGTAGGGGGGAGGTGACGCATGGCGGGCGTGTCCGTGCGCAAGGTGCGCAAGACCTTCGGTTCCACCCAGATCCTTCACGGCATCGACATCGAGATCAAGGACGGCGAATTCGTCGTCCTGGTCGGGCCCTCGGGCTGCGGCAAGTCCACTCTGCTGCGCATGATCGCGGGCCTGGAGAACATCACCTCGGGCGAGATCGCCATCGGAGGGCGGGTGGTGAACACCGTACCGCCGAAGGACCGGGACATCGCCATGGTGTTCCAGAACTACGCGCTCTATCCGCACATGACCGTCTTCGACAACATGGCCTTCAGCCTGCAGCTGGCGAAGGCGCCGAAGCCGGTGATCGAGGAAGAGGTCAGCCGCGCCGCGCGGATTCTGGGGCTCGACCAATTCCTGCACCGCTACCCCCGGCAGCTCTCGGGCGGGCAGCGGCAGCGGGTGGCGATGGGGCGCGCCATCGTGCGCAACCCGCAGGTCTTCCTCTTCGACGAACCTCTGTCGAACCTGGATGCCAAGCTGCGCGTACAGATGCGCGCCGAGATCCGGGAGCTGCACCAGCGGCTGGGCGTCACGACCATCTACGTCACCCATGACCAGATCGAGGCCATGACCATGGCCGACAGGATCGTCGTCATGAACGGCGGCCATGTGGAGCAGATCGGCCCGCCCCTCGAACTCTATGACCGCCCGGTGAACCTCTTCGTCGCGGGCTTTATCGGCAGCCCGGCGATGAACCTGATCAAGGGGCAGGTCGAGGACGGCCACTTCCACGCACCGGATGGCACGGCCTGGCCGCTGCCGGCCGCGGGCGGCGCAGCGCCGGGCTCGCCCATGATCTATGGCATCCGGCCGGAGCATCTGCGCCTGGACGGCGCCGGCTTGCCGGCACGCGTGCAGGTGGTGGAGCCTACGGGTTCCGAGACGCAGGTCCTGATGCGCATCGGTGACACGCCCATGGTGGGTGCCTTCCGCGAGCGCGTTTCCGCGCGCCCGGGCGAGGAGATCCGCGTGCTGCCCGAGCTGCCGCTCGTCCACCTCTTCGCCGGAGAGACAGGCCAGCGCATCTGACCGGGCGGCCCGCAGGGGGCAGTCCGCAGGGATGAATGACAAGCGTAGGGAGGAAAGACAAGAATGTTCAACATCACCCGTCGCGAAGTCCTGGGCTATGGTGCCGCCGCACTGACGGCCGGGAGCTTTGGCCACATCCCCGTGGCGCGCGCCCAGGCGCCCCGCCTGCCGATCGAGGATGGCGCCACGTTGCGGGTGCTGCGCCCCGCGCGCTTCGTCGAGCCCGACGAGGTGATCTTCCGCGAGAACACCCAGAAATTCACCCAGGCCACAGGCGTGAACGTGCGCGTGGATTTCGTGGGCTGGGAGGATCTGCGGCCGCAGACCGCCGTCACCGCCAATACCGGCGCGGGGCCGGACGTGGTGATCGGCTGGCCGGATGACCCACATATCTTCGCCGACAAGCTAGTGGAGGTCTCCGATATCGCCGAATATCTGGGCCAACGCTATGGCGGCTGGATGCGGTATGCGCAGGTGGTCGGCAAGCGCTATGGTACGGACAACTGGCTCGCCATTCCCTTCGGTGGCTCGGGCGGCCCGCTGATCTACCGCATTTCCGCGGTGCGGGAAGCCGGCTTCAACAGCATTCCCGCCGACCTGCCCGACTTCCTCCGGCTCTGCCAGGCCCTGAAGCAGGCCAACAAGCCCGCTGGCTTCGCGCTGGGGAACGCCGTAGGCGACGGCAATGCCTTCTGCTCCTGGATGCTGTGGTCGCATGGCGGCTTCCTGGTGGACGAGAACAACCGCGTCGCCATCAACAGCCCGCAAACCATCGCGGCGCTGAACTACGTGCGGGAGCTGTACCAGACCTTCGTGCCCGGCACGATCTCCTGGCTCGATCCGTCTAACAACCGCGCCTATTCGGCAGGCGAGTGCTGGCTGACGCAGAATGGCGTCTCGCTTTATTTCACGCTGAAGAAAGATCCGGCGATGCAGGCCGTCGCCGAGGACACGAACCATGCGGAACTACCGCGCGGCCAAGCCCCCAGCCCGCCGAACGCGCCGCTGGCCATCTCCGGCATGGTCTTCCGGCACACGCGCTTCCCCAACGCGGCGAAGGAGTACATCCGCTTCATGATGGAGCGCGAGCAGTATGAACCCTGGCTGGTCGGAAGCTCCGGCTACTGGGCCCATCCGCTGCGCGCCTATGGCGAGAGCGAGGTCTGGAAGAGCGATCCGAAGATCGAAGTCTTCAAGAGCACCATGGATCGCGAGTTCTGGAACGGTTACAAGGGCCCGCTCTCGCAGGCTTCCGGCTCCGTCACGGCCGAGTACATCCTGGTGCAGATGTTCGCCTCCGCAGCCTCGGGGCAGGCGACGCCCGAGAATGCGGCGCGTGATGCCGAGCGCCGCGCCCGCCGCTTCTATCGCGGCTGAGCGGGGCAGGATCGGGAGGGCCTCATGCCGAGCAGCGCCGCATCCGCCATCCCCTGGACGCGCAAGCGGGCGGAGCCCGGCTGGCTGGCGCGGCTGTTCGACAGCAAGGCCTTCCTGATCGTGGTCTGCCTGACGCCGGCGATCGGGCTGCTGACCGTCTTCCTCACCTATCCGCTGGGCCTCGGCATCTGGCTGGCCTTCACCGATACCACCATCGGGCGGCCGGGAATCTGGGTGGGCCTCGAGAACTTCATATGGCTGGCGGAGGATCCGGTCTTCTGGTCGGCCGTTTTCTACAGCATCTTCTACACGGTGGTCGCGACGGTGGGAAAATTCGCGCTCGGCCTCTGGCTGGCGCTGTTGCTGAACAACCACCTGCCCTTCAAGAACCTGCTCCGCGCCATCATCCTGTTGCCCTGGATCGTGCCCACCGTGCTGTCGGCCATTGCCTTCTGGTGGATCTACGACCCGCAGTTCTCCGTCATCTCCTATCTGCTGGTGGATGTGCTGGGGCTGCGCAGCCACTACATCAACTTCCTCGGCGAGCCCTGGGCAGCGCGGTGGAGCCTGGTCGCGGCGAATATCTGGCGCGGCATCCCCTTCGTGGCGATCTGCTTGCTGGCGGGGCTGCAAACCATCTCGCCCTCCCTCTACGAGGCCGCACTGCTGGATGGGGCGACGTCCTGGCAGCGCTTCCGGCGCATTACGGTGCCGCTGATCATGCCGATCCTGGCGATCGTCATGACCTTCTCCATCATCTTCACCTTCACCGACTTCCAGCTTGTCTATGCGATCACGCGCGGCGGACCGGTGAACTCCACGCACCTGATGGCCACGCTGGCCTTCCAGCGGGGCATCCCCGGCGGGCAGCTCGGGGAAGGCGCGGCGATCGCGGTCGCCATGATCCCCTTCCTGATCTTCGCCACGCTGTTCTCATACTTCGCGCTGGCACGGCGGAAGTGGCAGCAGGGAGAAGCCAATGACTGAGGCCGCACCCGCCATCCGCGCGCCGGATATCCAGGCGCCGGAGATGATGGCCTGGGACAGCCGGCGGCGGCGGGTGGTGATGCTCTACGTGCCGCTTGCCTGCTTCGTCATTATCCTGCTCTTCCCCTTCTACTGGATGGCCATCACCTCCTTCAAACCCAACGCGGAACTCTACAACTACCGGGAGTACAACCCTTTCCTCATCCGCTCCCCTACGCTGGACCATATCCGGCACCTGCTGTTCGACACCGCCTATCCGAAATGGCTCTGGACGACGATGCTGGTGGCCGTTTCGGCAACCATCCTGTCGCTCTTCGCCAGTGTGCTGGCGGCCTATGCGATCCAGCGCCTGCGCTTCCGCGGCAGCCAGTATGTTGGGCTGGCGATCTATCTGGCCTATCTGGTCCCGCCCTCGGTCCTGTTCATCCCGCTGGCGACGATGGTCTTCCAACTGGGCCTGTTCGACACGCCCTTTGCGTTGATCCTGACCTACCCCACTTTCCTGGTGCCCTTCTGCACCTGGCTGCTGATCGGCTACTTCAAGTCGATCCCCTACGAGCTGGAGGAATGCGCGCTGATCGATGGCGCGACGCGCCTTCAGATCCTGCGCCGGATCACCCTGCCGCTGGCGGTGCCGGGGCTGATCAGCGCCGGCATCTTTTCCTTTACCCTGTCCTGGAACGAGTTCATCTACGCCCTCGCCTTCATCCAATCGAGCGAGAGCAAGACGGTGCCCGTCGCGATCCTGACGGAGCTTGTCTCAGGCGATGTCTATCAGTGGGGTGCGCTCATGGCCGGCGCTCTGCTCGGCTCCCTGCCCGTCGCGATCTTCTATTCCTTTTTCGTGGACTACTACGTCTCCTCGCTGACGGGCGCAGTGAAGGAATAGGGCACCCCGGGCTGCTTCGGCGATGGCGGGCCCGGCGCCAGCAGCAGCTCGCGAAGCTGTCTTCTGGCCCTTGAGGCAGTGCACCCCGGAGGTAAGCGCCCTTTTCGTCTTTCCTGTGCACGGCCTGCGCCACGTTTTCGCGATCTGCTGACTGGAACGTGGCGGAGACGCCTATTCCCTGAGTCGGCACCTGAGGCATAGCACGGTGTACATGGCGGATCGGGTCTATGGCGGGTGGCTACAGCAGGAGCAGTGGCACGCGAGAGCTTAAGACGCCCTCGGCACAAAACCCGACACAGCGGCTTTCCAGAGTGTGCCGAGCACCGTCCTAGTTAAGCCCGCAACAAATTAAAAGGCTGGCAGAGACAGACCCCCCAGTGCCCTTGCGAGTACAACGGTTTTCGAGACCGATTCTGGCTGAATCTGCCAGCCTTTTTGTTCCCGCCCCTGTTCAGAGGGCAACCCTCCCGCGCCTACCCCCTTTTTTGTGACTCGACTCTGAGGACATATCAAGAACGCCCTGCCAGAGCTATGACCTCCTTCCCCCGCTTCCCAGACCATTCACCTCATGCGCGAGACAATCCGCCTTCGCCTTGCTGGCGACGCGATTGTCGGCGAGGCCGCGGCCGAAGCGCGGGGAATTGCATTCGGGCGGGAGCCCGGCTGCGAGCGATGGGCGATTGATCAGGTCGTGCGTGACCTCCTGACGGAGATCGACGCGCTGCTGCCCGACCCGGCGCCCATTAAGGCTGATGGCCGGCAGTATCGCCCGCCGGGTGTCAGCGAGCGCGCGGGCGCCCTGGACTTTGCCATGCACTTCGACGAGCGGGGCAAGCCCCGCCAGACTAACTGGCAAGGCACGGCCACGAAGATCGCGGCAGCTTCGCTCGTCGCGATGCTCCGACGTCAACCATGCTCGTTTTCAGGGGACGTTCCGTGTGCCCCATACCACCGGCGAGGGACCGCTCGCGAAGCAGGACTGAAGCTGCGCCGGGGAATAAATGTGCCGGCGGCTGGCGGGCGCCAGAATTATGGCAACCGCCGGGCAGCGCACCCGAATGTACGATAGCCCTGGCTTGACTTGCCTAGGGACGGAAAAGGGCGGGGCTTTCGGCCTCCATAGCCCTTTTGTTTCCGGGGCCGTAGAACCCCGCAACGGGGCCCGGCGCGGGGCGTTTTCTCTCTGCTCGAAGAACGGGAGGACGCCATGTCCAGCAGCACCGGCAACGTCGCCACGGATGAGACCAGCAGCCTGATCGCCGCGAGCAAGGTGAACGGCACCGCAGTCTACAATCGCGCCGGCGAGAGCCTCGGCTCGGTTTACGACGTCATGATCAATAAGGTCTCCGGGCAGGTGGCGTACGCGGTCATGAGCTTCGGCGGCTTCCTCGGCATCGGTGAGCGTTATCATCCCCTGCCGTGGCAGTCGCTGACCTACGACACGGGCCTGGGTGGCTACGTCGTGGACGTCAGCCGCGACCAGCTTGAGAAGGCGCCAAGCTACGGCCGCGACGAAACCCCTTGGAGCGACCCGGCTTATGGACGCCGAGTCTCGGACTATTACGAAGGGATGGGCGGGCTTTGAACCTTCCACTTCCTCCGTGCTCTGGGTCACGCCGTCGCCCGCAGTAGGCGGGCGACGGCGGCGCCGCCCATGAGATCGCCGACGAGCCGGAGTGGGTGCACTTCCGAGACGGGGGAAGCGGCCCCCCCTTTTGCAAGCACAATTCGGCCGGCCGACTCGCAGCGCGAAGCAGAGCTTACTTGGCGGCCGCCAGTCCTTTTTCCTCCGCCGGATAGACGCCCTTCAGAACGTCGTCGAAATGCTTGGCAACACAGTTGTTACATTCGCAGGCGAGCGCCCGTAGGCCGCCGACATCCCGGACGCAGATGCGGCCGCGGCGCGTTTCGATGACGCGGCGATGTCTCAGGTCCTGGATAACCCGGCTCAGATAGCTGCGCCCGACGCCCAGCATGGCGGCAAGCTGCTCCTGCGTCAGCGCGACGTCCTCAGCGCCGGTGCGCTCGAGTGCGGCCACCAGCCACTTCGCCGTGCGTTGCTCGATTGAGTGCGCCGCATTGCAGGCCACCGACTGAAACACCTGCGCCATCAGACAATCGGCATAACGCGCGAACAGGTAGCGCAAGGTCGGCGACCGCGCCTTCGCCTCTTCCAGCCGATGCAGATCGATACGGAAGAATGACCCGCCCAGCTGCACCTCGGCACGGGCGTAGGCAGGAAGCCGTCCCTGACTGACGATCCCACCGACAGCGCCCTCGCGACCGACGAGGGCCGTCTCGATCGCCCGTCCGTCGCCCAATACGACCAAATAGGAAATCAGGCTCGACCCACGCGGGAAGTAGGCAAAGCGAACCGTGTCGCCGGGGGCGTGCAGGATCACACCGGTCGGCGCTGACCACTCCTCCAGCCTCGGTTCGAGGATCGCCCAGTCGTCGAGCCTCAATGCTCGAAGCAGGTTATTGCCGATCGGATCGGTGCCCGATTGCATACCGCTATCCTTTGTCAAGGGGACGAAATCACCAACGTCCACATTTCAGCGCAGCGGTCGGAGAAATGTTCACTAGTGGGCAGACGACCGCCACGCTTCTGTCTACAAGGTAACACAGGGAGCTGTCCTAGGCCTCATCGAGCGTGAGCGATAGCGCGTCGGCTCCCAAGGCGAGACCTGCAGGCCGCCTCGGGAGAAAGATTGCCGATGATTGGATTTTCCTGGCGTGCCGCCCCAAGCACGCCGACCCCGCAAACACCTGCTGCAGGTGAGCGCGAGTTATGAGCATTAGGCCCACACCCGGCCCGGTGACCAAGCCGGCGCTTCGTCTCTTTGTGGCGGGAGATACTCCCGGTGCCAAGCGCGCGCTCGACAGCCGGAAGCGCCTGATCGAGGCAATGGCGGAGGAACTCGAGATCGAGATCGTCGACATCCTCGAGCATCCGGCCAAGGCAGAGGACGCCGGCATTCTGGCGACGCCCACTCTCTCGGACGATTCGGTTACGCCGCCCCGCCGCTTGATCGGCGACATCAGCAACATCGCCCAGGTTCTGGAATTCTTCAGCTTCAGCAAGAAGGACGTCAACTCATGACGGCAGCAGAGGAGCCCCGCATCGATCCTGCACTCGAACGGGTGAAGACCGGTATTGAGGCCTTTGACGATCTGGTGATGGGCGGTCTCCCTCGCGGTCGCACGACCATCGTCGGCGGGACACCTGGCAGCGGGAAGACCGTCTTCGCCACCCAATTTCTTGCGCATGGCATCGCGGATCGTGATGAGGCCGGCGTATTCGTCACCTTCGAGGAGTCGCCCACCGAGATCGAGGTCAATATGGCGAGCTTCTCGTGGGAAATTTGCCTATGGCGCGAGCAGAATAAGCTCGTCTTCGTCGATGCGAGTCCGCGCGATCATGAGCAAATGATCGTCGGCAATTTCGACCTGGCGGCCCTCCTTGCGCGCATCCTGCACGCCGTCAGGCGCGCCAAAGCCAAACGCATCGTGCTCGACTCGATCACGCAGCTCTTCGATCACTTTGTCGCCGATCAGACGACGGTGCGCCGTGAGCTTCTGCGCATTGCCACCGCGCTCAAGAAGGAGGGGCTGACGGTCCTGATGACGGCGGAACGCAACAGCGAATATGGCGAGATCTCTCGCCACCGGATCGAGGAGTTTGTTGCCGACAACGTCGTCATCTTACGTAACGCCCTCGACCGCGAGCGCCGGCGGCGCACCATCGAGGTTCTCAAGATGCGCGGCAGCCGCCACGTCGAGGGCGAGGTGCCGATCACCTTGGTGGAGAAGCAGGGCATCGTCGCAGTCCCCCTGTCGTCGTTGCGGTTGGAGCAGAAGTCGAGCACCAAACGCGTGACCAGCGGCAATGCCGAGCTCGATAAGATGACCAGCGGCGGCTTCTTCCGCGATAGTGTCACGCTGGTCAGCGGCGCCACCGGGACCGGCAAGACGCTACTGGTCACCAATTTCCTTGCTGGGGGTGTCGCGGCCGGTGAGCGCGCCCTCCTCGTCGGCTATGAGGAAAGCCGCGGCCAGCTCTTCCGTAACGCACGTAGCTGGGGCGTGGATTTCGAGAGGATGGAGGCCGAAGGCCAGCTGAAGGTGATCTGCCTGTACCCGGAAGCGCAAAGCCTGCCTGATCACCTCCTGACGATCCGCGAACTGGTTGAAGAATTCCGCCCGGATCGCATTGCCGTCGACAGCCTGTCAGCCCTGGAGCGCATCGCTCCCGAGACAGGGTTCCGCGAATTCCTGATCAGTCTCACTTCCTTCATCAAGAAGCATGAGATCGCAGGCCTATGCACCGCGACCAACAAGTCGCTGATCGGCGGCGAGAGTGCCAGCGAACAGCACATCTCGACGCTGACGGACTCCATCATTCTGCTGCGCTATATTCAGCAGGCAGAGTTCATGCACCGCGGTCTCATCGTGCTGAAGATGCGTGGCAGCGAGCATGATAAGCAAATCCGTCGCTTCACCATCGACGGCAGCGGCATGCATCTTGGCGAACCGTTCGTGGGTGCGCCTGACATGTTCGGCGATGGAGCCGCCGCGGGACCGTCATCATGAGCGGGTCCGCACGCGTGGCGCAAAGCATGGACGAGACACCGGCGGAACCGAATCATACACATTTTGCCGGCATCGGTCAGATCAGCTTTCAGCGCCTGATCGAGAACAACGCCGATGGTGTCCTCGTCGTCGATATGTCCGGAGCTGTACTTTACGCCAATCCTGCCGCTGCACAGATTTTTGGGCAACCGCGCGAAAAGCTCCTGCACGTTCCGCTCGGCCGCCCTGTGGTTGCTGGCGAGATCGCCGAGATCACTGTGCGTCGCCCCGGCGGCAAAGCAGCCGAAGTCGAGATGCGTGTTGTTGAGATAGCCTGGGATGGACATGCCGCGTTGCTGGCCAGTCTGCGCGACGTCTCGGCCCAGCGCGCTCTTGGGGAACGCCGCCGCCAGTCGCAGAAGATCGAAGCGATCGGCCGAATCGCCGCAGGAATCGTTCACGACTTCAAAAATCTTCTTAGCGTTTTCCAATCGGGTTTGAATCTGCTGCAAAGGGAGATCGCGGAGGATCCATCCGGCCCGAGGGTTGCGATACTGTTCGACGAGTTGCGCAATCGAGTTCAGAATGGCAGTGCGCTCACGCAACAGCTGCTTGCCTTCTCTCGGCAGCAATCCCTCTCCCCGGAAGTCATCGACCTCAATGAGCGAATCAAAGCTCTCTCCACTCTCTTGGAGCGGACGCTCGGCAGCAGAACAAAAATCCATCTGGCTTTGGATCCGGCGCTTGGACCCGTGCTCATCGATCCCAATCAACTCGACGTGGCGATCCTTAATCTCGCGATCAATGCCAGAGACGCGATGAATGACGGCGGTACGCTCACCATCGAGACCAGCAACACTCCGGACGATCTGGATGATGTGCGGAACGCAGCTAGCGCTTTCATTCGCGTGACCGTGCGCGATACAGGCTGCGGTATGAGCAAGGATATCCTCGCGCAGGCGTTTGAGCCCTTCTTCACGACCAAGGACGATGGCGAGGGTACGGGGCTTGGCCTGAGCCAGGTCTACGGCTTCGTCAGTCAATCAGGCGGGCATGTTCGCGTCGAAAGTGAGGTCGGGGAAGGCACGAGCGTCCATTTGTTCCTGCCGAGGGCGCCGTCCGCATCTGCCTGGAGCCAAGTCTCGTAATCAGAATTTGTCTTTTACAGCCAATTGTTTATGCAGGTTCGGTCTCCCTTTTTGACCCCAAGCACTAGGAAATGTGCGGGGTTCGAACCTCTGCAATCGGTCTTTCAACCGGAAGGACCCGCAGGGCCGGCCCCTTCGTCGCCTCGGTCGTGCGGGCCACCCCGAAACAGTCCAGCCGCTTTCGATACCGCGGCGTCCCTCTCAGGAAGAAGTAGACCGGCAGCAGTCGGCCAGCCGCGTTGCGCGTCGAGATTGCCGGGGTCAGCCACTTGCCAAAGGCGGTATGTTGCTCGCCCCGTCCCCGATGACGAAGTAGTCGGTCCTAGCTTTTCGTGTGCGCCGTCCGCTTCGGGCTGCGCGGTTGTCGCCGGGGATTCAGCATGCCAGTTCTCGCCACAGCACAGGCCTTGCGTCTGCTAGGCGCTGCCCGCCGCTGATCGACCCGGCGGGCTGACCCTTGCACTCTCTGCGAAGCTTAGGAGGAAGGCTGAGAACAACCCCTCACGGGCCGTTCTAAGCCCGATACGATCTGCGTTCACCGATAGCCGTAAGGTGAGGTTCACTCCGCGCCGTGGAGAGCAGCAAGAGCCACGTAACGCTCGCTGAGGGCAGACCAGCCGACCACGGATCCACCCTTCCTCTGAAATGATTGAAACTGACGCTGCGCCTCGCGCCATTCAGCATAACCGGGGAGCGAGGCTGGATCCCGCCCCCGCTGGAGGGCACGCAGATAAGGCACCGAGGCAAGATTTCGGGCCTCCAGCGCGCGGCGTAATTCGCCTTCTACTGACATTCTAATGACTCTCAACCACAAGGAAGGGAGCCCTAACAAACCCAATCAACCATCAGTAGCAAATAAAGCTTTCGAGAGAAAATTCTCGCAGGTTGAGACAGTTAGCCCTGGGGGTGGGATTTGGTTCCGCGCGATTTGCGTTCGGCCCTAAGGAGTAAAACGACTGGACAGGCGGACAGACCGGCATCCCTCACCGCCTCATCCGGATCATCCGCACCAGCCCCGAACGATCAGCAGGACGGCGTTGACCAGTGCCAGGCTCCCGAAGGTAGCGGGACGCCGAGGAGGATTTGCTCGCCGCTCGTGCCGGACCCTCAAACGCAGAATGCCCAGGGCAGCTAAGCTCTGGGCGCAGTTATAGCGCTGGTTCCGACACGCCGGAAAAAAGCCCAGTCATCAAGGGCTTTGCGCTGCTGGCCTTCAGGACCGGTCGGCGAAGGGCGGAACTTCCACCAGTGTTCCGATGAGACGCAGCAGGGCCTGGTGTTCCGGGCCCTTCGTCTCGGCGTTCAGGAACGCCCCCAGTTCGATGGGGGATAGCCGCCCACCGGACGGTCCATTCGGTTGATGAATGATGAACGCATAACCGTTCTCAGGCTCTCGCCCCAGGAACCAGGTGTCCCCATTAGGGCTGCGGTATAGCTCGCGTCGTTCCGACACAGTCAGCTCCTACGCTTTCCGCCCAGCATAGTGGGGTCGGGCCGCAGGCGCGAGCGCCGCATCAACCCGCCTCAATGTCAAACAAAGCGGCAGTGGCTAAACCTGAGCGCCGCGGCATCCTTGAACGGCACCGTTGCAAGAAGATACCCAGCCTCCTCGCAAATCTCGAACTGCTGGTTGCTCCGCAGCGCACCATCACTGTCGATCTGCTTTGTGAGCACCTGGCGGGCTGCCGCCTAAGCATCGGATTGCGCCGCTTCGAGATCGGGGAACTCAGTCCCTTGCCGGTCTCGCGGCAGCTCGTCGCAATCACCCAGATGAAAGAAGAAGCGGGGTGTGGTGTCGAAGCGCCGAGGGTTTGGCAAGACAATATGTCGCATGAAATATCGCATGAATTTCACCATGGGTGCTCCTGAGCACCTCCAGCGGCGCGTGGAGTAGTGCTCTTCACCGGCCCGAAGCCGCTTCGCGTCGGCGTAGAGGATCGACCGCGTACGGCGGTAAGGAAGGACGCAGGCCCGTGCCGCGCCCTCGATGGCGCGCTCCAGGCCACACTCATGCCGGTCGTCGGCGGTCATCGGTTGCAGCATGTCCAGCGCGGCTTCCGCGTCATCTGTGACGTCCGATTTCCTGGACGAAAATCCAATATCCCGGAGACAGTCCCCTGCACCCTTGTGAGCATGCAGAGGGCCGACATTCTCGGGACGGATGGGGCTGAGCTGAGCGGCGTCGGGTGGCAACCCGGCGCCGCGCCTCTGATCGGGCAGGAAAAAGGCGGCCGCAGCCCCGATCAGGCCACAAGTGCCGGTACAGGAGACGTCAACGCGACAGCAGGAGGTGCCGCCCAGATGCAAGCCTGTGCCGAAAGCAAGATCCGCGAATTCATCCATGTCTCCTACGACCGCATCGAGGGACTGGTGCAGGCGCACCGGGCCACGGATGCCGGCGGGAAGGAGGCGATCGAGGCTCACATCCGTGAGATCCTCGAGGAAATTATGGCAGCCATCGCTCTGGCCGAGCTGCTGAAGCCGCTGGAGCGATGAGGGGGGGGCCGCCCCTGTTGAAACGGGCCAACCCGGTAAAGGGGCTGAATGGCCGACGCCGTGAGCTTCAACTGCGGCGCCGGCACGGAGGCCTGAGCGCCCACGTTCGCGTTGATGCGATACTCGGTGCCGCGGACCTGGCGGAGCTGATCAACCGCCTCATGGCCTGCCGGCAGGCGATGGCGCCACGCCGGTGGCCGGTGATGTTCGCGGGGGTACGAATTCGGCTCGGCGGCGGGGTGCACCGGCAGGAGAGTGATGATGGAACGCTCATCGCCGTACACCACCCGGGGATTGGATTGGGTGGGGGTACTCGATCGGAATTCGTCCAGCGGTGAAAGTTGTTGAATGGTGAGGCCAACAGCAGAGGCTTCGCTCATCTGTCGGGGGAGAGCGTTGCCGTTCTTCTCCCCGTTCATCCCCTACGTGGCGGGGTCGACCCATCATGGAGCGGTCTTGGCGAGGTGGAATCGTATTGCGCACTGGATGCTCATTGGGGGCCTGAATGGCCCAACTAAGCTGAGAGAACAGATTCACGCCGCGCCAAAGTTGAATAATCGAAGGGAATTTGGGCGGGTGGGTATAGTATCTGGAGGATATGATTTCAGGGACCTTGCCGCCGACCTCCAAGATTTTCAGCCAAAGATACACAGCGCGGCGTCAAGCATTTCTCGGACAAGAAAATATTCGGCAGGAGAATGCCACTCTCCCTAATCCCATAGAACCCCGGCTGCAGCCAAAACGGCTTCTTCACCGAACGTCGGCATCGTCTGCTCTTGGCGTGCCATTACAATGGTGCCTCCAAGGCCTTGCTGCCCATTCCCATACGCGACCTTCGACATCGCTGGCGATCTCCGCCCGTACCGCCACTGCCTCTAGATCATCGAGCTCGGCCCCGCCGGGCTTTTTTTGCCCGCAGTCGCAACCATTGCGCGAAGATCCCCGTTGAGCCACCAATGATAACCTCCCTTTCCACGCGGTTCCCAAACCAGACCTGCCCCGGCCTCGCGCCGGGGCTTTTTTGTGCCCCGGTGCAGGTCCGTCACTGCGGATCCAGCAAGCAGGGACAGCCCCTCCCCTCTGCTGAATGCCGTGTCGGACATGCTCAGCACGCGCCCAGTTCCGGGGAATTGCAGTAAACAATATTTGAGATGGTACAAAGCATGAGCGGGTGCTCTAGCTAAGCAGTACGGATATCGTGCGGCGCAATGAAGGTTTAGGCGCGGAGTTTCTGAACCTCTCCCCTTATTGGCGAAATTCCTGATTCGCTACTCGGATAAGAAGAGAATAATGCCTGATCTATCTTGCGGGACATCCAAACTCGATCGTCAGCATTACCTAGATTATCTACGTGCCTTTCTGATGTTTTTGGGCATTCCCTACCACACAGCTCTGGCTTTCTCGATTCATCAGAGATGGATCGTCGAATCGGACCAGGATTCGGCGTTGCTGAGTTGGGCAGCGCAATACAGCCATACCTTCCGCATGCCGACATTCTTCCTGATCGCCGGGTTCTTCGCTCTGATGCTATGCCGGCGGGATGCCGGGGCCTGGTGGCGCAGCCGCATGATCCGCCTCGGCGTACCGCTGGTCGCCGCGACAATCCTGATCAATCCGCTGACCATGTTTGGGACGGCGCTTTGGCGGGCCGAGCCTGGCCAAGTCCTAGACCTGTGGACCAGCCTGCTGATGACACCCGGTGAGCACTGGGTGTCGCACCTCTGGTTCCTGACCGACCTCCTGATTTATTCTTCGATTCTCGTTGTGCTGTGGTCCCTGCGGCGAATTCCCGCGCTGGCGCGTTGCGGCGAGAAGGTCGCCGAGCTGATAGATTCGCGATGGTGGATGGCGCCTGGCCTGTTGCTGTTCAGCGGCGTAGCGACGCTAGGCGCCGTGGCAGTGCTGAGTGTGCCGGACCTCAACTGGGCCCTTTATGGCATGCTGGTGCTGGCGCGCACCTCGGCCTACCTGCCGGTCTTCCTGTGCGGCGCCGCCCTTGCGTTACGCCGCGACTGGCTGGATCGCTTCACGCGGATCCATTGGGGAATGTGGGCAGCAGGGCTCGTCCTCTCGGTGATACTGGCCGCCGTGCAGTGGCGGTATGAGAACCTCTGCAGGGCCATGACATTCTTCCTGATGCCCATCGTCGGCATCCTGTTCGGCCATATCCTGATGTCGGGGATGCGGACCTGCTTCAATGGCGCCAGCAAGCTGGTGCAGGCTGCGGTGGAATCTTCCTTCACTGTCTATCTGGTGCACCAGGTCTTCATCGTGTTCGGCGTGCTGCTGCTGCTGGACAGCGGAGTTCCGGCATTGCTGCAATTCGTGCTGCTGGTTGTGGCATCCACAGTGCTGTCGGCAGGTTTTCATCAACTGCTGGTCCGACGCAGCGCCGTGCTGCGGCTGCTGTTCAACGGCAGGCCGCCTAGGCGTGAGGTGGCGCTGGCTCGGACCGCAGCCGCCGCACCCCTGACACAAGGCGGCTGACAGCACGGAGCGTTTTTGGCCGATAGTCCGCCGCAGTTAGCGGCGGACTGACGGAGCCTGAGTACAGGAGGAGCGAGGCGGGCACCTCAGTGGCCAAACGCGTTTTCCGCTGCTTCCTGCAGAGATCCCGAGACACGATGGCCATTTTAGTTCCTGGGCAGGGCAGCGGTCTCTCCGGCCGTCGGCATCCCAGCTAACAGGATGCTGCCCCTCCTCCGTAATGGCGCGCCGCCGCTCCATGTGCTGGGCCCGGTCATAGGCCGCTTCCATTTTGTCCTTCGGCACATGGGCCAGCATCAGGTTGATGACGTCGCGATCTCCTGGCCGGCGCTCGTTCACGATGCTGGAAGGCGGCCTCCGCGATCCCGGAAGCGATGGCATGCACGAACACGGCGGGAGATCCGCTGTCGGGCCCGGTGAGCCGTCTCGATGGCCGGCCGGTCCTCAATGGCCCGCAGGATGCTCAGGACCATGGGCGGGGTGATCTCGCGGATAGGTAGCCGGCCTAGGGTCGGGAAGACGTCCGCCTCCAGGCTGCCAAGGACGTCAGCCGTGCGTCGCGGGGTCCAAGCCCGGCGCTTGCTGGGCGTGCCATGCCCGGGCGACTGCCTCGCGAAGGAGTCGTGGTGTCGGGCGATCGAGGCGATGCGGCTGATGCGCTTCTCGGTACTGGGGTCCCGTCCCGACCGAAGCAGAGCCTTCGCGGTGTCGCGCGCCTCCCGGGCCTCGGTGAGGCTGATCTACTCTGCCGAACAGGTAGCGATAGCGCCAGAGACGGCTGTCGGTGGGCTGGACCTGGAGGCGAAGACCGCCACCGTCGGAGAGCCTATGAGAGTCTCGCGCAGCTTGGCCGCCCTCACCTGCTTGTCCGCCAGCATACCGGCCCCGATACCCGGTTTCCTCTGGAGGAGCCCCGGCATCATACCCGTCTCGACGTGGGCTAGAGTGGCATGCTGCGGGAAGAGGTGGGAGAGAGGGACCGCTTAGCCACCTGAAAACACGAGCTTTCCGGAAAGGTGCAGGAAGGTCTCGGAAGGGAAATGGCGGAGAGGGTGGGATTCGAACCCACGGTACCCTTGCGAGTACAACGGTTTTCGAGACCGTCCCAATCGACCACTCTGGCACCTCTCCGCGGGGTGTGGCCTGGCCGACAGGCGGCCGGGGTATAAAGGGGCTTTGAGGGCCGCGCAACGCATCCTGTGCAGAAATCCGCCGAATGCAGCCCTGGCGTTGACTCCCCCAAGGCGCCGGCGCTATAGGCGCGGCTTCCCGGCGGGGCCTTGTGTTCCGCCGATGGCCGTTCTCGGCCATATATCGTTTCAGATCAGGCCAGCACGGCAGAGCTTTTCAGGGCGCCCCATGACCTATGCAGTGATCCGCACCGGCGGCAAGCAGTACCGCGTCACCCCGAACGCGGTGCTGATGGTCGAGAAGCTGGAGGCCGAACCCGGCCAGACCGTGACCTTCCAGGACGTCCTGGCCGTGGCGACCGATGCCGGCCTGACGATTGGCGCGCCCACGGTGGCGGGCGCCACCGTCACGGCCACCGTGCTCGAGCAGAAGAAGGGCGAGAAGGTCCTTATCTTTAAGAAGCGCCGCCGCCAGAACAGCCGGCGCAAGAACGGCCACCGCCAGCACCTGACCGTGCTGCGCGTGTCCGAGATCACCGCGGCCTGAACCGACATACCAGGAGACACCCACCATGGCGCATAAGAAGGCAGGCGGCTCCTCGCGCAACGGCCGCGATTCCGCTGGCAAGCGACTGGGCGTGAAGAAGTTCGGCGGCGAGCAGGTCGCGGCCGGCAACATCATCGTCACCCAGCGCGGCACCAAGATGAAGCCGGGCCAGAACGTGCTGGTCGGCCGTACCCACTCGCTCCATGCGACGGTCGATGGCCGCGTGAAGTTCAGCCGGGGCGCCGAGGGCCGCGTTTTCGTGTCCGTCGAGCCGCTGGCGCAGGCCGCCGAGTAAGCCTCGCGCCTCCGCGAGCCAACCAGACCGCGAACGGGGGCCTCAGGCCCCCGTTTTTGTTTGTGCGATCCCTCCCTCCCTCGGACCCATCCCCATGAAGTTCCTCGACGAAGCCAAGATCTGGGTGAAGGCCGGTGATGGGGGGGATGGCGTCGTCGCCTTCCGGCGCGAGAAATACATTGAGTTCGGCGGGCCCGATGGCGGCAATGGCGGCAAGGGCGGCGACATCATTGCCGAGGCTGTACCGGGGCTGAACACCCTCATCGACTACCGCTACGCCCAGCACTTCAAGGCCCGCAAGGGCGGCAACGGCGCCGGCTCGGACCGCACCGGCGCCGGCAGCGAGGACGTGGTGCTGAAGGTGCCGGTGGGCACCGTCATCCTGGCCGAGGACAAGAAAACGGTGCTGGCCGACCTGACACGGGAGGGCCAGCGCGCCGTCATTTGCCGCGGCGGCGATGGCGGCTATGGCAACGCCCATTACAAGTCCAGCACCAACCGCGCCCCGCGCCGCGCCGACAAGGGCTGGCCGGGCGAGGAACGTTGGCTCTGGCTGCGGCTCAAGCTGATCGCCGATGCCGGGCTGGTCGGGCTGCCCAATGCCGGCAAGTCCACCTTCCTCTCGGTCGTCAGCGCGGCCCGTCCGAAGATCGCCGACTATCCCTTCACCACCCTCACGCCACAGCTCGGCGTCGTCCGGCTGAACGCTACGGAGGAGTTCGTCCTGGCTGATATCCCCGGCCTGATCGAGGGGGCGGCGGAGGGGGCCGGGCTTGGCACCCGCTTCCTCGGCCATGTCGAGCGTTGCGCCGTGCTGCTGCACCTGATCGACGGCAGCCAGCCCGATCCGGTCGGCGCCTACCAGACGGTGCGCGCGGAGTTGGAAGGCTATGGCGGCGGTCTGTCAGAGAAACCCGAGATCGTCGCGCTGAACAAACTGGACGCCATGACCCCGCAGGCCAAGGCCAGCCGCGCCAAGGCGCTGGAGCGCGCACTTGGCCGCCCTGTCCACCTGATCAGCGGCGCCACGCGCGAGGGGGTGGACGGCGTGCTGCGCGAACTGGCCGATACCATCCACCGCGAGCGCGAGAAGGCCCCCGCATGACCTCCCCTTCCCTTGCCGCCGCGCGGCGCGTCGTCGTCAAGATCGGCTCCGCCCTGGTCGTCGATGCCGAGACCGCCGCCCCACGCGAGGGCTGGATCGCCTCCGTCGCCGCCGATGTGGCGGTGCTGCGGGCACGCGGCACGGAGGTGGTGCTGGTCTCCTCCGGCGCCATTGCACTGGCGCGCCGGGCGCTCGGCCTGACGCGCAAGAAGCTGCGGCTGGAGGAGAAGCAGGCCGCCGCCGCGGTCGGGCAGATCCGCCTCGCCGGCGCCTGGCAGGCAGCGCTCTCGCAGCACGGGCTGACCGCCGCCCAGCTCCTGCTGACCCTGCAGGACAGCGAGGACCGGCGCCGCTATCTGAACGCCCGCGCCACCCTCGGCACCCTGCTCGACCTCGGCTGCGTCCCCGTCATCAACGAGAACGACACCGTCGCCACCGCCGAGATCCGCTTTGGCGACAACGATCGACTTGCCGCTCGCGTCGCCGAGATGCTGCACGCGGACGCGCTGGTGCTGCTCTCCGACATCGACGGCCTCTACACCGCCGACCCGCGCAACGACCCCGAGGCGCGCCACCTGCCGGTCATCGAGCGCGTCACGGACGAGATCATGGCCATGGGGGGTGAGCCGCCGCCGGGTTATTCCTCGGGCGGCATGCGGACCAAGCTGATCGCCGCGCGCATCGCCACCGGGGCGGGCTGCGCCATGGCCATCGCGCTCGGCAAGCGCGAACACCCGCTGCAGGCGTTGCAGGACGGCGCGCGCTGTTCCTGGTTCCTGGCAGCGCCAGAGGGCCGCTCCGCCCGCAAGCAATGGATCGCCGGCAGCCTGGCGCCGCTCGGCGTGCTGCGGGTGGATGGTGGGGCGGCGCAGGCGCTGCGCGACGGCCGCTCGCTCCTGCCCGCCGGGGTCCGGGCGGTGGAGGGCAGCTTCACGCGCGGCGACCCGGTGGCGGTGCTGGACGAGGCAGGCACCGAGCTGGCCCGCGGGCTTTCCGCCTATGATGCCGAGGCGGCGCGGCTGATCGCCGGCCGGCGCTCCGAAGAGATCGAGGCCATCCTCGGCTGGCGCGGGCGGGACGAGATCATCCACCGGGACGATCTGGTGCTCCTCTAAGGGAGCACCCTGCCCTCCGCCATCGCTCTCGCCAGACCGCCCTCAGGAGGAACGCGCCGGAAGGGCGACGGCCGCTGGCGCATCGTCGATCGGGAAGTGCAGCATCGCGGCGAGCACGCCCGCCGCGGCGGTCGCCATCCAGATCAGCGCATAGGATCCCGTGGCCTCGAAGACATAGCCGCCCAGCCAGGCCCCGAGGAATGACCCGACCTGATGGCTGAGGAAGCAAACCCCGAATAGCGTGCCGAGATGGCGCGTGCCGAAGAGCCGGGCCACCAAGCCGCTGGTCAGGGGGACGGTGCCGAGCCAGGTGAGCCCCATCGTGGCCGCGAAGGCCACCACCGAGGCCTCGGTCTTCGGCAGAAGGAAGAAGGCGGCGATGGCGGCGCCCCGGATCAGGTACAACCAGCCGAGTACATGCTGCTGACGGAAGCGGCCGCCCAGCCAGCCGCACCCCCAGCTCCCGGCCATGTTGAACACCCCGATCAGCGCCAGGGCCGCCGCACCCAACCCCGCCGGCATCTGGCAGAGCAGCAGATAGGCCGGCAGATGGGTGGCGATGAAGGCCAGTTGGAAGCCGCAGGTAAAGAATCCCAGCGTGAGTAGCCGGTAGCCGGGGTGCCGTAGCGCCTGCGTCAGCGCGGCCCGCACCGGGATTGCGGTGGCCTCGGACGGCAGGGCTCCGGCGGCGCCGCCCCGGTCCAGGAGCACGCCGAGCGGTGCCACGGCGAGGACGCAGCAGGCCAGCGCGGCAAGGGCCGCCGCGGTTCCCGAAAGCTGCGAGACGCCCTGCACCAGCGGCACCAGCAGGACCTGCCCGAGCGATCCGCCGGCGCTCGCCCAGCCCATCGCCATGCTGCGCCGTTCCGGCGGCGCGGCGCGGCCTACGGCGGACAGCACCACGCCGAAGCTGGTGCAGCTCACGCCGATCCCGACCAGTACTCCGAGGCCGAGCACCAGCATCGCCGCCGATTGCGAGAGGGCGGCGATCGCCAGTCCGGCGGCGAAGACCACGGCGCCGAAGGCGATCACCGGCGCCGCGCCATGACGATCGGCCGCCGCGCCGGCGAAAGGCTGCGCCGCGCCCCAGACGAGGTTGTGGAGCGCGATGGCGAAGGCGATCTGCGTGACCGGCAGCCCGTTCTCGGTGGAGAAGGGCTCGACGAACAGGCCGAAGGTCTGCCGCGCCCCCATCGCGGCGCTCATCACGAGGGCACCGGCGGCGATGCTGAAGGCGCTGTAGCCCAGCAGGCGCGGGCCGCGCATCCCCTCTGCCCGTGGCAGCATGTCTCCTCCTCTGCCATGACCGGCCACACAAGGGCGGCCTGCCGCCGCTACGGTTTTGCGAGCATGGCCCGCAGCAGTTCCGACACGCGCGGGTCGATGCAACGGCTGACGTTGAAGCGAAAGTGGCGGCTGGGCTGCTGCTCCGGCCGGAACAGCGAACCGCCCGCCAGCATCAGCCCGCGATGGCGCGCCGTCCGGGCGAGGCCCTCCCCGGCGCCTTCCGGCGCCTCCGCCCAGAGAAAGAGCCCGCCATCCCCACCCGTGATGCTGAAGCCCAGTTCGCGCAGCCGCTGCAGCACCAGCCCCCGCGCGGAGGAGAGCCGCGCGCGCAGCGTCTCGACATGCCGGCGGTACTGGCCGGAGGCGAGAATCTCGAGCAGCAACAGTTCCTCGATGCCGGAGCCCGTCAGCGCGGCGGAGATCTTGGTGCGCAGCAGCGCCTCGATCCGCGATGGCGCCGAAGCCACGAAGCCGATGCGCGCCGCCGAGCCGATGAACTTGGTGAAGCTGGAGACGTAGAGGACGGAGGCGCCCCCATCGAGCTGGATCAGCCGCACCGGCTCGCCGGCATGGAGATCGCCATAGACATCGTCCTCCACCAGCACCATGCCGTGGTTCTCCGCCAGGCGCAGCAGGCGGTGCAGGTTGGCGGCGCTCGCGGTCCAGCCGGTCGGGTTGTGCAGCACCGATTGCAGGAAGAACAGCTTGGGCACCGTCCTGCGGCAGGCCGCCTCGACATCCTCCAGGCACGGTCCGTCCGGCCGGCGGGCCACTGGCAGCATGCGGACGCCGCGCCGGGCCAGCATGGGGAAGAGCATGAAATAGCCGGGGTCCTCGACCAGGACCGTGTCGCCCGGCGCGAGGAAGGTCTGAATCACCAGATCCAGCGCCTGGGTGGCACCGGCCGTCATCAGCACGCCCTCCGCCGACATGGTGATGCCTCGCATGCCGAGGCCGAGGCTAATCTGCTGCCGGATCGCCTCCCCACCCTGCGGCGGCGCGGCCCGCACCATCGCGGCGGGCAGGCGCCGGTGGAAGCGGGAGAGCACGCCGCCCTGCCAGGCGCCCTCCACCCAGGCGGCGGGCAGAAAGCCGCTGCCGGGCGCGAGCATGTCGTCCCGCCCCTCCAGCATCGCCGCCGCCGCGCCTTCCGGCTGCGCCAGATCCAGGGCCGGAATGGGCGCCGAGGGCGGCAGGGCGGCGGGCCGCACGACATAGACGCCTGAGCCCGCCCGCGAGACCGAGAGCCCCATCGCGGCGAGCCGCGCATAGGCTTCCACGACGGTATGGACGCTGATGCCGGCGCGCCGCGCCAGGGCACGGATGGAAGGCAGTCTGGTGCCCTGGGTCAGGGTGCCGGCCCGGATCAGCGAAGCCAAGCGCTCCGAGATCTGCTCGGCCAGCGGCTGGCCCGCAGCGCGGTCGATCTCGACCGTCAGCCGTGCCGCGCCGCCGAGGACGAGGCGAAGAGCGGGCTTCGCCGGACTGGAAGCCGGCGCCTGCGGAGGTGCCGTGGCTGGGCCGGTGGACATGCTCTTCCCGATCCTGATTGCCTTGCCCGGCCGGAGGTTCGTTCCGGCGTCATCATGGCCAGCATCCCGCCGCCGCCGCGTCGCCGCAAGCGCATCCGTCCCGCGTCCCGCGGCAACTGTACTGCCGGCCACGCGGCACAGTTCGGCGGCACCGCGGCCGGGCGTGGCCTGCCTTTCAGCAAGCCGCGGGCGCATTCTCACCGCATGTCGGAACGCATCATCGGGTCTGCCGCGCCCGTTCCTGCGGCGAGCCTCCTGCAACGCCTGCGGGGCCGCATGGCATCCCCGGTCCGGCGCCTGTGGTGCCGCATCCAGCGGCACCGGCAACGCGCCAGCCTGGCCGGGCTGGATGAGCGCATGCTCAAGGATATCGGCACAGATCGCCTGGCGATCTGGCGCGAAAGCCAGAAATGGTGGTGGCAGAACTAACGGCGGCGCGGCCCTTTGCACGGGTCGCGCGCCGCGGCCACCGTCAGTCCCGGCGCCGCCACTCTGCCGGCAGCGGGTTCTTCATGCGGAACTCGTCGGTGAAGATCAGCCGGCGCCTCAGCTCGCGGATCGTGCGCTTGCCGACGAAGTTGTTGAAGATGTTATCGCCGTGCGGGCGCTTGTCGAGCACCAGCCGGTAGAGATCCTCGACATCCTCGCGCGTGACCAGCCGGTCCTCGTCGAAGCGTTTGGCGGAATGCGCGGCGAACATCTCGTCGAACTTCTCGGCGCGGAAGCGGCGCAGCCCCTCGGCGGTGCGGCTCTGGATGCGCTCGACCTCCTCCTGGGTGACCGGCGCGAGGAACACGTCCTCCCGCTCCACCCATTGCATGTCGCGGAAGCCGTGCCGCTCGAAGCTGGCGGGATTGAAGTGCACCCCCTTCTCGCCGATGTAGCGCGCGAAGCAGACATCGGTGCGCAGCCGCGCCAGGCCCAGCTCGGCGCAGGCCTGTGCCTTGAAGGCGTCCTGCGAGGTGGCGTTGGTGGCGAATTCGCTGTCGCGCATCAGCTCATAGAGGCGGAAGTGGTTGCGCGCACCATAGTCCCGCCCCTCCAGAACCTTGTAGAAGCCGGCGAGCCGCACATCGATCTTGCGCCAGGCCTCGCGCAGCAGGCCGAAGCCCCAGTTGTGGGCCATGGATTGCAGCTTCACCTCGGGGCCGGGCGCCTGTAGCTTGACGTCGCCATAGGCAGCGAAATAGCCGATGTTGGGCAGCGGCCGCAGCGCCGCGTAAAGCGCCTCCATCATGTGCATGTAGAGCGGCCCCATCTCGAGGTCGTCCTCGAAGAAGTAGCCGATCTCCCGGTCCAACGTCTCGAAGACCAGCCGCTCGCCACGCCGGATGTTCTGCGCGATGCCAAGATTGTCGGGGCTCTGCATCACCACCCCGCCGGGGAAGTGCTCTCGGAAGACGGCCACGCAGGCGGCGATGGCGTCATCCTCCGCCACCCGCACGCCGCTGTGGGGTGAGACCGCGCCATCCTGCAGCAGGTAGATGCTGCCTTCGGGGATCACCACATGCCGCTGCGTCTTCAGCGAGACACAGAGGCGGCTGAGATACTCCGGCCGGTCGAAGGAGAAGATGACGATGGGGCCCGACAGGGGACGGGGCTCGGCATTCGCTGGCAAGTCGGGTCTCCGGGAAGGCCGCGTGCGGCGCTGCGACGGCGCGAATTTAGGGGGCCGCCTGCAACCGTGGCAAGGCAGCCGCCCGCCTCGCGGCGCAGCTGCCCGCTTCCCCTCGCCGCCGCCCCGCGCTACCGATGCGCCAGCCTCCACCCCGCCAGGGGCGGAGGCGGCAACAGGAAAACCGGACCGTGAACGCCATCACCGACACGATCGCCCAAGCGCTTGACGCCGCCGCGCGCGCCGCCCGGGAGGCGGCCAGCCAGCTCGCGCGCGCCGGCCGACCGTCGAAGGACCAGGCGCTCCGCCATGCCGCCGCCCGGCTGCGCGCGCGGCAGGAGGAGATCCTGGCGGCCAATGCGGCCGATCTGGCCGGCGCCGGCGACCTCACCGCCGCCTTCCGCGACCGGCTGACCCTGACGCCCGCGCGCGTCGAGGCCATGGCCACAGGGCTGGAGGAGATCGCCGCCCTCCCCGACCCCGTGGGCCGCGTGCTGGCGGAATGGACGCGCCCGAACGGGCTGGTGATCCGCCGCGTGGCGCAGCCAATGGGCGTGATCGGCATGATCTACGAGAGCCGCCCGAACGTGACGGCTGATGCCGCCGGGCTCTGCCTGAAGGCCGGCTCCGCCGTGCTGCTGCGCGGCGGCAGCGAGAGCGCACGCTCCGCCGCCGCCATCCGCGCCTGCATCGCCGAGGGGCTGCGCGCCGCCGGCCTGCCGGAAGCCGCTGTGCAGATGGCGCCGACGCAGGATCGCGCCTTCGTCGGCGCCATGCTGCGCGCGGCGGGGCTGATCGACCTGATCATCCCGCGCGGCGGCAAGGGGCTGGTGACGCGGGTGATGCAGGAGGCCCGCGTGCCGGTCCTGGCCCATGCCGAGGGGCTGAACCACACCTATGTCCATGCTGCCGCCGATCCCGACATGGCGCGCAGCGTGCTCACCAATGCCAAGATGCGCCGCACCGGCGTCTGCGGCGCCACCGAGACGCTGCTGATCGACGCCGCCATCGCCCCGACCCTGCTGCCGCTGCTGGTGCAGGACCTCTCGGCGCTCGGCTGCGCCTTCCGGGCGGACGAGCGCGCCCGCGCCATCCTGCCGGAACTGCCGGCCGCCACGGAGGCCGACTTCGCCACTGAATGGCTGGATGCCATCCTCTCCATCCGCGTAGTGGACGGCGTGCCGGAGGCGCTGGCGCATATCCGCCGCTTCGGCAGCGAGCATACCGACGCCATCATCACCGAGGATGCCGCCGCGGCGCAGGAATTCCTCGGCGGCATCGATTCCGCCGTTGGCCTGTGGAATGCCTCGACCCAGTTCTGCGACGGCGGCGAGTTCGGCTTCGGCGCCGAGATCGGCATCGCCACGGGAAGGCTGCACGCGCGCGGCCCAGTCGGGCTGGAGCAGCTCTGCACATACCGCTACCAAGTGCTGGGCAAGGGGCAGACCCGGCCCTGACAGCGATGTGGCAAACCTCCCCGGGGCTCGCCGCCCCGGGGCGGCGGGGCGATATGCGCCGGCGTCGTATCGGGCTGCTCGGCGGCAGCTTCAATCCAGCGCATGCGGGGCACCTGCATGTGGCGCGGCAGGCGCTGCGCGCCTTGCGGCTGGACCAGGTCTGGCTGCTGGTCTCGCCGGGCAACCCGCTGAAACCGGCCGCCGGCATGGCACCCTTCGCGCAGCGTCTCGCCTCCGCCCGGGCCATTGCCGACGGAGTGCAGGTGATCGCCACCGGCATCGAGGCGGAAATCGGCCAGCGCTACACCGCGCGCACCCTGCGCCGCCTCGCGCGCCTGTTCCCCCGCACACGCTTCGTCTGGATCATCGGCGCGGACAATCTCTGGCAGTTGCCGCGCTGGCAGCGCTGGCGTGCCATGGCGGCGCGCACGCCCCTCGCCGTGCTGCCGCGCCCCGGCTGGACGCGGCGCGCGCTGCGTGGCATCGCCGCCTCGCAACTGCGCCGCCACCGCAAGTGCCCGGGCGCGCTGCTGCCGGCCTCGCCCCCTGGTTCTCATGCCGGCTGGGCGCTGGTACCGGCACGGGAGCACCCGGCCAGCGCCACTGCCCTGCGTCGCGCAGCGGCGCAGGCGCGCCAGAACACCCGCTGATCACGATTTCAGTGCTGGTTCGCAACCCGGCACCGGCGTCATACATCACACGAAAGAAGCCACAGGAGGCCGCCATAGCCCGCACCCCGAAGAGCCCGGACGACACGCCCCGCAGGACGACGGCAGCGCGTTCCGGCAGCACCAGCCGTACCGCCGCGAAAGGCACCCGCAGCCGTAACGCCAGCACCGCAAAGGCGCCGCGCACGGCGGCCAAGTCCGCCTCCCCCGCCCGAAGCACGCGGGGTACCGCCGCCGCCAAGCCGGCCCGTGCGACCACGGCCACCAAGGCGCCGCGCACCAGCACCGCCGGCAAGGCCACACGCGGCACCGCGCCCGCCAAGACGACGCGGACCGCCGCCGCCAGCCGGACCAGCCGCAGTGCCGGCACGGCCGCCAAGCCGACCCGCGCAACCACGGCCAAGGCGCCGCGCGCAAGCGCCGCCGGCAAGGCCACACGCGGCACCGCGCCCGCCAAGGCGACGCGGACCGCCGCCAGCAGGACCAGCCGCAGCACTGCCGCCAAGGCGCCGCGTGCCACCTCCGGGACCACGCGCACGCGTGCCGCGGTGACTCCGGCACCCCGCGCCGCCAAGCCCGCGGCCAAGGCCACGCCCGCTGCGAAGCCCGCCACGCCGAAGCACAAGGCACCGGCGCGCGCCAAGCCGGCCACACCGCCGATCGATCAGGTGGTGCAGGCCGCCGTTGCCAGCCTGGAGGATGACAAGGCCGAGGACGTGGTGGTGCTGGACGTCGCCAGCCGCGCCACCTTTGCGGATCGCCTGATCATCGCCACCGGCCTCGCCGACCGGCAGATCCAGGCCATGGCGGGCCATCTGGAGCGCACCTTCGCCGAGCACGGCATCCGCCGCGTGCGCATGGAATCCTCGCCCGACTGGGTGCTGCTCGATGCCGGCGACCTTGTCGTGCATCTCTTCAAGCCCGAGGCGCGCGCCAATTACCGGCTGGAGAAGATGTGGGGCCCCGATAGCCCGCCCGCCGGCGAGGGCGTGATGCCGGAGGAGGAGGATGCCGTCGCCGAGGCGACCTTCGAGGCCCTGCTCGAATCCGCCGAGGAGGAGGAAGAGGAGGACGAGGACGACCTGCCGCTGCTCGACGACGTGCTCGACGGCCTCGACGAGGAGGAGGACGAGGACGACGGCACCGACCAGGGCGGGGCGGGCTGAGCCGCGCCCCGTTGCTGCTCGCCGTCGGCCGGCTAAAGGCAGGGCCGGAGGCGGCGCTCTTCGAGCAGCACAATGCGCGGCTGCGCCCGCCGCTGGCGGTGCGCGAGATCCCCGAGGCGCGTGGCTCGGCGGCCGAGGTGCGGCGGCGGGAGGGGGCGGCCCTGCTCGCCGCCCTCCCGCCGGGCACCCTGGCCATCGCGCTCGACCTCGGAGGCCACGCGCCGGACAGCGAAGGCCTCGCCGCCCTGCTGGAGCGATGGGAGGCGAGCGGCAAGCCGCTGGCTTTCCTGATCGGCGGCGCTGAGGGGCTAGACCCGGCCGTGCTGGCGCGGGCCGAGCAGCGCCTCTCGCTCGGCCCCATGACCTGGCCGCATTTCCTGGTGCGCGGGCTGCTGGCCGAGCAGCTCTACCGCGCCCAGGCGATCCGCTCTGGGCATCCCTACCACCGCGCCTGGCGCCCCTAAGGCCCGCCCCGCGCGCGGCTCAGGCGCCGCCGCGCACATAGCGGCCGAGCACCGCCTCGATCAGTTCCGGCCCCACCAGTTCCTCCGCCACCTGGCCATCCTGCAGGAGCTGGGCCAGCCCATGCACCAGCGCCCAGGCGCCGATGGCGGCCTGCCGGTCGGGCGTGCAGGCCGCGAGGGTGGCGAAGGCCGGGGCTGCCGCCGCGCGCAGGGCTGGGTGTTCGTCCTTGCGCGGCCCGGCGCCGAACATCAGCCGGTAGAGCGCGGGATGCGCCGCGGCGAAGCGCAGATAGGCGCGCCCCAGCGGCAGGAGGGGCGCCTCGCCCGTCTGGGCGGCGGAAGCGGCGGCCTCGCGCAGCACCGCATCCAGACGATGGAACCCCTCTGCTGCCAGGGCGGCGAGCAGGGCCTCACGGGTCGGGAAGTGGCGGTAGGGCGCATTGTGCGAGACGCCGGCCTGGCGCGCGACTTCCCGCAGCGAAAGCCCCGCCGGCCCATGCTCGCGCAGCAGCCTCTCCGCCGCGGCCAGCAGCGCCGCAGGCAGGTTGCCATGATGATAAGGCGGTTGCGGCGGCCATGTTGACAATGCCCACAAGCCCTCTGCATGTTGTCACCGTCAACATCGGCCGGACGCAGGGTTCCGGCAAGGGGCATGGCGCATGAACGGAATGCTCGGTCTGCTCCTGGCGGCGGCGGTCTGGCTCGGACTGCATCGTGGCCTGGCCGGCACAGGTCTGCGGGGCCGGCTTGCCGGCCATCTGGGCGAGCGCGGCTTCCGTGCCGTCTTCTCGCTGCTCTCCATCCTGTCGTTGATCGGGCTGGTGCTGACCTGGCGACGCGCCGAGCTGGTGCCGCTCTGGTTCGCGCCGCCCGGGCTGCGCTGGCTGGTGGTGGCGGCGATGCTGCCGGTCTTCCTGCTTTTCGTCGGCGCCCTCACCCGCCCCAATCCCACCTCCGTGGGCGGAGAGGCGGTGCTGGCGTCCGGGGCGCGCGGCATGCAGCGCATCACCCGCCATCCGATGCTCTGGTCCTTCGCGCTCTGGGCCACGCTCCACCTGCTAGCGCGGGGTGACGTCGCCAGCCTGATCTTTTTCGGCGCCCTGCTGCTGACGGCCCTGCTGGGCATGGGTTCGATCGACCGCAAGCTGGCGCGGCGCGATCCCGCGGCGTGGCGGAACCTGAGGGCGGAAACCTCGATCCTGCCTTTCGGCGCTATCCTGGCCGGGCGCAATCGGCTGGTGGTCGCGGAAATCGGCTGGTGGACGGCGGCGCTGGCGCTGCTCGCCTGGGCCGTCCTGCTGGCGGCACACCCCTTCCTCTTCGGCGCACCCGCACTGCCAGCCTGAGCCAAGCCCGTCCCTCCATCCGCACCAGATGCGAAACCACCGACGGCGGTGCACGGGGAGCCGGGCGGTATTTGCGGCGCCGTCAACCCGGCCACCAGGGTCCTCCTGGCAACACACCCCCGCACCGGCCGAATTTCCGCCTCGGCGACAACCGTGCTAAGGGCGCTCACCGTGATTCCATCGCCGCCATGCTCCGCAAGCTGATCCGCCACCCAACGACGCAGACGGCCTTCGCGCGGCTGCTCAGCCTCTATCTCGCCTTCTGCTACCGCACGGCCCGATGGTCGCTGTCCGGCTACGACCATGTGGCGCCTTTCGCCTCGAAGGGCGTGCCGGTCATCATCACCTTCTGGCATGAGCGGCTGCCGATGATGCCGATGCTCTGGACCGTGGCGCACCGTCTCTTCCCCGGCGCGAAGGACTGGCAGCCGCATGTCCTGGTCTCCCGCCATCGCGACGGGCGCTTCATTGGCGAGGTCGTCTCGCGCTTCCGGCTGGTGATGGTGCATGGCTCCACCTCGCGCGGCGGCGCCGCCGGCATGCGCGCCATGTTGCGCGTGCTGCGCGACGGCAGCCCGGTGGCCATCACCCCGGACGGGCCGCGCGGCCCGCGCCGGGTGGCCGCCGAGGGGGTGGCGCAGCTCGCCGCTCTGGCCGGGGTCGTGGTGCTGCCGACGGCCGCCGCGACCAGCCGCCACCGCCTGCTGCCGAGCTGGGACCGCATGATGCTGCCGCTGCCCTTCTCCCGCGCGGTGCTGGTCTGCGGCGCGCCGATCCATGTGCCGCGCGAGGATGCCCTTGGCGCGCTGCCGGCCATCGAGGCGGCGCTGAACGCGGCCTGCGACACTGCCGACGCCTGGGTGGCCGATCCCGCCACCATCGAGAGTCGCCGCGTGTGAGGGCCGCGCGGTGAGCGTGGCGGGATTCGCCGGACGGTTGCTGGGTACCGGCCTGGCGCCGGTGCTCCCTGTCTGGCTGCGCCTGCGTGCGCGCCAGGGCAAGGAGATCCCGGAGCGCCTGGCAGAGCGGCGCGGGCTGGGTGCCGACCGCCCGTCGGGACCGCTGCTCTGGCTGCATGCGGCCAGTGTCGGCGAATCGCTCTCTCTGATCCCCTTGCTGGCCGCCCTTGCCGAGCGCTGGCCGGAACTGCACCTGCTGCTCACCACCGGCACCGTCACCGCCGCCACCCTGCTGGAGCAGCGGCTGCCGCCCTCCCTCACCGGGCGCGTCATCCACCGCTTCGTCCCGCTCGACGTGCCGCGCTGGGCCGAGGCCTTCCTCGACGGCTGGCGACCGGACGCGGCGGTCTTCGTGGAAAGCGAGCTGTGGCCCAATCTGACGGCGGCGCTGGAGCGGCGCGGCATTCCGGCAGCGCTGATCAATGCCCGCCTTTCGCCCCGTTCGGCCCGGCTGTGGCGCTGGGCGCCCGGACTGGTGCGCGAGATGCTCGCCCGCTTCCGGCTGGTGGTGGCGCAGAGCGAGGATGACGCGGCCCGGCTGCGCGCCCTGGGGGCCCCGGGCGCGGCCTTCTGGGGCCAGCTCAAGGCGGCCGCCGCGCCGCTGCCGGCAGACCCCGCCGAGCTCGCCCGCCTGCGCGGCCTGATCGGCGCGCGCCCGGTGTTTCTCGCCGCCAGTACCCATGCCGGTGAGGAAATGGTGGCGCTGGAGGCGCACCGCATCCTACGCGGCCGGCTGCCAGACCTGCTCACCGTGATTGCGCCGCGCCACCCGCAACGCGGCGACGAAGTGGCCGCGCTGCTCGCTCCGCCGATCGCCCCGCTGGCCTTCAGCCGCCGCAGCACCGGCGGCCTGCCCGGCCCGGAGCAGGAGGTCTATCTCGCCGACACGCTCGGCGAGATGGGGCTGTTCTTCCGCATTGCCGGCGTGGCGCTGGTTGGCGCCACGCTGGTGCCCAAGGGCGGCCACAACCCGCTGGAGCCGGCACGGCTCGGCTGCCCGATCCTGCTCGGACCGCACACCGAGCATGTGCGGGAAACCGCCGAGGCGCTGGTTGCCGCAGGCGGCGCCCTCCGCGTGACGGATGCCGCCACGCTGGCCGAGGCCGCATCAACCGTGCTAACGGATTCAGGCCGCGCACGGGCGATGACCCGCGCCGCGGCCGAGATTGCCGCCGATGCCACCCATTTGCCGGGTCGGCTGGCCACGGCGATCCTGGACATGATGCGCCCCGCCACCGGCACGACGCCGGCGCTGCGCGGGGAGTAGGAAGAAGGACTGGTTCGAGCCGGATGCGTGCCCCCGAGTTCTGGAGCGGGGGCGGCGGGGGAATCGCGCCCCTGCTGCTGTCCCCCTTCGCGGCGCTCTATGCGGCCGCGACCGCACGCCGCATGGCCCGGCCGGGCTGGCGGGCGCCCATCCCCGTTATCTGCTGCGGCAATGCCACGGCAGGCGGCGCGGGCAAGACCACCGTGGCGCTCGATCTCGGGCAGCGGCTTTCCAACCGTGGCGTCTCGACGCATTTCCTGACCCGCGGCTATGGCGGCAAGCTGAAGGGGCCGGTGCGGGTGGATACCGCCCAGCACGACAGCCGCGCCGTCGGCGACGAGGCACTGCTGCTGGCGGCGACGCGCCCGACCTGGGTGGCCGGCGACCGCAGCGCGGGCGCGCGCGCCGCCATTGAGGCCGGCGCGCAGGCCCTCATCATGGATGACGGGCTGCAGAATCCCAGCCTGGAGAAGGATCTCTCCTTGCTGGTGATCGATGGCAATTACGGCTTCGGCAACGGTCACATCATCCCTGCCGGGCCGTTGCGCGAGCCGGTGGCCGCCGCCGCGTCGCGCTGCCGGGCCGCCGTGCTGATCGGCGATGACGAGAACGGCGCCCTGGCCATGCTGCCACCCGGCCTGCCGGTGCTGCGCGCGCGGCTGGTGCCGGGCCCCGAGGCGGAACTGCTCGCCGGGCAGCCGGTTTTCGCCTTCTGCGGCATCGCCAATCCGCGCAAGTTCTACGCCTCCTTGCAGCAGGCAGGAGCGGTGCTGGCCGGGCGCGTCGCCTATGCCGATCACTATCCCTTCGATGCCGGCGACATGCGCGACCTGCTCGCGCAGGCCGAGGCGCTGCGCGCCATCCCGGTGACCACCCGCAAGGATTACGTCCGCATCCCGCCCGCCTTCCGCAGCCGGATAACGGTGCTGAACATCCGGCTGGAATGGGAAGACCCGGTCGCGATCGAGACGCTGCTCGACCCGCTGGCGCAGCGCGTGCCCGTGCCGGCCTGAAAAGGGCCTGGAGGAAGGGGTTCCCCCAGGCCCGGTCATAAGGGAGCAGGCAAGGGCCTGCCCCCATGCATGCGTCAGTCGCCTTGGCCCACGCCCATGGCGAGGGTCTGTTCGTCCATGCGCGCCTCATAGGTTAGCGGACGGCGCGCGGCCCAGGCATTCTTGTAGAGGATCATCGGGATCAGCGGCAGATCCTTGGCCGCCACCGCCACGGCCGCGGCGAGGCGCTTCTCGCGCAGCGCCGGGTCCATGGTGGTCAGCGCTTCCTCGATTTGCCGATCCAGCGCCGGGTTGACGTAGCGCGTGTCGTTGCTGGCGCCCATCCGCTTGTCGCGGTCGTAGCTGTGCACGATGTTCAGCAGCACACTGCTGGCCTCGCCATTGGAGCTGCCCCAGCTGTTCTGCACCATCGAGTATTCCTGCTTCGACAGGCGGCTGAACCAGGTGGCGAAGGGCAGCGCCTCGACGGAGGTGGCGACGCCGATGCGCGTCCACATCTGCGCCACCGCCTGCGCCGTCTGCGCATCGCCGGGGTAGCGGTCGCCGCTGGAATGCAGCGTCAGGTGGAAGCCGTGCGGATAGCCGGCCTCGGCCAGCAAGCGGCGCGCCGCGTTGAGATCCTGCGCCGGCACCGGAACATCGGGGCTGTAGCCAAAGGCGCCAGGCGGCATCCACTGGCCGGTCGGCTCAGCCATGCCCTGCTGCACCCGCTCCGCCAGAGCCTGCCGGTTGATGGCCAGCGAGAGCGCCTGCCGCACCCGCAGGTCGAGCAGCGGATTCTTCGGCAGCGGCTTGCCGTCATTGTCGGTGATGAAGGGTTCCTCGCCGCTGCGGCTGAAATCCGGCGAGAGGAAGAGGGAGCGCGAGCCCTGCCGCTCGAAGATGCGGATCTCCGGCTCGCCGCGCAGCCGTTGCAGATCGGAGGCGGAGGGCGAGGAGATCATGTCCACATCGCCCGAGAGCAGCGCCGCCGTGCGCGCCCCCGGATTGGTGATGATGCGGAAGGTGACCTTGTCCCACTCCTGCTTCCTGCCCCACCAGTCCGGGTTGCGCTCCACCACGACGGTCGAGCCCGGGGCATAGCTGACGAAGCGGTACGGCCCCGTGCCGATCGCGGCCTTGCCGCTGTTGTAGTCGGCGGTGGTGGCGCCCTCCCCCACATGGCGTGAGACGATGGCGATGGTGGTGAGGTCGAGCGGCAGGTTCGGATTGGGCGCCGAGGTGGTGATGCGCAGGGTCAGCGGGTCCACCGCCTCCACCTTGGCGATGCTGCGTAGGCCGCCGGCATAGCTGCCCGGATTGTTCGGCACATCGGGCACGCGGCCGAAGGAGAAGATCACGTCATCGGCGGTGAAGGGCGTACCGTCATGCCAGGTGACGCCCGGGCGGAGCTTGAACTCCCAGAGATTTTCCTCGAGCGCGGCCCAGGAGGTGGCGAGGCCTGCCTCCACGCGGCCGTCGGCTCGCCGGTTCACCAGCGTGTCGAAGACATGCCGCGCGAAGGCCGAATTCGGCGTGGCATTGGCGAAATGCGGGTCGATGGTGCTCACCGACGCCGCCAGGCCGACGCGCAGCTCGGCGGCGGAGGCCCTGCCGGCCAGCAGCGCCGCCGCGAGGGCCGGCGCCAGGGCGAAGCGGGTCAGGACATTGCGGAAGAGGGTCATGACAGCAAGGTCCAGCTGGGGTCAGTGGCCGCCGGCCATGTCGAGCGGCGGCGGAACATCCTTCGGAATCGGGAAGACATCCGGCATCTCGGCGGTGCGGGCGGCATGGTCGGCCTTGGCGCGCGCCAGGAGCTCGGGGTTCTGGAAAACCTCCACGGCGGTGCCGGCCATCACCTTGGCGACATGCTCCAGCCCCTTATGCGCCGCCGGCGCCTTGCCCTGCGCCACGAGCTGCCAGGAATGGCCGGGCGTGCCGATGGCATAGGTGGCACCGCGCGCCTGCACGGTCGGCACCTTCCAGCTCACCGTGCCGACATCGGTCGAGCCCACCCCGGCCGGCTCCGGCGCCGAGAGCGGCACCAGACGCTCCGCCAGCACCTCGCCGGGGATCGGCGCCAGTCCGGCGCGGCGATAGGCGGTCTCGATCTCGGCGGGAGTGAAAGTCGCCTGCATCCGGCGGGCGAAATCCTTGTCGGCCTCGTCGAACCGCGGCGGGCCGAGGCGGAGGAAATTCTCCTCCATGGCCTGCTCCAACGGCGGATTGGCCACCAATTCGGCATCGGCGCTCAGCACGCGGTCGATGACGCTGGTTTCCGTCATCAGCGCCGCGCCCTGGGCGATCTTGCGGACCCGTTCCAACAGCGCCAGCACCTCGGCCATGGTCTGCGAGCGCACGAGGTAGCGCACCCGCGCCTTGCCCTGCACGACGTTCGGCGCGATGCCGCCGGCATCCTGCAGCGCATAGTGAATGCGCGCATGGCTCGGCATGTGCTCGCGCATGTAGTTGACGCCGACATTCATCAGCTCGATCGCGTCCAGCGCGGAGCGGCCGAGATGCGGCGCGGCGGCGGCATGGCTGGAACGGCCGGTGAAGCTGAAATCGACCTCCATGCAGGCCAGCGAGCGCGGCTTGTTGACGCCGGAGAAGGCCGCCGGGTGCCAGCAGATGGCGATGTCCACATCGTCGAAGGCGCCATCACGGACCATGAAGCCCTTGGCGGAGCCGCCCTCCTCGGCCGGGCAGCCGTAATAGCGCACGCGGCCCTTCAGGCCCTTCGCCGCCAGCCAGTCCTTCACCGCCGCCGCCGCCAGCAGCGAGGCCGCGCCGAGCAGGTTGTGCCCGCAGCCATGCCCGCTCCCATTTGGCTCCAGCGGCTGGTGCTCGGCCACGCCGGCCTCCTGCGAGAGGCCCGGCAAGGCATCGTATTCGCCCAGGATGGCGATGACCGGGCCGCCCTCCCCCGCCTCGCCCATCACCGCCGTCGGGATGCCGGCGACACCCGTGGTGACGCGGAAGCCTTCTTCGACCAGCGCCTCGGCATGGGCGGCCGCGGAGCGGTGCTCAGCGTAGTTCAGCTCGGGCGTGCCCCAGACGCGGTCGCTCAGCTCGGAAAAACGCGGGCGCTTCGCCTCGACGCGGCGCCAGATCTCATCACTGTTCTGCATGAAGGCCTTTCCCGGGCGCCCGCCAGCCAGGGCGCCCTCCACCGCTCCATGATAGGCCGGGCCTCGGATGGCGAAACCCCCGTTGCGCGGCCGATGCCCTCAGAGTCGCCCCGGCCAGACGCCCGGCCGCACCGAGACAGCGGTGATCGCGCCATAGGCGGTGATGCCGAGAGCGACGCCGATGAAATGCCCATCCAGGCCCAGCCCGGCGAGATTGGCCAGCGCCCAGCCGCCGCCCACCGCCAGCCCGATGCGCGCCAGCGCCGCAAGGACCGGCCCGCGCATCCGCCCCGCGCCCATCGCCGCGAAATAGAGCGCCATCCCCAGCCCGAAGCCGCCGAAGGCCGGGCCGGTGAAGGAAAGCCCCCGCGCCGCGATGGCGGCGACCGCCGGGTCCTGGGTGAAGGTCGTGGCGAAGGCCCCGGGCGCCAGGCCGACAGCCGCCCCGGCCGTGCCGGCAACGGCGAGCGCCAGCAGGCCCCCGGTCCAGGCCGTGCGCCGCGCGGCGGCCCAGTCGCCGGCTCCCGCGGCGCGCCCGACCAGGGCGGTCAGCGCCGAGCCGACGCCGAAGGCGAGCGGGATGGTGAGGAACTCCAGCCGCGCCGCGATGCCATAGGCCGCGACCGCCGCCGCGCCATGCCGCGCCAGCTGGGCCGTCACGAGGATTGTCGTCAGGTTGGCGAGGGTGGAGAGCGCACAGGCCACCAGCCCCACCGCGAGGATGCGGCGGAACAGGGCCGCCTGCGGCCGCACCCGCAGCGTCGGCGTGAAGCCGGCGCCACCCCGCATGACCACGGTCGCCATAAGCAAGGCGGCAGCCCAGAAGACCAGCGCAAAACCGAGGCCGAGGCCGGCCAGCCCCATACCGGCGGGCTCGGCCAGCACCCAGGCCAGCGGCGGATAGACCAGCCAGGCGAGCGCCAGGACCCGCGCAGCCAGCGCGTGCTTGCCGCCGCCGCGCAGCACCGAGGCCAGGGTATTGGCAAGCCAGGCCGGCACCGCGCCCAGGCCGAAGAGCCAGGCGGCATAGGGCGCGCCGGTCTCGGCGGCGGAGAGTGCGATCAGGCCCAGCACCGCGCGCGGAAAGCCGGCCAGCACCAGGGCGAAGACGCCGCCCGCCGCGACAGCGATCAGCACGGCGTGCAGCACCAGCGCCGCCGCATCCTCCCGCCGGCCGGCGCCGAGCGCGCGGGCAATGGCCGCGACCACTCCGCCCCCCATCGCCCCGGCCGACATCTGCTGCAGAAGCAGCGCGAAGGGCAGCACCACGGCCCAGCCAGCGAGCGCCGCCGTGCCCTGCCGTGCCGCCAGCCAGGTCTCGACAAGCTGGGCGCCCACCTGCAACAGGGCGACAAGGCTGGTGGGCGCGGCCAGCGCCAGGATGCGGCGCAGCAAGGCGGAGGTCGGCAAGGGCGCCGGGAAGGAGCCCGCAACGGCAGCGACGCGCTCAGACATCCCCCGCGCCTCCGGCCAGGGTAAGGCCGAAGCGGCGGCGCATCCGCTCGCCGGCGCCAGGGCCGGGCAGCACGCGCACCGCCTCCGGATCGAGCGGCGCGCCGTCGCTGCCCAGCAAGGGAGGCGCCTTCACTTCCGCGCCCGTCGCCGCCTCCACCAACAGTACCGGCGGCCCGGCCGGATCGGTCATCCAGCGGTCGGCCCAGCGCTTCAGCGCCACATAGGCGGGGAAGAAGTCGCGCCCCTTGGCGGTGAGCCGGTATTCGTGGCGAGCCCCCTTCCCGGCGGTGGAGACGCGTTCCAGCAGCCCATGCTCCACCAGCTTCGCCAGACGCGCGCTCAGGATGTTAGGGGCGATGCCGAGATGCCGCTCGAATTCCTCGAAGCGGGTGCTGCCATAGAAGGCCTCCCGCAGCACCAGGATGGCCCAGCGCTCGCCCAGCACCGCCATCGAGCGCGCCACCGGGCAGCGCATGAGCGAGAAATCGGTCTGCACCATTGGCGGCCTCTCCCATGAACTTGCATCATGCAATCATTTCAGCCTTGCATGATGCAAGTCATTTCGGGAAGGAACACCCCGATCGCCGCCAGAAGCCCGGGAGGCTCTGCCTCCCGGACCCTCCGCCAGGAACCTGAGGTTCCTGGACCTCCCCTTACCTTACGGATCGCGGAATCCGGGGAGGCCGGGGATCAGAGATAGCGCTCGGTCAGGTGCGCGGTGAAATCGGCCGGGTCGAGCGGCTTGCCTGTGGCGGCGCGCAGCAGATCCTGGAAGCCGAGGCGGGAGCCCTGGGAATGCACATGCTGCCGCAGCCAGCCGGTGAGCGGCGCCAGTTCGCCCTGCTCCAGCGCCGCATCCAGCCCCGGCACGGCGATGCGGGCCGCCCGCATGAGTTGCGCCGCAGCCATGGCACCCAGCGTGTAGGAGGGGAAATAGCCGAAGGCGCCGTCATACCAGTGGATGTCCTGCAGGCAGCCCTGGGCGGCGTCAGGCGGCGTCAGGCCGAGCAGCCGGGTGAAGCCCTCATTCCAGGCGCCGGGCAGATCGGCCACCGCGAGATCGCCGCCGATTAGGGCACGCTCCAGCCGGAAGCGCAGGATGACATGCGCCGGATAGGTCAGCTCGTCCGCCTCGGTGCGGATGAAGCCGCGCTCCACCCGTCGCCAGAGCCGCGCCAGGTTCTCCGGCGCATAGGCGGCCGCCGGCCCTCCGAAGGCCGCATGCAGCTTCGGGCCGAGGAAGCGCAGAAAGGGATCGGAGCGGCTCGCCTGCATCTCGATGATGAGGCTCTGCGACTCGTGCGCAGCCATCCCGGCCGCCTCTCCCACGGGCTGGCGGGCAAAATCCGCCGGCAGCCCGCGCTCGTAGAGGGCGTGCCCCGTCTCGTGCAGCACCCCGAGCAGCGCCTGGGCGAAGGCCTCCGGCGCATAGCGAGTGGTGATGCGGACGTCGGTCGGCGTGCCGCCGCAGAAGGGATGCAGGCTTTCGTCCAGCCGCGCGTGGCTGAAGTCGAGCCCGGCGCGCGCCGCCATCTCGCGGCACAGCGCCTGCTGGGTTGCGACAGGGAACGGGCCTTCCGGCGGCACGGGCGCGGGCTGGCCGGCCTGCCGCGCCTCGGCGCGCGGCAGGGCCTCGGCGAGAAAGGCCTCGTAGGCGGAGAAGATCGGCTCCACATCGGCGGCGCCGATGCCACGCTGATAGCCGTCCATCAGGGCGTCATAGGGCGCCATGCCAAGCGCCGTCGAAAGCGCGGCCGCCGCCTCCCGCTGCAACTGCACCACCTCAGCCAGATAGGGCGCGACACGGGCGAAGTCGGCCTTGGCCCGCGCCTCCCGCCAGACCGTCTCGCAGGCGGCATTGGCGCGGGCGGAGGCCTCCACGAGATCGGTCGGCAGGGCGATAGCGCGCGCATGGGCGTGCCGCATCAGCGCGAGATTGGCGCCATCCCATTCCCCGGCGGCAGCGGCCTCGGCGAGGTCGCTGGCCATCGCGGGCGCAGTCATCAGCTCATGCGCCAGGCCGCTGAGGGTGGCGAGCTGCTCGCCGCGCGCGGCAGCGCCGCCCGGTGGCATCACCGCCGCCGCGTCCCAGTGCAGCATCGCCTGCGCCTCGCCAAGGATGGCGATGCGGGCAAAGCGGGCCTTCAGGCGCGCATAGGCGGCATTGGCGGAAGCGCTCATGCTTCAGGCTCCTTGAGGCGGCGATGCGCCCAGGTGACGAAGACGCCGACCAGGGCCAGCGCAAGGCCGTACCAGGTGATGACATAGCCGAGATGGTTGTTCGGCGGCTGCGGGAAGTGGCGCGCCGGCTGCGGCAGGGCAGCCGGCGGCGTGCCGGGCGGGGCCAGCGCCACCAGCGCGAAGGGCGCGACCTCCGGCAGGCCGAGCGCTGCGCCGATGGCGGCAGGGTCGAAAGTGTAGAAGCGCCGCCCGGCCGGATCGTCGGTGGCACTGAACAGGCCGGCCGATTCGCCAGGGCGGATATAGCCCTCCACCCGCACCTCCCCTTCCGGATGATTGACGCGCGCCTCCCTCTCGAACGGCACCCAGCCGCGGTTCACCAGCAGAGGTGGCCCGTCCTGCCGCTGCAGCGGCACCACCAGGAAGGCCCCCAGCACGGCATTGCGCACCTCCAGCCCGAGCAGGGCTTCACGATCATTCAGCAGGCGGCCGGTGGCGAAGACCTTGGTCCAGGGCTCCGGGCTGGCGGTGAGCGGCTGTGCCGGGCCGGCCTGCGCGGCGGCCAGATGCGCCAGGAGTTCGGTCTTCCAGTGCAGGCGCTGCACCTGCCAGGTCCCGAGGCCGATCAGGATGGCCAGAACCGGCAGGGTGACCAGCAGGGGAAGGAGAAGGCGTCGCCAGCGTGTCACGAAGGAGCCTCCAGCCGTGGCGCGCACCCCGACGCGGGGGGCGGAGGCGGAGCCGATGCGGCGATGCGGGAGGATGAGAAAAGACCGGCCTGCGGCCGGCGGGCGGCCCCGCGGGTGAGGCGGGGCCGCGGCAGGTCAGTGCTCGGCGACCGGGCCGGCGCCGTAGACGTAGATGAAGACGAAGAGGAACAGCCACACCACGTCCACGAAGTGCCAGTACCAGGCGGCGGCCTCAAAGCCGAAGTGGCGCTGCGGCGTGAACTGCCCGGCGCGGGCGCGGAACCAGCACACCGCCAGGAAGATGGTGCCGACAATGACATGGAAGCCATGGAAGCCGGTCGCCAGGAAGAACACCGAGGGATAGATGCCGCCGCCGGAGAAGGCGAAGGGTGCCTCGGAATACTCCACGGCCTGGAAGGAGGTGAAGCTGATGCCCAGCAGCACCGTCAGGCCAAGGCCGAGCAGCATGCCCTTGCGGTCATTCTCCAGCAGGGCGTGGTGCGCCCAGGTCACCGTGCAGCCGGAGAGTAGAAGGATCAGCGTGTTCAGCAGCGGCAGGTGGAAGGGGTCGAAGGTATGGATGCCCTCGGGCGGCCAGATCGCCTTCGCCGCACCCGAGACGTGCTCGGGGTAGAGGGCGAAGTGGAAATAGGCCCAGAAGAAGGCCACGAAGAACATCACCTCGGAGGCGATGAAGAGCGACATGCCGTAGCGCATGCCGATGCGCACCACCGGGGTATGGATGCCCGGCGTGCGGGCCTCGTGCACCACGTCGCGGAACCAGAAGAACATCGACGTCAGGACGCCGAGCAGGCCGAGGAAGAACACCCACTGCACGCTCTCGCGCGCCCAGAGGATGATGCCGAACAGCAGGAGGCCCGCGGAGAAGGCGGCGGTCAGCGGCCAGGGGCTGGGATCGACGAGGTGGTACGGATGCTTGTGAGGGGGCGGAACTTCCGCGTCCACCGCGAGGTTGCTGCTGGCCATTGGACTTCCTGACTCCCGGGACTCGAAGACAGGGGGCAGGCGCCGGTTCCGCCCGACGCCGTGTCCCCTCATTAAGGCGATGCATCAATCCCCAAAAAGGGGCGCGGATCAAGCCTCTCAGGGCGCCGCCGGTGGCGCCAGGGAAGCATCCCGCTGCTTGCCGACATGCGGGCCGGCCTTGGCCAGTGCCCCGGCGCGCTCGGCATCCTCCAGCGTACGGAAGAAGGTGTAGCTAAGCGTGATGGTCCGCACCTCGCGTGCGCCCGGATCATCGGCGATCTTGGGATCGACCCAGAAGGCGACCGGCATCTCGACGTTCTGGCCCGGCTGCAGCGTCTGCTGGTCGAAGCAGAAGCACTGCACCTTGTGGAAATAGGGACCGACGATCTCGGGCGTGACGTTGTAGGTGGCGATGCCGGTGGAGGGCGTGTCGCCGGTGCTGGCGGCGGTGTAGAAGGCCAGAGCCTCCTCTCCTACCCTCACCTGCATGCTGTTCTGGCCCGGCTGGAAGCGCCAGGGCAGGCCAGGATGCGTGTTGGCGTTGAACCGGACAGTGACGACCTTGTCGCCGGCGCCAGGCGCCACGCCGCCGATCTGCGGCGTGCCACCATAGCCGGTGACGGAGCAGAAAACCGAGTAGAGCGGCACTGCCGCGAAGGAGAGCCCCAACATGCCGGCGACGATGCCCGTGGCGATGAGCCCGACCCGGCGGTTGCGGCGGGCGAGATTGGGATCCGTGGCAGGCAAGATGAACGCTCCCCTTCCGTCTTCGGTTCAATGCACTGACATGCGCGCCATGGCGATGAAATAGAAGAGGCCGACCAGCGCCAGAAGCGCGATCAGCACCGCCCAGTTACGCCCGCGCCGGCGGCGGAGAAAGGCCTGCTTTTCCGCCTCCGTCATGCCCTGCGGCGTGCCCCTGCCGCTCATGCGCCGAACAACAGGCGGTCGGCCGCGAGCGCCGCGAAAAGCATGAACAGGTAGATGATCGAGAACTTGAAGGCGGCGCGCGCCGGCGCGTCCTGCGTCAGGCTGCGGCCCTCGGCATCCTGCGCATCGCGCTTCACGCGCCACATGGCCTCGAGGAAAAAGCCGCCGAGCACCAGCGCCGCGGCACCATAGGCCAGCCCCGCCATGCCGATCACGGTCGGCAGCAGGCCGAGCGGCGCCAGCAGCAGCGAGTAGAGCCAGATCTGCCGTCGCGTTTCCCGGGCCCCTGCCACCACCGGCAGCATCGGCACGCCGGCGCGCTGATAGTCGCCGCTGGCAAAGAGTGAGAGCGCCCAGAAATGCGGCGGCGTCCAGAAGAAGATGATGGCGAACATCACCAGCGCCTCGACCGAGACATGGCCGGTAACGGCGGCCCAGCCGATCACCGGCGGGAAGGCGCCGGCGGCGCCGCCGATGACGATGTTCTGCGGCGTCCGCCGCTTCAGCCACATGGTGTAGATGAAGACGTAGAAGGCGATCGAGCCGGCCAGCACCAGCGCCGCCACCCAGTTGGTGGCCAGGCCCATCAGCACCACCGAGGCCAGGGCGAGGAAGACCCCGAAGGCCAGTGCCGCGCGCGGCTGGATGCGGCCCGCAGGGATGGGGCGGCTGGCAGTCCGGCGCATCACCGCGTCGATATCGCGGTCGTACCACATATTGATGGCGCCCGAGGCGCCCGCCGCGACAGCGATGCACAGGATGGCGGTAATCGCCAACACGGGGTGCAGGTGGCCCGGTGCGACGATCAGTCCGACCGCGCCGGTGAAAACCACCAGCGACATGACGCGGGGCTTCAGCAGCGCGATCCAGTCGCGCACTTCGCTCAGGTCAAGCTCGCTGGACGTGGAGAGGGGGGCTGCCGCCCCCCCCTGATTGATCGCACTGTCGCTCATCAGCCCAATTCAGCCTCAGCGGATGCGGGGCAGCTCTTCGAAGGTGTGGAAGGGCGGCGGGGAAGAAACCTGCCATTCCAGCGTCGTGGCGCCCTCGCCCCAGGGGTTTGCCGCAGCCTGCTCCTTGCTCGTGAAGGTGCGGTAACAGACATACAGGAACACCAGGAAGGAAGCCACCGAGATATAGGCGCCGATAGAGGACACGAAGTTCCAGCCCCAGAAGGCGTCCGGGTAGTCCGGGTAGCGCCGCGGCATGCCCTGGGCGCCGAGGAAGTGCATGGGGAAGAAGGTCAGGTTCACGCCGATGAAGGTCATCCAGAAGTGAACCTTGCCCCAGAACTCCGGGTACTGCTTCCCGCTCATCTTGCCGATCCAATAGTAGAAGCCGGCAAAAATGGAGAAGACGGCGCCGAGCGACAGCACGTAGTGGAAATGCGCAATCACGTAATAGGTGTTGTGCAGGATCACGTCCACGCCGGCATTGGCCAGCTTCACGCCGGTTACACCACCCAGGGTGAACAGGAAGATGAAGCCGATCGCCCAGAGCATCGGGGTCGGGAAGGTCAGCGAACCGCCCCACATCGTGGCGATCCAGGAGAAGATCTTGATGCCCGTCGGCACGGCGATGATCATCGTCGCGGCCATGAAGTAGGCGCGCGTGTCCACCGAGATGCCGGAGGTGAACATATGGTGCGCCCAGACCACGAAGCCCACCACGCCGATCGCCACCATGGCATAGGCCATGCCGAGATAGCCGAAGATCGGCTTGCGGCTGAAGGCGGAGAGGACGTGGCTGATGATGCCGAAGCCCGGCAGGATCATGATGTAGACTTCGGGGTGGCCGAAGAACCAGAACAGATGCTGGAACAGCACCGGATCGCCGCCGCCGGCCGGATCGAAGAAGGCCGTGCCGAAGTTGCGGTCAGTGATCAGCATGGTGATGGCGCCGCCGAGCACCGGCACCGACAGCAGCAGCAGGAAGGCGGTGACCAGCATGCCCCAGACGAAGAGCGGCATCTTGTGCAGCGTCATGCCAGGGGCGCGCATGTTGAAGATAGTGGTGATGAAGTTCGCCGCGCCCAGGATGGAGCTGGCGCCCGCCAGGTGCAGGCTGAACAGCGCCATGTCGGTGCCGATGCCGCTCTGGTAGGTGACGTTGGACAGCGGCGGATAGAGCGTCCAGCCGGTGCCCGCGCCGCCGACGAAGAGGCTGCCCACCGCCAGCATCAGGGCCGGCACCAGCAGCCAGAACGAGATGTTGTTCAGGCGCGGGAAGGCCATATCCGGCGCGCCGATCATGATCGGCACGAAGTAGTTGCCGAAGCCGCCGATCAGCGCCGGCATGATGACGTAGAAGACCATGACCACGCCATGCGCAGTTACCGCCACGTTCCAGGCCTGGCCATCGGCGAAGATCTGCATGCCGGGGCTTTGCAGTTCCATGCGCATCAGCAGGCTGAGCCCGACGCCGATGCAACCCGCGAACACCGCAAAGATCAGGTAGAGGATGCCGATGTCTTTATGGTTGGTGCTGAAGAACCAGCGCGCCACGAAACCGGGCGTGTGGTCATGATGGCCGTGGCCATGCTCGTCATGCGTATGTGACGCGGTCGCCATGTTTGTCCGTCCCGCTCGCTCTCGAACCCGTCCCGTGAGCGCCGCCTTAGCGGCGCAGCTCCGCCAGTTGTGCCCCGGCTTCCTCTGCCGCGGGGGCCGTAGCCACCGCCGGCGCCTGGCCACCCTCGGCCGCGAATCGCTGCTTCGCCGCCGCCACCCAGGCATCGAACTCCGCCTGCGGCACCGCGCGCACCACGATCGGCATGAACCAATGATTGGTGCCGCAGATCTGGTTGCACTGGCCGTAGAAGGTCCCCGGTCGGTCCGCCCGCATCCAGGTCTCCAGGGTACGGCCGGGAATCGTGTACTTCTGCACGCCGAGGCTCGGCACGAAGAAGCTGTGGATCACGTCCTGCCCGGTGGTGATGACGCGGATATTGGTGCCGACCGGAATCACCAGGGGTTCATCCACGGTCAGGTTCCGCAGCTGACCCGGCTTCAGGTCGGCATCCTGAATCGGGTAGCTGTCATAGGCGAAGTTGCCCTGATCCGGGTAGGCGTAGTGCCAGTACCACTGGCGGCCGGTGACGTTCACCGTCAGCCCCGCGTCCACCGCACGATCCTCCCAGTAGATCAGCCGGAAGGACGGAATGGCGATGACGATCAGCAACAGCACCGGCATGGCCGTCCAGGCCACTTCCAGCAGCGTGTGATGGCTGGTGCGCGAGGGGATGGGGTTGGCCGCAGCACGGTAACGCCACACCACCCAGGCCAGCAGCACGCCGACCAGGACCGAGACCGCAATGATGATCCACAGCACAAGCTGATTGAAGTCGTGGATGGCTTCCTTCACCGCGCCGCCGGCCGGCTGCAGCCCCAGAGCCCAGGCATGCGGCTCGCCGACCATCGGCTGTCCCGCGGCGGCGGCATCTTGGGCCAGGGCGGGCCCGGCTTGAAGCAAGGCGAGAGCAACTGCTCCCGGAGTAGCGAAGAAGCCCGCGAGGCGCGAAACGATCGACCGACGCATTCCCTATCCCGTCCGCTCTTTTGTCCCTGCACCCCGATGGTCCGGGCGCCGGCGCGCAGCGCGCCGCACAGCCCCGGCCGCACCGCACGGCCAGGTCGGCCTCGTCCCGCACCGCGGGCAAGGCGTTGCGGGACCATAATCGCCCCTCCATGCTCCCACAAGTGAGCGCGGCACGCCGAGGCGCGAGCGGCGGGATTTATGCTTTCCATAGGCTTGGCGGGCGGAGTCGGGTGCCGCCAAAGGTCAGCCGGCGGACGTGCCGTCCGGCTCCCCCGCCTCCTCGCTGACATGATCCACCATGTCGCCCAGCATCGAGCGCACATGGGCGTCGGTGACGGCGTAGAACACCTGTCGGCCCCGCCGCTCCGCCTGCAACAGGCGGGCGGCACGCAGGAGCCGCAGGTGGTGCGAGGCCAGGCTGCCGGAGATGCCGATTCGCTCGGCCATCTCGCCCACCGGCGCCGGCTCAACGAGGCAGGCGAGAATGATGCGCAGCCGGGTCGGGTCGCTCATCAGGCGGAACATCTCCGCCAGTTCGACGACCTGATCCTCGGCGATGCGCGCAACCACCGCCGCCCGTCTCGTATCAGGCCGCCACGACGGCCGGCTTGCCCAGCGCAGCGGCGGGAGAGGTGTTGCGCAGATGCACCAGGGTGAACAATCCGCCCGGGCGGCAGGGCTCCATCGCCTCCACCTGCACCGCATTGCGGTCGAAGAGATCATCGAAGGCGAAGTCGGGGTGCCAGCCGAGCAGCCGCGACAGGGGCGCCATGGTGCGCTCGACCCACCAGCGCGGCCCTGCCTCGGCAGCGAAGTGGTTGACGAACAGGAGGTGTCCACCCGGTCGCACCACGCGCTGCATCTCGGCGAAGAGGCGCTTGGCGTCCGGCACTACGCTGGCGGTGAACATCGCCACCGCGATGTCGAAGGCGCCGTCCTGGAACGCCATCGACTCGGCGTCCATCTCCAGCAGGCCCTCGACATGGGCGAGGCGCTCGCCGGCCACCCGCTCCTGTGCCTTCAGCAGCATGTCGCGCGAGAGGTCGATGCCGACCACGCGCTTCTCGGAGCGGTAGCGCGGCAGGGCGAGGCCGGTGCCCACCCCCACTTCCAGCACCCGCGTCCCGGGCAGACGGTTCACCGCCGCCACCGCCTTGCGCCGGCCAAAGGAGGAGACGCCGCCGAAGACCGCGTCATAGACCCCCGCCCAGCGTCGATAGGCTTCCCTGACCGAATTGGCATCCAGTGCCGCGCGCGGATGGTCCCGCAACGCATGATCGATCGCCTGATTCCGCGGTGTTTCGAGTGTCGTGGCCATTCCCTGTCCTCGCCAGCCTCCCGCTACCCGCTTGCCGCCTGCGGCGCAAGCGCCTGCGTGCAGGCTGGAACCCCCGGGCTGCCCCGCGAAGGGCAGGTCTGCCACTGCAACGCCGCGGCCTTCCCCCGGTTACGCTGCCCCCGCTTTCCGTCGGCGGGCCGGCCAAGCCACCAGCAGCCCGCCCAGCCCGATGATCGCTGCGCCCAGCAGCGTGAAGCGGTCCGGCTGGTCGCCGAAGACCAGCATAGAGGCCAGAACGGCCCAGATCAGCTGCGTATAGCTCATCGGCGCCAATAGGCTGGCCGGGGCGCGGGCGAAGGCCAGCACCAGCAGCCCATGCCCTGCCGCGCCCAGGGCGCCCAGCGCCAGTAGCCCCACCCAACCCGAGGTGGTCGGTTCCTGCCACACGAAAGGTTGCGCGAGGGCGCTCAGGGCGGAAGCCGCGATGCCGGTGTGCAGGATGGTGGTGCGCGGGTCGTCCACCGGCGCCAGCAGCCGTGTCAGGATCTGGTACACGCCATAGAGGGCAGCGGTCCCCAGCGGCAGCAGGATGGCCCAGTGCGGCAGCGGCCCCCCGGTCAGGAAGGGCGGCCGCAAGGCCACAGCCACCCCGAGCAGGCCGACCGCTACGCCGAGCCAGCGGCGCGGGCTCACCTTCTCCTTCAGCCAGAACGCCGCCAGCGCCACGGTAAACAGCGGCGAGGCGAAGTTCACCGCCGTCGCATCCGCCAGCGGCACATGCGCCAGGGCATGGGAGAACAGGTAGTTGGCCGAGGCGAGGCAGAGGCTGCGCACCGCCTGCAGCCCCGGCGCGCGGGAGCGCCAGGGCAATGAGCCGGTGAAGACCCGCACCAGCACCGCCACAAGGAGCACATGCACGAAGAAGCGGGCAAAGATCAGCTGCCCGACGGCATAATGTGCCGTCATCAGCTTGGTGGCGGTATCCATCGCCACGAAGAAGGCGATGGCGGCGATCTGCAGCGCAACGCCGGTCAGGGTGGCGGACATGTCCCGCGCATCATGCCAGCGGCAGCGGAGCCGTGGCAGGGCGGGCGCGGTAACATTTTCCGCCCCCGGAGCGAAATACGCCCTCTCGCCTGCTGCCTTAGGCGGCGTCGGCGTGCAGGCGCGCGGGCCGCGCCGGGGCCTGGCGCTCGGCCGCCAGCTCATCCAGCCGCGCCTGTAGGGCGTCCACCTTCTCCAGCACCGCCAGGATATGCGTCTCCGAGCGCAGGTTGGTGTCGTAATCGAGTTCCGCCGCCGCCCGGTCGCGTGCCGTCTGGCGGTTCTGCGACATCAGGATCAGCGGTGCCTGGAAGGCCGCCAGCATGGACAGCACCAGGTTCAGGAACACGAAGGGATAGGGATCGAAGGCGTGCTCGGCCAGCAGCACGGCGTTCAGCACCGCCCATCCCCCCAGAAAGACGCCGAAGCCCACGATGAACCGCCAGGAGCCGCCGAAGGCGGTCACGCGCTCGGCCAGCCGTTCGCCGAAGGTCAGGCGCTCCTCGAGCTGGTCGTTCAGGTCATGCACCTGGGCGCGGCGGGCGATGCGCTCGATCATGCGTCGCTCGCGCGCGCTCAGCGGAGCGGCGCCGCGATGCAGAAGAGCCTGGGCGAGCCGGCGGACTTCAGCCTGGGTCTCGATGATGTCGTTCATGGCGTCCCCCTTCGGGCCGAGGGATTGCGGGGCGGTCGGTTCCTGTTCTTGCTGCGCTGCCTGACGCGCGGGCCCGCGCGGCCTGTGCCGCGTGGCGTCCGCGCGTCAGCGCATTCGCGCTCGCCAACGGCCGCGGGGACGAAGGATCGGCTGGAAAAGGGGGAGACGATGGACCATGGCGGTACCAACTCTGCTATTCGGTTGCTGCATCCAGGCTCTGCGCGCGACGGCGCGGCGGCTGGAATGCCGGCGCCGTCAGAGGATGGGACTACTGCCAGGTTCCATCAGGAATTCTCCCGTAAAGGCGCCCCGGGGCGGCCCGCCCGCGAAGGGCGGCCCGCCAGGAGCGAAGCTGCGGCGTGATATAGCACCGCGACCTTATGATGCAAAAGGTGGGCCATGCAGAACGGCCATGCCGCGCTGGCGTGGCGGAAGCCTCAGGGCCGAAGCACGAACTCGGCGGTCGCGGTAGCGCTCACCGGCACCGCATCGGGCGCGGAGACCGGCGGCGGAGCGGCCTTGTCCTGCCGCGCTGCCATCATCGCCATCGCCATGCGCGGCACCGGCTGCGTCGCGGCGTCGAGCCGCAGACTGCGCAGGTTGACGACGCGCATGCCGAGCTGCCCGGCGACCGCCTCGGCTCGCTCCCGCAGCGCCTCGATGGCCATCCGCCCCGCCTCCTGCCGTGCCGCGATCTCTTGCGGGCGGGAGAGCGACCAGTCCAGCCCACCCATGACGAGGCCCTGCTCCTGCAATGCCCCGGCCAGTTCCAGCAACGGTCCGGGAGCGTTGCCGCGCAGCGTCAGTGCTTGGCTCGCCGTCCAGTTGTTCTTCCCGTTGTCGCGGTGGGTCCAATAGCCGCCTGTGCTGGCCTGCACCTCACGCACCGACCGCGCCTGTTCCAGCGCCTTGGCCATAATGCCGTTCACCTGCGACTGCACCGCGGCGGCATTGGCACCCCGGGCCTCCACCCGCAGGGTGGCGCGGATCTCGTCCGGCGCGCGCAGCACCTCCGCGCTCTCGGCCAGACTCAGCACCGTCTCAGCCGGAGCTGTCTCGGCGGGCGTCGTCGCGGCGGGCGGAGCGGAAGGTGCCTGGGCCAGGGCGCCGCCGGTCGCCAGGATGCCGCTGAGCGCCAGCGCGGGAAGGAAGGCTCGGGTCATGCGGGACTCCTTATCCGGTTGCCTCCCATATCGCCGCCTTGCGCATAAATGGAAAGCGGTCCACTTCCCTTCGCCCCCGGCCGCGCCCATGCTGGCCGACCTCAACTTATGCGCGGTAATGCAACCCCAGGAGCCCTCGCCACGTCCGACCGCCTGCCCGACCTCAACCTGCTGCGGCTCTTCGTCGCCCTGGTGGAGGAACGACATGTCACCCGCGCCGGATCGCGTCTCTTCCTCTCCCAGCCAGCCGCGTCTGGCGGGCTGAAACGGCTGCGCGAGCAGTTCCAGGACCCGCTGCTGGTCCGGGAAGGGCATGAGCTTCGCGTGACCGCACGGGCCCAGGAACTCTACGACGCCATCGCCCCGCGCCTGGAGGAGCTGGCTGCGGCGGTCGGTGCCGCGAGCCCCTTCGACCCCGCCGCCGATTCCCGCATCTTCCGCCTCGGCTGCACCGATGCCGTGGCCTTCGCCATCCTTCCGCCTCTGCTGTCCCGCCTGCGCACCGCTGCGCCGAACTGCTCGCTGGCGGTGCGGATCGGCGATTACCAGACCCTCTCCAACCAGCTGATGCACGGCGAGCTGAGCGCCGCCCTCGGCTATCTGGGCGAGGAGCTGCCGGCCAATGCCCACATCCGGGTGCTGCGTCATGCGCAATGGGCGGTGCTGCGGGACCCTTCCACGCCCTCCGTCGCGACGCTCGACGCCTATTGCACCCGGCTGCACGCCATGGTCACTCCGCGCAGCGGGCTGGGTGACTTCGTGGACGCGCTGCTGCACCAGAAGGGACTCTCCCGCCGCGTGGTGCTCGGGGTCAGCTCCTTCGCGCTGCTCTCGGTGACGCTGCCTGGCAGCGACCTGGTGGCCACCGTGCCGGACTTCGTCGGCGAAAGACTGGCGCTGCGTGCCGGGCTGGCCGTGGAGCCGCCGCCCATCTCGCCGCCCTCCCTGCCCAATTCCCTGGCCTGGAGCGACGCGCAGGACCGCGACCCGGCGGAACGCTGGTTCCGGAAGCAGGTGACCGAGGCTTTCACCGGCGTCTTCGGGCGCGGCTGAGGGGCGCGCCGACTCAACAGTCCCGCTCCGGCTCCGTAATCTGCCGCCCTTCGCCGCGCCGGAACCACCATGCCGCTCTGGATCGCCGTTACCCTCTCCGCCGCTCTGTTCCAGACCTGGCGCACCGCCATGCAGCAGAAGCTGCGTGGCCAGCTTTCGGTGAACGGCGCGGGGGTGGTGCGCTATCTCTACGGCGTCCCCTTCGGGCTGCTGCTACTGCTCGCCTATGGCGGGCTGACCGGGCAGGCGGCGCCCGCCCCCACCCTGCCCTTCCTGGCGCTGGCCGCGGCGGGCGGGCTGACGCAGATTCTCGGCACCAACCTGCTGATCCTGTCCTTCGGTGCGCGCGGCTTCGCCGTCGGCACCGCCTATGCCAAAACCGAGGCGGTGCAGGGCGCGGTGCTTGCCCTGCTGCTGCTGGGTGAGCACCTCTCGGCCCTCGCCTGGATCGGCATCGCGGTGGGGGTGGGCGGAGTGCTCTATCTTTCGCTCGCGGGGCGCGAGGCCGGCCCGCGCGGCGTCCTGCGCGCCGCCATCCAGCCTGCGGCGCTGTACGGGCTCGGCGCCGGCACCTGCTTCGCCCTCACGGCGGTGCTGATCAAGGCCGCCAACCAGGAGCTGTCGCACCCCGACCCGGTACTGCGCGCGCTGGCGACGCTGATCGCCGCCAATGTGCTGCAGACGCTGATGCAGGGCGGCTGGCTGGCACTGCGCGAGCCGGACCAGTTCCGCGCCGTCTTCCGCACCTGGCGCAACAGCCTGCCGGTGGGCGCCCTTTCCGCCTTCGGCTCGGCCTGCTGGTTTACCGGCTTCGCCCTCGCGCCGGTGGCCATGGTGCGCGCCCTCGGGCAGACCGAGATCCTCTTCACCCTGCTGTTCAGCCGCTTCTACCTGCGCGAAACGATGACGCGCGCCGAGGTGGTGGGCGCCGTCGTCGTCGTCCTCGGCGTGGTGCTGGTGCTGATCGGGCGCTGAGGTCCCGGGGCGGGCGCGGCCCGCTTCCATCAGGATGTCACGCGGGAGTCATCGTCCCGTCATCCAGCGGGCCTATACGCCGCCCCGCGATTGCGAAGGGCGATGGATGCTTCAGCTCGACAACCTTTCCCGCCGCTTCGGGGCCAATACCGCGGTGCAGGGCGTCAGCCTCTCGATTCCGGCGGGGCAGATGGTCGGCGTCATCGGCCGCTCGGGTGCCGGAAAGTCCACCCTGCTGCGCATGATCAACCGCCTAACCGAACCCTCCAGCGGGCGCATCCTGCACGAGGGCGCCGACGTCACCGCCCTGCGCGGCCAGGGCCTGCGGGACTGGCGCACCCGCTGTGGCATGATCTTCCAGCAGTTCAACCTGGTGCCGCGCCTCGACGTGCTGACCAACGTGCTGATCGGGCGGCTGAACCATCGCCCCGGCTTCCTCGGCACGCTCGGCACGCTGTTCAAGCATTTCCCCGCCGAGGAGCGGACCATGGCGCTGATGGCGCTGGAGCGCTTCGACCTCGCCAGCCAGGCGCTGCAACGCGCCGACACGCTCTCCGGCGGGCAACAGCAGCGCGTCGCCATCGCCCGCGCGATGATGCAACAGCCGCGCATCCTGCTCGCCGACGAGCCGATCGCCAGCCTCGATCCGCGCAACGCCCGGACCGTGATGGAGGCCCTGCGCGACGTGAACCGGCGGGACGGCATCACCGTGCTGTGCAACCTGCACCACCTCGACACCGCCCGCGAATACTGCACGCGCATCGTCGCCCTGCAGGCCGGGCGCGTGATGTTCGACGGCTCGCCGGCCGAACTGACCGCGGCACGGCTGCGCGACATCTACGGCGTGTCCGAGGCCGAGTTCGACGAACGGAGCGCCGCGCCCGCCGTACCCCGACCGGAGACCCGGCCCGCCGGTTCCAGCCGGGCAGACGCCCTGACCGCCTGAGCCCTGCCCTTCGCGGCCGGGAATATCGGCCGCACTCCCAAGGAGAAGCCCATGATCACCCGTCGCACCTTCGCCGGCCTGGTGGCCGGCGCCGCCATGCTGCCCGCCGCCCTGCGCGCCGAGGGCGCCGAAACGGCGCCGATGCCGAAGGCCGGCAAGCGGGACTGGGCCAGCCAGGTGCCGCAGATCCGCCTCGGCCTGCTCGGTGGCGAGAATGAATCCGACCGGCTCGGCCGCTTCGAGGAGTACCGCAAGCTGATCGAGGACACCTTCAAGGTGCCGGTCCGCCTCTTCCCCGCCGCCGACTATGCCGGCGTGATGCAGGCCTTCTCGGCGGGGCAGATCGAGGCCTCCTCGATGGGCGCCTCCGGCTATGCCGGCACCTGGCTCGACACCAATGGCGCGGTGGAGCCGCTGGTCGTGCCGGTCGAGTCCGATGGCTCCATCTCCTACATCTCCGTCATGGTGACGCGGAAGGATTCCGGCATCACCAGCCTGGCGCAGATGAAGGGCCATTCCCTCGCCTGGGCCGACCCGAACTCCACCTCGGGCTATCTGATCCCGCGCTCCGAGCTGCGCGGTGAGGGCATCGACATCAACAGCTACTTCTCGCGCACCGGCTTCGCCGGCGGGCATGAGCAGGGCGTCGTCGCCGTGCTGCAGAAGCAGTACGACGCCTGCTGCACCTGGGCCTCCGGCATCGGCAAGCAGGAGGAAGGCTTCAGCCGCGGCAACTTGCGCGCCATGGTCGAGAAGGACATGCTGAAGATGTCCGACGTGAACATCATCTGGAAGTCGCGCCCCATCCCGAACGGACCGCTGGTGGTGCGCAAGGCGTTGCCCGCCGCCTTCAAGAAGGACTTCACCGACTTCCACCTGGCGCTGCCCGCCGAGTATCCGAAGATCTACGCCGACGTCGAGCGCGGCGGCGGCAAGGGCTATGCCCGCATCACCCACGCGCAGTTCGAGCCGATCGTGCAGCTCCGCCGCGAAGAGGCGGCCGAGCGGCGGCGGCGCTCCTGAGCCCGGCGGCCCTTCCCCGCTCCGAGCCCAAAATGGACAGCATGGCCGCCCATCTTCCGGCGGTGCGGCGCGGGGAGGCCGCCTACCAGGCGCTCCGCCGCCAGCGCCGCCTGACGGGGCTGACCGGGTTCGCCATCCTCGCCGCCGCCTTCCTCGGCGCGGCGTGGATGAGCGAGTTCTACCCCTCCTCGCTTGCTGCCGGCCTGCCGCGCATCGGCGAATATTTCCACCGCATCCTGCCGACGCTGCACTGGAGCACCCTGTTTGCCGGAGTCGAGGCCGAGGGCAGCCTGGCCTTCTGGTTCTACCGGCTCGATTCCTGGCTGCTGCTGCTGCTGCAGACGGCGCAGATGGCGGCGCTCGCCACGCTCGGCGGCGCCGCGGTGGCGCTGCTGCTGGCCTTTCCGGCGGCGCGCAACCTCGCCCCTTCCCGCTGGCTGCACCACCTCACGCGGCGCGGGCTGGAGGCGACTCGCACCGTGCCCGAGATCGTCTCCGCGCTGATCTTCGTCTGGGCCTTCGGCGTCGGGCCGCTGGCCGGCATCCTGGCCATCGGCCTGCACACGGCGGGCGCGCTGGGCAAGCTGTTCTCCGAGGTGATGGAGAACGCGCCGATGCAAGCCTGGGACGGGCTGCGCGCCTCGGGCGCCAACTGGGCGCAGGCCTGCCGCTACGCCATCCTGCCGCAGGTGGCACCGAACCTGTTGAGCTACGCGTTGCTGCGCTTCGAGATCAACCTTCGCAGCGCCACCGTCATCGGCTTCGTCGGTGCCGGTGGCATCGGGCAGGAGCTCTATCAGGTCATCGCCTTCAACTACTATGAGGAGATCAGCGCCATCGTCGTGCTCGTCATCCTCGCCGTCATGCTGATCGACCTGCTTTCGGAGAAGCTGCGTCATCGCCTGACCCATGCCGCCGGAGCCCGCTGAGATGAGTCTGAGCCCCGCCGCCGTCGCCGCGTGGCGCAGCCGCGAGCCGCGCGCCTTCGGCGCCACCGCCTCCCGCCGCGCGCTGCGCTGGCTGGGTGGCGCTGCCTTCCTGGCCTGGCTCGCCTGGAGCTTCTGGCTGTTCGACATCACGCCCGCGCGGCTGTGGAACGGCGCCGCGGGGCTGCTGACCATCCTGCGCCTGATGATCCCGCCCAACCCGGGCGAACTATGGGCGGACATCCTGAAGGGCATGGCCGAGAGCGTCGCCATGGCCTTTCTGGGCAGCCTGATCGCCAGCCTGCTGGCGGTGCCGCTCGGCTTCCTCGGGGCGCGCAACATCGTCACCGCGACGCTGCTGCGCTTCTCGCTGCGGCGCCTCTTCGACGGCATGCGCGGCGTGGACCAGCTCGTCTGGGCGCTGGCCTATGTGCGCGCCGTCGGCCTCGGGCCGCTGGCCGGCGTGCTCGCCATAGTCAGCAGCGACATCGCGGTGCTGTCGAAGCTCTATGCCGAGGCGATCGAGAATGCCGAGACCCGGCCGGGCGAAGGAGTCGCCGCCGCGGGCGGCAGCCGGCTGCAGGCGATCCGCTTCGGCATCCTGCCGCAGGTGCTGCCAGTGATGCTGGCGCAGGCGCTCTATTTCTTCGAGAGTAACACCCGCTCCGCCGCCATTCTCGGTGTCGTCGGCGCCGGCGGGATCGGGCTGCAGATCGCCGAGCGCATCAAGGTGCGCCACTGGGACGAAGTGGCCTTCATCATCATCCTGATGGTGGTGACGGTGGGCGCCATCGACCTGCTCTCCGGCGCCATCCGCCGGCGCTTGATCGGCCGGCGGGAGACAGCGCCGCTCTGAAAGGCCCCGGAATGCGAAAAAGGCCCGGAGGAAGCACTTCCTCCGGGCCTTTTTCATGGGGCGGCAGGTGGTGTCAGGCCGCGTCCTCACGACGGTCGCGGGCCTTCACATAGGCCACCGCGGCGTGCTCGGGGCAGTAGGGCTTCCCCGGAATGGCCTCGGACGTGCAGAAGCGAAACTCAGGCGTGCCGGGCTCGCCGATCGGCCAGCAACAACTGCGCCCGCCGACACGCTGGAAGGGCCGCACCACGGCGGTGGGTGGCGCAGGCCGGCGCGGCGCCGGCAGCGGGCGCCCAGCGACGGGCTGCGTGGCGGGTGGCAGCGTGGAGGAGAGAGAAGGCGAGGCCGGCGCAGCCGGCGGCGCCGGGCGCGCGGCGGGAGCCGGCGGAGCCACGGGCGCCGGGGCGGGCGCGGCCGCCACCGTCTCGGGCGCCGTGGCCGGGGCCGGCGCAGGGGCCGACACGCCCGCTTCCTCGCGGCGAATAGGGCTTGGGCGTGGCGGGAGGTTCAGGCGGTGCGCCTTGCCCACCACGGCATTCTTGGAAACGCCCATCCGGCGCCCGATCTCGGCGGTCGAGTGTCCCTCCGCCCAGAGCGCCCGCAAGGTCTCGATCGCTTCCGCTGTCCATTCCATGCCCGCTCTCCTGGCCGTCACCACCATATACGGTAGTGAAACGCCGGGGTAGGGCACAAGATGCGGCAGAGACAGCGACTCCAAAAAGGTGTGGAAAACCCCACGCGCAAGTTAATTTACCTTGAGGAAATACACGCGGGGCCGCCGCTCACCCTTCGCATCCCGCCTTGGCCGGCCTGCGCAGTTTAGAACAGCAAGCCCTTTCGCAGCATGCCATGAACGCCTTTTTCGCCGTTCACGGTTTGCGTCACCCGGAAATCCACCGCGAGGGAACAGAACTGGTACGCCTCCGCTGCGGAGATCTGCGCGCGGGCGACGATGAAGGCGATCATCTCCCGCAGGGCCTGCTTCATCGCGACATCCAGGTCCTCGTGGATGCCCATGCTGATGAAATGCGTCGGCGTCTCGGCACGAGGAAAGCGCAGGGCGGGCTGCGCGGCTCCCCCGCCCTTCTCCAGCGTCAGCCGGAAATGCCCGGTCAGGCACATCTCCAGCGCCGTGACGCAGACCTCGCCATCGCCCTGCACGCCATGCCCGTCCCCGACGCTGAACAGCGCGCCCGGCCGATGTACCGGCAGGTAGAGGGTGGCGCCTTCCACCAGCTCCTTGTTGTCGAGGTTGCCGCCATGGGCGCGCGGCTCCTTGGTGGAGATCGTGCCCCAGGCCTCCGGCGGCGCCACGCCCATCACGCCGAAGAAGGGCGAGAGCGGCAGCGTCACCCCCTCCACCGCGTCGCCGCGCTTCGGGCCGAAGGGCAGCCGGCAGGTCCGCGTGGCGCGGTCCACGGGAATGTGGATCAGGCGCCGGTAGGGGAAATCCTCCGGCAGGGTACCGACCAGCGGGCGGAAATGGTTGTAGCCCCAGTCCGCGCCCAGCTCGATCTTCTCGATGTCGATGCGCAGGCAGTCGCCCCGCTCCGCGCCCGCCACGGCGACGGGGCCGGTCAGCAGGTGGGGGCCGAGGCGCGGCAGGCTGCCCGCCGCCACCGCCTCGTGGATCGCCGCCAGGGCCGGCGGCACACCAAGGCCACTCTCCGGCGGCGGCATCACCTCGGCGGGGCCGGAAACGCATTGCATGACCACCAGGTCGCCCGAAGCGACGGTCAGCACCGGTGGGAAGCCCGCATCGAACGCGCCGAACCGCACGGTCTGCGGCGTGGCGGACAGATGATGGGTGGCGGTCATGACTTGCTCTCCTCCTGCCCTGTCAGCTTCCGGAGGATGCGGCGAAGGGTCAACCTCCGACGAAGCCGCCGGATTGCCGCCGCCACAGCCGCGCATAGGCGCCTTCGCGCGCCAGCAGCTCGGCGTGGCTGCCCTGCTCGATGATGCGGCCCTGCTCCAGCACCACCAGCCGGTCCATGCTGGCCAGCGTCGAGAGGCGGTGCGCGATGGCGATCACCGTCTTGCCCGCCATCAGCCCGCTGAGCTGCTCCTGGATGGCCGCCTCCACTTCCGAGTCGAGCGCGCTGGTCGCCTCGTCCAGCACCAGGATCGGGGCGTTCTTCAGCAGCACGCGGGCGATTGCGATGCGCTGGCGCTGGCCGCCCGAGAGCTTCACCCCGCGCTCGCCCACCTGCGCGTCATACCCGGTGCGGCCGCGCCAGTCGTGCAGTTCGCGGATGAAGTCATGCGCCTCGGCCTGCCGCGCGGCGGCCTCGATCTCCGCCTCGGTGGCACGCGCGCGGCCATAGCGGATATTGTCGCGCACGGAGCGGTGCAGCAGCGCCGTATCCTGCGTGACGACGCCGATGGCGGCGCGCAGGCTCTCCTGCGTCACGCCGGCGATGTCCTGCCCGTCGATCAGGATGCGGCCGGACTGCGGCGTGAAGAAGCGCAGCAGCAGGTTCATCGCCGTGGTCTTGCCGGCGCCGGACTGGCCGACCAGCCCCACCCTCTCGCCCGGCGCGATGTCCAGGTCGAAATCCTCCAGCACGCCGCGGCCGCCGCCGGCATAGGCGAAGCGCACATGCTCGAAGCGGATGGCACCCCGCGTCACCCGCAGCGGCCGCGCGCCCGCCGGGTCCGGCGCGGTGGGCGGCACGGCGATGCTGCCCGCCGCCTCTTGCACCACGCCGACATTCTCGAAGATGGAGGCGACGTTGAAGGCCACCCAGCCGGAGATGCTGTTGAGCTGCCAGGCCATCGGCAGCGCCGTGGCGACGATGCCGACCTCGATGCGCCCGACACTCCACAGATGCAGCGCGATGGCCGTCGTGGCGAAGATCATCAGTGCATTGAGCGAGGAGTGCAGCAGGCCGTTCAGCGTGATCATCCGCATCTGCCGCTGAAAGGCCTGGGTCAGGCCCGTCACCCCCTCGCGCACGAAGGCGTCCTCGTCCTCGGCGCGGGCGAAGAGCTTCAGCGTCAGGATGTTGGTGTAGCTGTCCACGATGCGGCCGGTGAGCAGGCTGCGCTGTTCCGAGGCAGCGCGCGCCCGCGCCCGCAGGCGCGGCACGATGATGCGCAGCAGCGTGCAGTAGCCGGCGAACCAGACCAGGATCGGCGCCGCCAGCCAGAGATCGGCCGAGGCCAGATAGGCCACCGCGCCGGTGCCATAGACCAGGATGTACCAGACGGCGTTAACCGACTGCACCACGCTCTCGCGCAGCGCCGGCCCGGCCTGCATGACGCGGGTGGCGATGCGCCCGGCGAAATCCTCCTGGAAGAAGGCCCAGCCCTGGCGCACCACGTGCCAATGGCTCTGCCAGCGGATCATGCTGGTGACGGTGGCATTGATGGCCTGCTGGCCGATCAGGTTCTGCGCCAGGATGGCCAGGGGCCGTCCAACCAGCAGGACCAGGGCCATGCCGAGCAGGAGGTGCCAGTTCTCCGCGAGCACCGTCTGCGGGGAACCCGTCGAGAGCATCGCGACGATCCGCCCGATGAAGACCGGGATCGAGGCGTCGAGCAGCGCGACAGCCAGCCCGGCGGCGAAGAGCATCAGGAAGAGCGCCCGCGCCTGCCGGATGAAGTACCAGTAGAAGGCAGCCAGGCTGCGAGGTGGTGGCTGCTCCGGAACGGCACTGCCCAGCACCCGGCTGGCCCGCGCGCCCGGCGCCGCTACGGGGTCGATGATCCGCTCGAAGAACTTGCCCACCATGGCGGCGAGCCATGACGCGGCGGCGCGGCCTGTCAAGCGTGGCCGGATGACAGCGGCGGCACAAGATGCGGAAGGCGCCCCTCCCCTGGCCGAGGAGGGATGCGGCGGGAAAGCCTTAGAACGTTCTCCCCTCGCATTGGCTCACGGGTAACGCTCTAGAGATTGTTTCTGCGAGCATCTTCACCCGATCAGGCGATTCCGCCTGATCGGGATCTGCTCTATTGCAGGCCGGCGGGGCTGCCGCAGCCTTCGCCCTGCCGCCGGTACACCTGCAATCCGTCCACCACGCCGATCTGCCGGTAGCGCGCCCAGACCGCCGCGAAACCGGGATTGGCCTGGGACAGGATGGCCGGATAGTTCATCGATTCCCCGCGCCGGTCCACCACCACAAGGTCCGGGCAGCCTTCCATGAAGTCCTGCACCACCCAGCGGCGGATCGGCCATTCCTCCGGCGCGACGCCATCCCGCCGGGCGCGCCACAACTCGCCGCGCAGGGCCCACATCGAGTCGAAACGGGAGGCCCAGGTGACATCGGTGTTGTTCACCACCGGGAAACCCAGCCCGATCCATTCCGAGAAGGCCACATAGGAGCGCACCTTCTCCCGCTTGATCAGCTTCTCCAGCCGGACTTCGGTGGTCAGATCCGGCTCTACCGCCAGCACCAGCCGCTCATAAAAGCGGCCGGAGATATTGGTCGCGAAAAGCGCCAGTGGCACCAGGGCGGCCGCCATCAGCGCGCCGCGCCAGGGCACGGGACGGCGGCGCAGCACCGCATCGGCGCACCAGAACAGCAGCGCGAAGACCACCGCGATCAGCGCGGGGATGCGATGATAGAACCAGTTCTTGCCGTCCAGGAACATCGCCACCGTCGCGGCCAGGGCGAAGGCGGTGAGCACCATCATTACCCCGGCGGCGGCGCTGCCACGCGGCGTCCGCCAGATCAGCAGCGCGCAGGCACCGAGGCCCAGCAGCAGCTTCCAGGACTCCAGAGCGAGTTGCCACGGCGCGGTGTCGGTGCCGCCATAGAGCGTCAGTGCCAGCGGCACGGCGCGCTCGACGAAGGCGGGGTAGAAAAACAGGATGGCGAGCGCGTAGAGCCCCGCCACCGCGCCGGCAACGATCGGGGAAAGGCGCAGGCGGAAGCCGCGATGCAGCCAGCCCGCCAGTTCCACCGCTGCGATGCAGAGCAGGTAGCGCGGCTTGAGGGCGCAGCCCAACCCGGCGAGCGCGCCTGTGCCGAGCATCGCCGCGCGGGAGACGGGGAGCCCTTCCAGCATGCGGACCAGCAGGGCGAGATGCGGCAGCATGCCGATCACCAGCAGGTGCTCGCGCTGCCCGAACTCGACGCCCGGCGTCACCAGCAGCACGCAGGCGATGGCGGCAAAGACCGGGACCGGGCGCGCGAAAACCGGCCCGACTCCCTGCAGGAGTCGCGCACTGCTCCAGGCCGAGCCGAGCGCCGCCGCCGCGAAGAGCGGCAGCGCCACCTGCTTGGCGGCCAGCCCCAGCAGGTCGCCCAGCATGACCGGCACCGCGTTGATCCAGACGATCAGCGGCGGGTTCACCTCGACGATATCGACGTAAAGCTCTTCCCCGCGCAGCCACTGCCGTGCGACCCAGAGCAGCCAAGCCAGGTCGTCCTTCATCGGCGTCCGCAGCAGCGCGAACAGCACCATAGCCACCGTCAGCGCCACCACGCCGAGGCAGATCAGCGCCGTGCGTTGCGCGGCGCGGAGCCGGTCCTGCCGCGGGGCGACGCCACGCGGCGCCCCGGGAAAGCTGTAGGTCACGCGATGCTCCCCCCTCGACCTCCCGGCGTCAGAGCCGCCGGTGCGCCGCAGCCTGGGCGCCTATTTTGTTGAGATTGCGGCAGGGCAAGGCGATAGGCGAGCGAAAATATTCCAAAATCGAGACAATGCGCAAAATTCTGCACGATTTGTCGCGAATGCGCTCCCTCGCTCAGGCGGCCCTGACTGGCACGGTGGCCTCAAGGCCGAGCAGGCTCCGCGCCACGGCTTCGGCGGTTTTGATGCCGTCCACGGCCGCCGAGAGGATGCCGCCGGCATAGCCCGCCCCCTCCCCGGCCGGATAGAGGCCGCGCGTGTTCAGGCTCTGCCGATCCTCGCCCCGCTTCACCCGCACCGGCGAGGAGGTCCGCGTCTCCACGCCTGTCATCACCGCGTCAGGGCGGGCGAAGCCGCGGAGTTGGCGGTCGAAGGCCGGCAAGGCCTCGCGAATGGCCGCGACGGCATAATCCGGCAGGCAGGCGGCCAGATCAGTCGGCGTCACGCCCGGCTTATAGGAGGGCACCACCTCGCCAAGGGCAGTCGAGGGGCGGCTGGCCAGGAAATCTCCCACCGTCTGGGCGGGGGCATAATACTCGCCGCCACCGGCACGGAAGGCTGCCTCCTCCAGCCGCCGCTGCAGGTCGATTCCCGCCAGCGGGCCGCCGGGAAAGTCCTGTTCCGGCGTGATGCTGACGACGACCGCCGAATTGGCATTGCGCTCGGCGCGCTGATACTGGCTCATGCCATTGGTGACGACGCGCCCCGGCTCCGAGGTGGCCGCCACCACCGTGCCGCCCGGGCACATGCAGAAGCTGTAGACCGCGCGCCCATTGCGGCAATGATGCACCAGCCGGTAGTCGGCGGCGCCGAGCAGCTTGTTGCCGGCGTAGGGGCCGAAGCGGCACTCGTTGACCATCCGCTGCGGGTGCTCGATGCGCACGCCGATGGAGAAGGGCTTGGCCTCCACATAGACGCCGCGCCGCTCCAGCATCTCGAAGGTATCGCGCGCGCTGTGGCCCACCGCCAGCACGACATGGTCGGATTCCAGAACGCTGCCATCCGCCAGCGCCACGCCGCGGATCTGGCGCGTGCCGTCCGGCGCGGTGTCGACCAGCAGGTCGGTCACGCGGCTCTCGAAGCGATATTCGCCGCCAAGCGCTTCGATGCTCCGCCGCATGTGCTCGACCATCGTCACCAGCCGGAAGGTGCCGATATGCGGCTTGGAGACGAAGAGGATCTCCTCCGGCGCACCGGCCTTGACGAATTCCTCCAGCACCTTGCGGCCGTGATGCTGCGGGTCGCTGATCTGGCTGTAGAGCTTGCCGTCCGAGAAGGTTCCGGCGCCGCCCTCGCCGAACTGCACGTTTGACTCGGAGTTCAACGCGCTGCGTCGCCACAGGCCCCAGGTGTCCTTGGTGCGCTCGCGCACCGCCTTGCCGCGCTCCAGGATGATGGGGCGGAAGCCCATCTGCGCCAGCAGCAGCGCCGCCAGCAACCCGCAGGGGCCGGCGCCGATCACCAGCGGGCGCCGGGTGAAGCCCGCGGGCGCATGGCCGACAAATCGGTAGGTGGTGTCCGGCCTCGGCCCGATATGCCGGTCGCCCCGGTGGCGGCGCAGCACGGCCGCCTCGTCCCGCAGGGTCAGGTCGAGCGTGTAGATGAGTTGGATGGCGGTCTTCTTGCGCGCGTCATAGCCACGGCGGAAGACATGCAGATCCAGCAGCTCGGCATCGGCGATGCCAAGGCGCGCGAGCACCGCCGCGCGCAGCGCCGGCTCGGGGTGATCGAGCGGCAGCCTCAGTTCGGTCAGTCGCAGCATCGGGGGGTTGTTATCCACCAGGGTGAGCGATCCGCCGGCCTATAGCGCCGCCCACCCGGCATGGGGAAGGATTTCCCCTCCCCCACCCGCGCGACTCAGCCCGCGAGCTGGCGCAGAGCGGCGCAGACCAGTTCCACCTGGGCATCGTTCAGCTCGGGATAGATCGGCAGGCTCAGCACCTCGCGGGCCGCTGCCTCCGTCTCGGCGCAGCCGGCCGGGCCTAGGGGGGTGCGGTCGCGATAGGCCTCCTGCTGGTGCACCGGCAGCGGATAGTGGATCGCCGTGGCGACACCCTGGGCGCGCAGCCACATCGCCAGCTCCTCGCGCTCCGCGCTGCGGATGACATATTGGTGGAACACGTGCTCCGCCCCTGGCCGTCGCGTGGGTGGCGCGACCGGGCCGCCCGCCAGCGCCGCGTCATAAGCGGCGGCGATGGCCTGGCGCCGGGCATTAGCGGCGGCCAGCAACGGCAGCCGCACCCGCAGCACCGCCGCCTGCAACTCATCCATACGGCTGTTCACGCCGACCATGTCCGAGAGATAGCGGCGCTTCCAGCCATATTGCCGGATCGCCGCGATATGCTCGGCCAGCGCCGTATCGGCGGTGGCGATGATGCCGGCATCGCCCAGGGCGGCGAGGTTCTTGGTCGGATAGAGGCTGAAGGCCGCGACGTCGCCGAAGGTGCCGAGCATCCGCCCGCCCAGGGTGGCGCCATGCGCCTGGGCGCAATCCTCGATAACCGCCACGCCGGCGGCGCGGCAGGCTTCCAGCATCGGCACGAGATCGCAGGCCTGACCGTAGAGATGCACCGGGATCACGGCACGGATCGGCGGCAGGCCCGGCGGCGGATCATCCAGCACGGCCAGTAGCTCGTCCGGGTCCATGGTGTAGGTGTCGGGGTCGATGTCGAGCAGCAGCGGGGTGGCGCCGACCATCTCGATCGCCGCCACGGTGGCGACGGCAGTATGCGAGACGGTGGCCACCGTCATGCCCGGCCCGATGCCCAGGCCGCGCAGGGCGAGCACCAGCGCATCCGTGCCATTGGCGCAGCCCACGGCGCGGGCGAGGCCGAGCCATTCGGCGAATTCCTGCTCGAAGGCCGCTCCCTCCGAGCCCAGGATGTACCAGCCCGAGTGCAGGACGCGGGCGATGGCGGCATCGATGGCCGGCTGCTGGGCGCGGTAGGCGGCGCCCGGGTCGGCCTGAGGGACGGTGATCGCGGGCAAGTCCATCTGCCCTTCTCCTTCGGGAGGCTAACGCGGTCAGAGGTAATCGTTGAGACGCGGGCGGAACCAGTCGAGGCTGCGGCGCAGCCCCTCCTGCAACGACACCGCCGGAGCCCAGCCGGTGGCGGCGCGGAAGGCAGCATCATCGGCATGGAAGCTGCCGATGTCGATGGGCGCGCGCTCCGCCGGGAACTCCCGCACCAGGTAGCGGCCGGAGCCGTTCGCGGCGATCGCCAGCTCGGCCAGTTCGCGCAGCGAGACCGGCGGCGCCCCGCCGATGTTGAAGGCCTGTCCGGCGCAGGCGGGTGTCTCGGCGGCGCGCAGGAAGGCCGCCACCACATCGTCGAGGTAGGCGAGGTCGCGCAGCTGCTCGCCGCCCCAGACCTCGAAGGCCTCGCCCTCCAGCAGGCGGCGGAACCAGATGCCCAGGAAGGTCTGCCGCGCGTCCTTCACCCGCAGGCGCGGGCCGTAGCAATTGGTCAGACGCAGCGCGACGACCGGGCGGCCATGCACCCGCCCTTCCATCAGCCAGTACTGCTCGCCCGCCAGCTTGGAGACGCCATTGGCATCGGGCGGCGCGACGGGGTGCTTCTCGTCCACCGGCAGGTAGCGTGGGCGGCCGTAGAACTGCCGCGTCGAGGCATGCACCACCACCGCCTTCGGGGAACCCGCCCGCAGCGCCGCCATCAGCCGGAGCTGCGCGGTGGCATTGATGGCGAGGTCGGTGAAGGGATCGGCCATGCTGCCGGCATGGCTGGTCTGGGCAGCGAGGTTGAACACCGCATCCAGCCCCTCGGCATAGGGCGCGAGATCGGCCTCGCGCAGGTCGGCCTCGACCAGCCGGACGCCGCTGCCGGCGAGATTGGCGCGATTGGCCCCGCCATCCGGCAGCATGGCGTCGAGGGCCACCACATCGGCGCCCGCCGCGGCGAGCGTATGGCAGAGGCCGCTGCCGAGGAAGCCGGCGCCCCCCGTGACCAGCACGCGGCGCCCGCGCCAGGCGGAGCCGGTGCCCGTCATGCCAGACCTCCCGCGAAGCGGTCGGCAGGAAGGATAGGTTCCAGGCCAATGACGATGGGCATCGCAAGGCTTCTCAGGTGGCGGACCGTGGAAAGGCTGCCCAGCCATTGCGGCAGAAGCGGGGCCATCCGAGGGCCGCGCCATGGCGGCGCAGCGCACCGGGCCACCGCAGCATGCCCGCGGGCGGTGGCGAGGGGAAGCAGAAATCACGCTTTCGCGAGCGCATTTCTGCTTTCCCCGTATCTCCTTTGAAGACGGCCTTACTCCGCCGCGCGGGGCGTGCCGGCGCTGGCGGGGACGGCGTCATCCAGCACGTGGCTGCTCGGGCCGGCGGCCAGCTCGGCGCGCAGGCGGCCGGCGTCCAGCTCGCCCTCCCAGCGGCTGACGGCGATGCAGGCGACGCCGTTGCCGCAGAGATTGGTCAGCGCCCGGCACTCGCTCATGAACTTGTCGATCCCGACCAGCACCGCCAGCGCCTGGATCGGGATGTCCGGAATGACGGACAGCGTCGCCGCCAAGGTGATGAAGCCGGCGCCGGTAACGCCCGAGGCGCCCTTCGAGGTCAGCATCGCCACCAGCAGGATGGTCAGCTCCTGGCCCAGCGTCAGGTGGGTGTTCGTGGCATAGGCCAGGAACATGGTGGCCAGGGTCATGTAGATGTTGGTGCCGTCCAGGTTGAAGCTGTAGCCCAGCGGCACGGTCAGCCCGACCACGTTGGGCGAGCAGCCCAGCCGCTCCAGCTTGCGCATGAGCTGCGGCAGCACGCTCTCGCTGCTGGAGGTGCCGAGCACGATCAGCAGTTCTTCGCGGATGTAGTTGAGGTAGCGCAGGATGGAGAAGCCGCAGAACCAGGCAATGACGCCCAGCACCAGCAGGACGAAGAGGACCGAGGTGAAATAGAAGGTGGCCACCAGCTCGCCCAGGCTCAGCAGCGAGCCGATGCCATAGGCGCCGATGGTGAAGGCCATGGCGCCGAAGGCGCCGACCGGCGCCGCCTGCACCACGATGCGGACGATGCCGAAGAACACGGAGGCCATCCGGTCCACCACCCCGGCCGTCGCCACCCGCGCCTTCTCCGGCAGGGCATTGATGGCGAAGCCAGTCAGCACGGCGACCAGCAGAACCTGCAGCAGGTCCCCGCTGACGAAGGGACTGAAGAAGCTGTCGGGGATGATGGCCATGAGATGCGCGACGACGCTGTCGCTCTGCGCCTTCTGGGCGTAACCCTGCACCGCATGCGCATCGAGCTGCGCCGGGTCGATGTTGAAGCCGGCGCCGGTGTGGAAGACCTTGGCGACGATCAGGCCGAGCGCCAGCGCGAAGGTGGAGACCACCTCGAAATACAGGATCGCCTTCAGCCCGACGCGGCCGACCTTGCTGGCGTCCCGCACGCTGGCGATGCCGTGCACCACAGTACAGAAGACCACCGGCGCGATGATCAGCTTGATGAGCTTCACGAAGGCGTCGCCCAGCGGCTTCATGGCCGCCCCGGCGGACGGGTAGAAGGCGCCCAGCAGCACGCCCAGCACGATCGCGATCAGCACCTGCACGTAGAGCAGGCCAAGCCAGCGTCTCAACATCAACCACTTCCCCAAACCAGCACGCCACCGCACGGCCCAGGGCATGCCCGCATCGCGGCGCGGGCGCCCAATGCGGCCATGACTGTCGTTTTTCTACCGGGCGGGAACGTTTCCATGCGCGGCACCGCACAGGCCCAAGGGACAGACCCAGGAGGCGGGCGGCATCGCACGCGCGCTCCCTACCGCTTTCAACGCGGCAGCGACATTATCCGCTATCGGCCCGGGTGCGGCCGCGCCTGGCCAGAACGGACGGGCGCGGCAAAAAAACGTGTCTTATACAGGACTTAGAGGAAAATTGCCGTCCTGTTAATTATCGGCAATCAGCTTCGGGGACGGAATGGCCCCGCCTTCAACGCGGCGCCAGCGCGATGCCGGTGATCTCCACCTTCCAGCGCGGGTCCACCAGCTTGCCCTCGATCGTCATGCGTGCCGGCTTATGAGCCGGGTCGAGCCAGCGGTCCCAGGCGCGGTTCATCGCCGCGATGTCGTTGATGTCGGCCAGCACGATCTGCACCTGCAGCAGCGACCGCTTGTCGGTGCCGGCCTCGGCCAGCAGCGCGTCGATCTGCGCCAGGATGTCGGCGGTCTGCCCTTCGGCATCGAGCAAGGCGTCGTCCGCCACCTGCCCGGCCAGAAAGACGAAGCCGCCGGCAACGCTGGCGCCGCAGAGGCGCTCCTCTTCAGCGAGGCGACGGATGCGGGGAGTTTGCTCGGCCATGGGCAGTCCTTCATGCAGGGAACAAGGAAAGAGTGCCATGGTCGTCCTGCCGCGGCGAGAGGCGCTGCCTGCCCCCTCCGCTCCCAGTGTCCAGCTTCCGAAATCCTGCGGGCTTCGGAAGCTGGACACTCGCCGTTCTTTTCGGTGGTCTCCTGATCCGCTTGATCCACCGCAAATGCAGCGAACTTCGCGGGCGGGACACTAGAAGAGGATGTCGGTCAGCGGCAGATCGCTGGCCTGCTGCAGCCAGGAGGCCAAGCCGGCAGCATCGGCGGGTTCCAGGTGGCTCAGCCCGGCCTGGATATCCTCCGCGGCCGTGCCGAGGGCCGCGAAGAGCTCCGGCTGGCTCAGCAATTCGGGATGGTCATTGACCGCCGCCATCTGCCTGATCCCGGCCAGGATCGCCGCGCCCCCATAAAGGCTCTGCTCGGGCGGCAGCGGGTTCTGGGACAGGGCCTCGATGCCCTGGATCAGCGCCAGATCGCCCTCGGCCCGGACCTGCCTGTCCGGCGAATCATAGACCATGTCATGGGTGCGGAAGAGTTCGTCCAGCGCATCGACCGGCGGCGCCGTGTAATCGACCGGCTGGTCCGGCGAAGCGAGAACCTCACCGTTGGAATATCCCGGGCCGCCGTAATTGCCGTAGGTCGGAATGGTGACGTCGCCAGGCCCAGGGACGAGGATTGACCAGTTGATGTTCATCGCATCCTCCTTGGCTGAGCGGGTTTTATTCCGCTGCGCAGGAGGCGGAGATCACAAAGCCGTCGCACCCGGGCCCGATGCAGCTTGGGGCCGCGCGACAGCAGCCCGGCGGCCATGTCATCCGCTCAGATGCGGCCGGTGAAACAGGCGCGTGAATAATCCATCCACCGGCCCGGCCAGCACGGACAGCACCCAGATCCCGCCCGCCACCAACACGATGGCCGGCCCGCTGGGCAAGTCGTAGTGATAGGAGAGCAGCAGCCCCACGACGCTGGAGAACATGGCGATGCCGGCGGCGGCATAGGCCAACCCGCCCACGCTGCGCCCCCAGTAGCGTGCCGCCACCGCCGGCAGCATCATCAGCCCCACGGCCATCAGCGTACCGAGCGCCTGGAAAGCCGCCAGCACGTTCAGCACCACCAGCACCAGAAACAGCATGTGCCACGCGCCGCCGCGCGCACGCACGGCGGCGGCGAAGCCGGGGTCGAAGCATTCCAGCACCAGCGGCCGCCAGGCGAAGGCCAGGGCCAGCAAGGTCAGGCTCGCGATGCCCGCCATCAGGAACAGCGCCGTGTCATCCACACCGAGCACGCTGCCGAAGAGCAGGTGGGACAGTTCCACTGAGCCGGCCCGGGTGGAGATCAGCGTCACGCCAAGGGCCAGGGCGACGAGATAGAGGGCGGCCAGCGCCGCATCCTCCCGCCCGCCAGTGGCACGCGAGATGGCCCCCGCGCCGACGCCGACGATCAGCCCGGCGGCCAGCCCGCCCAGCGACATGGCGGTGACCGAGAGCCCCGCCACCAGGAAGCCGATGGCGATGCCGGGCAGGATGCCATGCGCCAGGACATCGGCGGTCAGGCTCATCCGCCGCAGCATCAGGAAGACGCCGAGCGGCGGCGCGGCCAGGGAAAGGGCCAGGCAACCAACCAGCGCCCGGCGCATGAAGCCGAACTCGGCGAAGGGTGCCCAGAGGGTATTCCCGAGAGCATCCCAGGCGAGGTGGAGCATGTCAGGCGGCGCTGCGGTCGCAGGCCTCGGCCTCGGCGTCCCAGGCTTCGGCCATCATGCGGGCCTTCAGCCGGTTGGCGGCGGTCAGCACCTCGGCGGTCGCGCCCCAGGCGATGGGCTCGCGTGCCAGCAGCAGGGTCTCGGGAAATTGCTGCCGCACCAGGTCGAGGTCGTGCAGCACGGCCAGAATGGTGCGGCCCTCGCCATGCCAGCGATGCACCAGCGCCAGCAGGTCGGCGGCGGTGCGGGCGTCCACGGCGTTGAAGGGCTCGTCCAGTAGGATCACCGGCGCGTCCTGCACCAGTAGGCGAGCGAAGAGCACGCGCTGGAACTGGCCGGCGGAGAGGCTGCCCACTGGCCGGCGCTCGAAACCTTCCAGCCCGACCGCCGCCAGTGCGGCGCGCGCCGCCTGCTTCTCGGCCGGCCGCAGCGCCCGGAAGGCGCCGGCCCGGTTCCAGTGACCGAACAGCACCACATCCAGGCAGGAAACCGGAAAGGCGCGGTCCAGCGCCGCCGCCTGCGGCAGCAGGGCGATGTCATGGCGCGGCGCGGTGAGCTGGCCCTCCTGCGCCGCATGCAGCCCGGCGATGGCGCGCAGCAGGGTGGACTTGCCCGCCCCGTTCGGCCCCACGATGGCGGTCAGGCTGCCGGGCGCGAAACGGCCGGAGATATGATGCACCGCCGGCCGCCGCCCATGGGTCAGCGTCAGATCGGTGAGCAGGATGCCCTCGCCCCGGCTCATGCGGTGCGTGCCCAGAAAACAGCGGCCCAGAGCAGCACCAGCACGACAGCGGCCAGCAGCAGGCGGGCCGGGGCGCCGGCGGAGAGCGCCAGGGGATCGGAGAGCCAGGGGATCATGGTGTTATAGAATAACATTTCCCTCGCTGGCAGCAAGCCTCACCGACGGCTGGAAACAACCCGCCCGGGCGCCTGCTGCGGATTGTCATCCCCGGCGGCTCCCGCCCGGGCCATACCCGCACTACCTTCCGCAGCGATGCATGGCATGCCCCCCCTTCCCGATCCCGAGGCCGAGCTTCGCCGCAACCTCGCCCGCTACCGCCGCTTCGCCACCACCCTGTTGCTGGTCATGGCCGCGCTGATGCTCGGCGCCTATCAGTTGCCGCCGGGCTATTGGGCCGAGCTGCTGCAGGCCTCGGCGAAGGCCGGGCTGGTCGGCGGCCTGGCCGACTGGTTCGCGGTGACGGCGCTGTTCCGCCGCCCGCTCGGCCTGCCCATCCCGCATACCGCCATTATCCCACACCAGAAGGAGCGGCTCGGCCGTGGCCTCGGACGCTTCGTCGGTAACCATGTGCTGACCGAGGCCGAGGTGCAGCGCCTGCTGGCGCGGGTGGATCTCGCCGGGCTGCTGCGCCGGGTGCTGAGCGACCCGGCCAATACCCGACCCTTCGCGGAAGCCCTGGCTGCCAACCTGCCGCGCCTGCTGAACGCCATGGAGGATGGCCGCGCGCGTCGCCTCATGGTCCGCCTGCTGCCGCGCATGGTCTCCGGCCCCGCCGCCGCCCGGCTGCTGGCGCGCATGCTGCGGACGATGATGGCGGGCGGCCAGCACCAGGCGGTCTTCGGCCTGGCGGTCGAGCAGATCAAGGTGCTTCTGGCCGCCAAGGAAGAAGACCTTCGCCTGGCCATCCAGGCGCGCGTCCGCGCCGAGGGCGGCGCGCTGGTCGGCTGGCTGGCCGGCGGCACGGTGGCCCGCCGCATCCTTACGGCGATCAATCAGGAGCTGGAGAAGGTGGAGCCCGGTGACAGCGAGTTGCGCACCGCCTTCGAGGCCTGGCTGCACACCGAGATCGACCGGCTGGAGAACGACCCGGAGCGCGCCGCCGCCGTTGGTGCCGCTCTCCGTAAGGCCCTCGCGCATCCCACCGTCGCGGTCTGGTTGGGCGATATCTGGGGGCGGATGAAGCAGGCGGTAGCCCAGGACGCCGCGGCGCCTGAGGGGCGCAGCGTAGCGCTGCTTTCAGGCCTTTTCGGCAATCTCGGCACCATGCTGGCCGAGGATGCCGCCGCCCGCGAGCGCCTGAACCTCTGGCTGGAAGGCATGCTGCGCGGCGCCCTGCCCGCGGTCCAGGCGCGCATCGCCGAGTTCATCGCCGGGGTGGTGGGCCGCTGGGACACGGCAACGGTGGTGGACAAGATCGAGCTACGGGTGGGGCGCGACCTGCAATTCGTCCGGGTGAACGGCACCCTGGTCGGCTTCCTGGCCGGGGGCGCGCTGTATATGCTGATGGAGGCGGCCTTCGGCCACGTCGCCTATTGAACGGCTGATGAGGCGGCCCGCCGCGCGCGGCGGGCCGCCTCGGACCGCTTCAGATCCGCCGCGACCCGCAGTTCCGCCTCCATGATGGACAGCAGCGTGGCCGTCAGCGCGTGGCCCGCCGTCCAGGCGGCATCCTGCGCCTGGGCGACGCGGCCGATCAGGCGGATCAAGGGCGCGGCAGGCGGAGGCAGGAGTTCGCTGGCAAGATGATGGGTCATGTCGCCACAGCTGGTTTCCGGTTCGCCCAGTCTTTGCCACGGCCCTCACCGTTGCGCGAGAAGTTTTTACGCCCATCTCTATAATTGAGACGCTTAAGAGAGGAAGTTCGTCCAGATACGCAGGTTATCCGCACCGAATTGTCTCTTTTTTGCAAATTCTCTGAGCCATTCTATGCGGCTGTGCCGCTCCCTCTTGCCGCACCAAGCGCCCCGGCGCCACATTCCGCGCGTGAGCACGCATCCTTCCCTCCCACCGGCTGGCCACGGCCAGGAGCCAGCGCCAGAGCAGCTCGAACCCTTCGAGCGCGAGCTGCTGCACTCCGTCGCGCAGCGTGCCTTGCGACAACTGCTGGACGGAACCCGTGACCGCTCCGCCCTGCTGGCCCAGATGCGCACCGAACTGGGCGCGCTGCTGCAGGAGCGGGGCACGGATCTGCCCGCCTGCCAGGACCTCCTGCTGGCCGAACTGGAGGCGATGCTGACACGCCTGGGGATCGAGCCTGCCGCATCGCCGCCCGCCGGCTGAGCAGTCCCCTCGTTCTGGCGAGGTCCGCCCTGCGTGCGGAATGGTTGCCTCGGCGGCCCATGGCGGGTAAACGCCGCCCGCCCGCGCGGTGCCGCAAAGCCCCGCGCCTTGTTCGTTCAGCCCCGTGAAGCAGGTGCCAAGCCCATGAAGCAGCAGGCCAACCAGATGCGCCCCGGTCAGGTCATCGAGTACGAGGGCCGGCGCTGGACGGTGCTGAAGATCCAGATCATCACCCCGGGCAAGGGCGGCGCCTTCATCCAGGTTGAGATGCGCGACATCAAGACCGGCACCAAGAAGGACGACCGCTGGCGCACCGCCGACACCGTCGAGCGCCTGATGACCGAGGACAAGGAGTTCACCTACTCCTATGCCGACGGCGAGAACCTGGTGCTGATGGACCCCGAGACCTTCGAGCAGACGATCGTCCCGGCTGCCATCCTCGGTGATCGCCTGCCCTTCCTGACCGAGAACATGACCGTCTCGGTGAAGCTGATCGAGGGCGATCCGGTGGCCATGGACCTGCCGCCCAACGTGACGCTGGAGGTGGCCGAGGCCGATCCGGTGGTGAAGGGGCAGACGGCGTCCTCCTCCTACAAGCCCGCCGTGCTTTCCAATGGCGTGAAGACCCTGGTGCCCCCCTTCGTCACCGCCGGCGAGAAGATCGTGGTGAAGACAGAGGATGGTTCCTACGTCGAGCGCGCCAAGGGCTAAGGGCCGGAAAGCCACCCTTTGACCCGCGGGGCGCCAGCCGGCGCCCCGGATCCCCGCCCCTCTCCACCGGTTCTCCGCTGCCGGACGGTGGGAAGGCCCGGAGCGCCCGGCGCTCCGGCGGGAGACTGCGGAGGGGCCCCGCCCCGTCGCCGAGCAGCATATCCGTTGATCCGGAGTTCCCCCGCCGTGGCCGCATCCGCCCGCCTCTCCCCCGCCCTGAACGTCGTCGTGGCCGCCGCGCAGAAGGTCGGCCGCCGCCTGCTGCGCGACTTCGGCGAGGTCGAGCAGCTGCAGGTGAGCACCAAGGGTCCGGGCGACTTCGTCTCCCAGGCCGATCTGCGCGCCGAGGAGACACTGCGCGCCGAACTTGGCCGCGCCCGCCCCAACTTCGCCTTCCTCGGTGAGGAAGAGGGGCAGAGCGGCAACAGCGACTGGGAATGGCGCTGGGTGGTGGACCCGCTGGACGGCACCACCAACTTCCTGCACGGCATCCCGCACTGGTCGGTCTCCATCGGCATCGAGAAGCGCACCGGCGAGGGCACCAGCGAGATCGTCGCCGGCGTCATCTACAACCCGGCCGCCGATGAGATGTTCTGGGCCGAGAAGGGCGTGGGCGCCTTCCTGAACGACCGCCGCCTGCGCGTCTCCGGCCGGCGCGACATGCTGAGCGCCGTCTTCGCCACCGGCATCCCCTTCGCCAAGGTGCCGCGCAAGGCCGAGTTCACCGCGATCCTGGCGAAGCTGATGCCGCAGGTCGCCGGCATCCGCCGCATGGGCTCCGCTTCGCTCGACCTCGCCTGGACCGCCGCCGGCCGCTACGACGGCTACTGGGAGCTGGGCCTCAAGCCCTGGGACATCGCCGCCGGGGTCATCATCCTGAAGGAGGCCGGCGGCTACGTGACCGACCCTGAGGGCGGCGATTCCTTCGCCAGCGGGAACGTCATCGCCGGCAATCCCTTCCTGCAGCCAAAGCTGCGGGACGTGGTGAACGAGGGCATCAGCCTCGTCGGCAGGGCGCGCGGCGAGGCCTGATTCCGCGCGGCGAGCGAGTTGCCCACCCGCCCGTTTGCCGAGTCACGGATGTGGGCTAGGCTGCGCAATGATGCGCGTCCTCTTTCTTTCCCGTGTCCGCCCGCTGCTGGCGGCCCTGCCGCTGGCGCTGCTGGTGCCGCTCGCGCCTGCGCAGGGGCGCCCTGGCGCCCTGCCGGCGGACCCCGCGCCTGCCGCGCCCGCCCCGCCTGACCTGACGCGCCCGCCTCGCCCGGCGCCGGCCATGCCGCAGCCTGGCTTCAACCTGCCGCGCGGCATCGAGGCCATGCCGGGCGGCGGCTGGCGGCTAACCGGATCTCTGGCGCGCGGTGTGGTGGAGGGCGCGCCGCAGGCCACGCTGCTGCAGATCGCCCGCTGGCTGGCCGAGGAGACGCACGGCCGGGTCACGCTGGTGGCCCAGGTGGCCGGCCCACCCGAGGATATGTCGCTCGCCCGCCGGGATTCGCTGGCGCATGCCCTGGCAATCCGGCATGTGCTGGAACAGGGGGGCCTGGACGGCACCCGCATCGACATCCGCCCCCTGGGCCGCACTGCCGAGGCGCGCGACGCCATCGAGCTGCTGCCGCCTCCCAACCGCAGCGGCGCCGCCGCCAGCCAGAGCCAGAGCCGCCCATGACGCGCCCCACCCACTACCTGTTGCGGATGCTGGTTTTCCTCGCCGCCGTGCTCGCGCTGGCTGTGGTGTTGTCGGGCGCGCTGCTGCGCGCCTTCGCGGCCAATCCGGTGCTGAACGGCGTCATCCTGGCGGTGCTGCTGCTCGGCGTCGCCTGGAACATCCGCCAGGTGCTCGGGCTTCGGCCGGAAGTCGAGTGGCTGGAGGGCTTCCGCTCCGCACGGCCGGGCAGCTCCGCCCGCACGCCGCCGCGCCTACTGGCGCCGATGGCCTCGATGCTCGCCACCCGGCGCAGCGACCGCATCTCGCTCTCCGCTCCGGCCATGCGCAGCCTGCTCGACGGCATTGCCTCGCGGCTCGACGAAAGCCGCGACCTGTCGCGCTACATGACCAGTCTGTCGATCTTCCTCGGCCTGCTCGGCACCTTCTGGGGCCTGATCCTGACCATCGGCTCGGTGGCCGATGTCATCAACACCATGTCGGTCGGCTCCGGCGACCTGAACCAGCTCTTCAACCAGCTCAAATCCGGCCTGGCGCAGCCGCTGGGCGGCATGGGCGTGGCCTTCTCCTCCTCCCTGCTCGGCCTGGCCGGAGCGTTGGTGCTGGGCTTCCTCGACCTCACCGCGGGCCAAGCGCAGAATCGCTTCTATTACGAGCTCGAGGAATGGCTGGCGGGCGTCACCCGCCTCTCCTCCGGCGTGCTGGGCGACACCGAGACCGGCGGCTCGGTCCCCGCCTATGTCCAGGCGCTGCTGGAGCAAACCGCCGAGAACCTGGAGAACCTGCAAAGCATCCTGGCGCGCGGCGAGGAAGGCCGCGGCGCCATCACCCAGGCGCTGAACACGCTGACCGACCGGCTCTCCATCATGGCCGACCAGATGCGCGCCCAGCAGGCCCTCATGCAGCGTTTCGCCGAAGGGCAGTCGGGCCTGGTGCCCACTCTCAGCCGGCTGGCCGAGGCGCAGCAGCAGCTCCACACCCATGGCGCGCTGGACGAGGCCTCGCGCATCCATCTACGTAACCTCGAAGTCTATATGGCGCGGCTGGTCGAGGACCTCGCCCAGGGCCGTGCCCAGGCCACGGCCGAGATCCGCGGCGAGATCAAGATCCTCGCCCGCACCATCGCCGCGCTGGCCGACGAGAGCCCCCGATGAGCGGGGCCTGACGCCATGGCCCTGAGCCGCCGCGGTGCGCGGGAAGCGCCCAATGCCTGGCCGGGCTACGTGGACGCGCTGTCCACGCTGCTCATGGTCATCATCTTCGTGCTGCTGGTCTTCGTGCTGGCGCAGGGCTTCCTTTCCGTCACCCTGACCTCGCGCGACAAGGCGCTGGACCGGCTGAACCAGCAGGTCGCCGAGCTATCCGACATGCTGGCGCTGGAGCGCGGCCAGGGGCAGGAGCTGCGCGCCAATCTCGGACGGCTGGCGGAGGACCTTCGCGTGGCCAGCGGGGCACGCGACGCCGCCCTGGCGCAGATCACGACGCTGCGCGACGATCGCGACCGGCAGAGCGCCGAGCGTGATGCGCTGCGCAGCGAGCGCGACCGGCTGGCCGCCCGGCTGGCCGACCTGGAACTGACGGCCAAGGGCTCCACCGAGCGCATCGCCAGCCTGGAGGAGCGCCTCGCCGCCGCCCGCTCCCGCGCCGAGGCGCTGGGCGGCGATACCGCCCAGACCTTGCGCGACCTGACCGAGACCCGTCGCAGTCTGGCCGAGCAGCAGCAGACCGCCGACCAGCAGCAGAAGGAGCTTGCGCGCCTCGCCGAGCAGGTGCGGGCGCTGACCGCCCTGCGCGACGAGCTGGAACGCCGCGCCGCCGAGGCAATGGCGCGCGCCGAGGCGCAGGAACAGCGGACGGAGGTCGAAGCCGGGCGCCGCCAGCAGGCCGAGGCCAAGGCCGGCGAGCAGACCCGGCTGGCGGAGAGTGCCGAGGCCCAGGTGGCGCTGCTGAACCGTCAGCTCACCGAACTACGCGCCGAGCTCTCCCACATCGCCGGGCTGCTCGACGTGCAGGAGAAGGCCGGGCGCGAAAAGGACACGCAGATCGCCGATCTCGGGCAGCGGCTGAACACGGCCCTGGCACAGCGGGTGGAGGAGTTGCAGCGCTACCGCAGCGACTTCTTTGGCCGGCTGCGCGACGTGCTGGGGGAGCGGCCGGAGGTCCGCATCGTGGGCGATCGCTTCGTCTTCCAGGGCGAGGTGCTCTTTCCGGTGGGCAGCGCCGACCTCTCCGCCGCCGGCCAGCAGCAGCTGCGCGAGCTGGCCGAGGTGCTGAAGGAGGTCAGCCGGAAATTCCCGGCCGACCTGCCCTGGATCCTGCGCGTGGACGGGCATGCGGATCGCAGCCCTGTGCGCGCCGGTGGCCGCTACGCCTCGAACTGGGAGCTTTCGGCGGCCCGCGCCATCGCGGTGGCGCAATTCCTGATCGGCCAGGGGCTTCCGGCCAACCATGTCGCGGCCGCTGCCTTCGGCGACAACCAGCCGATCGACCCGGGCGATTCGCCCGAGGCACTGGCACGCAACCGGCGCATCGAGCTGCGCCTGACGGATCGCTAAGGGGAAATGCGAGAGGGGGGATTCGAACCCCCATGACCGAGGTCGGACGATTTTGAGTCGTCTGCGTCTACCGTTCCGCCACTCTCGCGCGGCCGCGCAGGTCTAGCGCAAGCACGGCGCCGCGTCACGGGGGCAGCGTGCCGGCACGCTGCCTTCAGCCGCTTTCCCGTCAGGTCATCGGAGGCCCGGCGATGATGCGGGCGAAATGCGGCCGGGCAAGCAGCCGGTCGTACCAGGCGCGCAGGTTCGGGAGTTCCGCCCGCTTGATCGGCAGGGCGAACCAGCGGTGGATATGCGGGCCAAAGGCAATATCGGCGACCGAGAAGGCGCCCTCGACGTATTCCTTGCCCTCGAGCTGCCGGTCCAGGATGCGCCACAGCTTCCCGGCCTGCGTCAGGGCGGCTTCTGTGGCGGGCCAATCGCGCTCTGCCTCCGGGATGCGCACATGGGTGAAGAAGATGGTCGTCATCGGCGCGGTGAGATGGGCGAGTTGCCAGTCCATCCAGCGCTCGACCTGGGCGCGGGCACGCGGTTCCTGCGGCAGCATCGCCTTTCCGCCGGGGGTGGTGCTGGCGAGATAGCGCAGGATGCTGTTGCTTTCCCACAGGCTCCAGCCGTCCGGCTCCTCCAGGGTGGGCACCAGGGACATGGGGTTGCGCGCCTTGTAGGCGGGCTCGCTGGTGACGCCGAAGGTGCCGCCGGCATCGCGCCGCTCGAACTCCAGCCCCGCTTCGGCGCAGAACCAGAGTACCTTCATCACATTGCTGCTGTTCGCGCGCCCCCAGATGACTGGCATGGCCGATCCTCCCTCGCTGCCTGTGCACGGGCACGCTATGCGCGGAGCGCCAGCCGGTCCAGCCGCTCCGGCGCTTGACCAGGGCCGGGTGCGGCGCCAGCTTCCCCTCAGTCTCGTCCTGCGCGGCCACGCCGCCGAGGAGCCCGCATGACCCATCCCGCGCCGCAGATTCCCTCACGCGATACCGCCGACCTGCTGGACCCCGTCTGGTCGCGCATCCGGCGCGAGGCCGAGGATGCCGCCTTGCGCGAGCCGGAGCTCGCCGGCTTCCTGCACTCCGCCGTGCTGCAGCACGAGACGCTGGAATCCGCCCTCTCTGGCCGCGTCGCCGCGCGCCTTGCTCATGCCGACCTGCCGGAGGCGCTGCTGCGCCGCACCCTGGAACGCGCTCTGGAGGCTGACCCGGCGCTGCGCGAGACGATGCGCTGCGACATCATGGCCGTGGTGGACCGCGATCCCGCGACCAGCCGCGCCCTCGAGCCGCTGCTCTACTACAAGGGCTTCCACGCGATCACGGTGCATCGCATGGCGCACCGGCTCTGGCGGGAGGGGCGCCGGGACATGGCGCTCTGGCTGCAGTCCCGCTCCTCCGTGGCGTTCCAGACCGACATCCACCCCGCCGTGCGGATGGGCCGCGGCATTTTCCTCGACCATGCCACCGGGCTGGTGGTCGGCGAGACGGCCGAGATCGAGGATGATGTCTCCCTGCTTCAGGGCGTAACGCTGGGCGGCACCGGCAAGGAAGGCGGCGACCGCCACCCCAAGATCCGCCGCGGTGTGATGATCGGTGCCGGGGCGAAGGTGCTGGGGAATATCGAGGTCGGGCACTGCGCGCGCATCGCCGCCGGCTCGGTGGTGCTAAAGCCGGTGCCGCCCTGCACCACGGTTGCCGGTGTGCCGGCGCATGTGGTCGGCCAGGCGGGCTGCGCCGAGCCCTCCCGCGCCATGGACCAGATGCTCCGCGACTCCGTGGATTCCCCGGCGGACTAGGCATGCCTGTCCTGATCGCGGTGCTGGCCGCCGCCGCGCCGCTCTTCGCCATGGCCTCTGAGCGCTGGGGCGGGCTGAATCCCTGCCTGCTCTGCCTCTGGCAGCGCTGGCCCTACTGGATCGGCGCCGCCCTGGCGCTGCTGGCGCTTTGGCTGCCACGCCGCTGGCTGCTGAGCTTGGCCGGAGTCGCCATCCTCGCCTCGAGCGCCTTCGCGGTGGTGCATGTGGGGGTGGAGGCGCATTGGTGGCCCTCCCCCCTGCCCGGCTGCGCGGCCCCCACCGCCGGGAATGCCCGCAGCGTGGAGGATCTGCTGGCCAGCATGTCCGCCACCCCCGCCAAGCCCTGCGACGAGCCGACCTACCTCGTGCCCGGCCTGCCGGTCTCGATGGCGGGGATGAACCTGATCTATGCCCTGGTGGTGGGTGGGTTGGCGCTGTGGGCGGCGCGGCGGCCGGGCCGGACGCGGCCTCAGTTCTCCAGCTCGGCGTCCCAGTACAGGTAGTCCCGCCAGCTTTCGTGCAGGTAGTTGGGCGGGAACATGCGGCCGTTCTCCTGCAGCTCCCAGCTGGTCGGCTGCCGCGGCGCATGGCGCGGGAACATGCGGATCTCCTGCGGCAGCTTCGACCCCTTGCGGAGATTGCAGGGACCGCAGGCGGTGACGACGTTCTCCCAACTCGTCCGGCCGCCCCGGCTGCGCGGCACGACATGGTCGAAGGTCAGTTCGTGCGTCGGGTGCTCGGCGCCGCAATAGACGCAGGTGAAGCTGTCGCGCAGGAAGACATTGAAGCGGGTGAAGGCCGGGCGGCGGGCCGCCGGGATGTATTCCTTCAGCGCAATGACGCTCGGCAGCCGGATGGCATGGCGCGGGGAGCGCACGGTTGCCTCGTATTCCGACAACACGGAGACGCGGTCGAGATAGACGGCCTTCACCGCGTCCTGCCAGGACCACAGCGACAGGGGAAAATACGAAAGCGGGCGGAAATCCGCGTTCAACACCAAGGCCGGAAAGCCACCTTGGCCGCCCATAGACATCCCGTCAGGCAAGCGCCGCTCCTTTCAAGCTGCGCGCCTCAAGCCCTGGGGCCTGGACCAGGCGGGCAGGCCCCAGATTTCGTGGCGCCGCCGGTGTGCGACTTCATTCATGCCAGCCCGGCGCGGCCGGCGCAATGCGCGGCCGCGCGAGTTTCATGGCTCCGTCACGCGGCTTCCGCGATGCGGGCCGCCGCGCGCTGCAGGAAGAGCGCTCCGGCGGAAAGGCCGATATCGTCGATTCCATGCGCCAGGCGCGGGATATAGATGCCCTCGACCGGCACGCCCGCCTCCTCCAGCGCGGCCTCGGCCAGCCGGCTGCCGGCCACCGGCACCACATCGTCCGTCTCGCCATGCACCAGCAGCACGGGAGGCCGACTCCGGATCTCAGCCGGAAGCAGTTCCTCGCCGAGGAGGCGGCCGGAATAGGCCAGGATGCCGGCAGGCGCGATCTCCCGCCGCAGGCCGGTGAAAAGGGACATCATCGCGCCCTGGCTGAAACCCATCAGCACCACGGCGCTTTCCGGCAGGCCGGCGGCGGCACATTCGGCGGCGATGGTCTCGTCCAGCAGCGGCCGGGCGGCGCGGATACCGGCGAGCAAAGGCGCCGGCCGGCGGTCCTCCAAGTTGAACCACTGCCGGCCATAAGGCGCGCCCGCGCAGGGATGCGGCGCATGCGGCGCGACGAACAGCGCCTCCGGCACGGCCTGCGCCCAATGCGGAGCGAGGTCGATCAGGTCATTCCCATCGGCCCCGTAGCCGTGCAGCAGAAAGACGATCAGCTTCGGCGCCCCCCCGTCCTTCGGCCCCCAATGCGGTCCTTCCAGTGCGGCCATGCGGCGATCCCCTTGCTGCAGTGCTGCCCGATCCGCTACGCGCGATCGGCAATGCCCGCAACCATTGTCACGCGCTTCGCGCCCAGCCCGACCGGGCGGCTGCATCTGGGCCATGCGTATAGCGCCCTGCTCGGCTGGCGAGCCGCCCATGCCACCGGCGGCCGCTTCCTGCTGCGGCTGGAGGATATCGACCCGGTCCGCTGCCGCCCCGAGTTCAGCGAGGCCATCCTGGAGGATCTCGCCTGGCTCGGGCTGGACTGGGACGGGCCGGTGCGCGTCCAGTCCAGACACCTGCCCGAATACCGCGCAGCGCTGGACCGACTGGACGGGATGGGACTGCTCTATCCCTGCTTCTGCACCCGCGCCGACATCGCCCGCGAGGTGGCGGCGATCGGCCACGCGCCGCATGGGCCAGATGGCCTGCTCTACCCCGGCACCTGCCGCCATCTATCCCCCGCCGAACGGATCCGGCGAATCGCCGCCGGCGAGCCTTATGCCCTGCGCCTGGACATGGCGGCGGCACAGCGCCGCGCCCCGGCCCCCCTCTCCTATCTTGAACTCGGCGAGGGCCGCATCCGCTGCGATCCGGCGCGCTTCGGCGACGTCGTGCTGGCGCGCAAGGACACGCCAGCCTCCTACCATCTCTGCGTCACCCATGATGACGCGCTGCAGGGCGTGACCCTGGTGACGCGGGCGGAAGACCTGCGCCCCGCCACCGACCTGCACCGCCTGCTCCAGTCGCTGCTCGGCTGGCCGGCACCCCGCTACCGGCACCACCCCCTGCTGCTTGGCCCGGACGGGAAACGCCTCTCGAAGCGGGACAAGGCCCCGACCCTGGCGGCGCTGCGCGAGGCGGGGCACAGCCCGGAGGAGGTCCGGGCGATGGCGCTCAACGGGCTTGGGGGTTCTGCAGCTTGCGCAGGTCGAACCGCTTCATCAGCTCCGTGAGGATGTCAGGGCTTTTCAGGCCGGACCCTTCCAGCTTGACCGCCACATTGCCGCGCACCAGCGTCATCTTGGCCTCCTCCGCTCCGGAATCGCGTTCCAGCACGGCGTTGTCGGAGCCGATCCGCACCCGCTTGGCACCGCTGCCCAGCATGGCCGGGTTGTTCACCATCGCACTCAGCGCCTGAATCAGCGGGTTATCGACGATGATCATGGCCTCGATGGCACCATCGCCGCCTTCTTGCGCGTACTGGCGCTGCACCATCACGCCGCCGCCCATCATCTGGGCCGCCAGCGCCGATCCGGCATTATCGCCGGCCTCTTCCAGCGTCCAGCCGGATGGCGGAGCGGGGAAAAGCTCCAGAAAGGCGGCGCTGCGCTTCTGCTGCAGGGCGTTGAGCGCGAAATTCGTCTCGGTGAGGGCGGCTGCCACGTCCCCTTTCTCGTAAAGCTCGCGTGCCCGCTCCAACCCTTCGCTGATCTCGTCGGCCTGCGCCGCGCCCGCGCCACAGGCTACCGCCAGGGCCAGGGCAGCGCCAAAAATCCGTGTCTTCATGGAAAGGACGATCCTCCTGGGCGGCGGGGCCGATCGCACCGCGCATCGCTCCAGAAGGATAGCGAAAGCGGGGCCGGCGTCACCCTGAAAGCCGGCCCCGGGAACAGCCTCAGGTGCGGCCGTAGGTGTCCTCGAAGCGGACGATGTCGTCCTCGCCGAGGTAGGAGCCGGACTGCACCTCGATCAGCGTCAGCGGGATGATGCCCGGGTTCTCCAGCCGGTGCACCGAGCCAAGCGGCAGGTAGATCGACTCGTTCTCGCGCAGCATGATCCGCTCCGCATCGCGCTCGACGATGGCGGTGCCTGCCACCACGACCCAATGCTCGGCACGGTGGAAATGCTTCTGCAGCGAGAGCTTCTCCCCCGGCTTCACCGAGATCTTCTTCACCTGGAAGCGGTCGCCCTGGATCAGCCCCTCGTAATGGCCCCAGGGGCGGTACATGCGCCGGTGCTCGGTGGCCTCCTTGCGCCCCTTGGCCTTGAGCTGGTCGAGCAGCTTCTTCACGTCCTGCGCGCAGCTGCGGTGCATGGCCAGCACTGCGTCATCGGTCACCACGACCACCGCGTCGTCCAGGCCGACCACGCCGGTCAGGATTCCCTCGCTGCGGACGTAGCAGTTCCTGGTGCGGTAGAGCTCAACTGGCCCCTGCGTCGCGTTGCCCGCGCCGTCCTTGGCGGAAACCTCCCAGAGCGCCGCCCAGGAGCCGACATCCGACCAGCCGAGGTCGGCCGGGACCACGGCCGCATGGCTGGTCTTTTCCATCACGGCATAGTCGATGGAGATGTCGGGCGCCCGCTCGAAGGTCTCCGGATCCAGCCGCACGAAGTCGAGGTCGCGCGTCGCGCCTTCCACCGCCGCGCGGACGGTGGCGAGTAGCGCGGGCGCCAGGCGCTCCAGCTCGGCCAGCAGGGTCGCCGCGGTGGCCACGAACATGCCGGAGTTCCAGAGATGCCGGCCCCCTTTCAGATAGGTCTCCGCCGTCGCCAGGTCGGGCTTCTCGACGAAGCTGGCGATGGAGGAGACCCCTTCCACCCCCTCCAGCGGCGCGCCGGCCTCGATATAGCCGTAGCCCGTCTCCGGCGTGGTCGGCTTCATGCCGAAGGCGACGATCCGGCCGGCGCGCGCCGCGGCGGCGGCTTTGGCCAGCGCGGCATGCAGGGCGGCGGTATCAGCGATCGCGGCATCGGCCGCCATTAGCCAGAGCACCGCCTCCGGGTCGGCCTCATGGGCCAGGAGGGCGGCAGTGGCGATGGCAGGGGCGCTGTTGCGCGCCACCGGCTCCAGCACGATCAGAGCGTCCTTGATCTCGGCAGCCCGCAGCTGCTCCGCCACCAGGAAGCGGTGCGCCTGGTTGCAAACCACCACGGGGCTGGCGAAGCCCGGCCCCCGGGCGCGGCCCATCGTCTCCTGCAGCATCGTCCGCTCGGAGAGCAGCGGCCAGAACTGCTTCGGGAAGCCCTCGCGGGACAATGGCCAGAGCCGGCTCCCGGTACCCCCGCACAAGACCACCGGCACGATACGATGGTGCTCCGCTCCGCTCATCAGTCCTGTCTCCACGCTCGTGGCGTCGAAGATACGGAGAGCCGTGCACAAAAGAAAGCCGCCCCGGACAAGGCTGCCCGGGGCGGCACACGCGAAACGTGTGGGCGGCGGGCCTCAGCCCGCCATCGCCGCCTCCTTCTTCTTGCGGAGGCCGGGCAGAAGCATCAGGCCCAGCGCCAGGGCGGCGATCACCAGCAGCACGGCCGAGATCGGCCGCTCGATGAAGACGCTCGGGTCGCCGCGGGAGAGCAGCATGGCGCGGCGCAGGTGCTCCTCCATCATCGGGCCCAGCACAAAGCCGACCAGCAGCGGCGCCGGCTCCATCTTCAGCTTGGCGAAGACATAGCCCAGCACGGAGAAGAACACCGTCTGGTACACGTCAAAGACGTTGTTGTTGATGGAGTACACGCCGATCGCGCAGAAGGTGAGGATCGCCGGATACATGTACTTGTAGGGCACCTGAAGCAGCTTCACCCACATGCCGATCATCGGCAGGTTGATGACGAGCAGCATCACATTGCCGATCCACATGGAGCAGATCAGACCCCAGAACAGGTCGGGCTGGCTCTCCACCATGCGCGGGCCGGGCTGAATGCCCTGGATGATCAGGGCGCCCACCATCAGCGCCATCACGGCATTGCCGGGGATGCCGAGCGTCAGCAGCGGGATGAAGCTGGTCTGCGCCGCGGCGTTGTTCGCCGCCTCGGGGCCGGCCACGCCCTCGATGGCGCCGTTGCCGAACTCGTTGCGGCCACGCGACATCTTCCGCTCCATCATGTAGGAGCCGAAGGAGGCGAGCGAGGCACCGCCGCCGGGCAGGATACCGAGCGCCGAGCCGACCAGCGTGCCGCGCAGCACCGAGGGGACAGCCCGCCTGAACTCCTCCCGGGTGAGGAACAGGCGGCCCACCTTGGAGGAGAGCACGGAGCGGACCTCGGGGCGTTCCAGGTTCGCGATGATCTCGGCGATGCCGAAGACGCCCATGGCCATGGCGGCGAAGTTCAGCCCATCCGACAGCTCGGGAACGCCGAAGGTGAAGCGCTGCTGGCCGGTCTGCACGTCGGTGCCGACCAGGCCGAGCGCCACGCCCAGCACCACCATGCCCACGGACTTCACCACCGAGCCCTGCGCCAGCACGGCCGAGATGATCAGGCCGAGTAGCATCAGCGAGAAGTAGTCCGCAGGGCCGAAGGAGAGCGCCACTTCGGTCAGCAGCGGACCGGAGGCGGCGACCAGGACGGTGGCAACCGAGCCCGCGAAGAAGGAGCCGAGCGCCGCGATGGTGAGCGCCGCGCCGGCGCGCCCGTTGCGGGCCATCTTATAGCCTTCCAGCGTCGTGACGACGGAGGAGACCTCACCCGGCAGATTCAACAGAATGGCGGTGGTGGAGCCGCCGTACTGCGCGCCGTAGTAGATGCCGGCGAGCATGATGATGGCGGTGGTGGCCGGCTGGCCGAAGGTGATCGGCAGCAGCAGCGAGATGGTCGCCACCGGACCGATGCCTGGCAGCACGCCGATCGCCGTGCCGATGAAGGCACCGAGCAGCGCGAAGAGCAGGTTGTTCAGGCTGAGGGCGACACCGAAACCGTGCGCCAAATTGTCAACGAGTAGTTCCATTGGCGGGCGCCCTCAGAAAGTCGGCCAGATGTTAACGCGGATGTCCAGCTCGTAGATGAACACCCACCAGCACACCACGATCAGGAACACCACACTGCCCAGGACGCCCAGTGGCCGGTGCGCCGGCTCCGCCAGGGCCGCCACGACCACCATCGCCGCGATCGCCAGGAACAGCCCGCCCTGGTCGAGCAGGACGCCGAACAGTGTCATGCCGGCCAGCACCAGCGCCAACTTGCGCCAGCCCGGGCTGATTGCCATGACCAGCAGCGCGATCACCAGGCCGATGCCGAGCGGGTACCAGTTGTTGGCCAGCGCCGGAACGGCGGCGATCAGCGGATAGGCCACCAGCCCCACCGCGATGCCGAGGAAAAGGCCGACGAAGTCGATCTTCGTCCATTTCTCTAGCGGGTCGGGGCCTGAGGCGAAGGAAATCCCCAGCACGATCAGCCCCAGACCGAACAGCAGCCCGAAGGTCAGCATCGGCATGTAGCCGGGGCCCATGCGCTGCGCTGTGCCGAGAGTATGGTCCGTGTTCAGCCACAGCCCGATGCCTGCCAGCGCCAGGAGCAACAGCCCCGAGCCAAAGTCTTTCGCGTTGATCCTCATGCCGATCCCTTCTTGAAACCCCCTGCGTGCGGCAGACACGCCTTAGCGCGACCGACCATCCTCCAGGGCGGCCTTCGCGCTCTGGGCAGACAGTCGAACATTGATCGGAACTGGCCACTCCGGCTGCCGCCGGGGCCTTTGTATCAGCCAGGAAGGATGGAGCCTGCCGAAGAAACAGGCGCGCGGAGATGCGGCCGGACCGTCACGGCCCACCCAGCTTCCCTCACCGCGCCGCCGCATCGGCCCACAACTTCCACCTCCCCCTGGTGTGCAATGCGAGGCAACCTATGGCAGGGCGATGCGCCGGGGCAAGGCAGCACATAGCGATTAATGAAAGTTCATACGTTGTGCAGCGCAACAACGTTAGCACGCCAACCTGCAACACAGCGCTGATCGGGAAGTCGGAAGCCATGACAAGCGAATTTTTGATCAATGATCCCGCGACACGGATTCGCGCCGCGGCGGCCCGCCTCGCTGCCCCCTTGACAGCGATTCGCCGCGACATCCACGCGCATCCGGAGCTGGCCTTCGAGGAGCATCGGACGGCCGGCATCGTCGCAGCCGAACTGGCGCGCCTCGGCATCCCGCACCGGAGCGGCGTCGGCCGGACCGGCGTGCTCGGGGTCATCGAGGGCGGGCTGCCAGGCCCCACCCTGGCCCTTCGCGCCGACATGGACGCCCTGCCGATCCATGAGGAGACCGGCCTGCCCTTCGCCAGCACGCTCGCCGGCAAGATGCACGCCTGCGGGCACGACATCCATACCGTGACCCTCCTCGGGGCCGCCGAGGTGCTGAAGGAACTGGCGCCGCAGCTCGCGGGGCGCATCCTTCTGGTGTTCCAGCCGGCGGAGGAGACGCTCCAGGGCGCCGCCGCCATGATCGCCGAGGGCGCCGCAGACGGGGTGGATATGGCGCTCGGCTTCCACAACCATCCGGATATGCCGGTGGGCCGCTTCAGCTTCGTGCGCGGTCCCTGCCTTGCCGCCTCCGACCTCTTCGACCTTGAGCTGCAGGGCCGCTCGGGTCATGCGGCGCATCCTTATGCCGCCGTGGACCCGATCGTCGCGGCGGCGCATTTCGTCACCCAGGCGCAGACCGTGGTGAGCCGAGAGGTGAACCCGCTGCAGCCCGCCGTGGTCACCATCGGCCAGTCGGTCGGCGGCACCACCTACAACATCATCCCTGAGCGGGTGCAGATAAAGGGTACCGTGCGCACCCTGCATGCCGAGGCGCGCGAGGTGGCCGAAGCCGCCCTGCGGCGCCTGGTGCAAGGCATCGAGACCGGGATGCGCGTCACCGCCCGCCTGGAATACCGCCGCATGGTCCCGCCGCTGGTGAATGACGAGCGCGTGGTGAACCCGGCCGTGGCCTCTCTCACCGCGCAGTTCGGCGCCGAGGTGGTGCAGGAGGGCGAGCCCTCCATGGGGTCCGAGGACTTTTCCGCCTTCGCCGATCGGGTCCCTGCCTTTCAGCTCGGCATCGGCTCCGGCGCGCCGGGGCGGCAGGACCGGCTGCACAACGCGCATTACCAGCCGGATGAGGGTTGCATTCCCGCCGGCGTCGAGGCTGTCGCGCGCATCGCGCTCGACCTGCTGACGTCCCGCGCCTGAACCCCGGCCGGAAAGGAATCCCGGAATGAAGATCTGTGTCTTTGGCGCCGGTGCGATCGGCGGGCATGTGGCCGCGCGGCTGGCGATGGGCGGGGCGGAGACCAGCGTGGTCGCCCGCGGCGCGCAACTTGCCGCCATCCGCGAGAAGGGCCTGACCATCACCGCCCCGGACGGCACCCATACCGTGTCGGTAAAGGCCGGCGACGCCGCTGCCGTCGGCCCGCAGGACGCGGTGATCGTCACCGTCAAGGCCCCTTCTCTGCCGCAGGTGGCCGAGGCCATCGGGCCCTTGCTGAAGCCGGACACCACGGTCGCCTTCGTGATGAACGGCGTCCCCTGGTGGTATTTCGACCGGCATGGGGGCGAACTCGACGGCCGTCGCCTTCCGGCCATCGATCCGGGCGACGCCCTGCGCAAGGCGATCGGCATCGAACGCACCCTGGGCGGCGTGGTCTATTCCGCCTGCACCGTCACGGAACCGGGCCATATCGTGACGGAGCACGCCAACAACCGTGTCATCCTGGGCGAGGTGGATGGCAGTGACAGCCCGCGCGCCCAAGCCATCGCCGGCTACCTGAGCAAGGGCGGCATCTCCGGCGAGGTGACGAAGCAGATCCGCCGCGAGGTCTGGATGAAGCTGATGGGCAACCTGTCGCAGGGACCCTTCACCATCCTCTCGCGCCAGGGCATAGCCGGCACCCTGGCCGACCCCGTGGTGCGCGCCGCCGTTCGCCGCGCGATGCAGGAGAGCATGGCGATCGCCTCCGCGTTGGGCCAAGGCTTCGAATTCGACCTGGACAAGCGCCTGGCCGGCTCCGGCAAGCTCGTCCATAAGCCCTCCATCCTGCAGGACCTGGAGCTTGGCCGCCCGATGGAGGTAGATGCGCTGTTCCGCGTGCCGCTGGAGCTGGCGCGGCTGGTGGGTGTCGAGACGCCGACGCTCGATCTCTCGGTGGCATTGGCGACGCAAGCGGCCACAGCGGCGGGCCTCTATCAGGGTTAAAAAAGTCGGGGGAAGGAATTCCCCCAAACCCCCGTCTTCTTTCTGTCAGTTCGGATTTGCGCGGGCGGCTTGGGGGAATTCATTCTCCAAGCCTGGTTTCTGCGATCCGTGGCAAGGCCGTCTGCCCGAGCACCCAGCCTTCCCAGCGCCGCACCCAGTCATCCTCCGGCACGAAGTCAGGCCGCGCGCCGTCCAGCACGCCGATGACACAGAGCAGGCCGAGCAGGCTGTCGAAACGGTCCTCGGCGGGCGCATCGGTGCCGAAGCCCGCATCCAGCGCCGCCGAGAGGTCGTGGCTCGGCCGCACGCGCAGCCGCTCCATGGCGAGGCGCAGCCCAGGCCCGGCGGCCCGCCGCGCCTCCGGCGCGCGCTTGCTGCCGCCCAGTATGATGCCGAGATGCCGCAGCGCCTCGGCTGGATAGGTCTCCGCCAGAACGGCCACGCCGGGTGCCAACAGGTCGCGCAACCTGCCCTGGAAGGGCCAGAGGCGCAGCGGCGCCCCTGCCGCCAGCGCAGGCGCGAGCCAGTCCCGCCAGGCCGCGATCGCCGCCTTGCCGGACTGGTTGGCGCCCAGCGTCCAGAACACCGGCGCGCCGGCCGGGCGCTCGACGGTGGCGCGGTCGCACCAGCGGCTGAGGGCGGCGGCACCCTCCAGGCCGAGAGCCTCCGCATGAGCCGCCCGGGTCATGCCGCGCAGCCCGCGCGCGGGATAGAAGGGGCGCGCCGGGGAAACGGTCTCCAGCGTCGGGCTTACCAGGAAGAATTCGGGTGTGGCGGTGAGGCCGCGCAGGAACTGGCAGAAATCCGCCTCCTGCCGTCCGGCCGCGAAGCCGCGCGGCAGGCCCAGTGGAAGGTCCAGCCCGAAAGCCAGCGGCATCCCCTCCGCCAGGAGCTCCGCCACCAGGGCGGCGGGGTCGCCCACCGGCCGCGGCGCCTCGGCGCGCCAGGCGCCGCCTCGCCGCCGGGCGATGCTGACCCAGCGCTTGCGGGGATCAAGACTCCAGTCGGCATGCGCCGCGATCATGGGTGTAGGATTAGCGCGGGAAAGGGACGCCATGCGCTACAGCCGGACTGCTCGCCTGCTGCACTGGGGCACTGCCCTGATCGTGCTGCTGATCATCGCTCTCGGCATCCGGATGGTCTGGGCGCCGCCCGAGGATGAGGCACTCAAGCTGCGCCTTTATAACATCCATGAAAGCCTGGGCATTACGATCCTGTTGGTAACGATCTTCCGGCTGTTCTGGCGCTGGCGGCACCCGCCGCCACCGATTCACCCGCCGTTGCCGTCCATGCTGCAGCGCGCCGCTACAGCCAGTCACCGCATGCTCTATGCCCTGCTCCTGGTGCAGCCGGTGCTGGGCCTTCTGGCCACCAATGCCTGGGGCTTCCCACTGACGGCCTATGGGTTGATCCCGGTGCCGAGCCCGATCGGCAAGAACGAGGACTGGGCGCCCCTGCTCTCCACCCTGCATGATTCGGTGGGCTTCCTGTTGGCCGGGCTGGTGGTCCTGCATGTCGGCGCGGCACTCTGGCATCACGCCGCCCGCGGCGACGACACGCTGCGGCGGATGCTCTGAGCGGCAGCCGGCTCAGCCGAGTGGCTTGTGCGCCCGCTCCAGCAGCCGGGCGAAGAAGCCGGGCTTCTTCGGCGGCTCACCCGCCTTGGCGGTCTGCGCGGCCAGTTGCTCGCGCTCCTGCGCCTTCATCGATAGCCACTTGTCCAGGCTGACGCCGGCCTTGGCCGCCCGCTTCGCCTCGTAGGCGCGCTGGCCTTCGCTCATCCGCACCTGATCCTGCCCCTTGCCTGCCATCCGTTGCTCCCCTGGCTCGCCGGGGCGGTGGATGCCTTGCCCGCCGCCTTGCAGCAAGTGCTTTTGTCCGGGGGAAGCCGTGCGGCAGCCGGGGCTTGTATCGCGGCGGCGTTGCACCACTCTCGGCGCATGGAAGCGAAAGTGAAGGCGGGCATCTGGGTCTCCATGGCGGTCCGCCTGGCCGACCTGTCCGGCCGCCCGGCCATGGTGCTGCGCAAGGGCGACCCGGATTCAGGCGGTATCCTGTGCCTACTGCGCGGCCGGGCCGGCTGTCTGGTGCTGAGCCAGGCGCGCGACGCGGAAGGGCGCCCGGCCTGGATGCGCGGCACCGGCAAGGAGCCGGTCAGCGAGGCGGACGCCGATGCCTATGTGGAGCGGCAGGTACGACGCGACCCGGACCTCTGGGTGGTCGAGTTCGATGCGCCGAACCTGGAGCCGCCCTTCGAGGCCATTCTCCTCTGAGCGGAACCGGCGCCGACGTCAGACCGACCAGAAGAAAGGCCGGGGGAATGCCTTCCCCCGGCCTCTTCGTCAGACCTGCGCCATCTTGATGGGCGGCGACAGGTCGGTCGGCAACGGGCAGACATAGGGCGTCGCCTCGGTGCGGGCGGCGAGGTCGGCCTTGGCCTGCTCGATCAGCTTCGGGTCGCGCAGCGCGTCCACGGCGACACCGGCCATCACCTTGGCCACATGCACCATGCCCTTGTGCGCCAGCGGCGACTGGCCCTGCGCCGTCAGTTGCCAGGAGTGGCCCGGCGTGCCGATGGCATAGGTGGCGCCGCGCGCCTGCACGGTCGGCACCACCCAGGAGACGTCGCCCACATCGGTCGAGCCGACCATGGCCGCGCCCTTGGCGTCCAGCGGCACGATCTCGTCCGCCAGCGGTACACCCTTCCGCACCGGCATGCCCACGCGCTTGAAGGCGGAGGCGATGTCCTCGTCGGAGAGCGTCTTCTGGATCTCGGCCGCGAAGGCGCGGTCCTCGTCGTCGAAGGGCGGCGGGCCGAGGCGGTCCAGGTTGTTCTGCATCGCCTGCTCCAGTGGGGTATTGCCCAGCAGGTTCGAGACGGCGGAAACGACCTTGGTGGAGACGGCGGTCTCGGTCATCAGCGCCGCCCCATCGGCGATCTTGCGCACGCGGGCGACGAGGCCCTGCAGCATCGGCAGATCGCTGGCGCGGATCAGGTAGCGCACCGTGGCCTTGCCCTGCACCACGTTCGGCGCGATGCCGCCGGCATCCAGATAGGCGTAGTGGATGCGCGCCTCACTCGGCATATGCTCGCGCATGTAGTTCACGCCGACATTCATCAGTTCGATCGCGTCCAGCGCCGAGCGGCCGAGATGCGGCGCGGCGGCGGCGTGCGAGGAGCGGCCGGTGAAGGTGAAGTCGATGCGGGTATTGGCGAGCGACTTCGCCTCGTTCACCGCGGCGAAGGGTGCCGGGTGCCAGGAGATGGCGATGTCCACATCCTTGAAGCAGCCCTCGCGCACCATGAAGGCCTTGGCGGCGCCGCCCTCTTCGGCCGGGCAGCCGTAGTAGCGCACACGACCCTTGATGCCGTTCTTGGCCAGGTAGTCCTTCACCGCCGTCGCCGCCAGCATGGCGCCGGCGCCGAGCAGGTTGTGGCCACAGCCATGGCCCGCGCCGTCGCCCGGCAGCGGCCGGTGTTCGGCCACGCCCGCTTCCTGGCTGAGGCCGGGCAGCGCGTCATACTCGCCGAGGATGGCGATGACCGGGCCGTCCTCGCCCGCCTCGCCCATGATGGCGGTGGGGATGCCGGCCAGCTTCTCGGTGATGCGGAAGCCATGCGCCTCCAGCGCCTTCTTGTGCTCGGCGACGGAGCGGAACTCGGCATAGGCCAGTTCCGGCATCTCCCAGACGCGGTCGCTCAGCTCGATGAAGGCCTTCTGGTGCTCATCCACCAGACGCCAGATTTCCTCGGTGTTCTGCATCGGTACCTACTCCTGCGGGGAACCGCCCGCAGGGTGCGACCGGATAAGCGGGTTGTCGAGGGGCGGAGGCTTTCGCCCCGCAGTCCGAACCGGATGCCGTCCCTGGCGATTGCCGTCGACGCAAATAAAACCGACCCTCTATCGTTCGATCAGGGGGACAGGAGGCCGGCAGGGGCCATGGCAAGTTACCGGGATTACGACGTCATCCCAGGCGTGACCGTCGTCGAGGTGCCGGTCGACGAAGGAGGCTATCTCCAGGGCGTTCTCTTCGGTTCCCATTTCGGGCTGCTCATGAAGGCCCACCCATACGACCTCACCCCGGATCTCTATCCGGATGCGGAGGCAGTGGTGCTACACGGACGGCAGATCTCCCTCTCCCAGGGCACGAACCTGGTAGACGACGTGATCTATCTGCTCGCCAACAAGGATGTCTTCCGATCCGGCATGGATCCGGAAGCGCATTACTTCCAGTATGGATGGAAGGAAGGACGCGCGACGGAATCGCTCTTGGACGCTGCCTTTTATCTCTCCGCCAATCCTGATGTTCAGGCCGCCGGGGTCAATCCGGTTATGCACTACCTTGAATATGGCTGGCGGGAAGGGCGTGATCCCTGGCTGTTCTTCGATACGGACTTCTATCTTCGATCACAGCCCGATGTCGCCGCCAGCGGCATGAATCCCTTCGAGCATTATCTGCAATACGGCCGTTATGAAGGGCGCAGCCCCAATCTCTTCTTCGACTCCGCATTATACCTGAGCCAGAACCCCGAACTTGCCGCGATCGGTGGTGATCCGCTGGCAGATTACCTGGAGACCGGCTGGCGCGAAGGGCGCGCCGCATCGGCCGTGTTCAACACCCGTGTCTATCTTGCGATGAACCCGGACGTGCAGCTCGCCGGAGTGAACCCGCTGGAGCACTACTTGCGCTACGGTCGCGACGAAGGCCGCGTCATCAACGGCGGAGAGCCGGCCACCATCACCGGCGTCGATACCGGGCTGGTCCGCGACGGCGAGATCTACACCGCTTCCGGCCGTCTCCTGGTGGATGACCCCGATCCCAACCAGAACGCTTTCGCCGTGCAGCCGGAAACCGGAAAGACCTTATTCTACGGCGACTATGATTACCTGACCTTGCTCCCGGATGGGCATTGGACCTACGGGTATTATAACCCCAACGTCCCGAACCTGAAGCTTGCCGCCCTGCCCGCTGGCGCCGTGCGGGAGGAGGTCTTCACCGTACGCACCGTCGGTGACGACCTGCACGAAATCCGCATCCGGGTGGAGGGCAGCAACGACTTGCCGGTGATTGGCGGCGGCCAGTCCGCGCAGCTGGACGAATCGAAGAGCCTGATCGCCTATGGAGCACTGACGATCCAGGACAGGGACACGGGCGAGTCGGAGTTCCGTGAGGGACAGTACGCAGGCGCTTACGGCAGCGTCGCGCTCGCCGCGAACGGCGCCTGGGAATACACCTTCAGCGGCAATGCCGAGGAAGGCGTGGTGCCCGGCTCGCCACATGACGCGGCGACCGACCGCATCATTCTCCTCAGCGCCGACGGCACCGAAGTGCCAGTTACCGTGCAGATCCTGGCCCACGGCATGGCGGCTGACCTGGTGCTCTGAGGCACCGCTCCGGCACCGGGGAGCCGAGGCGCCCTGCCCTCAGGGCGCGTCGGCGCTGGCCAGTGCCGCCAGCCGCTCCACACCCCGCGCATCGGCCAGCACCGCGGAAAGCTCCGCGCGCGGCAGGCGCAGGGCCTCCTCCAGGCGCTCGGCCTCCTGCAGCTTCGCGAGCCCCATCAGCAACGCCGGGTCGAACGGGTCCTGCCGGGGCCGGCGCGGTGGCGGCAGCATGCGGCGATGCGCCTCCAGCAGTGCCGGCTCGCGGAACAGCCGGGCGACCTCCGCCTCACCGGCGGAGGCCCGCCATTCCACCGTCAAGGCCTTGGCCCGGGCCAGCACCGGCGGCGTGGCGCGCTCCTCCGGCGTCAGCAGCAGGCCGATGCGCCGCAGGCCGAGGCCGATATCCCGGCGCGCCGTCAGCGCCGCCAGGGGAATGGCGAGCGCGAGGCCCAGAACCACGGGCGACATCCAGAGAGCCAGATAGGGCGAGACCAGCCAGGCCGCGGCGCCGAAGGCCAGGCCGAAAAGCGTATGGCGCCAGTAGAGCCGCACCACCTGCCCGAGCGGCACCGAGCCATCGTCGCGCCGCTGCGCGTTCCAGCCGGAGTCCCGGCCGAGCAGGATGCCCGCCACGTCCACTGACTGGGTGAGCATCGTCACCGGGGCCAGCAGGCCGGCCACCAGCGTTTCCACCAGCATGGAAAGGAAGGCGCGGATCGCCCCACCGCAGCCGCGCCGCTCGTCGCCATGGAACAGCAGCGCGACCCAGGCCATCAGCTTCGGCGCCAGCAGCAGGCCCATGGTGCCGATGAAGACCCACATGGCGCGCACGGGGTCCACCACCGGCCATTCAGGGAAGAGGCTGGGGCCGGCGGGGAAGTATTCCGGCCGGATGAAGCGCGCCTGGATGGCCAGCAGCACACCAGCCAGCAGGAAGACCAGCCAGAGCGGCGCGGTGATATAGGAGCCGATGCCGGTCAGCAGGTGCAGGCGGCTGACCCAGTGCAGGCCGCGCGTCGGCAGCACGGCGGCGTGCTGCAGATTGCCCTGGCACCAGCGGCGGTCGCGGATGGCAAGGTCCATCAGCGAGGGCGGGCTCTCCTCGTAGGAGCCGCGTAGCCAGGGCACCATGTGGACCGCCCAGCCGGCGCGGCGCAGCAGGGCGGCCTCGACGAAGTCATGGCTCAGGATATGCCCACCGAAGGGCTTGCGGCCCGGCAGTTCCGGCAGGCCCGCCGCCTCAGCGAAGGCCTGGGTGCGGATGATGGCGTTGTGGCCCCAGTAATTGCCCTCCGAGCCGTGCCACCAGGCGATACCCTCGGCGATCAACGGCCCGTAGACCCGGCCCGCGAACTGCTGCATCCGCGCGAAGAGCGTGTTGCCGCCGGTGATGATCGGCAGGGTCTGGACCAGCCCGACATCCGGGTGGCGCTCCATGCCATCGGCCAGGCGCAGGATGGTGTCGGCATCCATCACGCTGTCGGCGTCAAGCACCAGCATCTGCGGATAGGCACCGCCCCAGCGGCGCACCCATTCGGCGATGTTGCCGGCCTTGCGCTCGATGTTCTTGGGCCGGCGTCGGTAAAAGATATGCGGCCCCTCCTCCCGCGCATCGTCGCCGGTGCGGCGGCGGAGTTCGAGGAAGGCGGCCTCCTCGGCGATCCAGGCGGCGGGCTCGGTGCTGTCGCTGAGGATGAAGATATCAAACCGCGCCAGCACGCCCGCCGCGGCCAGAGATTCGTAGATGGCCTGCAGCCCGGCCATGATGCGGGCCGGCTCCTCATTATAGGCCGGCATCAGCAGCGCGGTTCTCACGCCGGGCATCGGCGGCGGCCCGTCCGGCGCGATGCCCAGGCGCCGGTCCGGCCCCAGCAGCAGCCGCAGAAAGCCGCAGACGGCACTGGTAAAGGACAGCGCGATCCAGGCGAAGAGCGCGACGAACAGGACCAGCACGAATGCCTGCAGCGGCGTCGGGCGGCCGCTGTTCAGCACCAGCCACATCTCCCGCGAGGCATAGGCGGTGAGCGCGATGGCGCTGCCGATCACGAGGAGCCGCCGCAGCCAGAGCGCACCGGGGCGCGAGGGCATGCCACCGGCGCGGCGCTGCGGCGGCGCGCGCAGCGACTGCACCGGCATGGCCAGCGGCGCTTCCGGCGGCAGCGCGCGCCAGCGGGCGTCGGAGGTCAGGCTGTCCATCGGTACAGGAAGGTCTCGGCCGCCGGCTCGCCTTTCGCTTTCAATTGGGCGCGCAGCTCGATGGCGCGGTTGTTTCCGGGGAACAGCTCGAAGCTAACGCGCCAGCCGCCGGTCTCGGGGTTGCGCTGCGCGACCGGGTTGCGGATCTCGCCGCGGTCGGCCGTGACGTTCAGCTCGGGCGCGGCATCGGGGCCAAGCTTGTCGAGCGCGCCGCCCATGGCATCGAGCACGAAGAGCCGGCCGCCCTGCGTGTAGGCGGCACCGGAGCGCGCTTCCATGATGCGCCCCACGGCCGGCATGCCCGGCGCCTCGCCGCACCAGTGCAGCCGATAGGTATAGCGGTACTCGCCCTTGGCCCGCAGCGGCTCCTTCGGCCGCCAGAAGGCGACGATGTTGTCGTGGATCTCGCCATTGGTCGGGATCTCGATCAGATGCACCGTCCCCTCGCCCCAGTCGCCGATCGGCTCGACCCAGAGACTCGGGCGCTTCTCGTAGCGTGCCTCCAGGTCCTCGTAGCTATCGAAGTCGCGCCGGCGCTGCATCAGGCCAAAGCCGCGCGGGTTGACGTCGCCGAAGGCGCTGAGCTGGAGGTCGGCCGGGTTGTTCAGCGGGCGCCAGATGCGTTCGCCACGGCCACTTTCCATCAGCAGCCCGTCGGAATCATGCACTGCCGGCCGCCAGTCGTCGCGCCCGGTGCGGTTCAGCGGCGAGAACCAGAACATGCTGGTGAGCGGCGCGATGCCGGCGGTGGGCATGTCCCCGCGTGGGAAGACAGTGGATTCCACATCGAAGACCGTGGTGTCACCGGGGCGGATGGCGAAGCGGAAAGCCGCGGCGCAGGAGGAGCTGTCGAGCAGCGCATGAACGGTCGCGGCATTTACCCCCGGCCGCGGCCGCTCGACCCAGAAGGCGCGGAACAGCGGGAACTCCTCGCCCTTCGGGTCGCCGGTGTTGATGGCGAGGCCGCGCGCCGAGAGGCCGTAGAGCTGCCCCTTGGCCACCGCCCGGAAATAGCTGGCGCCCAGAAAGGCGCAGACCTCGTCGTAATAGTCGGGGCGGTTGATCGGCGCGTGCAGGCGGAAACCGGCGAAGCCGAGATCGCTCGCCGAGGGGCGCGGCAGATTCTGGAAGCTGAACAAGTCGGGGTTGTAATGGACCGGCCGCGCCGTGCCGTTCGCTACCTCGTAGATCTCGACCCGCGGCTTGTAGAGGAAGCCGCGGTGGAAGAGCTGCATCTGGAAGGGCAGGTCCTGCCCCCGCCACAGCGCCTGGTCCGGCCGGAAGCGGATGTCGCGGTACTGGTCGTAGGTCAGGCTGGAGAGTTCAGGTGGCAGCTCCTCTGAGGGCGCCTTGTAGGCCTGCTGCGCCAGGGCGCGCGCCTTCTCCCGCACCGTGTTGGCGTCGAAGGGGGTCTCCTCCGCGCTGGCGGCCCGGGCTTCCGAGCGGTGTCCGGCCTCCTCCGCTAGGAGAGCGGTGGAAAACGACAGGGCGGCGAACAGGGCGTCGCGGCGGTTCACGATAGCAGGCTCCCTCGGGCGGCGACCGACCAACGCCACGGCCAGCCAGGGGTTGCGTGCCGGCCAGGCTCAAGGCCGGGTGCGCCTCGATCATCAAGTATTTGGAGTCAATTCCGGCCGAAATTCGGCCATTTCGCGTCCGCCGCGCGGAGGCGCTGGCGCGGCGGCGTCTTTCTTCTTCCTTGCTCAGCCCATCGGCACGTACTGACCGTCCACCAGGCGGGAAAGCACACCGGTGCGGATATCGAAGGAGCCGCCATACAGGCTCAGCCTGCCCGCCTCCACGCGGCTGGCGACCCAGGGGAAGGTCATCAGGTTCTGCAGGGAGAGCTTCACCGTCTCCAGTTCGCACTGCGCTTCGACCCCGCCGGCCTGGGCCGGGGTGCAGGCCAGCGCGCGACGGCGTGCCTCGGCGGCGATGCCGGTCATCCAGGGCTCAACGAAGTCCTGCGCTCCCGGGGGGAAGCCGCGCAGCAGCGCCTGCACGCCACCGCACATGGCATGACCCAGCACGACGATGCGTGGGACCTCCAGCACGCAGACGGCGAATTCCAGCGCAGCACTGGTGCCGTGGTAGTCGCCATCCGGCTTGTAGGGCGGTATCAGATTGGCGACGTTCCGGACGATGAACATCTCGCCCGGCGCGGCGTTGAATACCATGCCGGGATCGACGCGGCTGTCGGAGCAGGCGATCACCAAGGCGCGCGGCCTCTGGCCCTCGCGCGCAAGCGTCTGGAACAGCTTCCGCCGCTCGGGCCAGACCTCGGCGCGGAAGCGCTGATAGCCTTCGAACAGATCCTCAAGGCCTTCGATCAAAGAAGATTCGGTCATGTGTCTTCGCGGCCCCTTGCCGGGCCGCTCTCCGGCCCGGCGCGTCGGAAACAGCCCAGCGGAAGGATGCCCACCGGGGCCTCCGCCTCTCCCCGGACTGCGGGATATGGCCGCAGCCCCGCCCGCAGACGGGCAGGACAGGAGGAAGGCGAAGACAGGAGGGGGAAATCCGTCTCCTGGCTGCCCACGTCAACCCGGGAGGTGGGAATGGCTGGCCCGCCGCACCGCCCTCAGCCGCCGCCCGGCATGCTGACGTCGGACGGCAGATCCAGCACCGGGGGCAGGCGCTGGCCCACCAGCGCCTTCAGCGCGGCGGTCTCGTGCCGGAGCCGCTCCAGCGGCGGCCGGCGCATCGGATCGGCGATGGCCTCCTCGAGCGGCAGCGGCATGGCCTTGGCAGTGGCCGTCACCTGGTCGAAGGCGCGGCGCAGCAGGTCGCCGGGCTCGGCTTCGCCCAGCTTCTCCAGCGCCGGCAGGAAGCCGGCGGCCGCGATGTCGCGCGCCACGGCCAGATTGGCCTGGATCGCCTGACCGGAAAGGCCGCTGCGCCACCATTCCAACAGCTTCGGCTGCGCGTTGGCGGCGGAATTGCCGAGGGCGGGCGCCAGTTTGCGGTCGATCACCCGCCCCAGGGTGGCTTGGATCAGCTTGTAAAGCTCCAGCGTCGCGTCCCTGGGGCTGGCATAGGGCGCGCGCGGCTCGGTCAGCGTGCTGGCATAGGGATGCTCGCCCGTGGTCCAGCCGGCCAGCATATCGCGCGCGAGCGTGGCCAGATTGCCGCCGATGGCGCGCAGCAGCGCGGCGCGGTAGCCGGCCTCGGCATCGCCGGCAGCGAGGCGGGCCCGCGCCGCATCGCCGAACAGCAGCCGCTCCAGCGCCGGCAGCCCCTGCACACTGACCTTGCCGAGAGCATTCGCCCGGATCTCCAGCACCGAGGCATCGCGCACGGCGATGGCGAGGGCGAGATCGCGGCCGATGCTGTCCTGCGGGTCGGGCCAGAGCTGGATGCGCGGATAGCGGCTGAACAGGTCGGCAGGGCCGAAGCGCACCGGCTCGATGCCTTCCCAGGCCAGCACCGCCTCGATGAAGCCCTGCCGCGCGGCCTGCAAGGGGGCCGTCTCGGCGGGACTCCGGCCGAGCGCGTCAAGCTGCGCGGCGAGATTGGCGGTGGCCTCGGCGAAACGCCGATAGCCCGGCAGCAACACCTGCTCCACCGCCGCGCGATTGATGGCGCGGTAGATCGCCTCGTCCGGCGCGGCACCGGCACCGCACGGCCGCAGCAGGAGGGCGGCAGGCAGGGCCAGGACGGCACGGCGGGCGAAGCGCATAACAACCTATCCAGAAGGGCCGGCAGAGCGGCGCAGGCGGCGGCATCCGGAGCCTGCCGCCCGCTTCCCGGCCGGCCCGCCCCTTCCCGCCGTGCCATGGGTCGCGCCCCCGGCCCGGACGGGCATGGCCATCATGCCGCAGCGTCACCCGGGCGGGAACCCGGCCTTGCTTTCTCTTGAGCCGTTTCAGGCGCCAGGGATCGTCCTGTTCACGGATTGACGAGGCTGCCGCTTCACTCTAGCAACTGCGAAGAATTCTCATTTGCAAAGGGCGAAGGATGAGCAGGCAAAGCGGCTCGGGCGGAGCAAGCGCGCATGCGGCATGGATGGCAGGCCTGGCGATGGGCTTTCCCGGCGCCACGCTGGCGCAGGGCAGCAACGCGCCGTTGCCAGGCGATGCGCTGGTCCTTCCCCCGGTGGACGTCGAGGCTGCCCAGCCCGCGAATACCCTGCGGCGCAGCGCCCCGATCAGCCGTCTGCCCGGCTCCGTGCAGGATACGCCGCAGACTATCAACGTCATCCCGCGTGAGGTGCTGGAGGAGCAGAACGTCACCACGCTGGACCAGGCGCTGCGCAACGTCCCCGGCATCACCATGTCGGCCGGCGAGGGCAATGGCGGTGTCGCCGGCGACCAATTCCGCATCCGCGGCTTCGCGGCGCAGAACGACATCTATGTGGATGGGCTGCGCGATTTCGGCGCCTACCAGCGCGACGCCTTCACCTATGAGGATGTCACGGTGCTGAAGGGCCCCTCCGGCTATGCGCTGGGCGCCGGCTCGGTGGGCGGCGGCGTCGCGGTCAGCACCCGGCTGCCGCAACTCGGCAACAGCTATTCCGGCACGGCCACGGGCGGCATGGGCCCCTTCGCCCGCGGCACGCTCGATCTCAACCAGCAGATCGGCGAGACCACCGCGATCCGGCTGAACCTGATGGGCCACTCAAGCGAGATCGTGGGGCGCGGGGATGTCGATTCCCGCCGCTGGGGCATTGCGCCCTCGATCGCCTTCGGCCTCGGCACCGACACCACCCTCTCGCTGCACTATCAGCACTACGAGTACGACAACGCGACCGATGCCGGCGTACCGGTGGTGACGCTGCCGGGCCGGACGATCGGGCGCCCCATCACCGAGTACGGCGTGCCGCGCAGCACCTGGTATGGCGTGGCCAGCGACCGGGACGAGGTGACGGTGGACCAGTTCACCGCCCGACTCTCGCACACCGTCAATGACTGGCTGACGCTGCAGAACGATACCCGGCTGAGCTTCATCGACCGGGACTTCGTCTATTCCATCGCGGCCTGCGGTGCGGGCTGCCTGAACAACTATCTCGACGGCAGACCCGCCACCGTGACCATCAGCGGCGCCGGTAATCCCTACCACCAGGAAACCTGGGCGATCCAGAACGTCGCCACCGCCACCGCCCGCTTCACCACCGGCCCGCTGCGGCATGAGCTCGTGGCGGGCGTGGATGTCTCCTATGAGGATTTCGACCGCACCGGCTATGGGCAGGTCGGCACCCGCCCCGATACCTCGATCTTCGGCGGCAATGCCGATGTCTCGCTCGGCCGCGGCGCGGCCGCGTACAACCGCCAGGCGGGCATCACCACCTATGCCGGCTTCCTCAACGAGCGGCTCTGGCTGACCCCGCAGATCTCGCTGATCGGCGGCCTGCGCGTCAGCCGCTATGAGGTGGAGTACGACTCCATCACCTACAGCAACGGTGCGATCCAGGACATCAACACCGACGCGACGGTGGTGGACCCCCGCGCCTCGATCGTCTGGGAGCCGGCGCCGAACCAGACCTACTACTTCTCATACTCGACCTCCTCGACGCCCCCCGGCTATCTGTTCACCACCTTCCCCGCCTCGGCCAACAACCACCGGAGCGGCTTCGATCCCGAGCGGAACACGCTCTATGAGCTTGGCGCCAAGATCGGGATTCTGAACAACCGCCTCGGCCTCTATGCCTCGCTCTATCGCATCGACAAATCGAACGCGACGCAGCGCGAAGGCGATGATCTGGTGCAGACCAGCGACGAGCAGCGCAACCAGGGCATCGAGATCGGCATCACCGGCCAGATCACCCCGGCCTGGACCATCAACGCCAACTACACGGCGATGGACAGCGAGACCCGCAGCTCGACGCAGAACCCGGAGAATGTCGGCAAGCGCGTGCAGTACGTGCCGAAGAACGCCGCCTCGCTCTGGACCACCTATGAGTTCAACCGCGGCCAGCCCTGGAACCTGACGGTGGGCGGCGGCGTCACCTGGCGCGACCAGATCTACCTCAACGCCGCCAATACCGCCGAGGCGCCCGCCAACCTCACCTTCGATGCGGTGATCTCGCATCGGATCAACGACAATCTCCGCCTGCAGGTGAACGGCTATAACCTCGGCGACGCGCTGAACTACGATGCCTTCTTCAGCAGCCGCGCCCTCCCCTCCCCGGGGCGGACAGTGCTGGTGTCGCTGGCCGCCGAGTTCTAAGCGCCCCAAGGCGCGAGGCAGGGGAAGACTGGAAGGTCTTCCCCACATCACAGCCAAGAGACTTCCTTCCCCCCACGAGCGAGCGCCCCATGCTGGTCCATATCCCCAATGTCCTGACGGCCGAGGAGGTCGCCCATTGCCGCCGCGTGCTGGAGGCCGCGGCCTGGGTGGATGGCCGGGTCACCGCGGGTGACCAATCGGCCGAGGCCAAGCACAATCTCCAGGTGCCGCAGGATTCGCCGCAGGGGCGCGAACTCAGCGAGTTGATCCTGCGCGCCCTGGGCCGCAACCCGCTCTTCACCACGGCGGCGCTACCGCTGAAGGTCTTCCCGCCGCTGTTCAACCGCTATGACGTTGGCATGGTCTTTCACGCGCATGTGGACAATGCCATCCGCCCCGTGCCGGGCACGGGCGTGCGGATCCGCACCGACGTCTCCTCCACCCTCTTCCTGACCCCGCCCGAGGCGTATGACGGGGGCGAGCTGATAATCGAGGACACCTACGGCACCCAGCGGGTCAAGCTGCCGGCCGGCGACATGGTGCTCTACCCCGCCACCAGCCTGCACCGGGTCGAGCCGGTGACGCGGGGCAGCCGCTGGTCCTCCTTCTTCTGGACGCAGTCCATGGTGAAGGATGACGGGCGGCGGCGCCTGCTCTACGAGATGGACTTGGCCATCATGCGCACCCGCGCCGACCTGCCGGACAACCACCCCGGCGTCCTGGGAATGACGGCGGCCTATCACAATCTGCTGCGGCAATGGGTCGAGATGTGACCGTCTCCGCCCGCTGACCCGGCGGGAGATGACGTCCGCGCGACTATCCCGGATTTTAATTGCGTCGGGGGATGGCATCCGCGCATGAAAAAGCATGTTTACGACCGGTTTCTGAGCCGCCCTTGAGAGCGCTGGTTACCGGCGCGGACAGGAAACGCGAGAGACCCCGAGCCACGGCCCAGAAAGGGCTGCCAAGGACCAACTATGATTAGATCACGGCCCATCGAGATTGATGGTCGATTTGTTGGTGTCGCTGTCACCCAGAACGGCATGTGGCGCTTCATCGCCACCGAGCCCGCGGCACGCCCGGTGGAAGGATCGTTCTTCGAGGCCTTGCCCCAGTTGCAGCGGCGTGTACAGGCCACGCTGGCCAGTTGCCGCGCCATGCCGGCGTTGCGGCACGCCTGACGGCCTATCTTTCGACAGGGAGCCGGCGCGGCGGATCGCTCGCACCTGAGGGGCCCTCTGGCCCCCTCTCCCTCGGCCCACACAAATGAAAACGGCCTCTCCCTTGGGAGAGGCCGTGCTGCGTGGAGGGCGGCGAAGGAAGGCGGGTTCAGCGCCAGGCGGGACGGCCCAGATTGACCGTGCCGGGGCTGGTCAGCGCACCGCCCGCCGCGCCCGCGGCGCCGCCGAGCAGCGCCCCGGTGCCGGCACTGCCGGTGAGGGAACCGACCGCCGCGCCGGCACCTGCCCCCAGCAGGCCGCCGGAGACCGCCCGGTCACCCGTGCTGTAGCCACAGGCGCCAAGACCGATGCTGGCAAGAGCCAGAAGGGCCAGGCTGGTTTTCCGCATCTGTGCGTTCCTCGGCAAGGTTTCGGATTGAACGAGCAACGCAGGGCGACGCCCAAGGTTTCGCCTAATGCGACAAATGCCGCTTGAGCGTGACGGCAGCGGGCGGTAAGCCACGGCGCCCTGCGCCCCCGGGCAGGCCGGCGCGGCGAGCAGTGCGATTCGCCTCAGAAGGTTTCCCGCATGTTCTCCCGCTTGTTCGGCTTCCTCTCCGCCGACATGGCCATCGACCTCGGTACCGCCAACACGCTGGTTTATGTGAAGGGTCGGGGCATCGTGCTGAACGAGCCCTCCGTCGTGGCCATCGCCGACCTCCGCGGCCGCAAGCAGGTGCTGGCGGTGGGCGAGGAAGCCAAGCAGATGCTGGGCCGCACGCCCGGCAATATCGCCGCCATCCGCCCGCTGCGCGACGGCGTGATCGCCGATTTCGAGGTGGCGGAGGAGATGATCAAGCACTTCATTCGCAAGGTGCACAACCGGCGCAGCTTCGCCTCGCCGCTGATCATCGTCTGCGTGCCCTCCGGCTCCACCGCCGTGGAGCGCCGCGCCATCCAGGAGAGCGCCGAGTCCGCCGGCGCCCGCAAGGTGCTGCTGATCGAGGAGCCGATGGCCGCGGCGATCGGCGCTGGCCTGCCGGTGACGGAGCCCTCCGGCTCCATGATCGTGGATATCGGCGGCGGCACCACCGAGGTGGCGGTGATCAGCCTGGGCGGCATCGTCTATGCCCGCAGCGTGCGCGTCGGCGGCGACAAGCTGGACGAGGCGATCATCAGCTACATCCGCCGTCAGTTCAATCTGCTGATCGGCGAGAGCACGGCCGAGCGCATCAAGTTGGAGATCGGCGCCGCCGCCTACCCCGACTATGGCGAGGAAGGCCCGGTGACCGAGGTGAAGGGCCGCGACCTGATGAACGGCGTTCCGCGCGAGATCATGGTCAGCCAGCGCCAGATGGCAGAGGCCATCGCCGAGCCGATCTCGCAGATCATCGAGGCGGTGAAGGTGGCGCTGGAGAACACGCCGCCCGAGCTGGCCGCCGATATCGTGGACAAAGGCATCGTGCTCACGGGCGGCGGCGCCCTGTTGCAGCGGCTGGACCAGGTGCTGCGCGAGGCCACCGGCCTGCCCGTCTCGGTGGCGGAGGATGCGCTGGCCTGCGTGGCGCTGGGCACCGGCCGCGCTCTTGATGAGATGAAGCGGCTGCGGCACGTCCTTTCCTCGATGTACTGAGTTATGCTGTACGAGCCCGCCGCCTCTGAGGCGGCCCGCATGGAGGCCACTTGATCCGTCTGAGCATTCCGCTGCGTCAGGCCCTGTCGCGACTTTCCCTGCCGGTGCTGATCGCCGCGGCGTTCGGCGTCATGCTGCTGGGCAAGGCCGATACGGCGCTGGTGGGGCGTGCCCGGATGGCGGTGGCGGATACGCTGGCGCCGATCTACGGCGTGCTGGCCGAGCCGCTGAATGCGATGCGCGACGCGGTGCAGGAGCTCCGCTTCCTGGCGGCGCTGCGCGAGGAGAATCTCCGCCTGCGCGAGGAGAACGAGCGGCTGCATCGCTGGCAGGCCGCCGCCCTGGCGCTGGAAGCGGAGAATGCCCTGCTGCAGCGCCAGCTCAGCTATATTCCCGAGGCGAAGGCCAGCTTCCACACCGCCCGCGTGGTGGCGGATGCCGGCGGCACCTATGCCCGCGCCGTGCTGCTGGCCACCGCGCCGGGCAATGCCATCGCCAAGGGCCAGGTGGCGCTGGACGAGCGCGGGCTCGCCGGGCGCGTCACCGAAGTGGGCAGCCGCTCCGCCCGCGTGCTGCTGGTGACGGACATGAACAGCCGCATCCCCGTGGTGCTGGAGGGTAGCCGGGGACGCGCCATGATGGCGGGCACCAACGGAGATCGCCCGCGCCTGCAGTTCTGGCCGGAAGGCAACCCGCCGCGGGAGGGTGAGCGGGTGGTGACCAGCGCCGAGGCCGGCGTCTTTCCCGCCGGCCTGCCGGTGGGCGTGGTGCGTTGGACGGAGGGGGGCGCAGCCGAGGTGGAGCTCTTCGCCCGGCTGGACCGGCTGGATCTGCTGCGCATCTTCGATTTCGGCCTTTCCGGCATCCTGCCGCCCGAAGCGGTCGTGCGCCCCGAACCGCGTCAGCGGCACTGACGGCGGCGCAGGCGCGCCCCATGACCCGCCGGCCCCACCACCCTGCGATGGGCCTGCTGCGCCGGCTCGACACCTGGGCGCGTGCCGCCTTCCCTGCCGCCAGCACGGCGCTGCTGATGATGCTGGCCGCGGCGCCCGCCGGCCTGCCCTCGGCTGTGCCTTCGGCGGCGCTGGCTTGCATCTTCTTCTGGACGGTGTTCCGCCCCGCCGCCATGGCCCCGCCCGTCTGCTTCGGGATCGGCCTGTTGCAGGATCTGCTGGGCTTCGCGCCGCTCGGCATCGGTATCCTGACGCTGCTGGCGGTGCATGGCGCAGCCCTGCGCTTGCGGCGCTTCCTGGCGCGGCAGTCCTTTCCGGTGGTTTGGCTGGTCTTTACCGGCTTCGCCGCGGCCGCCTCCGCGCTGGGTTTCCTGTTGCAGGCGGCGCTGAACTGGCGAGTACCGCCCCCCGCCCTCGGCTTGATGCAGTTCGCGCTCAGCGCGGGGCTTTATCCGTCGCTCGCCGCGCTTCTGACCCGCTTGCACAAGGCCATGCAACGGGCGGAGACTCTGGGTTGAGATGAGCAGGCGGGACGAGGAGCACCGGCGCAGCGTGTTCACCCGCCGCGCCCTGCTGCTGGGTGCGGGGCAGTTCGGGCTGCTCGGCTTTCTCGCCTACCGGCTGCAGAAGCTGACGCTGGAGGAGGGCGAGCGCTACGCCACACTCGCCGAGGAGAACCGCATCTCCACTCGGCTGATCGCCCCGCCGCGCGGCCGCATCTTCGACCGTGGAGGGCGGATCGTCGCCGCCAATGCGCTGAACTGGCGCGCCCTGCTGGTCGCCGAACAGGCGGAGGACATCGGCGCCACGCTGGAGACCTTCAGCCATATTCTGCCGCTGAGCGAGGCCGAGCGCGCCCGCATCGAGCGCGACATCCGCCGCCGCCGGCGCTTCGTCCCCGTGGTGGTGCGCGATTTCCTGAGCTGGGAGGAGATGGCGCGCATCGAGGTCAACGCCCCCGACCTGCCGGGTATCGGCGTCGATGTCGGCACCACGCGGGATTATCCCTGGGCCGAGCATCTGGCCCATGTGGTCGGTTATGTGGCCCCACCGGCCGAGGCGGACATGGACGACGATCCGCTGCTGGCGCTGCCTGGCATCCGCGTCGGCCGGGCCGGAGTGGAGCGCTTCCATGACCGGGCGCTGCGCGGCCGCGCCGGCACGCTGGAACTGGAGGTGAACGCGGTCGGCCGCGTGGTACGCGAGCTGGACCGGCGCGAGGGCATCCGCGGCCAGGATGTGCAGATCTCAGTGGATGCCGAGCTGCAGAAGGCGGTGCGCGATCGCATCGAGGAAGGCACCAGCGTGGTGGTGCTCGACGCCCGCAACGGCGAGGTGCTGGCCATGGCCAGCCAGCCCAGCTTCGACCCCAACCTGTTCAGCTCCGGTATCTCCGCCGCGCAATGGCGCGAATGGACGCGGAGCCGCGCCACGCCGCTGATCAACAAGACCACCAACGGCCTCTATGCCCCCGGCTCCACCTTCAAGATGGTGGTCGGGCTGGCGGCGCTGGAGGCCAGGGCCATCACTCCCACGGAGCGCATCGCCTGCCCCGGCCATTACGACCTCGGCGACAGCCGCTTCCACTGCTGGCGCCGGGGCGGTCATGGCAGCCTCGACCTGCGCAATGCGCTGAAGCACTCCTGCGACGTCTATTTCTACGAAGTGGCCAAGCGCACCGGCATCGACCGCATCGCTGCCATGGCGAGGCGCTTTGGCCTCGGCGTGGACCTGGAGATCGAGCTGCCCGGAACCAAGTCGGGTTTCGTGCCGACCCGCGAATGGCGTATCCGGCAGGGCAAGCCCTGGAACCTCGGGGACACGGTGGTGCATGGCATCGGCCAGGGCTTCTACCAGCTCACGCCGCTCTCGCTCGCCACCATGGCCGCGCGGCTCGCCACCGGCCGCGCTGTGCAGCCGCACCTGACGCACGCTCTGGGTGGCAAGCCGGCACGCGGCATCCAGGCGGAGGATTGGCCCAGCCTCGGCCTCCCCGAGCGCGATCTGAAGCTGGTGCGCGAGGGCATGTGGGCGGTGGTGAACGAGGACGGCGGCACCGCCCGCGTGGCGCGCCTGCCGGGCAATCTCGGCGTCCTGGCCGGCAAGACCGGCACCACCCAGGTGCGCCGCGTCTCGCGCGAGCAGCGTGAGCGTGGCTTCCGGGTGGAGAGCCAGCCGCGTGAATGGCGGCCGCATGCGCTCTTCGTCGCCTTCGCCCCCTTCAACGATCCGCAATACGCCATCTCGGTTGTAGTGGAGCACGGCACCAGCGGCGCCGGGGCGGCCGCGCCCCTGGCAAGGGACATCATGGCGGAGGTGATCACCCGCTTCCGCGCGCCTCCCTCCCCCGCCGCCCGCAGCGCCGAGGCGCGGGCGCCCCTGCTGGCCGGGGCGCCCGCCGGCAGCGCCGCCCCGGAGGCGGCACACCGATGACGGTCTTCGAACGCCGTCTGCTGACCCGCGACCGCGGCGCCGGTTTGCTGAAGAAGCTCTGGCTGGTGCCCTGGAGCTTCGTACTGCTGCTCTGCGCCATCGCGGCGGTGGGCTACGTGGCGCTCTATTCGGCCGGCGGTGGCGCGGCGGAGCCCTATGCCAGCAGGCACGCGCTGCGCTTCGGCTTTGGGGTGGTGATGATGCTCTCCATCGCCATGGTGGATATCCGCGTTATCGCGCGGCTCTCCTGGCCCGGCTATGCACTCGGCGTGGCGCTGCTGGTGCTGGTCGCGGTGCATGGCGAGGTGGGCAAGGGCGCGCAGCGCTGGATCGAACTGGGACCGGTCCAGCTTCAGCCTTCCGAGCTGATGAAGATCCTGCTGGTGCTGGCGCTCGCCCGCTGGTTTCACCGGGCGAGCTGGGAGCGGGTCGGCAATCCGCTCTTCCTGATCCCGCCCACCCTCGCCGTGCTGCTGCCGGTCGGGCTGATCCTGAAGCAGCCCAATCTCGGCACCGGGCTGATCGCCGCCATGGTCGGCGGGGCGGTGTTCTGGGCCGCCGGGGTGCGTTGGTGGAAGTTCGCGCTGATCCTGGCGATGGCGGGCGGCATCGCGCCCTTCGCCTATGAGCGACTGCACGATTACCAGCGCGCCCGCATCCAGACCTTCCTGGACCCGGAGAGCGACCCGCTGGGCGCGGGATACAACATCATCCAATCCAAGATCGCGCTGGGCTCGGGCGGACTCTGGGGCAAGGGCTTCCTGCAGGGGACGCAGGGCCACCTGAACTTCCTGCCGGAGAAGCAGACCGACTTCATCTTCACCATGATCGCCGAGGAGTTCGGGCTGGTGGGTGCCCTCGGCACGCTGCTGCTGCTGGCCCTTGTCGTGCTCTTCGCGCTGGCCGTGGCATTGCGCGCCCGGCATCAGTACGGACGGCTGGTGGCGGTGGGGCTGGGGGTGAACTTCTTCCTCTATACCTTCGTCAACATCGCCATGGTCACCGGCTCCATCCCGGTGGGCGGGGTGCCGCTGCCGCTGATCAGCCATGGCGGCTCGGCCATGCTGACCACCATGCTGGGCTGCGGGCTGCTGCTCTCGGTCCATGTGCACCGTGATGTGGAATTCGGCGCCACCCGCGAATAAGGGGGTTGCCTTCCCGGCTGGATCGGCTAAAAGCCCGCGCCACGGGAATGGCGGTAACGCACTCCCCGGTGGGGCGCATAGCTCAGTTGGTAGAGCAGCTGACTCTTAATCAGCGGGTCCAAGGTTCGAGTCCTTGTGCGCCCACCAATCCCACCCAGCACTCAGCCGAGATCGCCAGAGGGCCTTGTGCTACCTGAGCAGACAATGCCCGGGCGGGCAGGCTGATCCGCATCTGGGCTTCTGATGCGCGGCCCCGGATGTGCTGCTCTCCTGGCTCACCCTCCTTCTTCGCCTGCCAGTAACGCACCGCTAGGGCAGCACCGCCGGGGGCACCACCCGTGGAGCCTGAAGCCTGTCCTGTCAGCGTGACGGTCTCTCCCGGCTGAGACGGGTTGCCTGCCCGAGCCTGGAGTGATGCCGCCCGTACAGGGCGTAGATGACCAGGCCGATCACCATCCAGATCACCAGGCGCAGCCATGTATCCCGTGGCAGGCCCGCCATCAGCAACAGGCTGAAGCCCATGCCCAGCAGGGGAACGATGGGTGCGCCCGGCGCGCGGAAGGGACGGGCCATATCCGGCTCACTCCGGCGCAGATAGAGCACGGCCCCGCAGACGAGCACGAAGGCGAAAAGCGTGCCGATACTGACCATCTCACCGAGGATGCCGATCGGCACCATGGCGGCGATGGTGGCGACCACGAAGCCGATCAGCAGCTGGCCGATCCAGGGTGTTTGCAGGCGCGGATGGAGACGTGCGAAGACCGGCGACAGCAGGCCATCGCGCGCCATGGCGAGGAAGATGCGGCCCTGCCCGTAGAGCAGGACGAGGATGACGGTGGTCAACCCGGCCAGGGCGCCGATCTTGATGAGGCCGGATAGCCAGCCCAGACCGATCACGTCGATGCCCCTGGCGATCGGATCGGCCACGTTCAGCCCGGCATAGGGAACCAGCCCGGTGAGCACGCCGGCCACCAGGACATAGAGCAATGTGCAGACGGCGAGCGATCCCAGGATACCGATCGGCATGTCGCGCTGGGGCGATTTCGCCTCCTGCGCCGCCGTGGAGATGGCATCGAAGCCGATGAAGGCGAAGAAGACGACGCCTGCCCCGCGCAGCACGCCACTCCACCCGAAATGGCCGAACTCTCCGGTATTGGCGGGCAGGAAGGGGTGCCAGTTGGCAGGCGTGACATGGGCTGCGCCAATCAGGATGAAGAGCAGCACGATGGTGAGCTTCACCACCACCATGACGTTGTTCAGCCGCGTCGATTCCCGGGTGCCAAGGACCAGCAGCCCGGTCAGGCCGAGGACGATCAGGGCGGCTGGCAGGTTGAACCATGCCGCCGCCTCCGTTCCATCGACGAGCCGCACGGCGCCGCCGGTTGCCTGTGTCAGCACGGGCGGCAGATGGAGCCCGAGGCTTGAGAGAAGGCTTTGCGCATAGCCGGACCAGCCGACCGCGACGGTGGCGGCACCCATGGTGTATTCGAGGATGAGATCCCAGCCGATGATCCAGGCCATCAGCTCACCCAGCGTCGCATAGGTGTAGGTATAGGAACTGCCGCTGACGGGGATCATCGCCGCCAGCTCGGCATAGCAGAGGCCGACAAAGGCGCAGGCGATGCCGCCGAGCACGAAGGAAAGGACCAGTGCCGGCCCGGCATATTGCGCGGCAGCGGTGCCGGTCAGCACAAAAATGCCGGCTCCGATGATGGCACCGATCCCCATGGCGATGATGCTGAGAGGACCGAGGGATTTCCGCAGCCCGACGCTCCCGGTATCAGCCGATGCGATGATCTCGGGGATGCTCTTGCGCGCGGTATAAGGCGCCTTGTCCATCGACGATCTTTCTGGTGTCGGGCCCCATGCACAGCCCGTAATGCCGGCTCCGGACCGCCGGTTGCGGAGGGCACGGGCGGCAGGGATCTCCCTTGCTGGGCCCCCTTTCCGTAGCGGGGATTTGGAACGGCGGAGTCTGCCGGGACTCCTCGCCAATTTGTCAGATAAGAGCGGAGATCCTCAGGGCGATCAAAATTTCCCTTTAGAATCAACCCCCTTACTCCGACAGCAACTTCCTCTCGGTCCACCTGAAGGATTTCCTGGGGTTGCAAGCCGCGGCTGCGGCGCCTTTGGCGCTGGACAGCCCAACCCTCTGGACTCACTGTAAGTTCTGGTCCTGTTCGCCTCAGGAGGAGGCTCGCTCGCCGGTGTCCTTGCCGCGCCAGCTCCGGACGCATCAGCGGCGCCTGGCCGGCGTCGTCGCGGCAATCGCGACGGGCGCGACGGAAGCGCGCGACATCCTAGCCGCCGTCACCCCGGGGGGCGGCAAGTCGCTTCTGCCGGTGATCGCCGCGGCACAGCTGATGCAGGCCGGCATCGTGCAGCGCGTCTGCTGGGTGGTGCCACGCGACAGCCTCCGCCTACAGGCCGAGGAAGCCTTCGCGGACCCGGCCTGGCGCGCCGCCCTGGGCCACGCCATCTCGGTGCGCTCGGCGGAGAACGCACCCGATCCCTGCCGCGGGATGCAGGGCTATGTCATCACCTATCAGGGCATCGCCGCAGCGCCAGCCCTGCATCTGGCGGAGTTCCGCCGCTGCCCCACCCTGCTCGTCGTGGACGAGATGCACCACCTGCCGGCCCTGGCGGAGGTGGATCCGGTGGCGGCCGCCCAGGCGCAGGCGGAGGAGGAAGACCAGGCCGGCGCCTGGTCACGCGCCCTGCTGCCGCTGTTGGAATGCGCGACGGTCCGGCTCCTGCTCTCCGGCACCTTGGAGCGCGCGGACGGGCGCGGCATCCTCTGGTTGCCCTACCGGCAGGGACCGCGCTTACGGACGCGGGAGGTGGACCTCGACGCGCCAGGATGGGCCGTGGTCGGCTACAGCCGGGCCCAGGCCTTGGCCGAGCGGGCGGTGCTGCCGGTGACCTTCGGCGCGCTGGATGGTGAGGCCACCTGGCGCGACCAGGAGGGTGCCAGCGTCGGGCCGCACCGGCTCTCCGGCTACCATCCGGACGAGACCACGCGCCCTGCCCTTTTCACCGCGCTGCGCACCGGCTTCGCCGAGGCCCTCTTGCGCGAGGCCTTCCTGGCCGCCCGCGACCTGCGCGCCCGCCGCCGGCGGGAGCGCGGCCTGGCGCCGGGCGATCCGGCGCGCGGCCTCGGCAAGCTGCTGGTCGTGGCGCCCGATCAGGTCACCGCGCGGCACTATCTCGCCTTGCTCCGGAGCTGGGTTCCCGCCGAGCAGGCGGAGGAGGTGGTCGGCCTCGCCACCTCGGATAGCGGCGACGCGCACCAGACCCTGGCCGCCTTCCGGTTGCGGCCGCAGCCTTCCATGCTGGTGACGGTCGCCATGGCCTATGAGGGGCTGGATGCGCCGGAGGTCGCGGTGGTGGCCGCCCTCACCCATATCCGCTCGCGGCCCTGGCTGGAGCAGATGGTGGCTCGCGCCACGCGGGTCGATCCGCATGCCGGCCCCTATGAGGCGCAGCGGGCGCTGGTCTATCACCCGGACGATCCGCTCTTCCGCCGCTTCCGCATTCGCATGGAGACGGAACAGGGCACCCTGGCCAAGCGGCCGAGGCCGCGCCCGGGGCAGCAGGTGCTTCCGCTCTGGCTGCGCGAACAGCTGCCGCCGCGCGAAGGCATCACGCCGCTGGAATCGAACGCGCTGGCGCTCCGTTTCGACACGCTGGCGCCCGGCCCCGAACTGGCCCTGAAGCGGCCGGAACTGGAGGAGGCTCAGGGCGAGATGCTGGAGGCGCCTTCCGCCGCCGAGCGCCGCCTGCGCGCCCGCGTGGGCGAAATGGTGGCAGCCCAGGCGGTGGAGGATGAGGCGATGCTGCAGGGCCCGCATGCCGGGCTGGGCGGCCCGGGCCTCTATCACCGCTACAACGCCATCCTGAAGCGGATCATGGGCGGCAAGGCGCGGGCGCAGATGAGCCTGGTGGAGCTGGAGGCGGCCATCGGTTGGCTGGAACGCAACCGGCTTTCCGCGCATCAGCACCTGCTGGCGAACGACCCTCGCTATGCCTGGACGGCGCGCAAGCGCGGCGAATGGCGCCCCCCGCGCGGCCGGCCGGCCGGCCCGAAGGCGCAAGGCGAGCGGCTGCGCCGGAAGCGCGAGAGCTGAGCTCCTCCAACGCCGCCCGCGCCACGCCAAACAGCCGCATTTCACAGCCTCTGGGGCGGGAGTGACGAGGGCTGCTCCTGCCCACCGGAGGACAGGAACCGCGCGCGTGGAACCGGCGGCCGGTAGGCGACCGCACCTGGCGCCACCCGCGGCAGCGCAGCGACTGCCCGCTGCGCGGCCTCCACGTCGCGCCCATAGCGAGTCATCTTCGCCGGGCCGCTGACGAGATCGAGGGTGAAGTCGCCGATATAGACGATTTCACCCGCTGCCACGCGGGTGATCAGGCCGACACCGTCCAGCAGGCGCGTCGTCGTGTAACGCTGGCCATTGCCCATGCTGGCAAGCGCACCGATCTCGGACAGTTGGTAGTCACCTGGCGGAACTTGGAGAACATGCCAAGCCATCTCCCGCATGTCGCAGGGGTCGCCATGACTCAGGCCCATATCAAGACCGAAGCAACCCTCGCGCCGGAAACGCACCAGCGTGCGGTCGCGCTCCCGCACCGGCGCCATGCCGCCTTCTAGCCGGGTCCAGGTCAGGTCGATCCGCAGGACGCTGCCGAACTGCGTCAAGCCAAGGAAGGTGGAATAGCGATCCGCCGCCGCCCCGACGATCAGCAAGCCCGTATCGGCCTGGCCTGGGACGAAGCTGGCCGAGGGGCTCATCTCGGAGCTGCTGGCGCAGCCGGCACCCAGGATGAGTAGACCGAGCGCGGCGGCGCGGAAGAAGCGGGACATCCAGCAGTTCCGGAAGCAGGATTGAACCCGAAGATTACGCAGAAAACATAGACTATCAACTAGAAGTTCTTCTGTCGCCATAGGTGCGCTGGGAGGGGAAGCCCCTCCCCCAGCCATTTTCCGTCAGGCCGCGCCGGAGCCCATCTTCAGCGGCGGCGCGACATCCTCCGGGATTGGGCAGACATAGGGCGTCGCCTCGGTGCGCGCCTTGAGGTCGGCCTTGGCGGCGGCGAGCAGCGCGGGGTTCGCGATCAGGTCCACCGCCGTGCCGGCCATCACCTTGGCGACATGCACCATGCCCTTGTGCGCCGCCGGGCTCTTGCCCTGCGCCGTCCATTGCCAGGAATGCGCCGGCGTGCCGATGGCCTCCGTCGCGCCGCTGGCCTGCACCGTCGGCACCACCCAGGAGACATCGCCCACATCGGTGGAGCCGATCATGCTCTGGCCCGTGCGCTCGGCGATGGGCGGCTGGATGGCGTCGGTCAGCGGCAGGTCGGGGCGCGGCTGGAAGCCGCTGCGGTTATAGTTGCTGGCGATGTCCTGCGGCGAGAGCGTCGCCTGGATCTTGCGCGCGAACTCGCGGTCGGCCTCGTCGAAGGGCACGGGGCCGAGGCGCATGAAGTTGTCCTGCATCACCTGCTCCAGCGGTGCGTTGCCGAGCAGGTTGGCGGTGGCGGAGAGGATCTTGATCTCCACCTCCGTCTCGGTCATCAGCGCGGCGCCCTGGGCGATCTTCTTCACGCGCTCGATCAGGCCGAACATCTCATGCAGCGTGTGGGCGCGCACGGCGTAGCGCACCTTGGCGCGCCCCTGCACGACATTCGGCGCGATGCCGCCGGCATCCAGATAGGCGTAGTGGATGCGCGCGTCGCTCGGCATGTGCTCGCGCATGTAGTTGACGCCGACATTCATCAGCTCGACCGCATCCAGCGCGGAGCGGCCGAGATGCGGCGCGGCGGCGGCATGGCTGGAACGGCCGGTGAAGGTGAAGTCGATGCGCGTCATCGCCAGGGAATCGGCTTCCTGCACGCCGGCCCAAGCGAAAGGATGCCAGGTGATGGCGGCATCCACGTCCTTGAAGCAGCCGGCACGGACCATGAAGGTCTTGGCGGCGCCGCCCTCTTCGGCCGGGCAGCCGTAGTAGCGGACCCGGGCCTTGATGCCGTTCTTGGCCAGATAGTCCTTCACCGCCGCGGCGGCCAGCATGGCGCCGGCGCCGAGCAGGTTGTGCCCGCAACCATGGCCATTGCCACCGGGCACGATCGGGCGCGGCTCGGCCACGCCCGCTTCCTGGCTGAGCCCCGGCAGCGCATCATACTCGCCGAGGATGGCGATGACCGGCCCCTCCTCGCCCGCCTCGCCCATGATCGCCGTGGGAATGCCGGCCAGCTCGCGGGTCACGCGGAAGCCTTCGGCCTCCAGCATCTTCACATGCTCGGCGCAGGAGCGGGTCTCGGCATAGAGCAGCTCCGGCATGTCCCAGATCCGGTCGCTGAGCTCCGTGTAGGCGTTCTTCCTGGCGTCGACGAGCCGCCAGATTTCCTCAGTGTTCTGCACGCCGCCTTCTCCATCAATCCTGCCGGTCCATTCCGAGGACCGGGATGCCTTTGCAGAAGCGACATCCCGGCGGGGCCGTCAAGCCGTGTCCGGTCGGCTATGCCTGCCGCTCGCCGGCCAGCGGTATCGGAAGCCGGTAGGTCCGGATGGCGTTGTCGTGGAACAGCGCCAGCTGGTCCTTCCAGGGCAAGTCCGCCACCGCCTCGCGGAAGCCGTCGAAGATGGTGACGAAGCTTCCGCAGAGGCCGTCCACCGGGAAGTTCGAGGCGAACATGCAGCGCGCCACGCCGAAGATCTCGATGGTTTCGCGGATGATCGGACGATTGTCTTCGATCCGCCAGGGGCGGCCCGCCAGGCCCAGCCCGGAGATCTTCACCATCGCCTGGGGCGCGCGGGCCAGACGGCGCATCGCCGCACGCCAGCCAGCAAGTCCCTCGGCACTGCGGTCGGAGGGCAGGCCGGTGTGGTTCAGCACCAGCCGCGTCTCCGGATGCGCCTCGATCAGGTCCAGCGCCTCGTCCAGGTGCCACCAGGGCGCCTGCAGCTCGAAATGCAGCCCGTGCGGGGCGAGCCGGGCATAGCCCGCCCGCCAGCGCGGGTCGCTCATGGCGCCGGGGGCGCCGCGCTCCACGAGATGCGGCGCGGCAGCGGTGCGGGGCTTGTGCCGCACCCCCTTCACCAGCGGGATCGCCGCCTGGGTGGCAAGCACCTCTTCCACATCCCCACGATCGAGCCAGGCCTGCGCCACATGCGCGGCGGGGCGGCCGGTGCGCTCGTGGAGCCGGCCGATCCAGCGGCTCTCGCCGGTCGGGTCGGCCGGGCTCCACTCGCCCTCCATGGTGACGCTGGCGACCACGCGGTGATGGCCGGTGAGCGCGTCGTAGTCCTCCGGCAGAAAATTCCTTCCGCGCAGGGCGCTGTAGTCGCCGTAGCGGAAGGGAATCGGCGGGTGATCCGGCCGGAGCCACGGGTGATCGTTGTGCGTCAGGTCCCAGAAATGGTGGTGCGCGTCGATGATGGGCAGGTCACGCATGGGCACGCCTCCGGCCCCAGGCGCTCCAGGCCGTCCACATCCAGATCGCCACGACGCCAAGCGCCAGCACGGCGGCGATCGGGCGCGAGATCAAGGTGAGCGGGTCGCCCTCCCCCTTCATCAGCGTCTGGATGAAGTTGAACTCGACCATCTTGCCGAGCACCAGGCCCAGGATGGCGGGCGCGACGGGGATATCGTTCTCCTCCATGAACCAGCCGAGCGCACCCATTGCCAGCATCATGCCGACATCGAACAGCGCGTTGTTGATGGCGTAGGAGCCGATGATGCAGGCCACCAGAATGAAGGCGGCGATCACCCCGCGCGGCACGGCGAGGATGTATCGCGCGACGCGGATCACCGCCCAGCCGAGCGGCACCATCAGGATATTGGCGAGAATGAAGACGATGAAGATCGCATAGATCAGGTCGGGCGATTTCACGAAGATCGCCGGGCCCGGCTCCATCCCCTTCAAGATCAGCACGCCGATGACGATGGCGGTGATAGAGTCGCCGGGAATGCCGAAGACGATCGTCGGCACCCAGGCGCCGGCGAGCGCGGAGTTGTTGGAGGCGCCGGCCTCGGCCAGGCCCTCGATATGGCCGGTGCCGAACTTCTCCGGCGTGCGGGAGAACTTCCGGCTGACCGCATAGGAGATCCAGGCGGCGATATCGGCGCCTGCTCCCGGCAGCGCGCCGATCAGCGTGCCGACGATGTTGCCCCGCATCACCTGCACGCGCCATTCCCAGAGGTCGCGCAGCAGGTCGCGGAAGGGGCTGCCATAGGGCGGTACGACGGGTTTCTTCGTCTCCCGCACCGTCACCAGCCGGATCAGCTCGGGGATGGCGAAGAAGCCGACCAGGGCAGGCACGAAGTCGATGCCGCCCATCAACTCCGTGGAGCCAAAGGCAAAGCGGGTGATGCCGGTCGCCACATCGATGCCGATGCAAGCGAGGAAGAGGCCGACCAGCAGCGCCAGCATGCCGCGCAGGGGCGATCCGGCGGCCAGGAAGGCGGCGCAGGTCAGGCCCATGATGCCGAGCCAGAAATACTCCGGCGAGGAGAAGCGGGTAGCGAAATGCGCCAGCGCCGGCGCCGCGAGGATCAGCACCAGCGTGCCGAAGACGCCGCCGATGGCCGAGGCACCCATGCACATGCCGAGGCCCCGCCAGGGCTGGCCCTGCTGCGTCAGCTTGTAGGCCTCGTCGGCATAGGCGGCGGAGGCGGGCGTGCCGGGAATGCGGACCAGCGCCGCGGGGATGTCGCCGGCGAAGATCGCCATCGCTGTCAGCGCGACGATGGAGGCGATGGCCGGCACCGGGTCCATGAAGAAGGTGAAGGGCACCAGTAGGGCCGTGCCCATCACCGCCGTCAGCCCGGGAATGGCGCCCATCACCATGCCGAGGCCGCTGGCGATCAGGATCACGCCCAGCGTATGCGGCGCGAAGACATGGCTGAAGGCGGCGAGCAATGCGTCCATTACACCCAGCCCTCCAGTATCCCCGGCGGCAGGGGAACCCGCAACACCTGGTTGAACAGCAGGTGGAAGCCGATCGCCCCCAGCACCGCCGTGATGCCGGCGCGCATCGGAGCGATGCCCATGCGCAGCTGCACCGCCAGCATGATGGCGATGGCCAAGGGGATGAAGCCGATCCGCTCGGCGAAGGCGGCGAAGAGCACGATGCTCCCCACCAGCACCACGACATTGGTGCGCGCCCAGCCGCTACGCAGCCAGTCCGGCAGCCGCAATAGCGGTTCGCCCGGTTGCCGCGCCCCGGCGAGCACCAGCAGCAGGCCGGTGAGCATGGCGGCGGCACCCAGCAGCGCGGGGAAGAACCCCGCGCCCAATTCCTGTCCTGGCACGCCCGGCAGGCGAAGGGCGGCAGCCACCAGCAGCCCACCCAGCCCGAGCGTCAGCACGCCCAGGGCACGGTCGTTCAGCCGCATCGCCCTCAGCCCCGTGCCAAGCCCAGCTCGTGCAGCAGGCCCGAGGTGGTCTTGGCGAATTGCGTGGTGTAGGCCTGGAAGGCCTCGGGGCTCTCCCAAATCGGCACGATGCCGCGCGCCTTCATGGTGTCGCGCACCTGATCGCGGGCATGGCCGCGCGTGGCCGCCGCGACCAGCCGCTCGCGCACCGGCCCCGGCAGGCCGCGCGGCGTGACGAGGGAGAACCAGTTCAGGTAGGTCCAGTCCACACCTTCCTCGCGCAGCGTCGGCGCATCGGGGAAGGAGCTCATCCGCTCATCCGCCATCACCGCGAGCACGCGCACCTGCCCGGCATCCGCCAGCGGCTTGGCCTCGATCGGTGAGCCGGTGAAGACGGTGATGCCGCCGGCCACCAGATCCTGCAGCGCCGGCGCGCCACCCTGGCTCGGGATCCAGCGGATGGCGTCCACATCCATGCCCATGGTCTTGGCCAGCCCCGCCGCGGCGAGATGCCAGGAGCCGCCGGTGGAGACGCCTGAGCCGGTGAACTTGCCCTTCCGCGCCTCCTTCAGCGCCGCGGTGAAGCTCTTGAAGTCCTGCCACTGGTCGGCCTTCACCGTGACGCCGGCCGGGATGACGGCGATGCGCGAGATCAGGTCGAAGCTCTGCGGCCCGATATCGGACTGCCCGAGCACCTTGAAATTGACCAACTCGGAGGTGCCGCAGCCGATGGTATAGCCATCCGGCGCGGCATTAGCGATGGCGGCATGCCCCACGATGCCGTTGCCGCCAGTGCGGTTAACGACGTTGACCGGCTGCCCCAGTTCCGCCTCCAGCCCCGTGACGAAGATGCGCGTGACCGTGTCCGCGCCACCGCCCGCCGCCCAGGGCACGATCATCGTGACCGGGCGCGTGGGCCAGGATTGCGCCTGCGCGGTGTGGGGCAGCAGGGCCGGCATGGAGAGCGCGCCGGCTAGTCCGGCAAGGCCGCGACGTGTGATCATTCCTGTCTTTCCTCCTCCTTGGAATGGCACCCTTGGCGGGGCCTGATGGCATGCCCGCGCTGGCCGTCGGACATGCCGGTCTTTCGGAAACATCGCGCACCTTCAGGCCGGCGATGGTTCTCGTTGATGCTTGCTTTGCTGCACTGACAGTGTCGCGCAGGCGGCGGAGAGGCCATCTGCCGGCGCCGGCGGGTTCCGCTCAGCGCAAGGCGCGCCGCGGCACCAGCACCACAGGGCGGCAGTGCGGATGAGCGGTCGGGTGGGGGCAAGAATGGACCGGCATGCGTTTTCTCCCGGGGCGGCCTCTTGAAGGGCCGCCATTTGTCGAAGTTGTGGGGCTGTATGCAGTATAAAAGCAAGGGCCGAGTGGCCGGGAGGCCCGCAAGACTGGGCCGCCCCGCAAGTGCGTCGAAAAAGGCCGGTCAACAACAGGTCGCAAGCTCCGCCCTCCTTGAGGCGCCGCAAGGCACCCTCCCTGCTCTCCGCCACCAGCCGCGGGCGGGCCGCAAGCCGCCGAAGCAGTGGCCTCAGGCAGGAAGCAGCTCGGAAGTGGGGCTATCAATGAACGCCAGGAAAAGCGTCACCACCGCGGCCTTGCGAGGCGGCCTGGTGGTGAGGAAAGGCTCCATGGCGCTGGCCAGGGTTGCCGCGGCCGTCCCGGTGCCGTTGTCGCGCGCCGCCAGCGCCTCGGCACGCCGCCCGGCATCGGCGCGCTCTCGATCTGGGAAGATTTGTTGAAGGCGCGACGGGATCACTCGCCTGCAGTGGCCGCAGAGTCACCTCACGGACCTCAACCTTCGTCAGATCGAGCCGGTACGGTGCAGGCCAGCCCCCGCCCGCTCTCTCCGACGCGCGCCCCGCCGGGCGGTCAGCCTAGTCGGAGCGTTCGCCCGTGATCCCGGTGTGGGAGGGCGGGTCACTGGCCGGGAAACTCTCCTCATTCTCCTCGTCAACGCGGCGTTGCTCCGCCTCCCACCTCGCCATCTCGAATTCCTCGCAGGCCTGCTGCCAATGCGCCTCGGCGAGGCCCGCGGGGCTGCCGGCCTCCAGCCAGAGGAAATAGGCGCGCTCGCGGATGCGCCGTTCGAGGTCTTGCTCCGTATCGGACATGCCAGCCTCCCGTTGCCGGATCGCCGCCGATCGTCGCATGGCTCGCCGGCGTGGCCCATGCCGCCCCCACCTGCCCCCGCTTTCGTGATGAAGCCCCTCAACGGCCGCATCCCTCGCGTGGCGACGGGGCGGAGAACGGCGATTCACGCCGAATTGGCGCAGCTGCCGCACGCCTCCCCGGCCATCCCGCTTGCGCGCGGGCTGCTGGCCGCCCCACTTTTCCTAGCAGGGCAAGGAGGAGCGGCCATGCTGATCCGGGACTTCCTGAACATCCTGCTCGACGACACCCTGGAGGAGGCGCGGCTGCGCCAGCATCGCGGACCGACCGGCGGCCTGGCCTTCGCGGGCGCGGAGCGCGCCGTCGCCGATTGCCGGGAGGCCATGACCGGCGAGCGGATGGGCGCGAAGCTGAAGGCACTGCTCGCGGAAGCCCGCGCGACCTCGGCCGCCACCGCCGGCCGCCCCGACGAAGCCTTCTGGTTCTCGCGCGAGCTGAATGTCGAATGGATCGCCAGCGTGGTCAGCGTGGTGCTGCTGACGGTCCGGGCCGAGGCCATCATCCCGCCCTCGCGCGCGGCCGCCCTGAAGGCTGCCCAGCTCATGGAGCTGCACCGGGACTGAGGATTGGGCGGCGCAAAGCCTGGGCAGAAGAACCTGAATTGCCTACGGAACGATCTTTTCCAGGGCAACGCCGGCTCGTGCCGCGATTCGCGGCGGTTGACGGGGCGGAACCACATTCGGCACCCTCGCCGGACGCTTGCGGGAAGGCTGACACCATGCTGAAACGAGGACTCCTCGCCGCCACGCTGGGCCTGGCACTCTTCGCGGGCAACCGCGCCGCCGAGGCCGGCCCCACGCTCGACGCGGTCCGCGCGCGCGGCGTGCTCACCTGCGGAATCCATAACGGAATTGCCGGCTTCGCCCAGCCGGACAGCCGCGGTGTCTGGCAGGGGCTGGACGTCGATCTCTGCCGCGGCCTGGCGGCGGTGCTGTTCAACGATCCGGGCAAGGTGCGCTTCCAGCCGCTCAGCTCCTCGACGCGCTTCACCGCCCTGGGCTCCGGCGAAGTGGACGTGCTGTTCCGCACCAGCACCGAGACCATGCTGCGCGACGTGACGCTCGGCTTGCGGGCCATCACGCCCTATTTCTATGATGGGCACGGCTTCATGGTGCGGGCCGATGCGGCCATCACCAAGGCATCCGAGATGGGCGGCGCCACCATCTGCCTCGTGCAGGGCACCACGAACGAGCAGGTCACCGCCGATTATTTCCGCAGCAAGGGGATGCAATTCAGCCCCGTGCTGTTCGAGCGCACCGATCAGGCGTCCGGTGCGCTGCAGGCCGGCCGCTGTGACAGCTTCGGCACCGACGCCTCGCAGCTCGCCGCCACCCGCGCTTCCATGCCCAACCCCGCCGACTGGACCATCCTGCCCGAGCGCTTCTCAAAGGAGCCCTACGGCCCCTATGTGCGGCGCGGCGACGACGAATGGTTCGACATCGTGCGCTGGTACGTGAATGCGCTGATCGAGGCGGAGGAGCTCGGCATCACCACCGCCAATGTCGATCAGGTGCGGAAGGAGGCGACCAACCCCAATATCCGCCGCCTCCTGGGCGTGACGCCGGAGCTGGGCCAGGCGCTGAAGCTCGATCCCGCCTGGGTAGTGAACGCGGTGAAGGCGGTCGGCAACTATGGCGAGATATACGAACGCAGCATGGGGCCGAAGACCCCGGTTGGGCTGGCCCGCGGCCCCAACGAGCTCTGGACCCGCGGGGGCCTGCTTTACGCGCTGCCGATGCGCTGAGGGAAGGCGCGCGGCCCGGCCGCGCCGCCCGCCCGCTCAGCCGCCCTGGTGCAGCATGGCGAGCGGAAGCCGGCCGGAATCCTTGAGCCGGTCCAGCACGATGGAGGAGCGGACGCGCGCCACGCTGTCATGCGCCAGCAGCGTCTCGTTCACCAGCCGGGAGAGGCCCTTCAGATCGGGCACGACGGCCTTTAACAGGTAATCCGTGTCGCCCGTCATGGCATAGGCCTCCTGGATCTCCTCGGCGCGCGCCAGCAGGTCGCGGAAGCGGCGGGAATTGTCGCCGCTATGCGCGGTGAGCGTCACCTGGATGAAGGCCAGCACCCGCAGCCCGAGCGCCTCGGCCGCCAGCTCGGCGTGGTAGCCGCGGATCAGCCTCGTCGCCTCCAGCGCCGAGCGGCGGCGCGAGCATTGCGAGGCGGAAAGGCCGATGCGCTCGCCGATCTGCTGGTTGGTCAGCCGGGCATCCTCCTGCAGGGCGGCCAGCAGCCGGAGGTCGAGGGCATCGAGGTGCGGCGCTTCGTGCATGATTCCGTCATCCTATACACAGAACGCGCACGGAAGCAGCCCTCGGTGCCGGGTTTGCACGCCCCTTGCGCGGGAAGGCGCCTATCCTGCCGGAAACGAGCAGGAGGAAAGCATATCATGGGTCCGTTTCCGCATGATGCGCCCCGTCCCACCATCGATGCGCACAACCCTATGGGCACGGATGGCTTCGCCTTCGTCGAGTACGCCCACCCTGAGCCGCAGAAGCTGCACGCGCTGTTCCGCCAGATGGGCTTCAGTGCCGTCGCCCGGCATCGCGAGCGGGCCATCACGCTCTACCGTCAGGGCGACATCAACTATCTCGTGAACGAGGCACCGGGCAGCCATGCCCTCCGCTTCGCCGCGGCGCATGGCCCGAGCGTGCCCTCCATGGCCTTCCGCGTCGTGGATGCGCGGCACGCTTACCGGCGCGCGCTGGAGCTGGGCGCCGAACCGGCCGATCCGGCGGACGGCGCGTTGACGATGCAGGTGCCGGCCATCAAGGGCATCGGCGGCAGCCTGCTCTATTTCATTGACAGCTATGGCGAGACAGGCTCGACCTATGACGCCGAGTTCGCCTGGCTCGGTGAGCGCGAGCCCTGCCCGAAGGGCGCCGGCCTTTTCTACATCGACCACCTCACGCACAACGTCCATCGCGGTCGCATGGAGGTCTGGTACGAGTTCTACCGCAAGCTCTTCAACTTCCGGCAGATCCGCTATTTCGACATCAAGGGCGAATACACGGGCTTGTTCTCCCGCGCGCTGACCAGCCCCGACGGCCGCATCCGCATCCCGCTGAACGAATCCGCCGATGACGAAAGCCAGATCGAGGAGTACCTGCGCACGTACAAGGGCGAGGGCATCCAGCATATCGCCTGCGGCTGCAACGACATCTACGCCACCATCGAAGGATTGCGCGCCGCTGGCCTCTCCTTCATGCCCTCGCCGCCGGATACCTATTACGAGCGCGTCGATGCTCGCCTGCCCGGCCACGGCGAGGACATCGCCCGGCTGAAGCGGAACGGTATCCTGGTGGATGGGGAAGGCGTGGTAGAGGACAGGAAGGCGCGGCTGCTGCTGCAGATCTTCTCCGCCAATGTCATCGGCCCTGTTTTCTTCGAGTTCATCGAGCGCAAAGGCGATGACGGCTTCGGCGAGGGCAATTTCCGCGCTCTGTTCGAAAGCATCGAGGAGGACCAGATCCGCCGTGGTGTGCTCGGCAAGGCGGCACATCAGCCCGCGGCGGCGCGGTAGCGGCGGGCGGGCGGTGTCAGGCTTCGGCGCCGCCCTCCTGCCGCAGGATCTCGCGCGTGCGCGCGCCGATCTTGTCGAGCAGCAGGGAGAGCTGCCGCTGCTCGGCCTCGGTCAAGGCGCTGGCGAGGGTCGCGTGGAGCGCCCGCGCCAGGGGCACGATCTCCGCATAGACCGCGCGCCCCTGGCGGCTGAGCCGCAGGATCTGCGCCCGCTGGTCGCGCGGGTGCGGCTGCCGCTCCAGCAGGCCCTTGTCGGCCAGGCGGATCACCGCGCGGCTGACCCGCACGCGGTCCATCCCCGTGCGCTCGATCACCTCCTGCGTCGAGGGGGCGCCCTGCTGGCCCACCACGGCCACCACCCGCCACTCGGGGATGCTGATGCCGAAGCGCTGCTGGTAGCGCGTGGCGAAAAGGCCGCTCACCACCTCGGCCGCGACCGAAAGGCGGTAGGGCAGGAAGTCCTGCAGGATCAGCGGCTCCGCATCACGCTTCTGTTTCGCCATGCTTCCGGCTTTTCATCTCATCTGAGACGATATAGGAGTCGGGAGCTTCGGTCGATGGCCATCATCCTGGGTCAGGATCGAGACGGAGGAAGCCGACCATGAACCAGTCCGCCAGGCCCGGCCCGGATGCCGCCAGGGTCATGACCTCCGGCGCGCCGGGCTACCTTTCCGGCTTCGGCAATGGCTTCGAGACGGAGGCGCTGCCGGGCGCCCTGCCCATCGGCCGCAACTCGCCGCAGAAATGCGCCTATGGCCTCTACGCCGAGCAGCTCAGCGGCTCTCCCTTCACCGCGCCCCGCGCGTCGAACGAGCGCTCCTGGCTCTACCGCATCCGCCCGACGGTGGCGCATTGGGGCCGGTTCGAGAAGGCGGAGGCGGGACTGTGGCGCACAGCCCCCTGCGCCGAGATCGACATGCCGCTGGCGCCGCTGCGCTGGGACCCGCTACCCCTGCCCGAGCGCCCTGTCCCCTTTGTGGAGGGCATTCATACCGTCACCACGGCGGGCGATGCCGCCGCGCAGTCCGGCATGGGCGCGCATATCTATCTCGTCACCCGCTCCATGCAGGACGAGTATTTCTACAACACCGATGCCGAGATGCTCTTCGTGCCGCAGCAGGGGGCGCTGCGGCTCTGGACGGAATTCGGCATCATCGACATCGCGCCGGGCGAGATCGCCGTCATTCCCCGCGGCGTGAAGCTGCGGGTGGAACTGCACGATGAGCAGCCGGCACGCGGCTACCTCTGCGAGAACTACGGCGGCGCCTTCACCCTGCCGGAGCGCGGGCCGATCGGCGCCAACTGCCTGGCCAATCCGCGTGACTTCCTCACGCCTGTCGCCGCCTATGAGGACCGCGAGGCGCCCTCAACCATGACGGTCAAATGGGGCGGAAATCTCTGGCGCGCCGAACTGCCGCACTCACCGCTGGACGTGGTGGCCTGGCACGGCAATTACGCGCCCTACAAATACGACCTGCGGCGCTATTCGCCGGTCGGGCCGCTGCTGTTCGACCATGCCGATCCCTCGATCTTCACGGTGCTGACCTCTCCGTCCGATACGCCGGGCACCGCCAATGTGGATTTCGTCATCTTCCCCGACCGCTGGCTGGTGGCCGAGAACACCTTCCGTCCGCCCTGGTACCACATGAACATCATGAGCGAGTTCATGGGGCTGATCCATGGCGTGTATGACGCCAAGACAGGCGGCGGCTTCGTCCCCGGCGGCTTCAGCCTGCACAATTGTATGCTGCCGCATGGACCGGACGCCGCGTCCTTCGAGGCTGCCAGCCAGGCTGAGCTGAAGCCGCACAAGCTGGAGGGCACCCTCGCCTTCATGTTCGAGACCCGCTTTCCGCAGCGCGTCACCCGCTTCGCCGCGGAGGCGCCGCAATTCCAGCAGGATTACCCGCTTTACGGGCAGGGCCTGCGCAAGCACTTCGACCCGACGCGCCGATGAGCGAGCCGCTTCCCGGGCCGGTGGCCGGTCTCGACGCGACGCATGATCCCACCCTGCGCTCCTGGGTGCCGGGCGCGGACGGGCATGCCGATTTTCCGATCCAGAACCTGCCCTTCGGCGTCTTCACCCCGCCCGAGGGTGGGCCACCGCGCGGTGGAGTGGCCATTGGCGAGCACATTCTCGACCTGCGGTGGGCGCTGGAGGCGAGCCTCTTCACCGGCGCGGCCCAGGCGGCGGCCGAGGCGGCTGCAGCGGAAAGGCTCAACGGCTTCATGACGCTTGGTGCGGCACCGCGACAGGCGCTGCGTCGGCGGCTCTCGGCGCTCCTCGCGGCCGGCTGCGCCGAGCAGGCGAAGGTTGAATCCTGCCTGCACGAGGCGCGCCGCTGCACGCTGCACCTGCCCGCCCGCATCGGCGACTACACCGATTTCTACGTGGGCATCCACCACGCCACCAATGTCGGGCGCGTGTTCCGGCCCGACAATCCGCTGCTGCCCAACTACAAATACGTGCCGATCGGCTATCATGGCCGTGCCTCTTCGGTGCGCATCTCCGGCACCGATCTGCGGCGGCCGAAGGGCCAGCTCATGCCGCCGGGAGCCGAGGCGCCGCGCTTCGCCCCCTGCGAGCGACTGGATTACGAGCTGGAACTCGGCATCTGGGTCGGACCAGGCAATGCCCTGGGAAACCCGATCCCGATCGGCGAGGCGCAGGCGCATGTCGCCGGCTACTGCCTTCTGAACGACTGGTCCGCGCGCGACATCCAAGCCTGGGAGTACCAGCCGCTTGGCCCCTTCCTGGCCAAGAGCTTCGGCAGCACCATCTCGCCCTGGGTGGTGACGCCCGAGGCCCTGGCGCCCTTCCGTATCCCCCAGCCGCCCCGCCCGGAGGGCGATCCGCCGCCCCTGCCCCATCTGCTGGACGCGGCGGACCAGGCGGCCGGCGCCTTCGACCTGTCGTTGGAGGTGCTCATCCTGACCCCGGCGATGCGGCGCGAAGGACTGGCGCCGCACCGTCTCGCCCTGTCGAACACGCGGCACATGTACTGGACCGTGGCGCAGATGCTGGCCCATCACACCAGCAATGGCTGCGACCTGAACCCGGGCGACCTGCTCGGCTCCGGCACCCTCTCGGCACCGGAGCCCGAGGGCCTGGGCAGCCTGCTGGAAATGACGCGCGGCGGTCGCGAGCCGGTCCCCCTGCCCTCCGGCGAAAGCCGCCGCTTCCTGGAGGATGGGGACGAGGTCATCCTGCGCGCCCGTGCGGCGCGCGAGGGTGCCGTCGGCATCGGCTTCGGGGAGTGCCGCGCCCGCATCCTGCCCGCCGCCTGAGTTTCCTGTCCAGGAAAGGACCCGCCGGCGCCGCGGCCGGCTCGGCCAGCCATCAGAAAGAACAATCTCCATGGCACGCAGCATGATCCTCTCCCGCCGCCGCTTCGCCTGGGGCGGTCTGGCCGCCGGCCTGCTCCCCTTCGCCGCCCGTGCGGCCTATCCGGAGGCGCCCATCAAATGGATCGTCCCCTATGCGGCGGGCGGCGGCACCGACACGCTGGCGCGCCTGCTGGCCGTGCCGATGTCGGAGGCGCTCGGCAAGCCGGTGGTGATCGACAACCGGCCTGGCGCCGCGACCAATATCGGTGCCGAGGCGGCGGCGCGCGCCGCACCGGACGGCTACACGGTGATGAGCGCCGACAACGGCACCATGGTTTTCAACCCGGCCCTGTTCCGGCACCTGCCCTATAACCCAGAGAAGGATTTCCGCGCGCTCGGCGGCATTGCCCGCTTCCACCTCGTGCTGGCGGTGAAGAAGGACTCCGCCTTCCACGACATCGCCAGCTTCCTGGCCGCCGGCAAGGCGAAGCCAGGCAGCATCGACTATGGTTCGCCCGGCATCGGCTCGCCGCACCACCTGGCCATGGAGCGGCTCGCCCGCAGCACCGGCACGCGCTTCAACCACGTCCCCTATCGCGGCGCCGCGCCGGCGCTGAACGATCTGCTGGCCGGGGTGGTGGAGGCGGCGGTGCTCGACACGGTCGCCGGCGGCGAGGCGCTGCGCAGCGGCATGCTGCGCCCCCTGGCGATCTTTTCCGCCCGCCGCCAGCCGGGCTTTCCGGATCTGCCCACCCTGGCCGAGGCGACCGGCCTCAAGGATTTCGAGGCCTATGCCTGGCAGAGCCTCGTCGCTCCCAAGGCCACGCCCGAGGATGTGGCCGCGCGGCTGACCACCGAGCTGCGCGCCGCCCTGGGGCAGGAGGCCATCCAGCGCAAATTCCGCGAGATCGGCGTGGAGCCGCTGCCGGCCTCGCCCGAGCAGGTGCAGGCGATGCTGGCGGCCGACCGCGCCGTCTGGGTGCCGCTGATCCGCGAGCTTGGCATCACCCTTGAATGAGGCGGGCCGCCGCCTCGCCCGGTGGCTCAGTCGATGCGGCGCAGCCCACGGGCGAAGCGGCGCCAGTTGGCGACGTAGTTCGTCGCCGAGGCCCGCAGCTTCTCCACGATGGAAGGATCCAGCGTGCGCGCCACCTTGGCCGGGGCGCCCATGATCAGCGAGAAGTCCGGGAACTCCTTGCCTTCCGTCACCAGCGCATTGGCACCCACAATGCAGTGCGCGCCGATCCGCGCGTGGTTGAGCACCGTGGCGCCCATGCCGATCAGGGAGCCATCCCCGACCGTGCAGCTATGCAGGATGGCATGGTGGCCCACCGTGACACCGGCGCCGATGGTCAGCGGCGCGCCGGGGTCGGCATGCAGCATGGCGCCTTCCTGGATGTTGGTGCCGGCGCCGATCCGGATCGGCGTGTTGTCGCCGCGCGCCACGGCCCCGAACCAGAAGCCGACATCCTCGGCCAGCGTCACGTCGCCGATGACATGCGCATCAGGCGCCACCCAGTAGCGGCCGGGCTCCGGCAGGGTCGGCTGACGGTCATCAAGGGCATAGATCGGCATGGGCGACATCTCCTCCTCTGTGCCGGGCGCCGTGCCCGGCGCTCCGCTTCCAACCCCATTCGACGCGGAGACCGGTCATGGGCGCAACCTTGCTTCGCCACTTTCCCAGGGAGATGCTTCTGGCATTGCCCGGGCGCGGCGGGCTGAGCAGGAATCCTGCAGCCTGGCGCGCCCGGAGCGAATGAGTTTTCCCGCCCCCTAGGGCAGATCCCGATCAGGCGGAATCCGCCCGACCGGGTGAAGATGCTCGCAGGAACAAATCTAGCGCAACCAGCGCAGCGGCCCCAGCACGAGCCAGGGCATCAGCGTCAGCGCGAGCAGCACCACAAGCTGCGAGGTCAGGAAGGGCATCACGCCGCGCATGACCGAGCCCATGCTCACGCGCCCCACGGCACAGACGACGTTCAGCACGGTGCCGACGGGTGGCGTCAGCAGGCCGATGGCATTGTTCATGATGAAGAGCACGCCAAAATAGACCGGATCGATGCCCGCCTCGCGCACGATGGGCATCAGCACCGGCGTCAGAATGAGGATGGTCGGGATGAAGTCGAGCGCGGTGCCGACAATGACCACCAGCACCATGATCGCCAGCATCAGCCCGATGCGCTCGCCCATGAAGGGTTCGAGGAGGTCCCGCACCTCGCCAGGGATATCGGCGATGGTGATGAGATAGGCCGAAACGGAGGCGGCCGCGACCAGGAACATCACCGCCGCGCTGGTGCGCACCGCGCTCAGCATCACCGCCGGAAGGTCGCGCGGCTTCAGCTCGCGGTACACCACCATGCCGATGAAAAGCGCATAGACCGCCGCCACCACCGCCGCCTCGGTGGGTGTGAAAATACCGAACCTCAGGCCACCGATGACGATCGCCGGCAACACCAGCGCCAGCGCGGCGTCCCGCAGGGCGCCGAGGCGCTCGGCCCCGTTCATGGCCGGCATCACCGCCGAGGCCTCGCCCCGCGCGCAGACGGCCCAGGTGATGGCCAGCGCCGTGCCCATCAGGATGCCGGGCACGATCCCCCCCAGGAACAGCGCCGTGATGGAGGTGTTCGCCGCCACGCCGAAGACGATGTAGCCAATGGAAGGCGGGATCACCGGCGCGATGATGCCGCCCGCCGCCATCAGGCCCGCGGCGCGCGGCACGTCATGCCCGGCCTGGCGCATCACCGGCATCAGCACGGCGGCCAGGGCGGCGGTATCCGCCACGGCGGAGCCTGAAAGCGAGGCCAGAAAAATGGCTGCGACGATCGCCACATAGCCGAGCCCGCCGCGCACATGCCCGACGAGCGCCATGCCAAGATGTACCAGACGGCGGGACAGGCCGCCCGCGTTCATCGCCTCGCCCGCCAGCATGAAGAAGGGAATGGCGAGCAGCGCGAAGCTGTCGGCGCCGTTGAGCATCTGCAGCGCCAGCGCCTGAGAGTCGAAGGCCTCCAGGTGCCACATCAGCGCCAGGGACGAGACCATCAGCGCGAAGGCGATCGGGATGCCAATGGCCATGGCGCCGAGCAGGGAGGCAGCGAAGATGAACAGCGTCACGCCCCGGCCTCCCCTTCCATCTGCCGCTCCGGCGGTTCCTTGCCCGCGAGCGCCGCGATGAGGTCGGCCAGCGTCAACAGCCCCAGCCCCACCCCCGCCACCACCGCGGCGGCATAGGTCCAGCCCAGCGGCACGCCGGAAACCGGGGCGTGATTGCCCATGTTCAGCATCGTCTGCGCCCAGGCGCCCCAGAGAAAGACGACGCAGCAGACCAGGATCAGCAGGTCGGAGACGATGCGGCAGACGCGCTGCCCGGCCTTGGGCAGCGCCGTCGTCACCAGATCGAAGCCGAGATGCCCACCCTGCCGCAGCACCACCACAGCACCGAGGAAGGTGAGCCAGACGAACAGCAGGCGTGAGAGCTCGTCGGTGACAGTGATGCCGGAGTTGAACAGGTAGCGCAGCACGACATTGCCGAAGACCATCACCACCATCGCGCCGAGCGCCAGCACTAGCAGCCACTCGGCCAGGCTCAGCGCCTTGTCCGAGAGCCACGCCAGCCGAGCGATCACGCCGCCAGCCCCTCGATGGCGAAGACGCGTGCGGGCGCGCCATCCGCGCCGGGGATCAGCAGCGGCGCGGCGCAGAGGAAGGTGCGCTGGCCCTGCAGCGCGGTGGTGTTGACGAGGTACTCGATCAGCGTGACGCCGTGCCGCAGCAGCACGTCATGCGTGACATGCTGGTCGAAGGGGACTTCCTCCTTGTCGAGCAGCAGACGGATCGGGAAATCCTGCGGGAAGTCGAAGGCCACCGCCTTGGGCTTCAGGGTGGCGAGGTACTCGGCCGCGTCGCGCGTCAGCCACGGCGCCTCGGTCCAGAACTCGCGGGTGTCGCGGTCACGTCGCCCATCCCAGCCGGCGGACAGCAGCAGGATCTCGCCTTCCGGGCCGCCCGGATCGGCGGCGCGCAAGGCCTCGGCGTCGATGGCGGCATTGTCGGGCGCATCGCGCAGGTTGAAGATGCGCGCCGGCCCCACCACGCGGTCGAGCGGCGTGCTCTCGATGGTCGGGCCGTCCGCCAGGATATGCGCCTGCGCATCCACATGGCTGAAGCCATGGCAGGTGCTGTGCAGATGAGTGACGCGGAACTGGCCTCCCGCGGCAATGTCACCCGTGGTGGTGATTTCGGGATGCCAGCGGAAATGCGGCGCGATGGGCATGGACAGGTCGATCAGGCGCATGACGCGCGTCCTCCTGGGGCGGCGCTCAGGCGCCGGCGGCCTCGATGGCTTCGGGCAGCTCGGCGCCGAACTGCTTGGTGAATTCGGCGCGCACCGGGGCAACGACGATCTTGGCCATGGACTCGCGGTCCGGCTCCGCGACCACCTCCATGCCCTCCTCCTTCAGCTTGGTGATCGAGCCCGCTTCGGCGTCCTCGTTCATCTGCCGCTGCTGCGGAGTGATCTCGGCGGCCACCGCGCGGACCAGCTCGCGATGCTTGGCGGGGAGCGCCTCCAGCCGCTGCTTGGACATGGCGAGGATGCCGGCCGTATAGGCATGGCGCGTCAGGCTGAGGTGCTTCTGCACCTCGAAGAAGCGCGCGTTCAGGATCAGCGTCGTGGGGTTCTCCTGCCCGTCCACGGTGCGCGTCTCCAGCGCGGTGAAGAGTTCGGTGAAGGCGAGCGGCGTCGGGTTCGCGCCGAGCAGCTCGAAGGCCTTGATATGCGCCGGATTGGGCGTGGTGCGGATCTTCAGCCCGCCGATATCGGCGGCGGTGTGCACCGCGCGGCGCGAGTTCGTCAGGTTGCGGAAGCCGATGTCCCAGAAGCCGAGCGTCACCAGGCCGGAGGGCTCCAGCTCAGGCTTCAGCTTATCGCCGATCGGCCCGTCCAGCACGGCGGCGACATGCTTGCGGTTATGGAACAGGAAAGGAAGGTCCAGAACATTCAACTTCGGCGCAAGTCCGGTGAAGTACGGGTTGCCAGTCAAAGCGATGTCGAGCGTGCCGCCCCGCGCGCCGGAGATGATGGTGGGATCGCTGCCCAGAGCGCCGTTCGGGAAGACCTGCACGGTGATGGCGCCATCCGAGCGCTCCTTCAGCGTCCGCGCGAAGAGCAGGGCGGCGCGGTGCCAGCTGTCGCTCTCCGGGTGCGGGTGGGCGAAGCGCAGGCGCGTCGTCTGGGCATGGGCCGGGACGGCCAGCCAGGGCATCGCAAGGCCGGCGGCGAGCGCCGCCCGGCGGGTCACATCAACCATGGACGTCTTCCTCGTTGGGTCGTTTTGTTTCGTTGGCAGTATACAGAATACCGACGGAGACGAAACGGGCGCAAGCGCCGCTTCCCACGGCAGGAACCGCCCCACCGCGCGCCGGGGCCAGTCCATCGGCCGCCCAACATGCCTGTTGCGCCGCTTCATGCCACCGCGCAAGCTGCCGCCCCCCTTCACTGCCATGGGAGTCCGGCCTTGCAGCTTCCCCCCCTGCCTTTCACCGCCGTCCATTGGGATGCCCTGCCCGCGACGGAGCACAAGGGCATCACCGGCACGGCGCTGTGGCGCACGCTGACCAATGGCGACGTGCGGATGCGGGTGGTGGAATACTCGCCGGGCTATCTGGCCGACCATTGGTGTGACCGCGGCCATGTGATCTATGTGCTGGAAGGCGAACTGAAGACGGAATTGAAGGACGGCCGTAGCTTCACCTTCTCGGCTGGCCATGGCTACACCGTCTCGGACTACGGCGACGCGGCGCATCGCTCCTCGACCGAAACCGGCGCGCGCCTTTTCATCGTCGATTGAACGCTCCATGCCCCGTGATCCAGGCCGCTACAGGATCGGGTTCGATATCGGCGGAACCTTCACCGATTTCATCCTGCTCGACTGGCAGAGCGGCACCATCCGTCTTCATAAATGCCTGACGACGCCGCAGGACCCTTCGCAGGGCGCGCTCGCTGGCCTCGCCGAGCTGGTGGCGGGCGCCGGCCTCACCCTTGCCGACATCAGAGAGATCGTGCACGGCACGACGCTCGTCACCAATGCGCTGATCGAGCGGCGCGGTGCCACGCTCGGCCTGATCACCACGGAAGGCTTCCGCGACGTGATCGAGATGGGCACCGAGCAGCGCTACGACATTTACGACCTGTTCCTGCAGTTCCCGGAGCCGCTGGTGCCACGCCGTCGCCGGCTGGAGGTGCGCGAGCGCATGGACCGCGACGGCCGGATCGTCACACCGCTCGACCTCGATGCGGTGCGCCGTGCCGCGACGGAGCTGGTCGAGGCCGGCGTGGGCGCCATCGCCGTCTGCTTCCTGCACAGCTACCGCAACCCCGCGCATGAGAAGGCGGCCGCCGCCGTTATCCGCGCGGCCTTCCCGGGGATCGCCGTCTCCGCCTCGGCAGAGGTTGTGGCGGAGCTGTGGGAGTACCAGCGCTTCGTCACCACCTGCGCCAATGCCTATGTGCAGCCGCTGGTGGACCGCTACCTGCAACGGCTGGAGCGCGAGCTCTGGACCCAGGGCTTCCGCGGCGCCCTGCGGCTGATGCAGTCGGATGGCGGGCTGGTCTCGCCAGAGACGGCGCGTGCCTTCCCGATCCGCCTGCTGGAATCCGGCCCGGCCGGCGGTGGCCTTGCCACCGCTTTCTTCGGCGGGCTGGTGGACAAGCCCGACATCATCTCCTTCGACATGGGCGGCACCACGGCCAAGGCCTGCATGATCGAGAGCGGCCGCGCCGCCATCGCGCCGATGATGGAGGTGGCGCGGCTGCACCGCTTCAAGAAGGGCTCCGGCCTGCCGATCAAGTCGCCGGTCATCGACATGATCGAGATCGGCGCCGGCGGTGGCTCTATTGCCTCCATCGACGAGGTCGGGCTGCTGAAAGTCGGGCCGCGTTCAGCGGGCGCCGATCCGGGCCCGGCCTGCTATGGGCGCGGGGGCACCGAGCCCACGGTGACCGACGCCAATCTGGTACTTGGCTACTACGATCCCGGCTTCTTCCTCGGTGGCCGTATGGCGCTGGACAAACCGGCCGCCGAGGCGGCGCTGGCGCGCGTCGGCGCGCAGCTCGGCCTCTCCGCCGTGGAGACCGCCTGGGGCATTCACCGCACCGTAACGGAAAGCATGGCGGCGGCGGCGCGCATCCACATCATCGAAAAGGGCAAGGACCCGCGCCGCTATGCCATGGTCGGCTTCGGCGGCGCCGGCCCGGCCCATGCGGCCGAGGTGGCGCGCATCCTGGGCGTGGAGGAAGTGCTGATCCCACCCGCCTCCGGTGCCGCCTCGGCGCTCGGCTTCCTCGCCGCGCCACTGGCCTTCGAGCAGGTGCGTTCCCTGCCCCTGGCACTGGACGACCCGGGCACGCCCGGCGCCATCGAGCGCGTACTGGCGGAACTGGCCGCCGAGACCACCGCGCTGCTGGTCGCCGCCGGTACCGCGGCAGAGGGGATCACCATCGAGCGCAGCGCCGATATGCGGCTCGCCGGCCAATTGCACGAGATCAATGTGCCCTTGCCGGCCGGCGCCATCACCGCCGAGGTGATGCCTTCCATCCTGGCGTCCTTCCGCAGCGCCTATGCCGCGCGCTATGCCTCGATTTATGAGGGCGTTCCGGCGGAGATCATCTCCTTCCGTGTCCGCGCCGTGGGACCGGTTCCGGCGCTCAGTGTGGCCGAGGCGGGGCGCCCGGTTGAGGGCGCGGCGCGCAAGGGCTCACGCCGCGCCTGGTTCGGCGGCGCCTTCCAAGACACCCCGGTCTATGACCGCTACGCCCTGGCGCCAGGCGAGACGCTGCGGGGTCCGGCGATTATCGAGGAGCGCGAGGCGACCACCGTGCTTGGCCCGGAGGACAGCGTCACGGTCGGCGCGGCCGGCACGCTGCGCATCCGCCTTGGCATCGCCGCTCCCCTCGCCGCCCGCATCACCCCGGAGATGCCGCTCGAGGAGGCGCGCGCGCTGATCGAGGCCGACCCGGTCTCGCTGGAGATCATGTGGAGCCGGCTGGAGAACCTGGTCGAGGAGATGTGGCACGGCATCTGCCGTACCGCCTTCAGCCTGATCATCTCCGAGGCGCAGGACTTCGCCTGCGACCTGCTCGACGCCCAGGGGGAGTCGCTGGCGCATTCGCCGCGCGCCATGCCAGTCTTCAACCTGACCCTGCCACGCGCCGTGAAGGCCATGCTGGCGAAGTTCCCGCCCGAGACGCTGCGCCCGGGCGACGTGCTGATCACCAACGACCCGTGGCTTTGCGCAGGGCATCTCTTCGATATCGCCATCGTCACCCCCGTCTTCCGCGAAGGGCGGATGGTGGCGCTGCTCGGCACCGTCGGCCATGTCGGCGACATCGGCGGCGTGCAGGACCCGATGGCGGCGCGCGAGGTCTATGACGAGGGCCTGCAGATTCCGCCGATGAAGCTCTACAGCGAGGGCCAGCCGAATGCCGCGCTGTTCGAACTGATGGCGGAGAATATCCGCAAGTCGGAGGAGGTGCTGGGCGATCTGCATGCCTTCATGGCGGCCAATGCGCAGGCTGCCGAGTGCCTGCTGGCCTTCATGCAGGACTATGGCATGCACGACCTGCGGGCGCTCGCCGCCGTGGTGCAGGGCCGCGCCGAGCGTGCCATGCGCGAAGCCATCCGCGCGCTGCCCGACGGCGTCTACCATTCCGAGGTCAGCAACCGGATGCTCGGCCGCACGCTGCGCTATCCGCTGAAGCTGACTGTGAGCGGCGACCGCATCGAGCTGGATTTCGAGGACGCGCCACCACAGCTCGAACGCGGCGGGCTGAACTGCACCCTCTCCTATACCACCGCGCACGCCTCTTATCCGCTGAAATGCATGCTGAGCCCGCAGGTGCGCGGCAATGCCGGTAGTTATTATCCGATCAGCGTCAAGGCGCCGGAAGGCTCGATCCTGAACTGCACGCGCCCGGCCTCGGTCGCCATGCGCACGCGCACCGGCTGGTATCTGGCGCCGAATGTCTTCCACGCGCTGTCGGAAGCGGCGCCGACCCAGGTGCAGGCGCATACCGGCCTGCCCGTTTCGCTGCGCGTCTTCGGCCGGGAGGCCTCCGGCCGCAGCTACGCCGACCACTTCTTCATGGGCGGCGGCCAGGGCGGCAGCGCGGGCACGGACGGCAAGTCGGCGCTGCTCTGGCCCACCTCGGCCGCCAATACCTCGATCGAGCTGTTCGAGACGCGCGCGCCGGTGCTGATCGTCGACAAGTCCCTGGTAACTGATTCCGGCGGCCCCGGGCGGCGGCGCGGCGGCCTCGGCACCCGCACGCGGATGCGCAAGCTGCACAATGATGGGCAGCCGACGCTCTTCTCGGCCTATCCCGAGGGTGTCGGGGTGGAAGCGCCGGGCCTGTTCGGCGGGCAGCAGGGCGGGGCCGCGCTGGGCGCCCTCCTCGATGCGCAGGGCAGCCTGCTGCGCGACCTCGGCACCGGCGAGTTGGTGACGCTCTCGACGACCGACCGGATGGTGGAGGTGCGGATTTGCGGCGGTTCGGGCTATGGGCCGCCCGAGGAGCGCGAGCCAGCCCGCGTCGAGCAGGACGTGGTGGATGGCTATGTCAGCCGCGAGGCGGCGCGGCTCTACGCGCGCTCCCAGGCGGCAGAGTAGGAGCAGGCTCGGGGGCGGCTAGGACCGCCCCCCGAAGCCCGCGCCTTAGTCGGCGTGGATACCCTGTTCCTGCACCACCGCCGCCCATTTGCGGGTTTCCTCGGCAATCAGGCGCGCCAGGCTTTCGGCGCCCCCGCTCATCGGCTCGGCTCCGATCGCGGCCAGCTTCTCCTGCATCCCGGGAGCGGCCAGGGCGGCGATCACCGCCGCCTCCACCCGCTGCCGGGCTGCGGCCGGCAGGTCGCGCGGGGCCAGCATGGCGAACCAGGGATCCACCGCATAGCCTGGCAACCCCGCCTCGGCGACCGTCGGTAGCTCCGGATAGGCCCGCGCGCGCTTCGAGGTCGTCGCCGCCAGCACCCGCAGGCGCCCGGCGGCGATATGCGGCGCCGAGGAGGTGATGCTGTCGAACATCATATCCACCCGCCCGCTGAGCAGGTCGGCAATGGCCGGGCCAGAGCCGCGATAGGGCACATGGATCAAGTCGAGCTTCGCCATGGAGGCGAAGAGCGCGCCGGCCAGGTGGATGGAGGTGCCGCTGCCGGCGGAGGCATAGGTGATCTGCCCTGGCTTGGCGCGCGCCGCCTCGATCAGCCCACGCACATCCTTGAAGGGCGAGTTCGCCGGCACCACCAGCAGGTTCGGCACGATGGCGACGGGCGCGACGGGCACCGTATCGGCCGGCTGATAGGGCAGGCTGGAATACATCGCCGGGTTCACGGCATGCGCCATGGAGACCATCAGCAGCGTGTGCTGGTCACCGGAGCGCACCGCCGCGTCGGTGCCGATGGTGCCACCCGCGCCGGGGCGGTTCTCGACCACCACCGGCTGGCCCAGGTTGTCGCCCAGCACGGGCGCCAGCAGCCGGGTCATGGCATCGATCGCGCCGCCGGGTGGAAAGGGCACGATGACGCGCACCGGCCGGTCCGGCCAGGCCTGCGCCCGCGCCGGGCTCAGGAGGAAGGGAGCGGCCGCCAGGCCGAGCATCAGGGAACGGCGCTGCATGGCTCAGATCGCCGAGGGGTGGCGGGCCAGCGCCGTCACCCGGATGTCCATGTAGGGGAAGAGCGGCAGGGCCGAGAGCAGCGCGTGCAGGGCATCGGCGTCCGCCACCTCGAAGATCGAGACATTCGCGTAGCGACCGGCCACCCGCCACAGGTGGCGCCAGGTGCCGGCGCGCTGCAGTTCCTGCGCCATCGCGCGCTCCCGCGCCTTCAGGTCCTCGGCCTGCTGCGCCGGCATGTCCGGCGGCAGCTTCACCTCCATGGTGACGTGAAACAGCATTTCCGGGTTTCCTCCTTTTTGGCGTTGCGCGGACGACATTCAGCGGGCCGGGTGCAGGTGCCTGGGTGCGTCGGTGCGGTAATGCGCCAGCTTGTCGGCATCGAGCGCGGTGCCGATGCCGGGCCCCGCCGGCAGGTGCAGCGCGAAGTCACGGTACTCCGGGCCCTCGGTGGCCAGGCTGTCACGCAGCAGCAGGGGCCCGAACAGCTCGGTGCCCCAGGCATAAGGGCCGAGCGTGCTGTAGAGATGCAGCGCGCCCAGCGTGCCGATGGCGCCCTCCAGCATCGTGCCCCCATAGAGCCCCAGCCCGGCGGCACGGGCGATGGCGGCCACGGCACGGGTGCCGCCGACGCCGCCATGCTTCGCCGGCTTCAGCGCGAAGGCGGCGGCCGCGGCTTCCGCCGCGTGGCGCAGCGCATCCTGCGGCGTGGCAATGCCCTCATCCGCCAGCAGAGCCAGGGAGGGGTTGGCGCGCGAGAGCCGCGCCATGGCCGGCACGTTCCAGGCCGGAACCGGCTGCTCGGCCATCACCACCCCGGCCCCGGCGAGGCGCGGCAGGGCGCGGGCGGCGGTCGGCTCGTCCCAGGCCTGGTTCACATCCACCCGTACGGTGGCGCGGCCCTCGAAGGCGCGCGCCAGGGCGGCGACATGGGCGATGTCCTGTTCCGGGTCGTGGGCGCCGATCTTCACCTTGAAATCGCGATGGCGGCGGGCGGCCAGCATGGCCTCGCCCTCCTCGATGTCCTGCCCCGTATCGCCGCTGGCCAGCGTCCAGGCCAGCGGCAGCGCCTCCTGCACCGGTCCGCCAAGCAGGTCAGCGAGGCGTTGGCCCCGGGCGCGGGCGACGGCATCGTGCAGCGCCATGGACAGCGCCGACTTGGCGAAGGCATTGCCGCGCACCGCGCGCGCGATGCGCACCTCGGCAGCGTTGAGCTGCATCGCGTCCTGGCCGAGCATCGGCTCCGCCAGGTATTGCGCGACGATGGTGGCGATGCCCTCCGGGCTCTCCTCGCCCCAGCGGGGACCGCCGATGGTGGCCGCTTCGCCGAGGCCGGTCACGCCGCCGGCGGTCACCCGTACGATGACCACGTCCATCGCCTCGACCGTGGCGAAGGCCAGGTGGTGCGGGCGGATGGTCGGCACGCGGGCGGGGATCGCCTCGATGCGCTCGATCGGCAGGCGCGGCGCGACGGACATGCGGATCCTCCTCCCCTTCTGGCCTGGGGGAATCTGGTGCGGCCCCTACCCTTCGATCAATGAGCAGATTTCCAATGCTTTGTTCGATAAGATCGAACGATGGATCTACACCAGCTCCGCGCCTTTCTGGCCCTCGCCGGCACCGAGCATCTGGGCCGCGCGGCGGAGCAGCTGGGCCTCGCCCCCGGTACGCTGTCGCACCATCTCGCCGCCCTTGAGCGCGACCTTGGCACGACGCTCTTCGACCGGCTCGGCCGCGGCCTGCGGCTAACGGAATCCGGGCGGCTGCTCTGCGGCTTCGCCCAGCGCATCACCAACGAGGCCGCAGCCACCCGCACGGCGATCGCCGAGTTGGAGCAGGCAGAGCGCGGCACCTTGCGCCTCGGCGTCATCCATTCTTTCCACGCCAACCTGATGCCCGGCCTGGTGGCCGAATTCCTGGAGCACCACCCGGCAATCCGCGTTACGGCGTTGGAGATGGTGGCCAGCGACATCGAGGCCGCGCTGCTGGAAGGCGAGTTGGATCTCGGCCTCGCCTTTGCCCCGGCCAGGGCGCCCGGCCTGGGCTGCGCGCCGCTGTTCGACGAGGCCATGGTACTGGTACTGCCGGAGGGCAGCGCCTGGCGTGACGCTTCGCCGGCGAGCATTCCGCTGGCCCTGCTGCCGCGCCGCTTCGCCACCCGCCGGTTGATCGACCGGGTGCTGGAGGGCCACTGGGTGCCGCATGTCGTCGCCGAGGTCGATGCCATCGGCAGCATCCTCGCGCTGGTGCGCAGCGGTGCGGTGGGCAGCATCCTGTCGGAGCGCTCGATCTCTGGCCCCGGCCTGCTGTGCCGCCCCCTGGCCGACCCGCCGCCGATCCGCACCGCCGCGCTGCTGTGGGATGCCCGGCGCTACCGCACCGCCGCCGCCCGCGCCTTCGATGCGCTGGTCCGGCGCCGGCTGGCGATGCCAAGGATCCAGGGAGAGGTCTAGCCGCCTCTTCCACCGGCTTGCGCGAGGTCCCACCCCTGGATACGGCCAAGCCGGGCGTGCCGAGGTGCCACCCGAACGCAGAAAGCCCGGCGCGAAGGCCGGGCTTTCCGAAGCTCCGTGGGACAGGGCGGCCACGGCCCGGCGGCGCCAATGCCGCCGGGCGGAGCCGAACCCCCTGCCCCGGTTTTCCGCCCCCGCGCCGCAAGGACCGCCCCGAAGGCGTCAGGAGGCGCGCCGGGGCAGGCGCTGCCTCAGCCCAGCAATTCGGCGCTGGGCTGGCGCCCCTCGAAGAGGCCGTACTGCAGGAAGTGCTGCAGCGCGTCCATGCCGGAGGCCTCCACGTCCGGGTTCGCCGCCAGGTAGTAGTCGGCGTCGAAGCCGGTGACCATGGTCTGCGTCTCCTCCGCATAGGCGGCCCGGCCCTCGTCACGGCCATAGAGCAGGTAATGCTCCATCGCGCCCATGCCCACCTCGGCGACGTCGGGGTTGTCGTCCAGATAGGCCTGGACGTCGAAGCCGGCGCTCGGGTCGCGCCCCTCCTTCTCGCCGTACTGCAGGAAATGCTCCAGCGGGTTCAGCCCGGCCTCGGCGACGTCGCGGTTGGCCGAGAGATAGGCCACGGTGGAGAATACCGCGCTCGGGTCGCGCCCTTCCTTCCAGCCGAACTGGGCGTAGTGCTCGTCCGGATCCATGCCGGAGGCCGCGACATCGGGGTTGTGCAACAGGTAGTAGAGGTCATCGACGAACGGATTCTCATCCGCCCGCACGAAGGCGGCCACCTCACCCGTCGCCTCCGCCGTGTTGCCCGCCGCATCGGTGATAGCAAGGGAAGAAGCCACCTTGCCGTTCACCAGCGTGGAGAGATCCACGACCAGATTCCCGTTCTGCGCCACCTCGGCGCTCACCGAGACGACGCCATCGGTGAAGGTCGCCACGGCGGTCGCGTCGGCATCCAGCCCGGTGACGGTGTAGGCCACCGCCTTGGCCGCCGTGGGCTCCACCAGGCCCTGCGGGGCCAGGAGCGCGGCAGGCGCGCCGGCATCGGCGGTGGTGTCCACCTCCAGGCTCAGCGTCGCCGAGGCGTCGGAGAAATTGCCCGCCGCATCGACCGCTATCGCGGAGAAGACATGCTGCCCATCCGCGAGCGCCGTCTCCGGGGTGAGCGTCCAGGCGCCGTCCCCGTTCACCAGTACGGTGCCGAGCGAGACCAGCCCGTCGAACACCTCCACCGTGCTGCCGATCTCGCCGGTGCCCGACAGGGTGAGGTTGGCATCGTTGGTCAGGCTACCGAGGGCATCGAAGCCGGGCGCATCGGGGGCCGTCAGGTCCACCGCGAAGACCAGTTCCGTGGACGCCGTCGAGGGATTGCCGGCCGCATCGGTCGCCACCGCCGTCAGGCTGTGACCGCCCTCGTCCAGCAACGTGGCGAGCGCCAGGGTCCAGACGCCCTCCTCATTGGCCAGGGCGGTGCCGAGCGAGGCCGCTCCCTCGAACACCTCCACCGTGCTGCCCGCCTCGGCGCTTCCGGACAGGGTCGGGGTGGCATTGTTGATCACGCTGCCGAAGGTATCGAAGCCAGGCGCATCGGGGCCCGTCAGGTCCACCGCGAAAGCCAGTTCCGCGGAGGCTTCCGAGGCATTGCCGGCCGCGTCGGTCGCCACCGCCGTCAGGCTGTGATCGCCCTCGTCCAACGGTGCGGTGAGCGCCAGGGTCCAGACGCCATCCTCATTGGCCTGCACGGTGCCGAGCGAAGCCGTCCCGTCGAACACTTCCACCGTGCTGCCCGCCTCGGCCGTGCCGGACAGCGAGGGCGTGGTGTCATTGATCGCGCTGCCGAAGGCATCGAAGCCAGGCGCATCGGGGGCCGTCAGGTCCACTGTAGCCGCCATCTCCGCAGAAGGCTGCGAGGCATTGCCGGCCGCGTCGGTCGCCACCGCCGTCAAGCTGTGGTCGCCCTCGCCCAGCGGCGTGCCGAGAACCAGGGTCCAGACGCCGCTGCCATTGGCCTGCACGGTGCCCAGGGACACCGCGCCATCGAAGATCTCGACCGTCGCGTCAGCCTCGGCCGTGCCGCTCAGACTGGCGATCGGCGTGTTGCCGAGATCGTCAATGGCATCGATCGCCGGCATGTCGGGCACGGTCTGGTCAACCAGGATCGACAGGGCCTCGGAAGGATCGGAGCTCAGGCCATCCGCATCGGTCGCCACGGCGGTCAGCGAATGCGGACCCTCGGCCAGCGGCGCGCCGAGCGTCAGGGACCAGTTGCCCTCGCTGTCAGCGGTCGCCTCACCAAGAGAAGCCAGGCCGTCGAACACCTCCACGGTGCTGCCGGCCTCGGCAGTGCCATGCAGGGCCAGGATGCTCGCATTGGTGGGCGAGTCGCCGTCGGTGATGACGGGCGCGGCCGGCGGCGCGGCATTGATCACCAGTGACAGGGCCTCGGAGGCGTCGGAGATGTTGTTCGCCCCATCCACCGCCTTGGCCGTCAAGCTGTGCTCGCCATCCGCCAGCGCCGAGGGGACGATGAGCCACCAGTCGCCACTGGCATCGGCCTGCACGCGCTGCAGAAGCGTGTCGCCGTCATAGACATCGACGAAGCTCAGCGGCTCGGCCGTGCCGAAGAACACCGGCGTGTTGTCCAGATTCTCCTGGGGCACCACGTCGATGGTCGGGGCGGCGGGCGCCGCCGTGTCGATGGTCAGCGGCAGCACCAGCGATGGCGAGGAGGCATTGCCAGCAGTATCGGTCGCGGTGGCGGTCAGCGCGTGGATGCCGTCACCGAGCGGCGCGGAGAGATCCAGCGTCCAGGCGCCATTCTCGCCTGCGACGGCGGTGCCGAGGGAGACGAGGCCATCGAACACCTCGACGGTGCTGCCGGCCTCGGCGATGCCGGACAGCGTCGGGGTGTTGTCGCTGGTCGGCAGCAGGGGGGCGATGGTCGGGGCGGCCGGGATCAGGGTATCAATCGTCAGTTCCAGCGCGACGGAACTGGCGGAGGCATTGCCGGCGGGATCGGTCGCGGCCGCCGTGAGGCTATGGGCGCCATTCGTCAGCGGCGTGTCCAGCAGCAGCGACCAGAGGCCGTCGAGGTTGGCTGTGGCGGTCCCGATGGAGGTCGTACCGTCGAACACTTCCACCGTGGCGCCGGCTTCCGCCGTGCCGGTCAGCGTGGTGATCGGAGTATTCCCAAGCGCCGGCAGGGTGTCGAGCGCCGGCACTTCGGGCGCGGTGAGATCGACCATCACCAGTTGGACGACGGAAGCGGGCGAAACATGGCCGACCGCGTCCGCAGCCAGCGCGGCGATGCTGTGCGGACCCTCGGCCAGCGGAGCGGAAAGGTTCAGCGACCAGGAGCCCGAGATGTCGGCGTTGGTGGTGCCCAGCAGGGTCTCGCCGTCATACACCTTGACTGTGCTGAAAGCCTCGGCGGTGCCGGAGAGCAGCGGGCTGGCGGTGTTGGTCAGCGGCAGGGCGGCGACGATCGGCGCGTTCGGCGCGACGGTGTCCACCATCACCAGCACCGGAGCAGCGGCCAGGGAGATGTTGCCGGCCGCATCGGTGGCCGTGGCGGTGATGCTGTGCGGACCGTCCGACAGCGGCGCGGCGGTGCGGCGCAGCACCCAGTTGCCCTGCGCATCGGCGGTCGTGGTGCCGATCACCGTAATGCCGTCAGTGTCGTACAGGTGGATTGTGCTGCCCGCCTCGGCCACGCCGGCGAAGATCGGCCGCGCATCAGCGGTGAGCGCGTGCGGCGTGCGCAGGGTCGGCGCATCCGGCGGCACGGCGTCCACCAGGTGGGGCGTCATCGGCGACAGGCTGACACTATTGCCGGCGAGATCGGTCACGGTCGCGTCGGAGGCCAGCGCGAGGGCTACCGAGCCGGTACCGGTGATGCCGGAGACAGTCACGGTGTAGCTGCTGCCGGAGCCGGTGATGCTGACGATGCCGTCCGCGGTGCCGGTCTTGAGGAGGGTGAAGTCGCCGGCGTCGAGGTTGGCCACCTCCTCGGAGAAGGTGAGATCGTAGGTCAGCGTGGTCGCGGCGCCTCCCGGCGCGCCCTGCAGGCTGGCGGTGCCGGTGGCGTCCGTGTGATCAAGCGTGACGTCCGCGCTCTGGATGATCGGCTGCTGCTCCAGCACGGCATAGCCGCCCGACATGGCAAAGGTGGTGACAATATCGGCCAGGCCATCGCCGTTCACGTCGCCGGCAGCGACACCAAACGCCTGGTCTGAGACAGGGTAATCGAGCGAAGCCGCGAAGGTGCCATCGCCATTGTTCAGCAGCACGGATACATTGGAGGGGCTGTTGTAGGCCGAGGTGACGATGTCGGTCTTGCCATCACCGTTCATGTCGACCAGGGCCACGGTCCTGTGGCTGCCGGCAAGGGTATAGTCCTGGGAGACGAAGGTACCGTCGCCATTGTTCAGCAGAACGCTGACGCTGCCGAGCTGATTGCCCGTGACGAGGTCGACCTTGCCGTCGCCATTCAAATCGGCCGCGGCAATGGCGATATTGGCGGCCGGGGTGGTGTAATTGACACGCGGCGCAAAGGTGCCGTCGCCATTGTTCAGCATCACCCCGACTTGGCCGCCGTTGCTTGCGGCAGCGACGTCGATTTTGCCGTCCCCGTTCAGGTCGGCCACGACGATGCTGTAGAGGGAGGACTGGCTGCCCAGGTCGACGCTGGGGGCGAAGGTGCCGTCGCCGTTGTTCAGTAGCACCGCAACCTTGCCGTCACCCTGGCTGGCCGTGAAGATGTCGTTCAGGCCATCCCCGTTCAGGTCGCCCAACGCCACACCGTAGGAATAGGGATTGGCGGCATAGGTAGCCTGGGGCGCGAAAGTGCCGTCGCCGTTGTTCAGCAGCACCGATGCGGCGCCCACGCCCATACTGGTGACCGAGACGATATCGGCCTTGCCGTCGCCGTTCACGTCACCCACGGCCAGGTCGCTGGTGCCCATGCTGGCGGCATAGTTTGCACTGGGCGCGAAGCTGCCATCGCCGTTGTTCAGCAGCACTGCGACGCTGCCACCATAGTCGCTCGTGACAAGGTCGACCTTGCCGTCGCCATTCAGGTCGGCCATCTCGACATATTGGGCGGCAGCGACGGCACCGGTGCTGGAGATGTTGAAATCAAGCCCGTTCGCGCCGGTATCGAGAGGGTTGCCGTCGCTGTCCGTCACGCCCGTCGGATCGAAGGCCAGGCTCAGCGCGCCCTCGCCCGTGCCGGTGGAAACCGTGATCGTATAGGTCGTGGTGTCGCCCGGCACCTTTTCCACCACCGAGTCGATGACGGTGCCGGCCAGCGTACCCACAGTGCCAAGAGTGAAATTGGAAGCGCTCAGGCCCGAGAGCGGGGCCGAGAAGGTGGCCGTGAAGGTCACCGTTCCGGCATTGGTGCGTGAGGCACCATCCAGCACGAGCGAGGTGAGCGTGGACATTGTCATGACTTCGGCTTCTCCGGCCGCCAGGAGGCGTTCAAAGGGCGGCTCGCCGCGGCTCCCTGCCTCGTGACACCCCCCCAATGCCCCGCTTAAGGCCGATAGATTGCCGGATTGTTGATGCAGCGTTTCTGCCGCGCTGAAGAGACCAGCCGACCCGGAGAATGACGGGTTCCACACGACGACGAAGGCCCTCCGGGCGCCGGGGTGGGCCCTGTCCGACTCCGCTCACGAACCCGACTCGGCGTGGCAGGACGAGGCCGACCAAACCCCGCGCCCGGGTTTAGAGCTTCCGTCCTTTTTATGCCGCCTTTACGCCGCTGCGCCCCTTCTCACATGGCGCCTTTACGCGACGCGGCCCTACGGATGGCCCGGCGCTTCCGGCACCGCCGGAGGCCGCCGCACCGCCATCCGTCCCCTTCACAGAGGGAAACCTCCATGCCCGACCTGATCCTCCTCGCCTTGGGTCTCGGCTTCTTCGGCCTGATGGCCGCCTATGCGGCCGGCTGCGACAGGATCTGACTCGATGACGCTCGACCTGATCCTAGGCGGCGGCGGCGCCGCGGCATTGCTGCTCTATCTGCTCTGGGCGCTGCTGCGCCCCGAGGGTCTCTGAGCCATGACTCTTCTCGGCTGGGCGCAGATCGTCCTCGTCCTCGCCTGCGTCGTCGGGGCAGCAGTGCCGCTCGGGCGCCTCATGGCCAGCCTCGCCCTGGGCGGGCGTAGTCTCCTTCATCCCGCGCTCGCCCCGGTGGAGCATGCGGTTTATGCCGCGGCCGGCATCGATCCGCGACGCGGTCAGGACTGGAAGGCCTATACGCTCTCGATGCTGGCCTTCAACGCCGCGGGCTTCGTGCTGCTCTATGCCATCCTGCGGCTGCAAGGTGCCCTTCCGCTCAACCCGCAAGGCGTGGAAGGCATGTCGCCCTGGCTGGCCTTCAACACCGCGGCGAGCTTCGTCACCAACACTAACTGGCAGGCCTATTCGGGCGAGACCGCCCTCTCCTACCTCAGCCAGATGGCGGGGCTGACGGTGCAGAACTTCGCCTCCGCCGCGAGCGGCATCGCGCTCGCCCTTGCCGTGTCGCGCGCCTTCGCCGCCGGTGGCCTGAGGGACCTCGGCAACTTCTGGGCCGACCTCACCCGCATGACGCTCTATGTCCTGCTGCCGCTTTCGGTGCTGCTCGGTCTCGCCTTCGTCGCTACCGGCATGCCGCAGACGCTTTCCCCGTCCATCGAGGCCCAGACGTTGGAAGGCGCGAGGCAGACTATCGCCCTCGGCCCGGTAGCCTTCCAGGTCGCCATCAAGCATCTCGGCACCAATGGCGGCGGCTTCTTCGGTGTCAACGCGCTGCATCCCTTCGAAGGGCCGAGCGCCCTCGCCACGGCGCTGCAGGCCTGGGGGCATCTCGTCATCCCCTTCGCGCTCTGCCTCACCTTCGGCGCCATCACCAGCCGCCGGCGGCAGGGCTGGGCACTGCTTTCGGTCATGCTCGGCTTCATCCTCGTGGCCACCGCCGCCATCTATGCCGCCGAGACCGCCGGCAACCCGCTGCACCTGGCGCTGGGCGTGGACCCCGCGCCTGGCAATCTCGAAGGCAAGGACCTCCGCTTCGGCCAGGCATTGGTGGCCCTGTTCACGGCGGCGACCACCGGCGCCTCCTGCGGCGCGGTGAACGCCATGCTCGACAGCTTCACGCCGCTCGGCGGCATGGTGCCGCTGTTCCTGATCCAGCTCGGTGAGGTGCTGCCGGGCGGCGTCGGCTCCGGCCTCTACGGCATGCTGGTCTTCGCCCTGCTGGCGGTTTTTATCGCCGGGCTGATGGTCGGGCGCACGCCGGAATTCCTCGGCAAGAAGGTGCAGGCGAAGGAGGTCAAGCTCGCCATGCTGGCGGTGCTGGTGTTGCCCTCCGCCATCCTCGGCTTCACTGCTGTCTCCCTCGTGCTGCCAGCGGCGATCCCCTCCATCCAGGAGGCCGGGCCGCACGGACTTTCGGAGGTCCTCTATGCCTTCAGTTCCGCCGCCGGCAACAACGGCTCGGCCTTCGGCGGCCTAGCGGCGGATACGCCCTGGTTCGACATCACCCTTGCCCTCGCGATGCTGCTCGGCCGCTTCGCCTATGTCATGCCGATGATGGCGATCGCCGGCTCGCTGGCCGGGAAGGTGAAGGTGCCGGGCGGCGCCGGAACTTTCCCAACCGACGGGCCGCTTTTCGCCGGCCTGCTCGCCGGCGTCATCCTGATCCTGGGCGGACTGCAGTTCCTTCCGGCCCTCGCCCTCGGCCCGCTGGCGGAACACTTCGCCATGCTCGCCAGCAAGACCTTCTGAGGCTCCCGCGATGCCCGACGTCACACCCGCCCTGGCGCACCAGGGCACGGCCCGACGCGCGACCCGCTCGGCCGCCACCCTGGCCGACCCGGCCATCTTGTCCCGCGCGGCGCTGGACGCGCTGCGCAAGCTCAATCCCGCCCGCGTGGCGCGCAACCCGGTGATCTTCGTCACCGAGGTGGTCTCCCTGCTGGTCACGCTGCTCGCCCTGCGCGCCGCGCTCTCGGGTCAGGCCTGGGGCTTCCAGGCTGCCATCGCGAGCTGGCTCTGGCTGACGGTGCTCTTCGCCACCTTTGCCGAGGCCGTCGCCGAGGGTCGCGGCCGGGCGCAGGCGGATAGCCTCCGGCAGTCCCGCACCACAACCCAGGCCAAGCTGCTGGCGCGCGCGGAGGATCGCGGCCGCTGGACACCGCGCCCGGCCACCGAGTTGCAGGTAAACGACCTCGTCCTGGTCGAGGCCGGCGACCTGATCCCTTCCGACGGCGAGGTGGTCGCGGGCATCGCCAGCGTCAACGAAGCGGCGGTGACCGGCGAATCCGCCCCCGTCATCCGCGAGAGCGGCGGCGACCGCAGCGCCGTCACGGGCGGCACGCTGGTCGTCTCCGACTGGCTGGTGGTGCGCGTCACCGCTGCGCCCGGCGCCACCTTCCTCGACCGCATGATCGCGCTGGTCGAGGGCGCGGCGCGGCAGAAGACGCCGAACGAGATCGCGCTCGACATCCTGCTGGCCGGCATGACGATCATCTTCCTGATCGCGGTGGCGGCGCTGGTGGGGCTGGCGAGCTGGAACGGGCAGCCGCCCAGCGTGCCCGTGCTCGCGGCGCTGCTGATCACCCTCATCCCCACCACCATCGGCGGCCTGCTTTCCGCCATCGGCATCGCGGGCATGGACCGGCTGGTGCGGTTCAACGTGCTGGCGACCAGCGGCCGGGCGGTGGAGGCCGCCGGCGATGTGGATGTCCTGCTGCTCGACAAGACCGGCACGATCACCCTCGGCAATCGTCAGGCGGCCGCCTTCGTTGCCGCCCCGGGTGTTTCCGAGCGGGAGGTGGCGGAGGCGGCGGTGCTGGCCTCGCTCGCGGACGAGACGCCGGAGGGGCGCTCCATCCTCGTCTTCGCACGGGAGCGCCACGGCATCGCCACGCCCGACCTGCCGCCGGGTGCCGAGGTCGTGCCCTTCACCGCGCAGACCCGCATCTCCGGCCTCGACACCACCTCCGGCCGCTATCGCAAGGGCGCGGTGGACAGCCTGTGCAAGGCGCTCGACAGCGCCTTGCCGCCAACTCTCGCGCAGGCGGTGGACCGCATCGCGCGCCAGGGCGGCACGCCGCTCGCCGTGGCGCATGATGACCACCTGCTCGGCGCCATCGAGCTGAAGGACATCGTCAAGCCCGGCATGCGGGAGCGCTTCGCCGCGCTGCGCCGCATGGGCATCCGTACCGTGATGGTGACCGGCGACAACCGCCTCACCGCCGCCGCCATCGCCACCGAGGCGGGAGTGGACGACTTCCTCGCCGAGGCCATGCCGGAGGACAAGCTGCGCTACATCCGCGAGGCCCAGGCCGGCGGGCGGCTGGTCGCCATGTGCGGCGACGGCACCAACGATGCGCCCGCGCTGGCCCAGGCCGATGTCGGGCTGGCCATGCAGAGCGGCACCCAGGCCGCGCGCGAGGCCGGAAACATGGTGGATCTCGACAGCGACCCGACCAAGCTGATCGAGGTGGTGGAGATCGGCAAGCAACTGCTGATCACCCGCGGCGCGCTCACCACCTTCTCCATCGCCAACGACGTCGCGAAATACTTCGCCATCCTGCCGGCGATCTTCGTCGCCTCCTATCCGGAGCTGCAGGCGCTCAACGTCATGCGCCTGGGAAGCCCGGAGAGCGCCATCCTCTCAGCGGTGATCTTCAACGCGCTGATCATCGTGGCGCTGGTGCCACTGGCGCTGCGCGGCGTGCGCTTCGCGCCGATCGGCGCGGCCGCGCTGCTGCGGCGGAACCTGCTGATCTACGGCCTGGGCGGGGTGGTCGCGCCCTTCGCCGGCATCAAGCTCATCGACATGCTGCTGAACTTGCTCGGGATCCGTTGAGCCATGAACGCGATCCTTCGCCCTGCCCTCGTCATGATTCTCGGCTTCACCCTGCTCACCGGCCTCGCCGCGCCGCTGGCGATGACCGGCATCGCCCAGCTCCTCCTGCCCTGGCGTGCGAAGGGCAGCCTGATCGAGCGGGATGGACGGGTGATCGGCTCGGCCCTGATCGGCCAGGACTTCTCCGCGCCGCGCTACTTCCATGGGCGGCCCTCCGCGACCACCGAGCCCGACCCGGTCCGGCCAGGCAGCACCCGCGCCGCGCCCTACAACGCGGCCGCCTCCGCCGCCTCCCAGCTGGGGCCGACGAGCGGGGCGCTGCTCGCCGCCCTGCGTGCACGGATAGCCGCCGAGGGCCCTCCCCCGGTGCCGGCCGATGCGGTCTATGCCTCCGGCTCCGGCCTCGACCCGCACATCAGCCCGGCGAATGCGGCACGCCAAGTGAACCGTGTGGCCGAGGCCCGCGGCCTGCCCGCCGGGCGCGTCGCCGCCCTGGCCGCCGAGCACACGGAAGGCCCTGAACTCGGCCTGCTGGGTGAGCCGCGGGTGAACGTGCTCCGCCTCAACCTCGCCCTCGACGCCCTGCGATAAGGAAGGCGGGCGCTGCCTTGCATGCCGCCCACGGCGCGGTGCATGGCGGGGCGGCGGCCGGAAGCGCTATCCTGCCGCCATGACATTCCCGGCCGAGCCGCCCCGCCCGGACCCCGACGCCCTGCTCGCCGTCGCAGCGCAGGAGGGGCGCGGGCGGTTGAAGGTCTTCCTCGGCGCCGCTCCGGGGGTCGGCAAGACCTTCGAGATGCTGGTCCAGGGCCGCCGCCGACGCCTGGGCGGGGCCGATGTCGTCGTCGGCCTGATCGAGACGCATGGCCGCGCCGAGACCCAGGCGCAGATCGCCGACCTGCCGGTACTGCCGCGCACGCGCCTGGAGTATCGCGGCCAGCACCTGGACGAGTTCGATCTGGACGCCGCCCTCGCCCGCCATCCACAGATCCTGCTGCTTGACGAGCTGGCCCATACCAACGCACCCGGCAGCCGCCATCCCAAGCGATGGCAGGATGTGGAAGAGCTGCGCGCCGCCGGGATCGAGGTCTGGACCACGGTGAACGTCCAGCACCTGGAGAGCCTGTCGGAGGCGGTGGCGCGCATCACCGGCGTGCGGGTGACGGAGACGGTGCCCGACCGCGTGCTCGCCGAGGCCGACGCGGTGGAGCTGATCGATATCCCACCTGCCGAGCTGCTGGAGCGCATGCGTCAGGGCAGGATCTACCGGCCCGACCAGGCGGAGCGCGCGCTGCGCGGCTTCTTCCGCGAGGGCAATCTCGCCGCGTTGCGTGAGATGGCGCTGCGCCGCACCGCCGAGCGGGTGGATGCCGACGTCACCGGCTACATGCGCAGCCATTCCATCGCCGGGCCCTGGCCCGCGGGGGACCGGGTGATGGCACTGGTCGGCGCGGACGCGGCCGCCGAGACGGTGGTGCGCGAGGCCCGCCGCATCGCCGATGCCCTGCGGGCGCCGTTGCTCGTTCTGCATGTCGAACGGCCGAATGCTGCGGAGACGGGCGACCCCGCCCCGGCGATGCGGTTGGCCGAGCGGCTCGGCGCCGAGGTGGAGACGGTGGTGGCGCGGCACCTGCCCGAGGCCATCATCGCCCAGGCACGGGCCAGCAACGCCTCGCACCTCGTGATCGGGCGGGGCCGCCCCTCCTGGTGGCGCCGGTTCACCGGCCGCACCCTCTCGGCCACCCTGCTGCGCCGAGCCAGCGACTTCACGCTGCACCTCGTGCCCGAGCCGGCTGGCACTCCGGCACGCGGACCTGCGCGCCGGGAGCGGACCCTCCCGACCTGGCTCGGCTGGGCCGCCGTGCCGGCGCTTGTCGGCCTCGCCACAGTGATCGGCCATCTCACCGACGGCACCGTGCCGGAGGGCGCTCTCGGCATGATCTACCTCCTCGCCATCGTCGCGGCGGCAGTCGGCTTCGGCCCGCTGCACGGGCTGGCGGCGGCGGCGCTGTCCTTTCTCTGCTGGAATTTCCTCTTTCTCTCGCCCCGCTACACGCTGGCAATCACCGGGGCGCAGGACGTGGTCGGCGTCGTCGTCTTCGCCCTGGTCGCGCTCCTGCTGACGGGCACGGCCAGCGGTCTCGGCCGCTCCGTCCGCACCGCGCGGGCCCGGCTGCTCGGCCTGCGCCGGCTGGTCGAGTTCAGCCGCAAGCTCGGGGCGCCCGGCGGCGCGGGCGACCTGATGGAGGCCGTGGCGCAGGAGGCGGGACGGGTCGCCGGCTGCCCCGCCTGCGTCCTGATGCCCCTTCCCCCCGCGCCTGGCGATACCGGGCCGGAGCCGGTGCTGCGCGCCGCGGTGCCGCTCGACGCCGAGCCGGACGCGGCCTCCATGGCAGCGGCGCGCTGGGCCATGGCCAAGGGCGTCCCGGCCGGGCGGGAGACCGATACCCTGCCCGCCGCCCGCTGGCAGTTCCGCCCGATGCGCACCGCGCGCGGCGTGGTCGGCCTCGTTGGCCTGCGCCTGCCCGAGGGGGGCGCGGCACCGCTGGGCGTCGAGACGGACCGCACACTCTCTGCCCTGCTGGATCAGGCGGCCGTGGCGCTGGAACGCACGCAACTCATGGAGGAAGGCGCGCGCGACGCGGCACGGGCGGAAACCGAGCAGTTGCGGACCGCCCTGCTCACCTCTCTCGGCCATGACCTGCGCACGCCGCTGACCTCCATCCGCGGCGCGATCGAGACCCTGCGCCGCTCCGGCCCCGCCCTGTCCGAGGCGACGCGGCAGGACCTGCTCACGGCGGCCGAGGAGGAGACGGAGCGCCTGGGCCGCTACATCGCCAATATCCTGGACATCGTGCGCATCGAGAACGGGCAGATCGCGCCGCGCCGCGAGCCGGTGGATCTCGCCGAGGCCATCGAGGTGGCGGCCACGCAGGCCGGGCAGGCGGCGGGCGGCCGAGCCATCCGGCGCGAGGTGGCGCCGGACCTGCCGCAGCCCAGGCTGGACCCGGCGTTGCTCGACCAGATCCTCCGTAACCTGCTCGATAATGCCCTGAAATTCTCCGGCCCCTCCGGTCAGGTGACGGTGCGGGCACGGCGCGAGGACTACGAGGTGGCAATCGCCGTGGAGGATGACGGGCCGGGTATCCCCGCGGCCTCGCTGCCCCGCATCTTCGACCCGTTCTTCCGGGCCAGCCGCACCGATCGCGTCGCGGCGGGGACTGGCCTCGGCCTGGCGATCTGCCGCGGGCTGACCCATGCCATGGGCGGCCGCATCCTCGCGGAGAGCCCGGCCATGCCGGAGGGGCGCGGCGCGCGCATCACGGTGAGATTCCCGGCATGAGCTTGACCGGGTTGCCACGCGTGCTCGTGGTGGATGACGAACCGCAGATCCACCGCTTCCTCGGCCCCGCGCTGGAAGCCGCCGGCTATGCGCCGCTGCGAGCGGAGACGGCGGCGGAAGGGCTGCGGCTGGCGGCGAGCAGCTCGCCCGCGCTGGTGCTGCTCGACCTCGGCCTGCCCGACCTGGACGGCCAGCTGGTGATCCCGCGCCTGCGGGCCTTCAGCAGCGCGCCGGTGCTGGTGCTCTCGGCGCGGGACCGGGAAAAGGAGAAGGTCGCGGCGCTCGACGCAGGGGCAGATGACTACGTCGAGAAGCCCTTCGCCCTGGGTGAACTGCTGGCGCGGCTGCGGGCGGCCTTGCGCCGCGCGGCGGGCGGCCAGGCTCCGGAGCCGGTGGTGCGGGTGGGGCCACTGGAGCTCGATCTGGCGCGCCGCACCGCGCGCGTCGACGGCGGCCCGCCGCTGCATCTGACCCCGCGGGAATGGACCCTGCTCACTGCGCTGGCGCAGGCGGGCGCGGGGCGGGTGATCACCCAGCGGCAACTTCTGACCGCCGTCTGGGGCCCGGCTCATGTTGAGGATGCGCAGTACCTTCGGGTCTATATCGGGCACCTCCGGCAGAAGCTGGGCGAAGCGGCGCGCCTGATCCGGACCGAGCCAGGGATCGGCTACCGCTTCGGGGATGCCGAGTAGCGCCCGAACTGCCTTCAGCCGGCCCGCTGGAATGCCAGCGCTCGGCTGCCCTCCCGCCGTGGCGCGGGCCGGGGCGGGATCATGCCGCCGGGCGCGGCGCCGCCCCGCACGGGATGCACCACCTGGCCGGAAGGCCCCTGCTTCAGCAGCGCGACCGAGCGGGCGATCTGGCCACAGACGCTGCAGCGCATCCGGTCGGCCATCTCACGGACGGTGATGTCGCCGCGGGCGCTCAGCACATCCGCCACGCAGACGAGACGGTTGGGCGGGCAGAGCGGATCGCCGCAGCGGGCGCGGATCCGCCAGCCCACCCAGTAGGAGAGATGGCTGTCCAGCGTGCGGTTGGCCGTGGGGCCGGTGAAAGGCGGCATGGTGTTCGCCAGAGCGGCGCGTGCTGGCATGGTCTCTGATCCTTTGCGGTCCCCCAGGAAAGCCCCCTGACGGGAGTTTACCGCAAAGAACAAAAACAGAACAAGATATTTCGGGCCGGTTTAATCCGGGCATTCTTCCTCGCGGCCGCCATGCTTCCGCTTCGACGGCAAGGCGGTGGGCGAGCCGGCATTGTCGGAGTGGCGCCGGCCACCGCCCATGCGGCGTTCCACGCCACAAGCAAGGGGGCAGCCGAACTGCCGATCGCGCTGGCGAAGCGCACCCGGCCCCGGAAGCGGATGCGCTACCCCCTTCCCCTTGCCGCGCCTGCGCCCCGCCCCGGAGCTCCGCGCAGGGAGTGAAGGACCGGCCACCACAGGGATGCAGCCCGCAGCCAACATGGCCACAGGCTGCGCTAGGGCCGGGCCGGACCGGCCCCCTCGAAGGCGCCTATTCCGGCCTGATGTTGTGCTCGCGGATGACCTTGCCCCAGCGCGCACGGTCCTCGGCGATCTGCTGCTGGAAGGCCTCCCGCGTGCCACCGATGCGCTGGAGGCCGTTCTCCGTGAAGCGGCGCTGCACCTCCGGCGCATCGAGGGCCTTGTTGAGCTCGGCATTCCATCGCTGCAGCACCGCCGGCGAGGCACCGCCCGGCATCACCACCCCGAACCAGTTCGGGATGACGAAGTCAGGAAGCCCGGTCTTCGAGATGACAGGGACATCCGGCAGCAAGGGCGAGGCGCTCGCCGCGCCATAGGCGATGGGCCGCAGGCCGCCATCCCGGATCTGGCCCATGAACTCCGGCATATTGCCGAACATGACGTCCACCCGGCCGGAGGTGATGTCGAGGATCGCCGGCGCGCCGCCGCGATAGGGCACCTGGTCGATGCGGGAGCCGGTCAGGGAGGCGAAGAGCACGCAGGAGAGCTGCTGGCTCGATCCCGCCCCCACCGTCGCACAGCGCGGGCTACGCGTGCTGTCCTTTCCGAGGCGCACAAGGTCTTGCCAGGTGCGGATCTCGCTCTTCGGGCTGGCGACGAGAAGGTTGTAGACCGACGCGACATTCGCGATCGGCGCCAGGTCCTTCTCAATGTCATAGGGCACGGATTGCAATTGCGGCGTGATGGTCATGATGCCCATCGAGGCCAGCAGGATGGTGTGGCCATCCGGCGCGGCGCGCGCCAGTTCCTGCGTCGCGATGACGCCAGCCGCGCCGGTGCGGTTGTCCACCACCACCCGCTGGCCGAGCTGCTTCGAGAGCTGGTCCGCCAGGATGCGGCCGAGAAGGTCCGAAGTTCCGCCGGGCGCGAAGGCGTTGATGAAGCGGATCTCTTGGGACGGGAAGGAAGCCTCCGCGGCGAGCGCGGGACCTCCCGAGGCGAAGGCGCCGGCCATGGCCAGGGCCGCCGCGAGGTAGCGCAGCATGCCGCGCCGGTTCTGCTCAGCCATACGTTCCTCCTGTTCTGGCCGCGCCGCCCTTATGCCGGGCGGTCACGGCGGGGTCGGATTCACACGTAGCCAGGCCCCTCGATCGCCGGATGGGCCTTCAGGAAATCCTCATCCACCTCCAGGCCGATGCCGGGCTGCTCCAGCGGCCGGACGCAGCCATCCCCGCCGATGCGCCAGGGCTCGCTGACCAGCGCGTCGCGGAACAGGTTGCCGCGCGACACATCGGCCTCGAAGTAGCCGGCATTGTCGATGGCACAGAGGAAATGGATGCTCGCCGCCTGGTTCAGCCCGGTCATCGAGCTGTGCGGATGGATGGGGATTTTGTGGGCGGAGGCGATGGCGGCGATGCGCAGCGCCTCCGTGATACCGCCGCATTTCGACAGGTCGGGCTGCCAGATGCCGATGGCGCCCTCCTCCAGCAGCGGCGCGAACTCGAAGCGGGTGAAGTGGTTCTCGCCCGCCGCCAGCGGCGTCAGCCCATAGCTGCGGGCCTGGGCATAGGCGCGGCGATCATGCGGCGGGAAAGGCTCCTCCAGCCAGCCCATGCCCAGCCGGTCCATCACCGGCAGCACGCGGCGGACATCCTCCAGCCGGTAGGCGGTGTTGGCGTCGGCCAGGATATCGATCTCGTCACCGAAGGCGCGGCGCACCGCCTCCATGCGGGTGACGTCGTTCCGCACGGTGTCGCCGATGCGCAGCTTCAGGGCACGGTAGCCGGCCTCCAGATGCGGCCGCGCCTCCTCCACCAGTCCCTCCGGTGGCTGGTAACCCAGGGCAACGCCGCCGGCATAGGCCGGCACCGGCCGTGCCGCACCGCCCAGCAGGCGGTACAGCGGCCAGCCCGCCGCCTTCCCGCGGATGTCCCAGAGCGCCATGTCGAGCCCGGACATGGCCATCGCGCAGCCCGCGCCCATGCCGTGGCTCGCCAGCTGATAGCGGTAGATCTTGTTCCAGACGCCGACGGTATCCGTCGCGTCCATGCCCATGACGAGGCGGCTCAGCGTCGTCTCCAGCAGCGCCGCCACCGCCGTATGGGCGCGGCCGTGGTGGCTCTCGCCCCAGCCGACGAGGCCATCTTCGGTGGTGACCTTCACCACCACCGCGTCCCGCTTCACCGCGCGGCCGACACCAAGCGAGACGCCGCCATCCTTCGGCACCGGGAAGGAGGTCGGATAGACCTTGATGGAAACGATCTTGCTCATGCCGCGCCTCCGGGCTGCCCGTATTGCTGCAGGAAGGATTCACGCACGGTGATGCCGAGGCCGGGGCGGTCCGGCACCTCGACATGGCCGTCCAGGACGGGAAAGCTTTCCTCGATCAGGTCGTGCAGCATCGGGTTGTGGCCGAGCGAGTATTCGAGGATGAAGCCCGCGCTCTGCGTTGCCGCCAGATGCAGCCCGGCGGCGAAGGCCGGCGCGCCGGACCAGAGATGCGGCGCCAGCCGCAGGTTGAAGGCGGAGGCGATGGCCGAGATGCGCAGCCCCTCGGTCAGCCCGCCGGCGATCGCCAGGTCCGGCTGCAGCACATCGGCCGCGCGCAGCTCGGCGATCTCGCGGAAATCGTGGCGGGTGAACTCGCTCTCCCCCGTGCTGATCGGCACCGTCGAGCAGCGGCGCACCTCCGCCAGGCCATGCTTGTCATCGGCGCTGACCGGCTCCTCGAACCAGAAGAGGTCCAGATCCTCCACCATGCGGCAGAAGGCGCGGGCCTCGGCCACCGTCCAGGTGCCATGTGCATCGGCCATGAGCTTGATGTCTGGCCCCAGCGCCTCCCGCGCGGCTCGCACGCGCGCCGCGGAGGCGGCGGGCGAGCCATCCATGACGCCGACGCGCATCTTCACGGCACGGAAACCTGCCTTGTCGCAATAGCCCTGAAGCTGCGCACCGATTTTCGACGCATCCGCCCAGCCCCCGGAGGCATAGGCCGGCATGCGCTCCGCCCTCCGCCCGCCCAGCAGGCGCCAGACCGGCACGTTGAGCGACTTGCCCAGGATGTCCCACAGCGCGACATCCACCCCCGCGATGGCGGAGATGGAGAGGCCGCGCCGCCCCAGTTGCGGCAGGGCATGACCCTTCGCGATGGCGTAGCCCTCGCGCGGGGTGTTGTACATCACGTCCCAGAGGCGGGTGATGTCGCGCGGGTCCTGGCCGAGCAGGAGCGGCGCGTAGTCCTGGTTGATGATGGCGGCCAGGCCCGCGCAGGCGGCAGCGCTGCCCACCCCGGCCTTGGCCTCGCCCCAGCCGGTCAGGCCGGTATCGGTCTCCACCCGGACGATGACGGAATCGAAGGTAGGAACACGGCCAAAGTCGCTGGTGTGCTGCTGCTCGTGGGGGATCGGCACACGGCACCACGTGGCCTGAACGCGCGAGATCCTCATGCCGGGCTGACCTCCGGGGCGGGATGCCCGAGATGCGCGCGGCGCCGCAACGCCGCCTCCCAGGCTTCCGGGTTGACGAAGTTCCGCGGCTTCTCGCCACGAAGGATGCGGACGGTTTCCTCGGCCGCGCTGGTGCTCATGCGCGTCACGGCCTCGCGGCTCAGCCCCGCCGTGTGCGGCGTCAGCAACACGTTCGGCAGTTGGCGGAAGGGATGCTCCACCGGCAACGGCTGCACGTCATAGACGTCGAGCGCGGCGCCGCCGATCCGCCGTTCGCGCAAGGCCGTCAGCAGCGCCGCCTCGTCCACCACTGGCCCGCGCGCAACGTTCAGCAGCCAGGCCTCGGGCTTCATCCGGGCGATCAGCGCGGCCGAGACAAGACCCCGCGTCGCCTCCGTCAGGGGACAGGCCAGGACGATGTAGTCGCTCTCCGCGAAGAGCATCTCCAGCGTGGCGTAGCGGATATGTGCCGGCAGGTCGGCGGCGTTGCGGCGGTGGCCGAGTACCCGCATGCGGAAGCCCTGCGCGGCGATCTCCGCCAGCCGCTGCCCGATGGCGCCTACGCCGACAATGCCCAACGTGCGGCCGCGCAGCTCGGAGGCCTCCGCCGATTGCGCACGGGCGGTGCTCCAGCCTTCCCGCAGCAGCAGGTCATGCATGGCCGCGACGCGACGCGCGATGGCCAGCATCTGCGCGATGGCGAATTCCGCGACGGAATCCGCATTGGCGCCAGGCACATTGGCCACCAGCACGCCCTGTGCGGTGCAGTCCTCCACCGGGATCATGTCCACGCCCACGCCCTGGCGAATGGCACCGAGCAGGCGCGGTGCGCGGGCGGAGAGGTCATCCGGCAGCTTGCGCCGCACGATGACGGCATCGGCCCGCGCCAGCAGGGCATCCAGCCCGCCCTCGCCCGCCAGTTCGACGGCATGCCCGGCCTGCCGCAGGATGGCCTCGCCCGCCGGGTCGATCGGATCGGTCAGCGCGACAAGCACGGTCAGGCCACCTTGTAGCGGTGCAGGATCTCGCGATCGATCTCGATGCCGAGCCCCGGCCCCTCCGGCACCCGCACGATGCCGCGCCGCTGCTCGATCGGCTCACGCGCCAGCAGGTCGCGCAGCGGGTTCGGCGTCTGCTCGAATTCCAGCATCGGCGGCATCGGCCGCAGGGCCGGCGGCGTGTCTGGCAGCGCCGCCAGGAACTGCACCGTCGCGGCAAGGCCGATGGCCGAGCCCCAGGCATGCGGCACGCATTCCACGCCATGCGCCGAAGCCAGGGCAGCAATCTTGCGGCACTCACTGATGCCGCCGGCAGCGCAGACATCCGGCTGCACGATGTCCATCGCCTTGCGCGCGATCACGTCGCGGAAGCCCCAGCGGGTGAAGTCGTTCTCGCCCCCCGCCACGGCCATGTCGAGCGCGCGCGCGACCTCGACATAGCCGTCATGGTCCTCCGGGCTGATCGGCTCCTCGAACCAGAGGAGATCCAGCTCCTCCATTGCCCGGCCCAGGCGGATGGCCTGCGGCACGGTGAAGCAGTGGTTGGCATCGACGGCCAGCTTGACGTCCGGCCCGATCGCTTCCCGCACCGCCGCCACGCGCCGCAGATCGAGCTTGGGGTCGCCGAGGCCGATCTTCATCTTGATGGCCTGGAAGCCCTGCTCGACATACTTGCGCGCCTCCTCCACCGCCTCCTCGACCAGCCGGTCCATGTCGATGAAGTAGAGACCGGTGGCATAGGCGGTCAGCTCGGTGCGGTGCGCGCCGCCAATCAGCTTGTGCACTGGCCTGCCGACGGCACGGCCCATGATGTCCCACAGCGCGATGTCGATGCCCGACAGCGCGGCGATGGTCATGCCAGTGAGGCCGTAATCCTTGATGCGATTGTAGAGATCCTCCCAGATCACCTCGACATCGAAGGGATCGCGGCCGATCACGCGGTTGCGGTACTGCGTCTCGATGATGGTGCGGTTCACCGCCGCGGGGCCATAGCACTCGCCCCAGCCTGTGATGCCGGCATCGGTGGAAATCTCGACGATGCAGGATGCCCGCGTGGTGTAGAGCCAGCCGCGCGCGGAGGTGAAGGGCTGCTCCACCTTCGACTGCAGCACGTGGCAAATCACGTCGGTGATCTTCATTCGTGTTATCCTCCCGGGCACCGCGTTCCGGCGGTTCAGTCGCCGCGCGCTTTTCGTTCCAGTAGTTCCATCCAGTAGCTCTCGACGCCGCGCAGATGCCCGCCCATGGCCGCCTCGGCCCGGTCGGGCTCGCCGGCGGCGATGGCGTCGCGCATCGCGAGGTGCTGTGCATGCGAGAGGGGTGCACGCTGGCCGTCGGCGAAGTAGTGGCGGCGCCGCGCACGTGAAAGCAGGTAGAAGGAGTTCACCACGCGCAGGAACACGTGGTTGCCCGTCGCCTCTACCACCGCGAGGTGGAAGGCTGCGTCCAGGTCGGCCAGGTTCTCGCCCGCGCCGATCGCGCGCTCGCTCTCGGCCAGGGCGTGATCGAGCCGCGCCAGATCGGCCTCGTTACGGCGCTCCGCCGCGAGGCGCACCGCCTGAAGTTCCAGGATGCGGCGCAGTTCGACCACCTCGCGCACTTCCGTTTCGGTGAGGGGAATCCCGAGTTCGGCCTGCAGCACGATGGCGTCGAGGCTGCCCTGCTTGGCCACGGCGCGAAGATAGATGCCGGAATTGGGTCGCCGCTCGACCATGCGCAGCGTCTCGAGCACCGCGATGGCCTCGCGCAGCGCCCCGCGGCTGACGCCGAAGCGCTCGGCCAGTTCCCGCTCCGAGGGAAGGCGATCGCCCGGCTCCAGCCTGCGATGCGCGATGAAGGGCAATAGGCGGCCGATCAGGCTGGTGCGCTCATCGAGCGGCTGGGCAGCGGTATCCTGCCCCGGAGGCGGAATAGCGGGCTCTGGCGACTTGGCCTGCATCTTGGCCTGGACGCTCCATGAAATTGGACCTACCAAATTGGTAGGACCATTCTGGTCAGACCACAAGCGTAATCCCACAGGGGAGAGGACGGCCATGATCGTGGAAGAGCGGATCTATACGCTGCGCGCGGGCGAGGCGGGCGCCTATCTCGCGGCCTATGAAGCGGAGGGCCGGGCCATCCAGCAGCCGATCCTCGGGCGCATGGTCGGCTATTACACGACCGAGTTCGGCCCGCTGAATCAGGTGATCCATCTCTGGGCCTATGAAAGCCTGCAGGAGCGGACCGAACGGCGCGCACGCCTCCTCGCGGACCCGGCCTGGAAGGCCTATGCCGCCAAGGTGAGGCCCATGGTGATCACGCAGGAGAACAAGCTGCTTCTGCCCGCACCTTTCATGAAAGTGCACTGGCAGGACGAGGGATGACCGGGGCGACAAGAGACTAGTGCGCCCATCGGAAGCGGTTCCGGGGCCATGTTGATGGCTTCTCTGGTTTCCCCCGCGCCGTAGGTATTCTCCTGTCGGAGCCGGTCGGCTTTGTTACCTTCGCCTGTTTGCCGCATTGCATGCAGGAAGCGGAAGGAAGCCCGAACGCTGCGGTTTAGCCCAGGCAAGACCCGCCGCTGGAGAAACTGAAAAGGATGCCCTGGTTGTTGCGGAGCGTTCGCCGGCTTGTCATCCTCGGTGCAGCCACCGCGCTGATGGTGCTGGCGGGAGCCGGCTGGATCCTTCTGGCGCCTCGCCCCGCCTTCAGCGAGGCGGATGCAGCGCGGTTCGAGGGCGGCGATGCCGCGCGGGGCAAGCGCGTCTTCGATGCCGGGCAGTGCGCGTCCTGCCATGCCACCCCCGGCCAGCCGGATCGGCTGCGGCTGGGCGGCGGACTGGAACTGGGCTCGCCCTTCGGGCCCTTCTACCCGCCCAACATCTCCCCGGACCCGGAGGACGGCATCGGCCGCTGGCGCGGCATCGATCTGGCGAATGCCCTGATGTCCGGCGTCTCGCCGGATGGCCGACACTACTATCCGGCCCTGCCCTATGCCGCCTACGCGCATATGCGGCCGGAGGATGTGCGGGACCTGATGGCCTATCTGCGCAGCCTGCCGCCCGTGCAGGGCCGGACGCCGCCGCACCGCCTGCCCTTCCCGCTGACCATCCGACGCGGCATCGGCCTGTGGAAACTGCTTTTCCTGGACCGCACGCCCATCCGGGACGACCCGACCCGGGAGGCGCGCTGGAACCGCGGGCACTATTTAGTCGAGGCCATGGCGCATTGCGCCGAATGCCATTCCACCCGCAACCTGCTCTATGCCATCAAGCCGTCCGAGCGCTTCGCCGGCGGGCCGGACCAGGAGGGAACGGGCTTCGTGCCCAATATCACCCCCGCGGCGATCGGCGCCTGGTCCGAGGACGACCTGGTCGAAGTGCTGACCAGCGGCCACACGCCGGACCTGCGGGTCGTCGCATCCTCGATGGCCGATGTCGTCAACAACATGGCTGCCCTGCCGGAGGAGGACCGGCGGGCGATCGTGACCTATCTCCGCAGCCTGCCGCCGCGCCCGACACCCGGGCCGGAAGGCTAGTTGGCGTAGAGATAGGCGGCCACATCCCGCGCCTCCGCTTCGCTGATGCCGGTGGCCGGCATGGCGGTGCGGGGCGAGAAGGCGCGCGGATCGACGATCCAGCCGATCAGGTTGCCCGGCGTATTGCGCGTAACGCCGCCGATATAGACGCGCTCCCGCATCCCGCTCAGCGGCCCGGCCACGCGGCCATCGGCGCCGGGCACGCCGGGAATGGTGTGGCAACCGCCGCAACCGTAGCGCAGCAACAGCGCGGGGGCACGGGCCGGGTCCCCACCGGTCAGCGCCTTCGCCACCGCCTCCCGCTCCTGCTGTGCCCTTGCAAGCCAGGCACCGGCGCCGAGCCCGGCCGGGAGCAATAGCGCCGCGGCCACGATCACCAGGGTGCGGATGCGCAGCCGAGGCGGCGCCTGCGGGATCGTGGCGGCTTCCAGCCCGTTGCCGGTCAGCGGTGCCGCGACTTGCCGCAGCGCGACCCAACCGAGCAACAGCGCCAGAAGCGCCCGCGCCGCGCGGCGCCAGCGGCTAAGGGGGATGCGGAGCATCGCCAGCCCTCCAGGCCCGTCCGGACCGTTTCACCCACAGGGCGAAGAAGCCGAGCGCGGCGGCCGCGTAGACGGTGCCCGCCGGCACCCACATGATCAGGCCGGCCAGTTGCTGGTCTTCCAGCGGGGTCAGACCCCAGAGGCTCGACTGCGCCGTCTGGGCGCCATAGAGCACGCGCGGCGCGAAGGTCATCAGCGTGCCGAGCAGGCTGGTGTGCAGCATGGTCAGCACCACATGCAGCGCGGCCGCGCCGGGCTCGCTGCGCCGCATCAGCGACCACCAGAACAGCAGCGCGGTCAACAGGAAGCTCAGGTGCTGCAGCCGGTGCATGACGATGTGCAGCACCGTGGCGTCGAACAGGGCGGGCAGGTGCCAGACCCAGATCGCGATGCCGTGCAGCACCGTCGCTACTAACGGCGCGCTCAGCAGCGCCCAGGACCGGCGCAGTTCCGGCGCCCGGCCGATCCGCCAGACCGGCCGCCGCAGCCCTGCCGGGAGCGCCCAGGCGAAGGCACCACCCGGCCGCGCCAGCACCAGCAGCGGCGCCGCCACCGCCATGACCACTTCGTGCTCCACCATGTGCAGGGTGAAGAGGCGCTCGCCGAACCAGTGCAGCGGCGACAGCAGCGCGCCGGCCAGGGAGAGCCAGCCCGCCGCGTAGAGCGCCGCCTGCCCCACCCCGACGCCACGCCCGATACCGGCATGGCGCCAGAGCCGCAGCGTGCCGCCGAGGAACAGCGCGAGGGAGGTCAGCAGCGGCACCACCACCCAAGGGTCGAAGGTCCAGGCAGGTTCCCCGGCACGGTCATGCGCGCCATGCGCATGGGCGCCGGCGGCCAGCAGCAGTGGCAGGATTAGCGCGATCAGCGCTCGCATCCGGTGAGCACCATGGCCGCCGCACCTTGCAACAGCAGCGCGAAGGCGAAGACGAGGCCCAGCAGCACCCCAAGCGAGCCGATGAAAGCGAATGGCCTGGTAGGCGCCCCGCGCAGGGCCGAGCCGCGCCAGGACGCATAGGCGCCCAGCACCGACAGCCCAATGCCGAGACCGGAGAACAGAATGCCGGCGCGGAAGCCGCCGCCGCATTCGGCATAGGGCAGCACCTGGCCGAGCTGCGTATTGGCCAGCCAGGCGCCCGGTCCGAGCACGCAACCGGCCCAGGGCAGCATTCGGGCCACCATGCCGCCCTGCGCCGTCACAGCCGGGATATCCCGTAGAGGCAGGCATAGATCGGCAGCCAGGTCAGCACCACGAAGTACCAGTAGAGCGCGTTGTCCTGCACGTCTCCGAACCGCCGCTTGTTCCGGCCGTGCCGCGTGAACATGACGGCGCAGAGCACCAGCGTGTCGGCCACGTCGGTCAGGATATGGGCGGTGTGCAGCCCCAGCAGCACCCAGACGATGGAGCCATAGGCGTTGCTGTCCCAGGACACGTTGAGCGCCTTGAACTCGTAGATCCGGACCACCAGCGGCAGGATGCCGACGAGCGACATCACCACCAGCCCGATTCTCACGCGGCGCAGGTCGCCCGCTTTGGCCCAGCGGGAGACCAGCCGGTTGGGCACCACGCTGGCCAGCAGGATCAGCAGGATGGCGCTCCCCGGCCCGAGATCCGGCGGCGGTGCCCCGATCGGCCAGTGCGGCGCCAGGCTGGCCAGGTAGAGATAGACTGCGATGACCAGGGCGAAGCCGGTGCCCTCGATCAGCATGAAGGCCAGGGTGCCCCACCAGGTGACGCTGGCGGCACCCGAGCCGTGCAGCGGCAGGTGGGATAGGTCGGCCGCGACGCGCTGCCTCATGCGTCATCCTCCGGTGTGCCGCGCGGCCAGAACCAGCCGATCAGGGTCACCGCCACGGGGATGGTGCCCCAGACCACCGCCCAGGGTGTGAAGATGGAGCCCACCAGCAGCACGCTGGTGGTGATGGCCGACCAGAAGGGCCAGATGGAATTGCGCGGCGATGTCTCGCGCGCCTCCGGCCGCGCCTCGGCCATGCTGGTGATCAGCAGCTCCCGCCGGTGGACGCTGAGGCCGGAAGCGACCGGCAGGGAGTCCCGCTCCTCCCAGAGCGGAGAGGCGCCGGTCACCACGGGAATGCGGGCGAAGTTGTAGGGCGGCGGCGGGGAGGAGGTGGCCCATTCCAGCGTCGGCGCGTCCCAGGGATTGTCGCCGGCAGGCGGACCGTGACGGGCGGCGCGGGCGACATCGATGACGAAGAGCAGGAAACCCGCCGCCAGGATCAGCGACATCAGGCTGACGAAGAGGTTCATCCCGCCCCAGCCCATCTCGGCCTGATAGGTGTAGACGCGCCGCGTCATGCCCTGCAGCCCCAGGATGTGCATGGGGAAGAAGGTGAAGTTGAAGCCGAGGAACAGCAGCGCCACGACCCAGCGGCCGATCCGCTCGCTCATCATCCTCCCGGTGATCTTGGGGAACCAGTAGTAGACGCCGCCCAGCAGCGGGAAGACGGCGCCGCCGATCAGCACGTAGTGGAAATGTGCGACGACGAAATAAGTGTCGTGCACCTGGGTATCGAGCGGCACGGAGGCCACCATCACGCCGGTGAGGCCGCCGAGCACGAAGGTGACGAAGAAGGCCAGGATGAACAGGAAGGGCACTTTGAATACCGGCCGCCCCAGCCAGATAGTGGCCAGCCAGCAGAAGATCTGCACTCCCGCCGGCACCGCGATCGCCATGGAGGAGGCGGTGAAGAAGCTCTCGCCCAGCCGCGGCAGGCCGGTGGTGAACATGTGGTGCACCCAGAGCCCGAAGGAGAGAATGCTCATGGCCACCAGCGCCATCACCAGCGGCAGGTAGCCGAAGACCGGGCGGCGAGTGAAGGTGGGCAGCATGGTCGAGATCATGCCCACCGCCGGGATGAAGATGATGTAGACCTCGGGGTGGCCAAAGAACCAGAACAGGTGCTGCCACAGCAGCACGTCGCCGCCTTCCGCCGGATTGAAGAAATGCGTGCCCACCAGCCGGTCCAGGATCAGCGTGGTGCTGCCCGTCACCACGGCCGGCATGGCCATGATGATCATGAAGGCGGTAACCAGCATGGCCCAGACCACCAGCGGGAGGCGATCCAGCGACATGCCCGGCGCGCGCTGCTTCAACACCGTCACCACGATCTCCACCGCCACGGCCAGCGCCGAGATCTCGGTGAAGGTGATCATCTGCGCCCAGATGTCGGCGCGCTTGCCCGGAGCATACTGCGGGCCGGAGAGCGGCACATAGGCGAACCAGCCGACATCCGGCCCGGTCTGCAGGATGAAGGCGACCCAGATCATGATGCCGCCGAACAGATAGACCCAGTAGGAAAAGGCCCCGAGGCGCGGGAAGGCGATGTTGCGCGTGCCGATCAGCAGCGGCACCAGATAGACGGCCATGGCCTCCATCACCGGTACGGCGAAGAGGAACATCATGTTGGCGCCGTGCAGGGTGAAGATCTGGTTGTAGAGGTCCGGCGACAGGAGCCGCGCCTCGGGCCGCGCCAGCTGCAGGCGCATCAGCACCGCCAGCACACCCCCCAGCAGCAGGAAGGCGAAGGCGGTCAGGATGTAGCGGCGGCCAATGATCTTGTGGTCCACGGTGGACAGCACGCCGACCAGCCCGCGCGGCGTGTGCCAGGTCCGCGCCAGCCGTCCTTCCAGCAGGGACGGGTCGATCGCGGTGTCGCGCAGGTCCGGATCCTCCTCCGCGCGCGTCATCGCAGGCTCGTCAGATAGGCGGAGACGGCCTGCAGCTCGTCCGCTGTCAGAGGCACCATGGGCATGTTGTTGCCGGGCTTGATGGTTTGCGGGTCGGCGATCCAGGCGGCCAGGGCGCCGCGCGTGGTGGGCAGCATGCCGGCCGCGATGGTCTGCCGGCCGCCCACATGGGTCAGGTCGGGCCCCAGCGTTCCGGCCGCGGCGGTACCACGCACCGTGTGGCAGCCCGCGCAGGCCTTGCTCTCCATCACGTGCTGGCCGGCTTCCTGCTCCGGCGTTTGTGGCGGGGCGCCCTCGGCCAGCTGGGCGGCACGCCAGCGGGCGAAGTCTTCCGGCGGCTCCACCACCACGAGCAGCGCCATATGGGCGTGCTGCATTCCGCAGAACTCGGCGCATTGCGCGCGGAAGGTGCCGGCTTCGGTGGGGGTGAAGACCAGGCTGTTGTCGCGCCCGGGGATCATGTCCTGCTTGCCGGCGAGATTCGGCACCCAGAAGGAATGGATCACATCCGCCGCCGCCAGTTCCAGCCGCACCGGACGGCCGAGCGGCAGGTGCAGCTCATTGGCTGTCAGGAAGGTCCGGTCCGGCGCCGGGTCGGCATAGGTGACTTCCCACCACCACTGATAGCCACGCACACGCACCAGCACGGCATCCGGCGGGTTCGCCGCGATGCCGTGCGTGGCGAAGTAGCTGGCGAACGTGAGGCCGGTGATCACCAACACCGTGCCGGCGACAGCGGCCCCCACCGCAAAGGCCGGGCGCCGCCCGGCCCGTCCCTCCGGCGGCGGGGCGGCGCGGCGGCGCCAGAGTGCGCCGGCCAGCACCAGCATGACCGCCACCCAGACGATGCCGCAGGTGATGGTGAACAGCCAGAAGAGCCCGCTCAGCCCATGCGCTGCATCGGCGCGCGGCGCCAGTGCCGATTGCCAGCCGGAACAGCCGGCGCAGAACGGCAGGAAGGCGAGCGGCAGCAGGGTTCGGCCGGCCGTCATCGGCTGGGGGGCGGGCCGGGCGGCAGCATGGTGGGCGCGCGATTCTCGGAAGGGCGTGACTGCATGGCGTCGTTGCGGCTGGGGGCTGCCGGGCTGATGGAGGTGGTGCCGACCTTCTGCACATAGCCGACGAGCTGCCAGATCTGCTCCGTCGTCAGCCGGTCGCGGAAGGGCGGCATGCCGTTCGGGCGCCCGTCGCGGATGGAGATGAAGATCGAGACGGGATCGGGGCCGTAGCGCCACCAGCCATTCATCAGCGCTGGGCCGGAGTCGCCGCCGCCATTGGCGTGGCAGACCTGGCAATTGAACCACTCGTAGAGCCGCTTGCCCTGCGCGATCTGATAGGCGTTGTTGCGGTAGGGGTCGTCCATCGCGGCAATGACCGGAGCAGGCTGGCCGCTGATGCCGTTGGGCATGACGCGCACCGACTCCAGCGCCTCCGTCACCGGCGGATCGAGTCGCACCTGGCGCTCCTCCCGCTTACAGCCCGCCAGCGACAGCAGCGCCAGCGTCGCTCCCATCGCCAGCTTCACGGCAGGCGGAAGACGTGCAGGGTGACGGCCGGGTCACGCGATGGCGGCAAGTCCTGCAGCACGTTGGCCAAGCCGCTGGCGGCCGTCGCGTCGCGCATGTCGATCTCCGCTTCCGGCTCGTCGGACCCGGCCAGGACCGCCAGCCAGGGGCGGCCATCCGGCCCCGTGAAGGCCACAGGCCGCGCCATGATTCCCGAACCGGCCTGGAAGTGCCAGAGCTCCGCCCCCGTTCGGGCGTCGAGCGCCTTCAGCATCCCGTCAGGCGTGCCATAGAACACCAGCCCGCCCTCGGTCGCCAGCACGTCGCCGTCCAGCGGAAAGCGTTCCGGCACCGTCCAGGCCGGGCGAGCGGCTGCTAGATCCCAGCCCAGCAGCGCGCCGCGGGAGGCCTCGCCGGCGGGCCGGGCGCGCCTATTGGCGCCGGTGAAGCCGGTGCCGGGTATGAAGTTCGCGTTGCGTGCCTCCATGTCCATGCACAGCTGCCGCGCGGGGATGTAGAGCAGCCCCGTCGCCGGTAGGAAGGCAGCAGCGGCAGTGACGGCGCCGGGATATCCCGGGCAAATGTCGCGGGTCAGGCCGCCCTGCCGCACCGCCTTGGCCGGGTTGCGGGACAGGACGCCGGTGCGCAGATCCACCCCGTCGGTGGCGTTCATGGGCACGAAGGGCTGGGCGGAGAGCATCGCGCCGCTGTCGCGGTCCAGCACATAGACGTAGCCATTGCCGTCCGGATGCACGAGCAGGCGGCGCGCCCGGCCTTCCCAGGAGTGATCCAGCAGGAGGCTGGGCGCCTGGCCGCCCAATCCGTAGAGGTCGTGCGTATTCGTGGGCGCGAACCAGCGTGCCAGACCGGTCGCGGCCTCCCGTGCGAAGAGGCCGGAGGTCCAGCGGTTGTCACCCTGGCGCTGGTCCGGATTCAGGGGGGCCGGATGGCCGGTGCCGTGGAACAGCAGGTCCGATGCCGCGTCCCACAGGATCGGGCCGGAAACGCCGCCGCCGCCATGCTGCCAGGCGGAGGGCGGCCATGTGGCGACGCCACGCTGCCCGCCGGCATCGGCCGGATCCAGCGGCTGAAAGCCCGGGCCGATGCCGACCTCGGCATCTGGCCCGGTGCTGAAGCGGCGCCACAGCAACTGCCCGGTGGCGGCGTCGAGGGCGGCGATCCATCCCCGCGCCCCGAACCGGTCCCCCGCATTGCCCAATACGACCCTACCCCCCGCCACCAGTGGGGCGGCGGCCAGGGTCTCGCCCAGCGCGGGATCGGCGATGCGCGCCTGCCAGGCCACAGCGCCGCTGGCGGCATCCAGCGCCAGGGTGTGGCCATCGAGCGTGTTGAGGTAGAGCCTGTCCCCCGCCAGGGCCAGCCCGCCTTCCCGGCTGCCTTCAGTCAGGCCCGCGGCTCGGCCATCGGCTTCCGGGCTGTACCGCCATGCCACCGCGCCGCCGGGCTCCGAAAGATCGACGGCATAGACCGTGTGCGGAAAGGGCGTGAGGAAGAACAACCGGTTTCCCGCGACCAGCGGCGCCGCGGCGGGTCGACCGGGCTGGTCGGTCCGGAGGGAGAAGGCAGGCCGAAGCCGGTCGACATTCTGCGGTGTCAGCACCGTCGTGGCGGTGATGGCAGCCGCCTCGCGACGGCCGGCGCCATCCACGGGCGCCTGGGCCCATGCGCTCCCCTCCTGCACGGCAAGGGTCAGGGCGAGCGTCACTGCCAGGGCGAGAACCCGATCAGGAAGCGCCGCCGTATGCCCATGCCGTGCGTCGGACTTCCTGGCCGTCAACGCCACATGCAGACGCTGCAACAAGATTTCGCCTGCCTCCCTGCGAGAGGGTGAAGGCGGCCAGCAGGCCCGGGCCGATCAAAAGACTCGTCCCGCCCCGCTCACCTTCGATGGCTGAGGTATCATGCTATCGGCGATCGTGGCCAGGAGGGCCCGCCCGCGATCGCATTCACTGTGGCGATAGCATGCCCTCACGGGCAGCCCGCTCCGCGCGGCCTGGGAGGAGTGCCGGAGCGGGCGCACCGGGTTTCCGACGGGCGGCACCATGTTTGACCGGGATGAGAGGTCAGCGCCGCGCGATCGGGCGAGGGTTGCCCCTCATGCGAGCGCCCTGTCCAGCAGGCGAATCGAATGGATTGCCTCGCGCTTCGCGAGATCATGGATCTGATGGCGGCAGGATGTGCCATCGGCGACGATGATCGCCTCCGGCGCGGTCTTGCGGATATGCGGCAGCAGGGAGAGCTCGGCCATGGCCATGGAAACGGGCAGATTCTTCGCCTCGTAGCCGAAGGCGCCGGCCATGCCGCAACAGGAGGAGGTGATGGGCGTCACCTTCAGCCCGGGGATCGCCGCCAGCATCGCAACGGCAGGGGTGAAGGCGTTGAAGGCCTTCTGGTGGCAGTGGCCGTGGATATGGGCCTCCTCTCCGACCGGCTTCAGCTTCAGCGTCGGCTTCACCTTCGCCAGCCACTCCGCGACGAGCATGGCGCGCGCGGCCAGCTTCGCCGTCGCTTCGCCGGGCAGCAGGGAGAGGAACTCGTCGCGCAGCGTCATCAGGGAGGAAGGCTCAAGGCCCAGCACCGGGCTTTCCCATGGCGACAGCGCTTCCAGCGTGCGGCGCGCCTCCGCGCGCGCCTCCTCCACCAGGCCGGCGGCGAGGTAGGTGCGGCCGTCATCCAAGGGCCGCGTGCCATGCTTCGGGCGCGCGACGGCGGGGTCGGCACCGGCGGCGCGCAGCACGCGGATGGCGGCGCGCAGGTTCTCCGGCTCGAAATAGCGGTTGAAGAGGTCGGCTAGCAGGATGACCTCGTTCGCGCGTCCATCCGGCATGCGCAGCTCGCCGTCCCGGAAGGCGTCGCGCTGGAAGCGCGGCAGGCTGCGCTGCGCGGCCAGTCCGAGCGCGCGCTCGCCGAGCGCGGGCAGGCCAGGCAAATGGTCGCGGAGGTTCGATAGCGGCGCGAAGCGGGCCGCCCAGGGTGCCCAGCGCGGCAGGGTGGCGATCAGCCGGTCCTTGCGCGACACGCCGCGGATACGATTGCGGGCATAGGCGGCCTCGATCTTCATCTTGGCCATATCCACCCCGGTCGGGCATTCGCGCTTGCAGCCCTTGCAGGCGACGCAGAGCGACAGCGTCTCCGCTACCTCGTCAGAGGCAAGCCCACCCTCGATCTGCCCGGTCAGCGCGAGCCGCAGCGTATTGGCGCGGCCGCGCGTCAGGTGCTGTTCGTCACGGGTGGCGCGGTAGCTCGGGCACATGGTGCCGGCGTCGAATTTCCGGCAAGTGCCGTTGTTGTTGCACATCTCGACCGCGCCGAGCAGGCCACCCTGCGGGCCCGGCCAGGCCGACCAGTCGAGCGCCGGCGCGATGCGGTCATCCGCCGCATAGCCCTCGTGGTAGCGCAGCAGGCTGCGGTCATCCATGCGCGGCGGATGCACGATGCGGTTCGGGTTCAGCAACCCCTGCGGCAGGGTGTCCGTCGCAGGGTCGAAGGCCTCCTTCACCTGCTCGAAGGCGCGCACGATCCGCTCGCCGAACATCGTTTCGTGGAACTCGGAGCGGACGATGCCGTCGCCATGCTCGCCGGAATGGCTACCCTTGTATTCGCGCACAAGAGCGAAGCACTCCTCGGCGATGTCGCGCATCTTCGCGACATCCTCGCCGGACTTCATGTTCAGCACGGGGCGGACATGCAGGCAGCCGACGGAGGCATGGGCATACCAGGTGCCCTTCGTGCCATGCCGCTCGAAAACCTCGTTCAGGCGCTCCGTATAATCCGCGAGATCCTCCAGCGCGACGGCCGTGTCCTCAATGAAGGAGACGGGCTTCCCGTCGCCCTTCATGCTCATCATGATGTTCAACCCGGCCTCACGCACTTCCGCCACCTGCGCCTGGAAGCCGGCATCGGTGACGCGCACCACCTGCCCGGGCAGGCCGAGGTCGCCCATCATCTCCTCCAGCCGGTCGAGCGCGGCCAGCAGCGGCGCGTCCTCATGGCCGTGGAACTCGACGATCAGCAGGCTGTCCGGCTCGCCGATCAGGATGCGGTCGATGGTGTTGCGGTAGATCGGGATGGAGCGGCCGAGGTCGATCATCGTGCGATCGACCAACTCCACCGCCTCGGGGTCGAGCGTGACCAAGTGCTTCGAGGCTTCCATCGCGCGGCGGAAGCTCGGGAACTGGCAGATGCCCAGCACCTTGCGCGGCTTGATCGGCCAGAGGCGGAGGTCCAACGCCGTCGAGAAAGCCAGCGTGCCCTCGCTGCCAACCAGCAGGCGCGCCAGGCTGGCGCGGCCTTCCGCGCGCGCAGCAGGCGTCAGCGCATCCAGGTTGTAGCCACCGACGCGGCGGAGCTGGTGCGGGAAGCGGGCGGCGATCTCCTCCGCCTCACGGGCGCCGATGGCGCGGAGCTTCGCCACCAGGTCAGCAACGGGGGGCGGCACATCGGGGCCGATATTGTCGGGCAAAGCGCCGAAATTGAAGCGCGTGCCATCCGGCAGGATTGCGTCGATCGCGCAGACATTGTCGGCCATCAGCCCGTAGCGGATCGACTTCGAGCCGCAGGAATTGTTGCCAGCCATGCCGCCGATGGTGCAGCGCGCCCAGGTGGAGGGATCGACGGGGTAGAACAGTCCCTTCGGCTTCAGCGCCTCGTTCAGCGCGCCGAGCGTGATACCGGGTTCCACGCGAGCGGTGTCGCCCTCCACCGCGAGCACGCGGCGCAGGTATTTCGTGCAGTCCACCACCAGGGCGCGGTTGACGGTCTGGCCGCACTGGCTCGTCCCGCCGCCGCGCGGCAGCACGGGCACCCCCTCCTCCCGGCAGATCGCCATGGCGGCCAGCACGTCCTCGGCCGTGCGGGGGACCAGCACGCCGACCGGCTCCATCTGGTAGATGCTGGCATCCGTGGCGTAGCGGCCCCGGTCACCGGCGGAGAAGAGCACCTCGCCGGCGGTCTCGCGGCGCAGGCGGTCTGCGAGGCGGCTGTCGCCCACCCTCGCCCGGCCCGTGATGACGTTCATGCGGCTCCCCCCTCCCCTGGCGAACAACGGATTAGCGCGGCTCTCCGTGGCGGTCACATTGATCCTACGCGTCCCTCCTGGAGGGCTTCCTCATTGGCAGGATGCATCATTGCTGGCTAGACAGGCAGGACGAAGAGGGAGCCTGTCCATGGCCTATTTCCAGTCCAAGCCGGCCGCCGGCCGCCATTTCCTGCAGATCCCGGGCCCCACCAACGTGCCGGACCGTGTGCTGCGGGCGATGGACAACCCCACCATGGACCATCGCGGCCCCGATTTCGGCCGCATGGGCAAGGCGCTGCTCGAAAAGGTGCGGAGCATCTTCAAGACCCAGGGCCATGTGGTGATCTACCCGGCCTCGGGCACCGGCGCCTGGGAAGCGGCCCTGGTGAACACCCTTTCGCCCGGTGACCGCGTGCTGATGTGCGAGACCGGGTGGTTCGCCCATCTCTGGCACGAGATGGCGACGCGGCTGCAACTGCAGCCCGACTACATCCGCACCGACTGGCGTCGCGGCGCCGATGTCGCCGCGATCGAGGCGAAGCTGCGCGAGGACAAGTCGCACAGCATCAAGGCCGTCTGCGTCGTGCACAACGAGACGAGCACCGGCTGCACCAGCCGGATCGACGAGGTGCGCAAGGCGATCGATGCGGCCGGCCATCCGGCGCTGCTGCTGGTGGACACCATCTCCTCGCTCGGCAGCATCGACTACCGGCATGACGAATGGGGCGTGGACGTCACCGTCGCCGGCAGCCAGAAGGGGCTGATGCTGCCGCCGGGCCTCAGCTTCAACGCGGTGTCGGAGAAGGCGCTGAAGGCGAGCGAATCGGCGAAGCTGCCGCGCAGCTTCTGGGACTGGAAGTCGATGATCGCGGCCAACGCCACAGGCTATTTCCCCTACACGCCGGCGACGAACCTGCTCTACGCGCTCGATACCGCCATCGACATGCTGCTGGAGGAAGGGCTGGACAATGCCTTCGCCCGCCACGACCGACATGCCGAGGCGACCCGCCGCGCCGTGCGCCACTGGGGCTTCGAGACGCAATGCGCGGAACCCCGGCACTATTCCTCCTCGCTGACGGCGGTGCGGCTGCCGGAGGGATACAGCGCGAACAACCTGCGCGCGACAATCCTGGAGAAGTTCAATATGAGCCTCGGCAACGGGCTCGGCCAGCTGAACGACAGGGTGTTCCGCATCGGTCATCTGGGCGATTTCGGCGATCTTCAGCTGGTCGGCACGCTGGGGGGCGTGGAGATGGGGCTGAAGGCGGCTGGCATTCCCTACCAGGCGGGCGGCGTACTGGCCGCGATGGATTACCTGAACGGGAATGCGTGAGGCGGAACCCCCCTCACTCCGCACTCAACGCCGCGCGAGAGAGAAGAACTCGGGCGGCGTTGTCAGGCTGGCCGGGCGATCGTGCCGCATCGGCCTGCCCGGCATGGCGACCCGCCCCATTCCGGTCGCGGACTCGCATGCCTAACCCTGCCCGGGCACTTATGCCCGGATGAGGAGCGGGCGCTGGTTGCGCCCTGCTCCCTGTTGTCGCTGCCGGAAAATGCGGGAGCGGTGTCACTCGGCCGGAGCGGCCTGCGCCTGCCACAGCTCCGGCTGAAGCTCCTCGCGCCGGTCGGGGAAGAACAGGGCGCAGGCCAGCGTCACGCCGGAGAAGCAGCCCAGCACCAGGATGGCCACATCCAGCCGGCCCGTCGCCTCGTGCAACAGCCCCACCAAGGGCGAGGCGACAGCGGCACCGAGGAAGCCCACGAAGAAGCGCAGGGAATAGAGCTTCACCCGCAGCGGCGGTGCGATGTAGCGGGCGGTCATGGTTTCGTTCACCGTCACCTGGCCGAAGATCGAGGCCGCCAGCAGCGCGGCGAGCGGCAGCACCATCCAACCCTCGGCGAAGGAGAGCGCCAGCATCGCCGGCACCTGCACCAGGGCCATCGGCAGGAAGACGCGCTTCAGCGTCATCCGGTCGATCATCCGGCCCACGGTGAACTGCGTCAGCCCGCCGCAGAGCGTGACCAGGAAGGCCAGCGTGCCGATCACCGGCAGCAGGTCCGGGCTGCCGGCCAGCCGCTCCTCCATCAGCTTGGGCAGCAGCAGGGTGAAGGCGTTGAACACCAGCCCCGAGACGGCGGCGATGGAAAGCAGCACCACCACGGCGCGCCGCACCACGGCCGGCGGAATGGTCGGGAAGGGCTTCGCCGCGCCGCGCGCCGTGGCCATGTCGACCGGCGGCTCCCGCCAGTATAGCAGCCCCACCGCGCAGCAGAGCAGCCCCGGCACCAGGAAGGCATAGCGCCAGCCCAGCGTCGCCACCAGGAAGGCTGTCAGCACCGGCGCCGTGGCCACGCCGAGATTGCCGAACACGCCGTTGACTCCCACGGCGCGCCCCACCCGCTCGCCCGCCGCCTCGACCAGCATGGCCGTACCGATGGGATGATAGATCGACGAGAAGGCGCCCATGCCAGCCAGCGCCACCGCCAGCCACAAGGTGGAAGGCGCCAGCCCCGACAGCGCCATGCAGCCTCCGGTGCCGAGAAAGAAGGCCAGCATCATGTTGCGCCGGCCGAAACGTGCGGCCAGCCAGCCCATCGGCAGGGAACCGACGCCGTAGAGCACGAACATGCCGGTGCCGAGCGCCAGGATCGGTCCGTATTCGGTGCCGAAGCGTCCTGGCTCCTGCTGCACCAGCCCGAGCACGGCCGTGGCCAGGATCAGCAGGCTGAAATGCGTGGCGCTGTGCGCTGCGTTGATGAAGGCGATCTGCCGCGTGGCGGGATGGAGTGACATGGTGCTGGCATTCCGCTGTTGCCGTTCTGTCCCGCTACGGTACTCTGACCGGAGAACGACATCCGGCCAGATCATGTCGCCAAACCGCCAAATGCCGGGCAGCGAGATCGCTCCGCTGAGCGATCTGCCGCAGGACGCCGTGGACCGGCCCCTCGCCGGTTTCCGGCGCGACTACCCGGATGGCGGCCGCACCCCGCGCCATGCCCACCGCCGCGTACAACTCCTCTATGCCAGCCGGGGCGTCATGCGCGTCGTCACCGACGCAGCCGGCTTCGTCGTGCCGGCGGGCCGTGCCTTGTGGCTGCCGGCGGGCCTGCCACATGCCGTGGCGACGCAGGGCGTGGTGGCCATGCGCTCCCTCTTCCTGCGCGAGGATGCCGCCTGCAGCGGCCCACCCGGAGTGGCCGTGCTCGCCGTCTCCCCGCTGTTGCGGGAACTGATCCTGGCCGCCTGCGAGGAGCCGCCGGAATGGGACCCCGAGGGCCGCGCCGGCCATCTCGCCGCGTTGATCCTCGACGAGATCCACCGTGCCCCCACCCTGCCCCTCGGCGTGCCGCAGCCACGCGATCCGCGCCTGCTGCGTCTGGCCGAGGCACTGCGCGAACAGCCGGACAGCGCGCTGACTCTGGAGGGCTGGGCCGCCGAGGTGGGCGCCAGCGCCCGCACCCTCTCCCGCCTGTTCCGCGCCGAGACGGGGATGAGCTTCGGCACCTGGCGGCAGCACTGGCGCCTGGCCGAGGCGGCGGCCTTGCTGGCGCAGGGCATACCACCGGCCCGGGTTGCGGCCCTGGTGGGCTATGCCAGCGCTCCCGCCTTCGGTGCCGCCTACCGTGCCGCTTTCGGCGTCACCCCGGGGCAGGCGCGGCAGGAGGCGGGCCCGGCGACTTCACCAGCACTGCTCCCTCCGCAGCCTCGGCGCCGACCGGCGCGGACGGTTTGAGCCTCCTACACTGCTGCCGCTCCTTCACGTGCACCGGGGGCGCCCTGGTCGCGACAGCCCTCCAAGCAGAACCTCACCCCTCCCGCTCGATCTTCGCGGCGTCGATGACACTGCTCCAAAGCGCGATCTCACTTTTCAGAAAGGGCTGGAACTGCGCATGCGGAAGCGGAGCGGCCGTGAAGCCCGAGGCGGCATAGAGCTCCTTGACCCGCGGCTCCGCGAGGCACTCCGCCGCCGCCGCCTCCAGCCGCGCCAGGATCGGCGCAGGCAGCTTGGGCGGCGCGACCAGCCCATACCAGTTGCTGACCCGGAACTCGCCTAGCCGGCCATCCAGGACCGGCGTGGAGGGGCTGCGTGCCCAGGGCTCCGGCGTCGAGACCGCCAGCAGCCGCAGCGTGCCCTGCTCCACCATCGGCCAGACAGCGGCATCGCTGAATCCGACATCGACCTGGCCGCCCGCCAGGTCGGAGAGCAGCGGCGTGGTGCCGCGGTAGGGGACGTGCAGCATCCGCACGCCCATACGGACATTCATCAATTCCAGCGCCAGATGGGTGGAGGAGCCCACGCCCCCGGAACCGAAGCGCACCTGCTCCGGCTTGGACCGCGCCCAGGCCAGGAAGGCATCCAGGTCTGCCGCCGGAAGGTCCTTCCGCGCGACCAGCAGCAACGGGCTGGTGGTCAGCCGCGTGACATGCGTCATCGCCAGCGGCTCATAGGGCGTGTTTCGCAGCAGCGGGCCGATGGTGATGTTGCCGGCGCTGGTGATGCCGAGCGTGGCTCCGTCCGGCTCGGCATGGAAGACCTGCTCGATGCCCAGCGCGCCCGCGGCGCCGGCGCGGTTCTCCACCACGGCGGGCTGGCCCAGCCGGGGCGAGAGGGACTCGGCCAGCACGCGGCCGACAAGATCGAGCCCACCTCCCGGAGGAAAGGGCACGATGATCCGCACCGGGCGGTTCGGCGCCCAGGTCTGCGCGGAGGCGGCGCGGATGAAGGCAGGGGCGGCCAGCAGGCCGAGCGCGGCACGCCGGGTCAGGCGGCTTGGGAAAGACATGGTGGTCTCCGGGGGGTCAGAGCGGCAGGGCGACCTGACCACGGGCCAGGCGGGGCGGCCGGGCCAGGCCGAGATGGTCGCGCAGCGTCTTCCCCGCATAGGCGGTGCGGAACAGGCCGCGCGCCTGCAGCAGCGGGATGACGAGTTGGTTGAAAGCCTCGAAGCCTTCCGGGAAGGTCGGCGGCATGACGTTGAAGCCGTCGGCGCCCTCGCCCTCGAACCATTCCTGCATGCGGTCGGCGATTTCCTCGGCGCTGCCCACCACCATGTGGTGCCCGCGCGAGACGGCGATCCGCTCGTAGAGCTGGCGGATCGTCAGATTCTCGCGCCGCGCCAGGTCGGCGATGACCTTCAGCCGCGCCTTGCCGACATCCGTATCCGGCAGTTCGGGCAGCGGACCATCGACGTCATAAGGCGAGAAGTCGAAGCCGCCAGTGAGGAAGGAGAGCAGCGAGAGGCCGACATCGGGATGCAACAGCTTCTGCAGTGCCGCCATCCGGTCCTCCGCCTCCGCCCGCGTGCGGCCGACCACCGGGAACAGTCCGGGCATGACCTTGATGGTGGCGGGGTCCCGCCCCTGCGCCGCGGCGCGGGCCTTGACGTCGGCATAGAAGGCCTGCGCCTCCGGCAGCGTCTGGCTGACCGAGAAGATCACCTCCGCCTGCCGCGCCGCCAGGTCACGTCCCGCATCCGAGCCGCCAGCCTGCACGAGCACCGGATAACCCTGCGGCGGCCGGGAGAGGTTCAGCGGCCCGCGCACCGAGAAATGCTCGTCCGCATGGTTCAGGATGTTCAGCCGTGCGGCGTCGAAATAGATGCCGCTCTCCTTGTCACGCAGGAAGGCGCCATCGTCGAAGCTGTCCCAGAGGCCCTTGGTCACCTCGACGAAGCTGGCGGCGCGGCGATAGCGGTCGCCATGCGCCAGATGGCTTTCCCGCCCGAAGTTCCAGGCTTCGTTGGCGTTGGAGGTGGTGACGATGTTCCAGCCGGCCCGCCCGCCGGAGACATGGTCGAGCGTCCCGAAGCTGCGGGCGATGTGGTAGGGCTCGGAATAGGTGGTGGAGCCGGTGGCGACGAGGCCGACGCGCTCCGTCACCATCGCGAGCGCCGAGAGCAGCGAGATCGGTTCGAGGATGTGCTCGCGCGTAGTGCGACGAACGGCCTGCCAGTCGGTCTGCGGCACGCAGTTGTTGTCGGCCAGGAAGAGCATGTCGAAACAGGCGGCCTCGGCTTGCCGGGCGGTCTCCACATAGGCGCGGATGTCCATGGGCATCCCGGCCCAAGCACCCGGGGCACGCCAGCCGGCGATGTGATGCCCGGTGGAGAGCAGAAAGAGGCCCAGATGGATCTTACGCGACGTCGGCACCGTGATGACTCCAGCAAGGAAAGCCCGCCAGGGCTGGACAAGGCGGGCATGGCAGCTTTCGTGCCGCCCTGCCGTCCCAAAATAACTAGCTGAATTAGTAGGAAATCAGAAGAACGCCAACCCACCTCGTGGATTTTTATCCCGCCGCGCTCGGAGCCTCGTCAGCACCGGGCTGGCTCTGCCCCAGCGGCAGACCATGGCGACCTCCGGGCAAAGCGCTGTGCTGCGCAGCCCGCCGGCTGCATGCATATATCTATCTTCACATGCCCTATGCGCCCCGGCGGTCCGGCTAGTCCGGGGCAAGGCCACGGCGCCTCTCCTGCGCAGGCATGTTTCACTCTTTGTAACGGATATTTTTCTCTTTAACGCAGCCCATTGACGTACAATTATTCCCTCCCCGGCATGGACCGTCCTGCCCAGAGAAGGAGTGCACGATGCCCCGCCTGAACCGCTGCGCCGCCGAGCATCAGGTCCACTACGAACAGCGGGCCTGGCCTTGTCGACGCTTCTGAAGCCCCCCAACAGCCCGCCCCCGACCCTGCTGCCCCGAGATGGGACGGCAGTGGCATGATCCGCTCGAGGCCGCTCGAGATCAGCGGCCGCTACCGGGGCGTGCTGGCAACGGATGGCCGCCTTTGGCGCTTCCGGGCCATCCATCCGGCCGCCGAGCACGCCGACGGGATCGTCGTGCAGGACCCTGCGACACTGATCCGGCGCCTGTGTCTTTTCCTCCCGCAGGAGCGTGCGGCGCCCTCCGCCCAGGCCTCACCGGAGCAGGCGGCCCCAACCCTCACCGTCAGGGCGCGGAGGGTGGCGGCCGATTGATTCGGCTCCCCCCTGCGGCATGGCCAAGGCTGTAAGATGCGGGGCGGGGTCGGCGCGCATCAGGCGCAGCTTCCACCGCGCCCCGGGTTATGCCCAGGCGCGTGGAGGCTACGGCGTCGCCCCGGAGGGCTCCTTCCCGTCAGCGGATGGGCCGCAGGGGCAGTTCGAGGGCGGAGGCGCGATCGCCACCGCGAAGCACGGTCAGCACGGGCGGCCGGCCGTGTGGCACCTGTACGCAATGATCGGCATCCGCACCGGCGAGGGAGAGGCGGATGCGGCTGCCCGCCCGGAAGCGCCAGGCGGTGGGCAGCAGCGGGATGCGGATGCGCTCCGCCTTTCCCGGCACCAGCGGCGCAGCGTCCTCGCGCCGGAAGGAGCGGAAGGGCCAGGTGGTGCGGTAGGCCGCGGGGGCCGGGCTTTCCTTGCGATGCAAGGCGCGCAGCAGGCCCTCGGTGACATAGCGCACCGTGCCATCCGCCTCGACCTCGGAGAGATAGACGAACAGGGTCGCATCGGGCTCGGAGCCCGCGACCCAGAGGTCGGCGAGGCCGTGGCCTGCCAGTTCGCTGTCCACACCGAGCGGCTCGGAGGTCCAGGAGAGCATCGCCGCCTCCCGCTCCGCCCAGTCCGCATAATAGGTCGTGCTGTTGATGGCGGCGATGCGCTCGTAGCGGGTGCCGTGGCCGGAGCCGGCGGCGAAGTCGGCACGGGTCGTGTCCTCGCCCGCCTCGCCCCCCGCCTCGCCCGGAGAGTCCGCGAGCGCATGATCAGCCGCGAGAGCGAGGCGGCGCGTCTCCAGCACAGGCGGCCAGGACGCCGCCGCGCGCCATTCCTCCGCATGCATCGCGAAGTAGTGGACCCGCGCCTCGGCGCCGAGGCCGGTGTCGCGGCCCATGAGATAGTGGTCGAAGAAGCGCGTCAGCTCGCCCAGCAGATCGAAGTCAGGCGTCACGTCACGCCGCCAGGGCGAGACGTTGCAGCGCGCCCCGTGGTCCCACGGGCCGAGCAGCAGGTGCACGGGGTTGTCGCGCAATGTCAGGAAGCGGCTGATCGCGCCGTTGGCGTAGCCCGCCCCGTCCATCCAGCCAGAGACGGCCAGCACCGCCACATCCGGGCGGATGCCCTCACGCACCGAATAGGGGCTGAAGGAGGCGGAGCTGAAGGACGGGTCGTAGGGCAGCGCCTCCTCGCGGAAGCGGAACTCGCCCATGAAGTCGGGCTGGCGGAAATTGCCGAGATGCTCGTGCAGCACCTGAGCCAGCAGCGCGCCGTCCGCGTCCTCGTCCACAGGGTGCGGGCCCGCGAGGGCCGGGTTGGCGTAGTAAACGATGTTGCGCAGCAGGTCGCGCCGATCGTGGTCCATGGCGATCATCAGTTCGTCGTAGGACCGTGCCAGCTCCTTCAGCAGGATGCCGCCGGGATAGTAGTTGTCCGCATAGGTGTCCCACACGGCGAAGAGCGGGGCGATGGCGCGCACGGCCGGATGGCCCGTGCTGGCAAGGAAGTCCGAGGCGGCGCCGGGATAGGAGATGCCGGTGGCGCCGATGCGTCCGTCCGACCAGTCCTGCGTCACGATCCAATCCGCGATCTCCCGGCTGTCCTCGCGCTCCTTGGGCGAGCGGAAGCTGTCGCGCGTGCCGAAGCTGGCGCCGGTGCCGCGCACGTCCACCACCACGACCGCGTAGCCGCGCGGCACCAGGTAGCGCACAAACTTGCCGGCATTGGGAATGGCATCCGCGTCGCTGCCGGGCATCACGGCGAAGCGGCGGTAATAGGGCGTCAGGATCAGGATGGCCGGTACCGGGCCGGTGGCCCCCTCCGGCCGCCACACGTCAACGGCGATGCGGCAGCCGTCCCGCATGGGCAGGTAGCAGGAGAAGGGACGGGCGGGCAGGGCGAAGGGCGCCTCCCGGGAGGCCGAATAAGCGCTCGGAGGCACCACCCAGGCGGCGCTGTTGCGATCGCTGTCGGACATGCGGTTCACCTCGCACGGCCCGGCCGATCTGGCCGGGTATGGATTGCAGTGATCCAGCGATGCAGCCAATGCTGGATTGCGTCAAATGCGTTATCGGTCGAACTGGCCGGCGAGACGACCCGCTCGCCTGGCGAGGGCGCTCATGGGGAGTCATCGGCGTGGCTAGCCCCTGGCGCGCGAGGGGAGGATTCTTCACACTTCGCCTCCCCACCCGGCGGTCACGGCCGCCCGCGGCAGGGTTCACGCAACACCGGGAGGAGAGGACAGAGCATGCCCGGTCCAGGCTTCCTTATGGAGCGCCAAGCCGGTTGGGGCATGGCGCCCGCTGCTTTGTTGCTGGACCTTCCCTCTACCGGCACCTCGGTCATCCGCTGGAGCAGCCCGGCCGCAACCGCCTTCAAAATGCAGCCGCTGCTGTCCGACCACACTATCGTCTCCCTCAACCTGCGCCCCATGCGCGCCGAGGCCTGGCTGGGGGAGCAGCGGGTTTGGGCGGGCCCAATCGGGCCCCATGCCGTGCGGATCGTTCCACCCGGCGTCCAGCGGCATTGGGCGACGACCGATCCCTTCGACCTGCTGCACATCATGATGCCGCCGCAGGCCTTCCAGGCCATGGCCCGCGAAGACTGCGGTCCCCTCACCCTGTCTGACCCTCTGTACGGCCAGGACCTGCTTGTCCAGCAGGTCGGATTACAGCTCGTCGCGGCCATGGAGGAGGGCGGACGCTACCTGACCGATCTTGCGGACGGATTGTGCCGGGCCCTCGTCGCTCATCTGCTGCGCCACTATCATACCCCCGCCCCGTCCGGCCCACGCGCTCTCTCGTCGGCCAGGCTGCGGCGGGTCGAGGCGCTGGTGCGCGACCGGCTGGGAGAGGCCCTCACCGTTGGGCAGATGGCCGCTGCCGCCGGCTACAGCGAGTTCCACTTCGCGCGCCTCTTCCGCGCCGCGACAGGCCGGACGCCGCACCGATACCTTTCAGAAGCGCGCATGACCCGCGCCTGCCGGCTACTCGAGGAGGGGCGGCTGAGCATCCTGGCGGTCGCCCTGGAGTGCGGCTTCAAGGACGCCTCGCACTTCTCCCGCGTCTTCCGCGCCCAGCTGGGCATCACGCCGCATGCCTACCGGGAGGGCCGGGCCTAGCAGAAAGCAGGATCCGCACATTTCGCGCAGGTTTCGGCGGGCCGGCCGCCTCGTCCGCCGCTAGGCTCCCGGCCTGGGAGGCCGACCAGCGGCTGAGAAAGGGGAGCAGGATGTCCCAGGCGGTCATCGACGACCTGATGGCCCGACAAGGCGCCGTCCGCGCACGACTTGACGCCTTCCTCCGCCTGCCGAGCGTCAGCGCCGATCCAGGCTACGCCGAGGGGATGCAGGCTGCGCGCAACTTCCTGCTGGACTGGCTGCGCAAGATCGGCCTCTCCGACGTGCAGCTGCTTGACGGCGGCGGCCAAGCCGCCGTTTTCGCGTCCTGGGAGGGGGCACCCGGTCGCCCCACTCTGCTGATCTATGGCCATTACGACGTGCAGCCCCCTGCCCCGCTGGCAGCATGGCGCACGGATCCCTTCGAGCCGGTGGAGCAGGACGGGCGTCTCTACGCCCGCGGCGCCTCGGACGTGAAAGGCTCCACCACCATTGCGATCGAGGCGGTGGCCGCTTTCCTCCGCGTCACTGGGCGCTGCCCGGTGAACATCAAGTTCTTCCTGGAGGGCGAGGAGGAGACCGGCAGCCCGAGCCTGCGCGCGTTGATCCGGCGCCACGGCGCCCTGCTGCGAGCGGACGCGATGATTTCCGCCGATGGTGGCCGGGCCAGTGAGACGATCCCGACCATCAATGTCGGCGCGCGCGGGATCGCAGGGCTGGAGGTAGCACTCCGCAGCGCGGACAAGGAGCTGCATTCCGGTCGCTACGGCGGCGCCGTGCGGAACGCGCTGCATGAGATGGCACGGCTGGTCGCCTCCCTCCACGAGGCGGACGGGCGCATCGCGGTGTCCGGCTTCCTCGACGCGATCCCGGACCTCACGCCACGGCAGCGGGCCGATACGGCTGCCTTCCCGCTGGACGAGGCCGAGTTCTGCGGCGAGGTGGGCGCAGTCGCCTTCGGCGAGCCCGGCTACACGCTGCGGGAACGCCTGACCCTCCGCCCCGCCATCGACGTGAACGGGATGTGGGGCGGCTACACCGGTGCCGGCAGCAAGACCGCGATTCCGGACGAGGCCTTCGCCAAGATCACGATGCGCCTCGTCCCCGGCCAGGACCCGGAGCGCGCGGTCGCCCTCGTGGCGGAACACCTCACCCGGCTCTGCCCGCCCGGCCTCTCGCTGCGGATCACGCCCAAGAGCGGCAACTCGCCCGCTTCCAGCCTCGCGGAAGGGCATCCGCTCCTCCGCGCCGGCTCGGTGGTGCTGGAGCGGCTGATGGGGCGCACGCCGGTGCCGGTGCGGCTGGGCGCCACCGTGCCGGTGACGGCGCTCTTCAAGGAGCTGCTGGGGATCGACACGCTGATGTTCGGCTTCAACTTGCCGGACGAGGATGTGCACGCCCCCAACGAATTCTTCCATCTCGAATCCATCCCACTCGGCCTGCGCGGCTGGGCGATGCTGCTCGCCGAGCTGAGCGGAATGTCAGAGGCGGATTTCGCGCCCTTCCGGCGCGCGGCCTGAAAGGAAGGCAGACATGAAGGGCATGGTGGTGGCAGCGCAGCCGGAGGCCGCTGAGGCGGGCGTGCTGACGTTACGGCGCGGCGGCAACGCCGTGGATGCGGCGATCGCCGCCGCATTCGTGCAGGGCGTGGTGGACCCGCTGATGACAGGGATCGCCGGCTACGGGACGATGCAGGTCTATCTTCCGAAGCGCGGCGTGCACCAGCACCTGACCTTCTACGCCCGCGCCCCACGCGCCGCGCGCCCGGACATGTGGGCCGATATCGTGACGGGCCAGTCCCGCGACGGCTTCGCCTATCTCGTGAAGGACCATGTGAACGAGATCGGCTACCAGGCCCCGGGCACTCCGGGGAACCTGCGGGGCTACACGGACGCCCTTTCCGATTTCGGCACGATGGAGCTGGCCGACGTAATGCGGCCCGCCATCGAGCAGGCGCGGCGTGGCTTCATGGTGCGCCCCTATGTCCACTACTACTGGACGCTGGACCAGCGCGCGTCGGGCATGCTGAACCCGGCGGACTACCTGCGTTTCAGCCGCACAGGCCGCGAGGTCTATTGCGCGCCGGACGGCACGCCGAAGCGTCCGGGACAGCATGTCACCAATCCTGACATGGCACAGTCGCTGGAGCGCATTGCCCGGCACGGGCCCGACCTCTTCTACCGCGGCGAGATGGCCGAGGAGATCGTGGCGGATTTCCGACGCCACGGCGGGCTGCTCTCGATGGAGGACCTGCGGGAGTACCGCACGCTGCGGAGCGACCCGGTCTGGGGCAACTACCGCAACCACCGTGTGGCCAGTCTCCAGGCCCCGGGCGGCGGGCTCAGCCTCGTCCAGCTGCTGCATATCCTGGAGCAGTTCGACCTCAGTGCGCTGGAGCACGGGAGCGCGGAGCACCTCCGCATCCTGGCCGAGGCGATGAAGCAAGTGGCCATCGACAAGGACGCCCATATCGGCGACCCCGAATTCGTCGACGTCCCGGTGGAGATGCTGCTCTCGAAGGGTCGCGCGGCGGAGATCGCGGCTCGCATCCGCCGGGGCGAGAAGGCGCATGTCACGCGCATGCCCTACGAAGCGGCGGACACCACCCATGTCACGGTGGTGGACAATGAGGGCAATGCCGTCGCCCTGACGCACACACTGGGCAACCCCTCGGGCGTCATCACGGACGGGCTGGGCTTCATGTACAACGGGCTGATGAACGGCTTCGACCCGCGCCCCGGCCGCGCAGGCTCCATCGCGCCGGGCAAGAGCCGCACCTCCTCGCAATGTCCGACCATTGTCTTCAAGGGCGAGGACCCCTTCATCGTCGTCGGCGCACCGGGCGGCACCGCCATCGTGCCGGCGCTCGCCCAGGGCATCAGCAATGTGATCGACTTCGGCATGACGATGTTCGAGGCGGTGGCCGCGCCTCGGATCTCCGTCAACAGCGACACGATCGAGGTTTCCAACCGCATCCCGCGCTACGTGACCGAGGCGCTGGAGCAGCAGGGCTACCCCATCGCCCGCTCCTACATGGGCTTTGCCTTCGCGGCCCTGCACGCGATCCGGATCGAGGATGGCCGCCTGACCGGCGGTGCCGATCCGCAGCGCGACGGTGTGGCGCTATCGGCATGACCGAACCGGACCGCCTGGATTGCACTTCCCCTGTGGTCACGCTACGGGCCACACTTGCAGATGCCGTGAAGGAGATGATGCCCATGCAACGCCGTAACTTCCTCGCGGCAGCGGCGTCGCTCGCTGCCCTCTCCAATGCGGCCCCCCGTGCCGCCCAGGCCGCCTCTTCCGAGCTTGAGATCGGGCTCGGCGGTGCCTTCACGACCATCGACCCGCATTTCTTCCACGCGACGCCGAACCATACCGTCGCGATGCACATGTTCGAGCGTCTGGTGGACCGGACCCCGGACGGCACCCTCGTGCCCGGGCTCGCCGAGAGCTGGACGCTCCTGAACGACACTCTCTGGGAGTTCAAGCTACGGTCCGGCGTGAAGTTCCACGACGGCGGCGAGCTGACGACCGACGACGTCGCCTTCACGTTCGAGCGTGCGCCGAAGGTGCCAAACAGCCCCGGCGGCTTCGGTACCTTCCTGCGGGCCGTCAGCCGGCTGGAGGTGATGGACGCGCGAACCTTCCGCATCCACACCGACCAACCCGCGCCGAACCTGCTGTCGAACCTGACCTATATCGGCATTGTCTCACGCCGCGTGGGAGAGCAGGCCACGACGGCGGACTACAACTCCGGAAAGGCGGCCATCGGCACAGGCCCGTACCGCTTCGTCTCCTTCACACCGGGAAACCGCGTGGAGCTGCGCCGGTTCGACGGCTGGTGGGGCCCGCGGCAGCCCTGGGAAAAGGTGACCCTGCGGCTGCTCACGAATCCCGCGGCCCGCACCGCGGCGCTGCTCTCCGGCGATGTGGGCGTGATCGACACCCCCTCCGTCAGCGACCTTCCCAGACTCCGGAACGATCCGCAGGCGACGGTGTCATCCGTGGGCGGAATACGTTGCATGTACCTCGTGCCCGACTTCTCCCGCGAGGGCGAGAGCCCCTTCGTGCTGGACAACAATGGCCAGCCGTTGCCCAAGAACCCGTTCCGCGACCGCCGGGTGCGCGAGGCGCTCTCTTGTTCAATCCAGCGCTCGGCACTGGCGGACCGGGTCATGCTGAACACGGCGGCGCCGACCAACCAGTGGATGCCGGAGGGCAGCTACTCCTACGCGCCCGACGTCCGGGTCCCGGAGGTCAACCCCAACCGTGCCAGGCAGCTTCTCGCGGAGGCCGGCCTGGGAGACGGGTTCCGCCTCACCCTGCACACCCCGAACGACCGCTACCCCAACGACGCGCGGCTGGCTCAGGCCGTGGCGCAGATGTGGGCACGCATTGGTGTTCAGACGACCGTCGAGGCTCTGCCCTGGAGCAGCTTCTTTGGCCGGGGCAATCGACAGGAATTCTCCATGGCTCTCTGGGGCTGGGGCAGCCCCAGCTTCGAGGGCGGCTACATGCTCGTCAACTGCATGGCCACTCAGGACAAGTCGAGGAACAGGGGCTCCTACAATTACGGCCTCTACTCGAACCCGGAACTGGACCGGTACATCTTCGAGGCGGTCGAGGAGATGGACGCCGACAAGCGGGAGAAGCTGCTGATCAGCGCGACGGAGCGCGCCATGGCGGAGATCCCCATCATCCCGATCCTCATGCTGGAGAATCTCTGGGCCACGCGGAAGGATCTCTCGATCCAGCCGCGCCGGGACGAACGAACCCTGGCGATGGACGTCAAGCCCGTCTGACAACGCCGGAATCCCCTCCTGGGCCGCTGGTTGACCAGGAGAGGGGCGGTACCCGAGCGCTCCGAGATCCGGCCTGCCCGGATATCGGGCTTCTCGAAGGCATCATGGTCGGCTTGCAGCTTGACCCGGCGCGTGAAGAGCCGGGCAAGTGCAGCCTCCTCGACCTGCGTGGCCTCTCGCGGGCGTTGAAGCTCAACCCCGCAGCTGTTCCTGATGAGCCTTCACGAGGTCAGCCATGCTGTTGAACCTGAAATCAACATGCGGGATCTCGCCCGGATCCATGGTGGCCCCGTAGCCCTGATCCTTGTGTCTGCGGTAGATCCAGCAGGACGCCAGGCCACATTCGTTGGCTGGCTTGTGATCATGGAACAGGCTCTCGGCCGTGTGCAGGATGTGCTCCTTGCGGATCTCCTCATCGCCCAGCCCGGCGCCGAGCCGCTGAAGCATGTACTCGAAATTGCGCTGGCTCGGCTTGTAGGAGCCGGCATCCTCGGCAGTGACAATGGCGTCGAACTCGACCTGGAGCCGCTTGTTGCTGGCGGCGAAGCTTTGGTTGTCGACGTTGGACAGGATAACGAGCTTGTAGAATTTCTTGAGGTACTGGAGCGCGCCAGGGGAGTCCTCGAAGGCCGGCCAGTTACCGACGGATTGTCCATACACCACGCATTCGTCCTGGCTGACCGGGACACCCCACTGTTCAGCCAGGCGCTTGTAGACGATGGCAAGCAGGTCTCGGTAGGGCCGCGTGGGCGTCTGCGCCTGTTGTGTCGACTCATGGAAAGCGTGAGCCTCCAGGATCTCGTTGCGGGTCAGCTTCCGACGCACCTTCTCAGTCAAGGGTCGGAGCGCCTCGACCATGCCGCTCTCCCAGTCGATCAGGGTGCCGTAGCAGTCGAAGGTGAGAACCTTGAAATCTGTCAGGCGCATGGCGAACCCTTTCCTTCGGAAGTTGGAGCCGTTCAGGCCGTATCACTATGATGCTTCGCGTCCACACAGGATGCGGCGTCGCCCCGGGCGCACGACAGCTGCTGTTGAACCAGGGGCGCTAAACAGCAAATCTGGCCGCCGGGTATTGGAGCGGGCCGGCGCCGATGGTGCCAGTGCCCCGCGCGGCAGATCGGCCCTTGAGCACCGCGCCGACGTGCTCAATCAGGCGTCACCGATCCGCTCCTGGAGCGGCGACACGACAGTCAGCGGCTGAGCCGCCGCTCGATCTCCTCGCAGAGGGCGCTGGTGAAAGCCCTGGTGCCCAGCGGGCCATCCAGATCACCGGTCCGGCGCGCGGGGTCGGTGACCAGGGCGTTGATCGCGCTGTCGATCACCTGACCAGCGCGGGCGAAGTTCTCGCGGCCGGCCTGATGCCGGGCCAGCCAGTCCAGCAACATGGCGGCGGAGAGAATCAGCGAGGTCGGGTTGGCCTTGTCCTGCCCCTGGATGTCCGGTGCCGAACCGTGCTGGGCCTGCGCCATGCAATGTGTGTCGGAGGCGTTGATGGCGCCGCCAAGGCCCAGGCTGCCGGAGAGCTCCGAGGCTTCATCCGAGAGAATGTCGCCGAACATATTGGTGGTGACAACAACATCGAAGCGTTGGGCGTCGCGCACCAGCAGCGCCGCCATGGAATCGATTAGCTGCTCCTCGTAGGCCACATCGGGGAACTCCTTGGCGACAGCGCGCACCTCGCGCAGGAATAGTGCCTCGGACATTTTGATGACATTGGCCTTATGCACCGCCGTGACCTTCTTGCGCTGCCGCTGCCGCGCCAGTTCGAAGGCGGCCTTGGCGATGCGGCGCGAGCCGTGCGCGGTGATCTTGCGGACCGAGAGCGCCAGGTCCGGCGTCGGCATGAACTCGCCGATGCCGAGATGCATGTTGCGGTCGGAATAGAAGCCTTCCGTGTTCTCGCGCACGATGACCAGGTCCATCGGCGTCCGGCCGTAGTGCGGCAGCCCCTCGCGCGAGCGGCTGGGGCGGATGTTGGCGTAGAGATCCAGCGTCACGCGCAGCTCGGCCGAGATGTTGATGCCGCCCTCCGAGCGGGCCGGGTAGTCGGAATGGGAGACAGGGCCGAGGATGATCCCGTCCGCGCTGCGGCAGGCCTCGATCACGCCCTCGGGCGTGGTGGTCCCTACCCGCTTCAGTGCGGCAAGGCCGATCTCGAATTCCTGATACTCCAGGCCAAGGGAGAGGTGCTGATCCACCTTCTTCAGGACCTCGATAGTCGAGGCCGTAATCTCGGGGCCAATGCCGTCACCCGGCAGGACAACGAAGCGCATGTGGATGTCTCCTCCCATCAGCGGGGCGGAGCATGTGCAGAGAAATCGTATTTTTCAATCGACGAGAACAATACGGCGGCCGCTTGCCCCTCGCCTTTTGTGACCGGCTCTTTGCTCTACGGGATGAGGCGAATACAACAACGGGGGTTCTTCAAGACGCTGAAGCCGGAACTCGTCTGGCGCGCCATGTCCGAGGGCCGCCGAGACGCCGATCAGGCCATGGGCCGCTAACAACCCCGTCCGGCGGTACGCCTCGCTCGGCTTCACAAGCCCGCCCCAGTTCGAGAAGATGGCCGTCGCCCGATCCAACGCCTCTCCACTCAACCAGCGCAAGTCCAAGATGGCACTAGCGCCCTTCTCGAGAGCCCGCGCAGAATGATCCCACCATCGGCCGACCATCCTGCAGCGGAGAGTCCTGAATGATCCATGACCGCAAAACCGCCCTCTCACGCCGCCGGTTGCTGGGCACAGCACCTGCACTGCTGGCGGCACCGGCGCTGGTCCGGCCTGCCGCCGCGCAGGCCGTCTGGCCGGATCGGCCGGTGCGCATCGTCGTGCCCTTCGCCGCCGGTGGCGCCACCGATCTCAGCAGCCGCATCGTCGCGCAGAAGCTGTCAGAGTTGCTTGGCCAGCCGATGGTCATCGAGAACCGTCCCGGCGCCGGGGGCACGCTGGGCGTGGACGCCGTCGCCAAATCGGCCCCGGACGGCTACAGCTTCGCCATGGGCGGCCTCTCCACCACGGCGCTCGCCATGGGGCTGTACAAGACCCTGCCTTATGACCCGGTGAAGGATCTGGTGCCGGTGGCACCCACCGTCCTGGTGCCGATCGGCATCGCCGTCCGCAAGGGCCTCGGCGTCTCCACACTGCAGGAATTCATCAACCTGCTGAAGGCCAAGCCCGGAAAGCTGAGTTATGGCAGCGCCGGCAACGGCTCCTCCGGCCACATCTCCTGCGTCGCGCTGCTGCAGCAGACCGGCACCCAGGCGGTGCACGTGCCCTATCGCGGCTCCGGGCCGGTGTTCAACGACCTGCTGGCCGGGGTCATCGACTTCACCGCCGATGCACCGGGGCTGATCAAGCCGCATGTCGAAAGTGGTGCCCTGGTTCCGTTGGTGATGGCCACCCAGGAGCGCTCCTCCGTACTGCCGGACGTACCAACCAGCGCCGAGGCGGGCCTGCCGGGCTACAAGGCCTATTCCTGGTTCGGCCTGTTCGCGCCAGCCGGAACGCCGCAGCCCATCATCGACAAGCTGGCCAAGGCGACGGAAGCCGCCCTGACCGACCCGGCCGTGGCGCAGAAGCTGAACGACGAGATGGGCCTGCCGCCGATGACCGGCTATACGGCGGCCAAGCTCGCTGCCTTCCTCAAGGAGGAGATCGACTACTGGGTGCCGCTGGTGAAGGCGAGCGGCGCCAGCCTGAACTGAGTGATCGTCCATCTCCAGGAGGGCCCCACCCCTCCTGGAAGCACCCCGCTGGGGGGACGAATGGCCCGAGCTTCTCTCTCCTCTCAATCGTCCGGGGTGGCAGGGGCTCGGCACAGCGCCCCCAGGATCTCGCCCAAGCGGTCCAGCACAGCCGAAGCGCCGAGCGCGAGGGTACGCGCCATGATCACGTCGCGCCGCACCTCGGGCCGGAAGGGGCGAGCCACCACGCCCGGCGGCAGGCGCCGTTGCGCCAGCCCGTCCACGATGGCGTAGCCGATGCCCTCCTGCACCATGGCCACGGCACTGACCGTGGTGCCGACCTCCACCGCCAACTCGCGCTCTACGCCCTCCTGCCGGAAGGCGAGATCCAGGCTTTGCCCGAAATCCTGCCAGCCGGCGAAACCCACCTCCGGCTCGCCCGCCAGCAGCGTGGGCCGCAGCACCGGTTCGGCGGCGAGGCGGTGCCCCTCTGGCAGCAGCACTACGCAGGGGATACTGCCCAGGGTCGTGCTCTCCAGCCCGGGCAGGGCCAGCGGGGTCAGGCACAGCGCGATATCCAGCCGCCGCGCCAGCAAGGCCTCGCCCAGTTCGCGAACAGGCAGCAGGTGCACGGTGAGCCGGGCCGCGGCGCGCTCGCGCCGGAGGGCGGCAATGGCCGGCGGCACCAGCGAAACCGCCAGGGACGAGGAGGTGCCCAGCCGCAGCAACCCGCCACGATGGCTGCCCAGATCTCGCGCGAAGCTCTTGAAGCCCTGCAGTTCCTGATAGAGCCGCTCCGCCTCCGGCAGCAGGGTCTGGGCCTCGGCGGTCGGCACGAGGCGGCCGGCCTGGCGCTGGAACAGCTGAAACCCCAACCGGTCCTCGCAATGCCGCACGGCCTTGGACAGGGCGGGCTGGGAGACATGGAGCATTTCCGCCGCCGCGTTCAGCGTGCGGTACTGCATCACGGCGCGGAAGATCTCGATGTCGCGGGCATTCATGGCGGCGCGCAGGATAGCCATTCCCCTGCCCCTGGCCCAAGGGCGGGGCGCTCCCATGGCGCGCCCCTCGCCTTCCGTCATGCGCGGCCGGTGCTGCCCTCGACCAGGGCGCGGGCAAAGGCGCGGTCCTCCCGCAGGGCGGAGGTCATCGCTTCGCGCGGCGACAGGTCTGGCGCCGCGCGCACCGCCGCGAAGAGGTGTCGCTTCAACCGCCCGCGCCAACTGGCCGGTACGCGGGCCAGGGCCTCGCCCAGCGCCACATAGGCATCCGCGTCCCAGCGCGCCTCATGCGCCGCGCGCTCGGGGCCGCCGTCGAAACCCTGGCGCGGCATGGCGCGGGCGCGGAGCGCCGCCGTCGCCTCGGCATCCACGGCGCCGTCGCGGATGCTGACGGCATAGTCCCGCTCCGCCGCCGCCACGCTCAGCCGGCCTGCCCGCACATCGCGCAACACCGCCTCGGGCGCGCGGGCAGCGGGATCGCCGCGACCGCCACCGCCGGGCGAGACGATGCGGACCACATCCCCGGGTGAAAGGTGCAGCAGGTCGGTGTTGCGGAGATCCTGCTCGCGCTCCGTGCCCGGGTTCAGCGTGAAGCTGCTCGGCGCGCCCGGCTTGCCGCCCAGCGTGCCCCAGGGGCGGAAGATGGAGCGGTCGCGGTTGCGGGCCGTGACAGTGGCGTCCGGTGCGTCGGTGGTGAACTCCAGCACCGTGGCGAGGCCGCCGCGATGCGTGCCGGCGCCGCCGGTATCCGGCATCAGCCCGTAGCGCAGGATGCGTACCGGCGCCTCGGATTCGGTGATCTCCACCGGGCTGTTCTTCAAGTAAGCGGCATCGGCGCCGGACCCGTCCGTTCCGTCGCGGTGCGGCATGCCGCCGCCGCCGCCGACGATCGGCGCCACCGCCGCGATGACGCGGCGCCCGGTGCGCGGATGCTCGGCGGCAAGATTGATGATCGAGGAGGAGCCGGCCGGGGCCGCCGGGAGCCGCTCCGGCGCCGCCTGCGCAAAGGCGCCGAAGACCAGGCTGCGCAGCCGCGCGCAGGTCAGGCTGCGCATACCCACCGCCGCCGGATGCGCCGGGTTCACCACGCTGCCCTTGGGCAGGATGCAGGTGAAGGGCCGGGTGGTGCCGAAGTTCAGCAGGATCTTCGGACTGAGCGCCGAGAGGACGTAATAGACGCCAACCAGGATCAGCGAGTGCCGCGGATGCCCGCCGGTTGGCACGTTCATCGAGCTGATGGTCTGCGGATCGGTGCCGGTGAAGTCCAGTTCGGCGGAATCGCCCTCGATGCGCAGCGCCAGCTTCAGCCGCAGCGGATCACCGCCGACGCCGTCCTCGTCGCAGTAGTCGGCGAAGTGATAGGTGCCGTCGGGCAGGCTGGACAGCACGGCGCGCGCCTGTGCCTCGCCATAGTCCAGCAAATCGGCCAAGCCGTCCTTCAGCGTCTCCGCCCCGAAGCGGCGCACCAGGTCCAGGATGCGGCGCTCGCCTGTATTCACGGCCGCGACGAGTGCCTTCAGGTCGCCCCAGTTCTGCTCGGGCACGCGCACATTGGCGAGGATGGTGCGTATCAGCGTCTCGTCCAGCACGCCCGCGCGGTAGAGCTTGCTGGGCGGGATGCGCAGCCCTTCCTGGTGCACCTCCGTCAGCGTGCGCGAGAGGCTCGCCGGCACCGCGCCGCCAACATCCACGTTGTGGATGTGCCCACCGGCAAAGGCGATGATCTCGCCCTCGTGGAAGACCGGCTTCCACATATTGGTGTCCGGCGAATGGGTGGAGAGATAGCCGGAATAGGGATCGCTGGTCAGGGCGATGTCGCCCGGCTCGTAGCCACCCGGCACCAAGCCGATCGCCGCCTCGTAGTCCACGCCGGGATACCAGGTGGCGCCGAGGTCGATCGGCACGGCGCAGGTCTTGCCGCGCGCGTCCAGCAACTGGATGGTGAAGTCCTCCGTCTCCTTGACGAAGGTGGAATGCGCCGTGCGATAGAGTGTGGTCGCCATGCTCTCGGCGGCGGCGCGGCAGTGGTTGCGCAGCACCTGCAGGGTGACGGGATCGGTGCGCATCAGGCGTGCTCCATCACGAGGTTGCCGAGTTCGTCAGTGACAGCGCTCCAACCGGCGGGGACCAGCACCGTGCAGTCGGCCTGGGTGACGATGGCGGGGCCGGAGAAGCGCCCACCGGGCCGCAGCGCGGCGCGGCGGTGCAGCGCGGCGGCCCGCCATTCGCCATCCAGGCGCAGGGTGATGCGGCCTTCCGGCACCGCCTCATACGGCGTCATCTCGTGGCGCGCCATGGGCAGCGGCGGCGCCGGGCGGCGGGCGGCGGCGCGCAGGCTTACCACCTCCACCGGTGCCTCCGGGTCGGAATGGCCGAAGCTCTCGGCATGCGCAGCATGGAACAGCGCGCGCAGCGCCTCCACACCCTGCTCCAGCACCGCGGCGGGAACCGGCACGGTCAACTCGTAGGACTGGCCGCGGTAGCGCAGATCGGCGCCCAGCGAGGCCTCCGCCTCCCCCTCCCCGCTCATCTCGGCCAGGGCAAGCGTCGCCTCCTCTGTCAGCTCCCGGAATCCCTGGTGCAGCGCGGGCCAGTGGTCAGCTTCCAGCGGCAGCAGCACCGTGCGCATGGTGTCCCGGCGCAGATCGGCGGCCAGCGCTCCCAGGGCGCAGAGCGTGCCCGGTACAGGTGGCACCAGCACGCGGCGGATGCCCGCCGTCTCGGCCAGCAGCGCGCCCAGCATCGGCCCCGCGCCGCCGAAGGGCATCAGCGTCAGCTCACTGGCATGCATGCCGGCGCGCGCGAGTAGCTTGTCGATCTCGATCAGCATGCCGCTGATGGCGACGCGCAGCACGCCTTCCGCCGCACTCGCCGCATCCGCCCCGAGCGCCTGGGCGATCGGCGCGATGGCGGCTTCGGAGAGGCTGCGTTCCGGGGCGATGGCACCGAAGCCCAGCTCGCCCTGGCCGAGGATGCCGCAGAGCAGCGCCGCATCCGTCACCGTGCAGTGCGTGCCGCCGCGCCCGAAGCAGGCGGGCCCAGGCGTAGAGCCGGCGCTTTCCGGCCCGACCTGCAGCACGCCCTGCGCATCCAGCCGCGCGATCGAGCCACCGCCCTGGCCGCTGGAGATCACCGCGACGGTCGGGATGGCCAGCGGGAACTCGCCGATGGACTGGCCGCTGCCGAAGGCGGGCTGGCCGTCGGTCAACAGCGCCACGTCGGCGCTGGTGCCGCCGATGTCGAGCGTCAGCACCGCATGCGTGCCAGCCGCCTTGGCGACCACACCCGCCCCCACCACACCCGAGGCGGTGCCGGAGAGCAGCATGCCGACGCAGTCCCGCCGCCCACGCCGCGCCGTCATGGTGCCGCCCGCCGAGGTGGTCAGCAGCAGCGGCGCGGCGATGGCGGCGGCGGTAAGCTGTGCCTCCACACGCTCCAGATAGGCGTCGATGCGCGGATGGACATAGGCGTTGAGCACCGAGGTGGTGGTGCGCTCGTATTCGCGGATCGCCGGCCAGACCTCGCTGCCACGGAAGACGAAGAGTTCCGGCGCCAGTTCGACGATCATCGCGGTCACCGCCTCCTCATGCGCGGCATTGCGCCAGGCATGCAGGAAGGAGACGACGACACCCTCGCAGCCTGCGGCCCGCGCCGCCTCGACCGCCGCGGCCACGGAGGCACGGTCCGGCGGCGTGAGGGGCGCCCCCTCGGCGTCCATCCGCTCAACGATCGGGAAGACGCGCTCACGGGGCACCAGCGGCTCGGGGCGCTCACAGAACAGGCTGTAGGGGTCCGGCATGCGCAGGCGCGCCAGCTCGAGCATGTCGGTGAAGCCCGCCGTGGTGAACAGCGCCAGGCGCGCCCCGCGCCGCTGGATGATGGTGTTCACGCCCACGGTGGTGCCGTGCACGAAACGCTCCACGGCCTCCGGCGCCAGCCCCATCCCGACCAGCCGCTTCAGTCCGGCGGCAACGTCCTGGCCGGGCTCCAGTGGCGTGGTGAGCACCTTGAGGGTGATCATCCGGCCCGCTTCCGTGTCGAGGGCCACCAGATCGGCGAAGGTGCCGCCGATATCAACGCCGATGCGCCAAGCCATTCCGGAATCCCCTCGCAGATTTCGCCGCAGCATCGCCGACTTGCGAGCGGAGGGCGATTTCTTCCGCCGAGGTGGACAATAACCTCCGGTCATATGGCTCCGCTTGGGGGGCGCCTGGCAGCAAATGTGGCGGGCGCCCCCCACCGGACATCAGGCGATGTAGCCTGCCTCCTTGTCGCTGCGTCGTGCCGCATCCGCCCGCTCCGCGGCCGGCCCATGCCCACCACCGCCGGGCGTGCCCAACAGCACGGTATCACCTTTCGAGAGCACATATTGGCGCTTCGGATCGACGGCCTCGCCATTGATCCGAAGCATGCCTGGCGCGCCCGCCTCCCCACCCTCGATGCCGAAGGCGGGAAAGAGGGTGCGCTCCGCAAGGAAGGACACGGCGATCGGCGTGTCGGACCGGCTCTCGATCAGCACCTCCTGCCCCAACCCGCCCCGGTGCCGCCCAGGGCCACCGCTGCCTTCGCGCAGGCGCTTGTGGTGCACGCGCAACGGCGCGATGTGCTCGGTGATCTCGATGGATGTGGAGGAGACGTTGGAGGGCCAGGAGAGGCAGGAAATTCCGTCGCCCCTGATATTCGCTCCCATGCCGCCATTGAAGAAGAACATGTTGGCATAAGGCTTCCCAGCGGCGTTCACGCCCGACTGGTTCATCCCCCACATGGGCGATCCGCAGGCCGCCATCACCCGATCCGGCACCACCTGGCCGAGGCAGCCGAAGACCAGCATCGGCAGGTAGTGCCCGATCAGCATCCGGGACCCGCCGGAAGCCGGAAAGACGGGATTCACGATGCAGCCCGGCGGCGCGGAAACCGTGATGGGCCTCCAGGCGCCCTCATTGTTCGGCAGGGTGGCGCTGGTGCAGACCTTCACCCCGTACATCGTCATGGCATAGGTGTAGCAGAAGGCGCAGTTGATCGCCCGGTCCACCTGCGGATCGGTGCCTGCGTAATCGACCGAGATGGAATCCCCCGAGATGGTCAGTGCCATGCGCAGGGTGATGGGCTTGTCCATCAGCCCGTCCGTCTGCAACGCGCTGCGATAGGTGCCATCGGGCAGCGCGGCGATGGCGGCGCGCATCGCCGTCTCGCAGCGGCGGTGGATCTCCGCCGCCAGATCGCGCAGATGGTCGAGCGAAGCCTGCTCCATCAGGACCAGCAGCCGCTCCTCCATCAGGTCCAGCGCCACCACCTGCGCCCAGAGGTCGCCCATGGTCTGGTCCGGCGTGCGGACGTTCTTACGGATGAGGGCGACCAGCGTGTCATCCTGCTGGCCCGCGCGGAGTAGCTTCATCGGCGGGATCTGAAGCCCTTCCTCGAATACCTCGCGAGGCTCCGGGCTGCGGATCTTGCCGCCGATATCCGGCGCGTGGGCGGTAGAGGCGCTGAAGGCCACCAGCTTTCCGTTGCGGAAGATGGGCTTTGCGACCGTGATGTCGGGCAGGTGCCCGGTGCCGAGCCACAGGTCATTGGTGATCAGGACGTCACCGGGCTGCAGCGTCTCCTCCGGAAAGAAGCGGATGAAGTGCTTGACCGTCTCCGGCAGCGTGCCGATGAAGCTCGGGATGCTTTCCGTCGCCTGCACCAGCGACTGGCCGGTGGCATCGGTCACCACGCAGGAGAAGTCGTAGCTCTCCCGCACCAGAGTGGAGAAGCTCGTCCGCACCAGCGCCGCCGCCGCTTCGTCCACCAGGGAGATTAGCCTGCGCCAGAGCAGCTCGATCTCAACCGCGTCAAAGTGCCGCGCAGATTCGTTCGCCATCACGCCACGAGCTCCGCCAGGATGGAACCGTCGGGCAGCACGCCGATGCGCGCGCCGGGGCCGACGACGAAGGTGCTCTCATTCTCCTCGAAGACAGCCGGGCCTTCGAGCGTCACGCCGGGCGCGAGCGCGTAGCGGTCATAGACCGGCGTCTCCACCTGACGCTCCAGATCGGGGAAGTGCACGCGCCGCATCCCCTTGAGGGCGGTGGCGCCCGGCGCACCCACGCCGATGCGCAGCGTGCCGCCGGCCCCCGGCATGGGAGCGGTGACGGAGAGCCGCAGGGCCACGAACTGCGCCGCGGCACCCGGCGGCGTGCGGCCGAAGAGCCGGCGGTACGCCGCCTCGAAGGCCGCCTGGACGCCATCCTGGTCCAGCACGCCGGGCAGCGGGACCGTGATCTCCGATCCCTGGCCCACATAGCGCATGTCGGCCAGCCGCCGGACGCGGCGCCGCGACAGGTCCGCACCGGTGCCCTCCACGATGGCGAGCGCCTCGCGCTCCAGCGCCTCGAAGGCCACGCCGATCCCCGCCCAGTCCGCAGCGCCAAGCGCCACGTTGCAGGACGCCACGCGGTCGATCCGCGCCGGGGCCATCAGCATGCCGATGGTACTCCCCGCACCCGCACCCGGCGGACACACGACACGCGACACGCCCAGCTTCTGGGCCACATTCCATGCATGCACCGGGGCCGCGCCGCCCGTCGCCAGCAATGCGTAGTCGCCCGGCACCCGCCCGCGCTCCGCGATGGCGACCCGCGCCGCGCCCGCCATGTTCTCGTTCACGAGGTCATGGATTCCCGGCGCCGCGCGCGCGGGCTCCAGCCCCAGCCGGCCCGACAACCCCTCTAGCGCGGCGCGCGCCGGCCCGGGATCGATCCGCATCGTGCCGCCCAGGAAGAAGTCAGGGTTGAGATAGCCCAGCGCCAGATCACTGTCCGTCACCGTCGGCTCCGTGCCGCCACGCCCGTAGCAGACCGGGCCAGGCTGCGCACCCGCGCTCTCCGGCCCGACATGCAGCGTGCCCAGCTCGCTTGGCCGCGCGATGGAACCGCCGCCAGCGCCGATCTCGATCAGTTCCACCGTCGCGATCTGGATGGGCAGGCCGGAACCGCGCAGGAAGCGTTTCGTCCGCGCCGCCTCGAAGCCCCAGGCCACCAGCGGTTCGCCGTCGTCCACCAGCGCCAGCTTCGCGGTGGTGCCGCCCATGTCGAAGGCGAGAACGCGGTCCAGCCCAGCATGGCGCCCAAACCAGGCACCGGCCAGCGCACCGGCGGCCGGGCCGCTCTCCAGAAGCTGCACCGGCGCGCGCTTGGCCTCCGCCACATGCGTCAGACCGCCATTGGACAGCATCAGGAACAACCCGCCCGGGATGCCCGCGCGCTTTAGCGCCGCCTCCAGCGTATCGAGATAGGTTTCCGCGATGGGCCGCACATAGGCGTTGGCCACCGTGGTCACCGCGCGCGGGTACTCGCGGATCTCCGGCGCGATGTCGCAGGAGAGTGAAAGGGAAAGCTGCGGGAAACGCCGCGCGATCGCCTCCGCCGCCAGCCGTTCGTGCACCGGATTGGCGTAGGCATGTAGAAAGCAGATGGCAAGGCTCGTCACCCCCCGCTCCACCAGCCATTCCACCTCGGCTAGCGCGGCCTCCACATCCAGCGGTCGTTCCACGCGGCCATCCGGTGCCAGCCGCTCCCGCGCCTCGCGCCGCCAGGGGCGCGGGACGAGAGGCTTCGGCATCTCGAGAAACAGGTCGTAGAGCTCGTACTTGCGCTCCCGCGCAATCTCCAGAACGTCGGCGAAGCCGGCCGTGGTCAACAGCCCGGTGGCCGCGCCCTTCCGCTCGATCAGCGCATTGGTGAACAGTGTCGTCGCATGCACCACGCGGCCGATCGAGCCGGCCTGGATGCCGCTGCGCGCCAGCAGCTTCTCCAGCCCCGTGATGGCGCCGCGCGAGGGGTCGTCGGGCGTCGTGCTCTCCTTCCAGATCGCTGCGCGGCCGTCGGCGGGATCGAGGATGACGAGGTCGGTGAAAGTGCCACCGATGTCGATGCCGAGCGAAAGGGATGCGGACATAAGCTTCCTCGGAATGCGTCGCGGAGTGGAAGGGTGGCTCAGTCGCCGCGGATGTTGTTGGCCTGCACGACCTGCTTCCAGCGCGCACGGTCACGCTGGATGCGCTCCGCGAAGGCCGCGCCGGACTCGCCGAGCGGAATCAGTCCTCGGTCGGTCAGCGTCTTCGCCGTCTGTGGATCGGCCACCACGGCGGCGAAGAGCCCGCCCAGTCCGTCGCGCACCTCCGTGGACAGCCCGGCAGGCCCGGCCAGGCCGAACCAGTTGTTGATCTCCATCGCCGGAACACGCAGGGCCAGCGGCGCCAGCTCCGGCATCAGCGACGTCGCCTCCTTCGCCGTCACGCCCAAGCCTTTGAGCTGCCCGGCCCTGATCTGCTGCGCGACCTCGGCGACATTCGCCACCATCATGTCCACGCGCCCGGCCGAGACGTCGAGCGTCGCCGGTGCGCCGCCACGATAGGGGATATGCGTCATCTTCACCCCCGTCGCGCCGCAGAACAGCGCGGCGCCCAGGTGGTTGATGGAACCATTGCCGGAGGAGGCGTAGGTGGCGCCGCCACCCTTCTGCCTAGCGTAGGCGATCAGCCCGTCCACATCGTCGAAGGGCGCGTCGGGCCGGACCACCAGCGCCATCGGGGTGCCGGCAAGCGCGGAGACCGGCGTCAGCTCCTTGTCGATGTCCAGCGGCACCGGGACACCGGGAATGGCCGGCAGCACGCTCATCATCCCCATGATGGCGCTGCACAATGTGGTGCCATCGGGCGCCGCGCGGGCGGCGGCCTGCGCCGCGATGAAGCCGTAGGCGCCGCTGCGGATCTCCGGAACCACGGTGACGCTGCGCAGGCGGTGCGCGCCTTCCCCGACCACGCGCATCAGGATGTCCACCGCGCCGCCCGGAGGGTAGCCCACCAGGATCGTAATCGGTTGCTGCGGTGCCCAGGCGCGGGCCTGGGACGCGATGGCCATGGTGGCGGCCCCCGCCAAAATGGCGCGGCGCGGCGTGCGGACAAGCGTCATCGACTTACCTCCCTGGCAAGGCCGCGCGAGGCTGGCATTCTCTCCCGGCCGCCGAATCCCTGTCCGTGCGGTCCATTCATTCTTGGGCAGGATCATGCCTATCCTGCATGGTCCCCGTCGCGTCGGCGTGTGGACCGCTCCGGTTGTCCTGGAGCTTCAGTGCGAATCGAAAGTTCCGCAACTGAAACTCCGGCATGTGTTCATGATGATCTGGAATGAGTTGTTTCCATGCGCCGCCACGTCCCTCCGACCGCCGCCCTGCAGGCCTTCGAGGCCTGCGCCCGCCATCTCAGCGTCTCCCGCGCAGCGGAGGAGCTGCGCCTGACACAGAGCGCAGTGAGCCGTCAGATCGCCGGGCTGGAAGCCCTGCTCGGCCTGCGGCTGTTCCAGCGCGTGCGGCAGCGCCTGGTCATCACGCCCGCCGGCGCGAACTATGCGCCGCGGGTTCGTGTCAGCCTGGCGCGGCTGGAGAGTGCCACGCTGGAGCTGCTCGCCCATCGGGGTGCCGGGGGCACGCTGAACCTCGCCGTCTCCCCCACCTTCGGCGCGCGCTGGCTGGTACCGCGCCTGTCCAGCTTCCGCGCTGCCCATCCGGGGGTGATGATCAACTTCCGCAACTACACCACCCGGCTGACGCCCCTGGACTTCGCGGCAGAGGATGTGGATGCCGCGATCATGATGACCGAGGGGCCGCCAGCCGGCATGGTCAGCCACCGGCTGGTCGAGGATGCGCGCCTTCCCGTCTGCGCCGCATCGGCCGCCGCCAGCCTGCGGACGCCCGCCGATCTCGCCGGGCAGGTCCTGATCCAGCAGACAACGCGGCCGCGGGGCTGGCTGGAATGGCTGGCGGCCGCGGGCGTGGAAGGGATCGACGGCTTGCGCGGCCCGCAGTTCCAGCACACGGCGATGGTGGCCGAGGCGGTTGCCGCGGGGCTCGGCGTCGCCCTGCTCCCGCGCTTCCTGGTCGCGTCCGACATCGCTGCCGGCCGGGTGGCGACGCCGTTCGCGCAGGTGCTGGGCGGGGATGGAGCCTATCGCTTCGCCTATCCTGAGGCGGCGGAGGGAGTGCCAGCCCTGCGCGCCTTCCGGCAGTGGCTGCTCGGGCAAGTGGGTGCGGCAGCGCCCCTCGGCCCCCCTGCTACGGCAGAGCAAGGGCCGCCATGAGACGCCACCGGCCAGCGGCAGCTGGCCTTGTGGCACCGCCGCATGCGTGCGTTCATGCACCCATGAAATGGAATACCTGCGGCCGTAGGCATTGGGATGCCATCCTCGCGGCCTTCGGCTTCACGCCCGCCCAGACCGTGGCGATCTGGCAGGAGAAGGCGCTGTGACGACCCTGATCCGCTTTGATGTCACGGATGGTGTGGCGCGCCTCACCTTCGACCATCCGCGCCGGCTGAACGCCATTAATGCCGAGATGTGGCAAGCGCTCCCCGGCCTGTTGGGACGGGTGGCGGAGGACTCGTCGATCCGCGTGCTGCTCCTGGCCGGCGCGGGCGAACGTGCCTTCTGCACCGGGAACGACATCAGCGAGTTCGACACGATCCGCGCCGACCCCCAGGCCGCCGCCCGCTACAACAGCTGGCAACGCGACGTGACCGTGGCGTTGCAGGGATTAGAGAAGCCGGTGATCGCCGCCATCCATGGCTACTGCCTCGGAGCGGGCCTCGAATTCGCGCTGATGTCGGATTTCCGCCTCTGCGCGGCCGATGCGCGCATCGGCATCCCCGCCGTGCGGCTCGGCCTGCCCTACCGGCTGGAGGATATCGCCAAGGTGATCGATGTCGTGGGGCTGGCGAGGGCGCGGGAGATGGTGCTGCTGGGCCGGCAATACGATGGGGAGGAACTCCTGACGCTCGGCCTCGTGCAACGCATGCTGCCGGACCGCACGGCTCTGGACGACGCGGCGTCAGAACTGGCGGCCGAACTCGCCGCGAACGCGCCGCTCAGCCTCATGGCCGCGAAGATCGCCTTTCAAGAGCTGACCCGACGTGACGGCCCACCAGATCTGGCTCGTGCCCAGGTGGCCGCGGACCGCTGCTATGCCAGCGCCGACTACATCGAAGGCCGGCGAGCCAGGGCGGAAAAGCGGCCGCCGGCCTTTACCGGTAGATAGACGGCACCTGGCGCACGGAGGTCGCCTCGGCACTGTGCAGTCGAGGTCAGGTGCCGGCGCACCCAGGCCCGGCGGCCCGCAAGCCGATCAATCGCCCACCAGACCGGCAGCAGCTTAACCCGCGCATGGGGCTGCTGCCACAGCCAGCGGACCAGAATGCCGCCTTTCGTCCAAAGTCAGCTGTAGCCGCGATCAAGTTGGAGACGTTGCGCCCCGAGGTGGTGCTCATAGATCGCGCCGTAACTACCCGTGGCGGCGATGCCCCTCGAACTCCATCCACGTTCCAGCCCAAAGGGGCGGCCGTTGCTGGCTAACCCTTCCAGGAAGCGTCACGACTTCCCATCGCCGGTCCCCTGCGCACGTTCCGCAACATTCTCATGCGTAATGCCGGCTTCCTCGGCCTGGATCAGCGCGAACACGACCCAATGCATTAGGGAGGCCCATTGCATATCGCCGGCACGGACCATGATTCCATGGAGCTCCTTGGCGACGATCCCGGGCAGGATCTGATAGGACGCCTTGTCGGATAGCTCTCGCGATAGCCAGCGAGGCAAAAGAGATCGTGGCTCACCGCGTCGCAGCGACCAGCGCTCAATGCACCGAGTATGGCCGTCGCTGCATCATACGCCACGGTCTTGAAGGCGATGCCTTTGCTCCTGGCGAAATTCTACCGGTTTCGCTCGATCTCCGACCCCTGGATCGCACAGATCGTCGCGCCATCCAGTTCCATGACTGAGCCTAGGTTCCGGTTCTTGCTGACCATAATGCCCTGGCCCGCCATCATCGTCATGACCGGAGTGGTGAGGCCGAGCGTCAGGTCGCGTGTGATGGAGAGCGCGGTCGGGGTCTCCAACAAGTCTAACTCGCTGCTCTGCAGCGCAGTGAAGCGGGGCTGCAGGGTGAGCGTGACGAAGCTGACCTTTTTGCTGTCGTCCAGCACCGCCGCTGCAATCGCCCGGCACAGATCTGCATGAAACCCCTGCTGCTCGCCGCGGCAGCAGCCATGGCTGACAAGACGTATCTCATCACCCAACTCCCCAACCAGTTGAAATCATGCCCCCATGTGCCACAGGCGGAGGCAGAAGCGCGCCGGCCGCGCGGGCGCCTCAGGCGCGCCGCACGTTCCAGAAGCAGGGTGCCGAGGCGGTCACGATGCCGGTGATCGCGGTCCGGTGCGCCATGTTCGGCAGCATCTGCCCGAGCGGCACCACTGGAACGGTCTCGAAGGCGCTCCTCTGAACCGCATCCAGCAGCTTCTGCCGCTCGGCAGGGTCCGTGCTTTGCAGCCACTCCGAGGAGAGCTTCTCCAATTCCGGGCTGTCATGCCAGCCGAACCAGCCCCTGCTCCCCTGGCCCCGGATGTAGAGGTTCTCCGCGGGATTGGTGACGGACGACCCCGGCCAGGTGGTGTGAAAGATGCTCCAGCCCCCTTTCTCCACCGGCTCCTTGGAAGTCCGCCGCTGCACCACCGTGCCCCAGTCCATCGTCTGCTGCTCGACATTCATACCGAGTCTGCGGAGCAGATCCGCAGTGATGTCACCCAGGGGTCCGACAATGGGATGGTCGGAGGCATGCAGCAGAACAATCTTTTCTCCCTTATATCCCGCCGCGGCCACGGCGGCGCGTGCCCTGTCGAGATCGGGTGGCTGCTTCATCGCCCCAGTGCCCAGTTCGTTCACGCCGGGCAGGCCGCAAGGGAACATTGCCCGACACAGGCGGAAGCTGTCCGCGTCGCCGCCCGTGACAGCCTGGAGGTAATCCTCCTGATTGACGGCGGAGAGGATAGCGCGGCGCAGCGTCACGTTGCTGAAGGGCGCCGTCGCGTGGTTGAAGCGCATGCCAAGGATCAGGCCGAGCGGGTTCAGCGGCCGGATGTTGATCTGCCGGTTCCGCCTCAGCATCGGCACGAGGTCGCCCTGGGCAACCTCCAGCCAGTCCACCTCGCCCGCTTGCAGGGCGGAGCTCGCCGTCGCCGCATCAGGCATGATGTGCCACTCGACGCGCTCGAAATGTGCCCGCTTCCCACCGGCGCTCCATGAGGCGGCCTCGTCGCGCGGTTTGTATCCGTCGAACCGCGTATAGACCACGCGGCTGCCGGCGACGTATTCGTCGCGCTGGAACCGGAAGGGGCCGGAGCCGACCATCTCGGTGACCGGCGTCATTGCGTCCGTCTTCGCGATTCGCTCCGGCATGATGAAGGCCGGCGAGGAATGCGGCTTGCCGATGGCGCGCAGCAGCTGCGGGAAGGGCTGCTTCAGACGGATGCGGAGCGTGCGGTCGTCCGGTGCCTCCCAGGCCTGGACCGCCGCAGCCAGGGCCTGGCCGAAGCTGTCCCGCTTACTCCAGCGCTGCAGGCTGGCCACGCAGTCGCGGGCCCGGACAGGCTCGCCATCATGGAAGCGCAACCCGTCCCGCAGCACGATTTCCCAGCTCAGCCCATCATCCGCGCTACGCGCGCCCTCGGCCATCTGCGGCTGGGGCCGGAGCTGCTCATCCACGCCGTAGAGCGTGTCGAACACCGCATAGCCATGCATGGTGGTGACAGCTGCGGTGGTGACGATGGGGTCGAGCACGATCAGCCCCGTCTCCGGCACGAAGCGGAGAACGCGGTTGGAAGCGGGTTGGGCCAGCGCAGGGCGGGCGAGCATCGCTGCCCCCGCAGCACCCAGAAGACCACGACGATTGATCATCAGGAAACCTGCTTCGCTGGAGGGAGGGAGATGGCGTAATTGACCGGCTCACCGAGCCAGCCTTCGGCACGGCGCGCCCAGTAGGCTTCATGCAGGCGGCGCGTGTAGGCGCCAGGTCCGTTCTGGATGGCGACGTCGTCCACCCGTGTGACCGGCAGGATGCCGCCCGCGGTCGTGGTCAGGAATACCTCCTGCGCGCCCCGCAGGGTCTCGAGCGAGACCTCGGTCTGTTCCACGGCGATGCCAAGATCGGAGCAGAGCTCCAGCACCGTCCGGCGCGTCATGCCGTCCAGCATGCCGTGTCGCGGCGTCAGCAGCCTGTCGCCCTGACGGATGAAGATGTTGAAGCCGGGACCTTCGGTGATATTGCCGTTGGTGTCGCAAAGCACCACGGTCTCGGCGCCGGCATCATAGGCCTCCATCAGGCCCATCTCGAAGTCGAGCCAGTGGTAGTGCTTCACCATCGGGTCAACGGAAGCAGGTGGCACGCGCAGGCGCCGGCTGACATGCAGATGCAGGCCGCGCTCCTGCACCTCGGGCGATGCAATCCAGACATAGGGAATGCAGAAGGCCTGAAAGCGGTTGGTGCAGAGGCGGATGTCGCGGCTGCCGATCGGCGGCCGGCCGCGTGTCATGATGATCTGCACATAAGCGTCGCGAAATCCGGTCGCCGCAATCAATGCATGGATAATCTGGCGGATCTCCTCACGCGTCAGCGGCGAGGTCATGCGCAGCCGGCCGAGTGAACGCTCAAAGCGCGTGAGATGGTCGTCGAGCCGGAAGAGCACGCCATCACAGGCTGAGATCGTCTCCTGGCAGGCATCGGAGCGCAGGAAACCCCAGTCGAGCAGCGGCAGGGTGGCATCGGCGACGGGAACGATCCTGCCATCGACCCAGGCTGTGCCATCCGCAAAGCGCAGATCGGCCGGTGCGCGGGACGCGGCCTCGCGCCGCGGGGGCCAAGACAGAAGAGGCTTGTTCACCGGTGATCTTCTCCGAGGTAGACGGGCTGCGGGAGGTCGTCGCAAGGCCAGAAGGGCCGCCGCTTCACCTGCCAGTCGATGCTCTCCAGGCTCGGCGTGGTCGGGCCAGCGCCCGAGACCATCAGCCACGCTGTCTCGTCGTCGAGCAGCGTGCGGAAGTTCATCGGGTTCTTCAGCACCGCGATGCGGCAGGACCCGATGTCGATGCCGACCGCGCGGTACTGCTCGTCCGCATATTCGTAAGTGGCGTGCGTGGGCACGACGATGCGCAGCTCGCCTACACGCAGCACGGCGGTCTCGCCCATATTGCCCGGGGTTCCCGCGCTGATGCCGCCCGTATAGACGAAGCGCCCGTCATGCAGGCTCTCGACCACCGCCTCCACCTCAGCCGGCGGATGAAAGCGCGGGTCGAGCCTGGACCCCACGGTAGTGCGCAGCATCGCGCCCACCCCGGCGCGCCGCGCCGCGGCCGCTGCCGGCGGATCGACCACCAGCACGGCGGCCGGAACATGCGTCGCCTGTCGCAGCAGCGCCGTGAGCACGGCCGGCGCGTCGCCTGGAGCACCGCCGCCGACACAGTCCGGCGCGTCGGAGATCAGCACGCGGCGCGCAGGATGGACCAGGGCGCGCTGCACCGCCGCCTCCGGCGTCAGCAGAGGGATCTCGAACTCGCGGCGGCGGTCCCACATCTCGCGGACCAGCGCGTCGGCCGCCTGCTCGGCGGCCGCAGCATCGCCATCAGCGATAGCCAGGCCGGCAATGCCGAGATCGGGAATATCGAGCCAAGGCTGTACCGGAAAATAGCTGGCAGAGAGAACCCGCCCTTCCCGCTCCGCACTGCGTGCGGAAGCTCGCAGCTTGGCCATCGGCATCCCTTCGCTGGTGGCGCCGCCGGCAACCGAAAGCAAGGCATCGAGCCGCTTCAGGCGCATCACCGGCCGCACCTTCCCAGCAAGGGTACCGACGAGGAGCCGGGCCGCGCGGGCCCCGGTGCCATGGGCATCGACGTGCGGATAGGTCTCGTAGCCCACCAGGATGGTGGCGGCGTTCACCATGCGCGGCGTGACATGCGCATGCAGGTCGAGGCTGGCCGCGATGGGTACGTCGGGGCCGAGAATCTCCCGCAAGCGCGCAAGAATCTCGCCCTCCGGGTCGTCTTCACCCTCACAGATCATGGCGCCGTGCAAGGCGAGGAACACGCCGTCCACCGGCGCCAGGTCGGCGACCCCGGCCAAGATCCGGTCGCGGACGTCACGGTAGAAGGCACCCTCCACCCGACCGCCGGAGCCGCCATGCGCGACCAGCACGGGGTGGACGGCGAAGTCTGCCGCCCGCAGCGTCTCGACGCCCCCGGTCACCGCCAGGTCGCGGCCCTCGATGGCGGGCATCACCGCCGCGCCCTCGGCCAGCACCTTGCGGGCAAAATCCTCGCGACGGTGGAGCTGGAGGGAGAGGGTATTGCCCTCGAACTCGAAGCTGGCGACCGCGACCTTCATGATGCCTCCCCAGGGTGATGGTGGTATTGTTTCCTTTGTTTTCGTGTAAGCGCAATATTTTTCGATATAGAAAATTCAGGGACCGCCTGTTATGACCAAGCCGGCAAACCGCAAGAAATCCGTCCCGGCCCACCTCGCACCCGAGGAGGTCCGGCGCCCCGGCATGCCTGTCGTCCTGGGGCAGCCAGAGGTTGGGCGGAAACTCGCAGACGGCCGGAGGGCCAAGCAGTGGACACTGGCGCGCCTCTCCGAGGAAAGCGGAGTGGCGGTTGGCACCCTGTCGAAGGTCGAGAATGGAAAGAGTGGCGCGTCCTTCGACACGGTAGCCCGGGTGGCGCGCGCACTGGGCCTGCGTATCGATGACCTGCTGAGCCCGGCCAGCCCGCGCTTCGCCATGGGCCGGCGCATCATCTCGAAGCGCGGCGAGGGCGTGCGCTTCGGCTTCAACAGCTACGACTACATCGTGCCTTGTAACGAGCTGACCCGGAAGGCGATGGTCCCGCTGATCATGACCATCCGCACACGCGAGGTGCTGCCGCCGGAGAGCTGGGCCAGCCACGAGGGCGAGGAATACATCTATGTCCTCTCGGGCAGCATCGAGTTGCACACGGAGTTCTACGAACCGACGCGGCTGGATGCCGGCGACAGCGCATACATCGACAGCACCATGCGCCACGCCTTCGCCAGCGTGGGCGACGAAGATGCACGTATCCTCTCAGTATGCCTGGCCGACTCCCTACCCCGGTTGTTTGCCGATGCACCTGTAGATCTTGCGCCTTTGCCCTAGGTCGTGTGGACAAATCTGGTCCATAGCCGGATCGAGGCAGGCCGGCGAAGCCGAGAAAGCTGTCGGCGGCCTGGTCGTAGCGAGTTGCGGCCGCTCAGGCTCGGGCTCCTCCGCAGGATCCGGCTGGCCCTGGCGCCAGTTGTCGCAGCGCTGCCCCGGCCGGGCCTGCCACTGGGGGAGATGAACCGGAATGCGCTCATAGACATCTACTGGGCTTCTGCCTCTCGCCGGCCGAGCGCCTCCACGCCAGCACGGCGGCCTTAGAACCGGGCCGACCAAAGCCGTACCAAGAGGCTGGGCAGGGCTGGACGATGGCTCCGCTTGTGCCCAGCCCCGAGGCCGCGCAGGATCGCTTTCTCGGCAAGGAAGGGGGGAAGGTCTGATGGCCGCGCAGATCGGCTACTACGTTTCGCTGAACTCACCCTGGACGCATCTGGGCGCGGCCCGGCTGGAGGCGCTGGCGGCGCGCCACGCCGCCACACTGCGCATCTACCCGGTGGATTTCTCCACTATCTTCGCGGCCTCCGGCGGGCTTCCCCTACCTAAGCGCTCGCCGCAGCGCCAAGCCTATCGGCTGGTGGAACTGCGGCGCTGGCGGGAGCGGCTAGGGGTACCCATTCACCTGCAGCCGAAATTCTTCCCGGCTCGCGAGGCCTTGCCGGCCCACGCGGTGATCGCGGTGCGGGAGAGCTTTGGCGACCCGCAGGCGGTCGCCCTGGCGCACGCTATTCTGAAGGCGCTCTGGGAACAGGAGCGCGACACCGGCGACGCCGCGACGCTGGCCCAAATCGCCGCCGATGTCGGACTGGATGGCGACACGGTGCTGCGCCTGGCCGAGGAGCCGCGCTGGGCTGAGCGGCGCGCGGCGGATACGCAGGCGGCGCTGGAGCGCGGCGTCTTCGGCGCACCCAGCTACGTGCTGGAGGACGAAATCTTCTGGGGCCAGGACCGGCTGGACTTCCTGGACCACGCGCTCGGCCGTTGAAACGCGGGAATGGCCCGGCGGGGACTGCTCGCCCTCTCCCCGCCGATGGCACACCTCCTGGAGGCCTATGAGGCGTACTGGGAGAGCCTGTTGCGAAGCCCCGGAGGGCAATTTCGTGGGACCCGCGTGGGAGGCCCAGACGCGAAAAGCCCGGCGCAGGGGCCGGGCTTTTTCGGGATCTCCTTGTTTTCGAAGGAGAAGATCTGGCGCGCTCGAGAGGATTCGAACCCCTAACCCCCAGATCCGTAGTCTAGTGCTCTATCCAATTGAGCTACGAGCGCTTGCCAGTGGCGGGGAGATAACCGAGGAGACCTCCCCGCGCAAGGGGCCAATTTTGCTTGTTACGCGGCCAATTTGTCCAGCTCACGCAGCACGGCGTCACCCATCACGCTGGTGCCCACCCGGGCGGTACCGGTGCCCATGATATCGGCCGTGCGCAGCCCGCCGGCCAGCACCTTCTCGACCGCCGTCTCGATCATCCTGGCATCCTCCTCCATGCCGAAGGACCAGCGCAGCAGCATGGCGAAGGAGAGAAGCTGGGCGCAGGGGTTGGCGATGCCCTTGCCGGCGATGTCCGGCGCCGAGCCGTGGATCGGCTCGTAGAGCGCGCGCCGGCGGCCGGCGCTGTCGGGCGCCCCGAGGGTGGCGGAGGGAAGCATGCCAAGCGAGCCGGTGGCCGCCGCCGCCAGGTCGGAGAGCAGGTCGCCGAAGATGTTGCTGGCCAGGATGACGTCGAACTGCTTCGGCCGGGCGCAGAGCTGCATGGCGCAGTTGTCGGCATACATGTGCGACAGCTCCACATCCGGGTATTCGGCCTTGCCGATCTCGGAGACCACCGCACGCCAGAGCCGGCCGGACTGCATCACATTGGCCTTGTCCACGCTGGTCAGCCTGTTGCTGCGGCCCCGGGCGAGCTCGAAGGCCACCCGCGCCACGCGAGCGATCTCATCCTCGGTATAGACCTCGGTATCCACGCCGCGGCGTTTGCCGTTGGGCAGCGTCTCGACGCCGCGCGGCTCGCCGAAATAGATGCCGCCAGTGGATTCCCGCACGATCATCAGGTCGAGCCCGCGCACCACATCCGGCTTGAGGCTGGAGGCATCCACCAACGGCTCCAGCACCAGGGCGGGGCGCAGGTTGGCGAAAAGCCCGAGCTCCTTGCGCAGCCGCAGGATGCCCAGTTCCGGCCGACGCTCGAAGGGCAGCGAATCCCACTTCGGGCCGCCGACGGAGCCGAACAGCACCGCATCGGCGGCCAGCGCCCGCTCCACGGTGGAGTCCGGGCAGGGCGAGCCCTCCGCCTCCAGCGCGGCACCGCCGACCAGCCCTTCCTCCAGCGCGAAGCTGACATGCCGGCGCCGGTCCATCCATTCAATGACGCGCCGCACCTCGCGCATCACCTCGGGCCCGATGCCGTCGCCGGGCAGGACCAGCAGCTTCTTGTTCGCCGTCATCGTCGCGGGTCGTCCTTCTTTCCTGGAGCGGCCCGCCGGCGGCAGGCCGGGTTCACGGGCTGATTCAGCGGTAAAGCCAGGGCTGCGCGGCGCGCTGCTTCGCCTCGAAGCCGTCGATCGCGGTGACCTGTTGCAGGGTCTGGCCGATATCGTCGAGCCCGTTCAGCAGCAGGTGCCGCCGCAGCGGGTCGATCTCGAAGGGGATCTCCTCGCCGTTCGGGCGCACCACCACCTGGCGCTCCAGGTCCACCGTGAGGCGGGCATTGGCGCCGAGCTTCGCATCCTCCATCAGCTGGTCGCAGACCGCGCGCGGCAGACGCACGGGCAGGATGCCGTTCTTAAAGCTGTTGTTATGGAAGATGTCGGCGAAATCCGGCGCGATCACGCAACGGATGCCGAAGTCGAGGAGCGCCCAGGGCGCGTGCTCGCGCGACGAACCGCAGCCGAAATTCTCATGCGCGATCAGGATCTCCGCATGGCGGTAGGGCTCCTGGTTCAACACGAAGTCCGGGTTCTCGCTGCCGTCCTCCTTGTAGCGGAGGTTGGCGAAGAGCGACTTGCCGAGGCCTGTGCGCGCGATGGTCTTGAGGAAGCGCGCCGGGATGATCTTGTCGGTATCGACATTGGCCATCGGCAGCGGCGCGGCGATGCCCGTGAGCTTGGTGAAGGCTTCCATGATCAGGCGATCTCCCGCACGTCGGTCAGCTTGCCCGTGACGGCAGCAGCGGCCGCCATCGCCGGCGAGAGCAGATGCGTCCGCCCGCCCGGACCCTGGCGCCCCTCGAAGTTCCGGTTGCTTGTCGAGGCGCAGCGCTGGCCGGGCGTCAGCTTGTCCGGGTTCATGCCCAGGCACATGGAGCAGCCCGCCTCGCGCCACTCGAAGCCGGCCTCCTTGAAGACAGCGTCCAGCCCTTCCTGCTCGGCCTGCTGCTTCACCAGGCCGGAGCCCGGCACCACCATGGCTCGCACGCCCTCGGCCACCTTCCGCCCCTTGGCGATGGCCGCGGCGGCGCGGATGTCCTCGATGCGGCTGTTGGTGCAGGAGCCGATGAAGACGACATCGACCTTGAGGTCGGTCAGCTTCTGGCCGGGCGTCAGGCCCATATACTCGACCATGCGCTGCATCTGCTTGCGGCGCGCCTCGTCCTCGGCGCTGGCCGGGTCGGGCACGGTCGCGGTAATCGGCAGCACGTCCTCCGGGCTGGTGCCCCAGGAGACCATGGGCACGATCTCGGAGGCGTCCAGGAAGACCTCCTTGTCGAACACCGCGCCCTCGTCGGAGGGCAGCGTCTTCCACCACTCCACGGCGCGGTCGAAATACTCACCCTGCGGCGCGAAGGGGCGACCCTTGACGTATTCGAAGGTGGTCTCGTCCGGCGCGATCATGCCGGCCCGCGCCCCCGCCTCGATCGACATGTTGCAGATCGAGAAGCGCCCGGCCATGTCCAGCGCGCGGATGGTTGAGCCGGCATATTCGATGACATGCCCGTTGCCGCCTGCCGTGCCGATCTTGCCGATGATGGCGAGGATGATGTCCTTCGCCGTGCAGCCCACCGGCAACTCGCCCTCCACCGTCACGCGCATGTTCTTGGCGCGCTTCTGCAGCAGGGTCTGCGTCGCCAGCACATGCTCGACCTCGGAGGTGCCGATGCCGAAGGCCAGCGCGCCCAGCGCGCCATGCGTCGAGGTGTGGCTGTCGCCGCAGACGATGGTCATGCCGGGCAGCGAGAGGCCCTGCTCCGGCCCGATGACATGCACGATGCCCTGCCGCGCATCCGCCAGCGGGATATAGGGCACGTTGAACTCGGCGACGTTCTTCTCCAGCGTCTCGACCTGGACCCGGCTCTCGGGATCCTCGATGCCGGTGAAGCGGGAGGCATCGGTGGCGATGTTGTGGTCCACCACGGCCATGGTGCCATCCAGGCGGCGCACCTGGCGCTTCGCCATGCGCAGCCCCTCGAAGGCCTGCGGGCTGGTTACCTCATGCACGAGATGCCGGTCGATATAGAGAAGCGCGGTGCCGTCCGGGAGCGTCTCGACCACATGGGCGTCCCAGATCTTGTCGAACAGCGTGCGCGGCTTCGTGGCCGACATGGTGCTTTCCTCGTGGCAGATGGATCACTCATCCGCATGGCGACGGGGCTTGGGGCCCGCAACCACACGGGCGTCGCTCTGGCCTCGCGGGGGGAGGCATCCCCCGGGAACCCTTCCGGCCTGGCGCGCGGGGGGAGGCATCCCCCGGAAAGCGCCTCCGGTTCATGGGCCAGGGGGAGGTCTCCCCCCGGCAGGCCCGGCGCGGCGAGGCGCCGGCAATGGCGCGGCCATCCGGCCGCGGCTCAGGCAGGGGACGGTGTCGCCACCCTCCCCCGGGCCATTCAGCCCTTGTTCGCCGGCGCCGCCTTCTCGGCGATGCGGGCGGACTTGCCGGTGCGGCCGCGCAGGTAATACAGCTTCGCGCGGCGGACCTTGCCGCGGCGCAGCACGGCGATCTCGGCGACGTTCGGGCTGTAGAGCGGGAAGACGCGCTCGACACCCTCGCCGTAGGAGAGCTTGCGCACCGTGAAGTTGCTGTGCAGGCCCTTGTTGGAGCGCGCGATCACGACGCCCTCATAGGCCTGGGTGCGGGTGCGCTCGCCCTCGACCACCTTCACCATCACGCGCACCGTGTCGCCAGCGGCGAACTCGGGCACGGCACGGGCGGCGGCCAGACGGGAAAGCTGCTCGGCGTCGAACTGCTGCAGCAGGTTCATGGTTCAGGTCCTCTCGTCAACTCGTTTAGGCGGCAGCGGCCGCCCGTTCAATCCTGTGTTCTCAGCCCGCCGCACGATGCCGGGCCCAGAGGTCCGGCCGCCGCTCGCGCGTCGCCGCCTCCGCCATCTCCCGGCGCCAGCGCGCCACCGCCGCATGATGGCCGGAGAGCAGCACCTCCGGCACCTGGCGCCCCTGCCACTCCACCGGGCGGGTGTAGTGCGGGTATTCCAGCAGCGGGGCCGCGGCGTCGGAGAAGCTTTCCTCCTCCGCGCTCTCCGCCCCGCCCATCACGCCCGGCAGCAGCCGCACGCAGGCGTCCAGCAGCACCAGCGCCGCGGGCTCCCCGCCCGAGAGCACGTAATCGCCCACGGACACCTCGCGCATGCCCCGCGCCTCGATCACCCGCTGGTCCAGCCCCTCATAGCGGCCGCAGACCAGGATCACCCCCGGCCCCGCCACCAGCTCCCGCACCAGCGCCTGATCGAGCAGGCGCCCGCGCGGGGTGAGATAGACCATCGGCCGCTCCGGCCCGGCGGACAGGGCCGCGGCACAGGCTGCGTCCACCACATCCGGCCGCATCACCATGCCGGCGCCGCCACCGCAGGGCGTGTCGTCCACGGTGCGGTGCCGGTCCGTCGCGAAGTCGCGGATCTGCAGCGTGTCCAGGCTCCACCGCCCCTCGCGCAGCGCGCGCCCGGCCAGCGAATGGCCGAGCGGCCCCGGGAACATCTCGGGGAACAGCGTCAGGGCGGTGGCGCGCCAGGTCACGCGGCACCTCCGCGCACCCCGCGCGGGCCGATGCGCTTCGGCGCATCCTGCCGGCGCGGCAGCGGATGCACGGGCTCCGGCGGCGCCGTCTCGGAGGCGGGCTCCCCGCCCTCCTCCGGCCGCACCACCACATCCTCGGGCGGCTGCACCACGATATGGCCGGCCGCCACATCCACCACCGGCACGATGGCCCGGGTGAAGGGCAGCAGCGTCTCCCGCCCCTGCTCGTCGGCGACGGTCAGGAAGGAGCCGGCACCATAGTCGTCCACGGACCGCACCTCGCCCAGCTCCCGCCCTTCCGCGTCGCGGACGGCGAGGCCGATCAGGTCGGCGAGGTAGAACTCCTCCTCCTCCGGCTGCGGCAGCTTCTCGCGCGGCAGGTAGAGCCGGGTGCCGGTCAGCCGGGCGGCGGCGTCACGGTCGGCGATGCCTTCAATGCGCGCCAGCCCATTGCCCAGCCATTGCAGCACGAACGGCTTTCCGCGCTCGTCCGAGAGCGGACCATAGGCAGCAATATCTGCCGGCTCGGTGGTGAAGGACTGGATGCGGACGAGGCCGCGCACACCGTGCGGCCGTCCGATCTCCCCCACCAGGATGCGGTTCGTGGGCATGGCGGGTCAGCGCGCTCGCGGAGTTCCGCTCAGCCCGCGGCCGCCGCGGCGGCGCGCTCCTGCGCCTTCTTCTTCGGCGCGGACTGCTTCGGCTGCTCGCGGTACGCCGGCATCGGCGCCAGCTCGGCCTTGCCGAGGAACTTTGCCACGCGGTCGGTCGCCACGGCACCGTTGCTCAGCCAATGCTTGATGCGCTCATCCTGCAGACGGACGCGCTCGGCATGATCGGAGGGCAGCATCGGGTTGTAGCTGCCGACCTTCTCGATGAAGCGGCCGTCGCGCGGGGAGCGGCTGTCGGCCACCACGATGTGGTAGTAGGGGCGCTTCTTGGCGCCGGCGCGCGCGAGACGGATCTTCAGAGACATATTCGGTTCCTTAGTTTGGCTGTCGGGTTGATCAGAAGGGGCGCTTGCCGCCCCCGGCACCGGGGAGAAGCGCGCCGAGCCCGCCGCGCATCAGCCCCTTCTGGCCGAGCTTGTTCATCCGCTTCATCATCACGGACATGTCGTCGAACTGCTTCAGCAGCCGATTGACCTCCTGCACCGTGGTGCCCGAGCCCATGGCGATGCGGCGCTTGCGCGACGCCTTCAGGATCTCGGGCTTGCGGCGCTCCTGCGGCGTCATGCTGCTGATGATCGCGGCCTGACGCTTCAGGATGGAATTGTCGAGATTGGCTCCCTCGAGCTGGGACTTCAGCTTGCCGATGCCCGGCAGCATGCCCAGGATGCCCGAGAGCGAGCCCATCTTGCCGATCTGCTTGAGCTGCGCCGCGTAGTCCTCCAGGTCGAACTGACCCTTCTGCATCTTCGCGGCGAGCTTCTCCGCCTCGGCCTTGTCGATCGTCTCGGCGGCGCGCTCGACGAGGGAGACGATGTCGCCCATGCCGAGGATGCGGCCGGCGATGCGGTCCGGGTGGAAATCCTCCAGCGCATCCAGCTTCTCGCCCGCGCCCAGCAGCTTGATCGGCGCGCCCGTCACGGCCCGCATGGAGAGCGCCGCGCCGCCGCGCGCATCGCCATCCACGCGCGTCATGACGATACCGGTGACGCCGACCCGCTCGTTGAAGGAGCGCGCGGTGTTCACCGCGTCCTGGCCGGTCATGGCATCCACGACCAGCAGGCTCTCATGCGGCCTGGTCGCGGCCTTCACGGCGGCGACCTCGGCCATCAGCTCCTCGTCGATCGCCAGCCGGCCGGCGGTGTCGAGAATGACGACATCGTAGAGTTCGCCGCGCGCCACCTGCATGGCCCGCGCCGCGATCTCCAGCGGCGACTGCCCCTTGATGATCGGCAGGCTGGTGACGCCGGACTGCTTCGCCAGGGTTTCCAGCTGGAGCTGCGCCGCCGGGCGCTGCACGTCCAGGCTGGCGAGCAGGACCTTCTTCTTCTCACGCGTCCGCAGCCGCAGCGCGATCTTGCCCGAGGTCGTGGTCTTGCCCGAGCCCTGCAGGCCGATCATCAGGATCGCCACCGGCGGCGCAGCGTTCAGGCTGAGGCCGGGGACGTGCTCCACCCCCTCGCCGCCGCCGAGCGCCTCGACCAGGCAATCGTTGACGATCTTGACCACCTGCTGCGCCGGGGAGACGGAGCGGATGACCTCCTGCCCCACCGCGCGCTCGCGCACCTTGTTGACGATGTCCTTGACGACGGGCAGCGCGACATCGGCCTCGAGCAGCGCGATGCGGACCTCCCGCAGCGCCTCCGACACGTCCGCCTCCGACAGTGCGCCGCGGCGGCGCAGCCGGTCAAAGACCCCGTTCAGCTTGCCCGACAAAGCCTCGAACATCGTGGCCGCGCCGTCCTTTCATGCGGGCTGACACCCGCCCAAAACAAAACGCGCCGCTGCGCGAGCCTTCGCGGAGCGACGGAGCCGGGCCTCCTGTGAGGCGCCGACCAAGAATTCGTCCGCCGCGCTGCTGGCGAGGCCTCCCGAGGGACGGCACAACACCGAGGCTTCGACGGATCAGGGAGTGGTATCTACGGTCCGGCCTGCTCTCCGTCAAGGAAAACGGCCCTCGTTCGGCCAAGGAATCGCCCCGCGCCGGGCGGCAGTCGTGAAGGAATCCGGCGCCCCCGCCCCGCGAATCCTTGCTTGCCTTCCTGCTCCCTACATGGAATAAGAGCCGCCATGAACACGCGCATTCCCCCTCAAGCTTGGTGGTGGCCGCTCTCCTGAGGCGGCCCGCGTTTTCCTGTTTCCATGGCCGCCGCGGAGTTCCGGGCGGCTTTTTTTGATCCTGCAGCCGATCGTTCCGGACCCCGTGGCAGCCCAGCCCGGAGTTCCTGATGCAGACGACCTACCGAACCGAAGGCGGCCTGACGATCCAACGTGAGGTGCTGGAGGCGGATGGCAGCCAGAGCGTCGCCGCCCTTGCCCGGCGCCTGGACCGGCAGCGCGGCGTGCTGCTCTCCTCTTCCTTCGAGTTCCCGGGCCGCTACACCCGTTGGGATCTGGGCTTCTCCGACCCGCCGCTGATGCTGGCCGCGCGCGACCGCGACGTCACGCTGCGCGCCCTGAATGAGCGCGGCACGCTGCTGCTCGCTGCCATCGCCCCCGCCCTGCGCGCCATGTCCGAGCTGGCCTCGCTGGAGGTCGGTACCGACCGCATCGCCGCCCGCGTGAAGATGCCCGAGGGGCGCTTCGCCGAGGAGGAGCGCTCCCGCCAGCCCTCCGTCTTCTCCGTGCTGCGCGCGCTGCGCGACCTCTTCGGCAGCCCGGAGGACCCGCATCTCGGCCTTTACGGTGCCTTTGGCTACGACCTGGTCTTCCAGTTCGAGCCGATGCCGCTGCGCCTGCCGCGCGCCGAGGACCAGCGCGACCTCGTCCTCTATTTGCCGGACGAGATCCTGGTGGTGGACCACATGCGCGGCGCGGCCATGCTGCACCGTTACGACTTCGCCTTTGAGGGTCGCTCCACCACCGGCCTTTCCCGCGAGACGCCGGCCGACGCCTTCCGCCCGGGCACCGGCGCCACCCCGGCCGAGAGCGACTACGGCCCCGGCGAATACGCCGCCATGGTCGAGCGCGCCAAGCGCGCCTTCGAGCGGGGCGACCTGTTCGAGGTGGTGCTCGGCCAAACCTTCGCCACCACTTGCCCCGACACGCCGAGCGAGGTCTTCGACCGCCTGCGCCGGGTGAACCCCTCTCCCTATGGCGCGCTGATGAATTTGGGCGAGGGCGAGTTCCTGATCGCCGCCTCGCCAGAGATGTTCGTCCGCGTGGAGGGCGACCGCATCGAGACCTGCCCGATCAGCGGCACCATCAGGCGTGGCCGCGACGCGCTGGAGGATGCCGCCAATATCCGCACCCTGCTCAACTCCACCAAGGAGGAGAGCGAGCTGACCATGTGCACGGATGTGGATCGCAACGACAAGGCGCGGGTCTGTGTCCCCGGCACGGTGCGGGTCATCGGCCGCCGTCAGATCGAGATGTATTCCCGCCTGATCCATACGGTGGACCATGTCGAGGGCATGCTGTTGCCGGAGATGGACGCGCTGGACGGCTTCCTCTCCCACGCCTGGGCGGTGACGGTGACCGGCGCGCCCAAGACCTGGGCGATCCGCCATGTCGAGGCCGAGGAGCGCTCCGCCCGCCGCTGGTATGGCGGTGCCATCGGGCGCATGACCTTCGATGGCAACATGAACACCGGCCTGACCCTGCGCACCATCCGGCTGAAGGAGGGCGTGGCCGAGGTGCGCGCCGGCGCCACCCTGCTGCACGACAGCGAGCCGGCAGCGGAGGAGGCCGAGTGCCGCCTGAAGGCCAGCGCCATGTTCGCCGCCATCCGCGGCGAGGTGCCGACCGCCGCGGGCGCCCCCGCCGCTCCGCGCCCGGTGGTTTCCGGCATGCAGGTTCTGCTGGTGGATCATGAGGACAGCTTCGTCCACACCCTGGCCAGCTACTTCCGCGCCGCCGGCGCCACCGTCCGCACCCTGCGGCCGGACCTGGCCCGCGAAGAGCTGAAGCGCGGCACGGCGGTGGATCTGGTGCTGCTCTCCCCCGGCCCGGGCCGCCCCTCCGACTTCGCCATGTCGGAGACGCTGGATCTCGTGGTGAAGCGTGGCCTGCCGGCCTTCGGCGTCTGCCTCGGGCTGCAGGGTATGGTGGAGCATTTCGGTGGCGCGCTGGATGTGCTGCCCCTGCCGATGCACGGGAAGCCCTCCGTGGTCCGCAACCTCGGTGGGCGGCTGCTGGAAGGGCTGCCGGAGCAGTTCCCGGTCGGCCGCTATCACTCGCTGCACGCCCGGCGCATCGCGCTGCCAAAGGATCTGGTTGCCACCGCCGAAACCGAGGATGGCGTCATCATGGCCATCGAGCACCGGAGCCTGCCGCTCTCCGCCGTGCAGTTCCATCCGGAATCGCTGATGACCGATCCTGCGCGGATCGGTATGCCGTTGGTGCAGAGTCTGCTTGCCCGGCTGGCGGCCAAGCCGGCCGCCGCCGAGTAGCGCTTTCACAACTCCGTCAGGGCGGAAGAGGTATCGCCTTCTTCGCGCCCTGCGGGACGTTGGGGCTGCACCCATGATCAAGCTCAAACCGTTGGTCCAGCACGGTTTCCGAGACGAAAGGCGGTTTATTGGAGGGCGCCGGCCTGCTCAGGGGGGCGGATTGCTCCAACTACTGTGAGTTGATCTCATTTAAAAAGAGATAAACCAATAACCGCCAAGGCCTGGCCCCCCATGCCGCTCTCTCACCCCCCGCTGGACGACCGCCATGAACGCAGCCGCCCCTACCGCAACGCCTGCCTATGACACTGTCTTCCTGCACACGCCCCGCGCCGCCAGCCGCTGGCCCGTGCTGATCTTCCGCTGGGGTCGGCTCGAGGCGGAGATTGACGGCCCCTTCTGCGGGTTCCTGCGGCTGGGCCGGATCGAGACCTACAGCCGCTGGGAGCAGTCTGGCACCTGGATGTGGCAGCGCGAGCCGGGCGCAATCGAGATTGGCCTCGGGCGGTACCGCGTGACGGTGTCGCGCAGCCCGGAAGCCTGAGGCCGCGCCTTCAGCGGCAGCCGGAGAGCGCCATCCAACCCAGCGTCTGCCCGGATTGCCCCAGTACTGGCGTCGCCTCAGCACAGGGGCGCGACAGGGTGAAGCGGCGCTCGTCCTCACCCGGCAGGGGCGGCGCGGCACCCGCTGGGCGCAGGCTTTCGCGATGCGCCGGCTGCCCGGGCGGGCCAAGCTCCGCCACGCATTCCAGCCGCTCGCCATCGCGCCGCTCCAGCCGCACCAGCGCCCGCCCATGATTCATCGGCAGGGCCGCGGTGGCGGCGGCACCCTCCTCGCCTTGCAGGCAGGCCGCCATGGCCGGCGCCAGCACGGACAGGAAGTGGGTCCAGCCCTCGTCCTGCGCCCGGGCGGGCAGCGCAGCGACGGCTAAGAGCAGAGTGAAGCTCAGGCGAGGCGCTGAAATCATGCTCGATTCGTCTCCGGAAGCCATCGCGTCATGGCAGGAGGGGCCGGAAAATGCAGCCCCCTTCCCTCGCCGGCGCCTTCAGCCCGCCGGGTCGATCGCGTCGCGAGGCCGCCCGAGAAGGTAGCCCTGCACGAGGTCGCAGCCCTCCTGCTGCAGGAAGGCGAGCTGCTCCGGCTCCTCGACGCCTTCCGCGCAGACCGTCATGCCCAGCTCGCGGCCCAGCCGCAGGGTGGCACGCAGCACGACTTCCGCCCGCGGCTCATGGCCGAGCCGTTGCAGGAAGGAGCGGTCGATCTTCAGCACGTCGAAGGGATAGCGTTCCAGATAGCCGAGTGACGAATAACCCGTCCCGAAGTCATCCAGCGCCACCCGGACGCCGAGCGATTTCAGCGCCTGGATCTTCGCCAGGGCATATTCCGGCGCATCGATCAGCACGCTTTCGGTGATCTCCACCATCAGCCGACTGGGGTCGAGGCCGCTCTGGGCCAGTTCGTTCTCCACCAGGCGCGGCAGCATCATGCCGGCCTGCCGCACCCAGCTTGCGGAGAAGTTCACCGAGACGGCGAGCGGCTGCGACCACTGCACCGCCTGCTTGCAGGCGGTGCGAAGCATGGCGGTATCGATGCGACCGATCAGCCCGGACCGCTCAGCGAGAGGAATGAAGTGGGCAGGCGCCACGGCCCCGTGTCCGGACCGATTCCAGCGCACCAGGGCCTCATAGCCATGAGGGCGCAGGTCCTGGGCCTGCAGGATCGGCTGCCAGTGGAGGTCGAAGGCGTCGGCCGCGGCGGCCAGACGCAGATCGCACACCAGCGACTGCCGGTCCTGCCGTTGCGCGGAGAGTTCCACCACCCGCGCCTCGATCGCGGTCGCCAGACGGCGAAGTTCCGTGTGCTGCCCCGGCGAAAGCTGGCCAGGCCGCCTGTCCAGGACGCACAACGCCCCGACCGGCTGCCCTCCGGGCGCACAAATGGGCTTTCCGGCATAGAAGCGCAGCCCCGTCGCTCCCTGGACCATGGGGAGACCGGCAAAGCGCGGATTAGCACGCGCATCCTCCACCACCAGCAGCTTGCCCGGCTGGCGAATCGCCGCATCACAGAAGGTTTGCGCGCGGGGCAAGGAGCCATGCAGCGACGGGCTGCCGAAGCGGGTCACCTGGAACTCCGCCCCGACCAGCGTCGTGGCGGAGAGCGGGCGCTCCAGAAGCCGCGCTGCCTCCTGCGTCAGCTCCTCAATACAAGGATCCGGCGCGCCGCTTGCCAGGCCGCTTCTGTCCAGTGCCGCGACACGCGCCATCTCCTGGACGCTGGTAGGCGCCGCGTTCATGCGGCCTCTCTGGCCTGGAGCGACGCAGGGGAAACACCGGAACCATCAGCCCGAACAATACCGACCCCGGGAGAGAGGAGAGAATACAAGGTCACCGTGCGCGGTTCACTGCTCGAGAGAAGTCAACGTCCCGCACAGGGTGATAGCGGAAACGTGAAAAACCCCCAAGAGAATTGTCTCCCGCCCTTGTGGAGAAGGAGCGGCCCTCTCTCTACCGCTCCGCTCCCAGCCGGTTCAGCGGGCGGGGGTCCCCGATTCGCCCAGGTCCCACCACATGCCGGCGAAGGCGGCGATCCCCTCGCGTGCCGGCCCGACCAGCAGGTGCTCGTCCGGACCATGCTGCTTGCAGCCGTTGTAGCTGTGCGGCACCCAGACCAGCGGCACACCCAGGTGGTCCACAAAGACATCCCCCGGCAGGCCACCGCTGCTGTTGGGAATGATTTGCACGCGGTGGTTCAGACTCTTCTCCATGCTGGCCTGCGCCCAGCGGACCCAGGGATGATTCGGCGCGGTGCGGCTGGCCGGCATGCGGATGCCGGCATTCTCGATACGCACCAGCTGCAACCCATGTGCATCAAGGTGCTGGCGCAGGGCGCCCTCGAAGGAGGCCGGATCGGTATCCACGGTGTAGCGGATCTGGCAATGCGCCCGCGCATCCGGCGCCACGGCGTTCACCGGATTGGCCGGCACGCCGCTGGTCATCGCCAGCACGATAAAGCTGTTCCAGCCGTAGATCTTCTCGGCGGCGGTCAGGCCCGGCTCACCCCAGGCCTCGTCGATTGTCGCCGCGCCGTCGCCGCCGCCGACCGGGCAGCCTTCCAGCACTTCCCGAACCGCGGCGGGCACGGTGCCGCCCGCCGGCAGCCAGTCCCGCACCAGGATCTTGCCGTCGCGGTCCATGATGGTCGCCAGCGCATGCGCCAGCACCACCGCCGGGTCGGTGGTCAGGCCGCCCCAGTGGCCGGAATGCACGCCGCCCTCGCGCAGCCGCACCGCGAGATCGAAGTGGAAGGTGCCGCGCGTGCCTGAGGCGATGGTGGGCAGGCCGGGCTCGACGCGCGGCCCGTCCGAGGCGATCAGCACATCGGCGGCCAGCGCCTCCGCCTGGGAGGCGATGAAGGCCCGCAGCCCCTTGCTGCCGCGCTCCTCCGCCATCTCCAGCACGACCTTCACGTTGAAGCCCAGCCGCCCCTCGCGCTCGGCCAGCACCGCCTCGAGCGCCGCCAGGTTGAGCGCGTGCTGGCCCTTGTTGTCGGCAGTGCCGCGCCCGTACCAGCGGTCGCCGCGGTCAGTCAGCACCCAGGGCGAGAGCCCGGCCGACCACTGCGTGTCGAGCCCGGCCACGGTGTCGCCATGGCCATAAAGCAGCACCGTCGGCCGCGCCGGGTCCTCAATGCGCGTGCCGGTCAGGATCGGGCCGAAGCCGGGTTCCGGGTTGGCGTGCAGGGCAACGGTGAAGCCAAGCCGTTCCAGCCAGGGGCGGATGGCGGTTTCCAGATAGCGCTCCAGCGCCGCCGCATGTTGCGCCTCCTGGGAGGTGGAGGGGATGGCCACCAGCCGGGCCAGCAGGTCGCGAAAGCCACCGCGATCGAAGAATTCCACTGCGCGCCCGATGGCGCCTTCCCGTGTGGCCATGCTGCCCTTCCCACTCTCAGGCCATCACCAGGATGGCCAACCCTTTTCAGATGGCGCGCAGAATGCGGTGCCGGGGGAGCGGCGTCGAGGGGCGCAGAAGGAGGATCAGCGGGTGCGGACGGGCCCCGCGCCGGAACCGCTGCCGCCACCTGCCAGACCGGTGCCGAGCAGCGCGCCGGCCGCCATCGGCAGGAGCAGGCCGAGTGGCGCCGCCAGCCCCTGGCCGCCCACCGGCAACTGCACCGGCGCCGGCTCTTCCTCCGCCTCGGCTAGCGCCGCCGGTGGCCGGACGAGACGCGGCTGCGATTCCCCGCGTGGCGCGACCACGACGCCCGCGCCGGCCGGCACGGCGAGGCTCCGGAGTTGTGCCCGGGCCTCGGCCGCCGGCAGCAGCGCCGCGATGCCAAGCAGCACGGCAAGGCAAACGGTGCCCCGGCGCGGCGCGGCGTCATTGGGCATAAACGATCTCCGGATGGGATTGCTGGAAGGCCGGCAGCGTCATGCTGGCGGCTTCGGCCGCCAGCAGGCGGGGAAAGGCGAGATGGACGCCGAACTGCCGGGCGGCCTGCAACTGTGGCACGAGGCAGATATCGGCCATGCCCGGCGTCTCGCCGAAGCAGAAGGGGCCAGAACTGCCGCAGAGCATCGTCTCGCAGGCATCCAGGCTCTCGGCGATCGCCTGCCGCAGCCAGCCCTGCGCCTCCCCTTCCGACAGGCCGGCGGCGCAGAGCCGCGCATGCGCCCGCCTGCCCTGGAGCGGCTGCACGTCACAGGTGACCATCATGGCAAAGGCCCTCACCCGTGCCCGGGTCAGCGGGTCGGGCGGCAGCAGCGGCGGGCTGGGCCAGATCTCCTCCAGCCATTCCAGGATGGCGAAGGACTGCGCGATCACCGTGCCGTCCGGCAGTTCCAGCGCCGGCATCATGCCCGGTGGGGCGATACCCCGCTCCGCCTGCTCGCGCGACCACTCCCCGGGCAGAGAATACAGTGTCTCCGGTACGGACAAGCCCTTGAGAGATAGCGCGAGGCGAACGCGCAAGGTTGCCGAAGACCGCCGATAACCGTGCAACCGCATTGCATGCCTCCCGCTCTCAAATCTGTTACTATTCCCCCTCTCTTGTCAATGACAACCCGCACAATAGCGACTTCCGGTTGCATAACCGTGCCGCCACACAGCACTTCTGCAGGTGCTGCGCCCTATTTCACACCTTCGACCCATGGGAATGGTAACCAGCCTCGCGTCCACCATCGCGCAAAGAAAGCTATGGGCCAGACCGATCGACGGATCCTTTGTACTTTGTGTACGACGCCCGCCTCACCAGCGCCGGGCCTGCGGAGCAGGCAGGGAGTCTCGCCCCTGCCCTGAGCCTCAGCCGGGCCCGCGCAGCCCCGTCAGTGCCGTTCGCACTGCCTCGACCGGCAGATCGGCGAGCGGTGAGTGCCGCAGCACCGCCACCGTCGGCCCGCGCGGCGCGCAGAGATCCGGATTGCTGTCATCGCCGAACAGCGCCACCGTCGGGCAGCCGGCGATGGCGAGCAGATGCGTCGGGCCGGTGTCATTGCCGACCGCGAAGGCCGCATGGCGGGCCAGCGCGCCGATCTGCAGCAGACTGGTCCGCCCGGTCAGGTCCAGCGTGCCCGGGGCCCGCTGCTGGATCGCCCCGGCCAGAGGCTGCTCGGCCTTGCCGCCGAGCACGACGGCCGGACAATCGAGCCCCGCCGCCAGGGCGGCGAAACGCTCCACCGGCCAGCGCTTGCCCGGATGCGCCGGGGAGGCACCGGGTATCAGCAACCCGAAGCGCTCCGGCAGCCCGAAGCCGGAGAGGTCATCTTCCAGCCAGCTCATCTCGGGCGGCGGAAACCGTGTGATCCCGGCGAGACGCAACTGCTCACGCTGCCGGTCCACCGTATGCAGGTGATCACGCGCCGGATTGTCATGCCGGTGGCTGGCGCCGCGCGCGATGCCGGACCATTCCGGCCGGCTTCCCGTCAGCCAGCGATAGCGCGAGGAGCGGCCGGAGGTCTGCAGGTCATAGACGCGGTCGAAGCCGGACCGGCGCAGTTTGCGGGCCAGCCGCAGCACGGCCGGCAGATCGCCCCAAGAGGGCCGCCCATCCTCCCAGACCTGGTCGAACCAGGGGGAGCGGCGCGCCAGCGGTGCGAAGGGCGGCGTGGTCAGCAGGATGATCTCGGCGCCGGGGTGATGCGCGCGGATGGCAGCGAATGGGCCGAAGGCCTGGATGAAGTCGCCCAGCGCCGAAAGCTTGATGACCAGAATGCGCTGCGTCACGCCAGCAATTCCCGATAGACGGCGAGCGTCGCACGCTGCATCGCCGTGATGGTGTAGTCCGCGCGCACGACCGCCTGCGCGCGGGCGCCGATGGCGGCCCGCTCCGCCGCCGGGAGAGCCAGCGCATGGGCAATGGCGCCAGCCAGCGCCCCGGCGTCGCCGGGCGGAACGCGCCAGCCGGTCTCGCCCTCCGCCACCGTCTCGCGCGGCGCGCCGAGGTCGGAGGCGATCACCGGGCGCGCCATGGCCTGTGCCTCGACGATGGTGCGGCCGAAGGCCTCCGGGTCGGTCGAGCAATGCAGCGCCAGATCGGCCAGCAGGAAGGCGGCCGGCAGGTCATCGGAGTGGCCGGGCATGGCGACATCCTCGCCGAGGCCCAACGCGGCGACCTGCTGCCGCAATTCGCCGGCGAAACCCCCGCGCCCTGCATCCCCCAGCAGCAGCGCGAAAGGCCGCGGGCTGGGCAGACGGGCCAGCGCCTCCAGCAGCACGCCCTGCCCTTTCCAGCGCGTCAGCCGGCCCGCCAGCAGCAGTACCGGGCGGTCCTGCGGAACGCCCCAGGCCGCACGCAGCGCCGCGACGCGCTCCGGCGGCACCACGGCGGGATCGAAGACGCGAATATCCACGCCGCGCGGGATCAGGCGGATGCGCGCCGGATCGGTGCCATGCCGCGCCTGGATCAGTTCGGCGATGAAGCGGCTGATGGCGATCACCCGCTCGCCGCGCGCCATCACCGAGTTGTAGAGCCGCTTGCCAGGGAAGCCCTCGTTGTAGGCGCCATGGTAGGTGGTGATGAAACGCGCCCCGGTCCGCCGCGCCGCCAGCAGCGCCGACCAGGCCGGAAAGCGGCTGCGGGCATGGATGATGCGCACGCCCTCGGCGCGGATCACCCGCTCCAGCGCGGCCGCGTTGCGCAGCAGCGCAGCGGGCGACTTGCTGCCCAGCGGCAGCGTAATGTGCCGCGCGCCGAGCCGTTCGAGCTCCGGCACCATCCGCCCCCCCGCCGAGGCGACCAGGGGGCGGAAGCCGCTCTCCGTCAGGGCGGCGGCGATCTCAAGCGTGCCACGTTCCACCCCGCCGGCGTTCAGCGCGGGCAGGACTTGCAGCACGGCAGGTGAATCCGGGGCGGACATGGCAGCGCGGGATTAGCGCCTACCGGCGCCGCTGTCAGCCCGCGCACCTGCTCTCTGTCCTGGCGGCATCGTGACCGGCAGCGGCTGCGCCACTTCCCATATGCGGCGCGACGCCACCTCAACCGGAGATGACGCCCTTGCGCCCTGCCTTTCTCCTCGCCGCCTCGCTGTTGTTCGGACCCGTCCCGGCCATGGCCCAGCCCGCCGACGGCACGCCGCATTACGGTGCGCGGCTTGAGGGCTTCACCTATCCCTTCCCCACCCAGGACTTCGCGCTGAACTCGCAGCAGCAGGCGCTGAGCATGGGCTACATGGACATCCGCCCGGAGCGCCCCAACGGGCGCAGCATCGTCCTGCTGCACGGCAAGAATTTCTGCGGCGCCACCTGGGAGGCCACGATCATCGCGCTGCGCGACCAGGGCTGGCGCGTCATCGCGCCCGACCAGATCGGCTTCTGCCGTTCATCGAAGCCCGAGGGCTACCAGTTCAGCCTGCACCAGCTCGCCGCCAATACCAATGCGCTGCTGCATTCGCTTGGCATCGAGCGTGCCGTGGTGATGGGCCACTCGATGGGTGGCATGCTGGCTGCGCGCTACGCGCTGACCTATCCGGACGAGACCGAGGCGCTGGTGATGGTGAACCCGATCGGCCTGGAAGACTGGGAGGCGGAGGGCGTGCCCTACCAGACGGTGGACCAGTGGCACGCTGGCGAGCGGAAGACCACGGCGGAGGGCATCCGCAACTACCAGCGCAGCACTTACTACGCCGGCCATTGGGAACCGCGTTATGACCGCTGGGTGAACATGCTCGCCGGGATGTATGCCGGCCCCGGCCGCGAGGCGGTGATGTGGAACCAGGCGCTGACCAGCGACATGGTCTTCACCCAGCCCGTGGTGAAGGACTTCCCGCGCATCCGCGTGCCGACGCTGCTGCTGATCGGGGAGAAGGACAACACCGCCATCGGCAAGGCCGCCGCCCCGCCGGAGGTGCGGCAGCGCATTGGCAATTATGCGGAGCTCGGGCCACGCACCGCTAAGGCCATCCCCAATGCCCGCCTGGTGCGCTTCCCGGAGCTGGGCCATTCGCCGCAGATCCAGGAGCCTGAGCGGTTCCACGAGGCGCTGCTGCGGGAATTACCCTCCCTGAAGTAAGGACGTCCGGGGTGGTTCAACCACCCCGGCGGGGGATCCAGGGGGCGCGCCCCCTTGGCCCCGCTCAGCCGCCCTTCACCCCGCCCGTTGTCAGCCCCGCGATGATCTGCTTCTGCGCGAGCAGGGTGAGCAGCAGCACGGGCAACGTTACCAGCAGCGCCGCGGCGGCGAGCGGCCCCCAGGAGATCTGCTCGAAGGTCAGCATGTTGTTCACCGCGACCGGCAGGGTGCGCGTCTCCCGCCCCGCCAGCACGACGGCGAAGATGAAGTTGTTCCAGGAGAAGATGAAGGAGAGGATGGTGGCCACCGTGATGCCCGGCCGCGCCAGCGGGAAGGCGACATGGCGGAAGGCCTGCCAGATGGTCGCGCCATCCACCAGCGCCGCCTCCTCCAATTCGCCCGGCAGCCCCTCGAAGAAGCTGATCATCACCCAGACCACGATGGGAACGGTGATGACGAGGTGGGTGATGACAATCGGCGTCAGCGTGCCGGTCAGCCCCAGCCACTGGAACAGCAGGAAGAGCGGGATCAGGTAGGAGAGCCCCGGGGTGATGCGGGCGATCAGGATGACCATCGCTGCCCGGGTGGCCCGCATCTTGGCGATGCCATAGCCGGCGGGGACGCCGATCAGGATGGCCAGCGCCGTGGCCGAGAAGGACACGATAATGCTGTTCCAGGTGTAGAGCAGGAAGTCGTTGCGGGCAAAGACGGCGGCGAAATTGTCCCAGACCGGCGGGTTGGGGATGAAGACCGGCGGCCAGGCGGTATTGTCCAGCTCCGTCTTCAGCGAGAGCGAGAGCATCCAGAGGAAGACCAGCGCTGCCGGCGAGACGAGCACCAGCACGGCCAGCGCGAAGCCGACCCGTTCCAGCAGCCGCATCATGCGTCCTTCACCCGATTGCGCGTCCAGAGCAGCAGCGCCGCGAGGGAGACGATCAGCGCGAAGAAGACCACCACCACCGCACTGGCATAGCCCATGTTGTAGTAGGCGAAGCCTTGCAGATAGAGAAAGATGTTGATGGTCTCGCTGCTGGTGCCCGGTCCGCCTTGGGTGATGACGTAGATCGTGTCGAAGGCCTTCAGCGCGTCGATGGTGCGGATGATCAGCGCCACCACGATGAAGGGCATCAGCAGCGGCAAGGTGATGTGGCGGAAAGCCTGCCAGGCGCTGGCGCCATCGATCTTCGCCGCCTCGTAGGGATCGACCGGCAACGAGGCGAGGCCGCCGAGGACGATCAGCATGACCAGCGGCGTCCAGTGCCAGACCTCGACGATCACCAGCGTCGGAATCACCGTGCGCGCGTCATAGACCCACATGCTGGGCGGCAGGCCGACCTGCGTCAGCAGCCAGTTCAGCACGCCGAGTTGTGGGTGGAACATCATCGTCCAGACCAGCGCCACCGCCACCGGCGTCGCCATCATCGGCAGGATGAAGACGGTGCGCGCCAAGCCCCGCAGCGGGAACCTGCGGTGGAACACCAGCGCGGCAACGGTGCCGAAGATCATCGGCAGGATGACCGCCAGGACGGTGTAGTAGAGGGTACGCACCACCGACCACAGGAAGCGCTCATCGGTGAAGAGCTTGCGGTAGTTCTCAAAGCCGACATAGACACGGCCGCCACCGATCTTCCAGTCATGCGCCGACATGAAGAGGGTGAAGGCCCAGGGAAACAGGATCACGGCCAGCACCACCGCGCCGGCCGGAACGATGAACCAGCCGTAGCGGCGCGCGTAGTTGCGGCGGCGGCCGCCTCCGGCCGCCACCGCCGTGCCACCCGGCAGCGCGGCGGCGGAGTTGTCCATCAGGTGCCGCGCTCCGACTGCTCCAGCACCGGGCGGAAAGCTTCAGTGGCGCGCTTCAGCTCGGCGGCAGGGTCGGCGCCACCCACCATGTTCGTCAGCGCCGTGCCGATGGTGTCCCGGAACTCGGTGACGGGCACGATCTCGGGCAGGCCCGGGCGGGCGATATTGGCGCTCTCGACCAGGGTGTCGAAGAACTCGCGCGGGAAGCTGCTGGCCTTGATCGCCTCCTCATTGCGGAAGGGGCTGCTGCGGGCCGGCGCACCCGCACCCGAGGTGAGAAAGCGGAGCTGATTCGTCTTGTTGACCGCCCACTGCACGTAGTACCAGGCCGGCCCCCTGTTGCGGCTCTGCTCGCTAATGCCCAAGCCGGTGCCGAACAGGCAGCAATGGTGATGCGCCGGCCCTGCCGGCACCACGGCATAGCCGACCTTCCCGGCAACGCGCGAGCGGGTCTTGTCCTCCAGCGGCGCGGCGAAGCCCACGCCGTCGATCCAGAAGGCGGCGCGCCCCTGCATGAAGGTGGTCTGGCATTCGTTCCAGTTGAAGCCGATGCTTCCCGGCGGCGCGCAATCGCGCATCAGCTTCTGGTACATCTGGCCGGCCCAGATGGCGTCCGGCGTGTCGGTCAGCAGCTTCATGTCGGGGCTGACCGTGTCGCGCTGCTGCGTGCCGAGCAGGAAGGAGGTCCAGAGCACCACATTGGCGTTGCGCAAACCCCGGCCAACGAAGCCGTACTGCTGCTTCGAAGGGTCGGTCAGCGCTTTGGCGGCGGTGTAGAGCTCCTCGAAGGTCTTGGGTACGGCGACATTCTTCGCCGCCAGCAGATCCTTGTTGTAGTAGAGGATGAAGTAATCGGTGAACTCCGGCAGCGTGTCCATCCGCCCGTCCGCCTGGGTGGAGTAGGCGACGGCGCCCTTGCCGAAGTCGGCGAAGTCGAAATCCGGCGCGGTGAGCGAGGCGTCCTGGATCAGCGGCTTGATGTCCACGCACCACTTCGCCCGGCCGACCTGCCGCTTGTTCACGTGCAGGCTGATGCCGACCACATCGAAGGACGGGCGCCCGGAGGCGAATTCGATGGCGAATTTCTGCCGGTGCTGCTGCTCCGGGATCTGCTCGGCGCCGACCCGGATACCGGTCAGATCCTCGAATTCCTGCTGGTGCTTGATCAGCAGGCTGGAGCGCGGGTTGGCGGTCAGGCTCGCCTCCACCTTCTCGCCCTTGAAGCGCTTCCAGTCGAAGGCCTGCTGAGCGCCGACGCGCTCGACCAGGGCCGGGACCGCCAGAATACCGGCAGCCGCCCGCAAGGCGGTGCGGCGCGTGATCTCGGACATTGTTCGCACTCCCATGCGCCGGGCTTTGCCGGCTTGTCGGGGTATGCTTCCATCCTCATGCCCGGATGGCAAGCGCGATCACTTGAGGCTAGGACGGGCGGACAAGTCGTGATGGAGGAACCCGGCATGAGCACTCTCTCCACCGCCCTGCCCGCGGACTGGCGCGAGGGCCACTTCGCCCTGCGCATCGAGGGCGCGGACGGCCCGCAGGTGGTAGCCCTCGCCAAGGGGCGCGCCTATGACATGACGCCGGCCTTTGGCACTGTCAGCACCTGGCTGAATTCCGAGGACCCGCTCGGCGCCATTGCCGCGCGTGGCGAGCCCCTTTCGCTCGATGTCGAGGCCCTGCTGGTCGGCGCCGGCCCAGCCCGCTTGCTGGCGCCCTTCGACCTGCAGGCACTGAAGGCCTGCGGCGTGACCTATGCCCGCTCGATGCTGGAGCGTGTCATCGAGGAGCGCTGCCGTGGTGACGCCACCCAGGCGGAGAAGATCCGCGCCGAGGTGCGCGGCATCATCGGCGACGAGCTGGGCAACCTCCGCCCTGGCAGCCCGGAGGCGATGGCGCTGAAGGAAAACCTCGTCGCCCGCGGCTGGTGGAGCCAGTACCTGGAGGTCGGCATCGGGCCGGATGCCGAGATCTTCACCAAGGCACAGCCGCTTTCCGCCGTCGGCTCCGGCGCCCGCATCGGCATCCATCCCGAGAGCGCCTGGAACAACCCGGAGCCGGAGGTGGTGCTGGCGATCGACGCCCAGGGCCGCATCCTCGGCGCCGCGCTCGGCAATGACGTCAACCTGCGCGACGTCGAAGGCCGCTCCGCCCTGTTGCTCGGCCGTGCCAAGGACAACAACGCCGCCTGCGCCATCGGCCCGGCCATCCGCCTGTTCGACGAAGGCTTCACCCTGGAGGACATCCGCGCCGCCGAGATCCGCCTCACCATCGAGGGGCCGGAAGGCTTCCGGCTGGAGGAGAGCGGCAAGGTCGGCGCCATCAGCCGCGACCCAACCGAGATCGTGGACCAGGCCGTCAACCCGCACCACCAGTACCCGGACGGGCTGGCACTGTTTCTCGGCACCCCCTTCTCCCCCTCCAAGGACCGCGACGCGCCGGGCATGGGCTTCACCCACCATATCGGCGACGTGGTGAGCATTGCCAGCGAGCGGCTCGGTGCCCTGGTGAATACCGTGGACCGCACGGATTCCTGCCCGCCCTGGCGCTTCGGCATCGGCGCGTTGATGCACAATCTCGCGCAGCGCGGCCTGCCGCGCGCATGAGCGCCGGGGAGCGGCTTTCTGAAGAGTTTGGCCGCCTCGACCGCGGTGACGGCATCCACCTCGCCTGGGCGCGCCTGCCCGGGCGAGGGCCCACCACCGTCTTTCTGACCGGCTTCCGCTCGGACATGGAGGGCAGTAAAGCCACTGCCCTGCGCGACTTCTGCGCCGACGAGGGCCGGGCCTTCCTGCGCTTCGACTATTCCGGGCACGGGGCTTCCGACGGCCGCTTCGAAGAGGGTTGTATCGGCGAATGGGCGATGGATGCCGCCGTCGCCATCGAGAAGCTTACCGCAGGGCCGCTGGTGCTGGTCGGCTCCTCCATGGGCGGCTGGATTTCGCTGCTGCTGCTGCGCCGCATGGCCGCGCGGGTGCAGGCGCTGGTCGGCATCGCCCCCGCGCCCGACTTCACCGAGCGGCTGATGTGGCCGGCGCTCACGGAGGTGCATCGCGAGGCCATCCTGCGCGACGGCATGGTGCCGGTGGAAAGCCCCTATGGCCCGCCCGTACCGCTCACCCGGAAGCTGTTCGAGGATGGTCGCAACCAGCTTGTCCTCAACCAGCCGATCCCCTTCGCCGGGCCGGTCCGCATCCTGCAGGGCATGCGGGACAACGAAGTGCCCTGGCAATACGCGCCGGAGATCGCCCAGCGGCTCGAAGCGCCGGATGTGCGGATCACCCTGGTAAAGGAAGGGGACCACCGGCTGGCGCGCGAGGAAGACCTGGTGCTGCTGGTCGAAACGCTGCGCGGGCTGCTCGGGGGAGGCGCTGCCTCCCCCTGAACCCCCTCCGCCGGGGGGACAGTGTCCCCCCGGACCCCGCCGTCAGTCAGCCCGTGATACCGATGATCCAGGGCGCGAATTCGTGTTTGCCCACGCCCAGATCCTCGCTCTTGGTCTGCTCGCCCGAGGCGATGCGCAGGATGTGCTCGAAAATGCGCTGGCCCATCTCCTGTAGGCTGGCCGTGCCGTCCAGGATCTCCCCGCAGTTGATGTCCATGTCCTCCTCCAGGCGGCGGTACATGGGCGTGTTGGTCGCCAGCTTGATCGAGGGCACCGGCTTGGAGCCGAACATCGAGCCGCGGCCCGTGGTGAAGCAGATGACGTTGGCGCCGCCGGCGATCTGCCCGGTGGCGGAAACCGGGTCGAAGCCCGGGCTGTCCATGAAGACGAAGCCCTTCTTCGTCACCGGCTCGGCATATTTGTAGACCTCCATCAGCGGGCCCGTGCCGCCCTTCATGGAGGAGCCCAGCGACTTCTCGAAGATATTGGCAAGCCCGCCCGCCTGATTGCCCGGGCTGACCACGCCGTTGATCTGCGTGTCGCGTCCGAGTGCGTATTCATCCTTCCACCAGCGGATGCGCTCGATCAGCTTCTCGCCGACCTCGCGGCTGGCGGCGCGCCGCGTCAGCGTATGCTCGACGCCGTAGATCTCCGGCGTCTCGGAGAGGATGGCCGTGCCGCCATGCCGCGTCAGGATGTCCATGGCATGGCCGAGCGCGGGATTGGCGGTGATGGAGGAGAAGCCGTCCGAGCCGCCGCACTGCAGGCCGACCATGATGTGCTCGGCCGAGCATGGCTCGCGCTTCACATTGTTGGCCTCGGCGAGCATCTCCTTCACCATGGCGATGCCGGCCTCGATGCTCTTCCGGGTGCCGCCCATCTCCTGCATGCTGTAGTGGCGCAGATGCGGGCCGGCCTGCAGCCCTTGTTCCTGCATCAGCCCGGCAATCTGGTTGCGCTCGCAGCCCAGGCCAATCACCAGCACGCCGGCGATATTGGGGTGGCGGATATAACCGGCCAGCGTCCGTCGCAGCAGTTGCATCGGTTCGCCGGAGAGCTCCATGCCGCAGCCGGTCTGGTGCGTGAAGGCAGCGACGCCATCCACGTTGGGATACTCGGCCAGCCGCTCGGCGGTGAAGTGGTCGGCGATGTTCTGCACCACGGTGGCGGAGCAGTTCACTGTCGAGACAATGCCGATGTAGTTGCGCGTCGCCACGCGGCCATCCGGGCGCACGATGCCCTGGAAGGTGGCGCGCTCGGCCGCCGGCACCATCACCAGCGGCTGGTAGTCAGCGCCGATGGCGTAGTCCCGGTCGAACTCGGTGAAGGCGATGTTGTGGCCATGCAGCATGGTGCCGGCCGGCAGGTCGTCCGCCGCGAAGCCGATGGTCACGTTGTACTTCAGCACCGGCTCGCCCTTGCGCAGGTGCCGCGTGGCGATCTTGTAGCCCGGTTGCACCGCCTCGCGCGCAAGGATGTTCTCGCCGGGGATGGAGGTGCCCGGTTCCACCGCCACCCGCGCCACCACCACGTTGTCATTGGGGTGCAGGCGGATGACGGGGCCGTTCAGGCGTTTGGCGGAAAGATCGATCATCGACATGGCGGCAGGGTTCCTTGGACGGTCTCAGAGCCCCTTTGAGAATGGGGCGGCGGAGGGCTGGCGGGGAATTTTTCGGGTCGGGCAGGAAGGGCCGCCGTCCCAATGCAGAGCATCGGGGCAAGGCCCTGACACCCCTGGCACGGGAAAGACCCGCCGGTCATGACCCGACACCATTCTCAAGCGGGCTCTCAATTCACGAGGGGTTCGGGCAGGCGGATGTCGTGGCGCCCGGCATAAGGCCGCAGCGCGTCCATGATGCCCTCGGCGAGGGGCACGCCCTGGGCGAGTGCCGCCTCGCGCAACTTGAGCCCGCGCTCTCCAGGCAGCCGGACAGGCGGCTGGCCGGGCCGCGGCGCCGCGGCTCGGCAGGCGGCGGCGGTATGGCCGGTCTGCCGCGTGAAGGCATCGAGACCGGCGAAGGCGGCGGGGTCGAGCACCTGCAGAAAGACGCTGGCGATCATGCCGCCGGGCTTGTCCACCCGGCCGAAGCCGGAAAGCCCCTGCGTCAGTGCCTCGGTGGCGAGCGCCCAGCCATAACCCTTCTGCCCGTGGTCGAGCCCGCCGGCCGGCAGGATGGTGCCGCCCTTGCCGATGACAGAAGGATCGTCGGTCGGATTGCCCTCGGCATCCAGTAGCCAGGGGCGCGGAAAGCGCTGCCCGAGCCGCGTGAGCCGATGGCTCATGTTGTTGGTGGTGATGGAGGCGCTGATATCAGTCACCACCGGCAGGCTTTCGCGCGCTGGCCCGGTGGGAAAGCCGACGGACACCGGATCGGGCGCCAGCACACCCTGCTTCGCGCCGAAGGGAGCCACGCTGGCGGTCCCGGGGGCGCTGCTGTGCAGGACACACATCAACCCCGCTTCCGCCGCCCGCGCCGGATAGACTGCCAGGCACCCGATGTGATGGCTGTTGCCGATGGCGATGCTGCAGGTCCCATGCACCCGCGCCCGCTCCATCGCCAGGCCGAGCGCCTGCATCGTCAGCCAGCCACCCGGAAGGGCGCGGCCGTTCCAGGCGATGCTGGCGCCTCGGTCGGCGATAACCTCCGGCTCGCCATCCAACCGCATCGTCCCGGCATCGATCTCGTCGAGGTAGCGGGGCAGCAGGCCGAGGCCGTGGGTGACGTGGCCCATCAGGTCTGACTCCACCAGCACCTCGGCCATGACCGCAGCTTTTTCCACCGGCGCGCCATGCGCCTCGAAGAGGGCGGAAGCCAAGGCCCGAAGGGCCTCGACAGGGTAGCGCGGCAGCGCGGGGGATTGTGCGGCGGCGCTCACGGTGCGGGGCACCCGAGGGGGTTCGGCACAAGGCGGCGGAGCATTCCCGGTTCCTTCCTCCAATTCATACGATGATCTCACGAGGCGCTGCCCGCCGCAACGCGGGGCGGGCTCCGCGCGATGGCACCCCTTGAGCGGCGCTGCCCTAAGGGGCGGTCCGCGCAATCACAGAAAGGTGATCGATGCGCATCTCAACCATGCCACCGGGGCGGCCGCCTCAACGTCGAGTTTTATTGCGTGAAAACACTTTTTTATCTATTGTCTCATTATCGCGATGGAACCCCCGCCCATGGCCACCTCTCAGAACGACACCCTCCTGCCCGCCCCCCCGGCGCGCCGGGCCGAATTGCCAGAGCATGAAGTGCACTGGTTTGCCCTGCTTGGAAGCCTGACCATGAGTTGGTCCGTATCGATCGCTCTGGGCTACTGGGCCTTCGGCTAGCCCCCGCCTCATGCGGAGAGCAGGACGCATCCCACACGCTATGGTAGTATTCACTCCCCACCGAAGACTTCCGCCCAGGCGGCCCGTAGCGCCATGTCCACCTCCGGCATGGTCGCGGTGATGCCGAGCGCCCAGAGGCTGGTGACGCCGTGCTGCCGGATGCCGCAGGGAATGATGCCGGAGAAATGGCTCAGGTCCGGCTCAACGTTCAGCGCGATGCCGTGCCAGCTCACCCAGCGCGTGACCCGCACGCCGATGGCGGCGATCTTGTCCTCCCGCCCGCTCGCCGCATCGGCCACCCAGATGCCGACCCGCCCCTCGCGCCGCTCGCCCTTCACGTTGAAGCGGCCCAGCGTGCGGATGATCCATTCCTCCAGCCCGTGCACATAAGCGCGGATGTCGCGCGCCGGCACGCTTCCATGCGGCCGGGTGAGGTCGAGCATCACATAGGCGGTGCGCTGGCCGGGGCCATGATAGGTCCACTGCCCGCCCCGCCCGGCGGCGTAGACGGGGAAGCGCGGGTCCACCAGCCCCTCGGGCGTGGAGGAAGTGCCGGAGGTGTAGGTCGGCGGATGCTCCACCAGCCAGACGCGCTCCGGCGCTCCTTCGGCGCGGATCGCCGCGGCATGCTCCTGCATCGCCGCCAGCGCCACGGGGTAGTCGGTCAGGCCTTCGGTCACCCACCACTCGGGCGATGAAGAAATATCCGCCGAAGACGCGGCGGGGGTTGTTGCTGTCTCTGAGATCATCGGCTATACGCCCGGCCCTGTCTGATACTTCACCACGTGCGGTCGTGGCGGAATGGTAGACGCGTCAGCTTGAGGTGCTGGTGGGGGCAACCCCGTGGAAGTTCGAATCTTCTCGACCGCATATTCCTGATCATCAAATCGCCCCGCTTGCCATCCGGTCCGGTCCTTGTGGCCCGACGCCGGCTCCGTCATCGTCCGGGGCACGGAGGTGCCAATGGACGAGGATTTCCGCAAGGCCGCGCTCGACTACCACCGGCTGCCCCGGCCTGGGAAGCTCAGCGTCGAAGCGACCAAGCGCATGGCAACCCAGCGAGATCTGGCCCTTGCCTATTCGCCCGGCGTCGCCGCCGCCTGCGAGGCCATCGCCGAGGACCCCCGTGCCGCCTATGAGATGACCACCCGCGGCAATATGGTCGCGGTCGTCACCAACGGCACCGCCGTGCTCGGCCTCGGCGCCATCGGCGCCCTGGCCTCGAAGCCGGTGATGGAAGGCAAGGCGGTCCTCTTCAAGAAATTCGCCGCCATCGACTCGATCGACCTCGAGGTCAACGAACTCGACCCCACGCGCTTCGTCGAGGCGGTGGCGGTGCTGGAACCCTCCTTCGGCGCCATCAATCTGGAGGACATCAAGGCCCCCGAGTGCTTCGAGATCGAGCGGAGCCTGCGGGAGCGGATGAAGATCCCGGTCTTCCACGACGATCAGCACGGCACCGCCATCATCGTCGCCGCCGCGGTGCGCAACGGGCTGCTGCTGCAGGGCAAGAACCTGGCGGACGCCAAGATCGTCACCTCCGGCGCCGGCGCCGCCGCCCTCGCCTGCCTCGATCTACTGGTGGCGATGGGCGCCAGGCCCGAGAACATCACGGTCACCGACATCAAAGGCGTGGTCTATGCCGGCCGCACCGAGCTGATGGACCCCTACAAGGCGCGCTATGCCCGCGAGACGGAAGCGCGCCGGCTGGAGGAGGTGCTGGAGGGCGCCGACGTTTTCCTCGGCCTTTCCGCCCCGCGCGTGCTGAAGGCCGAGTGGCTGCCCCGCCTCGCGCCACGCCCGCTGGTGCTGGCGCTGGCCAACCCCGAGCCGGAGATCCTGCCCGAGGCGGTGCGCGCCGCCCGGCCGGACGCCATCGTGGCGACGGGCCGCAGCGACTACCCGAACCAGGTCAACAACGTCCTCTGCTTCCCCTTCATCTTCCGTGGCGCGCTGGATGCCGGTGCCACCACGATCAATGAGGCGATGAAGGTGGCGGCGGTGGAGGCCCTCGCACGCCTCGCGCGCATCGAGGCCTCGGAGGTGGTGGCCACGGCCTATGGGGGGCAGGCGCCGGTCTTCGGGCCGGACTACATCATCCCCAAGCCCTTCGATCCGCGGCTGATCCTGGAGATCGCCCCCGCCGTGGCGCGCGCCGCCATGGAATCGGGCGTCGCCACTCGGCCGGTGGCCGATTTCGCCGCCTATCGCGAGACGCTGGAACGCTTCGTCTATCGCTCGGGCGACCTGATGCGCCCGATGATTCATGCCGCCCGCAAGGCGCCGAAGCGCGTCGCCTATGGCGAGGGCGAGGACGAGCGCGTGCTCCGCGCGGTGCAGAGCGTGCTGGATGACGGCACGGCCGAGCCGGTGCTGATCGGCCGCCGCGCCGTGATCGAGGCCAAGGTCAAGGCCATGGGCCTGCGCATGGATCTCACCGAGAGTGTGCGCCTGCTCGACCCGACCGAGGACGAAGCGGTCTTTGCGCCGTTGGTGGAGGTCTATCGGGCCAAGGTCGGCCGTCGCGGCGTACCGCCCGACGTGGCGGAGCGTTTCGTGCGCACCCGGCCCACCGTCGCCGCCGCGCTGCTGCTGGAGGCCGGCCATGTGGATGCCGCCATTGTCGGCGGCCAGGGTGAGTGGATGCGTCACTGGCATCAAGCCTATGACGTGATCGGCAAGCGGGAGGCGGCGAACCGGGTCTATGCCATGACCGGCGTGATCCTGCCCGCCGGTACGCTGTTCTTCGTGGATACCCATCTGCTGGTGGACCCCACCGCAGAGCAGGTGGCCGAAATGACGCTGCTCGCCGCCGAGCAGGTGCGCGCCTTCGGCCTGCACCCGCGCGTCGCGCTGCTGTCGCACTCCTCCTTCGGCGCCAGTCAGGCGCCCTCGGCCCGCAAGATGCGCGAGGCGTTGCGCCTGATCCGCGCCTCCGCTCCCGATCTGGAGGTGGATGGCGAAATGCACGCCGATGCCGCCCTGGTGCCTGCCATCCGCGAGCGTGCGGTGCATGACTCGCCGCTGACCGAGTCCGCCAACCTGCTGGTGATGCCGAACCTCGATTCGGCCAATATCGCCTACAACCTGGTCAAGGCAGCGGCGGACGGGCTGCAGCTCGGCCCGATGCTGCTCGGTATGCGCAAGCCGATTCATGTCCTGGTGCCCAGCGTCACGGCGCGCGGCATCGCCAATCTGACGGCGGTCGCGAGCGCCCAGGCCTGAAGCCGCCGCCGGAATTTCCCCTCGCCCGAGCCTTGCCTCGGGCAGGGGCGCCTCGCCATCTTCATGGCATGGCGAACCTTCCCGACCGTCCCGCCTCGGCCGCCGTCGCCGCCTTCCTGAAGCAGGTGGAGAGCCTGCCTGCGGTGAGGCCGGGCGTGCACAGGCCGGGCCGACTGATTTTCGCCATCGATGCCACGGCCAGCCGCCAGCCGAGCTGGGACCGCGCCTGCCATCTCCAGGCCGAGATGTTCCGCGCCGCCGCGGCGCATGGCGGCCTCGCCGTGCAGCTCGCCTATTACCGCGGCTACGGCGAGTTCGCCGCCACGCCCTTCCTGACCGACGGCGCCGAGCTGGCGCGGCGCATGACGGGCGTCACCTGCCTCGGCGGCAAGACGCAGATCGGCAAGGTGCTGGCGCATGCCCTGACCGAGACGGCGCGGGAACGGGTGGCGGCGCTGGTCTTCGTCGGGGATGCCATGGAAGAGGCGCCGGACCCGCTCTGCCATGCGGCCGGGCAGCTTGGAATACGCGGTACGCCCTTCTTCGCCTTCCAGGAAGGCCATGATTCGACCGCCGCCTCGGTGCTGCGGCAACTGGCGCGGCTGTCCGGCGGTGCGCACCGTACGTTGGACGAAGGCAGCGCGGCCGCCCTCGCCGAATTGCTGCGCGCCGTCGCGGTCTTTGCCGCCGGTGGCCGCGAGGCGCTCTCCCGCCTGCCCGGCGCGGCGGCACGCGGGCTGATCGCACAGCTTCCCGCGCCCGGACGATGACGCACCGGTCATGACCTGGCTGCTCGGCGGCCTCGCGCTGCTGCTCCTGCTGGCCATGCTGCTCTGGGGCTTCGCGACGGCCAGCGTCACACAGGTGAAGCGCACCGGTGCCATTCTGCTGGCGATCATCGGCCTGCTGGCCTTTGCGTTTCTACTGCGCGGCGGCCGGCTGCTTCAGGCCCTGCCGGCCCTCTTACCGCTGCTGCCGCTGGCCCTGCGCCTCTGGCGCGGCTGGCGATCGGCCCGGCGCTTCGGTGCGCCCGGCGCCGCGGGCGGCGGCGCACGGGAGACAGCGGTGGAAACCGCCATGCTGGCCATGCGGCTCGACCTCGACAGCGGCACGCTCTCCGGGCGGGTGCGGCAGGGCCGCTGGGCTGGACGGGAACTGGGCGAGATGCAGGTGGCGGAGGTGCTGGCGCTTCGGGCCGAATGCCTCGCGGCCGATCCGGAAAGCGTACCTCTTCTGGAAAGCTGGCTCGACCGCGCGCATCCCGGCTGGCGGCAGGCCACCCCGCCCGACGACATGGCGATGGACCGCGCCACCGCCCTGGCGCTGCTCGGCCTGCAGGATGGCGCCAGCCCGGCGGAAATCCGCGCTGCCCATCGGCGGCTGATGCGGCAGGCGCATCCGGACCATGGCGGCTCGGCCGAGCAGGCGGCCCGCCTGAACCAGGCCCGGGACATCCTGCTACAGTGAAGTTCATCAAGAAGCGATCTTCGGATCAATTGCCGAGATCGTGGCCGCGTGGCAATGCTTTCTCAGGGAAGCCTTTTTTCTGCCGCCTCCGCGTGGCGGAGTGTACCCGACGTTGTCTCGAGCCTGGAGGACCCGCCGCGTGACGAAACCGCTGAAGAAAGCCGTGCTTCCGGTCGCCGGGCTGGGCACGCGCTTCTTGCCGGCCACCAAGGCGATGGCCAAGGAAATGCTGCCGGTCGTTGACAAGCCCCTGATCCAGTACGCCGTGGAGGAGGCCCGCGCGGCGGGAATTGACCAGTTCTGCTTTGTCACTGGACGCGGCAAGACCGCCATCGTCGAGCACTTCGACGTGGCCTATGAGCTGGAGCGGACGCTGGAAGAGCGTGGTAAGCAGGACGTCCTGGAGGATCTGCGTCGGCAGGCCTCGCTCCCGGGCAGCATCACCACCGTCCGCCAGCAGATCCCGATGGGGCTCGGCCACGCCATCTGGTGTGCCCGCGCCTTCATCGGCGACGACCCCTTCGCCATCCTGCTGCCGGACGACCTGATGCTGTGCAAGACCCCCTGCACGCAGCAGCTCGCCGAGGCCTATCACGAGACCGGCGGCAATGTCGTCGCAATCGAGGAAGTGCCGATGGAGCGCGTCAACAAGTATGGCGTGCTGGACATCGCCGAGGACAAGGGCCGGCTGGTCTCGGTGAAGGGCCTGGTCGAGAAGCCGAAGCCAGAGGATGCCCCCTCCAATCTCACCGTCATCGGCCGCTATGTGCTGATGCCGGAGGTGCTGGCGCATCTCTCCAAGATGGAGCGCGGCGCCGGTGGCGAGGTGCAGCTCACCGACGCCATGGCCAAGCTGATCGGCAAGCAGCCCTTCCACGGCCTGCGCTATGAGGGCCGGCGCTTCGACTGTGGCGACAAGGCCGGTTTCCTGGAGGCGCAGATCGCCTTCGCCCTACAGCGGCCGGACATCGCCCAGGCGGTGCACGACTTCCTGCCGAAATACGTCTGAGGGCACGGGCATGCGCATCGCCATGGTTGGGGCCGGCTATGTCGGCCTGGTGTCGGGTGCCTGCTTCGCGGAATTCGGCGTGGACGTGTGCGTGGTGGACACGGACGCGTCCAAGGTGGAGGCGCTGCGGGCGGGACGGATCCCGATCTACGAGCCGGGGCTGGACCGGCTGGTGGCGGAGAACACGGCGGATGGCCGGCTGCACTTCACCACCGACCTGACCGAAGCGGTGCGCGGGGCGGAGGCCGTCTTCCTCGCCGTCGGCACGCCGACGCGGCGCGGCGACGGCCATGCCGACCTCACCTATGTCTTTGCCGCCGCCGAGCAGGTGGCCAAGGCGGCCAAGGGCCCGCTGGTACTGGTGACCAAGTCTACCGTGCCGGTCGGCACCGGGCGGCAGGTGAAGGAGATCGTCCGCCGGGTGCGCCCCGACCTGGAGATCGAGGTCGCCTCCAATCCCGAGTTCCTGCGCGAGGGCAGCGCCATCGGCGACTTCATGCGGCCCGACCGGGTGGTGATCGGGGTGGACAGCGAGCAGGCGCTGAAGGTGCTGAGGCGCCTCTACCGCCCACTCTACCTGATCGAGACGCCGGTGGTAGCGACCTCGATCGAGACCGCCGAGCTGATCAAATACGCCGCCAATGCCTTCCTGGCGGTGAAGATCACCTTCATCAACCAGATGGCCGATCTTTGCGAGAAGGCCGGCGCCAATGTGCACGACGTGGCGCGCGGCATGGGACTCGACGGCCGCATCGGCCGCAAGTTCCTGCATGCCGGGCCCGGCTATGGCGGCTCCTGCTTCCCGAAGGACACGCTGGCGCTGGCCCGCACGGCGCAGGAACTGGGCGCCCCGGCAACGCTGGTCGAGCAGACCATCGCCGCCAACGAGGCGCGCAAGGCGCAGATGGCCGAGCGGGTGATTGCCGCCTGCGGCGGCAGCGTCGCCGGCAAAACGATTGCCGTGCTCGGGCTGACCTTCAAGCCCGAGACCGACGACATGCGCGATGCCCCCTCGCTGGTGATCATCCCCGCGCTGGTGGCCGCCGGCGCGCGGATCCGCGCTTATGACCCGCAGCCCGGACATGCGCAGCAGATGCTGCCGGCTGCGGTGCACTATGCCGAAAGTGCGCTCGATGCCACGCAGGGCGCCGACGCGCTGGTGCTGATCACCGAGTGGAACGAGTTCCGTGCCATCGCGCCGGAAAAGCTGCGCCACAGCATGGCGGGCCGCGTCGTCTGTGACCTGCGCAATGTCTGGGACCCTGCTGCCATGCGCGAATGCGGGTTCGAATACTCCTCGATCGGCCGTCCGTAACTACAAGGAATCCGGCATGACTGCCTTCCGCCACGAGTTCCACCCGACCTCGCTGCGCGAATACGACATTCGCGGCATCATCGGCAAAACCCTGTCCGGCGCGGACGCCTTCGCCATTGGCCGCTGCTTCGGCAGTATCGTGGTGCGCGGCGGCGGCAAGAAGGTGGCCGTGGGCTATGACGGCCGCCTCTCCTCGCCTGAGCTGGAGGCCCAGCTCGTCGCCGGCCTGGTCGCCTGCGGCCTGGAAGTGGCGCGCATCGGCTGCGGCCCGACGCCCATGCTCTACTACGCCGCCTATGCCCTCGGCGCCGACGGCGCGGCCATGGTGACGGGCAGCCACAACCCGCCCGACTACAACGGCTTCAAGATGATGCTGGGCAAGAAGCCCTTCTTCGGCGCGCAGATCCAGGAGATCGGCAAGATGGCCGCCTCGGGGGACGTGGTGCCGGAGGCCTCCGGCTCCTCGACCCAGGTGGACATCTCCGAGGAATATATCGCCCGCCTGCTGAAGGATTACGACGGCGGTGATCGCGCGCTGAAAGTCGTGTGGGACCCGGGCAATGGCTCCGGCGCCGAGATCACCCAGCGGCTGGTGGCCAGGCTGCCGGGGAACCACACCGTCATCAACGGCGAGATCGACGGCCGCTTCCCCAACCACCATCCCGACCCGACCGTGCTGAAGAACCTTGAGCAGATCATCGCCGAGGTGAAGAAGCAGAAGGCCGACCTGGGCATTGCCTTCGACGGCGACGCCGACCGCATCGGCGCGGTGGATGGCGAGGGCAACATGCTCTTCGGCGACCAGCTGCTGGTGGTACTGGCGCGCGACGTGCTGAAGAACAACCCGGGTGGCACCATCATCGCCGATGTCAAGGCTTCCCAGGTGTTGTTCGACGAGGTCGGCAAGGCCGGCGGCACGCCGCTGATGTGGAAGACCGGCCATTCGCTGATCAAGGCTAAGATGGCCGAGACCAAGGCGCCGCTGGCCGGCGAGATGTCGGGCCACATCTTCTTCGCCGATAAATGGTACGGCTTCGACGACGCGCTCTATTCCGCCGTGCGCCTGCTCGGCATCGTGGCTCGCTCCAGCGAGTCCCTGGCCGCCATGCGCGCCGCCCTGCCGCAGGTAATCAATACGCCGGAGCTGCGCTTCAACTGCCCGGACGAGCGCAAGTTCGGCGTCATTGCCGAGGTGAAGGAGCGCCTGGCCAAGTCCGGCGCCAATGTGCAGGACGTGGACGGCGTGCGCGTGCTGACTGAGGATGGCTGGTGGCTGCTGCGCGCCTCCAACACCCAGGCGGTGCTGGTCGCCCGCGCCGAGGCCAAGACCGAGGAGGGCCTGGAGCGCCTGAAGGCCCTGCTGGCCGAGCAGGTCGAGGCTTCCGGCCTGCAGGCGCCGGATTTCTCCGGTGAGAACGCGGGGCACTGACCCCGGTCTTCCTCTACGGCACGCTGCTTGACCGCGGCGTGCTGACCCGCGAGGCCGGCGGTGCCCGCTTGCATCGCCGCGCCATCCCCGCGGAGCGCTGGGCTTCCGCCGTGTCGTGCTGCGAGGCACGCCCTACCCTACCCTGACGCCCGGCCCTGACAGTGTGGCGGGCCTCCTGATCCGGCCCGCACCTCCGGCCCTCGCCCGCCTGCACGCCTATGAAGGCCCCCTTTACCGGCTGCTGCCGCTCCGGGTGTGCACGGCGCGTGGGCCGGTGCAGGCGCGTGCCTGGATGGCGCCGCCCTGGCGCGCCGCCGCGCGACCCTGGCCGTGAACGCCGCCTGGATCGTCCACCTGCTGGCGGAAACGCCCGCGTTGCGCGCTCCCCTTGCCGCCCTGGCCGAACTTGATCTGCCCGACGCTTGGATCGGTGCGGGCTTCGTGCGCAATGCCGTCTGGGATGCCCTGCATGGCTGTCCACCCGGCCTGCGCCCCGGCGCGGACCTCGACGTGGTGTTCTTCGCCCCCGATGAGGCGATCACTGAGACTGCCGCGGAGGTGGCGCTGCGAGTAATCCTCCCCGGCCTTACCTGGTCCGTCCGCAACCAGGCGCGCATGCACCGGCGCAACGGCGACGCGCCCTATGCCGACGCTGCCGACGCCCTGCGGCACTGGCCGGAGACGGCCACCGCTGTCGCCGCGCGCTGCGGTCCCGCCGGGGTTGAGATCCTCGCTCCGCTCGGGCTGGAGGATCTGCTGGACTTGGTGGTGCGGCCCGGCCCTGCCTTTGCCGGCCGGCCGGAGAAGCTGCGCCTCGTGGCCGAGCGCGTCACCGGAAGGGGTTGGCTGGCGCGCTGGCCCCGGCTGCGTCTGACCGGCCTGCCGCCCCTCGCACCGGGAGCCTGACCGCCGAGGCGGCGCGGAGACGTCCCGTTCGATCGCTCGGCTGTGAGAGCTGGGGTTTGCCTGGGGCGCGGCAGGTCCTACCCTCCCCGTCCTTCCCTGTGCCGGAGACCCGCCATGCTGCAACCGCCCCCCGCCGAGCCCGGCATGCGCGAGGAGGAGGTGGATACCCCCGCCCTGATCCTCGACCTCGACGCCTTCGAGGCGAATCTGGACGCCATGGCAGGCTTCCTGGCACCGACCGGGACGAAGCTCCGCGCCCATGCCAAGACGCACAAATCGCCCATCGTCGCCCTCCAGCAGATGCGCCGCGGCGCGGTCGGGCAATGCGTGCAGAAGGTGGCCGAGGCCGAAGCCCTCGCCTGGGGCGGGGTGCCGGACATCCTCGTCAGCAACGAGGTGGTCGCGCCGCGCAAGCTGGCGCGGCTGGCAGCGCTGGCGCGCATCAGCAAGGTGGCGCTCTGCGCGGACAATGCCGAGGCCGTGGCCCTGGCCGAGCAGGCGGCGGAGGCCGCCGGCATCCGCCTGCCGGTGTTGGTGGAGATCGATGTCGGCGCCGGCCGTTGTGGGGTGGCGCCCGGGCCGGAGGCCGTGGCCCTGGCGGAGCGCATCGCCACCAGCCGCCACCTGACCTTCGGCGGCCTGCAGGCCTATCACGGCCGCGCCCAGCATCTCCGCACGCCGGAGCAGCGGGCCGAAGCCATCGGGGACGCCATCGAGCACACCCGCCGCACCGTGGAGCAACTCCGCCAGCGCGGGTTCGAATGCGGCATCGTCGGTGGCGCGGGCACCGGCACCTTCCCGCTTGAGGCCGCCAGCGGCGTCTTCACCGAGATCCAGGCCGGCTCCTATGCCTTCATGGACGTGGACTACGCCGCCAACCAGGATGCGCCACCCTTCCGCCACGCCCTCTTCATCCTGACCCAGGTGATGAGCACGCCGAAGCCGGACCTCGCGGTGGTGGATGCCGGGCACAAGGCGGCACCGACCGATTCGGGCTTTCCCCAGCCCTGGCAACGCCCCGGCCTGCGCTATGCCGGCGCCTCAGACGAGCACGGCAACCTGCGGATCGAGGGCGGGCCCGCACCGAAGCTCGGGGAGAAGCTGCGGCTGGTGCCGGGACATTGCGACCCCACCATCGACCGCTACGACTGGTTTGTGGGTGTGCGCAACGGGCGCGTGGAATGCCTCTGGCCGATCGCCGCGCGGGGTGCGATGGCGTGAGAAATAATCTGGGGGAAGGAATTCCCCCAGGCCCCCATCTTCTTTCTGTCAGTTGGCGCCCTGCTTGTCCTTGCGGGTGAGGCGGAAGAGCGCCTGCTCGCCGAACAGGTTGGCCAGCCGCACCGAGCGCTCCCAGGGCGCGCGCAACCCCTTCTCGTCGACTGCCAGCCAGCGCTCGATGGCGTAGCCATCCGCCTCGCAGAGGTCGAAGAAATCCAGGATGGTGCAGGGATGGATGTTGGGCGTCTCGTGCCAGGGGCGGCCCCAGGTTTCCGTCATCGGCATCCGGCCCGTCAGCAGCAGCTTAAGCCGCACCTCCCAATGGCCAAAATTCGGAAAGGAGACGACGGCATGGCGGCCGATGCGCAGCATCTGCCGTAGCACCTCGCGCGGCTTCTCCACCGCATGCAGCGTGCGCGAAAGCACGACGTAGTCGAAGGCGTCGTCCGGGTAGAAGGCGAGATCGGTGTCCGCATCGCCCTGGATGACCGCCAGACCCTGGGCGACCGCCGCCGTCGCCTGCGCCATGTCGATCTCCATGCCGCGCGCATCGGCGCCCTTCTCGCGCGTCAGATGCTCCAGCAAGGCGCCATCGCCGCAGCCAATATCCAGCACCTTCGTCCCGGGCGCGATCATCTCCGCGATCAGCCGCAGGTCGAGGCGCATGTTCTTGGCGACGAAGCGGACCGGTGCCGTGGTGTCGGGCAAAGCGTAGGATCCTGGCCGAACGGGTTTGTGGCGAGCGATACTCCCGGCCCTGCCGCAAGGCAAACACTGGAAACGACAACGGGGGCCATGAGGCCCCCGCTTTCATGCGCCGGACTGCGACAGCCGCTCAGGCGGCGCGCAGCACCTTCGGCAGATCGGCCACCGCGGTGTCGATCAACTTGGCATCGGCGCCGGCATCCAGCTTCTCCGCGATGACTTCGCGCGCCGCGGCGGCGGCCACGGCGATGGCGGCATTGCGCACCTCGGCCAGGGCGCTGGCCTCGGCCGCCTGGATGCGCTCCATCGCCATCCGCTCGCGGCGCTTGGCGGCGGCCTCGGCCTCGGCGGCGGTGGCGGCGGCCACCCGCTCGGCCTCGGCCTTGGCACGGGCCACCATGGCCTCGGCTTCAGCCAGGGCGGCGGTGCGCTCAGCCTCGGCCTGGCGGCGCATCGCCTCGGCCTCGGCACGCAGGCGGGCGGCCTCGTCGAGGTCGGCCCGGATGCGGGCGGCGCGGGCATCGAGCGCGTCGGCCGCCTTGCCCCACATTGTGCGGCCCAGCAGCACTACGAAGATGACGAAGGAGACGGCGACCCAGAAGACTGGGTTGAGCCAGAAATGCTCGTAATGGTGCATTGCGCCCTCCTTATGCCCTGCCCTGGGCGGCCAGCTGGCGCTGCACGGCGGCGGCAGTGGCGGATTCCTGCTTCAGGCCGGTCAGACGCGTCACCATCGCATTCGCGGTGTCGGTCGCCACCTCGCGCAGCGCGGCCATCGCGGCATCGCGGGCAGTGCTGATGCGGACCTCGGCAGCCTCGATCTGCTCGTTGAGGCGGGCGTTCAGCGCCTCATTCTTGGCGGAGGCCTCGGCCTGCGCGCTCTGCAGTGCGCTGGCAATGGCCGCCTGGCTCTCGGCGCGCGCCTTGGCGCCCGCAGCCTCATGGGCGGCAGCGGCGGCATCAGCCTCGGCCTTGGCGGCGCGGGCGGCCTCCAGGTCGCCTTCGATCCGGTGGCGGCGCTCCTCCAGCACGGAGGCGACGCGCGGCAGCGCGACATTGGCCAGCACGTAATACAGGACGCCGAAGATGATCAGCATCCAGACCACCTGCGCCAGCATCAGCGGATTGGAGAAATCCAGCTGCGGCATACCGCCGGTGGTGGTCTCCTCCATGGCGCCACCAGCCGTCTCGACCGCGTGCGCGGCGGAGGTGGCCAGCAGGGCCAGCATCCCGGCGAGGGGCATCGGCTTCATCATCTGCATCCCTGTCGTCTTGAGCCCCAACCCAGAGGGTGCGGTACCGGCCGGATGCCGGCGCCGCACCCGCCGCGGCATCAGGTGAACAGGATGAGGAAGGCGATCAGCAGCGCGAAGAGCGCGACGGCTTCCGTCAGGGCGAAGCCCAGAATGCCGATCGGGAACACCGTGTCGCGCGAAGCCGGGTTACGCGAGACCGACGCGATCAGCGTCGAGAAGATGTTGCCGAGCGCCTGGCCGACACCGAACAGGGCAATCACGGCAAGACCGGCGCCGATCGCCTTCGCAGCAAGCACGAGTTCCATCAGAGTAATCCCTTTGTTGATCTGATGTTAGGTCCGCGAGACGCGGCCCCGCAGAGACGTGGCCCCTTTGTGAGGACTGACCCCGTCAGTGCAGGTGCACCGCGTCATGCAGGTAGACGCTGGTCAGGATGGCGAACACATAGGCCTGCAGGAAGGCCACCAGCAGTTCGAACCCGATCAGAAGCACATTGACCGCCAGGGGCAGGGCCGCGATGAACGGGCCGACGATGCCCAGGCCGCCCAGCAGCACGACGAAGGTGGCGAAGACCTTCAGCAGCACGTGGCCGGCGACCATGTTGGCGAACAGACGGATAGAGAGGCTGATCGGCCGCGAGAGGTAGGACACCACCTCGACCGGCACGATGATGGGCGCCAGCCAGATCGGCGCACCCTCGGGGAAGAAGTAGCCGAAGAACTTCTTGCCGTGCAGGGCCAGCGCGATCAGCGTCGTCAGGATGAAGACGACGGCAGCCAGCCCGAAGGTCACGGCGATATGGCTGGTGTAGGTGAAGGCGTAGGGGAACAGCCCCACCACGTTGCCGAACAGGATGAACATGAACAGGGTGAAGACGAAGGGGAAGTAGCGCCTCCCCTCATGCCCGACCTGCCCGATCACCAGGTTCTCGACGAATTCGTAGAAGGTCTCGGCTGCCGCCTGGAAACGGCCGGGCACGATGGCGCGGGGCGCCATGCCGAGCGTCATGACCAGCACAATGACGACGGCCATCGCCAGCATGAAGGCGTTGGACTGGGTGAAATTCACCGCCGCGCCGACCGGCCCGAAGGCGTGCGTCAGCTGAAACTGGCTCAGCGCGTCGATCGTATTGCCTTCCGCGGCCACTGCGGCTCTCCCGTCTTCCGGTGCTACTTGCGCGCGCCCTTCCGGGGACTGAACAGCCGATAGACGTTCAGAATCCCGGCGGCACCACCTATGGCGAAGAACAGCATGAAGAGCCAGGGGAACGTGCCGAGCCAACGGTCGAGCAGCCAGCCGATTCCGGCCCCCGCGATCAGCGCCGAGACGACCTCAGCTCCCGCCCGCAGGCCGATCCGCAATGCGCTGGCGGGCAGCCCGTCCTGACCGCCCCCGCTGGCACCCTCAGCACCGCGTTCAAGGCCCTGGCGTTGCCGGGCCTGCCGCAGGCGCTCGTTGAAATCGTCGCGTTTGTTCACCCTCGCTCCCGCGGTCGCCCCGCCGGTAGGCTGGACGGCTCGTAAGGGGGCGTTCATGTGGTGTCAAGGGCATGGCGCCGCCCCGCCCGCCGGCCTCCCCTCAAACCCCTGGTCGCCGCGCTCGGCACAGGTCCTGCGCGCCCTGTCAAGGCCGGCAGCGGCGCGGCAGCGCGGCCAACGGGGGAATCCGTGGAACGCCCTAGAAGCAGCCGGAGACAGGGGCCGTCACTGGAGGCCGGGAAAGGCCGGGTTAACGCCCGGCCTCGACCAGTTCCGTCGCCACGCCGAGATCGACCGAGAGCAGCCGGCTCACCCCGCGTTCCTGCATGGTCACACCATAGAGCCGGTGCATCCGCGCCATGGTCAGCGGATGGTGCGTCACCACCAGGAATCGGGTGCCCGCCTCCTCCGCCATGGCTTCCAGGAGACCGCAGAGCCGCTCGACATTGGCGTCGTCCAGCGGCGCGTCCACCTCGTCGAGCACGCAGACCGGCGCGGGCTGGCAGCGGAACACGGCAAAGATCAGCGACAGCGCCGTCAGCGCCTGCTCGCCGCCGGAGAGCAGCGAGAGGGTGGCCAGCTTCTTGCCCGGCGGCTCGGCATAGATCTCCAGCCCGGCCTCCAGCGGGTCCTCGCTGCCGACCAGCGCCAGATGCGCCCGCCCACCGCCGAAGAGCCGCCCGAACAGCGCGCGGAACTCTGTATCCACCTGGTTGAACACGGCGCGCAGCCGCTCCCGCCCCTCGCGGTTCAGATGACCGATCGAGCCGCGCAGCTTGGCGATGGCGGCACCGATCTCGTCACGGTCGCGGTCGATGGCGCCGATCCGCTCCTCCATCTCGCCGACTTCCTGCTCGGCGCGCAGGTTGACCGGCCCCATCTCCTCGCGCTCGCGCGCCAGGCGCTCGGCCTTGCGGCGGGCGCGCTCCTCGGCGGCCTCGGAGAGATCCTCCGGCGGCGCCGGCAGCGTCGCGGCCTCGCCCAGCCGCTCGGCGAGGCGGGCGGCCACGGCACCGGCCGCGGCTTCCGCCTGCTCCACCGCCGCCTGGGCGCGCAGCTGTGCCTCCCGTGCCGCCGCGAAAGCCGCATCGGCCTGCCGGCGCGCTTCCGCTGCCGCGCGATCCTCGGTCTCGGCGGCCTTCAGGCGAGCGGCGGCGGCCTCGTGCCGGGCCTGCGCCTCGACCAGCACGCGCCCGGCGGCGGCACGCCGGGCAGCCGCCTCCTCCGGCGCGGCGAGGGCCGCCTCGCGCGCGGCGCTCGCCTCCTCGGTGCGGCGCGCCAGCTCGGCCAGCCGCGCCGCCGCGCCCTCGCGCCGCTCCGCCCAGGAGGTGCGCTCCTGCGCGACAGCGGTGAGCCGGCCAGTGGCGCGCTCGGCCTCGGCCGTCAGCGCAGCGGCGACGTCGCGCGCGGCGGCGGCCCGCGCCCGGGCCGCCGCCAGAGCCTGGCGGGCTGCCTCCACCCCCTGCCGCATCTTGTCGAGGTCGGGCTGCGCCGCCACGGCCGCATCGGCTTCCGCCAGCAGCCGTTCCGCCTCGGCGCGGTCCTCGGCCACGCGGGCGAGCTGCGGCGCCAGGGCCCGCAGGCGGCTCTCCGCCCCGGCGGCCCGGCTGGCCAGCCGCGCCTCCTCGGCCCGGGCGGCCTCCAGCGCCGCCTCGGCCTTGCGTCGGGCCTCGCGCACCGCCGCTTCGGCGGCCTGGGCCTCACCTTCCTCGCGCCCGGCGCCCTCACGGGCCGTGCGCGCGGCGGCGGCATCCGGTAGGCTGCCCAACACGCCCTCGGCCGCCTCGCGCGCCGCCTGAGCCGCCTGCAATTCTGTTTCCAGCCGCTCAAGTTGCGGCCCCAGTGCCGCGAGACGGCTCTCGGCGCGCTCCGCCTGGGCGGCAAGCCGCGCCTCGGCCTCCCGCGCCCGCGCCAGGGCCGTCTCGGCGGCGTTCCGCGCGGCGCGGGCCTGGGATTCAGCGCCCGCAGCCTGGGCCTCGGCCTGCTTTGCCGCCTCGGCGGCGGCGGCGGCTTCTTTCGCCGCGGCAACGGCCTTTTCAAGAGCCTGCTCGGCCGCCCGCAGCCGGTTGCGCTGGGTCAGCCGCACCGCGCCCGGGCTGGGCGCGCCGGCCTGGACGCCATGCCCGTCCCAGCGCCACAGCGCGCCTTCGCGCGAGACCAGGCTCTGGCCGGGCGACAGCCGCGCCTGCAGGGTGGCGCCGTCCGCGCCTTCCTCCAGCAGGCCGATCTGCGACAGGGCGCGGGCCAGTTCCGGCGGCGCCTCCACCAGCGCACCCAGCGGCGTGACGCCATCCGGCAGGGAGACCGTTGCTTCCAGCGGCGGCAAGTGTCGCCAATGGCGCGGCGCACGCGGGTCGGCCGGGCTCTCCAGCGCCTCGCCGAGCGCGGCGCCAAGTGCCGCCTCCAGGCCCGGCGGTACCACCACCGATTCGAGAATCGGCGCCGCGGCGCCCGGCTCGCGGGCGCGCAGCAGGTCGGCGAGGCCCTGCCGCTCGGCATCGGCGCGGGCACGGGCGGCCTCGGCGGCGCTGGCATTGCCACGGGCCAGGGCATGCGCCCCGGCGGCGGCGCTGCGGGCGCCCTCTGCCTCGGACAGCGCCTTGCGGGCGGCGGCCAGCTTGGCCTCCGCCTCGACGGTCGCGGTGCGGGCGGCGTCCAGGGCAGCGGGGTCGGGCCGCTCGGCCGCGGCGGCATCCCGCTCCCGGCGCAGGCGGTCGCGCTGCTCCGTCACCTGCCGCGCGCGATGAGCGGCGGCATCCCGCTCGGCGGTGGCCCGGTTGCGCGCCGCCTCCGCCTCGGCGACGGCGCGCCGGGCGGTGGCATGTCGCTCCTGCGCGGCGGCACGGGCCGCCTCGGCCTGCTCCAGCGCGGCGCGCGCCTCCGCCAGAGCCGTCTCGGCACTCTGGCGGGCAGTGCCCGCGGCCTCGATCGCCTCGGGCGCGACATGCGCGGCCTCGGCCTCGCGCTGCTGTCCCAGAAGGGCTTCGTGCTGTTGCCGCAGCCGCTCGGCCCGCTGCCGGGCCGCCATCGCCTCGCCGCTGACCCGCGCCTGCTCGGCGGCGGCCTCGGCGGCCTGCTGGGCGGCGCGGTCGGCCTCGCGCTCTAGTCCGGATACGGCCTCCTCGGCCTCGGCCTGCTCGGCCAGCGCGGCCTCGCGGCGCTGCGGCAAGGCGGCCAGCACCTCCTCCAGCGTCCGCGCCTCCTCGGTCAGCCGCGCCTCGGCGGTGCCGGCATCCTCGACCAGCCGCTGGGCATGGTGCAGGTCGCCCTGAATCTGGGCCAGTCGCGCCTCGGCATCGGCCAGCGCGGCACGGGCGCGGCGCTCCTCCGCCTCCAGCCCTTCCGACTCGACGCGATGGCGTTCCAGCGCCGTGCGGGCTTCGCCCTCCTCCTCGCGCGGCGCGGGCAGCGCCCGCTCGGCGGCGAAGGCGCGCTTGGTAGCCTCGGCGGCGGCTTGCTCGGCCTGCCCGGTGGCGGCGCGCGCGGCGGCATAGGCCGCGCGGCTGCCGGTCAATGCCTTCTCGGCGCGGGCCACCAGCAAGGAGAAATACTCGGCCTCGGCCTGCCGCGTCAGACCGGAGAGATTGCGATAGCGCGCTGCCTGCCGGGCCTGGCGCTGCAGCGACTGCCGCTGCACTTCGAGCTGACCCTTCAGGTCGTCGGCGCGGGTCAGGTTGGTCTCGGCCTGGCGCAGCTTCAGCTCGGCCTCATGCTTGCGGGCGCGCAGCCCGGCAATGCCGGCGGCCTCCTCCAGTACCTGTCGCCGCTCCTCCGGCCGCGCCGCGATCAGCGCGGCGACCTTGCCCTGGCTGACCATGGCCGAGGAGCGCGCGCCGCTACCGATATCGGCGAAGAGCGTCTGCACGTCGCGCCCGCGCACCTCGCGGCCGTTGATGCGGAAGCCCGTTCCCTCGCCGCGCACAATGCGACGGGTGATCTCCAGCTCCGCCGTCTCATGGTGCGGCGGCGGGGCGAGACCGGCGGCCTCCTCCAGCAGTAGCGTCACCTCGGCTTGGTTGCGCCCTGGGCGGGTGGTGGTGCCGGCGAAGATGACGTCGTCCATCTCACCGCCGCGCATGGCGCGGGCATTGGTCTCACCCATCGCCCAGCGCAGCGCCTCGACGACATTGGATTTGCCGCAGCCATTCGGGCCGACGATGCCGGTCAGGCCCGGCAGGACCTCGACCGTGGTGGGCTCGGCGAAGGATTTGAAACCGGCAATGCGCAGCTTCGCCAGCACCGCGCGCAGGGCTGCGGCGCGTACCGCGGCCTCGGTGGCGGCGTCGCGCGGGGTGGCCTCGCCCTCCGCCGCGGCATCCCGCGGCGGAAGAGTCTCCTCGGGCGCGGCGCCCTGGTCCTGGGCGCCGCCTTCGGACACGACCTCGGTCAAGTGCTGGAAGCCTCCTGCACCAGCTGCGCGAAGCGGTCGAAGGACAGCTCGCCCGGCACCGCCTTGCTGCCGAAAACGAAGGTGGGGGTGGAATTCACCTTGTACTCCTGCTCGGCCTTCAGCCGCCCCTCCAGGATGGCCCGGCGCAGCGTCTGGTCGTTCACCGCCGCCTCCACCTGCTCCCGGCTCATCCCGGCGAGGGCGGCGATCTTGGCGATCTCGCCGATGTTGTCGATGCCGCGGGCGAAGGCCCAGCGCTCCTGGCTGGCAAGCAGCGCGCCGATGAAGCCCTCGTACCGCTCCGGCGGCAGGGCGCGGGCCACCTGGGCGGCGGCGAGCGCGAGCTGGTCCAGCGGGAAGTCGCGCCAGACCATCCGCATCTTGCCCTTCTGCACCAGCTCCTGCTTCACGCGCGGCCAGGTCTCCCGGTGGAAGGCGGCACAATGGGTGCAGGTCAGGGAGAAGAATTCGAGCACCGTCACCGGCGCGTCGGCCGGACCCGCCGAGCGCTCGCCGAGGCGGGGGTCGGTCTCCTGCGCGATGGCGGCGACCGGGAGCAGGACGGCCGGGGCCAGCATCAGCGTGCGACGGGAAAGCGGCATGGAAGCTCCTTCGGGCTTGGCGGTGGCAACATCCCACCCGGGCGGCCGACCTGTGGTGTCTCTACCGCAGAACCCTGCCCGGAGGCGATCCCGCCGCAGATGGCCGGCCGGCGCGCGCCTGTCCATCCGCCGTTGCACTTCGCCATTTCGCGCGGCGGGGTTCCCGCCTCAGCCGCGCCGGCGATAGACCCCCTGCCCCAGCCGCGCCAGGGCGGCCCGCAGCTCCGGGTCGGGCACCGAATCCAGCGCCTCGCCCACCCGTGCCGGCAGCGCCACCGGGGCCGGGCAGCGTGCCTTCGGAGCCGGGGCCGGCATGCTGCCCTGGACAAAGCGGAGCCGTTCCACCAGCCGCTGCCCCAGCACGGTGTTGATCCGGGCGACGAGCTGCGGCGCCATGTGCTGCAGCTCCATGGCCATGGGGCCGGCGCAGCGGAGCGTCAGGGTGCCGCCGACCAGCCGCAGCGGCATGCTCTGCGCCGCCAGCGCCGGACCGACGATCTCCGGCCAGTCGGTTATCAGATGGGCGGCGGCCGGGCTGCGGCGCTTGAACACCGGCCGGGTCAGGCGCGGCAGCAGGGCCGCCAGTGGGCGCGGGCCGAGATCCGCCCGCCAGACGGGAGCCGGTCGCGCCTCCTCCCCTGCTTTCTTCGCCGGGGGGCTTGATCCGCGCGGCGGTTCGTCCTCTTCCTGCATCCGTGCTTCCTTCCGGCTCCGCCCTGCTCACCTGGTATGACCGCCACCGCCGCGCCCTGCCCTGGCGCGAGGCGAAGCGGGATCCCTACCGCATATGGCTCTCGGAAGTCATGTTGCAGCAGACCACCGTGGTCGCCGTGACGCCGCGCTGGCGCCGTTTCCTGGAGCGCTTCCCCAGCATCGAGGCGCTGGCGGCGGCACCCTGGGAGGCGGTGGCGGAGGAATGGGCCGGGCTCGGCTACTACGCCCGGGCCCGCAACCTGCATGCCTGTGCCCAGGCCGTGACAGCGATGGGTGGCTTCCCCGACACGGTGGAAGGGCTGCGCGCCCTGCCGGGGATTGGCGCCTATACCGCCGCCGCGGTGGCCGCCATCGCCTTCGACCGCCCCGTGGTGCCGCTGGATGGCAATGTCGAGCGGGTGACAAGCCGCGTCCGGGCGGTGGAGGAGCCTTTGCCGGGCGCCCGCCCCCGCCTCGCAACCCTGGCGCAGGGCTGGATGGAGCAACCGGAGGCCCGCAGCCGCCCGGCGGATTTCGTGCAGGCGCTGTTCGATCTCGGCGCCACCATCTGCACGCCGCGCAACCCGGCCTGTGCCATCTGCCCCTGGCAGGCGGAATGCGAGGGGCGCAAGGCGGGCATCGCCGCCACCCTGCCGCGCAAGGCCCCAAAGGCAGCGCGGCCGGTGAAGCACGGCGTGCACTTCCTGCTGAGTGATGGCGAAGGGCGCCTCCTACTGCGCCGCCGCCCGCCCACCGGCCTGCTGGGCGGAATGCTGGGCCTGCCCGGCACGCTCTGGCGCGCCGAGGCGTGGAGCGAGGAGGAGGCGCTGGCCTCCGTCCCGGCGCCCGGACTCGCTTGGCGCCGCCTGCCCGGCGAGGCGAAGCACGGCTTCACCCATTTCGAGTTGCGCATGACGCTGCTGGCCGCGACGGCGAGCGCACCCCATGGCATCGAGGGGGAATGGTGGTCGCCCGAAGCGGCGGCGCCCGCCCTGCCCGGCGCGATGCAGCGACTGCTGGCGCTTGCCGAGGCCGCCGGCGTCGTGGCAAGCCCTGGCCTTCGCGCACCCGCTCCCGGGCGGCGCCAAGGACCACTCACGGGACGCCCCGCATGACGCAAATGACCGCAACCCGCGCCCGCGCCGGGCTCAACCTCGCCGGCCTCGCCCTGCTCGGCTCCGCCGCGCTGGCCGCCTCGGCGCAGATCACCCTGCCAATGTGGCCGGTGCCGGCGACCATGCAGACCCTGGTCGTGCTGCTGCTCGGCGCCCTCGGCGGTACGCGGGTCGGCGTGGCCGCGGTGCTGGCCTATCTGGTGGAAGGCGCGCTGGGCCTGCCGGTCTTCGCCGGCGGCGCAGCCGGCCCGGCGGCACTGATGGGGCCGACCGCGGGCTTCCTGCTCGGCTTCCTCCCGGCCGCCGCGCTGGCGGGCCTCGCCCGCGGCACGCTGGCGCGGCAGGCGCTGGTGCTGACCGCGGCACACCTGCTGCTCTTCGTGCCGGGCGTGCTGTGGCTGACGCAGTTCGTCGGCCTGGAGAAGGCGCTGATGGTCGGCTTCGTGCTGTTCATTCCCGGCACGCTGGTGAAGACCGCCCTGGCGCTGGCCACGCTGCGCGCCCTGCGCCGCGGCTGAGAGCAGAATGCCCGGGCGGCACGCCGCCCGGGCCACCGGTCAGAACGGCCAGCCCGTCACTGGCAGTGACGGATCGGCCGCGAAGGAGCCGCCGTCAGTGATGACGGCGTGGAACAGCAGGTTCCCTTCCGCATCCTGCAGAGCGGCGGCGACCATCCAGGTTCTGGCATTCGCCGCATCACGGCTGAGCACCAATGTCGCGCCTTCGCCAAGTTCCGCGACGCGCTGCAGCGCCGCGGCCTCGGCATCGATGGTCAGGGTGCAGGACGACCAGCCCACCAGATTGGTCGCGTCGTGAAAGCGATCGGCGCGGCTGCCATCGTTCAGGAGCGTCCGCTCGTGCATCAACCGGCGGGCGGCACCGAAGTCGCGCGTCAGGCTCTGTCAGGAATGCGCGTCGGCAGCATCATACTGCGTCGCACTGCGGCTGCCATCGTCGAGATCGAAGGCATCGCTGACCGGGCACCCCGCCGCGTCCCGGACATGGGCGGCGCGCGAACGGGGAAAAAATGCAACCGGCCAGGCTGAAGCTCAACCCAGCCGGCCCCTTTCCTCACCCGGCTCCGCGGGTGAAGCGCCGTGCCAGGAGGCCCTGGCACGGCGCCTTGTCTCAGACCATCCAGTCCGTCGGTGCCGCCACCGTCTCGTCCAGATGCCCGTCGTCATAGATGCCAGCGGAATAGAGCGGCTGGTTCTCCGAGTCATAGAGCACCGCGTAGACGGACCAGCTCTCCGTGTTCGCGATGTCGTAGTCCACGATGAGCGTGATGCCATTTCCGAAATCGGCCGAGCGGTGCGTCACGGCGCCACTCTCATTGGTGCTCTCCTCCCAGCAGGCCTGGCCGAGATTCTCGCTCAGTGAACCATCATCGCCCACCGTGGCACCGTAGCCGAGCTGGCCGTCCGGCAGGGCAATCCGCGCCTGGACGACCCAGGACTCGCTGCCCGCCGTGTCGTAACGCATGCTGGCGGCCCCCCCCTCATCGAAGGTGACCAGACGCTGGCTGACATGCCCGTCCTGATCGTAGGAGACGGCGTATTTCGACCAGTCCGCCGCGTCGCAGACGTCCTGGAACACCTCGGTCCCGGTGCCGTCGTCATGCTCGGTCAGCTGACGGTAGAGCTGGCCCGCCGCATCATAGTCCAGCGTGAGCTGCTTCCAGTCCTCCAGCCCCGCCACGTCGTACTGCACCGTCGAGCGGCTACCATCGTCGAAGTCGGTGGCCTGGAAGGTCACCTGATCCGAGGTATCGAAGGTGAAGCTCTGCTTGGTCCAGCTTTCCGTGCTGGCGACATCGTAGGTGGCGATGATCTTGCCGCCGTCATCGAGGAAGCTGTCGACGCGGTAGCGCTGCCCCGCATCGTCATAAGCAATGGTAAGGGCCTGCCAGGCCTCGGTGCCATCCACGTCATGCACGGTGACGTTGCGCGCGCCGTCGTCGAAATTGGTTTCCTTCGTCTCGAGCCTGCCCTCGGCGTCGTAGGTGAAGGTAATCTTGCTCCAGTCATCCTGGCCCGCGACATCGTAGTCCACATGCACGGAACCATGGTTGTCGAGCACGAAGTCCCGCTGAAACAGCCGCCCGTCATCGTCGTAGGTCAGGGTCTGGGTCAGCCACGGCGTGGTGTCCGCGACATCGTGGATCGTACGCTGGGTGGTCATCACGGCTTCTCCCGGTGGTTCAGGACGCTACGGGCCACGCCGACACAACCCCGGCCACAGGAGACATCCGCTGATGCTCCTGAAGCGGAAAGGAAGACGCAGCCAGAGAGTTACCCCGTGCAAGGGTGAAGCCTCAGCCAGCTTCCTGTAAAAACACCAATGGTTGAGAATCTTCGGATCGCCGCGGCTTAACCGAAATTTCTTGCAGCTGTCTTGGGACAAGCAGCCAAGCGGCTGCAGATGAGGCATCCCCCGAAAACTCCTTCCTCTTCTGCGGCACCTTGCGGCACGCACCCCGCTGGCCTCCGGGAGCTCGGCCCTTTCTGCCCGCCTCTCGCATCCTCCAGGGCGCAACTCAGGCGAGTGTGCGGGGCGCAGGCCCTCCGGCACCGGGGCGTTGCGCAACTTATGGCCAGCCCGCAGGTTCTTCAGGAACAGGTCATGAACAAGAAGGACGCGGCAGCCCTCCTGCCGCCAAGGAGCCAGCCTATGAGCCAGACCCCGAAGGACGCGCCGAGCAACACCGTCAAGGACCCCTCCGACTGGACCACCGGCGAGGAAAGCATGACCGGCGCCCAGGCCAGCTATCTCAAGACCCTATGCGAGGAGGCCGGCGAGCCCTTCGACGAGACGTTGACGAAGGCCGAGGCCTCCCGGCGCATCGACGAGTTGCAGGAGAAGACCGGGCGCGGCCGGGATCACTGACGGAACCCCTCCGCCCAGCGGCGAGCCCGGGCGGAGGCCAGACGGCGCGGCGTCAGCCCATGCCGCGCGCCAGCTCGGCCCGCAGCTCGTCCAGCAGGCGCAGCGAGCCGTCGCGCCGCTCGATATGCCAGAACAGCCAGCCGTTGCAGGAGGGCGCCTCCTGCACGGCCGCACCGACCTGATGGATCGAGCCCTGCGCCTTGCCGCAGCGGAGCGAGCCATCGGCGCCGACATCGGCGATGAAGCGGCGGTGCCGGTCGACCAGCTTGGCGCCCGGCGGTACCAGGCCGCGCTCCACCAGCGCGCCGAAGGGAATGCGCGGCTGCTCGCGCTTGGTCGGCATCACCAGGGCGGCGCTTTCGGAAAGCGCCTCCACCGCGTCGATGCGGGCGCGTGCCGCGGCGGCATAGTCCGGGTCGCGCTCGATGCCGATGTAGCGGCGGCCCAGCCGCTTCGCCACCGCTGCCGTGGTGCCGGAGCCGAGGAAGGGGTCGAGCACCACCTCGCCCGGCGCGGTGCAGGAGAGAATCACGCGGTGCAGCAGCGCCTCGGGCTTTTGCGTCGGATGGACCTTCCTGCCCTCCGCGTCGCGCAGGCGCTCACCGCCGGTGCAGAGCGGGATGAACCAGTCGCTGCGCATCTGCACGTCGTCGTTCAGCGACTTCATGGCGGTGTAGTTGAACTTGTAGCGGCTCTCCTGCCCACGCGCCGCCCAGATCAGCGTCTCATGCGCGTTGGTGAAGCGCCGGCCGCGGAAGTTCGGCATCGGATTGGCCTTGCGCCAGATGACGTCGTTCAGGATCCAGAAGTCCAGATCCTGCAGCGCCACGCCGAGGCGAAAGACGTTGTGATAGCTGCCGATCACCCAGATCGTGCCGTCCTTGCGCAGCACGCGCCGCGCCTCGGTCAGCCAGGCGCGGGTGAAGGCGTCATAGGTGGCGAGATCGGTGAAGCGGTCCCAGGCATCGTCCACGCCGTCCACCAGGCTCTCGTCCGGCCGCCGCAACGCGCCCCGCAGTTGGAGGTTGTAAGGCGGGTCGGCGAAGATGGCGTGCACCGAGGCCGGCGGCAGTCGCCGCAGGGTTTCGATGCAATCCCCTTCAAGGATGCAATCCAGCGGCAGATCTAAGCCCGTACCCACGCCCGCGAAACCCCCAGCGACTCGAAGGGAGACAATGCGTTGGGTCGAGTCGCGTCGTCAAGGAAGCCGAGTCGCAGTTTTTTCAGGGCGTCAGAGCAGGGCGAACTGGTCCACCGGCGCGAAACCACGGCGATGGTGCGGGCAGGGGCCCAGTTTCATCAGCGCATCGCGGTGCATGGCCGTCGGGTAGCCGGCATGTCGCGCGAAACCATAACCCGGCCAGCGGCGGTCGAGCCGCGCCATGGCACGGTCGCGCGTCACCTTGGCGAGGATCGAAGCAGCAGCGATCGAGAGGCTAATCGAATCCCCCTTCACCACGCAGCGCACGGCGCAGGGCAGGCCCGGGGCCGCATTGCCATCCACCAGAGCGAGGTCGGGCAGCGCCGGCAGGCGCAGGATGGCGCGGTGCATGGCCAGATGCGTGGCGCGGAGGATGTTGAGGCGCCCGATCTCCACCGCGCTCGCCGCGCCGATCGCGAAATCCAGGACGCCGGCGCGGGCGGCGGATTGCAATAACGCACAGGCCGCCTCGCGCCGGGCGGCGTCGAGCTTTTTGCTGTCGTCCAGCAGCATGGCGAGGGTGGCGGGCGGCTCGCCGTGGAAGACCACCGCCGCGGCCAGCACCGGCCCGGCCAGCGGGCCGCGCCCCACCTCGTCCACTCCCGCGACGCGGCCGCCCGCCGCGCGCTCCAGCGTGTAGTCCGGCATTCAGTCCAGGCCCCTGGTTTCCAGCACGTCGCCGGGTGCCAGCAGGCCCGGCGCGCCGTCGCGCAGGAACTGCCGCGCCACGGCGTCGCGCCGCCATAGAGCGCGCAGGAAGGCGACGGCAAGGCCGGCGACGCGCGGGTGGTAGGTCGCCTCCTCCCAGCGGGCGCCAGCCCCCGCCTCACCGGCGAAGCTGGCATGGGTTGCGCCCTTCAGCACCGCGAGGGCGCCTGGCGCGGCGGTTGCATCGAAGGGGATGCGCCGCTCCGCCGCGCTGGTGCCATCCACCCAGGTATTGTCCTGCGTGCCCGTCACATGCAGCATCGGCGCCCGCACCCGGGCGAAGGCAAGGCGCGGCGGCAGCCCGGCCGGCGGCACCGGCGAGAGCGCGATGCCCGCCGAAAGCCGCGGGTCCGGCAGGGTGAGGCCACGGTCGCCGCCCGGCAGCCGTTCGCCCAGCATGTGCTGCACCAGCCAGGCGCCGTAGGAATGCCCGGCGATGCCGAGCCGCGCCAGATCGACGCGCCCGGCAAGCTCCGGCCGGCGCTGCAGCTCGTCCAGTGCGAAGATCGCGTCCTGCAGCCGGTCGAGCGCCCGCCGGGCGTCGCTGATGGCGGCGGCGAAGGCGAGGCGCCCATCCGCCGCACCACGCCAAAGGCTGTCGTCGGTGCCCGGATGTTGCAGGTGCAGGGCGGCGATGCCGGCCTCGGCCAGCGCCTCGCCGAGATAGGCCAGCCCTTCCCGCGAGCCGCCCAGGCCATGGGAGACCAGCACCAGCGGCACAGGCCCTCCGGCCACCTCCGGCCAGCGCAGCAGCACCGGCAGGCTGCGGCGGCGCGCGGGGTCGGTCCAGCTTTGGCGCTCGGCCGTCTGTGCCCAGCCGGGGCCGGCAGCGAGCAGGGCAGGAAGGGCAAGGGCAGTCCGGCGGGGCAGCATTCCCTTCAGATGGGCCCTGCCCCGCCGTGCCGGGAGGGGCGAGTGGTCCTCAGCCTTCCAGCTTCAGGCCAAGCTGCCGGATCAGCGTACCCCAGCGCTGGCGCTCGGCCGCCACGAAGGCGGCCGCCTCCTCCGGGCTGTCGGTCACCACCTCGAAGGCGGAGGCATCCATCGCCTGCTTGGCCTTGGGCGTGGCCAGCGCGACGCGGGCCTCACGGGCGAAGCGGTCGATCCGCTCCCGCGGCGTGCCGGCGGGGACGATCAGCGCCTGCCAGCCATAGGAGGTGGCGTCGGGCAGGCCGGCCTCGGCCAAGGTCGGCACCTCGGGGAGCTGCGGCATGCGCTTCTCGGCGGTGGCAGCCAGGGCACGCAGCGAGCCATCCTGCACCTGCGGCAGCACGGCG